>JACMLU010000005.1 GCA_014379405.1 Flavobacterium sp. | reverse complement strand
TTGCGGCGGGGCTCACCTCTTCCCATCCCGAACAGAGTAGTTAAGCCCGCCTGCGCAGATGGTACTGCAGTTATGTGGGAGAGTATGTCGTCGCCTTTCTTTTGAAAAACCCTGTTTCTAACGAAACGGGGTTTTTTGTTTATACCTATTTTTGAATTTTTTGGAATTCTACTCCCTATATTTACGGATCAAGTCTAAAACCTGTGGAGCGATAAAAATTAGGCATAAATATTAGTTAGTTTAAAAAGGAAGAATTCTATATTTCTCACTCCTCTGAATTGAGACCTAAACGCTTTTATTGAAAATGCCTATTTTAGGATCAATCCCAAAACCTTAATTTTGGCATTGAAAAGTCCTATTTTATCTAATTCGTAGTCATTTTGCTGTCCTGACTCATCCGTGAACCACCAAAATTTTCTTATCACTTTCTACATTTTGATACAGCATCACTTTTTTTATTAATTTTTTGATATTTCTTTTAATATTTGAACGCTTTTGCTGTCCATCTCCATTCGCTTTTTTGAATTTTATGTTTTATTGGAGACATAAATTGCTTTCCACTAAATAAGGTTGATAGCTTTGGCAAAAAAAACAGCGATAAGTTTACAGCTGTACAGGATTACGTTAGGAATTTTCAATGATTGTTCATATTTAGATGTCATTTTTTGATATTATAATAAATTTTCAATCATGTTATTATTTTGTGTTTTTTTTACTAAATTTAGAAAAACATAAATGTATCATAATCATATTTTGCTTTTAACCAAAATATTGAATTTACCTAAACTATACTAACAATAATAATAGAAGTATTGTTTTAGGAAGAATTAAAAAATTAGAATTTTCAAATGGAAATATTTCATATAGGTGCGGAGTGTTATCCAGTGGCAAAAGTAGGTGGTTTAGGAGATGTTGTGGGAGCATTGCCAAAATATCAAAATAATGCAGGACATCTTGTGAGAGTGGTGCTTCCTCGTTATGAAACCAAGTTTATTGAGGAAAATGAATTTGACAGTGTTCATTCGGGTTTTGTGAAATTGGGGAATTTTAATTTTCCTTTTAACGTGTTGAAAGAACGTTCGAATACATTGGGTTATGAACTGTATTTAATTGAAATCCCAGAACTCTTTGACAGAAAAGAAATATATGGTTACGAAGATGATATTGAACGGTTTTTATCGTACCAGATAGCCACATTGGATTGGATTAGTTCCAGAAATGAAATACCAGACGTAATCAATTGTCACGATCATCATACGGGCTTGATTCCTTTTATGCTATTGTATGCCAATAAATATGAAAAATTAAGAATTGTGCCAACGGTGATTACGATTCATAATTCCATCTATCAAGGGCAATTTGGATTTGATAAATTGTATTATTTACCGGAGTTTGATTTGTCGAAAGTAAACTTTTTGGAATTTGACAACAAGATAAATTCGTTGGCTTCAGCCATCAAATGTGCTTCGGCAGTTACTACAGTTTCTCCGAATTATTTGAATGAAATAAATTATTCGGCATATGGATTAGAGTCTTTGTTTAATCTTGTAAGGGACAAGTCCAGAGGTATTTTGAACGGTATTGATATGGAAGTTTGGAATCCTGCAACGGATAAAATGTTGGAGAAAAATTATTCCCTCAAGAATTTCAAAAAAGGGAAACAAGAAAATAAAGAAAAATTGTGTAGTCAATTTGATTTGGATCCAACAAAACCGCTCTTTAGTTTTATTGGAAGATTATTAGATGAAAAAGGAGCCGATTTGTTGCCTCACGCTGCAGCGATGTCTTTATCTGAAAATTTTAAGGAAATTAATATTTTAGTTTTAGGTTCTGGAAATACCGAAATAGAAAACCAATTGAGTCATTTATTGACCAGTTTTAAAGGGAATTACAATGCTGTAATTGGTTATGATGAAGCGTTGGCTCATTTAATTTATGGCGGTTCCGATTTTTTATTGATGCCTTCAAGAGTTGAACCATGTGGTTTGAACCAAATGTATGCGATGCGTTACGGAACAATTCCGATTGTGAGAAGAACTGGTGGATTGAAAGACACAGTAATCGATTTTGGTGACAACGGAAACGGAATATGTCACGATCAGGCCTCAGTAGGAGATATTTGTTATTCGATTCAAAGGGCAGTAAATTTATTTAAAGACAAGAAAAAAATTAATGATATTCGAAAATTGGGAATGAGTATTGATCATTCTTGGGAAAGCGTTTGTCAAGAATATATAGAGGTGTACAATTTAATACTAAACAAAAATGAAGGCTAAAAGGAAAAATGTAATCGCAATTATTCTCGGTGGAGGTCAAGGCTCCAGGTTATTTCCATTGACAGAAACACGTTCAAAACCAGCAGTTCCAATTGGAGGTAAATACCGATTGGTGGATATTCCAATCTCTAACTGTATGAATTCGGATATTTATCGAATTTTTGTTTTGACGCAGTTCAATTCAGCTTCTTTGAATGCCCACATCAAGAATACCTATCATTTTAGTATTTTTAGCCATGCTTTTGTGGATATTTTGGCAGCCGAACAAACGCCAGACAATACAAAATGGTTTCAAGGAACTGCAGATGCCGTAAGACAATGTATGCCACATTTTCTAAATCATGATTTTGATTATGCCTTGATTCTTTCAGGAGATCAATTGTATCAAATGGATTTGAATGAAATGATTGAGGAACATATAAAAAATGAAGCCGATATATCTATTGCAACCTTACCAGTAAATGCAAAAGATGCACCTGAATTTGGAATTTTAAAAACCAATTCCGAGAATTTTATAGAAGCCTTCATCGAAAAACCAGCAAAAGAACTTTTGCCTGATTGGACTTCCGATGTCAGCGATCAAATGAAAAGCGAAGGAAAACATTATTTGGCATCGATGGGAATTTATGTTTTCAACAGAAAATTCTTGTTGGATGTTATGGCCGAATCAAGTACTCAAGATTTTGGAAAAGAAATTATTCCTCAAGCCGTTGGACACAAAAAAATATTTAGTTTCCAATATGAAGGATATTGGACAGATATTGGTAACATCGATTCTTTTTTTGAAGCCAATATTGGGTTGACGGATGATGTGCCTAAATTTAATTTATTCGACAACGAGAACAAAATAGTGACTCGTCCTCGATTATTACCTCCCACAAAGTTCAAAAAAACAGATTTGGACAGATCCTTGATTTCAGAAGGATGTATCATCAATGCCAAAGAAATTAGTCGTTCGGTAATTGGAATTCGGGCTCGAATTGGAGAAGGAACAACTATCCAAAACACCTATGTTATGGGTAACGATTTCTATCAAAGCATAGAAGAAATGAACGAAGATATTAAGAACAATAAAAAGCTGGTAGGAATTGGCGAAAGATGTTTTATAAACAACGCCATTGTTGATAAAAATTCCCGAATTGGCAACGATGTATACATCAGTGGTGGTAAGCATTTGGAGAATGTTTCCAATGAATTGTACACCATCAAGGAAGGAATTGTGGTTATCAAAAAAGGAGTAGTTATACCTGACAATTTCGTTATTAAGTAACAGTACTTTAAACTGGGCGTGACCCTCCGTAAAAAACTACGGTTCGGGCTTTACGTTCCCGCTTTTTTTCATATCCATTGCCACAGGTTTTAACCCGTGGCAATGGATATGAAAAAAGAGCTCCACTGCAATCCCTCACGCAAAGCAATTGCCAGAGAGTTATTGTAGTCAAATATTTGGAAACCTATTTTTACTAAATTTAGTTGACTTTTAAAAATACAAAATGCAGAATCAAACCCGAATAGTAATTGAAAACCTTTCTCCTCAAATTGATTGTGGGACTTATTATATAAAAAGAGTCGTTGGACAATCCATAACTGTTACCGCAGACGTTTTTTCCGATGGACATGACATTATCGAATGTTGCGTAAAATTCAAACACGAAGCCGATAAAAAATGGCAAGAAGTTCGAATGGTTCCAAAAGAAAACGAACAATGGACAGCCACATTCAAAGTCGAAAAACAAGGATTGTATTCCTATTTTGTCGAAGGTTGGGTGGATTATGCCTTGAACTGGCAACACGGAACCGAACGCAAAATTAACGACAACCAGTATGTAAAATCCGAACTGTTAGAAGGTGCCGAATACGTAAAATCAGTACTTAAATTCGCCAATGATTCAGAGAAAGAATATCTCGAAAAATTGGCCGTTTATTTCACGAATGATTTTGAATATGATATTGCAATACGTGAAGCAATGGCTTCAGAATTACATCAAATTTTCAAGAAATATCCCATCCGATTCCTGGAAAATAAATCCAAAGAACTACAGGTATATGTAGATAGGAAAAAAGCATTATTCAGCACTTGGTACGAGTTTTTTCCACGTTCGGCTTCAGAAGAAGAAGGAAAACATGGAACTTTCAAGGATTGTGAAAGATTATTGGCAAGAGTGGCTGCAATGGGTTTTGACACCTTGTATTTTCCACCGATTCATCCCATTGGAGAAGTAAACCGTAAAGGAAAAAATAATGCCACCAATGCTGAACCTGGCGATGTAGGTTCTCCATGGGGAATTGGTTCGCAATATGGTGGACACAAATCCACACATCCCGATTTGGGAACTATTGAAGATTTTAAGGCTTTAGTCAAAAAAGCCAAAGAGTTGGGAGTTGAAGTCGCTATGGATTATGCTTTGCAAGCAGCACCAGATCACCCTTATGTGAAAGATTTTCCTCAATGGTTCAAGTGGCGACCAGACGGAACAGTACAATATGCCGAAAATCCACCTAAAAAATACCAAGACATTCAACCAATATATTTCGAAAGTGGAGATTGGAAAAATCTTTGGAAGGAATTGTTGGATGTCGCTTTATTTTGGATAGAAGAATGTGATGTCAAGATTTACAGAGTCGATAATCCGCACACTAAACCCTTCTTTTTCTGGGGTTGGTTGATTGGCGAAATCAAGAAAAAACATCCCGATGTATTGTTTTTGGCCGAAGCTTTCACCCGTCCAAAAATCATGAACGAATTGGCGAAGCAAGGATTTACGCAGTCGTACACTTATTTTACTTGGAGAAATTCCAAAAAGGAATTGACGGAATATGTGGAAGAATTAACCCAATCCGAACAAAAAGAATTTTACCGACCTAATTTTTGGCCTAATACGCCGGATATCAATCCTTATGCATTGCAAAACGGAAATGAATCCATTCATCTTCAAAAATATTTTTTGGCGGCTACTTTAAGTTCTAGCATTGGAATCTACGGACCAGTTTTCGAGTATCGAATTTCTAGACCAATGGCTCCTGGAAAAGAGGAATATTTGAATTCAGAAAAATACGAGTATTTCAAATGGGATTGGGAAAAGCAAAACAAAATTACCACCCTAATCACTCGAATAAATACGATTAGAAAAGAACAAGCTTCGCTACAACAAACTAATAATATTGTTTTTTGTCCCACAAATAATGACCAGATTTTGGCTTATTATAAATTTGACGATGACAAACAAGATGAAACCTTGATGGTGGCAAGTCTCGATTCGAACTATACGGCTCAATCAATGGTACTACTTCCAAATGAATTATTTAATAGACTGCCAGTCCATATAACTGATTTAATTACGGGAAATAGTTACATTTGGGAAAGTGAATGGAATTATGTGGAACTGTCTCCTGATTTACCTTTTCATTTATTTAAAATTGAAAGATAGTGAAAGGTAACAAGATAAATGAAGATGAATTTCAAAACCCGTTTGTGTTTAAAACAGATTGGGAGAATGCTTTTGGTGACAAGGAATTCTTAAAAGTTTTTTCTTCGGATATTCTTGAAAACTATATAATCAATAAGCGTTGGTATGGCGGAAAAGCGAGTACTTTGAAGTATATTGAAGTTGTTGATTCTTTTAAAATTGCTTCTAAAGACAATACTTATTATGGTGTTTTGCTCGAAGTCAATTTTAAGGAGGCATTTTATCAGCATTATTTTATGCCACTTGCTTTTATGTCCGAAGAAGAGTTGGTTACGAATACCATCATTGCTCCAGTAATAATGGATGGGAAACCAGGATTTCTTATAGACGCTTTGCACCAAGAGGATTTTAAAAAATTATTGTTCGATAAAATTGTCAATTCTCGAGAGAAAACCGATTCGAAAGTCAAGTTTCACAAGGGAGAAAAACTGGAGGAGAAAGAATATAAAACTTCTAAATTTATGGGAGTGGAGCAAAGCAACACTTCCATAATATACAACAATACTTTGGTGCTGAAAATTTTCAGGAGAATTTATATCAGCACGAATCCTGATTATGAAATCAGTCGTTTTCTTACCGAAAGAATGGATTTCAAAAATTCGCCGGCTTATATGGGAAGCATAAGCGTTGCTTTGTCCGAAGGAAACATTACGCTTGGATTGATGCAGGAATTGGTTTCAAATCAAGGGGATGCTTGGCAATTTATGATTGGGGAAACGGACAAAATTTTCGATAATTTGAAACACAAGAAAATCAATATCACTAAATTACCAGATATTGATTTGTTTAAAAGATTGAAAATTAGTGAAGTTCCGCACGAAATCATCGATTGGGCTGGATTGAGTATTTTTAATCGTATTCAAACATTGGCAACCAGAACTGCCGAAATGCATATTGCACTGGGAAGTGATATTCACGAAACGGCTTTCACGCCGACGACTTATAACGGAGATTACACAGTTTGGCTTAAAAATAGATTGACATACCAGTTTCAAAATAGATTGAATATTCTGGAAAACAACCTTCATAAATTGGATGGTTTGGCATTGGAATTAGCCAACCAATTTTTAGATTATAAAAAGGAAATCCGAAAACTGTTTTTAGATTTCGATTGGACTAAAATGAAATCGGAACGCATTCGTATTCACGGAGACTATCATTTAGGACAGGTTTTGGTCAATGGAGAGGATTTTTATATTTTGGATTTTGAGGGTGAACCCGAAAGCACAATTCGTGATCGAAAAGTAAAACAACCGCCATTGAAAGACGTTGCAGGAATGTTTCGTTCTTTTCATTATGCAATTTATGCCACGATTTTCAACAATGGCGACAAATATCCATTCGAGCAGGAAGAACTTTTTAAAGCAGGAGAAATTCTGTTCAAGTATTTTGTTGGCGTGTTTATCCAAACATACACCGATGTAGCCCAAGGTGGAAACTTGAACATTGGTTATCAAAAAGAAATTGATTTCTTGCTGAAATATTGCCTGCTCGAAAAAGCAGTTTACGAATTGGGATATGAATTGAATTCTAGACCACGCTGGGCGGTGATTCCTTTGACTGGAATTGCAAGTATTATGGGGTTTAATAAAAATAGCTTAATAATATAAAAACGACTTTAAAAACATATAGAAAATAAAAAAAATAAAATGAGTACAGTACAACCTTATTCCCTTTTTACCGATTTCGATATTGATTTATTCAAAGCGGGAAAGCATTTTAGATTATACGAAAAACTAGGCGCACATCTTGTTGAAGTAGACGGAGTAAAAGGCGTTTATTTTGCTGTTTGGGCACCAACCGCGCGTTCCGTTTCCGTGGTCGGGGATTTCAATTATTGGATACAAGGTGACCACCAGTTGCAAGTGCGTTGGGATTCTTCTGGAATCTGGGAAGGATTCATTCCAGGTTTGGAAAAAGGAACTACTTACAAGTATAAAATTCAATCTAACAATGGCGGATTAATTACCGAAAAAGCAGATCCATTTGCTTTATATTGTGAACATCCACCGCATACCGCTTCTGTAATTTGGGATTTAAAATACGATTGGAAGGATAAAAACTGGATGGAAACCCGAAAAGGGCACAATGATTTGGACAAACCTTATTCTGTGTATGAAGTGCATTTGGGGTCTTGGAAACGCAATGCAGAAGGCAAATTCTTGACTTATCTTGAATTGGCAACCGAGTTAGTTGATTATGTCAAAGAAACCGGTTTTACTCACGTCGAGTTTATGCCAATTATGGAATATCCATATGACCCATCTTGGGGTTATCAATTGGTGGGTTATTTTGCGCCTACTTCACGTTTTGGAAAACCACAGGACTTTATGGTTTTGGTCGATAAGTTGCACCAAGCAGGAATTGGAGTAATTCTGGATTGGGTTCCTTCACATTTTCCAGAAGATGCACACGGTTTGGGATTCTTTGACGGTTCGAATCTTTTCGAGCATCCCGACAGAAGAAAAGGTTATCATCCCGATTGGAAAAGTTTGGTTTTTAATTATGGGCGAAATGAAGTGCGTGCGTTCTTGATTAGTAATGCTATATTTTGGTTGCAACAATATCACGTCGATGGACTTCGAGTAGATGCTGTGGCCTCAATGTTATATTTGGATTATTCCAGAAATGAAGGCGAATGGGAACCGAATATTTTTGGTGGTAGAGAAAATCTAGACACGATAAGTTTCTTAAAGGATTTTAACGAAGCTGTTTATTCTAATTTCGAAGGCGTGCAAACCATTGCCGAAGAAAGCACTTCATTCCCAATGGTTTCCAGACCAACATTTGTTGGTGGATTAGGTTTTGGAATGAAATGGATGATGGGTTGGATGCACGACACATTGGAATATTTCCAAAAAGACACTGTATATAGAAAATACCATCAAAATGATTTAACTTTTTCGATGACCTATGCTTTTTCAGAAAATTTTATGTTACCCCTTTCACACGATGAAGTAGTGTATGGCAAAAAATCCATTGCAGGAAGAATGCCCGGCGATGAATGGCAGAAATTTGCCAATTTGCGATTGCTTTATAGTTATATGTTCACGCATCCTGGTTCAAAATTGTTGTTTATGGGAAGTGAATTTGGACAAAGTGCCGAATGGAATTTTGAAGGGAGTTTAGATTGGCATTTATTACAATATAATTTCCATGATGGCATCAAAAAAACAATTACCGATTTGAATGCTCTATATAAAAACTTTCCAGCATTGCACGAAAAGCAGTTCAGTCCTGAAGGTTTTGAATGGATTAATTATTCCGATCATCAAAATGCCGTAATGTCCTATATTCGAAAAGGAAACAATCCGAAAGAGTACGTAGTCGTGGTTTGTAATTTTACGCAAGTTGTTCGAGAAAAATACCGTATAGGTTTACCACAAAAAGGAAAGTTGGAAGAAATTTTTAATAGTGATGCAGCCATATATGGTGGGAGCGGGGTATTGAATTCCAGTAAGTTAGTAATTGAAGCTTCTCCTTATGATGGCAGAGAATATTCAGTAGAATTAACATTGCCGCCATTAAGCGTAACGGTATATAAGTTTAATTAAACAGTAAATTTATAAAACTTCATTTTGATTTTTTCGCAACAAAAAAATCAAAATGAAGTTTTTTATTGTAAATTTAATATTGATTATAACTTTTTCGTGAAAAATATTAATATTTTTATTGAATTTAAAGTATTTTTGTAAATTTGAAAAATAAAAATGAGGTTAATTAGTAGTTAAAAACAAAGCAATATGATTACAAATACAGAATTAGAATTTAAAGGGAATCAATATCCATCAAAGATAGTTTCTATCAAGCGCGAAGTGGATTCTGTATATTTTCATACTGAAGGCAGTGTCATTTTAAAATTAACGGTTTTAAGAGACAGTTTAATTCGTTTTCGATACACTACAAAAGGATATTTCAGCAACGATTTTTCGTATGCTATTGACAAAAGTCAATTACATGGATACAATTTTCTTGAGATTACGGAGACCGAGTTGTATTACCAAGTAAAAACCAGCAAAGTTCAATGTCGAATTTTTAAATTAGATTTGAGAGTATCTATTTTCGATTTGAATGATAATGCGATTCTTGAAGATGAGCTAGGTTTTCATTGGGAAGAGTGCTATGAATACGGAGGAAATATTGTCAAGATGAGCAAATCATCAAAAGACGGCGAATGCTTTTATGGTCTTGGAGATAAAGCTACCCAAATGAATTTGAAGGGAAAAAGAGTAGAGAATTTTGCCACCGATCAATATGCATTTGGAAAAGACCAAGAACCATTATATAAGGTAGTGCCTTTTTATGTTGGATTGCAAAACAAGCAAGCTTATGGTATTTTCTTTGATAATACCTTTAGAACTTATTTCGATTTCTGTCATGAAAGAAGAAATGTAACCAGTTTTTGGGCAGAAGGAGGAGAGATGAATTATTATTTCTTTTATGGTCCCAATATGCATGATGTGGTTACCACCTATACAGATTTGACTGGAAAACCAGAATTGCCACCACTTTGGGCGCTAGGATACCACCAGTGTAAGTGGAGTTATTATCCAGAAAGCAATGTGAAAGAAGTGGCTGCAAAATTCAGGGAATTAAAAATTCCTTGTGATGCCATTTATTTGGATATTGATTATATGGAAGGTTTTCGATGTTTTACATGGAACAAAGAATATTTTCCAGATCCAAAAAGAATGGTTTCAGAATTGGCAGCTGATGGATTTAAAACTATTGTAATTATAGATCCAGGAATCAAGATAGACAAAGAATATTCTGTTTATAAAGAAGCTTTAGAGAAAGATTATTTCTGCAAAAGAGCTGATGGTCCTTATATGAAAGGGAAAGTTTGGCCGGGAGAATGTAATTTTCCAGACTATACCAATCCTGTGGTTCGAGAATGGTGGGCAGGATTGTTCAAGGAATTAATTTCGGATATTGGTGTAAAAGGAGTGTGGAATGACATGAATGAGCCAGCAGTTATGGAAGTTCCCAATAAAACATTCCCAATGGATGTACGTCATGATTATGATGGTAATCCATGTAGCCATAGAAAAGCTCATAATATTTATGGAACCCAAATGGCAAGAGCGACTTATCACGGTGTAAAACGTTTTTCATATCCTAAAAGACCTTTCGTGATTACGAGATCGGCTTATTCAGGTGCACAACGTTATACATCTTCTTGGACAGGAGATAATGTGGCAACTTGGGAACATTTATGGATTGCCAACATTCAAGTACAAAGGATGTGTATTTCCGGAATGGGTTTTACTGGTTCGGATATTGGTGGATTTGCTGAGCAACCTTCGGGCGAATTGTATGCGCGTTGGATTCAATTAGGGGTTTTTCATCCTTTTTGCAGAACGCATTCATCGGGTGATCACGGTAATCAAGAACCTTGGGCATTTGACGAGGAAGTTATCGACATTACTCGAAAGTTTGTCAACTTGCGTTATCAATTACTACCTTATTTGTATACCATGTTTTGGCAATATATTGAAGAAGGAATTCCAATGCTGAAACCTTTGGTATATTTTGATCAAGAAGATATTCAAACGCATTATAGAAATGACGAGTTTATTTTTGGTAACCAAATTTTGGTTTGCCCAATTCTTGAACCCAATTCATTGGGAAGAAGAATGTATATTCCTCGTGGTCAATGGTACAATTACTGGACCAACGAATTAATTGTTGGAGGTAAAGAAATTTGGGTGGATACCAAGTTTGACCAAATTCCAATTTTTGTAAAAGCGGGAGCCATAATTCCTAAATATCCGGTACAACAATATGTTGGCGAATTGGAATTTGACGAATTGGCTTTGGATATTTATTACAAAGAAGGCAAAGAAAAATCAGTGGTTTACGAAGATGCCCAAGACGGTTATGATTATAAAAAAGGACGTTATAGCTTGTTGTCATTTCAGACCAATGGAAAAGAAAAAGAGTTAATTATTCAATTGCACAAGGAAGGGAAGTATGATACCAATTATTCTAAATATAGGATAAATCTTTTTGGATTGCCATTTAAAATTAAAGAGATTGAAATTGATAACGAGATAATTCCATTTGATAAAAAGGCTTTTGAAAAACAGAATTATTTAATTATTGATAAAGGATTTTCAGAATTGCATTTTATAGGCGTGTAATTATCCAAAAATGTTGATACTTTTTGATTTTATTTTATAAAGTTATGCTTGATTTTAGTTGTATTTTTGTTATATAGTTAAAATTATGTATATGAAAAAGAAATTGATATTGGCATCGACTGTTATTTGTACATTGGGATTGTTTTTTTCCTGTGCGACAAATCCTTTCACTGGAAAGCAAAGTTTGAATTTTGTTTCCAATAGCGAATTGTTTCCATCTTCTTTTCAACAATATGGAACATTTTTGAAGGAGAATAAAGTCATGGTTGGAACCGAGGATGCAAAACGAGTTGAAAACGTTGGAATGAAAATCAAGTTGGCGGCAGAACGTTGGTTAAAAGCTAACGGACACCCTGAATATTTGAACGGATATCAATGGGAATTTAAGTTGATAGAAAACAAGGGAATTAATGCATGGTGTTTACCAGGAGGAAAAATTGTGATTTATTCAGGAATTTTGCCCGTGACCAAAGATGATGCAGGGTTGGCTACCGTAATGGGACATGAAGTTTCCCATGCATTGGCCAATCATAGCGCACAACGAATGAGTGCTACTCAATTGCAACAAATTGGAGCCGTAGGAGTGGCCGTGGCAACAGGAAGCAAGAGTGCCGAGCAACAACAAATGTGGCAACAATATTATGGAATAGGTTCCGAAGTGGGAGTAATGCTTCCCTTTAGCCGTAATCATGAAAGCGAAGCCGATAAAATTGGTTTGATACTTATGGCAATTGCTGGTTACAATCCCGAAATTGCCATTGCATTTTGGGAAAGAATGTCGGCTAGCAGTAGTGGAAATAAACCACCTGAATTCCTAAGCACGCACCCGGCCGATGCTACAAGAATTGCTAATTTAAGAAGGTTGATACCAGAAGCCAAAGCTGAAGCTTTAAAGTTTGGAGTGGTTTTTAAATAACTCAAATTTAGGTTTAATAGTCAAAAATAGTTGGTAAAAACCTTTCTAGGTACTATAAAATATGATGTTTCCAAAAGTTTATTGAAATTCGTTTCAATAAACTTTTTTTATTTATGAAAAATTCAAAAAAAAGCGTTGCCCAACGTGTAAAAGTATTCAAACTATTAAATGGTGAATACAACAAAATAAGCAAAGATTTAAATGTAAAGATTGTGGACAATTGTTTACAGCAAATAATAAATCTGTTTCGGATTCGAATAATGAAATATGGTTCAAGAATTGGATATTTGGCAAAGATAATTTGAAAAAATCTCACTTGAGTCAGGTTATAGTAAGAGTATTTTACAACGTTATTTTTCTAAAATGATTCGCGAAGCACCTGTTTTAGAATTCAGTTCTACTGATGAAATTTATTTAGTCCTGGATGGAACCTATTTTCCCAATGATATTTGTTTAGTAGTATACAGAAACTTTCATTTAAGGTTGACACAGCTTTATCGAATGACAGATGGGGAACATTTTGAAGAGATTGCAGAAGACTTGCAGAATTTATTAAATCTAGGAATTAAAATAAAAAGCATCACATCTGATGGAGACAAATCATCTGTAAAAGCCATTAAAAAAGTTTGCCCAAAAGTGCCTTTTCAAAGATGTTTAGTGCATATATCAAGGATATGCAGGATATGGCTTACACAGAATCCTAAACACAAATCTGGTTTTGAACTCAAACAAATAGCAGTTAAAATTCATCATATTAATTCGGAATAGAAACGACAATTGTGGCTAATTGAACTCATTCAATGGGAAGAAGAATATAGAGATTTTATTAATCAAAAATCATATAATATTGAAACGGGAAGATATTGATATACCCATAAAATGGTTATAAGATCTTTTATTGTAATTAAGAAAGCATTGCCTAATATGTTTCTGTATTTAAAGGATAACAAAATACCAAATTCAACAAATTCTCTAAAATCATTTTTGGACATTTAAAAGGTAATCTAAATGCTCATAGAGGATTAAACTTTTCCAATAGAAAGAACTTTTTGAAATGGTATTTGTGTTATAAAAATAAATGAACAAGTAGGTTTTCTTTAGCCATTGGGTACACCAAAAAACGCATAAAAAATGGCAAATAAACTGCCCTCATTTTTCGTATGTACATCAAATCTATTGCTCGTTGGTTGCTCCTCAGTAGAGCCAATGTCCTTTTCTATTTGATAGTGTAATTTAACTAATCTAAAAAGAAAAATCACCAACTATTTTTGAACACATTAACTGTTTTAAGGTTTGGTTTAAAATTTACATATTAATTGTTTTTTTTAGTTTCTTATAATTTCGTTGAACTTGATATTCCTTAAGGAAGAGTATTTTGTGTTTTTAGTATAATTTTAAATGCATAAATACTCAATTATTCATCTTGTTTTTAAAGTTCATAAGTACAATTTTAACTGTAATTTCGGTTTTAAAGATATTTGGTTTAATTATTTAAATTATTTGTCTCTATAAGCTGGTTGATAATTTAGGGTTTTTTACTCTATTTTATTATGATAACAATATTAATAATGGTTTTTTTAAATTATATTTATTTTTTATTTCATTTTTTTTAGAATTTTAAAATTAGTTTTCTACATTTGTGCAATCGATTACATCTGCGCAAGTTTGTTGTTAAAATTCTTTTTTAAGTAGTTCTTATTAATTGCCTACAATAAATTAGTTTTTATAGAAAATCAAGAATTGAAAAGTAGTCTTTTGCTTTTAAGCCTAAAAGAATTATTTTACATATAGGAATGTGTTTTTGCAGTGAATTCCAATTAATATTTACCAAATTCCAATTATTAATTAATTAAAAACCAAATAATGATTATTTAACTGAATATTAAAGTACCAAATAAATGATAAACTAACTGAATATAAACTAACCAATTAAATGATTAACTAACCAACCAATGATTACTAATTACTAACTAACTAAACATTATACTATGAATGTTAAAAATGTATTTAAAAAAGACAAAAGAATAAGTTTTGTCATTATGTTTTTGCTCGGCTTATTTGTGAGCTATGAATCTTATGCTCAGAATGCAACAACAATAAGTGGGGTTGTTAAAGATGAAACTGGGTTTCCATTGCCAGGAGTAAACGTTATTGAAAAAGGAACAAAAAATGGAGCCGGTACAAATATGGACGGAAAATTTACTTTAAAATTGACTACTGATAAACCAGTGTTAGTTTTTAGTTATTTAGGTTATGAAAATCTATCTGTTTCAGTGGCAGATAAAACAGTTGTTAATGTATCTCTTAAACCAAATTCAGAGTCACTTGATGAAGTTAAGATTGTTTCTTTTGGTTATGGAACCGTTAAAAAAGAAAATTTGACAGGTGCGGTTTCTTCAATGAGTGCAAAAGAGCTAAGCAGGATTCCAGTAACCAATGTGGCTGAAGCTATGGCAGGTAGACTAGCGGGTGTTTCTGTACAAACTGTGGATGGTGCTCCGGGTGCTGATATCGTAATTCGTGTTAGAGGTGGTGGATCACTTACTCAAGACAATTCACCTTTATATGTTGTTGATGGTTTTGTAGTTGATAACTTGAATGACGTTCCTCCGGGAGATATCGCAAGTATAGATGTTTTAAAAGATGCTGCAACTACAGCAATTTATGGTGCTCAAGGAGCAAACGGGGTTGTTATTGTTACTACCAAAAAACCAAAATCGGGTAAAACTACCGTGACTTTTAATCAATACATGCAAATTGGAACACTTCCCAAAGATAGAACTTATGAAGTTTTGTCTCCTTATGAATTTGTGTCAATGCAATATGAAAAAGCCAAGATGTCGACTACGTCTTCCAATAATCCTGCTCTTACTAGTTTTGAAAAATATTTTGGAAAATACGATGATTTAGAATTGTATAAAAGCAAAAAACCAAAGGATTGGCAGCAAGAGGCATTAGGTAGAGATGTTGTGTCGTATTATACGAACTTAAGTCTTTCGGGAGGAAGTGAAACCACTAAATTTATATTCAGTTATTCCGTTAATAACGACGAAGGTTTGATGGTTGGTTCTGGTCAGGAACGAAATACTATCAATTTTAAATTGAATCATGATATTTCAAAAAAATTAAAAGTAGACATGTCGGCTAGAATTTCCAACTCACAAATAGATGGAGCGGGTTCTTCAGGTAGTTCTCAAATGAGAATAAAAAATATCCTTACTTCAAGGCCAACAAATGGTATTGCTGATGAATTAGAATTTGACCCTAATGCTCTTCAAGATGAAGATCAATACGAACAATTTTTGTTGGGAATGAAAAGTCCAGCCGAAATAATCGCTCAAGATTGGAAAAGGAAAACTACTACACTTTATACATTGAATGCTGGGATTACTTGGAGTATTTTGAATAATTTGACTTTGAAAACTGCTTTGACAACTGAAAAAGGGTATGGAGAAAACCTTAGGTTTTACGGGCCTGAAACGGGGGAATCTAAACAATCAGGAAATAGTTTGCCATTAGGGGTTAAAATTGATGCTGAAACGCACTCATACAGATTTGTAAACACTTTGAATTATGATTTCAAAAATCTTGGAAAACATGATTTAGGGATAATGTTGGGGCATGAGGTTCGATCTAAAGGAGGAAAAAACCAATCAATAAGAGTGGAAGATTTTAGATCGACTATGAGGCCAGAAGAAATGTTTGCGAATTTGTCTTTAGGTAGAGTTGATAATCAATCTACAACCGAGTTGACAGATGAAAACTGGTTTTCACTGTTTGCCAGGGGGACCTATGCTTATGATGATAAATATTTATTCACTGCAACCATCCGCCGTGATGCTTCCAGTAAATTTGAAGGAGAAAATAATGTTGCTATTTTTCCTGCTCTTTCTGCAGGTTGGAAAATCACGAGTGAGCCTTTCTTAAAAGATTCTAAAATATTTAATGAGTTAAAATTAAGAATTGGTTATGGAGAAGTAGGTAATGATAGAATACCAACAAACTCCACTAAATTGTTGATGGAACCCTCTACAGTTAAAGGACCAGGTTTTGGTACTAATACAAATAGCGTATATTACAGTATTATTGGAACAACATTGTATAACCCTGATTTGATTTGGGAAACAACTCTTACTCGAAATATTGGTTTGGACTTTAGACTTTTTAATTCTGTAATTAATGGTAGTTTGGAGTTTTACAGAAATACCACTTCTGATTTATTGTTTAAATCACTAGCGTATAAGGTTACTGGATTTAATGATAAATGGAAGAACATAGGTGCTACTTCCAATAGAGGGGTGGAATTGTCTTTGAATGCGAATGTAATTGATAAAAAAGATTTTACTTTAGGACTTACCATGAATTTTGGAATTAATAAGACTCAAATTGATGAATTAGACGGTACTACCTTTAAAGCATTTCAGTCAAATTGGGCAAGTACTGATTTGATGAGTGCAGATGATTACCGTTTGGAAATTGGAAAATCAGTAGGTATGATCTATGGTTATGTGAATGATGGAATGTACACCGTGGATGATTTTACTCAAACAACTCCAACTAGTGCCTGGGTGCTTAAAACTGATGTGGTTAGTGATTCTGGAATTATTGGAGCTGCAGTTAGACCTGGTTCCATGAAATTGAAAGATTTGAATGGAGATAAAGTTATTGATGCTAATGACCGACAAGTTATTGGAAATGCAGTGCCAAAAGCACAAGGTGGTTTCGGAGTAAACACAACCTATAAAGGATTCGATTTATCTATGTTTTTCAACTGGTCTTATGGAAACGATGTGTACAATACTGGTAAGATTGATTACAATCAATTATATCGTACTACATACGGAAATATGTTGAACACGATGAACTCTGCCAACCGATTTACTTATATTGATACCAACGGGACTTATGGTACTCCTGGTAGTGTTGTAACTGACTTAGCTCAATTGGGCGAAATGAATCAAGGCAAAACCCTTTGGAGTGGTAGTATGTCTTTTGGTGATGCAAGACCAGTATTGACGGATTGGGCAATTGAAGATGGTTCTTATCTAAGATTGAACAATGTGACTCTTGGGTATACTTTACCAATAAGAGATTTCAAGAAAACTATATTTTCAAGTGCTCGTTTTTATGTTACGGGTACCAATTTAGCCTTGTGGACTAAATATAGTGGTTATGATCCAGATGTAAATTCAAACAGAAATGACGGTGCTTTTAGTGCTTTGACACCTGGTTTGGATTATTCATCTTATCCTAGAAGCAGAAGATTTACTTTAGGTATGAATCTTACCTTCTAAGTCGAGGACATTTATTAATAAAAATTAAATTTAAAACATATTTATTATGAATAATTTCATTAAAAAAATAGTAATCGTAGTAATGGCATTCAGTATGAATAGCTGTTCAGATTTTCTAGAACCGGATTCATTGTCCACTTTCGATACACAGTATGTGTTTTCGAATGTAATCGACGCAAGAAAAGCAACCAATGCTATTTATGTACATTTTGGACAAGATGGTTTTAGATCCAGATTGTCTTCAAATTTCCAAGGGAATACTGATATTGAAGCAAGTGGGGAATTGAATACTTCCACTACCCGTCATGAAATCTTTGGAATAAGAGCAAAAGATGACAATGCAGATTTAAGAACTGTTTGGGATCTTGCTTATAAAGCCATTAGAGATTGTAATGTCGTTATCGATGGTATTCATAATAGTAAAACCTATAATGATCCCTTGACAGCTGCAACTGACATAGCGAATTACAATCAATATTTGGGAGAAGCATATACAGTACGCGCCTATTGGTATAGTATGCTTATCTTTACTTTTGGTGACGTGCCTTTGATTCTGCAAGCTCCGATAGCAAGTGGAGATTATAATACACCTAAAGTAGATAGAAACGTAATTCTTTCAAGTGTAATTAAAGATTTGATTGATATTGAAGGAAAGATGCTATGGGCAGATGAAGCGTCTTATGGGATAGAGCAAATAAATAGAGAATTTGCCATAGGAATGATTGCTAGATTATCTTTGCAAAGAGGTGGTTATTATTTGAAATCAGATATGACGATGGAGAGAAAAAGCGACTATTTAGATTATTATACTATTGCAAGAGATTATTCTAAAAAGTTGATGACATTAAAGGATAGAGCATTGCCTACAGATTTTGCCCAAATTTTTAAAAATGAATGTCAGTATATAACACCAAAAAATGATGATGTTTTATTCGAGGTTCCTTTTGCAATCGGAGAAGGTGATGTGGCTTGGAATATCGGAATAAGAGTCAATGGTGGTGCAACTGCAAAACATGATTATGGTTCAGGTAGTAACTATATGAATGTACCGGTAAGTTATTTTTATTCATTTGATTTCAAAGACAAAAGAAGAGACGTGACTTGTGGGATGTATATTTTAGACGTAGACAACATACAAAAAGTGGTTGGAGTTGGAGCTATCTCGCAAGGGAAATGGAGTAGAGCATGGACAAAAAGTCCTCTTGGAAAAACGACTGACAAAGGAACTGGAATCAATTGGCCATTGATGCGATATGCAGATGTTTTATTAATGTTTGCAGAGTCGGAAAATGAATTAAATGGACCAACAGCAGCTGCAAAAGAGGCTTTCAGTAGAGTTAGAAAAAGAGCGTTTGATACAGTAGATTGGCCTGTAAAAGTGGATCAATATATGACAACTGTTTCTTCAAGCAAAAATGCATTTTTTGATGCTATCGTAAACGAAAGAGGTTGGGAATTTGGTGGAGAGTTGACTCGTAAATCTGAATTAATTAGATGGAATTTATACAACAAAAAAATTGACGAAACTGTAACCAATTTACATAAATTAGCCGATGATGCCTTTAATGGTATAGGGACTTTACCAGATTATATATATGTAAAAACCAATGTAGACGGTACAATTTCGATATTAAATCTTAACTACAAAGTACCGGTAGGAACACCTATAGATCCTGCGTATGTCAAAAAGAATTGGTTGATTGATTTGAAGAAAACTTCAGACCCAACAACTTACAATTCTTTTATTAACGTCTATTTTTCTCCATACCAACAAGGACATCCTGTTAAATACATATTTCCAATTCCAAGTACAACAATTGTTAATAGTATGGGTGTGTTGAAAAATGAAGGATACAATGATTTTAATCCATAATTTTATTTTAATCTAAATAACAAAATAATATGAAAAAAAATAATTTATTTAAAGCATTACTACTTCTTGTAGGTGTTTTATACTTGAATTCTTGTTCCGTAGAAACTTATCCAGAAACAAGGCTTTTTAGGCCTGTTTTAAATCAAGATTTACTACCGACAAACAATACGATCACGGTTGATATGGGTAAATTGAAATCTGCCGTGTATTACAAAATTGAAGTCAGCAGGGATACCTTTAAAACTGTGCTTAAATCATTTGATACACCAGAAAATAAATTTGTTATTACAGATTTATTATGGAATACTTTGTATCAAGTTAGAGCTACTGCTTTTGCTGAGAAAGAAGAGTTTAACAGCAAGATTTCGGATTTTGGAGGTGTAAAGACCGAAAAATATCCATCTATATTGTTCCTGCAATCAACTAATGATGTTACTGATATTGCTGTAAGGCTTCGTTGGGCAGTTGTAGCTGGAGGTCAAGAGGTTACTACGGTAAAGGTATTTGCCGGAAAAGATGAAGAATTGTCAACGCCATTGGCTACTTATCAGACTACTCCAGGCGAGATAACTGCAGGACAAAAAATTATTCCTGGATTATTGCCTAATACAAAATACCAGTTGGCCATATACAGTGGCGCAACCGTTAGAGGTTGGGATCTTTATACCACTAAGCCTCCATTAACAGTTGTGGGTACTCCTATTGATTTAAGAAATATTCCAGTTACAAGTTCAAGTTTAAACAATGCTTATGCAGCAGCTACAAATGGTCAAACTATTATTTTAGATGGTGATTCTGAGTATAAATTTAATGGAAACATTGTTCTTAATAAATCAATAGTCTTTAAAAGTGGTTATACTTTTAGTGGTGGAGCAACTCTTGAAATGAATAATCAATTTGAAGTTGGATCTGGTACTTATTCAGTAGTTTTTGACGGAGTTAAATTAAAGGGTCTTACCGGTTCGGCCCAGACTAGTTATATTGTTAATGGTGGAACCACATCTACTGGAACAATTACAGACTTGAAATTTTTGAATTGTCTTATGGATAATTTTAGAAATTTAATTCGTATTAGATCCAATTGGGGTTCAGGTTCATTAGGTACTTTAACAATTGATAACAGTATAGTTACTAATTTTGGTAGTGCAGGTATGATTTCAACAGATAATGCTGTTGTTACGGCTCCAATTAATAATATCGTAATAACTAATTCTACTTTGTTTAATATTCAAAAGTTAATTTATCTAAGAAATTCAAATGCTTCATCTTGTGCCGTGAGAATTTCAGATTGCACTTTTTATGAAGCGGCTAAAACTGCGGCTATGATCGAAGGTACAACAGCGGCTACAATACCAAATCTTCAAATATCAAATTCAATATTTGGTCGTGGAATAACTAGTGGATCTACAACAGTAACTCCTCCTGCTACGGTATATGATTATGCTCTTACTAAAACTGTTAGTGCTGCACCTGCATTGGTAAATAATTATAATACAAATGATTTTAATTTCTTGGCTCCTATCCCTTCTCCTATTACACTATTTGCTGGTGATGCACAAGCATTATGGGTGGATCCTGCTAAGGGTAATTTTAGAATTAAAGCTATAAATTTTGTTGGTAAAAATACAGCTGGTGATCCTCGTTGGAGACCATAAAGTTATTGGTTTTTCCAAGGTGTAAAAACCAGTGTGATCCACGTTGGAGAAAGCAATAATGAAACTTAAATAATTTTTAAAAAAGGCACCTCTTAACAAATGTGCCTTTTTTTGTTTAATAATTAAAACACGTTTGATATAATGAAAATGAAACTAAAGAGTATATGTATCGGGGTTTTATCCCTGTTTTTATGGGATTGTTCCGCAGGGGATTTATCTAGAACCGTAAATAATGTATCCAAAAAATATGATATTGTCGTGGATGTCAAAGGATCTGGAAATTTTTTGACCGTTCAAGAAGCTATAAATTCGGTGCAGTTTCTAAAGCAAAAAGAGACCAAAATTTACATTAAAAGTGGGATTTACAAAGAAAAATTGGATTTGCCTAAAGACAAAATAAATGTCACTATAATAGGCGAGGATAAAGCAAAAACAATACTTACCTATGATGATTATGCTTCCAAAAAAAATGAAGCAGGAGCCAATATCGGCACATCGGGTTCTTTTAGTTTTGCCGTTGGAGCCGATAATTTCAAAGCGGAAAACATCACTTTTGAAAATTCTTCAGGACCGGTAGGACAGGCTGTAACTGTAAGAATTGACGGAGATAAAGCGATTTTTAACAATTGTAGTTTTCTTGGATTTCAGGATACTGTTTACACTCGTGCAGACGGGAGCAGGCAATATTATAAAAATTGTTATATCGAAGGTACAACCGATTTTATTTTTGGTGCCTCGACTGCAGTGTTCGAAAGATGTGAGATTTTTTCAAAACAAGGAGGTCATTACATTACGGCTGCTTCCACTAGTCAGAACGGTTTGTATGGCTATGTTTTTCTGAATTGTAAATTAACGACAAATGCATCAAAAGGAGCGGTTTATTTAGGAAGACCGTGGCGCAATGATGCTAAAACCGTTTTTATTAAATGTGAAATGGGCGAACACATCAATCCTCTGGGATGGTCCAATTGGGGAAAACCCGAAGCAGAGAAAAAAACTTTCTATGCCGAATACCAATGTTCGGGAAAAGGAGCCGACAGATCATCAAGAGTGAATTGGTCGCATACGTTAACTGCGAAACAATTTTCAACAGACTATGCAATTGATAAAATATTCAGGGATTGGCATCCCATTTTATAGCAAGTCATAAATTATTAAAAAAAGGCAGAAGAAATAATATTTTAAAAATAACTAAATCGGAGCGGAGATAATTCTGTTCCGATTTTTTATCTTAATAAATTATACCATCGAAACTCTTATTGCTTTCAAAACACCCAGTTCTTCCATACATACTTTCATCATTTGGTAGGTCCGTTCAATATTGTTGTCCAGTCCGATCGAGAAACGGATTAGCCCATCGGTCAAACCCATTGCTTCTTGTTCTTCCAAAGGAATTTCGCTCGAAGTGGAAGTTCCAGGTGCGCTAAACAAGGTTTTGTAGAATCCCAAACTTACGGCCAAATAACCCAATTTTCGGCTTTGCATAAGTTCCATTAATTCATTGGCTTTGTCTAAAGTGCCAACATCTATAGTCATCATTCCGCCAAAACCATATTCTGGATTAATCATCGAGGTATACAATTTATGACCAGAATGACTTTTCAAACCCGGATAAACCACCTTTAATCCGTCCTTTTCAAAACGCTCTGCTAGATACATCGCATTATGGCTGTGTTGTTTCATTCGGATGTGCAAGGTTCTCAAATTTTTCATCACGCTTGCTGAGCGTAAACTGTCCATTGTTGGTCCCAGAAGCATACTCGCTCCATTGTTTACATTTTTCAAACTGTCTATAAATTCTCGCGATGCACAAGTTACGCCACCAAGTGTGTCACTGCTTCCGTTGATGTATTTGGTCAAACTGTGGATGACAATATCGGCACCTAATTTGGCTGGAGAAACTGATAAAGGGGAAAAAGTATTGTCGACCACCAATTTGATATTGTGTTTCTTTGCAATTTTTGCCAAACTAGCAATATCAGCTATTTCGAGCAGGGGATTACTCACGGTTTCGCAATACAAAACTTTGGTTTCGGCTGTAATTGCGGCTTCGACTTTATCCATTTTTGCGATGTCGACAAAGCTGGTTTTAATGCCTAATCTTGAAATGAAATTTTTTAAAAAAGCATAAGTTCCGCCATAAATAGTTCGGCTTGAAACAATATGGTCACCAGAACTGCATAATTGCAAAAGAGTAGGTGTAATGGCTCCCATTCCTGATGCCGATACGTTGGCAGCTTCCGTGTCTTCCATGGCGGCCAAGGCTTGTCCTAAATACAAATTACTTGGCGAGGAATGTCTGGAATACAAATAGCAGCCATCGGCATTACCTTCAAAAGTATCGAACATAGTTTTTGCCGAGAGAAAAGTGTAAGTTGAACTGTCTGAAATGGAAGGATTTACGCCTCCAAATTCCCCAAAGTACTGTAAATCTTGAATTTGATCTGCTGGATTGAATGGCATGGTGAAAATTTTTAAGGGTTGCATATCAAAGTTCTGAATAATTCGACTTTTAATCAATGCTATTGTTGTTATTTAGATTTTTATACTGAAATAATTGAAAATTATAAATTTATTTTCTACATTAGATGAAATTATTAAACTATTTCAGTTTATATCACAACCTTTAAATTCTCAAGTAAATGACTCTGGATTCAACAGACAAAAAGTTACTGTTGCTGCTGCAAAACGATTGTAAAAAAACGACCAAAGAATTGTCATTAAAACTCAATCTTTCGGTTACCGCTGTTTACGAACGCATCAAAAAAATGGAAAGAGAAGGGATTATTGACAAATACGTGGTTTTACTCAATCGGTCGAAAGCCGAAAAAGGGTTTGTGGTGTTTTGCCATATCAAGCTAGTTCAACACACCAGAGAATTCCTGACCAAATTTGAAAGCGAAGTCATCCAACTCAAGGAAGTCTTAGAGTGTCATCACGTTAGCGGTGATTACGATTATATCCTGAAAATTGTGGTAAAAGATATGGAAGCTTATCGAGAATTCTTGGTCACAAAACTCACAACCTTAGATCATATTGGAAGCACGCACAGCAGTTTTATGATTAGTGAAGTCAAAAACACGACGGTAATTGAAATTTAAATTTTGATAACTAAAAAGTCGTAATTCGTGACGAATCTTTAAACTTTAAACTGAAAAAATTAAGCAAAAAAACTTATTTTTGCATCACTAAAACAAAAACACACATACTATGAGTTCATTTGACGTAGTCATTATAGGTTCAGGCCCAGGCGGATATGTTTCGGCAATTCGTTGCGCACAGCTAGGTTTCAAAACCGCCATTATCGAAAAATATTCCACTCTTGGAGGAACTTGTCTTAATGTAGGTTGTATTCCGTCAAAAGCATTGTTGTCGTCTTCGCATCATTATAGCGAAATTGCTCATTTTGCTGACCATGGAATCGAACTTTCTGGTGAAGTAAAAGTAAACTTAGAGAAAATGATTGCTCGCAAGCAAGCAGTTGTGGACCAAACTTCAGGAGGAATCAATTATTTGATGGACAAAAATAAAGTTACTGTTTTTAATGGTTTAGGGTCATTTGTAGATGCTACTCATGTGGCCATTGCCAAAGCGGACGGAACTTCTGAAACCATCGAATCTAAAAATATTATTATTGCAACAGGTTCGAAACCATCTTCGTTGCCATTCATCAAAATAGACAAAGAAAGAATCATCACTTCAACAGAAGCTCTGGCTTTAAAAGAAGTGCCGAAACACCTTGTCATCATTGGTGGTGGTGTTATCGGAATAGAATTAGGACAAGTGTATTTACGTTTGGGTGCTCAGGTTTCCGTAGTCGAATTTATGGACAGAATCATTCCTGGTATGGATGGGGCACTGTCTAAAGAATTGACCAAAGTCTTGAAAAAACAAGGAATGAAATTCTACGTTTCCCACAAAGTGAAATCCGTTGAAAGAAAAGGAAATAATGTAACAGTTCAAGCAGAAAACGCAAAAGGAGAAACCATCACTTTAGAAGGTGATTATTCATTGGTTTCCGTTGGTCGTCGTCCGTATACAGACGGTTTGAATGCCGATAAAGCCGGAGTAAAAATCACTGATAGAGGAATGGTTGAGGTAAACGATCATTTGCAAACGAATGTTTCAAATATTTACGCCATTGGTGACGTAGTTCGTGGAGCAATGTTGGCACATAAAGCCGAAGAAGAAGGAACTATGGTTGCTGAAATTTTGGCGGGACAAAAACCACACATCGATTATAATTTAATTCCTGGAGTGGTTTATACTTGGCCAGAAGTTGCTGCAGTCGGTCAAACTGAGGAGCAATTAAAAGCATCTGGAACGAAATATAAAGTAGGTAGTTTTCCATTCAAAGCATTAGGAAGAGCTCGTGCAAGTGGAGATTTGGACGGATTCGTTAAAATCCTTGCTGACGAAAAAACAGATGAAGTTTTAGGAGTTCATATGATTGGAGCTCGTTGTGCCGATTTAATTGCCGAAGCAGTAACTGCTATGGAATTCAAAGCATCTGCCGAAGATATTGCAAGAATGAGTCACGCACATCCTACTTTCTCGGAAGCGATAAAAGAAGCAGCACTGGCTGCTACAGAAAATAGAGCTTTGCACGTATAATTAGAAATTAATTTCTTATAACAACAAAAGAAACCCGTTCAAATGAGCGGGTTTTCGTTTTGATATGAGTTCGTTTATTTAGCCTTTAGCCACAAACAAACTTTTATAATTACCCCAATGGCTGTAAATTAAAAATAAGTTTCCTAAAAATACAAATAATGCAATTGGTATGTTTTCTGGAGTCAAGAAAAAATTGATTAACAAGATATTTAAAGTAACAGGTAAAATGATAAGATTAGCCAGGGTTACATACCTTCCTGTAATAAATGACAATCCACAGAGAAATTCCAAAGATTTAGCTAAAGGGATTAAATAGGTAGATACCATTAAACCAGCATTAAATGCTTTGAAGTTTTCATTCGATACAGGCTCAGGAGCTAAATGTAAAAAAAAGCTGACTGAGGTGAAAAGGAAAAGAAGTCCAAGTAAAGATCGGATAATAATGATTGTGATTTTCATATTTAACTGTTTTAAGGGTTAATAGCACTATAAATTTAGCGAAAAAATTAAAATAAATTTGTCGTAATTTTGATTTTTTTAAATATTCCAATTCCTTGAGAACATCAATCACAAAAAATATAGAGAATTCTATTGAATTCAAGCAACAATTATTGACTTGGTCGCAGCAATTTCGTGAAGTTGTTTTTATGGACAGCAATGATTATCCGCAGCAATATTCGAGTTATGACTGCATTCTTGCCGTAGATGCTTTTACTTCGGTAAAAACAGATTATCATAATGCTTTTGAAGATTTAAAGCAATACCAACAAGTGACCAAAGACTGGCTTTTTGGGTATTTGTCCTTTGATTTAAAAAATGATGTCGAGCTTTTGCATTCCAATAATTTTGACGGACTGGATTTTCCGGATTTATATTTCTTTCAACCCAAGAAAATATTTTTGTTGAAAGGAAATGAATTAGAAATTCAATACCTCAATATGTGCGATCATGAGGTCGAAATAGATTTTAATGAAATAATAGAATTAGAATCTCAAACTTTTGTCACACTGAGCGCAGTCGAAGTGCAACAACGCATTTCAAAAGAGAGTTATCTCGATAAAGTGTCAAAAATTTTGGATCACATTCATCGGGGTGATATTTATGAAGCCAATTTTTGTATGGAGTTTTTTATCGAAAATGCAATCATTAATCCTTTAGAAAAGTTTCTTAAACTTAATGAAATTTCAAAATCACCTTTGGCAGTTTATTTCAAAAACAATACCCAGTTTTTACTTTCCGCTTCGCCTGAGCGCTATTTAAAGAAAGAAGGAGAGCTAATCATTTCCCAGCCCATAAAAGGAACAGCCAAACGATTTTCGGATCCAATAGAGGACGAAAAATCAAAGGATGAATTGGCATTGGATCCAAAAGAACGTTCCGAGAATATAATGGTCTCGGACTTGGTTCGCAATGATTTATCCCGAACTGCCCAAAAAGGCTCTGTTAATGTTGAAGAATTGTGTGGCATTTATTCTTTCGAACAAGTACATCAAATGATTTCCACGATTACTTCAAGGCTGGACTTCCAATACACAGGTGTCGATGTAATAAAAACTACTTTCCCAATGGGAAGTATGACGGGAACTCCCAAGGTTTCGGTTTTGAAAATTATTGAAGAAATGGAAGAAACTAAAAGAGGTTTATACAGTGGGGCAGTTGGTTATTTTACTCCAAACGGCGATTTTGATTTCAATGTCGTTATCCGAAGTATTTTGTATAATCAAGATAAAAAATACGTTTCGTTTTCCGTGGGAAGTGCCATAACTTCACAATCGATTCCTGAAAAAGAGTATGAGGAATGCCTGCTTAAAGCCAAAGCGATGCGGGAAGTTTTGAGTTAAA
The DNA here is from genome assembly GCA_014379405.1 of Flavobacterium sp. Taxonomy (GTDB): domain Bacteria; phylum Bacteroidota; class Bacteroidia; order Flavobacteriales; family Flavobacteriaceae; genus Flavobacterium. The sequence continues at coordinate 235,021 of JACMLU010000005.1, read as the reverse complement.
TCTGCATAAGCGCAATGATTAAATATTTTTTTTCTAAAATTAAAAAAATGGGTTTCTGATATCCGAAAATTAAGTGCATTTTTCGGAAGAAATAACTAAATTTGAAGATGCAACAGAAATTCGAAAATCATATCGCACAAAACTTTTCTTTTTTAATTGGAAAAAATCTGCTTTTGGCGACCAGTGGAGGCATTGATAGTATGGTGATGGTAGACTTGTTTCACAAATTGCCTTTTGAAATTGCAATTGCCCATTGCAATTTTCAACTTCGAGGCTTGGAAAGTTTTGCAGACCAGAATTTTGTACAGAATTATGCTGAAACCAATGATATTCCCTTGTTTTTAACCCAATTCGACACTCAGGCCTTTGCCAAAGATTATAAACTTTCTACCCAAGTAGCTGCTCGTGAGTTGAGATACAGCTGGTTTTATGAACTATTGGAAACCAAAAAGTACGACTATATTCTTACTGCCCACCACGCCGACGACAATTTGGAAACCTTTCTTATTCATCTCTCCCGTGGAACAGGATTGGACGGTTTGACGGGAATTCCGGCACAAAACGGGAAAGTAATTCGGCCACTTTTGATTTTTTCCAGATCCGAAATCGAACAATATGCATCGGATAATTCCATTGAATGGCGAGAAGACAGCAGCAACGCTTCGGATAAATACTTGCGAAACAAAATCAGGCATAATTTGGTTCCCATTTTAAAAGAAATAAATCCCGATTTTTTGGCTTCTTTTTGTAAAACCCAAGTTCATTTGTATGAATCAAGAAAGATGGTCGAGGATGCCTCTATTATGGTTTACCAGCTGGTGGCCAAGGATGAAGGAGGTCAAATCCACTTTGATTTAAATCAATTGAAAAAATTACCCAATTATAAATCTTATTTGTATGACTGGCTCAATGAATACGGGTTTTCTGCCTGGGATGATATTTATGATTTGGTTGATGGACAATCAGGAAAACAGGTCTTTTCGAGTGAGTTTCGATTGTTGAAAAACAGGGATTTTTTAATCTTAAGCCCTGAAAATTTAGAGAAAGAGGATGAAGAATATTTCATTTTCAAAGACCAAAAAGAAGTTAATTTTCCCTTAAATATGACGTTTTGTAAAGTGCCTGACATTAGTTTAATGTCAAATACAACTATCTTTGTCGACGAAGACAAGTTGTGGTTTCCATTGGTTTTACGACGCTGGAGACAAGGTGATAACTTTCAGCCTTTTGGGATGGAAGGGAAGTCAAAGAAAGTCAGCAAGTTTTTCAAGGACAATAAATTATCATTGATAGAAAAAGAGAATGTTTGGATTCTATGCTCGGATAATCAAATAGTTTGGATTGTGGGTTTTCGTCAAGACGAGCGTTTTAAAATAGGAAATAGAACAAAAAAAATTCTAAAAATACAATTGGAATAATGAGGAAATATATTTTTTTACTTTTGGTTTTTTTGGCTTTTGCCAATGTAAATGCACAAATTTTGGATCCAGTGAAATGGACAACCAAAATTGAAAAGAAATCTAAAACTAACTATGTTCTTACTTTTAACGGAATTATAGAAGACGACTGGCACATGTATTCCCAGTTTACTCCTGAAGGTGGGCCTTTGCCATTGGAAGTGATTTTTAAAAACCAAAAAGGAAATTTTGATTTAGTTGGCAAAGCCAAAGAAAGCAAAACGAGAACAACCTACAATGATGTTTTTGAGGTAAACGAGACTTTTTTTGAAAAAAAGGTTGAAATCAGACAGGAGATTAGTGTAGTGAATCCCAAGATTTCAAAGATAGAAGTCGCCTTGAACTACCAAGTTTGTAAAGAGGTTTGTGTCAATCAGGAGAAAAAATTCAGTTTAACGATTCCGACAGCTTCAAAAATAGAAGTTGCGACCATTGCTGTTGATACCCTAAAAGCGGCTGCGACACCTTCAAAAACAGAAGAAGTTAAGCAAACTGTTGTATCATTGTCGGAAGCGAAAGTTGTTTCTTCCAAACCGGAAGAACAAAAAGGGATTTGGTCCATATTTTTCATTGCCTTCTTATCAGGATTTGCTGCTTTGCTAACTCCTTGTGTGTTCCCGATGATTCCGATGACAGTAAGTTTTTTTACCAAACAAAGTAGAAATAGAGCAGCAGGAATACGAAATGCGATCATTTATGGTATTTCCATTATATTGATTTATGTGATATTGGGATTATTGGTAACCTGGATTTTTGGTGCCGATGCATTGAATGCTTTGTCCACCAATGTGTGGTTTAATATTGTTTTCTTTGTTTTATTGGTGGTTTTTGCAACCTCTTTTTTGGGTGCTTTCGAAATTATGTTGCCTAATTCATGGGCTACAAAAGTTGATAGACAAGCGGATAGAGGCGGTATTGTAGGTATTTTGTTTATGGCGTTGGCGTTGGCCATTGTTTCGTTTTCATGTACTGGCCCCATCGTTGGCACACTGCTGGTTGATGCTGCTTCGAAAGGAGGAATTGCTCCAGTTATTGGGATGTTTGGTTTTTCATTGGCATTAGCCTTGCCTTTTATGCTTTTTGCTATGTTTCCGGGTTGGTTGAATTCTTTACCCAAATCGGGTGGATGGCTAAATACGGTAAAAGTCGTTTTAGGTTTTCTGGAATTGGCTTTGGCATTCAAATTTTTGTCCAATGCCGATTTGGTTTTGCAATTGCATTTATTGGAAAGAGAAGTATTCTTGGCGATTTGGATTGCTATTTTTGGAACCTTGTCTCTTTATTTGTTCGGAAAAATCACGATGCCACACGATAGTCCATTGCCGCATATTTCTGTTGGAAAATTATCTTTGGGATTATTGACTTTAACCTTTACCATTTATATGATTCCTGGGCTTTGGGGAGCGCCATTGAAGTTAATCAACGCTTTTCCGCCACCGATGGAATATAGCGAAAGTCCTTTTGGGGTTGGGGGTTCGGCAAATACTGTTCCTGTTTCAAATTTGCCGGAAGGCGCTAAATTGGGGCCGCATCAAATAGTGGTTTTTGATGATTATGAAAAGGGTTTGACTTATGCCAAAACGGTAAATAAACCTATAATGCTTGACTTTACAGGTTTTGCTTGCGTGAATTGCCGAAAAATGGAAAATAATGTTTGGTCAGATATGCGGATTTTGTCTATTCTGAAAAACGAGGTAGTTTTGATTTCTTTGTATGTTGACGATAAGCGCGATTTGCCAAAAAGCGAACAATTTATTTCAAAAACTACGGGTTCAACGATAGAAACAGTGGGTGATAAATGGACTGATTTTATGATTTCAAAATATAAAACAAACACCCAACCTTTGTATGTTTTGACTGATTTGGCGGGAAATAGTCTCAATCAAGAAAAACCAACCATAAGTTATGTTGGAGTTGACGAATATGAAATTTGGTTGAAAGCTGGGATTTCTAAATTCAAGAAATAACTTAAAAAATTATAGATAAAAGCTTCCAGTCATAGAAAGTCTGGAAGCTTTTTTTGTTTAGTAAAATATTGGAAAACCTTATGTTAATCCATCTTTTTTTTTGCTGGATTTAAAGGTTCTTTCCTGCCATTGTGAGTAATGATGCGATATCATAAGATAATTAATTTGACTGCTTAGTTATCAGTAATTGCTGGGTTTTAATTATTGTTAAGATCGATAATATAAATATTTCGTACTAAAGAAGGAGCCGAATAGATTTTAAAATAGATTACAAAAAAAAACACCCTGAAAACGAATTTTCAGGGTGTCTTAATTTATTTATTAGAATGATTATAGGTATTCTCCGTGTTGAGAAATATCTAATCCTAATTCTTCTTTTTCTTCAGAAACTCTAAGTGGAGTTATTTTGTTCACAATAAAGAACAAAGCATAAGAAGCACAGAAAGCAAAGATGGAAACAAGAACTAAAGCTTTTAATTGAATTAAAAACAAAGTAGCGTCACCATAGATTAAACCTTGATTGTCTCCTACGATTGAGTTAACAGATTTTGAAGCAAATACACCTGTTAAAAGCATACCTACCATACCTCCAACACCGTGACAAGCAAATACATCTAAAGCATCGTCAATTTTTCCTTTAGGGAATTTGCTAACTACAAGATTACTTACAATACTAGCAATAAAACCAATGGCAAGAGCAGATGGAATTGATACAAATCCTGCAGCAGGAGTAATAGCAACCAATCCTACAACAGCACCGATACAAGCTCCCATTGCAGAAAGTTTGTGTCCAAGAATTTTATCCAAAAATACCCATCCCATTGCAGCAGCAGCAGCAGCTACAGTAGTTGTTCCTAAAGCTTGTGCAGCAAGACTTCCAGATCCAACAGCAGAACCAGCATTGAAACCAAACCAACCGAACCATAATAAACCAGTTCCTAATAATACATAAGTAATACGAGCAGGATTTGATTTTTGTATTTTTCTTTTTCCTAAGAACATAGCTCCTGCTAATGCAGCCCAACCAGCACTCATGTGTACTACTGTTCCTCCAGCAAAATCTAATACTCCCCATCCGAAGAATAATCCATCAGGATGCCAAGTCATATGACATAATGGAGCATATATAAATAAAATGAACAATACCATAAATAATAAGTAAGCCCAGAAACGTACTCTTTCAGCAAAAGCTCCTGTAATCAAAGCAGGTGTGATGATGGCAAATTTTGCTTGAAACAAAGCAAATAATATGAAAGGAATTGTTGGAGCCAATTCCCAAGCAGTTGTAGCGTTTACGCCATTAAAAAACATATTAGAAGTTGGATCTCCGATGAAACCTCCTATTGTAGGTCCAAAACACAATCCAAATCCAACTACAACCCATAGCACAGTTACAATAACCATAGCCATAAAGCTTTGTAATACGGTACTAATTACATTTTTTTTACCTACCATTCCACCATAAAAGAATCCTAGTCCTGGAGTCATTAACAATACAAGACCTGTTGCCGTTAACATCCAAGCTGTATCTCCAGTATCTAATTTTAGGGGAACAATATGTGCTCCTAATACTGTACTTTCAGGAAATAAATAAATTGAAAAAACGGATAATACCAGAATTGTGATTAGAATCACACTTAAAATAATCTTTCGCATAATTTTTGTTTTTTTAGTTATAATTTTCAATAAAAGTAGTTAAATCATTTCATACCCCCATAAAAATTGTCCTTCAGATAGTCATTTTTATCATATTTGTATTTTAGACCCTCAAATTTTACGGGTATGAGATAATTATTTATCAAAATTTACAATTTATTAATACTAATTTATGATAATTTTAATAAAATTAAGGTTTTTGCTTGTTTTAAACAAGCATTTTTACTGTCGTTTTTGCTGTAATTGGATTGTTTTTGTATAATAATTTTGAATGATATGTCTTTAAAATTGAGAATTCGTCAATAATTAAGCGATTAAGCTAACTCCTGTTCCGTTTAATTCAGAGTACTTTATAATACCTTTTTCGATGGTTATTCCTGTTGCTATGTCATTGGTTATTAACAATGTGCCATCCATATCGACGTAATCCAGTTCTGGTAATAAATGTGCAATCGCTGATATTCCAACAGTAGATTCCGTCATACAACCCACCATTGTTTTCATTCCCATTTTTTTGGCTTGTGCAATCATTCTTCTGGCTGGAGTAAGTCCGCCGCATTTTACTAGTTTCACATTCACGCCATGAAAATGGTTGTGGCATTTGGCTACGTCTTCTTCAATGATACAGCTTTCGTCAGCAATTATTGGTAAAACAGAATTTTCGAAAACAACTTTGTGACCTTCCCAATCATCTGCTTTCAAAGGTTGTTCGAGGAATTCGACTCCCAGTTTTTTTAGTGCAACAGCATTAGTCAAGGTTTCTGGAACCGTCCAGCCGCAATTGGCATCAATCCTGAAAATAGCGTCGGTATGTTTTCTAAGTTCAGTGACTATGGCAATATCTTCTTTGGTTCCAAGTTTGATTTTATAGATGGGCCAAGGCAATTCGGTCATTTTTGACACCATTTTTTCGATGCTGTCAATGCCAATAGTATAATCGGTTTTTGGGTTGTGGTCTATGGAATAACCCCATAATTCATAAAGTTTTTTTCCTTTTTTGCGAGCATACAAATCATTGTAGGCATTGTCCAAGGCACAAAGCGCAAACAAATCGTGATTTAATAATTGATGGGCTTTCTGCCAAAATTCCTCTGGAGTTTCATTGGTAACACTTTCGATAAAAGGAATTATTTTTTCCAGATTGCTTTTCATCGAATCTACCGTGTTCTTATAATATAGGTTAGAAGTCGTTTCTCCATAACCTGAATAGCCGTCACTTTGCAATTCAACAATTAATATAGGTTGTGTTTTATAGGAAACTCTCGAAATAGTAAAGGTATGTTTGAGTTCTAGATCGAATGTTCGGAGTAGTACTTTCATTTGTTGTGATTATTGTTGGTCTTACACTAAATTTATGTCAAAGAAAATTATTTAATCTTAGATTTCATTCTAAAATAACAAGTAAATTTCAATTGAAAGGAATTTTATGTTAAATTTAGATTTTGAATTGAAGCTATATTTTTGATTCAGTAAAAAAATAAATGTGACCAATAAAAATAAATAACAAGATGAATACAGAAAAGATTAAATGGGGAATTATAGGTTTGGGTAATATTGCCCATCAATTTGCCAAAGATTTAATGTTGGTCGAGGAGGCCGAATTGGTTGCCGTGGCTTCAAGAAATCTTGGCAAAGCGCAAGAATTTGCTAAAAACTACGATTGCAAGAATGCCTATGATTCTTATGAAGCCATTATCAATGATGCAGAAGTAGAAATTCTATATATTGCGACTCCACATAATTCCCATGCAGCATTGACTATAAAAGCTTTGCAGAACAATAAACACGTGCTTTGCGAAAAACCAATTGCCTTAAACTATGCTGATGCGCTGCAAATGATTATGGCGTCGAAAAATAACAACAAGTTTTTTATGGAGGCCTTCTGGACAAGATTCAATCCTTCATTTCGAGAAGCTTTTTCCAAAATTAAAAACGGTGAAATTGGAGAAATCAAATACATTAATGCTGATTTTGCATTTTTCGCTGAACAACTTGAGGGCGAGGGCAATAGAAAAACCGACATCAAATTGGGTGGAGGAGCACTTTTGGATATTGGCGTTTATCCCCTATTTTTATGTTATGTGCTTTTGGGAAGTCCTGTAGAGATATTGGCGAAATCAAATTTTCACAAGACAGGAGCCGATTTGCAAACTTCTATGATTTTGCAATACGATAATGCTCAAGCCATTTTACACTCCAGTTTTGTATCCGTATCGAATATCAAAGCAACAATAAATGGAACTGAAGGAACAATTAATTTAAATCCACTTTGGCATAATGCCCAATCCTATACTTTGATAAAAAATAATCACGAAGAGGAATTTCCGTTGCCAACCAAAGGCAAAGGATTTACATATGAAATAGAAGAATGTCATTATTGTATTAATGAAAACAGAATTGAAAGTGCACTTTGGTCTCATCAAAATAGTTTGGATCTTATCAAAATAGTCGATGATGTCAGAAACCAAATAGGATTGGAATATCCTTCCTAAATAAGCAAGACAAGAGTAATAATCTCAATCTTTGCTATCAAATTGAAACCTTTTACATTTAAATAAAACTATTTTTTATGCTGATAAAAGTTTTTGGAAGTGCGGTTTTTGGAGTCGAAGCCACAACAATTACCGTTGAAGTTAATATGGACAAAGGAATTGGTTACCATTTGGTGGGTTTGCCAGACAATGCCATCAAGGAAAGTAGTTATCGAATTGCAGCTGCCCTCAAAAATAATGGATACGATATGCCTGGCAAGAAAATCACCATCAATATGGCTCCCGCCGATTTGCGAAAAGAAGGTTCGGCTTATGATTTGACTCTCGCCATTGGTATTCTCGTGGCTTCCGCCCAAATTAAAGCTGACGAAATTGACCAATATATTATTATGGGCGAACTTTCCCTTGACGGAAGTTTGCAACCCATAAAAGGGGCTTTGCCTATTGCCATAAAAGCCAAAGAAGAAGGTTTCAAAGGTTTCTTCCTCCCGAAACAAAATGTAAAAGAAGCCGCAATTGTAACAGGATTAGATGTTTATGGTGTCGAAAATCTACAAGAAGTTATTGATTTTTTCGAAGGCAAAGAAACTTTAGAACCCACAACTATAGATACCAGAGCCGAATTTTATAAAACCTTGGACTTTCCGGAATTCGATTTTAGCGATGTCAAAGGACAAGAAAGCATCAAGCGTTGTATGGAAATTGCCGCAGCAGGAGGACACAACATTATTCTGATTGGGCCGCCGGGAGCAGGAAAAACAATGCTTGCCAAACGTTTGCCCAGTATTTTGCCTCCAATGACGTTGCGGGAAGCACTCGAAACTACCAAAATTCACAGTGTGGCTGGAAAGCTGAAAGAAGTAGGTTTGATGAATCAACGACCGTTTCGAAGTCCGCATCATACGATTTCTAACGTGGCTTTGGTAGGAGGAGGGAGTTATCCGCAACCCGGAGAAATTTCTATGGCACACAATGGCGTTTTGTTTTTGGATGAATTACCAGAATTCAAACGTGACGTTCTCGAAGTGATGCGTCAACCGTTGGAAGATAGGGAAGTAACCATTTCAAGAGCCAAGTTTACTGTGACTTATCCTTCGTCATTTATGTTGGTGGCGAGTATGAATCCGAGTCCGAGTGGTTTTTTTAACGATCCCGATTCTCCACAAACTTCTTCACCACACGAAATGCAACGCTATTTGAGCAAGATTTCGGGACCTTTATTGGACAGAATCGACATTCATATTGAAGTGACACCGGTTCCTTTCGAAAAATTATCCGATGACAACAAAGCCGAAAGCAGTGTCGAAATTCGGAAACGAGTAACGGCCGCGAGAGAAATTCAAACTGAACGTTTCGTTCAAATGGAAAACATACATTACAATGCCCAAATGAATACCAAACACATCAGGGAACATTGCGCCCTTGACGATGTTTCGAAACAATTGTTGAAAACCGCAATGGAACGCCTGAATCTTTCGGCAAGAGCTTACGACAGAATCCTGAAAGTGGCTAGAACAATCGCTGATTTAGAAGCTGCTCCAAAAGTTATTTCAGGGCATATTGCCGAAGCGATTCAGTATAGAAGTTTGGATCGTGATGGTTGGTTGGGGTAGTTAATTTTGCGTAAGGCTCCGCAAAGTCTCCGACTTTGAGGTAGTGATTTTCGGTTTCCAACCGCACTAACTCTAATTTTATGTCAGTCACAGACTGACGAACACATCCTCAAAGTCGGAGACTTTGCGGAGCAGAGAAACGAAATTGTTTTGCTCCTAAAAAAATAATAACAACCAAGCTACGCAAAGTCTCCGACTTTGAGGTAGTGATTTTCAGTCTCTGACTGACCTTAAAAAGACAAAATGAAAGAGAAAGAAGGATTCTTAATTCGAGATCAATCCAAAGCGCATTTTATAACAGCAACGGTTGTGGACTGGGTTGATATTTTTTCTAGAAAAACTTATAAAGATTGCGTCATCGAAAGTCTGGATTTTTGCATAAAAAACAAGGGAATGATTTTGTATGGATTTGTAATTATGTCCAATCACATTCATTTAATCATTCAGTCAGAAAATAGTAAATTGTCAGATTTGATTCGGGATTTCAAGAAGTTTACTGCAAAGACCATTTTGAATAAAATAGAAACAGAGCCAGAAAGTAGAGCCGATTGGATGCTGAAACGTTTTGAATTTGCTTGTAAAAGTCATGACCGAAATGAAAAATATCAGTTTTGGCAATATGGAAATCATCCCGAAGAAATTTTTTCAGAAAAGTTTTTTTGGTCGAAATTGGATTATATCCATTTGAATCCTGTTCGAGCAGGAATTGTTGGCAAAGCTTCTCATTATGTCTATTCCAGTGCTTCCAATTATGTTGAAGATAGTGGAATTATAGCAATTACAAAAGTTGATAATCCGGTAATAGATGTTTTGAAACCACAATCGATTAGCACTATTTATAATTGGTAATGAAGGTCGGAGACCTTTTATCACATCTGCAAAGTCGGAGACTTTGCGGAGAATTTTATTGTATAAAAACAGGATTACCTAGATCGTCTATCATTATTTTGTTGTGGGCGTCTCGGGCCAAAGCTGTTATTTCCGCTTCTTGATGAATTGGAAGTATTTGCTTTTGGCGGGTTTGAACTGCGTTGTTGTCTACCTTGACCTTGTTTTATTGGTTCAGTTGAAGCGTTGGGATCTGGCTCAAAACCTTTGATATTTTCTTTGGGTAATTTCAGACCGACTAATTTTTCGATATCACGCAAAAAAACAGTTTCGTCAGGACTAAACAACGAAATGGCTTCTCCACTGGCTCCAGCTCTTCCGGTTCTACCAATTCGGTGAACGTAATCTTCGGGAATATTGGGTAATTCAAAATTGATAACATGCGGCAATAATGGAATATCCAAACCTCGTGCGGCGATATCGGTAGCGACCAAAGCGGTAAGGCTTCCGTCTTTGAAACCGGCTAAGGCCTTGGTTCGTGCGCCTTGACCTTTATTTCCGTGAATCGCTGCAGCTTTGATACCAGCACTAATCATACTTTCAGTTAGCTTGTTGGCACCTTGTTTGGTACGTGTAAAAACCAAAATCTGTTTCCAATTTCCTTCGGTAATCAGTTTTATGATTAATTCTGTTTTTTTCTCTTTGGCACAAGGATATACTTTTTGAATAATGGCGTCAACTGTCGTATTTTCTGGTGTTGCTTCAACTTGGACTGGATGGTGCAAAATACCCATTGCCAATTTCTTGATGTCTCTTGAAAAGGTTGCCGAAAACATCAAGTTTTGCCTTTTTGGAGGCAATACTTTCATAATACGTTTGATATCACGTAAAAATCCCATATCCAACATACGGTCAGCTTCATCCAAAACCAAGATTTCAACTTTCGATAATGTTATCAAACCTTGGTTTTGCAAATCGATTAATCTACCGGGTGTGGCGACTAAGATATCAAGACCTTGACGTATTTGGCTAACTTGTGGATTTTGGTTTACGCCTCCAAAAATCACCGCGCTTCGTAAATCTACAAACTCACTGTATTCTTTTATATTGGCTAATATTTGAGCAGCCAGTTCTCGTGTTGGAGTTAGTATCAAGGCACGAATGGGTCTGTGGCTTAAGTGTTTTCCTTGCGATAATAATTGTAATATGGGTAGCGTGAAACCCGCTGTTTTTCCTGTTCCTGTTTGCGCCGATGCCAATACATCTTTGCCTTCCAGAATTGGTGGAATTGCTTTTTGTTGAATTGGAGATGGAGTTGTGTATCCTTTTTTGCTGATGGCTTTTAGTAAAGCATCAGATAAACCTAATGAGTTAAATGACATAAATGGTGTTTATGAAGTAAACACTATTTATATGGAGTACTTCTTTAATTTGGCGCAAAGGTACTGCTAATTTTTGCGATTGTTCCTTGGATTGTTTGGTTTTGTTTCAAGACTTGGTTTTAATCCTTGTTTATTTCGATTGGTATTCCCGTTTTTTTGATGACTCTTTGCTTATTTTTGTGGTTGTGAATTGCAAATTTTACCCAAATAATTTTTAGATTTTTCAAATTACACATAATGAATATGACTTACAAAAAACAGATTGTCGCAATAGCCTTTTTAGTATCTTTTTTGTTGATATATAGTTGCAAAACAAGTTCAACCCAATCGGGTACAAATTCCCCAATAGCATCAAAAACGGAAGTGCCGGCCAGTATTTTGGTCTTTTCAAAAACCGGTGGTTTTAGACATGCCTCAATTGGAAAAGGCATCGAAACATTGAAAACTATGGGAGAACTACAACATTGGAAAATGAATTTCAGTGAGGATGCTTCCTTATTCAATAAAGAAGAATTATCAAAATACAACCTCATTTTGTTTTTGAACACGACAGGGGATATTTTAAACCCCGACGAACAAACAGCATTTGAAAATTATATCAAATCTGGAGGTAATTATGTGGGTGTACATGCAGCTTCAGATACAGAATTCGAATGGCCTTTTTATGCAGAAATGGTTGGGGCTCAATTTAAAAGTCATCCCAAACAACAAAATGCAATTTTGAATAAAACACCCAATTGTCAACATCCGTCAGTGGAACATTACAAGGCAACTTTTGACAAGTTTGATGAATGGTATAATTTCAGGAAGCCCGTGCCATCCTATGTAAATGTACTTTTAGATATTGATGAAACTAGTTATCAAGGAGATCGAATGGGTACTTACCATCCCATTTCGTGGTATCATGTTTATCAAGGAGGACGAGTTTTTTATACCGCTATGGGACATGATGATGCTTCCTATTATAATGCTGATTTTTTAAAACATCTGCAGGAAGGAATCCGTTGGGCATTAGGGCAAACAAGAGAAGAAATTGCTGAAAAGGGAGAGAATCTATTAGACGCAGATTTATCAAAATGGACAACTTGGATGGGTGCTGTCCATCCTTCTGTAGACATTGATTTCGAAAAATCAGCTAACGTACAAACCGGAAAACCAATGGGATTAAATAATGATCCTAAAAAAGTATACTCGATAATACAAGAAAATGGGGAAAACGTGCTTCGTGTTTCGGGCGAAATATACGGAGGCTTGACCACTAAAAAAGAATACGGAAACTATCACTTCACAACCCAATTCAAATGGGGCAATAAAAAATGGGAACCACGGTTGAAAGACAAACGTGACAGTGGTGTTTTATATCATGCCAAAGGAGTTCACGGCGTTTTCTGGAACGTATGGATGGCCAGTGCCGAGTTCCAGGTACAAGAAGGCGATTGTGGTGATTTTTATGCTTTGGGAGGCATTAACGCAGATGTGCCTTCTGATAAAACCATTCAGGCTGATGGCAAGCCTAAATTTACTTACAATCCAAAAGGGAAAATTGTTCCGGTAAGGTTTGCGGCAAAATCGAGTTTATTTGAAAAACCAAATGAAGAATGGAACATGCTCGAAATCTATTGTTTGGGCGACGAGAGTATTCATCTCGTTAACGGTCATGTGGTCAATCGGGTAAAAAATATTCGTTACGATATCAACAATAAAACGATTCCCGTAACCGAAGGTAAAATTCAAATCCAGTCCGAAGGTGCTGAGGTATTTTATAAAAAAATGAAAATTGAGCCTATAACCCAATTTCCTGGCCAATACAAAAAATGGTAATGTGGCCAAAAATAGTTGGTGATTTTTCATTTTTGATTGGTTAAATTACCCTGTCAAATTCAAGAATATATTAGCTCCGCTGATATTTAAAGTAATAAACTTCTTATCCATATTCCGCATAGCATCAAGCTATGCGGTACGGATATTTTATAGGTTATTGTTTAATCTTGAATTGAAAGAACTTAGTTTCATCTTCTTTATCTTCAACCAATTCGGTTTTTAGTTCTATAATATTCTCTCTTTTATTTGATGGAGGAATAGGGACACCTCCAACAAAGCCAATGCCTAGGGTTGCTAAAACGATTAGGAATACAAGTCCTAATAGTCTCAACGATTTTTTGAAACTTTTCATAATTTTTCTGAATAAATTATTGTGTTGCCAAAAGGCAACAACTTTTAAATTTTAAAAGGGGAATGAAGCCAATTGATTTGGCCTATAGGAAAAGAACTATCCTATAAAAGTTGCAAAAATGTCCTCGTCAGCACTTTGAGGAATGGTTTTTACTTGTAGAAAAAGTTTGGTAGGCTTATGAGAATAAAATTCACTTGTAATAGTATCCAGACTTACTTTAGTCAATATGTTGTATGTAAATAAAGCGTATGCCCAATTTTTATCGGAACTATTTAGAGGAGAAAAATTGATAAGTTCCATTCCCTTTTTATAAGAAACGGCTCGTTTATAAATTTTTGGAAAGTTTGAAACTACAATTTCGGTTTGTGGGGTCTCAAGTTGTCTGGATTGAAAATTGCCTGAATATCCAGAAAAAGTAAAGACGCTAAAAAGTAAAGTTACAGTTAGTAACCATTTTGTTAGTCTGTCTTTATATGGATATTGAGTTTTCATCATTTCGATATCAAAGATAGCAATTTATTACTGTATCCGGTTTTGTGGTAGTGGTTTTTGAATTTTTATGTCAGTCGAAGACTAATTCATACATGCTCAAAGTTGGAGACTAAGAGGGGCTAGCTCTAATTAATCTCCGCAAAAGTATCACCCTTTTTTAAATCACCTGATTTAAAACCTTTATTAAACCAATACATTCTTTGCTCGGAAGTTCCGTGGGTGAAGGAATCGGGAACGACTTGTCCTTGCATTTTTTTCTGGATTGCGTCGTCACCAACTGCATTGGCGGCACTCAAGGCTTCCTCGATATCGCCGGGATCAAGAACTGCGTTTTGTTTTTCGTTGTAGTGTGTCCAAAGTCCGGCATAGAAATCGGCTTGTAATTCCAGGGCAACGGACAATTTATTCCCTTCGGTTTCGCTTCTGCTTTCTTGTAGTTGACGAACTTTTGCCGATGTTCCCAACAAGGTCTGGATGTGGTGACCAAATTCGTGTGCCAAAACATAAGCCACGGCAAAATCACCGCCTTCGGCACCAAATCGTGTTCTCAATTCTTCAAAGAAAGACATATCCATATAGATGACTCTGTCGCCAGGACAATAAAAGGGACCCGAAGCAGAACTTGCACCTCCGCAGGCTGTTTGCACCTGACCACTAAATAAAACCAGCTTTGGGGCTTCGAAAGTGAGATTGTTTTCTTCGAATATTTTTGTCCAAATATCTTCATTGTCGGCCAAGAGTGTTTTGACGAATTCACCTTCCTTGATTTCTTCCGGGGTTAAAGCTCTTGATTCGGTTTTGGTGGTTTGCTGTCCTTGGGTTTGTTCTAAGAGATTACCAATCATTTGACCGTTTTCGCCACCAAAAGTATATAATAGAAAAATGACAATTCCTATGGCACCACCGCCAAGAATTGTTTTTCCACCTGAAAGTCCTCTGCGGTCTTCCATATTGTCGCTTTGTCTTCTACCTATCCATTTCATATATGTAAAATTTATTTGTTATAGGTCATATATGGTATCGCCTTCATTTATTGATGTTTACTTACGCAAACGGTTTTTGAGGCGATTTCATAGTTATGAGTTTTAAGGTAAAAATAGCAATTTTTTCGGATGAATTTTAATCTTGGCTGTTACTTTTATTTTCGTCACCAAAAGTTACATCAATTTTTTTTTTTAGGATTCAATCTTGGCATTCGCATCCATTTGACGATGGTTTCTTCAATAACACCTTTCATAATGGGTTTTGAAATGTGATCATTCATACCGGCTTCCATACATTTTATTTTTTCTTCTTTTTCGACACCAGCGGTTACGGCAATGATGGGAATAATTTTTCCTGATTCAAAACTTCTGATTGCTTTTGCAGCTTCATAACCATTCATCACTGGCATTTGGATATCCATAAAAATAATGTCTGGATTGATGCTTTCAAACTGTTCAACGGCATCTTTGCCATTAAAAACCTCAAAAATTGTTGCCTCGGCAAATAAGTTTTTAAGAATTGTTTTAAGCAGCAACATATTGATTTTGTTGTCTTCGACAATCATTATTTTCGATTTTTTTATATCTTCATTTCTTTTAATAGACAGGTCTATTCGATTTTCATTTGGAATAATTATTTTGAGTTCATCTACCGTTGTTAGATTACTTGTTTTTAAACTCAGATCAAAATAAAAAGTACTTCCTACATCTATTTTACTTTCCAACTGAAGATCGCTTTCCATTAATGCCAACAATTGATTTGAAATGCTCAAGCCCAATCCCGTTCCGCCAAATTTTCGGGTTGTAGAATTGTCTTCTTGAGAAAAAGCATTAAATATTTTATTCCGATTTTCTTCAAGTATTCCAATGCCGGAATCGATGACGGCAAAACGAATTTTGCTATTGGAATCATCTGTTTTTTCGAGAAGGGAAACAACTAATTGGATGCTACCTTTTTCGGTAAATTTTACGGCATTTGCCAAAAGATTGATCAAGATTTGTTTTAAACGGATGATGTCTACCCAATAAAATTCAGGTATGTCCGAGGTTATGATCAGTTCGAGTTTTAGGTTTTTTTGGCTGGATTCATAGGAAATTAAGTCGATTATTTGATTCAACATTTCCTTGATATCGCATTTTTCAATAAATAGTTCTAGTTTACCCGCTTCTATTTTCGAAAAATCAAGGATATTGTTGATGATGTCCAACAAGGAATGAGCCGATTGATTGACGGTAAGCATATGCTTCTCTTGTGTTTTTTCAAGATTGGTTTTCATAAGCAAGTCTGTGAACCCAATTATTCCATTTAATGGAGTCCTGATTTCATGACTCATATTGGCAATAAATTCTGATTTTGCTTTGGTGGCCGCTTCGGCAATTTCTTTGGCTATCAGGGCTTCTTCAGCCTCTTTTTTCTTTGTGATGTCAAAAAATATTCCTCCCACATAATTGATTACATTGTCTTTTTTGATACTGTCGCCAAATTCTTCTACCCAGACAATATGCCCTTTTTTGTGGATGATTCTGTAAACAATTTGCATTTTAACGTGTTCTTCTACCAGTTTTTTTGCAGCAATTAGAACATTTTCTAAATCGTCGGGATGAACCAAATCGACATAATAAATTTTGTTTTCAAGAAAATCCAATTTATCGTATCCGGTCAGGTTTTCAATTTCATCATTGATGTAAATTTTGCTCCATTGATCGTCAATATTGGATAAATATACAGTACCTGGAATGTTGTCGGTTAATAAGCGAAATTTTTCTTGGCTTTCGTACAAGATGGTTTCATTTTTATTTCTTTCCAATGCCGAAGAAATATTATTGGCCAGTGTCTGTAGAATATTGATCTCATCATCTGACCATTTTTTTTCGTGGAAACAATCGTCAAAACCTATAAAACCAGTAAATTCATTTTCAATATATATTGGTAAAATGAGCATCGATTTGATTTCGTTGGCCAAGAATAAATCTTTTAAGGCGGAATCTTCTAGTTTGCGTGTTATGGATTTGAAATATTTTTTTTTATTGATTTGTATAAATATTTCTTTCAGGTTTTCATAGGTAAATAATTTTAATTCAGTAATTTGAACAGGGATTCCTTCTTTTGTCCATTTAAATTTTTGGCTTATTAAATTAGTTTTGGAATCTAATTCATAATAAAATAGATGATCTGCCTTTGTGGCTTTACCCATTATTTCATAGGTTTCAATAAACATTTCATTAATGCTTTTGCTCAATAGAAATTTTTCGGTACATAAGGCCATAGCAGAAAGCAAATCACTTTTGTATTCCAATTTTATTTCTGCGAGATACCGTTTTCTCGAAGCAATTTGTAATGAAATGATGTCAGATATGGTTCTGGCAAAATTAATGTCGTCATTATCCCAGCACTTTTTATCTTTTGTTGTTTCAAAACAGATGGTACCAGTTAATTTTCCATTATTATAAATGGGAATATTAAGAATTGACTTGATATCGTATTTTAAAAAATAGTCGTTTATAAATTCAGAAGTTTCATGTTTATTATAAACATCATTCGCTATTATCAACATTTGAGTTTTTATAGCCTCAAAATAGATTGGATATTTTTCTTTTTTTAAAGTAAATTTTTCTCCAAACGAGTTTTCGTCTAATAGGTATAACTTTTTGCTGATAATTTTATTTTTGGTGTATTTCCAAAAGCTTACCCTGTTTATATTGGAAATCTTTGCAGCGTTACTTATGATTGTCCCGATAACAGTTTCTAAATTTTCGTATTTACTAAAATTTTTTGTCGACAAATTTTTGATTGCCGTGTTGTATCGATCAATTTTTGATTGTTGATTTTGTTTTTCCAGTTCAAGGTTTTTAAAATCGGTAATGTCTCGGGCAATTCCAGAATATCCAATAAGGATACCTAAATTATTTCTTCGAATGGAAATTTTTTGTGAAATCCATATTTCTTCGCCACTCTTTTTTATCAAAGGAATTTCAATGGGACTAAAATCATTTTTGTTTTCGGGCAAACTTTGGTAAAAACCCAGCAAGATGGTGATGTAATCTTTTCGGACCAATTCTGAAAAATTCATCGAAAGATATTCATAGTGATCATATCCCAAGGTTCTGACTGCAAAATCATTGGCAAAAGTGAAATTTCCGTTGACATCTATTTCATAAATGAGATCGTTAGCATTTTGTATCATATCCCGATACTGATTTTGGAGATTTATTTCATTGGTTATGTCATTTCCAATTCCTAGGGTTAAATTTTCGTTGTGTTTTTTGTCTCTCCATTGAATGTATTTGTAAGTGCCGTTTTTGCATTTTAATTTTCTAACGTAAAGACGCTCATCAACAAAATTTTGATGGTATTTTTCTCCAATAAATTCGGGGTCTTCGGTTAGTCTCCAAAATTCCATTCCCATTACTTCTTCTGGAGTATATCCCAAAATGGAGGTTATGGTTTCACTGCAAAACGAGATTTCCCCAACATTATTTGTGGCAATGGTCAGTGTATTTCCTTTATTTACAATGTCATTGGTGAATTTGAATTTATCGTTAGTATTAAGCAAAGACTTATGTCGGACATAATTTATAATTTGAATTATTAAACAATAATTAAATAATAGGGAAACGGATTTTAAGGGAATTATCTCAAAAACAAAAAGGATGAAAATGAATATAAAAACACAAACAACTGAAAGATAATATAATTTTATAGGTTTGAGAATGTCAAAAGAAAAGAAAAATAGTATTACAAAAGCGATAATAGGTATTATATCTGGCGAAGTGTTAATGATGTTTCTAGATATAATAATTAAAGAGATTATAAAAACAACCTTGAAAATAAGCTGTATATTTTGAAATACTGAGGATACTTTTTTGCTGATAAAATAGACAGCCAACAAAAACATACCTAAACTAAAGTTTTGGATCAATAAACTTTTTGACCTGACATTAAATAAGACAAAAATAGATTCGAGAAAAGGAATTATTATTCCTAAAAACAAAAAATAGAATTGGTTTTCTTTGTTTTTTGAATCTGCTTTGGAGTTGTTGTCTACATACTGATTATTGAGTGCCGATTTTATTTTTAAAAATTTATAAACCAACAGGAAAGCCAAAACTATTAAAAATGGGGATATAATACCAAATAAATTATTTTCCACAATGAATTGATGTATTGCAAGAGAATGATTAATTGGTAAATTCTCCTGAACAAAATAATAATTGTTCAAGTATGAAATAATGATTAATAGTATGCTACATAACATTATGGGTAAATAATATTGGTTAGGTTTAAGATGTAGATTTGGGATACTTTCTCTTGGGCGTGAAAATAAGCCTTTTTGTTTAAGCAATTAAATAAAAAGAGTTAATATTAAATAAATATTACATACTTGAGCCTAATTCATCGATTTCACTTACAAAATCAATTTTAATTATAGAATTGTACAGGGAATATTGCATTGAATACATAATTGGAAGCGTAAAAAATATCCCGATGCAAAAAACAATCAAACCAGTCAACGATGCAATAAAGGCAACTATAACCAATCCTAAAATTACCAATGGCTGTTTTAAAATGATGTTAATACTTGATTTAATGGCTTCAATAGCATTAAGTTTTCCAAAAACAATTAAAGGAACCATTAAAAATGTTATGAAGGTTATTGTCAAAGAAATGATAATCCCAATTAATGGCATCCCAGTATAATCGATAAGTGCTGATAACCCTGAACTGAATAACGTAATTATGAATGTAGCGATGACAATGTTTATAAAATAAGGCGGTTTATAATATTCAAACATAGTAGAAATGTGAAATTCCTCTCCTTTTTCGCCGCAATCAGCCATTTTAAGGAAGCCCGCCTGAAAAGGACTTAGCAGGCAAGTAATCAATATGATAAATGCTGTGTAAATTAGCAGAAAATTGCCTTTAAAAGTCTCAGGTTTAAAGTTTTCCGGTTTAATAAATTTGGTGATGACTTCAATTCCAAAAACGGCAATTGCTATTCCGGTAAGCAGGATTATAAATAGAAAAGTAAAAATCAAAAGCATTGATCCAGCGTATATGGCTATTTTTTTATAATTTTCAAAAGCTTGTTCGAAAACAATGCCAAAATCCAGTTCGTATCCCTTTTTTTTTATTTCTTCTATTTGGTCTTTTACGGTCTTCATATTTTATTATAGTTTAAATTTTAGGTTTTTATTAATTTATAAATTGCTTACAGCCATTTTAATATTTTTTTTATAATCGGCAATTTGTCTTTGTAAGGTGCATAACGCATTGGTAAATCTAGCCAATTGGCTTTTTTGACGATACTTTTTTGATGCGAAAAAGTATCAAAACTCAAACTCCCGTGGTAAGCGCCAATTCCGCTATGGCCAACACCACCAAAAGGCAATCGTTTATTGGCAAAATGAATCATGGTATCGTTGATGCAACCACCACCAAAAGAATGATTTTGGATGATTCTCCTGTAAAAACTAGGGTTTTCGGTAAAAATATATAAGGCCAATGGTTTTTCATATTTGGTTATTATGGCATCAATGTCCGCTTCATTTTCGTATGTAAGAATTGGCAATATTGGTCCAAAAATTTCCTCCTGCATAATCGGGCTATCCAATGAATTTTCTTCAACTAGGGTAGGAGCTATATAGCAATCTTTGGCGTCATTTTGTCCTCCAAAAATCACTTTGTCCGGTTCAATCATTTTTACTAGTCGCTGCCAGTTTTTGGCATTGATAATTCGCGCAAAATCTGGAGATTCAGTTGGGTTTTCACCATAAGCTTTCGTGATTTCTTCTTTTAAAAAATTTACGAAATGAGTTTTCATATTCTTTTGAATCAAAATATAATCGGGTGCGATGCAAGTTTGACCCGCATTGACAAATTTCCCCCAAGCGATTCTTTTGGCTGCCAGTTTCAAATTGGCAGTCTCGTCAATGATGCAAGGATTTTTCCCGCCAAGTTCAAGTGTTATTGGGGTAAGGTTTTTGGCTGCTGCTTTGGCAACAATTTTTCCCACGGCCACGCTTCCAGTAAAAAAGATGTAATCCCAACGCTCAGAAAGCAATTGTTTCGAAACTTCAACTCCGCCTTCTACAACTTCTACGTGATTGGTTTCGAAAACTTTATTGATAATTTTAACGATGATTTCGGATGTTTTTGGTGTAAGTTCGGATGGTTTTACGACCACTTGATTTCCTGCTGCAACAGCTGAAATTAAAGGGCAAAGTGCCAGTTGAAAAGGATAATTCCAAGGTGCCAGAATCAAGACTTTGCCATAAGGTTCTTTGTAAATATAATCTTTGGAAGGAAAATTAAGTAATGATGGAAATACTCTTTTGGGTTTTGCCCAATTTTTCAAGTTTTTTATGGTATCCTTTAATTCAACAATAACATAACTGGTTTCGGTAAGCACGGATTCAAAAGCAGGTTTTTTAAAATCGTCGTATAAAGCCTGAATAATTTCGTTTTCATAAATGATAATGGCATTGAGCAACTTTATCAGGGCTTCCTTCCTGAAATTAATGTTGGTTTTGTATTCCATAACTTAAAACTTAAATTAAGTTCTAAAGATACATTTTTTTCGAATTATATGGCATTCCAAATCACGTCATTTGGAACAGGAGCTTCAATAATTATATTTTCTTTGGAAACAGGATGCATAAATACCAATTTTCGAGCGTGCAAATGGATACCACCATCAGGATTACTGCGGTCGAAGCCATATTTCAAATCGCCTTTTATGGGTGAACCAATTGCCGAAAGTTGTGCCCTAATTTGGTGATGCCTTCCCGTATGAAGATTGATTTCCAGGGCAAAATAGTTGTTCAATTCCTTGATTATTTTATAATCCAAGCTGGCCAATTTACTATCGGGAACTTCCTTTAGATGCGCTTTTGAAGTGTTGTTTTTCTCGTTTCTTTTTATAAAATGAACGAGTTTATCCGCTGTTTTTTCAGGCTTGTTTTTTACGATAGCCCAATAG
The DNA here is from genome assembly GCA_014379405.1 of Flavobacterium sp. Lineage (GTDB taxonomy): Bacteria > Bacteroidota > Bacteroidia > Flavobacteriales > Flavobacteriaceae > Flavobacterium. Next base: position 212,998 of record JACMLU010000005.1, on the reverse strand, counting down.
GTTTTCTGGGTTTCCCGATTGCTGAACAATTCATTCATTCGAGTCAAAGCCTTGCTGGTTCTGGCAAAAACGACTATTCCGGTTGTAGGTCTGTCTAATCGATGAACTACTCCCAGAAAAACTTCGCCGGGTTTGTTGTATTTATCTTTTATATATTCTTTGACCACTTCTGAAAGTGGTTTGTCGCCCGTTTTGTCACCTTGCACAATATCGCCCACACGCTTGTTGACCACGATGAGATGGTTGTCTTCGTGCAGAACTTGAAGGTTTTTTTTGTCGGATACTATTTTCATTTATTGAAGACTTCTTTTATTTGGTTACAAAAATGGACGTTTTGTAATTGCTTTCCGCCAAGGTCATTCTATCCAAATATTTTTGTGGAATTTCCTGTTGTTTCTTCTTTGGAAACACAAAAAACAATGGCTTGTTTAAACTTAAAACCGAATCCAATTGTTTTTCGTTTTTAACTGTAAGTGCTTTTCCATTCGTGTAAAATTGTCCAGAATAACTTTTGTCTTTCCAATAATAAATCGGGATTTCCTGGTTTCCGTTTTTAGATTTCAAGTTGGCCAAAAGATATTTGTCGGAATTCATTTTATTGTCCAATTGTCTGGTAGCAACAATTCCAAAATAGGCAATAAATACTACTGCCGGAAAAAATAAGGCAATGTTGATCAATAGTTTTTTTCGAGTGAATTCTTCCCAAAAGTAAACCACTAAAAACATAATTGGCATTGCCGAAGGAAGTACATAGGTATGCAAAATATTGCTGGAAGTGGTAAAAAACAGTGGTGTCCAAAAGGCCCATAATACCAAGAAGGAAACCCAACTGTTTTTGAAAATGGTGGTTCTGTTTTTCCATAATTTATACAAAACAACTTGTATCCACGGAAAAGCAAAAGCAATCAACAAAATCCAAATCATCCCTTTGGGTTGAGAGTGGCCGCTGCCGTATAAATCGCCTTTCCAACCGGGTTCCAAAAAGCGTTTGTAGTGTTCACCAACAATAAAATAATCTAGAAAACCAGGCGATTCTTTTTCTGCAAAATAATACCAAGGAATGGCAATTATGGCGGTAATTAATAATCCGGGAATAATTGAAAATTTAGTAAAAATGGTTTTAAATCTTTTTATATCAAGACAACACCATAAAAATAAAGGTGGAAAAGTAAGCACCATAATCAGTGGTCCTTTTGAAAGCAATCCTAGTCCCAAAAAGATGAAAAACACGTAATTCCAATAGGTTTTGGTCTCACTTTTCATCGTTTGCCAAAAGGAAATCATCATTAGGGCAATACAAAATTCCAAAGCGGTGTCTGTAGAAACCACTCCCGTATGGATTAAAAATTCCGGCATGGTCAATAAAATAAAACCGGGCAAGTAAAAGGAATACCCTTCCTTTTTAACTAATTTTCCGGCAATGATAATCAAGATGATGCTCAGTAAAAAAGAGGGAAATCGGGAAGCAAATTCATTGATTCCGAAAACGGTAAAACTCGCAGCAGACAGCCAGGTTGACAAAGGTGGTTTTGCCCAAAACGGAACACCATAATCGATTTGTAAAACAATCCATTGGCCGGTTTCTTGCATGATTCTCGCAATTTCGGCATAACGTGCTTCGGTTTTGTCCAACAAAGGAATTGTTGCAGTCAACAACAATCTAAAAAAAGCGATAAGCAGTACCGAAACGGAAAGTAGGGAGGAATTTTTTTTTAGCTTCTCTAAAATCATTTACAGGAGGGTTTGAGTTGAATTATTTTTTGCTATTTTTTTATATTTACGGCTGATTTCAAACAGGTCAAACCAGAGTTTGAAACCGTAAGTGAATTTTACTTTTGAATCTCCTTTTTCGACCCATAATTTCAAAGGGATTTCCAGCATTTTTTGGATGGCTTTTTCTTTGCCAAAAAGGTGAATCATTCTGAAGAAAATTTCCACGTCAAACAACCATCTGGAGATGAATTCTTTTTCGAACAATTGCTCCGAAATTTCTTTGGTAAAAAGTTTAGAACCGCATTGGGTGTCGTAAACCTTGATGTCCAGAATGTTGGAAATGAAAGTGGCCACGACTCTTCCTATCAAAAAACGGCTGTTTTCCCGTACGATGGTGGAACCAATTTTTCGGATTCGAGAACCAAAACTGAAGACAATTTCGCCTTGCAAATAATTGCGAAGTTCAATAAATTCTTCTAATGTTGTTGCCAAATCGGCATCGAGATAACCAATGTATTGATGTTTGTAGTTGGTATTGCAATATTTGATTCCAGCTCGGACAGCTTCGGCTTTACCAGAGTTTTTTTCTAGGGAAAGAATATCGATTTGTGTAGGGTGTTGTTCTTTTAAAATATGGAGAACTCCCAAAGTATTATCTTTGGAGCCGTCGTTTACAAAACAAATAAATGCCTCAGGATTATTATTCAAAAAGTTGGAATATTCTTTATTGGAAATCCCTTTTTCTTCATTATAGCATGGAATAACAATGCTGGTATTAAAAACTTTTGACATATAATATGTTTTGTTAAAAAGACAATTTGGAATAAACAGTAACTTCAGTTAAAATTTAATTGTTTAAATATATAAAAAAGTACTGTTTGTCATTTCGACCAACGGGAGAAATCACATTTGTTGCTCACATTATGAGATTTGCTTCACCTGTTCGCTATCGCTCGGGTCTCCTTCGTCGAAATGACAAATTTAAACTAAAAGTTAATATTGCTCTTTCTCATTTGGAAAATCACTAGACTTCACATCGGCAACATATTGACCAATAGCAGTCGTCATTCCTTCGTATAAATTCATATAACGGCGCAAAAATCTTGGACTGAATTCGTTATTCATTCCCAACATATCGTGAATGACCAAAACTTGTCCGTCAACGCCAACACCGGCACCAATTCCGATAATCGGAATAGAAACACTTTTGGCTACTTTTTCGGCTAAATCAGCTGGAACTTTTTCGATAACTATGGCAAAACAACCTAGTTTTTCCAACAGTTTGGCGTCTTTCATCAGTTTGTCGGCTTCTTCTTCTTCTTTGGCACGAACGGTGTAAGTTCCAAATTTATAGATAGATTGTGGGGTCAAGCCCAAATGGCCCATAACGGGAATTCCGGCATTCAATATTTTTTTTATAGAATCTTTTATTTCGCTTCCACCTTCTAGTTTTACGGCATGTCCACCGCTTTCCTTCATAATTCTGATGGCAGAACGCAAGGCTTCTTTTGGATCCGATTGATAGCTTCCGAAAGGCAAATCTACAACAACCAAAGCCCTGGAAACAGCACGAACCACACTCGATGCGTGATAAATCATTTGGTCTAAAGTAATAGGCAAGGTCGTTTCGTGACCCGCCATCACATTCGAAGCCGAATCGCCCACCAATATGGCGTCAACACCAGCGACATCAACAATTTTTGCCATCGAATAATCGTAAGCCGTAAGCATGGAAATTTTCTCTCCATGGGCTTTCATATCTATTAGTGATTTGGTGGTAATTCTTTTGTAATCTTTTTTTGCTACAGACATTCTGATTTATGATTTTAGAATTCAGATTTAAGGCTGTAAAATTAATCAATTAAAATAGAAATTGAAGCATCAAAATATCTTTATAAAATCTTTATGTTATGTCAAGTTATATTATAAAATACTTACATCATATCATTTAACTTTGTAGTGTTAAAAAGGAGTTATTATGAAAGGTATTTTAAGTCCATTAAAATTAAAAAATCAATACTTAATTTGTGTGTTGTCAGTTAGTATTGTTGCCTCTTTATGTTTGTTTACAAGAAATTTTTTCGACCATAAAGTTGTAGGCTATATATTATTGGTCGTGGTTTCTTTATTGGCGATGTCATTAGATATACTTCCAGTATTATTAAGTGCTTTTTTAAGTGCATTGATTTTGAATTTTTTCTTCATTCAACCCTATTATACTTTTCATATTTATAGTACTGAAGATGCCTTGATGCTGGTTTTGTTTTTTATTATAGCTCTTATTAATGGTGTTCTAACACATAAAATCCGAAGAGCCGAAAAACGATTGCAAATAAAAGAAATTAGGGTCAACACGATGAAACTCTACAATGCTTTGTTGGATTCGTTGTCACACGAATTACGAACGCCAATTTCGGCAATTATGGGTGCAATTGATACTATTCAAAGCGAAACGATTACTATTTCTGAAGAAAATAGACAACAATTGTATTCCGAAATCGAGAAAGCTTCTTTGCGATTAAATCATCAGGTGGAGAATTTATTGAATATGTCAAGACTGGAATCGGGAGTGATTCAACCTAAAATGGATTGGTGTGACTTAAAAGAATTAATATATAACGTGCTCGACCATCTGAAAGAAGATTTGCAGTTTCACAAAGTTGCGGTTGAAGCAGATGAAAATTTGCCGCTTTTCAAATTAGATTATGGTTTGACGGAGCAAATTATCTATAATTTAGTTTTCAATGCTTCGCAATACACACCAAAAGGAGCCAAAATCGAACTAAAAGTAGAATACAATCCTGATGTGGAATTTGAATACAATCCCGAGAAAATTATGCCTTGCGTGATAAGCATTTCCGATGATGGAAATGGTTTTCCTGAAGAGGAAATAGACAAAGTCTTTGACAAATTTTATAGATTGCAAAATTCAAAAACTGGAGGAACAGGATTGGGTCTATCTATTGTAAAAGGATTTGTGGAAGCGCAAAATGGATTAATTAAATTAGAAAATAGGGAAGAAGGTGGTTCTGTTTTCACCATAGGTTTTCCAGCATTAGTTATAAATACTAAAGAAATTTCAAATGAAATCGCCATTAACTAGAAGTTTGCGAAAGCAAACACCAATGAAGATAAAAGCGATTCCATATATGACCTATAATAAACAACTTTTACTTATATGAATAATCAAGCCGAAATATTGGTCATTGACGATGAGGTTCAAATCAGGAAACTGCTTGAAATCACCTTGGATTCTAATGGGTACAAAACTTTTTTTGCCGTGAACGCCAAAGAAGGGGTATTGGCTGCAGCCAATCATCAACCGGATTTGATTATTCTGGATTTAGGTTTGCCGGACGAAGACGGGCAAGTAGTTTTAAAACGATTAAGGGAATGGTTCAAAAATCCAATCATCATTTTGACCGTAAAAAATACCGAAGAAGAAATTGTCAAAGCATTGGACAACGGTGCCAATGATTATTTGTCAAAACCATTTCGAACCCAGGAATTGTTGGCGAGAATTCGTACTGCTTTACGTAATTTGGTTCAGAAGGATAATGAACCCATAATTCAGTTTGGTGATGTTTCGATTGATTTCACCTCTAGAATCGTGAAATTAAAAGAGGAAATTTTAAAACTTACGGCAACTGAATATAACTTGCTCTCTATTTTAGTAAAGAATGAAGGCAGAGTTTTAACGCACCAGTATTTGTTGAAAGAAGTTTGGGGAAATAGTTACTCAGACCAAACACAATACCTGCGAGTTTTTGTGGCACAGCTTCGAAAAAAAATTGAAGCAGATCCCAACAGACCAAAATTTATCATCACGGAATCGGGTGTGGGTTACCGCTTTAATACCAGTTAAAAACCAATAATTTTATTATAACCAACTTCAATTAGAATGTAAAATCATTGTGATCAGGATTTCTATGTCCAAAAAAATCTATAAAATTCAATTCAAAATTTAAAATAAAATGAATAAGTCAACCATTCAAAAAGTCACTGCAGCTTCACTTTTAGTGGCGTTGGGAATCATTTACGGCGACATTGGAACAAGTCCACTATATGTGATGAAAGCCATTATTGGGCAAAGAGAAATCTCCGAATTATTAGTTTATGGTGGGATTTCCTGTATTTTCTGGACACTTACTTTTCAAACTACATTCAAATATATTTTGTTGACTCTTTCGGCAGACAATCACGGCGAAGGAGGTGTTTTTTCCCTTTATGCATTGGTAAAACGTTTTGGTAAAGGAAAACTGGTTATCCCAACAATTCTCGGTGCCACAACACTTTTGGCCGATGGAATTATTACGCCTCCCATTTCTGTGGCCTCTGCCGTGGAGGGCTTAGTAGACGTGGTTCCCGGCATTCCAACCTTGCCCATAGTGATAGTAATTTTATCCGCATTGTTCTTTTTTCAACGATTTGGAACCCAAAAAGTGGGCTTCTTTTTTGGTCCTGCTATGGTAGTTTGGTTTTCAATGCTTTTTGTATTGGGATTCGTCCAAATATTGGAACATCCTGCTATTCTAAAAGCTTTAAACCCCGTTTATGCCTATGAATTATTGGCCGAATATCCACACGGTTTTTGGCTTTTAGGTGCAGTTTTCCTTTGTACTACAGGAGCAGAAGCTTTGTATTCTGATTTGGGACATTGCGGGAAAAACAACATTAGAATCACTTGGATTTTTGTCAAAATTGCTTTAGTTGTGAACTATTTAGGACAAGCATCTTGGTTGATGACTCAAGGGAATACATTTCTTGATGGGAAAAATCCTTTTTATGCTATTATGCCACAATGGTTTTTACTTTCGGGTGTTATTATTGCCACTTTTGCAGCCATTATTGCTTCTCAAGCCTTGATAAGTGGTTCTTACACCTTGATAAACGAAGCGATGTCACTTAATTTCTGGCCACGGGTGAGGATGCGTAATCCAACCAATTTAAAGGGGCAAATTTATATTCCATCTGTAAATACCATTCTTTGGATTGGTTGTATTTTGATGATTTTATATTTTAAAAATTCTTCCAATATGGAAGCGGCCTACGGATTTTCGATTACTATTGCCATGTTGATGACAACAGTTCTTTTGAATTATTATTTGATTTACATTCGAAAGATGAACAGAATCTTGATTGGAATAATCATAACTATTTTTGTTGTTATTGAAATTGCTTTTTTTATTGCCAATATTGTAAAAATAAAAGAACGTTGGATGTTCCTGTTCTTCGAACTTTTAATTTTTATGACGATGTACACTTGGTATTTTGCTAGAAAAATAAACAACAAATTTTTGAAGTTTACCAATTTGACCGAGCATACCCAAAAACTGGATGAACTGAGTAACGACGATAGTATTCCCAAGTATGCCACTCATTTGATTTATTTATCTAAAGCGGACAGGAATTATGAAATAGAAGAAAAAATATTGAAATCCATTTTTTCAAAAAAGCCAAAAAGAGCCGATGTTTACTGGTTTTTCCATATCAATAGAACCAATGAGCCATTTACATTAAATTATGAAGTGCTCGAAATATTGGATGATAAAGTAATCAAAATTGTATTGAATATTGGTTTTAGGATTCAACCCAGAGTAGAGTTGTATTTCAAGAAAATTGTTCAAAATTTGGTAAAAAACAAGGAGTTAAGTTTGCATATTCGTCCTGATGGCTCTACTAAATACAATGCGGAACCAGATTTTAAATTTATTATTCTCGAAAAATTCTTGTCCGTTGAAAATGAATTTACGGTTAAGGACAGTTTGCTGTTGCACACTTATTATATGCTTAAAAATTGGTCGCTTTCAGACACAAGAGCTTTTGGATTAGACAAGAGCGATGTAGAAATTGAAGAAGTACCTTTCGTTTATCAGCCTATTGTTAACTTGGAATTGGAAAGGAAATAAGTGTAAATATAGTCTTTAAATTTCCCTGATAAATCAATTTAGCTCTACGTCTGTTCGAGTGTTTCATTAAAAAATGCGATAGCTTTTTTTAATGAAATGTATCGAGAACTCTTATGTTGTAGGCTTCTCGATACTCCCGAAAGCTTTCGGGATTGAATAGTAAAGCTGTCGCATTACTATTCAAAATCACTCGAAGAGATGGTGCTATTTTATTCCAGCAAAATCAAAAGCAAATGGTCTAAATATTTCGTTGCAGTTTGAATACCAAACCGCGACGAAATTTTTTTTAAAGACAGTCTAATTTAGGAATGGTTTTTTTTTAACCAAATTAATATCAATCCAAAACGCTATTAGGACCCCAAGAATATAAAACCCCAAATCACTCCAAAGAAAACCTTGGCCCAAGACATAATGTCCCAAGGTCGTTCTTCGAATTTCCAAAATCCATTCAGCTTGATACAGTTGAACAAATTCAATGCAAAAGCAAAAAGCGGTCGCCAATATTGCCGATTTTTTAAAGTTTAAATTGATGAACAACATTCGAATCCCGAAATAAACCATAACGGCATATAAAGTGTCTCCAAAAAAAGTTGGAGCACCATCAATCTTTCGGGATAAAATACCGAGTATAATTGTGGTGATTATTAGAATGAAATAAAAAGAGCGACTGTTTTTTAGCATAATAAATTAGCAATCTGCCATATTTACGGCTACTGCCAATCCGCCTTCAGAAGTTTCCTTGTACTTGTTGTTCATGTCTTTGGCAGTCTGCCACATTGTGTCAATGACTTTATCCAATGGAACTTTTGCATTTTTAGGATCTGTTTCCAAGGCTAATTCGGCAGCATTGATGGCTTTTAATGCTCCCATCGTGTTTCTTTCGATGCATGGAATTTGAACCAAACCGCCAATGGGATCACAAGTTAAACCCAGATGATGTTCCATGGCAATTTCGGCAGCCATTAAAACTTGTGCCGGTGTTCCGCCCATTAATTCGCATAAAGCGGCCGCAGCCATCGCCGAGGATACGCCGATTTCTGCCTGACAACCGCCCATTGCAGCGGAGATGGTGGAACCTTTTTTGAAAATACTACCAATTTCTCCAGCAACCATCAAAAATTGCTTGATTTCTTTTTCGCCAGCTTCGTGGTTTTCTATGACCAAATAATACATTAAAACGGCTGGGATTACACCCGCACTTCCGTTGGTCGGAGCCGTAACCACGCGACCCAAAGCAGCATTTACTTCGTTGACAGCCAATGCAAAACAACAGACCCATTTCAAGATTTGGCGAAACTTTACTTCCGTCAAGCGAATTTGTTCCAGCCAAGTTTGTGGCGAATCATAATTCGAGAGGCCGATGAGGTGTTGGTGCATATCGAATGCCCTGCGGCGAACGTTCAAGCCGCCCGGAAGAATCCCTTCGGAATGGCATCCGATATACATACATTCGAGCATTGTGTTCCAAATGCGCATCAATTCGTGGTGAATTTCGGCTTCGGGACGCATCGATTTTTCATTTTCATAAACAATTTCAGAAATTTTCTTATTTTCCTGAAGGGTATAATTCAAGAGCTCGTCCGCTTTGTTGATGGGGAAAGGAAAGGCACATTTTATCTGGATCTTCTTTTTGGCATTGACGCGTTCTTCCACCACGACAAATCCACCACCGATGGAGTAATAGGTCGAGGAATATTCTTTATTATCAGTGGTATAGGCAGTAAAAGACAAACCATTGGCGTGAAACGGAAGGAAGTTTTTGTTGAATACAATGTCTTCCAAAAAATGGAAAGGAATCGTGATTTCGTTTCCGAGAATTATTTTATTGTTGTCCTGAATTGTTTTTACAATTTTAGAAATGTTTGCTATCGGAATGGTTTCGGGGTCTTGACCACTCAATCCCAACATTATGGCAAAATCAGTGGCGTGCCCTTTTCCAGTCAAGGAGAGAGAACCGTATAAATCCACTTTTACCCTGATGATGGAGTTCAATAGATTTTCGTTCCGCAATTCACCCAGAAAACGCTCGGCAGCTCGCCAAGGACCAAGAGTGTGTGAGCTTGAAGGGCCAACACCAATTTTTAACATATCAAATACCGAAATACATTCTTCCATAAGAGAATATTTATTGAACAAATATAAAGTATTGAAAAGGTAAAAAGAATTTTAATAAGATTAATTCCAGTTGTTTTTCAGTGAAGTTTTTTCTTTTTTAACGTTTTTTTATACATTTACTTCCATATAAAACTAAAGATGTCAATTATGGAATCAAAAAACACAAATGTTATGTCCTTTAATTTTGAAAAAATAGTTGATACTCTAATCAGGCTTGGAGTTTTGTCATTGCTGTTAATGTGGTGTTTTGACATTCTGAGACCTTTTGTTTTAATCCTTATTTGGGCTATTGTTATTGCCATTGCCATTTATCCAATTCATACAATTCTAGTAAAGATTTTTAGAGGTAGAAGGATTTTAGCAGGTATTGTTCTGACGTTATTTTTGTTGAGTTTGATTTTAATCCCAAGTGGGTTAATTATGTATTCTCTTTATGAAGGAATCAATCATTTTCGTGAATTGTTCAATACAGGCAAACCTTTAATTCCTCCTCCTGCAGGAAGTACGGCAAACTGGCCTTCAATTGCAAAACCAATCATCGATATCTGGCAACTGGCTTCGGATAATTTGCAGGAAACGATTGTGAAGTATTCCAATCAGATAAAAGTATATGGTTCTTTCTTGTTATTGGCCTTGGCAGGTGTTGGAAAAGGACTTTTATCTTTTATCGTGTCCATAATTATTGCAGGTTTTTTATTGATTTATGCTGATTCTTCAGCAGAGGTAACCCATAAAATTTTTACAAAATTGGCGGGCAAAAATGCCGAAAATTTTACTGAAATATCGGTGATCACCATTCGAAACGTGGTTAAAGGAATTCTGGGAGTTGCCGTTATTCAGACCACTATGGCAGGTCTTGGCTTTTTTATTGCAGGGGTTCCTTTTGCGGGGCTATGGACTATTTTATGTCTTATTCTGGCCATTATCCAAGTTGGAGTTGGACCAATTGCGATTCCGGTTGCCATTTATATGTTTTCTGTTTCGGATACTACCACTGCCGTAATTCTGGCTATTTGGTTGGGAATTACACTTTTGGCAGACAATGTTTTAAAACCTATTTTATTAGGCAGAAATGCGCCAGCTCCTATGCTCGTGATATTTTTGGGTGCCATTGGAGGATTTATTTTCAACGGTTTCATCGGATTGTTTCTTGGAGCTATCATACTTACAATTGGGTACAAACTCTTTATGATGTGGTTGGAAACTGAAAATTAATTCTTTTTTTTAGTAGCAACTTTAGAATAGTTCTTCCCGATTTTTATAATCACAAGCAATTTCAATACTTTTAGTAAAAATATCCCATGAAAAAACACCTAGTATTACTTGTTTGTGCCAGTTTAGGGTTTTGGATTGTTGCAACTTCCTGCAATTCCAAGAAAGAAGCAGAATTTTCGAATCCCACAACCAAAACGGGAGCGTTAAAATACATTGTCGTTTCAATTGATTCAATTGCTATTGTTGATTTTTACGAAAAATATCCTGAATTAAAATCGTATCAAGAGGATCTCCAGAAGTTGTATGCCAAACATCAGTTTAAGAGTATTTGGCATGATAAACAAGGAATTGTTGAGTTTGGTAATACTTTGTTTGCTAAATATGAAAGCTTGGAAGATGAAGGGGTTAAAGCCCAATTTCCTTATGAAAAAGATTTGGAAACCATTTTTAATTCCGATTCGGACACCAATTTATCAGTTGAAAATGCTGAGTTGATGCTCAGTAATTTGTATTTGTTTTATGCCGATAAAGTTTATAAAGGAATTCCCGAAAAAGTGACTAAACAAATGGGTTGGTTGCTGCCTCGAAAAGAAATAGCCTTCACGAGTTTATTAGATTCTATTTTGTTGAACCCTAAAAAAGGAGTTCAGGACGACGCTTTACTTTTTAGTCAATATGCCAAACTTCGTGTTTTTCTTAAAAAATACCGGGATATCGAAACCAAAGGTGGCTGGGATTCTATTGCAGTTCCTGCTGATTTTAAATCCTTTAAACCAGGTGATAGTGCACAAGCCATTCGCCAAATTAGAAATCATTTGTTTTTGACGGATGATTTAAAATCAGATTCCAAAAGTGTAGTTTATGATGCCGATATGCAAATAGGAGTTACCCAATATTTTGGTAGAAATGGCTTCAAAGACGGTACTAAAATACTGCCCAAACATATTGATGAAATGAATGTGCCCATCGGGGAACGCATCAAACAAATAATGGTGAATATGGAACGTTGCCGTTGGATTGATCCCAAATTGGAAAAAGCACCTGAATACATCGTGGTCAATATTCCTTCCTACAATCTGTATTTTAAACGCGACGGAAAAACGGTTTTGAGTTCTGCGGTCGTGGTAGGCAAGGAGATGAACAAAACGGTTATTTTCAGTGGTAAAATGAGTTATATAGTTTTCAGTCCGTATTGGAATGTACCCACCAGTATCATCAATAAAGAGATAAAACCCGGGATAGTCAAAAATCCCAATTATTTGTCCCAACACAATATGGAATGGAACAATGGCCAAGTGCGCCAAAAACCCGGCGAAAAGAATTCATTGGGCTTGGTGAAATTTATGTTTCCCAATTCCAACAATATTTATTTGCACGACACACCTTCCAAAGGATTGTTTGCCAATGAGGTTCGAGCCTACAGCCACGGTTGTATTCGAGTGGCAAAACCACGAGAATTGGCCATCAAGATTCTCGAAAACGACAAGGCTTGGACACCCGAAAAAATTGACGAAGCAATGCACCGCGGCAAAGAAAATATATATGTTTTAAAAAATAAAATTCCGGTTTATATTGGTTATTTTACCGCTTGGGTTCGTGATGACGGTCAAATCTATTTCTTCAAAGACGTCTATGAAAGAGACCAACGATTGGCAGAATTGATTTATGAATAAAACGAAAAAGAGGTGAGAGCCTGTTTTTTTAAACGGTTGGTCGCTTGGCGAGGTTGCGAGCTTCGGAACCGATTATTTTCTGTTAAAGATAAAATTTCTTGCGAAATGTAAACGTGTATTTACTACAAAATTCGCAATCTTGCCAAACGCCTGTTAGCAGACGTAATTTAATCTCAAATTGAAAAAATATAATTGTTCATCTTTGGATAATTGACTTTTTTATATATTTCTGCAAACTTTTCTTTTCCAGTTTTATCATCAAAATATGTAAGTACATTTCCAGTCATATAGGAATAGTGCTTTTCATTATTTATATCTTTATAAGTAGCTCCTAATTCCATACTTTCTGTTGTCCAATTTAATTCGATTTTTTCTCCTGGAGGTAATGTGTAATAATTTTTTTCAATTTCCCATTCATTATCATTAATATTCTTTTTAATTTTCAAATCGATAGCAGCTCGTAATCCAATATTTTCAATTACATAGAATTCACTATTTTGACGCTTGAAAAAACTAATAATGGGTTTTATATTTTCTTGATCTTTCAGTTTGTTGTATTTATGGATTTCAAGAGTTAGCCAAACAAAAACAATCAGATTGCCTAAACTCAATGTTATATTGCAAAATGTTGAAAAGTTGCTCCATTGTTCTGGATTGTTTGAAATTCCATTTGAACTAAATTTATAAATATATATTATTAACGGAGTTAGGGCTAAAAGGATTGTTGTTAAAATAAATATATATTTTTTCATAATGTGTTTTATTATGGTTGCTAATTTATTTATAAACGAAACAAACATTCGTATATCTACTCAAATTAGGGTAGATTAGCTAAGGTTTGTTTCGGTATATATTTCTTTCAAATATATCAAAAAAACTTTACAAATAGAGATAGCATCTTGGTATTATGGGACTATTCCATTGTCCAGCAATCTTATATTTAATTCTTTTATGGCAATTAATTTCCATAGAAAAATTTAGTTATAACTATAGTTTTTATCTATTTGAAAATGATTTAGATAAGGATTTTTTTGGTAAATTAGCATTGAAAATTTATAAAATAAACTATATAATTATGGAAGATAACGAAAATGTTTTTCCTTCGGAGGCTGCCAATGACAACGTTGAAAGCAAATGTCCGTTTTCGGGAGCAAGTGCCAAACCAACTGCTGGATCAGGCACCAGAAACACTGATTGGTGGCCCAATCAGTTGAAATTAAGTATACTTCGTCAACATTCGTCCTTGTCCAATCCGATGAGTGAGGATTTCAATTATGCCGAGGCTTTCCAAAGTCTTGATTTAAAGGCTTTGAAACAAGATCTTTTTGCCTTGATGACCGATTCACAAAAATGGTGGCCAGCCGATTATGGTCATTATGGACCTTTCTTTATTCGGATGGCTTGGCACAGTGCGGGAACGTATCGAATTGCCGACGGTCGTGGTGGAGGAGGAGCAGGAACCCAGCGATTTGCACCACTCAACAGTTGGCCAGACAATGTTAATCTTGATAAAGCTCGTTTGCTGTTATGGCCTATCAAACAGAAATACGGAAAGAAAATCTCTTGGGCTGATTTGATGATTCTAACAGGAAACTGCGCTCTTGAATCGATGGGGTTAAAGCCTTTTGGTTTTGGTGGCGGTCGTGCCGATGTTTGGGAACCCAATGAAGACATCTATTGGGGGTCCGAAGGCAAATGGTTGGATGATAAACGTTATACTGGCGACCGTGAATTGGAAAAACCTTTAGCAGCCGTTCAAATGGGGTTGATTTACGTGAATCCGGAAGGGCCTAACGGAAATCCTGATCCCTTGGCATCAGCCATTGACATTCGCGAAACTTTTGCCCGAATGGCGATGAACGACGAAGAAACCGTGGCACTGATTGCTGGCGGACATACTTTTGGTAAAACTCACGGTGCTGCCGATCCCGACCAATATGTGGGTCTAGAACCAGCTGCAGCTGGAATTGAAGAGCAAAGCTTTGGTTGGAAAAATAGTTTTGGAACTGGACACGGAGAGCATACCATCAGTAGTGGTCTAGAAGGTGCGTGGACAACGACCCCGACAAAATGGAGTAACAACTACTTCGAAAACCTGTTTCAATTTGAATGGGAATTAAGTAAGAGTCCAGCCGGAGCGCACCAGTGGAAGCCAAAATCCGGAGCGGGTTCCGGCACGGTTCCTGATGCCCATAATCCGTCAAAACATCACGCACCAACGATGCTTACCGCTGACCTCGCTTTGAGAGCTGATCCTGTTTATGAGAAAATTGCAAGACATTTCCACACCCATCCTGATGAGTTTGCTGATGCTTTTTCTCGTGCTTGGTATAAATTGACGCACCGTGATATGGGACCAATTACCCGTTATTTGGGTTCAGAAGTACCTAAAGAAGAACTGATTTGGCAAGATCCAGTTCCTGCCGTCACACATCAACTGATTGATGACAAAGATATTGCTGAATTGAAAGCTAAAGTTTTGGCTTCGGGATTGTCGGTTTCGCAACTGGTTTCTACGGCTTGGGCTTCGGCATCGACCTTCCGTGGTTCGGATAAACGAGGTGGTGCCAATGGTGCACGAATTCAATTGGCTCCACAAAAAGATTGGAAAGTCAACAATCCAGTGCAATTGGCAATGGTTTTGGACACTTTAAGAGGTATTCAAACGGAATTCAATAGTGCCCAGAATGGCGGAAAACAGCTTTCGATGGCCGACTTGATTGTTCTGGCTGGCTGTGCCGGAATCGAAAAAGCGGCTCAGCAAGCGGGACAAAACATTACTGTTCCCTTTGCACCAGGAAGAGGCGACACAACGCAAGAGCTCACAGATATAGAATCTTTTGCCGTACTCGAACCAGAAGCAGATGGTTTCCGAAACTATATGAAAACCCAATACACGGTTTCGGCTGAGGAAATGTTGGTAGACAAGTCGCAACTCTTGACCTTGACTGCACCTGAAATGACGGTTCTCCTTGGTGGTATGCGTGTGTTGAATGCCAATTTCGACGGATCTAAAAAAGGAGTATTCACTAAAAGACCTGAGGTATTGACCAACGACTTTTTTGTGAATTTGCTGGACTTGAATACCACTTGGAAAGCTTCTTCCGACTCGCAAGAGGTTTTCGAAGGACGTGATCGTGATACTGATACAGTAAAATGGACAGGAGCGCGTGTCGATTTGATCTT
This sequence comes from Flavobacterium sp., assembly GCA_014379405.1. Taxonomy (GTDB): domain Bacteria; phylum Bacteroidota; class Bacteroidia; order Flavobacteriales; family Flavobacteriaceae; genus Flavobacterium. The sequence goes on along the minus strand of JACMLU010000005.1, from coordinate 197,187 downwards.
TGGTTCAAACTCTGAACTTCGGGCTTTGGCTGAGGTATATGGCTGTTCCGATTCGCAAGAGCAGTTCGTGAAGGATTTTGTAGCGGCTTGGAATAAGGTGATGCAACTCGATCGTTTCGATTTGGTTTAATTACCAATTTTATAGTATTATTTTAAAGGTGGTCTGGCAACAGACTGCCTTTTTTTGTTTGTTGAATACAGGATATTTCTTCGGATGTGTTTAATAGAATTTCCATATTTGAAGCGTTTTGCCAAATCATCCCAAATACAAAATCAACTTCCCATTAAGCCAATTGCCCAAATCCGTTGTAGTACCTGTTGGCAGAAGTATTTTTTATTTAGTTTTTCATAAAAATAATCCAATCCCATTCTGCTGGATTTCCAATACCAACGCTTGGAGTGTAAAGAAAAATTTTAACCGTTGCATTCGGGTTTGAGTTTAAATATTGCCTAACCTTGACTAAATTTTGAACTGAAGTCCAAATTGTGTTATAATTATATGTTGAGCTGTTAGGATTAAATAAATTCTCAAATCCTGCATTTGGAGTTACAAAATCTGCTGTCATAACTCTATCAAACTGATTTGCATTTAATAGATTTTGAGGATAATTTATTTGTCCAAGTCCATTCCAAACTATTGTTCCATCAAATAATGTTTCGTTTAATTCTTGATATTTAAATTTTATACTACCAAAATCTCCAGGAGAAACATATTGATTAGTTATGGTCATATTAGAGGTAGTTTTAGTAAATGATAACTCTTTTCCACCTTCAAATTGATTTGTACTATAGTCAACTTTCAAAACCAAAACATTGTTTGGATTTGTTGCTGGAGTAATAGTTTCATCGTTGTCTTTTGAACAAGAAATTAATGTCAAAATAATAGCTGTAAATATTAAAATTTTAGTTTTCATAATTTTGTTTTTAAATGTTATATTTTTAATTAGATGCTTTTTTCTTTGAAAGGTTGCGTTAATATTTCTGCCAACTCGTTTATATGTATGACAAAATCATACAAAGTCATCCAATTTTGGGTAGATATGTATGATAAACATCATACTTTATTTTAATTCAAATATATAAATAATTCTTTACAAATCATCGACAGGACTTTTTATTTGTTGCTGACTTTTCGTACTTATGTGGGGGTAAATTTTTATGGTCTTGCGATTGCCGTAATCTAAAAATTATTAAAATTCCGCCAGCTTCCTTCAACAAAAATTCCCTAAATTTATATCCTAAAATTAAAATACTTCAATGAAGCTTTACATCAAAAACATGGTTTGTGGTCGTTGCGAAATGGCCGTTCAATCTGAATTAGAGAAAATGCAAATTCCCGTTATTTCGATACAATTGGGCGAAGTGGAACTTTTCAGAAATTTAGAGGAAAGCGAAAAGCAAACTTTGGCAAAAAACCTGAACACCCTTGGATTCGAATTGTTGGACGATAAAATAAGCAAGACCATCGAGCGCATCAAGAACTTGATCATTGATTTGGTTCACTATCAAAACGAGAAATTGAAAATTAATTTATCCACTTATTTAGCCGAGGATTTAAAGCAAGATTACAGTGCCTTGAGTAACCTTTTTTCGGAAACCGAAGGCAGCACTATTGAACATTATTTTATAGCCCAAAAAATTGAAAAAGCAAAAGAATTGTTAATGTACAACGAATTGACCTTGAGTGAAATTGCCATTCAACTCAACTACAGCAATGTGGCGCATTTGAGCAACCAGTTCAAGAAAGTAACGGGTTTCACACCCACTCATTTCAAGAAATTGAAAGAAGCAAAGAGAAAGCAAATCGATAATTTAATTGATTAACCTGTTAATTTAGTTTTTTTAAACGCATAGAAAGATAGATTGTGTAAATAAACTAAGACGTTTCACTTAGAGATAGTAAATCATAGTCGAAGTAAAATCAATTTTTGGTTTTACTTCGACTATGTCCTCTAAAATAAAGTGAAACGACTAATTAAAATCAACAATACCTATGTTTCTATGCGTTTAAAAAAAAGAAAAAGATTTATGTTAAACAGTTTAATTTAAAAATCATACAAAACATTTCCAAAATTGTGTAATAATGAAAACGGATGCCTTTCGGATATTTGTATTGTAAAATTTAATTTAATAATCAAATGACACATACTTATACTATTACCGATATGTCCTGCAACGGCTGTCGTACAAAAGTCGAAAAAGCATTGAACACCATCGATGGAGTGGAAGCCACGGTTAGTTTGGATCCGCCAATGGCGACCATTACAATGGAAAAACACGTTCCCCTTTTTAAATTCCAGAAAGCATTATACGAAGCCGGAAAATATACTATTGCAGAAAGTGATGCGATGGCTACCAAGCCTAAAACGGAAGAAACTCCTGTGGCAAAATCGTGTTGTGGAGGAAAATCAAATCACGAGGCTGTGGTTTTGCCTAAAAGTGCTTCGGGTAAATATTATTGTCCAATGTTTTGCGAAGGCGAAAAAGTATATGACCAAGCCGGTGATTGTCCCGTTTGCGGAATGGACTTAATAAAAGCACCTGAATTAATGACTTCCAAAACAATGTACACTTGCCCTATGCATCCTGAGATTGTGCAAGACGGACCTGGAAACTGTCCTATTTGCGGAATGGATTTGGTTCCAATGCAACCCGTGGACGAGGAAGATAATAAGTCGTATAAAGACTTGTTACACAAAATGAAAATTGCGTTGCTGTTTACCATTCCCGTTTTTATTATTTCGATGATGGAAATGCTACAGAACAATCCGTTATTGCAGCTAATGGAAATGCAAAAATGGAATTGGGTGCAATTTATCCTGACGCTTCCCGTGGTTTTTTATGCGGGTTGGATCTTTTTTGAACGCGCCTGGAAATCCATCCTGACATGGAATCTTAATATGTTCACCTTGATAGGAATTGGCACTGGCGTTGCCTTTTTGTTTAGCGTGGCAGGACTTATATTTCCCGAATTCTTTCCAGACGAATTCAAACATCACGGCACGGTTTCGCTCTATTTTGAAGCCACTGTCGTAATCTTGACCTTGGTTTTGTTGGGACAATTAATGGAAGCCAGAGCCCACGGACAAACGAATAAAGCCATAAAGGAATTATTGAAACTTGCCCCAACCGAAGCCACTTTGGTTGTTGGCGGTGTGGACAAAGTAATCTCTATTCACGACATCAAGAAAGGTGATGCATTGCGTGTAAAACCCGGCGAAAAAATCCCTGTGGACGGGAAAATAACCGATGGCGAAAGCACCATAGACGAATCGATGATTTCGGGAGAACCCATTCCTGTTGATAAAACGACGGGTGATGCCGTCATAGCCGGAACCATCAACGGCAACAAATCTTTCGTGATGCTGGCCGAAAAAATAGGCTCTGAAACACTGCTTTCGCAAATCGTGCAAATGGTCAATGACGCCAGTCGTTCGAGAGCACCCATCCAGAAATTGGCCGATAGCATCGCCAAATATTTTGTACCAACGGTGGTGGGAATTTCAATAGTGACATTTATAGTCTGGGCAAATTTTGGTCCAGAACCAGCAATGGTTTACGGTTTTATCAATGCCGTTGCGGTGTTGATTATTGCTTGTCCTTGCGCTTTGGGATTGGCCACGCCCATGTCGGTGATGGTTGGAGTAGGCAAAGGAGCACAGTCGGGAGTTTTGATCAAAAATGCCGAAGCCTTGGAAAATATGAACAAAGTCAATGTCTTGATAACTGATAAAACAGGAACGATTACCGAGGGGAAACCTTCGGTGGAACAAGTATTTTCTTCAAATAATGAAGTCGATAATTTATTGCAAAACATCGCTTCGTTGAATCAATACAGTGAACATCCTTTGGCGCAAGCCGTGGTGAATTATGCCAAAGAAAAAAAAGTTACTTTAACAGAAGTGAAAGATTTTGAAGCCATTTCTGGTAAAGGCGTTATTGGAACGGTAGTCAACAATAAAGTCGCTTTGGGAAACAAAAAGTTGATGGAGCAAGTAAATGCAAGTGTTTCCGAGGATTTAGAGACCAAAATCATTGCCGAACAAAAACTGGGAAAAACGGTTTCCTATATTTCCGTTGATGGAATAGCGGTTGGTTTTGTGTCCATTTCCGATAAAATAAAAGCAACGAGTGCCGATGCTGTCAAGGAATTGATTCGCCAAGGCGTTGAAGTGATTATGCTGACAGGAGATAATGAAAATACAGCTAAAGCAGTCGCTGAGGAATTGCATTTGAGCAGTTTTATTGCCAATTGTTTGCCCGAAGACAAACTCAATGAAATCAAAAGACTGCAAGCCGAAGGAAAAATTGTAGCTATGGCTGGTGATGGAATAAATGACGCTCCAGCATTGGCGCAAGCCGACATTGGAATCGCGATGGGAACGGGAACCGATGTGGCGATTGAAAGTGCCAAAATCACATTGGTAAAAGGGGATTTACAAGGCATCGTGAAAGCCAAAAAACTAAGTCACGCTGTAATGAGCAACATCAAACAGAATTTGTTTTTTGCGTTTATCTACAATGTTTTGGGAATTTCGGTGGCTTCGGGAATGTTGTATCCCGTTTTTGGATTGTTGTTATCACCCATGATTGCTGCGGCTGCAATGAGTTTTAGTTCCGTTTCTGTAATCGTGAATTCGTTGCGATTGAGGAGTTTTAAAATGTAATACCATATATGTCATTGCGAGGAACGAAGCAATCCCATTTGTTGCTCTCATTTTAGGATTGCTTCGTTCCTCGCAATGACAAAAGCCTTAAAACGATTACCCCATTGTTTTTTTGGTTCTTTTTAGCCTTTTGTAATGCGATTGACGAAGATTTTTTTCGCCAGAAATGATGCTGATGTTGCCATCAATTTCTAGCATTGCCAGTTTTACATCGGTAAAATTTTCGATTCCGTGTTCCCGAATGGCTTCTTTTATTTCATCGGATGTGATGTTTAATTTGCTTAATGCTTTGAAATCCAGTTTCCCATCGTGGATTAAAATTTCTGGTTTTTCTTGCATTAATTCGCTGAATTTGGGGAACTTATACATCAGTTTTTTTAGCATAAAGTTGATAGCAAAAAGTACGCTTGCTGCAGCCAAACCTCCTAAAAGACTGATGTTGCTCCCTACCATTGAATTTTGTACCGAGTTGCTAATCAATAAAATTAGAATTACATCGGCGCTGTTGAGTTGTGATAATTCCTTCTTGCCAAAAATCCGTATAGCGATGAGCATAAAAAGATACACGGAAGCACTTCGGATGATGATGTCAAGATAAGGATTCATACTTTTTTTGTTTAAAGTTACTCAACATTCAGCACAACTAGTACTATAATTTAAAATTCTTCTCAATAGCACGAATCATTTCTCCAGCAATGTCTTTATTGGTGGCACCTTCAATTCCTTCGAGTCCTGGTGAAGAGTTCACTTCAAGCAACAAAGGTCCTTTGGAAGAACGAATAATATCGACTCCTGCGACTTTTAAATCCATCGCTTTGGCAGCACGAATGGCAATTTTTTTCTCTTCTGGAGTTGGTTTTATAACCGAAGCGGTTCCTCCAAGATGAATGTTCGCTCTGAATTCGCCTGGTAGTGCTTCTCTTTGAATGGCAGCCACTACTTTCCCGTCAATTACAAACAAACGCAAGTCTTTTCCGTCGGCTTCTTTGATGAATTCTTGTACCAATATGTTGGCATTTAAACTTTTGAATGCATTGATAACGCTTTCTGCAGCTTTCTTGGTTTCGGCCAAAACGACTCCTTTTCCTTGTGTTCCTTCCAATAATTTTACGATAAGGGGAGAACCTCCCACCATTTTTATCAAATCATCGGTGTCCAAAGGCGAATTGGCGAAACCTGTAGTTGGAATTTCGATTCCGCTTTGCAATAGTAATTGCAGGGAAAATAATTTATCTCTTGATTGCGTTATTGCAGTTGACGAATTCAAACAATAAACATTCATGGCTTCAAATTGTCGGGTCAAAGCACAGCCGTAAAAAGTGATGCTGGGACGAATCCTTGGAATAACGGCATCAAATTGATTTAAAATCAGTCCACCACGATAATGTATTTCGGGTGTTTTGGCGTCCAGTTTCATATAGCATTCCTTGATGTTCAAAAAGTGCATTTCGTGACCTCGCATTTCGCCAGCTTCCATAATTCGTTTGTTGCTGTACAACTCAGGATTACTGGCCAAAAGTCCGATGCGAATACCAGAACTTGCTTTCTCGGAATTTTTATAGACCTCCTTTAAGCTGTCGCTAGTAGGTTGCCCCAAAAGATATTGTTGTTCGGGATCCACCAAAACTCTTCCGCTCATAGCTTCACGACCCAATAGCATTCGGAATCCCATAGAATCTCTATTGGTCAAGGTCATCTCGATAACCCAATTGGAGTTTCCAATTTCTAAATTGGTTTGAATGACGTAACGTTCTTCTCGAAACCCGCTGGAACTTTTCACTACTCTTTTGTCTATCAAGGGAGCTTCGCAATGAATAACCGTTTTGACGTTGTTTTGGATGGGATTGATGTCAAATTTGACCCAGTTTTGGCTTTCTTTTTTGAAAGGAGCAATATTAATGGCGTGCAATGCCGAAGTTTTTGCGCCTGAATCTACACGTGCCTTGATGGTTGGAATTCCTAATTCAGGGAAGGAACACCATTCTTCACTGCCCAATATAATTTTGCTTTGTAACATAAATGAGTTTTAAATTTGGACCTTAATCCAGTGTAAATATATATTGATAAAAGAACTTTGGATGTTAATTTACGGTTAAATCAATAAATTCAATTAGACACATTAACTTCATTAAAAAAAAATAGCCACCAAATACATTAATTTCACAAATTAATTCGTGTAATTAATGTATTTAGTGGCTGTATAAATATCTAAAAAAGAGACTAGTTGGTAGGTTTTTCTTCTTTATGAACCGTAACGGTCAGTTCTTGTAAAGTTTCGTCCAAGTCCATAAAAATCTCGTCACCAACTGCTACTTTTGAAGTAATGATTTCTTCGGCAAGTGCGTCTTCAACATATTTTTGAATAGCTCTTTTTAGTGGTCTTGCACCAAATTGTCTATCAAAACCTTTGTCGGCAATAAAGGCTTTCGCTGTATCGGAAAGATTCAATTGATATCCTAGTTCTTTGATTCGAGCGAATAATTTTTTCAATTCAATTTCAATAATCAAATTGATGTCTTCTTTCTCCAATGCGTTGAAAACAATTACGTCGTCAATTCTGTTCAAGAATTCAGGAGCAAAGGTTTTTTTCAAAGCATTTTCGATAATGCTTTTCGAATTATCATCGGCTTGGGCTACTTTGGCAGCAGTTCCAAAACCAACACCTTGACCAAAATCCTTCAATTGGCGTGCGCCCACATTAGAAGTCATAATGATAATCGTGTTCTTGAAATCTATTTTTCTTCCTAAACTATCGGTTAAATATCCATCGTCAAGAACTTGAAGCATCATATTGAATACGTCTGGATGCGCTTTTTCGATCTCATCCAAAAGCACTACACAATATGGTTTGCGACGTACTTTTTCTGTCAATTGACCACCTTCTTCGTATCCAACGTATCCTGGAGGCGCTCCAACTAATCTTGAAATGGCAAATTTTTCCATATACTCGCTCATATCAATTCGTATCAAGGCATCTTCAGAATCAAATAATTCTTTCGCTAGAACTTTGGCCAATTGGGTTTTACCAACACCAGTTTGTCCCAAGAAAATGAAGGAACCAATTGGTCGATTTGGATCTTTTAATCCAGCACGATTTCTTTGGATGGAGCGTGCAATTTTCATTACAGCTTCTTTTTGTCCAATTACTTTTCCTTCGATAAGTTCAGGTAACTTAGCCAGTTTGTTGCTTTCGGTTTGTGCGATTCGATTTACTGGAATTCCAGTCATCATCGAAACTACGTCGGCAACATTGTCTTCGGTAACTTGTATTCTGTTGTTTTTAGAATCTTCGTCCCATTGTTCTTGGGCGATTGCCAAATCTTTTTCGATTCGTTTTTCGTCGTCGCGAAGTTTGGCTGCTTCTTCATATTTCTGTTTTTTGACAACAGAATTTTTTAATTCACGTACTTCTTCCAATTGTCGTTCCAATTCCAATATTTGTTTTGGAACATCAATGTTTACGATATGAACTCTTGAACCTGCTTCGTCCAATGCATCGATGGCTTTGTCCGGCAAGAAACGTTCTGACATATAACGATCGGTCAATTTCACGCAAGCTTCAATCGCTTCATCCGTGTAAGTCACGTTGTGGTGATCTTCGTATTTGTCTTTGATGTTGTTCAAAATGGTGATGGTTTCCTCAACAGATGTTGGTTCCACAATCACTTTTTGGAAACGTCTTTCCAATGCTCCGTCTTTTTCAATATATTGTCTGTATTCGTCTAATGTTGTAGCACCAATACATTGTATTTCTCCTCTTGCCAAAGCGGGTTTGAACATATTGGAAGCATCTAGCGAGCCAGTAGCTCCGCCAGCACCAACGATAGTGTGAATTTCGTCAATGAAAAGGATAATATCGTCGTTTTTTTCCAATTCGTTCATCACGGCTTTCATGCGTTCTTCAAACTGTCCACGGTATTTTGTACCGGCAACTAAAGAAGCTAAATCTAAAGTAACAACTCTTTTATTGAATAATATTCTGGATACTTTCTTTTGAATAATGCGTAAAGCTAATCCTTCGGCAATGGCTGATTTTCCTACTCCCGGTTCTCCTATAAGAAGTGGATTGTTCTTTTTACGGCGGCTTAAAATTTGGGAAACACGTTCAATTTCTTTTTCGCGTCCCACTACAGGATCTAATTTTCCTTCTTCGGCCATTTCTGTTAAATCTCTCCCAAAATTGTCCAAAACTGGAGTCTTGGATTTCTTGTTAGATTTATTGGCTGGATTGTTGAAAGTTCCTTCCTTTAGACTGTCATCTTGTCCTGAATCTTCGTTGTAAGCGTCATTTCTTGGCAAGTTTTCGATAAAATCTTCTTCGTTTGGTGTCATATTTAGATATTGTTCTTTAGCTATATCGTAATCAATTTTCATTTTATTCAATAGCTTGGTTGTTGGGTCGTTTTCATTTCTTAAAATACACAACAATAAATGTGCTGTGCTGATGGAAGTACTGTGAAATACTTTAGCTTCCAGAAAAGTAGTTTTTAATGCCCGTTCCGCTTGTCGTGTCAGGTGTAGATTCTTTTTTTCGTTATTGATTTCTACTATAGGACTGGCTGGGCTCAGGATTTCTACCTTTCTTCGAAGATGGTCTAAGTCTATGGATAAATTATTTAGTATGTTTATTGCTTTACCATTGCCATCCCTAAGAATACCAAGTATTAAATGCTCGGTTCCTATGAAGTCATGGCCTAATCGCAAAGCTTCTTCTTTGCTATAGGTTATAACATCTTTTACCCTTGGTGAAAAATTATCATCCATAATATAATGTTGTAATTGTAAACGTAAATTTAGTGAATTTGTAACTGAAAAACAAAAACCATTCCTTTTAAGAACTTCTGTCAGCTAATTGACAAAAAAAGAATGGAAAAAACGTTAAAAGTTCCTTAATTTATTAACTAAAAAACAACCAAAATTTGTTAATAAATCATTGAAATTAGTAGAGTAAAAAGGCTGCAAAAAAATCTAAAAGGTGTATATTAGCACGTTTTGAAACTAAACTAAATTTATTAAATATAACAACTTATGTCTGAAGGAGAAAAGTTAATTCCTATTAACATTGAAGATGAAATGAAATCAGCTTACATCGATTATTCGATGTCTGTAATTGTATCAAGAGCGCTACCTGACGTTAGGGATGGTCTAAAACCTGTGCATCGAAGAGTACTTTACGGAATGTATGATTTAGGAGTGACTTCAAAATCTGCCCACAAAAAATCGGCGAGAATAGTCGGAGAAGTTTTAGGAAAGTATCACCCTCACGGAGATACTTCGGTTTATGATGCCATGGTTCGTATGGCTCAAGAATGGAGTATGCGTTATTTATTGGTTGACGGTCAAGGTAACTTTGGTTCTGTCGATGGGGATAGTCCAGCTGCGATGCGATATACAGAAGCCAGAATGAAAAAGATTTCGGAAGAAATTATGGCCGATATTGAAAAAGAAACGGTTGACTTTCAACTCAACTTTGACGATACCTTGTATGAGCCAAAAGTAATGCCAACCAGAGTTCCAACTTTGTTAATAAATGGAGCAACCGGAATTGCCGTAGGTATGGCTACGAATATGCCGCCTCACAATTTAACGGAAGTTATCAACGGTACATTGGCGTATCTTGAAAATAACGATATAGAAATTGACGAATTGATGACTTATATCAAAGCACCAGATTTTCCAACTGGAGGTGTGATATATGGTTATGAAGGCGTTCGTGAAGCATTCAAAACAGGTCGTGGACGTATTGTTATGCGTGCCAAAGTTGGTTTTGAAGAAGTGGACGGAAGAGAGTGCATCATCGTTACCGAAATTCCATACCAAGTTAATAAAGCAGACATGATTAAGCGTACTGCTGATTTGGTAAATGACAAAAAAATAGAAGGAATTGCCAATATCCGTGACGAATCGGATAGAAACGGTATGCGTATCGTTTATATCTTGAAACGTGATGCCACGCCAAATGTGGTTTTAAATACTCTTTATAAATTCACGCAGTTACAATCTTCTTTCAGTGTCAACAATATTGCATTGGTAAAAGGTCGCCCACAAATGTTGAATCTAAAAGATATGATTCACTATTTTATTGAGCACCGTCACGATGTAGTAGTTCGTAGAACACAGTTTGAATTGCGCAAAGCTGAGGAAAGAGCTCATATTTTAGAAGGTTTGATTATTGCTTCGGATAATATTGACGAAGTAATTGCTTTGATCAGAAGTTCAAAAAACACGGAAGAAGCAAGAGAAAAATTAATCGAAAGATTCCAATTATCCGATATTCAAGCAAGAGCGATTGTTGAAATGCGTTTGCGCCAATTGACAGGTCTGGAACAAGACAAGCTAAGAGCAGAGTACGAAGAATTGATGAAATTAATCGAGCATTTGAAAGCTTTATTAGCTGATGTTGATTTAAGAACAGCTTTAATTAAAGAAGAATTAGAAGAAATCCGTGAGAAATACGGAGACGCTCGTCGTTCTCAAATTGAATATTCAGGTGGAGACGTAAGCATCGAAGATTTAATTGCCGATGAAAATGTGGTAATTACCATTTCTCACGCTGGTTACATCAAACGTACTAATTTGTCGGAATACAAAACTCAAAATAGAGGAGGAGTTGGTCAAAAAAGTGCAGGAACAAGAGATCAAGATTTCTTGGAGCACATGTTCGTGGCAACGAATCACCAATATATGATGTTCTTTACCCAAAAAGGAAAATGTTTCTGGATGCGTGTTTATGAAATTCCAGAAGGAAGTAAAACCGCCAAAGGTAGAGCAATCCAAAACTTGGTAAACATCGAAAGCGACGATAAAGTAAAAGCTTTTATTTGTACTCAAGATCTAAAAGACAAAGAATACATCAATAGCCACAACCTTATTATGGTGACCAAAAAAGGTCAGGTGAAGAAAACGTCTTTAGAGAAATACTCTAAACCTAGAGTAAATGGAGTTGCTGCCATTACTATTAAGGAAGGCGATGAATTGTTGGAAGCTAAATTAACTAACGGAGAAAGTCAGATTATTTTGGCGGTTAAATCAGGTAAATTGGTTCGTTTTGAAGAAACCAAAACCCGTCCGATGGGAAGAACCGCTTCTGGAGTTCGTGGAATTACTTTAAAAGACGATACCGATGAAGTAATTGGCATGGTTACTGTAAATGATATGAGCAGTGAGATTCTTGTGGTAGCCGAAAATGGATACGGAAAACGTTCTAGTCTTGACGAATACAGGATTACCAACCGTGGTGGAAAAGGAGTAAAAACGCTGAATATCACCGAGAAAACAGGAAAACTGATTTCGATAAACGCCGTTACCGATGCCGATGACTTGATGATTATCAACAAATCGGGATTAACTATCAGAATGGCTGTCGAAGACTTAAGAGTTATGGGACGTGCCACTCAAGGGGTTAAATTAATCAATATCAAAGGGAATGATTCTATCGCTGCCGTTACCAAAGTAATGAAAGATGATGTTGTTGAAGTTGTTGTTGATGAAGATGGAAATGTTATCGAAACAGAAGTTATAGAAAGAGTGAAACCTGTTCTAGAAGTACTTGAAGATGATGGTGCTGAAGACGAAGAGGAGGATGAAGATGATGATACGGAAGAAGAGGACGATGATGCAGAAGAAAGCGACGACGACGATTCTGAAGATGAAAAATAAAAATTAATAATTTAAAACATTTATTCTTTATGATAAAAATCATATAGGATAAATGTTTTTCTTGCTATTTTTGGCACATAAATCTAAAACAAAAATTATGAAAAGTAAATATGTAATGCTAGCGTCAGCTATGTTGATATCGGTAGCTACATTTGCTCAAAAAGATCAAATTAAAGCTGCTGAAAAAGCACAAAAAGGTGGTAATCCTCAAGAAGCGGTAACTATTTTGCAAGGAGCCGAATCTCTAATTTCTAATGCCGGTGATGCCGAAAAAGCTCAATTCTTTTTTGTAAAAGGAAATGCTTACTTTGACTTAGCCACCAAAAAAGTGGAAGAAGGAAAGAATCTTTCTTTGGCCGCCAAAGCTTATCAAGAGTTATTATCTGTTGAAAAAAACTCTGGAAAACCTAAATATACTTCTCAAGCCACTGCTTCTATTATTACAATTAAAGGAAAATTGATTAACAGCGCCATTGAAGATACTAAAGCGAATAAAACAACGGAAGGTGCTGGTAAGTTATATGACGCTTATTTATTAGATAAAAAAGACACCATAAACTTGTATTATTCGGCATCTACTTATGTAAATGGAAAAGATTATCCTACAGCTCTTAAATTGTATGAAGAACTTAAAACATTAAATTATTCAGGTAAGGGAACGAGTTATTTGGCTATGAATAAATTGACTGGACAAGAAGATTTATACAACACGGCTAAAGAAAGAGATTTGGCTGTTAAATTGGGAACCCACGAAAAACCAAAAACAGAAGCGATTCCTTCAAAAAGAGGAGAGATCTATAAAAATATTGCTTTGATTTTGGTTGATCAAGGAAAAGTTGAAGAAGCGAAGAAAGCCATTTCAGATGCTAGAAAAGCAAATCCTGAAGATTCATCATTAGCTTTGGCTGAGGCTAATTTGTATTTGCAAACAAAAGATTTCGAAACATACAAAAAAATAATTGCCGAAATTTTAGAGAAAAATCCAAACGATGCTGACTTGATTTTTAATTTGGGTGTAATTAGTGCCAATGCAAAAAATCCTGTTGATGCTGAGAAATATTATAAAAGGGTAATGGAGGTTAATCCTAATTATGTTAATGCCTATATCAATTTGGCGGCTTTGAAATTGGAAGACGAAAAGGCTATTATTGATGAAATGAACAAATTGGGGAATTCTGAGAAAGATATGAAGCGTTATGCTGTCTTGAAAACAAAAAGAGAAAATTTGTTCAAAAGCACGATTCCATATCTTCAAAAAGCTTATGAGATTGATCCAACAAATATTGACGTAGCAAAAACACTTTTAAATGTTTACAGTGCTTTAGAAATGCCTGAATACAAGGCTTTAAAAGCAAAAGTAAAAGAAATGGAAGCGGCAGCAGCAGCCAAAAAATAAGGTTTGAAAGTCAAAAAGAATTGTATAAAAAAAATCCCGATTTCACGATCGGGATTTTTTTTATATAATTTTTTTGATAACTCGAAGTTTGTGTGTGTGCCTGTTGGTTTCGGAATTATAAATCCCTAAGTGATCCAAACGGTCAATTCGTACTTTTCCACTGGCGTGAATAATATAATTATCATCCATAATGATACCTACGTGAATAATATTACCTTCTTCGTTATCGAAAAAAGCCAAATCTCCAGGTTCGCATTCTTCAATAAAACTCAAAGCTTCGCCCTGAGTGGCTTGTTGCGAAGCATCTCGCAGTAATTTATATCCGTTTAGTTTATAAACCATTTGGGTAAAACCAGAGCAATCAATCCCGAAAGGAGTTTTTCCTCCCCAAAGATAAGGCGCATTTAGATACATAAAAGCAGTATTTAACATGTAATTCTTGGGCTTAATACCGCTGATTTTGGCGCCTTCAAAATTAAGATTCGAGATATTGATATCACTATGACTTAAAAAGGACACGGAAGCACCCAATGGAATCGGGAGCAGCATATTATTAGTTCCTGTAATATATTCCAGTAAATCTGAATTCAATACAATAGCGTCTCCTGATAATTGATTGTATTCGGATTCTGAAATAATTTGGTATTGTTTTGAATCAACCCAGCCTTCGTAATCGTCATATTGCAATTTTATTTTTGACCATTGTTTCAATTGTTCCAGAATTTCAAAATGCTCACCAAACAGGACTTGGGAAACGATTTCACTTCTGTCACTGGGTTCAAATCGAAGAGGGATTATGGCTAGATTACAAATTCCGAACATTTAATGTTTTTTAAATTTTAATATTTTTCGATAACAATTGCCGAAGCACCACCGCCTCCATTACAAATTGTGGCTGCACCAATCTTTGCGTTGTTTTGTTCCAACACATTCAGTAAAGTAACAATAATTCGTGCTCCCGAACAACCCAGTGGATGTCCCAAAGAAACGGCTCCACCATTTACGTTTAATTTAGAATCGTCGAGTCCAAGGATTTTGGTGTTGACTAAACCAACAACGGCAAAGGCTTCGTTAAGTTCGAAATAATCTACATCATTTATTGTTAGTCCTGCTTTTTCCAATGCTTTAGGTAATGCTTTTGAAGGACTTGTTGTAAACCATTTTGGCTCTTGGGCTGCATCGGCATAACTTTTTATATAAGCCAGTGGTTTTAGTCCCAGAGATAAAGCTTTATCTTCGCTCATTAATACCAAGGCTGCAGCACCATCATTTATTGTGGAGGCATTGGCGGCCGTCACGGTTCCGTCTTTCGTGAAAACTGCATTCAAAGAGGGAATTTTATCTAATTTTACATTAGTAAATTCTTCATCTTTCGATAAGATAATGGGGTCTCCTTTTCTTTGGGGAACAGCAACAGGAACAATTTCATTGTCGAATTTTCCATCTTCCCAAGCTTTCGAAGAACGCTCATAGGATTGAATTGCGAAATTATCTTGTTCTTCGCGGGTAATTTTATATTCTGTTGCACATAAGTCAGCACAAACGCCCATAGCATTATTGTCGTAAGCATCGGTCAGTCCATCTTTCTGCATTCCGTCAACCATAGAGGCAGGGCCAAATTTATAGCCGTTTCTCAAATGGATGTAATGTGGAATCAAACTCATATTTTCCATTCCACCAGCAACGACGATTTTGGCATCGCCACATTGGATTGCCTGAGCGCCCAACATCACCGATTTCATTCCTGAGGCACAAACTTTATTAACAGTAGTGCATACTACGGAATTTGGTAAACCTGCATAAATTGCGGCTTGTCTGGCAGGAGCTTGACCAACACCAGCTTGAATCACATTGCCCATATAAACTTCGTCAACTAAATTCGCATCTAGTTGAATTTTGTCTAGTGCACCTTTAATGGCAATTGCTCCTAATCTTGGAGCAGTCACAGTAGATAATCCTCCCATAAAACTTCCAATAGGAGTTCTGACAGCAGAAACGATGACAACTTTTTTGAGCATAATGAATTAATATCTTTGTTTGAAATGCGAATTTAATCATTTTGAGTAAATACTAAATTACATTTTTGATATAATTATAATGTTACCACTGAAAAAAAATGAACTATTATTATTTAAAATAAACGCAAATTGCAAATCGATGATGTGCTATACATTTGATTGTTAATGTTTTTAAAAGAAGCTTAAAAAAAACATTAAAAAAAAGGGGCTAATAATTTGTGAAATATAGAATAGAACCCTACATTTGCAACCGCTTAAAAGGAATATAAGTTCATATTTATTGGAGAGTTGCCTGAGTGGCCGAAAGGACTTGTTTGCTAAACAAGCGTATGGGTAACTGTACCAAGGGTTCGAATCCCTTACTCTCCGCTTTTTTTGCACTCGGGGTGTAGCGTAGCTCGGTTATCGCGTCACGCAATGCGTGAAGACCGCAGGTAAATTGTATTAAGCTGATTATGTATATAGTTTATATATTATATAGTAGAAGTTCTTTAAAATATTATACTGGTCAAACTGATAATCTTGAAAATAGATTATATAGACATAATTCAGGATTGAGTTTGTCGACAAAGTCAGGTAAACCTTGGGAATTGATTTATCATATTCAATTTTCAACTCGTTCGGAAGCTTTGCTTTTAGAACAAAAAGTAAAAAAGAGAGGAGCTAAAAGATATCTTGAAGATATTGGTTTCTTTTGAATTCGGGGTGTAGCGTAGCTCGGTTATCGCGCCTGCTTTGGGAGCAGGAGGCCGCAGGTTCGAATCCTGCCACCCCGACTAATTAGTAAGTTTTCTTATAATTAGTAAATTTAATGATTAATGGAGGCATAGCTCAGCTGGATAGAGCACCTGCCTTCTAAGCAGGCGGTCGAAGGTTCGAATCCTTCTGCCTTCACAAAACCTTTATAATCTTTTGATTATGAGGGTTTTTTGTTTTTAGATGTTTTTTGGATCCGTCATAGCTAAAAATGAACTACTTTTCAAATCTTCTTCTAGGCGCATTACTTTTATGAAGCACAATTTCAGAGTGTAGGAAGTCTGCAGCCTCTGCTGAATCTTTCACTTTGATAGCACTACGCTCTAGCATTTCTGATTCAAACTCAGATAGCACACTTTTTCTTATTCCGGCTTTTCTCCATTGAGATAAAGGTCTGCATCCTCTTGAAATTCCGCGAGCTAATGCGAGTGCATCTAGCAAGGCTTGATTTGCTCCCTGTCCTTTGAATGGGCTCATTGGGTGAGCGGCATCTCCAATCAGAGTTACTTGTTCTGATTTCTCCAACAATTCTGGACTGAGTAATTCGCGGTCATACACTGGATAGCCCGAAACCTGAGCTTCTAAGGTAGCCGATAAAATTTGAGGAATGGGATCGTGCCACTGAGTTCTGCGACTAGCTTCTTCCTTGAGTGCTTGAGGACCTTTAATACTTAGTGTCTTAGCTTCTGTTTCAGACATTGGAAAACTAAGTTGCCACATTACCGAATCGGATGTGTACGGCATAATGTAGATTCGTTCATTACCATTGGCGGTTTGAAATACAGTGGCCGAATCCAGCAAAGAACTAATATGACCTCCGAGAGCGCTTAAAGGACAAATGCCTAATATTACAATACAACCCAAGTACCGTAAAGGGGTAATATCTTCACCAATTAATAGTTTTCGAACTGAACTACGAATACCATCTGCTCCAACCACAAGATCTGCCTTGGCAGATTTAATCTTACCGTCGACTTGAAAGTGGAGTTCAACAACTTTGCCTTTTTTAAAATCAATTAATTGATGTCCCCACTGTATGGCATCATTTCCACCGAGTTGCTCAAGCAGTGCTAACCGTAAAGATTGTCGTGCGATATGTATATTGGAACGTTTCGAAGAAGTTTTTACATCGGATTGAATCCAACTTCTGACTCCCCATTCACCTATCACTTTTCCTTCTGTGGTATGAACTAGATGTCTTGTTGAAATCACTCCTTCATCTAATGATACAATACCGAATCCTTCGATTGCTTTACTAGCTTGTTGCAAAGTGAGTCCGTAGCCTTGAGATCTAGCATCGAAGTTGTTGTCGCGTTCATAAATAGTAAAAGGAATTCCGCGGTGTAAGCAGGCTACAGCTAAGGCAATACCTCCTATACCGCCACCAATAATAGCAATATGTGGATAGTTTTCGTTATCTGTTATAGGAGGATTAGTTGAAGGAATTAATCCAGATCCACAACATTTTGAACATAAATGTAAATGACCTTTGGGCAAAACAGGAGGGGTTCCTTCGCTGTTTGTTTTTTTAAATTTATCGAAGGCCATCTGGTAGTGGAGTCGCGATTTTTTGGTCAGTCCTCGACTTTTTTTACCACGTCCCTTACATTCAAGACATACAGTCCAGCTTGATGCTTTTTTTTCCACTTTTTTGACTTCTACTTTTTTCACTTGATTTTGATTTTCTCTAAAAGAAAACTATTATATAGGATTGATGATGAATAGGATAATGTAATTGGCTTGACTTGGTTAAACACGGAAAATTTATATTTTTATGAGTTTTCTCACTGGTAGCGGCAGTGCAAAGTTAAGGATTTCTGACCATAGGATTGGCAAGAATCCCATTGACGTTGGTTAATTGATTCGCCATTAGGCTTTAACTTGGTTTTTCCTTCTTTTATTTTGCGTCTTTTTGTTTGTATTTATTACTTACAATTTTATGGTTTTTTTTACGCTTTTCCGGGGTAATACAACCTAGGCTTATCTATGGCTTTGAGTGGGCTTTGGGTGGGAGTCACTATTTTTTGATGATAGCCGTTTATAAAGACCTCTTTACTAACTCAAAGAACTTGTTTTATTTCTTGAGCAAATATTCAAAATTGAGTGCGCAAGGAATCTGCGTAGTAAAAATTATTTTTGTAGTAATAAAAAAAGTGTCCAGATTGTTAGTTTAAATTTTGAAGTAATTGCCTTATAATTGCTTTGCTTGCTCTCGTTTGTGGGCACGGTATACAAAACCGCGCGATCAGGGTAAATGGATGCAATACAACAGCCGTTCTATTTATGGTTGTATAGAATAGCCGGCAACATTTAAAAAACCTGATAATTGTTTTACTCACTTACAATGCGAAAACAAAACGTTTGTTTATCCATTTGCTGGAGTGACCTTTTAAATCCATACATCTGGAAGGATATAAAGGGAAATTTAAATATGCCCAACTATTAAATGATCGTTCGGAACTTCGTTTTTCTACTGTTACAAAAGCTGCTGGGCATACATCAGAAACTTCTGAAGAAAATGATGTAATTATACGTTTACCAGTTTTGAAACCAAATACTGAAATTCCAGTTATTGAATTAATTCTTGAATAAAACCGCTGGTTTTTCCTCATTATTGCATTAGTTTTTAAGTGTTTTTTTATGATAACTTAAATCGTTTATGTATAATAGTACTAACAATGGCCAGTGGGAATATCGGCCATTTCTATTTGAGGTTATAAATAAGAAAGACTAAAATGAAAATTAAAAAGAGGATATTTGTCTTAAAATTAATAAGATGAAAAAAATATTCGATAGATTAGTAATTGCAGGCATTAAAGGATATTACTAAAAATGGACAATCATTTTTTTAAACGGAATAAAACTTTATTACTCTAACCATATAATTTATAATTTATGAAATTACTTTTTTCAATAGCTTTCTATTTCTCTTTATTTGCTGCATTTGCCAGCGATATAACTATATATGTTTCACCAAAAGGCAATGGTAACGGTGCTATACAGACTCCAACCACTTTGGAAAAGGCAGTAGACATGCTTCCAGGTTTAAAAAGCAACAACCCGAAAGGCACCATTACTATCATTCTAAACGAGGGTGAATATGAGTTGAGTAAACCAATCACCATTACCAATGAAAATGGTGGGACAAAGGATTTTAAAATTATTTTTAAAGCGGCAGTCGAGGCTCATCCTGTTGTAAGTGGGGGTAGAAATATATTGCTAATAGGAGACAAAATTTTATCCGCGGATATATCATCATTATTAAAAGACAAAACTATTGAGATTAATGATATATATGTACACGCTAAAAGAGCCATCAGGGCGAGAACACCTAATGATAACTTTTTTCAATTAGGAAAAACTTATGAAATAAAGGATTCTGCCAAGATAGGAATTGGTAAATCAACGCAACACTATGAAATCCCCTCCTCTTTATACGATGAACTTTCACATTTGTCTCCATCTGAATTAAAAAAAGCTAGATGTAACATTTATCATAAATGGGACAACACCATTGTGAAGATAGATTCTTTAGACAGGAAAAATTCGGCATTTTATTTTACGGGTTCGGAATGGAAATCATATAACGTAATTTCTGAAAAATCTATTTTTTATATGGAAAACGCCATCGAATCATTGGATGCACCCAATGAATGGTTCTTAGATGGAAATGTATTAAAGTATATTCCCAGTGATTCAAAAATTAATAATCTAAAAATTACCATTCCGATTTTGGAAAAATTAATAATTATAAAGGGAGATGTAGACAAGGATGTCAGCAATGTTACTTTTCAGGGGATTTCATTTTGCTATACGAATACATCGGGTATGTATGAAGATGATTTTCAAGCGGCGATGTCTGTTGATGCTGCGGTAATGTTGGATTTTGCTAATAATATTAATTTTGAAGATTGTGAAATTAGCCATATCGGGCAGTATGCCATTTGGTTCAGAAAAAGTGTTCAAGATTGTTCTATCAGTCATAGTTATCTTCATGATTTGGGTGCGGGAGGAGTACGAATTGGGGAAACACTGAAACAATCTGAGATTAATAAAAATATGCGTTTTTCTTCCGGAAACAAAATTTCAAATTGCATCATACATTCGGGTGGGTTCAATTATCCTACCGCAGTTGGAGTGTTTATCGCCCATGCCTCAAATAATAGAATAGAACATAACGACATTGGGGATTTTCGTTATTCAGGTGTTTCGGTAGGTTGGGTTTGGGGGTATACTTATAGCCCAGCTGTAAATAATAAAATTGTTTACAATCATATTCATCATATTGGTTGGGGTGTGCTGAGTGATATGGCGGGAGTTTATACACTTGGAATTTCTGATGGTACAGAAGTGAGTAATAATGTGGTTCATGATGTGTATTCTTATGGTTATGGTGGATGGGGACTTTATACTGACGAAGGATCAAGCAATATAAGAATGGAGAATAATTTAGTGTATAAAACCAAAACAGGAGGATTTCATCAGCATTACGGGAAGAACAATGTGATTAATAATAACATTATTGCTTTTAATAATCAATTTCAGGCACAATTTAGCCGCGTGGAAGCGCATCATAGTTTTGACTTCCAACATAATATTCTTATATCCGATAAGGGAGTTATGCTGCAAGGGCCGTGGCAAAAAGGAGACATTACTATAGATAACAATTGTTATTGGAATATGAATAATAAGAAGTGTATTTTTACAGATTCGGCTTTGACATTAAAAAAATGGCAAAAAAAAAGTGGAAAGGATGTGCATAGTATCTCGCAGGATCCAGGCTTTGTAAATGCCAAAGAGTATAATTTTAAATTTAAGGATCTATCGACCGTAAAAAAAATAGGATTCGAACCTTTTGATATCGATAAGGTGGGGGTTTTTGGAGATATGCAGTGGAAGAAAAAAGCAGAATTGCCCCAAGAAATTCTGGCAGCTTTTAGTGCATCCGTAGACAAAAATATGTTGCATTAAATTTAAGTTTGAAAAGGCTAACGCTTTTCAAAATATAACAGTTGAGAATAGTTATCAAAACCAAAGAAAGGCAAGCTTCGAATAAAATTGATTTCGAATCGATTAAAAATTATACCATTCGTCTTTTCTCTCCCATATTGCAAGCAGGTGTTGCGTGGATAGTTACTTGCGGTCTACGACTATTAGTTTGGCGTTTTGCTGGCTTGGGTGCGATTTAAAATTTTACAGACCAAGGCCAGTTGCATTCACAATCCTTTGTAGCATAGGCTCCTAGAAAAACTCCTCCTTTTTGTATGAATTTTTGTAGAGCCAGTTCCTGTTTTTCTCCCAATACTTTACCCGCCGTGCATAAAAAAAATATGAGCCTGATACTGATTTAGACTTTTAGAGTTAATGAGGAGAAAGTCTTCTGTTGCATCCACCAAAAAATCATGGTCGTTACTTAGTTTTTTTTGTTTGGCAAATATTGAATATTTATCTGCTAATCCTTTATTATCAGGCGCTTTATTGTCTTGTCGTTCCCCAAAAGAACTAAGAAAAACCAGAAATATTTCACTTTTTATAATTCAGAATAATTGACTTTCCATATTATGGCAAAACCAAAGTAGATGTAAAATCTGATTTTTGTGGCTATCTAGCAAATTTATTTTAAAAAATAATTCAAAATACGTATCTAATATAAGTATTAATACTTATATTTGCCTCGTAATACTTAATTAACGAGTTATGATTAAAGTTATAGTAGTCGGAAACGGCATGGTGGGTTACAAGTTTTGTGAAAAATTCATCACAAAAAAAGGAAGCGAGAATTATCAAATTACTGTCTTTGGTGAAGAGCCAAGACGGGCTTACGACAGAGTGCACTTAAGCGAGTATTTTGCAGGGAAAACTGCAGATGATTTGTCTATGTCAACTTCAAATTGGTATCAAGAAAATAACATTATTTTAAACACATCCGAGTTAATTACAGATATTAATAGAGAGCAAAAAACCATACATACGCACTTAGAAAAAACACATGCGTATGACTACTTAGTTTTGGCTACAGGTTCTGCTGCTTTTGTGCCACCAATCGAAGGAGTGGACAAGGAAGGTGTTTTTGTTTACAGAACCATAGAAGATCTAGACGCTATTATGTCCTATGCCAAAAAAATAAAACAAAAAGGTGCTACTGAAGCTGCCGTACTTGGTGGTGGATTATTAGGATTAGAAGCAGCAAAAGCTGTTCGTGATTTAGGATTAAATCCTCATGTGGTGGAATTTGCCCCTCGATTGATGCCGAGACAGCTGGACAAAGGTGCCAGCGATATGTTGCAATCCAAAATCGAAGAATTGAATATTGGTATTCATTTGAATAAAGCAACACAATATATCGCTGGTGAAGATGCTATCACGGGAATGATGTTTGATGAAAATGAATTGCTAAAAGTAGATATGCTAGTAATTTCTGCGGGAATTAAACCGAGAGATGAGCTAGGAAGAGTTTCAGGATTGGAAGTGGGTGTTAGAGGTGGAGTTGTGGTTAATAACCAAATGCAAACTTCGGATCCAAATATTTATGCCATTGGAGAAGTAGCTCTTTATAATCATATGATTTATGGTTTGGTTGCTCCAGGGTATGAAATGGCTGATGTGGCTGCTGAGCAAATTATTGGTAACGAAAAATTGATGAGAGAAACCATCGATATGTCGACGCAATTGAAACTAATTGGTGTTGAGGTAGCGAGTTTTGGTGATCCTTTTATCGAAAATGACGAAGTTACAGCCATTGTTTATGAAAATAAATTCAGTGGAATTTACAAAAGAATCAATGTTACCAAAGACGGAAAAACCCTTTTGGGTGGAATTCTAGTTGGTGATTCAAGCGATTATAACAATTTATTCCAAATTTATAGCAATGCAATGAAATTGCCTGCTAATCCAGAGGATTTAATTTTGGGTTCAAGAGGAGGAGAAGGTTCTACTATGGGAAGCGCAATGGACTTACCAGACTCAGCGGTTATTTGTTCTTGCGAAAATGTGACCAAAGGAAGTATTTGTTGTTCTATCATCGATGGAAGTTGTGAAACATTTGGTGATGTGGTAAAAGCTACCAAAGCAACTTCAGGTTGTGGTGGATGTAAACCAATGGTAGTTGACTTGGTAAAAGAAGCTCAAAAATCGTTAGGAAAAGAAGTAAAAGATGTGGTGTGTGAGCATTTTGCTTACTCTCGTCAGGAATTATATGATATTGTAAAGATCAACAAGTTTACCAATCATAACGAAGTGTTGGGAACGGTTGGAAAAGGCGATGGCTGTGAAATTTGTAAACCAGTTCTTTCTTCTATTTTCTCCAGTATTTACAACGATACGGCAAATAAGCACATAACAGCCCAGGATTCTAATGATAGATTCCTGGCTAATATTCAGCGTAACGGGACTTATTCTGTTGTGCCAAGAATGGCCGGAGGAGAAGTTACTGCCGAAAAATTAATCGCCATTGGTGAAGTAGCCAAAGAATACAACTTATACACTAAAATTACCGGTGCGCAACGTGTCGATTTATTTGGTGCTGAATTAAACGACTTACCGGCTATTTGGAAAAAATTAATCGACAATGGTTTTGAAAGTGGTCATGCTTACGGAAAATCATTGAGAGCTGTAAAAAGTTGTGTTGGGAATGCTTGGTGCCGTTACGGAATGGACGATAGTACTTCCTTGGCTATCGAATTAGAAAATCGTTACAGAGGAATCCGTTCTCCGCATAAATTAAAAGGAGGAGTTTCGGCTTGTATCAGAGAATGTGCCGAGGCAAGAGGAAAAGATTTTGGAGTAATTGCTGTTGAAGGTGGTTGGAATTTATACATCTGTGGTAATGGTGGAGCTAATCCTAAACACGCAGTGCTTTTGGCCGAGCAAATAGACAAAGAAACTGTCATTAAATATATGGATCGTTTCCTAATGTATTACATCCAAACTGCAGGACCATTGGTAAGAACTTCGACTTGGTTAGAAAAATTAGAAGGTGGAATCGACTATTTGAAAAATGTAGTTATCAATGATAGCCTTGGAATCAACGGAACTCTGGAAGCAGAAATGCAAAAATTGGTAGATACTTTTGAATGTGAGTGGAAACAAGCAATCGAAGATCCTGAAATGATGAAACGTTTCAACCATTTTACCAACACCGATGATCGTGATGACAATCTAGAGTATATCCCTCTTCGAGGTCAAAAAATGCCTACAGCCTGGTAATAGCAACTATTTAAAAATCCTTCCATCAACTTCAACAGACAGAATTTGATCTTTCGCAGACCTAAATTACCCATGTTGGAGTGATGGAATTTTAAAAACTAAAATTATGCAAGATATTCTAAATCAATACGAAACTGTTCAATCAAACGATGTAAAAGTTTGGTTCAAAGCTGGAAAAACTACCGATTTCCCTACTGAAGGTGGAGGATGTATCAAATACAAAGGCAAACAGATTGCCGTAATCAATTTCACCCGCAGAAATGAATGGTATGCCTGTCAAAATGTTTGTCCTCATAAAATGGAAATGGTACTTTCAAGAGGGATGATTGGTTCTACTGACGAGATTCCTAAAATTGCATGTCCAATGCACAAAAAAACATTTTCGCTTACTGATGGTTCTAACCTGAATGGAGAAGATTATTCAATTGCCACATATCCTGTAAAAGTGGTCGATGGTGAAGTATTCGTTGGCTTTTTAGAATAAATGTGTATCTTTGAATCTCAACAATTCAAAATAGAATGACACCATTTCAGAACGCCAGCGTATGGATTGATGCAGAAAATGCACAAGATCCAAATACCGAAATATACCAGACTAAAACCTATCCAAAAGAGCTTTTATATTCGAATCGAATGTATGATAGGCTGATGGATTTTTATCCAAATGCCTCAGAACAAGTTCAAATAGCCTCCAAGGCACAACATATTTGTCGTTGGAAAATAGCTCGAGAATCCTATCCAATGGATCGTGTGGGTTATTTGAAATGGCGCGAAGATTTGAAAAAATTTCACGCTAAACTTACTGCCGAAATTTTGGAAAAAGCGGGTTATTCACAAGATTTTATAGACCGTGTTTCTTTCCTTATCGAAAAAAAATTACTTAAAAAAGACGAGGAAACCCAATTGTTGGAAGACGTAATTTGTCTCGTATTTTTGGAATTTTACTTTGATCCTTTCGTACATAAACACGACAGGGAGAAAATGAAAAACATCATTCTGAAAACATGGAATAAAATGTCTGAAGCAGGGCATCAAGAAGCTTTAAAGATCAATTTCAGCCAAACAAATCTTCAGTTGATAAAAGACGCTCTTGGGTTGTAATACACTTTCGTTATGAGAAACAGCGCCGCAGCAACTGTCGATATATCCTTCAAGAATCTAAGGCGATTGTATATCTTCGCCTTATTGACTATTGCTATTACAGTTTTGTTAAGCCAGTTGCTCATTCAATACAATCTTCATAGCCAGTTGAGTGATTCCAAAATCATCAATACTTCAGGAAGGCAAAGAATGTTGAGCCAGAAGCTGACCAAAGAAATTTTGATTTTGAATTTTATTGCAGATACAAAAAACAACAAACAAGAAATTGACAGGGCAAATGAAATTATCAAACTTTGGAAGTTCAACCAGCAAGCTTTAGAAAAGGGAAACGATAGTCTTGGGTTTCCAAAAGAAAAAAGCAAAGCACTTTCTGATTTATTTGTAGCCATCAAACCCAATTTTGAAAATATTGTTAATGCTGCAACAGCTTTTTTAAACAATAAAAAATCAGGAATAAACGAAAAAGACAATCAGGAATTGGTTAAAACTATTCTTGAAAATCAAGGCGTATTCCTAGATAAAATGAACGAAATTGTAGAGCAGTATGATAAGGAAGCTCTAGAAAAGGTTACACTACAAAGTAAAACCGAGTATGGAATTCTTATATTTACTATATTGGTATTGCTGTTGGAATTCATTTTTATTTTTAAGCCAACTAATAAAAAAGTAGAGACCCTAATTTTAAAACATCTGCTCTCCGAGAAGAAAGCATTAAAACTGGCTCACGATACCGAAGTCATAAGCGAGGCAAAAGAGAACTCCGTCAAGGAATTGAAATCGCTCAATTATGCAATGGAAAATACGTTACTTTATTGTCGTGTTGCTCCTGATGGTTCCTTGATTCATATTGGTGAAAAATTTGCCAAACTGCTGTTGTATAATCCATTTCTTTCCGACAAAACTTTTTCTCAGGTGCTGACTCCAATCGAAAAAGAGCAAGTGGCCATTGATAGGATTATTACCCAAAGACAAAAAAGTGGCTGGCAAGGTGAATTAAATATTACCAACAGAAACGGGGATTTTATTTGGCTTGATATGTCGATGGTTCCCGTGACCATCAAAAAAGAAGAGTCCGAGTTGTTGATTATTTGTTTTGACATCACCGAACGCAAGAAAGCCGAAGAAGAAGTCGAGCGCTTGAACATCGAAAATGTTACCGACAAAATCAATCAGCAAAAAGTGATTTCGAGCAAGATTGTCGAAAATCAGGAAAACGAACAAAACCGTATTGCCAAAGAAATTCATGACGGAATTGGGCAAATGCTTACAGGATTGAAATTCAGTCTCGAAAGCATCAATCTGGATGACAAAGAGAAATCGGCACAGAAAATAGAATACCTCAAAAAATTGGCTTTAGACATTATAAAAGGAGTAAGAACTGCTACTTTTAATCTGATGCCGCCAGAATTAAGTGATCATGGAATTAATTCGGCTTTAGCTAAATTAGCTCAGGAATTATCAAAACTGACGGGTAAAAACATTCTCTTTTATAACAAGTCCAATTTTGATCAAAGGCTAGATTCGTTGATTGAAGTAAACATTTACAGGCTGACGCAGGAAGCTATCAACAATGCCATAAAATATGCCGATTCAACTCATATTATTGTGCAACTTTCGCACAGCAACAATATTTTAAGCATCACTATTGACGACAACGGAAAAGGATTTGATATTGCCCAAGCCGAGAAAAAAAGAAACAGTGAATCTGGAATGGGGTTGCTTTTTATGAAAGAAAGAATTCAATACATCAACGGCCGTGTTTTTATCAATTCCATTCTGGACGAAGGAACCCGAGTTACCTTTAATATTCCTATTTAAAAAAGTTCAATTGTAATTGCCATTGAAATTGATTTTTTTTGAATTTCAAATTATCATTTGTAATAAAAAAAATACGTATATTAGCATAGCTTTTTATGTTTATATACGTAATAATAAAAATTTAAAATTAAGTAAGTTATGAGTAATACTATTAGAGTTATCTTGGCAGATGATCATGTATTTGTGAGAGATGGTATCAAATCATTATTGGAAAACGAAGCCAATATAATAGTTGTTGGAGAAGCAACAGATGGTTTAGAAGCCTTGAAAATAGTAGAAACTGAACAACCTGACTTATTAATTTTAGACATTCGTATGCCAAACTTGACAGGCATTGAAGTAGTCGAGAAACTACGAAGCCAAAACAATTTTGTAAAAATCGTGATGCTTTCTATGCACGAATCCGAAGAATATGTCTTAAAATCCATCAAAGCCGGTGCCGACGGTTATTTATTGAAAGGTTCCAGCAAAGAAGAATTCCTGAAAGCCGTTCATACCGTTGCTAATGGTGGAAAATACTTTAGTGGCGACATTTCATCAATATTAATTGGACAATTGAGCAATCCTGTTGCTGCATCGGAAGCCAAACAGACTTTGGAAGAAGATATGATGATTACCAAAAGAGAAAAAGAAATCCTTAAATTGTTGTTGTCTGGAAAAGGAAACAAAGAAATCGCTGAAGCGTTGGACATCAGCAAAAGAACTGCCGAAGTACACCGTTTTAATTTGATGAAAAAGTTGAAAGTCAAAAACTTGATGGAGCTATCTAATAAAGCCAATGAATTCTCTTTGCTTTAATTTTCTGGTTCTGCATTATTAAAAGGGTAAAAACTTCGTAAATAAAAATAATTACGTATTTATACGTAATTATTTTTAATAAACTGCGAAAACGCAGGTTTATATTGAGTATTAGTACTTATTTTTGTCAAAAAAATATAAGTATTATGACAGCCACAAATTCTTTATCACAATCTCACAAAATCTTGTTTCTGAATACCCTTGCCTTTACGGTGTGTTTTGCTTGTTGGACTTTAAATGGAGTGTTGGTTACCTTTTTGGTGGACAACGGCATTTTCAACTGGAGTGTCGTGCAAGTAGGTTGGCTTTTGGGAATTCCAATTTTGACGGGTTCCATTATGCGTTTGCCAATTGGAATGCTTACCGATAAATATGGAGGAAAATATGTTTTCTCTTCTTTACTGTTACTTTGTTCCATTCCTTTGTTTTTACTTCCATTGGCCGACAGCTTTTTTATGTTTGCTGTTTTAAGTTTCTTGTTTGGAATGGTGGGAACCAGTTTTGCTGTGGGTATTGGATTTACTTCGATTTGGTATCCAAAAGAATGGCAGGGTAGAGCCTTGGGGATTTTTGGAATGGGAAATGCAGGAGCTGCAATTACAACTTTTATGGCACCTTCATTATTAAATGAATTCTCTATTGATGATCCACAAAATGGATGGAAATTATTGCCAGTTATATATGGTGTTGCTTTGTTGATTATCGGCGTTTTATTTCTGATTTTTACCACTAACAAAAAAAATGAAAACCACACCAAAACTGTTTCCCAAATGCTGGGTTCTTTAAAAAGTGTAAGGGTATGGCGATTTGGAGCGTATTATTTCTTGGTTTTCGGATGCTTTGTTGCCTATGCACAATGGTTGTTGCCTAATTTTATGAATGTCTATCAAACGAGTTTGGTAATGGGAGGAATGTTTGCTACCATGTTTAGTTTGCCTTCTGGAGTAATTCGTGCTTTTGGAGGTTATTTATCAGATAAATTTGGAGCCAGAAAAGTAATGTATTGGGTTTTATCTTCTTCTGTAATACTAAGTGCTTTGTTGATGGTGCCAAAAATGGACATCACAACAGCAGGTCCTGGTGTTATGGCTGGAAAAAAAGGAACTATAACTGCAGTTTCTGAAACTAATGTAACAGTTGGTGAAAAAGATTTCGCCATCAATAAAAAAATAGAAAAACCATTAGAGAATACTATTTTCCCAACTAAAAACTCTTGGCAAGAAGTAGTTGTCAAAGAAAACCAAGACGTAAAGAAAAAAGAATTGTTGGCCAAAGGAGTAACTGCTATTCATTTTAGTGCCAATATGTGGGTGTATCTGGTTTTGGTAATCCTTATTGGTATTTCTTGGGGAATTGGTAAAGCGGCAGTTTACAAACACATCCCGGAATATTTTCCAACCGAGGTTGGTGTAGTAGGAGGAATGGTAGGAATGATAGGTGGATTAGGAGGTTTCTTCGGGCCAATCATCTTTGGATATTTGTTGACTTGTACCGGATTCTGGTCAAGTTCTTGGATATTCATCCTGCTATTCTCGTCAATATGTTTGATTTGGATGCACCGAACAGTAACCAAAATCATGAACGACAAACAACCCGAATTGTCTAAAGTTATGGAGCGTCAATCTTCAAAAAAATAATAAAACAAGTTTGTAAAAAGAAAGCCTTTGATTGAGTTCAAAGGCTTTTTTGATTTAATAATCTGAGTTCGATTGTTATTTTATCCCGTAGGGATTTCATCTTGGTAGTAATATTAAGATAGTGGTATCATTTGTCCCGTAGGGACTAAACTGGATTAGAGAAAAAAGTAGAGTCCCTAACGGGACAAAAGCAACAACTATATATTTTCTACCAATATGAAATCCCTACGGGATAATATTTTTTGCTTATTCAGTAACAAAACCTGAAGGCAATCCCAATAATTGATATTGGATGGTTTTTGCCAAGCGATAATCGCCCAGGGCATTGGGATGCAACCTGTCCGTTTCTTTTTTGTGAAAGTATTGCAAATGTGAATCCGCCATTGGAAACAGGCCACTTGTCGAATAAAGGTCAATCAACGGAATCGCCCAATAGGAAGCCGCTTGCTTCAAAACTGCAACATAGGAATCGATATACAATCCTTGGCCGTTGGCATAGTTTTCGTCAGGTTGTACGTTCTTTTCGTTAAACTTGGCATATCCCCTGTGAATAGGTGTCATAATGATAATTTGCTGTTGCGGAAAATTATTCTTAAGGTAAGACATCGCTTTGTTAATCCGTCCGCAAAAGGTCGAATCATTTAGGATTGGAGTTCGGTATTTGCGTATCACTTCTTTTCCGTTAAAGTTGGTTTGCTTTATTGTTTCAGTGAAATATTCCCCCAATGGCGTGTCGAGCATATAGTCGTTCGTGCCTGCAAAAATCAGGATGGCATCAACATTGGTTCCTTTTTCGTCGTGCAACTTCACCGCCTGTTTGTAAATGTCATTCCATTGATTGCCACTGACACCATACACAAAAGAGTTTATTCCTAACAATTCATTTAGATATTCCCAGTATACATATGTAGTTCCAACACGGCGTTTGTCGGTTATAGAATCCCCCAGAAAAGCCAGCCGCTTGCCCTGCCATTGGGAGTTTAGTGTTTTTTCTTGGTCTGTTACTTTTACTTTTGGAGCAGCCGTTGCCATAGCTTGTTGTGCCCATCCATTAAAACCAACGGTCAATAAAAGGATATAAGCACTTGCAATTATATGTTTCATTTTTTTTAATGTTATGGTTGGGTAAAATAGTTATAGGGATTAAATAGTGTCAGTAATGAAAAACTCCGTTTTCATTATTAACAAATATAGCTAAATACTAGAGTAACGTTGGTAACGGAACAAGAAAGCATAAAGTTTTGGTCAAACACTAATTTCCCAAGTACAAAACTAGCTTCAAATTTAGCCTAAGCCTTCCAAATTGCTGTTATATCCAAGTGGATATTCTATGTATTTTTTACGGTTTGTGTAATTGCTCATCTGGCAAATTCAAAAAACAAATTATCAAAAGTGAGAAAAAATGCAAGTTTTAATAATTTAAACCTGTTTGTCTGTCATCTAAACCCCAAAAAAGCCCCCCGCTTAAATAAAAGTGTAAAATTTTAATTTGTATTAAAAAAAGTATATATTTGGTAAACCAAATTAAACAACCAATTTGGTTAACCAATAAATCGCATTCTAGACCCGATAAGTTGGTTATCTATTAACCGAATAAATTAACCTTTAAACATTACCAATGAAAAAAAACATTTTATTTAAAACAGTTTTAGGATGTGCTTCAATAGCGCTTTTAACAATTTTTAGTAGTTGTTCGCCTGACGGAGATGAGACAAGTCCTATTGTACAAGATGAAACAAGTCCAATTGTACAAGAAAAAACAAAAGGATCTGCCATAACAGCAAGAGCTGCATTGGCCCAGTATGATTTTAGTAAATTTGATGGAGAAACTAGTTCTGGGAATGGAGGCACTATTAGTGATAGAGCCTACTTTAATCCTTCAACTACAGATAATACAACTTTTTTTGACGTTGCTTCTACAGGTTACAGAGTATTTAAATGTTATGCTGCAGATAGTAACAGAACCGAAATTAAAGAAAAACAAGGTGAAGAATCCTCCATAACCGCTGATAAAGACATGGAATATATTGCTAAATTGGAAAGTATTCCTTCAAACGGAGTTACCATTGCCCAGATTCACAATAGGCATCCAGATGTAAATCGTCCTTTAACAAGAGTTTATGTAAAAAGTGGTGTTTTTTATATTAGAACAACAACCAACAATCCAAATTCTTCTTCAGGAACATATTCGACAGTTACGGGGCCTAATTATACTTCGGGAACGGATTATACATTAAGAATTAGATTTATGAGTGCTGGATATGCAGCAATCACAATAACTACAACTAGTTCAACTATAACTACAAACATAACACCATCAGTTAATTGGAACAGTTATTCAAGCACCTATTATTTAAAAGCTGGAGTTTATACAGAAGGTTCTAACGTTGAACCAAAACTATCCATGAAGGCATTTGATTTTGACAGAGTATATTAAAAAAACATGAATTAATTTAAATGTATTTTTAATACATCGAAATATGGAAGCCGTCTCAAAATCTAATGATTTGGACTGCCCCCAAATAGTGTCTAACTTTTTGGGGGCAGTCCATTTTAGTTGGGAGTCGGTTTCTCTTAATCGCATTTTTTTATAGGAATTTGATTGAATTCAAAAGGCTTTTTGATTAAAATTCAGGCTTATAAAATCTTTTAATACACCAGATGGGAAATAAAAACAGTAAACAATTGACAACAGAAATCAGTAAATGGAAAAGATTACTAGGAAATAGTAAAATGAAATCATAATCTTTTATAGTGGCAGAATAACTAGATACACAAAATGGAAATAAAAAGAGTCTGATTTTAATCCATATATCTTGTTTTGTGCCTTGTTGGCTTGTGGACAAGATCAGAGCAAATCCAATAATAAAAGAAATACCAAATGAGCTAGCCCACAATTTTAATGAAGGTTCAAAGTATATCGTTATAATTGTGAAATACCAAATTAGATAGCACCACAAAATAATCTTTTGGGACTCTATGTTTTTGAAGTAGCTAAGAACAGTTGTTTTCATAGAATTACTTTTTTCTAATTATGTATTAGTGTCTGAACTGATTTCACCAACCTAATATCTATTTCTCTATCCACATAAGTCCATTCTTCAGTTTTTCGCAAGGCGACTAAAAGTTCCTCGAAAGCATCGGCATCAGCTGGAGCGTATTCGAACCATGTCAAAAAATCAAAAGGTTCGCCAATATCTCTGGAGTGGAACAACTTCCGGGCAATGGCGGGCAGGTATTTCATTCCTGTTTGGGTATGTTGGGATTTGTTTTCCATTATTTTCCGGCGTTCGTCTTGCGCCAAGTTCCACCATGTTTCCGATTTCCGAATGGGAATAAAGGCGGCAAGAGTGGCTTGTGGTCTTCCCAAATCTTCTTGAACGGCAACCAATTTGTCCTTGTCCTCTTTTTCGGTGTAGCGCAAATTGCTGACAATTCCTTTGAGCGTCCAGATTCCAGATTCTGTTTGTGCCAAATCGCCCGGCACTTTTTTTAAATGGGAAACCGAGGTTATAGGATTGCCTTTGAGCGTGGTCATTGATGTCACTTTCCATTCACCGTTAATACCTCCGATGAAATCAAAAATTGTATTTGCCATAGTATTTCTTGATTTAATGTGTTATTCTCTTTTTGTTTTACTGGAATTTAAATTTGGCAACGTCTCTTCGAATGATCCCGCTTTTGGGCGGGATTGTATCGAGAAGCTTACAATGGTTGTGTTCTCGATACATTTTACTAAAAAAAGCTATCGCATTTTTTAGTAAAACACTCGAACTGACGCATATTATTTCGTATAGAATTCATTAATTATGGTAAATTTTAAGACTAATTGTTATTCTCTTTTCTTGATTTGCCGAATAATCGAAAAATCCCCATAATGCCATATCATTACAGGGATTTCCAACTAAACAAAGTAATTAAAAAACTAACTTTTATACACCATTCCCATATCTTCGATAGAGAATTTATCGGTCAATAGGTGTAGTAATCGATCTCTGAGTTCAATATATTCGGGTAATTTTACTATTTCAATTTTGTTTCTAGGTCTTGGCAAATGCACTTCTTCAATTTCTCTAATTGTTGAAGCTGGACCATCATTCATAACCACAATTCTGTCCGACAAAAACAAGGCTTCCTCGATATCATGCGTAATCATAATAATAGTTTTGTCACGGTTGTTCAGATTCCATAATTTCAATACTTCCAGTTGCATAGAGCTTTTGGTAAAAGCATCCAAAGCACCAAAAGGTTCGTCCAACAACAATACTCCAGGATTGATGGCAAAGGCTCTAGCGATTGCAACTCTTTGTTTCATACCACCGGATAATTGTCCTGGTAATTTGTCTCTGTGTGAAAGTAAATTAACCATTTTCAAG
This sequence comes from Flavobacterium sp., assembly GCA_014379405.1. Classification (GTDB taxonomy): domain Bacteria; phylum Bacteroidota; class Bacteroidia; order Flavobacteriales; family Flavobacteriaceae; genus Flavobacterium. The sequence goes on along the minus strand of JACMLU010000005.1, from coordinate 162,756 downwards.
TTGTAATCCACGATTTCGTGTTTTTCTTTCTTGGAACAATCCATTACGGAATCGACAGCTTGAAAAATGTTTTCATGAACGGACAACCAAGGTAGCAAAGAGTAATTTTGAAACACGATTCCTCTATCTGGGCCTGGGCCTTTTATGGTTTTTCCGTCTAATTCAACCGTTCCACCTGTTGGAGTCAACATTCCGGCAATGGCATTCATGATGGTTGATTTTCCACAACCCGAGTGACCAATGATGGAGATGATTTCCCCTTTTTTGATGGATAAATTGATATTTGTAACTGCAGTATATTTTCCTTTAGGAGTTGGAAAAGAGATTTCCAAGTCTTTGATTTCTAAATAGCTCATAGTCGTATATTTTTAGATTTATTTTTATTAAGCTTTATAAGCTACTTTATTTTCGATGAAAGTGAATATTCTGTCAAAAAGCAATCCCACGATTCCAATTATTAGAATTGCCGATATTACTTTTTCAAGACTTAAAGCATTCCAGCTGTCCCAAACAAAGAATCCAATCCCTGCGCCACCAGACAACATTTCGCCAGCCACAATAACCAACCAAGCTACACTGATGCTTAGACGTAAACCTGTAATAATATGAGGTAAACTATAAGGAATTAATATTTTAGTCAAATATCTCATTTTAGAGAAACCAAATGCTTTGGACACATTTTTATGATCTTGTGGAATCGATGCCACACCAAAAGAAGTGTTGATAAGCGTTGACCATAAAGACGTAATAAAAACTATAAATATGGTTGCCATACCTGTGTCTTTAAAAACAACTAATCCAATTGGGAACCAAGCCAAAGGTGATACAGGTTTCAGTAATTGCACAATTGGATAAAAAATTTGTTTGCAAATCGTATTGGCTCCAATTAAAATCCCGATTGGAATTGCTACCAACGAACCTAACAAAAATCCAGAAAGTACCGTTTTGATGGATTGGAATAATTGCAATCCAATTCCTTTGTCATTCGGGCCATAATCATAGAAAGGATCGCTCAACATTTCTTTCAATACGGTCAAAGTAGCTACTGGACCAGGAAGTGCATCTTCAGTATAAATACTCAATATACTCCAAAATCCACCGAAAGCCAATAAACCAATTGCAGCAAACAAGATTGATTTTGATTTTTCAAGAATATTGTCTAAAGCCAATTTTAGTTTGTAATTTTCTACAACAGGACTCTTTGAAGTTTCTGTAGCAACATTGATGGATGTATCCAATGCATCAATTGTTAGTGTGTTTTTATCTGACATGGTAATAAAATTTATTTAGTTTTTTAATCTTTAATTTGAGTTGAAGGTCAATCGCTATTCCTCCTCTTTGTGAAGAGGAATACGACTGATTTTTACTTTATTCTTTTTTTTATTTTCTTACAACTTTCAAATAAGCTGCTGGATTTTTTGGGTCAAAAACGGTTTTGTCCATGGTAAGTGAAAACGGTTTCATATCATCAGTAGGTATTTTGATTTTCATACTTTTGGCCACTTCTTCATATAGATCTTGAAGAATTAATTTATCGGCAATTGCAGCATAATCAGGAGCTTCTTTCAAATATCCGAATCGAACAAACTGTGCCATCGCCCAGATTCCGTACGATTTACGAGGGTAATTTACTGTACCACCTTTGTAAAACAACATATAATCTTTGTCATACACTTCAGTTCCTTGGTTGCAACCCAAATCATAATTACCCATTAATCTGTTTTCAATTACATCAGCTGGAGCATTTACATATGGAGCTCTACCGATAATAGCAGCTGCTTTTTTACGATTTCCAGGATTGTCTAACCACATACAAGCTTCCATAACGGCTTTCATTACTTTTACCAAATCGCCTTTACGTTTACTGCTAAATTCTTTGTTTACAACCAAGGCTTTTTCTGGGTGATCTTTCCAGATATCTTGAGAAGCGATTTGAGTAAAACCAACTCCTTGTTTTACAGCAACTCCACCCCAAGGTTCCCCTACACAAAATCCATCCATATTACCTACTTTCATATTAGCAACCATTTGTGGAGGAGGAATAGTAATGATTTTTACGGCTTTTTGATTTAAACCGGCAATTGCCATCCAGTTACGCAACCACAAATCGTGAGTTCCACCAGGGAAAGTCATAGCAAATGTTACTTCTTTCTCTGCTTTTAATTTTGCAGCTACAACAGGCGCCACTTTATTCATTTGTTTGAAACCTACTTTTCCACAAAAATCTTTTGAAAGAGTGATGGCTTGTCCGTTTACATTCAGCATCATGGCAATCTTCATTTCTGACCCCGCTTTTCCACCAACTCCAGTGTATACAGAAAAGGGCATGGAATACAAACAATGAGCTCCGTCCAATTCACCAGTTAAAATTTTGTCACGAACATTGGCCCAAGAAGATTCTTTGGTTACAATCACTTCAACACCATATTTTTTGAATAATCCCAATTCTTTTGCCATAACGATTGGAGAACAATCCGTTAGTGGAATAAAACCTAATCTTACTGGGTCACTTTGAGCACTTGTTGTTGTGAAAGCCGTGCTGAATGCTACTAATAAAACCAATACGGATTTTGTTAGTGTTGCTATTTGTTTTTTTATTGTTTTCATCTTAAATAGATTTATTGTTTATTAATTACATTTTTTTGGTTGTCAAAAAATTTGGTGATATTTTCAACATTACATAAGCAAATTGTGGAGTTAAATCGGCACCTGCAACATTTTTAACCGCTGCCGAAGCCATTGAGTTTGTTGCTTGCATAAATGAATATCCTGCTTCTAAATTGATCATTTTGGTAAAATTGTAGGACATTTTCAAATCTACTTCTGTACCTAAATAAGAGGTTAATGTTCCGCCAGCGCCATTAGACAATGTGTTTGCTGATTCAAATGCGTGAAGTTCTGCAAAGAAAGTCAGGTTGTCTTTAGCGTTGTATTTTGCTTTCAAGAAGTAGTTAAGTAAACCTTGTTTTCCAAAACCATTTGCCGCATAGAAATAATCCATTGCTCCCCAAAATTTGTGCGGTGTTCCGTAAAGTGGGTCAAAAAGGTTGCTTTCTGAAGTGGCAGTAACCGCTTTTGTTCCGTCAGTTCCTGATAAATAATCAATTCCAGGCCCTACAAATAATTTACGACCTAATTGAACCGTTGAAGTGATGGATGCTAAATCGGCGCTTAAAGATCTACCGTCTTTGTCATCTCCAAATTGGTGGTAATAACTACCAGTTAGGTTTATTTTTCTGGTAAGATTTACATTGTAATATACTCCTGTGGTATTGCGACTCCATACTCCTTGTCCAGAAACTTTGGTAGTTACAGGCGGTGTTCCAGAAGTTACATTGGTGTATTTGTTGAAATCGTCTTTAAAGAATAAGAAGGATAGATCACCAAAGAAGAATTTTTTACCTAAATAAAGGTATTGAAATGATTTGTACATCGTACCAATTCCGTTTGTTCCAGCTCCATAAGCGGTTGGAATTCCGTTGTAAATAGTAGTTGCATTAAGTTCCTTGTTTTGGTTGAAAGCTGCTCCAAGGTCAAAAGTCCAGCCTTTGTTGGCAAATTTGAAAACAACTGCATCATGTCTTCTGGCTTGTTGCAACCAATCCAATCCTCCTAAAACTTTCTGGTCGTCATAAGCAATTTCTTGACGTCCAATTTTTAAAGAGATATTTTGAAAATTACTTATAGTATCGTTCAACATAATTTCTGTCCAAGCTTCGTGCAATAAGATTCCGTTGTTGGCTTCTGTTGTAGTTCTGTTGATTGTAGATTGATCTTGTCCCCAAACTCTAACATCTTGTAATGCCATAAAAACTTTAAAACGATATCCTGTATAACCTACATTAAGTCTGGTTCTTTGAGAAGTGAATAATGCTGAATCGTCTCCTGCTTTTTGCAAAGTTCCTTGTCCTTCTCTAAGTTCTGTTCTAGGTCTTAATTGTCCTGTTACAGTCAACTGGGCTTTGGCTTCGTTTTGGCTTGCTAATGCTAGTACAAGTCCCAAGAAAATAGATTTTGTAAGATTTACTTTTGAAGTTGTTTCTTTTTTGAAACCTTGAATGTTCGGTAGTTTAGTTTTAATGTTTTGCATATTAATATTTGTTTTAATTAGTATGAAGCAAATTTATGTAAGTATTAATACTTATATACTACGTAAAATACAGACTAAAACAGTTTTTTAATACCGGAAATATCGTTAATAAAATAGTTTTTTTTCTGCTTTTTGACAGGTATGTAGAGCTAAGTCAAGTATATAAAGGGATTTTTATACGTAAGTATGTATAGAAAAATACGTATAAATGAGATTTGTGTTCTAAGGAAATTGATTTTTTCTTTAAAAAACTTTAAAAGAAGATGATTTATAAAACCAAAAGTAAAAAAAAAGTAGCCCTTAGAGTGAGGACTACGTAATTTTGATATTAACAAAGAATTGATGGATGGTAAATCAGGAGGACTACTTATGTTCCCTGATTTCGGCTCTTAATTTATCGACATTGACTAAGCCAATTTTTTTACCTACTGTTTTAATGAGAGTTTCTTTTTTTAAACTAGAAATCACTCGTATCACTTGTTCATCAGTGGTTCCAGCAAAATCGGCTATTTCTTTTCGAGACAAATCAAGTTCTATAACACCGTTTGTTTGTCCAAATTTGCGATGTATATATAATAAGGTGTCAATTACCCTTTCTCTCACATTCATTTGGGCAATTTTTCGAATGTTGTTCTCGCTTTTATTCAATTCTTCGGCATAAAATAACATTAAATCATAGGTGAATTCGGGAATATTATGAAGAATTTCAAGCATGTCTTCATTGCTGAAATTGCACAAAACCGTGTCTTCCAGCGCATAAGCGCCTATGAGGTAGCGTTTGCTGGTACCAAACCCCCTGAAGCCAACAGTGTCGCCATTTTTGGTCAATCGAACAATTTGTTCTCTACCGTGAATACCAGTTTTTACGGTCTTTACCTTTCCTTTGTAAATGAAGTATAAACCTTGTATTGGTGCGCCTTCAATGATGAATTGTTGTGCTTTTTTGCAAACAAAACTGCGTTTTTTATCAATGTAATTTTTCATTTGCTCCAAATGAATGTGTCTTTTGATAAAACAATTTTCGTTGGTGCAGCTGGTACAAGAGGCTAGTTCTTCTTTCATCGATAAAATCTTTAAATATTATTACCTGAATTCGCTTATGGAATTTATTTTAAACAAATTTATAAAAAAATATTCGATTTATACGTATTTATACGTAAAAATACTTATTTTTACATTTTCGAAAAAGAGAACAAGTCATAAGTTAGACTTTCATCAATAATAAAGAAATTACAATGCAAAATTCAGAAATCAAAACGACGTGTTCCTATTGTGGTGTAGGTTGCGGAATTGTAGTAACTAATGATGCTAAAAATGGAGTTTCCGTAACTGGAGACAAAGACAATCCGGTAAATAGAGGTATGCTTTGTTCTAAAGGAATGAATCTTCATTATGTTGCCAATGATGTTTCAGACAGAATTCTGTATCCTGAAATGCGATGGAGTAAATCGCATCCGATGGAACGCGTAAGTTGGGATGCTGGATTAGACCGTGCTGCAGCTGTATTTTCTTCCATCATAAAAAAACACGGACCGGATAGTGTAGGTTTTTACATTTCAGGACAATGTCTTACCGAAGAATATTATTTGGTAAACAAACTGGTAAAAGGATTCTTGAAGACTAATAATATAGATACCAACTCTCGTTTGTGTATGAGTTCGGCAGTGGCCGGTTACAAGAAAACCTTCGGGGAGGATTCTGTGCCAATTGCTTATGATGATATTGAACTGGCGGATACGTTCTTGATTACAGGTGCTAATCCTGCCTGGTGTCACCCAATTCTTTTTAGAAGATTGGAACAACACAAAGAAAAAAATCCAAAGGTAAAAATAATTGTTGTCGATCCTCGAAAAACAGATTCTGCTTTGGCGGCTGATTTGCATTTGCAAATTATTCCGGGAACGGATATTGTTTTGTACCACGCTTTGGCCAAAAGACTAATCGAAAAAGGATATGCCGATAAAGATTTTGTGAATAACCACACCGAAAATTTTAATACCTATAAAGACTTGGTTTTATCAAGTTCATTCGAAAAAGCATCTAAAACTTGTGGAATATCTGTAGATCAAATCAAACAGGCTGCCGATATTATTGGAAAAGCCAAAGGATTTATTTCACTTTGGGCCATGGGATTGAATCAAAGCGCGATTGGAGTTGATAAAAATACCGCATTATTAAATCTTTCTTTATTGACGGGTCACGTTGGGAAACCGGGTTCAGGCCCTTTCTCTTTAACAGGGCAGCCGAATGCAATGGGTGGTCGTGAAGTAGGAGGAATGGCGAATTTATTGGCTGTTCACAAAGAATTGGCTAATCCAATACATCGTAAAGAAGTAGCTGATTTTTGGGGTGTTGAAGATATTTCTGAAAAACCGGGATTAACGGCTACCGAAATGTTCCAAGCCTTGGAATCTGGAAAAATGAAAGCCATTTGGATTATTTGTACCAATCCATTAGTGAGTTTGCCCGATTCTCGAAGAGTGGAAAAAGCATTGGCGAATGCCAAATTCGTGGTGGTTCAGGATATTTCACACAATTCAGATACAGCAAAGTTTGCCGATTTATTATTGCCGGCTGCAGGTTGGTTAGAAAAAGAGGGAACAATGACAAATTCTGAAAGACGAATTTCTTATTTGCCAAAAGGAATTAACGCACCGGGAGAAGCGCTTCCAGACGTGGATATTTTGATGCGTTTCGCCAAGAAAATGAATTTTCCGGGTTTTAATTTCAATACTACCGAAGATATTTATAAGGAGCATTGCTTGATGACCAAAGGAACTAATATCGATATTTCCTATTTGAATTATAGCCGTCTTAAAAACGAAGGAACTTTCCAATGGCCAGTTCCAGACTACGGACATCCAGGAACACCACGTTTGTTTGCTGACAAAAAGTTTTTTACGCCTTCACAAAAAGCGATTTTCAATATTCCAACAGCGATCGAAAATACTTCGGAAGCACCGAATAAAGATTTTCCGTTTATTTTGACAACGGGACGTATTCGTGACCAATGGCATACGATGACCAAAACGGGAAAAGTATCCCGATTGATGACACATATTCCAAGTCCGGTTCTTGAAATCAATCCGATTGATGCTTTCAAATCAAAAATTGGAGAAGGAGATATTGTTGTAGTGACCAGCAAAAACGGAGCAGTTCAAGTAAAGGCAAAAGTTTCGGATACGATTCGTGAAGGAGTGGTTTTCTTGCCAATGCACTGGGGTAAACAATTGGAAAACGATTTGAACCGTACCAATAATTTGACCAACACCATAGTTGACCCAATATCAAAAGAACCCGATTTTAAATACACGACGGTTTCCGTGGTCAAATACGTGAAACCTTTCGAGAAAATTGCTGTGGTTGGAGCAGGAGCAGCCGCTTTCCGATTCATTCAAAACTACAGAGAAATTAATAAAACCGACGAAATTATTGTTTTCTCAAACGAAGAAAACCCTTTCTACAACCGTGTTTTATTACCAGAATATATGACAGGCGAATTTACCTGGGAGCAACTTTTGAAAATTAAAGAAGAAGCGCTAGTCAAGTTGGACATCACGATGCGCTCGAACGTTTCTATTGACAATGTCAACACAAAAGACAATACTATTCTCGACAGCGAAGGAGTTTTACACACTTTTGATTCCTTGATATTGGCTACTGGAAGTCGTCCATTTGTGCCAGAAAATGCCCAATTGCATTTGCCTGGACGTTTTACAATGAGAAAAAAGAGTGATGCCGATCGATTAAAAGACTATTTGGACAGTACCAATTTACCAGCCGAAGAACAACACGTGGTTATCGTTGGTGGTGGTCTATTAGGTTTAGAATTGGCCGCAGCCTTAAAACATAAAAAAGTAAAAATTACGATTATTCAACGTGCTTCCCGTTTGATGGAGCGTCAGTTGGATCGAATTTCAAGTAAATTATTGGCAGAAGAAGTACAACTTCGAGACATTTCCATTTATTTTGACAATGAAGTCAATACCGTATTTGAAACGGACAATTCAAATGAATTGGAAATTGCCTTGAAAAGTGGTCGAATCATTACTGCCAATGCCATTGTTTATACCATTGGAACCATCCCCAACATAGAAATCGCCAAAGAATCGGGACTTTCTTGCGGACGTGGGGTGAAAGTAAACCAGTATTTGCAAACTTCGAGTCCAAATATTTTTGCTATTGGCGAAATAGCGGAATTCAACAATAAGTTGTTCGGAATTACATCAGCAGCTGAAGAACAGGCCGATGTTTTGGCCAACTTCATGGCGGGCGACATCAGTAGTTTTTACAAAGGTTCGGTTTTGATGAATATCCTGAAACTGGAAGATATTAATTTGTGTAGTATTGGCGACATCGAAATTCCGGAGAATGATGACACTTACGAGGAAATCGTTTTTTCTGATTTAGGAAAAAGATATTATAAGAAATGTATTGTCAAAAACGACTTGTTGGTGGGTGCGATTTTGATGGGCGACAAAAACGAATTTGCCGAATTCAAGACGATGATTGAAAGCAAAATAGAATTGTCCGACAAAAGGAATACTTTATTGAGAGGAAGTTCTAATGCGAAACCTGTTTTAGGCAAATTAGTTTGCTCTTGCAGCCAAGTAGGAAGTGGAAATATTGAGGAATGCATCAAAGGTGGGGTGACCAATTTCACGGAATTGTGCAAAACCACTGGAGCAGGATTGGGTTGCGGAAGCTGTAAAACCGAAGTAAAAGAAATTTTATCAAAATGCAAATAAAAAGTTTTCAGTCTCAGTCTCAGTTTTCAGTTGTATACTGAGACTGAAAACTGGGACTGATAACTCTAAACTATAAAACTATGGAATTGACAAGATTAATAGTAAAAGGAGGCGTTATTTCGCCAGGTGAGTTGCGAGAAATTGTTAATATGGCCTTGGAACAAGGATTGAAAGACATCTCTTTTGGTTCTCGTCAGGACATTATTTTCCCAAAAGGATTTACGGCAATCGGAAAAGAAAAAGCAGGGAAATATCATTTTGTTTACCCGAATGAAAAGAGCGGCAATAACATTGTGACTTCCTATGTTTCGACGGATATTTTCAGTAATACGCCTTGGCTTACGGGTAATAAATTTTTGTATATCTTGGAACAATTCAAGAGCAAACCCAAGTTGAAGGTCAATATCACAGATCCAAAACAGCAATTGGTTCCTTTGTTTACTGGCCATGTCAATTTTATTGCTTCCCACCACGAAGATTATTGGTTTGCTTATATCCGTTTGCCCAAATGGGCTAAAATGGAAATGTATCCGGTATTAATTTACAGTTGGAACATTGCTGAAGTGTATTATGCCATCGAAAAAATATTGGAAGAAGAACCTGATTCTGCCGATATGATTTTTCAATTGGTCAACGATGCTTTGGATACCAATAACAGAACCATCGACAAACCGTTGCATATTCCGTTTTATCCATTCCCGTACTATGAAGGGATGAACAAATTGGGTATCGATCAATATTGGTTGGGCTTGTATTGGAGAAACAACCTCTATGATTTGGACTTCTTGAAGGAAATGTGCGATTTGTGTTTTGATTGTAAAATTGGTAAAATTTGTATCACGCCATGGAAATCTTTCATTGTAAAAGGGATTCCCAAAGACCGAAAACTCGATTGGGAGAAATTCCTTGGAAAAAAAGGAATCAATGTGCGACATTCATTATTGGAATTGAATTGGCATTTACCAGTAGCCGAAGAATGGGCGTTGAATTTGAAAACATTTTTGGTGCGAACGCTCGATCAGTTTGATATTAGTACTTACGGACTTACTTTCGGATTGTCGGAATACAACAGAGAAGGACATTATTTTACTTCCATTGTGGTCGAAAAAAATGATGTTCCCAAAGACTTGGAATCCATAAAAATCAGGGCAACTTACAATGTTTTGTATGCCAAAAATTTCGATCCAAACACCAAGGAATATATCGTTCACACACAAGATGTCGACAAACTGGAACTCCCCAACATTCTGATTGAATTGAGCCGAAAATATTTCGACGAACTAGGAAACTCGACCCTTGAAGTAAGCGCCAATTCGATCAAAAAGGAACCAAAACAACAAGACATCCATCAATGTCAAGAATGTTTGACTCTTTACAATGCCGATTATGGCGATTCGACCCAAGGCATCGAAAAAGGAGTCCTGTTTTCCGATTTGCCAGAAGAGTACCATTGTTCGTTGTGTGAATCTCCCAAAAGTAATTTTATAAACTTTCTGGAAAAAGTTTAATTTTGTAAGCTTATCATTAGTAAGAATTTCGAATAATAGAAACCAATTATGAATACAACATTCAAAACAGTAAGCTCCTCTCATATTACCATTTCCGAGTTAATGTTGCCATCGCACACCAATTTTAGCGGCAAAATTCATGGTGGATACATCTTGTCATTACTCGATCAGATAGCCTTTGCTTGTGCTTCAAAATTTTCTGGAAATTATTGTGTCACAGCTTCCGTGGATACGGTAAACTTCTTGAAACCCATTGAAGTGGGGGAATTGGTTACTATGAAAGCCAGTGTCAATTATGTGGGAACGAGCTCCATGATTATAGGGATTCGTGTAGAAGCCGAAAACATACGTACAGGAGTAGTGAAGCATTGCAACTCGTCCTATTTTACTATGGTTTCTAAAGATAATGATGGTAATAATGCAAAGGTTCCAGGCTTAATTCTGACTACTTTGAAAGAAGTAAGCCGTTTTGAACACAGTGTAAAACAGCTTGCCTTAAAAAAGGAAAGAGAATATCAAAAAGGGGTTGCTACTTTTGGCTCTATTGAATCTATTTTGAATTCAAACCAGTACAATGTAAAGGTGGAATTGGAATAGTTTTTTCGATTAACAAATAGATTCGTCCCTTTGAATGATAACGCTTTCGGCAATTATCTATCGAAGGGACGACTTTTTTATTTCATAATAAAAGTGCATTATTGTACGTTATTTATGCGTAAATTAGCAATGGCTATTGTCGTAATTATTAACTAAATGTTTACTACCATGAAAAATTCAGGCCTGTTTTGTTTGCTGTTGGCTAGCATTGTACTCGGAAGCTGTAATAAAAAATCAAAAGATGTTGAAGTCAAGGATGTGGTTGAAAAGCCGGTAACCGTGCAATGCTACAAAGCTTTGTATGAAACAGACACTCTCGAATTAAAAGTCAACACTTTGAAAAGTGGCAAAATAACGGGCGAGATGGTGATGAAAGTGCTTAACAAAGCTAAAAAAGTGGGGAAAATCGCTGGAGAATTTCGTGGAGATACCTTGTTTGTAGATTACTCTTTTATTTCGGGTACAGATAAAGCTTTATATAAAAATCCAATGGCATTGTTAAAACGCGGAAACGAACTCATCTTGGGCAACGGAAAAATTGAAACTTATTTGGGAACTTCTTCTTTTGTCAAAGGTGAACCAATAGATTTTGATAACGTGAAATATAAATTTACCACTGTGGATTGCGTGGATAAATAATTATTTTAGATAATTATTAAAAATTCAAACCCCGTTTAAAAAGTTTTAAACGGGGTTTGGTTTTTTTGAAGTTTTGTATTGATTTAAATAATAGGAAGGATACAGTTGAAGTTACTCAAAAAAAAATACCGATCTTCAAATCAGTATTTTTAGATCCCCATAAAACAGGGAGTATGTGTTGGTTTTTAAAAAATATCCAAATTTTGGAAAACGAATTCTTCTTCCTCCAAATAGGCTTCTTCAAAATATTGGGTAAAGTTTAAAGAATGTTTTACCACTTCGCCAATGACGATGATGGCTGGCGAGGAGAGTTGGTGTTCAGCGACCAATTTCGAGATGGAGCTTATGTTTCCAAATACTTTTTTTTCCGTGCTTTTGGTTCCGTTTTGTATGATGGCCACTGGCAAATCGTCTGTTCTGTTGGTTTGGTAAATCGAAACGATTTCGTCCAATTTGTTCATTCCCATCAATATGACTACCGTTGCCGAGGATTGGGATGCCAAAGCAACATCTTTAGATAATTTATGATCCGAAGTGGTTCCCGTGATGACCCAAAAACTCTCGGAAATTCCTCTTTGTGTTAAGCTGATTCCGTTGGCTGCAGGAACGCCCATAGAAGATGATATTCCGGGAACAATGGCAGTTTCTATGTTAAATCGTTGTGCGTATTCTATTTCTTCGCCACCACGACCAAAGATGAAGGGATCGCCGCCTTTCAAGCGCACCACGTGACCGTGACGTTGCGCCATAGAAACAATTAGGTCGTTGATTTGGTCTTGGGTATAAGCGTGGCATCCAATTCGTTTACCCACGAAAAGAATCTCCGCATTTTTGTTGGCATATTGCAACAATTCTTCATTGATGAGCGCATCATACAGAACGACATCGGCATTTTTCAGTGCTTTGATGGCTTTCAAAGTGATGAGTTCCACATCGCCTGGGCCAGCACCCACGATAGTTAGTTTTGGATTATTGTGTGTCATTTTTTCCTTGTATTGGTTGCAATTCAGTTACTTATATTTTGTCGTTATTATTGATTAATAATTTCACATTATCAAAAGTAAGTATAAATACGTAGTGCAAATATATAAAAATATAAGTAGTTGCGACTGTAAAATTAGTTAAATTTTTCAAAAGTCTATTTTGATTGGTAATACTTTGGTTTGTAATGCCTTTTATCCCGTAGGGATTTCATATTGGTAAAAAAATGTTCCCTTATCTCTTGTCCCGTCAGGGAATATACATTTATCTTGAATTTGGTATAGTCCCTAACGGGACAAATTGATGCAGCACTTTAAAAGCTACCAATATGAAACCCCTAGGGGATAAAATAATAATTGAATTTAGGTTTATGCTAAAATTTTGCTTCAATTCCCCTGATTTGCCTATTTTTATAAAAAATAGCATTTATGACTTTTCATTTCAAATCCTTGTGGTTTCTTTGTGTTTTATTTTCATCGGTTTCGTGTAAATCCCAAACGGGAATTCCTGATGTCGGTTCAGTAAATAAAACCGTTGTCAACGACACCACTTTCGTGAATATTAAAGACTATAGTCAAGATTTTGTTTATGATATGAAATATGCCACATCTGATAATTTCTTGAAGGCCAAAGTCTATGATTGCGGCGAATGCTTTTTGCGATTGAAAACCGTCAAGGCCATCATCAAAGCCAATGCCGTTTTTATGAAAAAAGGCTATAAAATCAAGTTTTTCGATTGTTACCGTCCTTTGGACATCCAGAAAAAAATGTGGCAAATTGTTTCGAATCCTTCTTATGTTGCCGATCCAGCTAAAGGTTCCATTCATAATAGAGGGGGAGCTGTGGACATATCTTTAGTCGATTCTGCAGGAAAAGAATTGGATATGGGAACCTCCTTTGACCATTTTGGTATTGAAGCTAGTCATAATTATAGCCAACTTTCGAAAAAAGTAAAAAAGAACAGGGTGTTGTTAAAAAAAGTAATGACGCAAAATGGATTCAATTCCTTTGATTCGGAATGGTGGCACTACAATTTGAAATCAGCCTTAACCGACAAGGTTTCGAATGTTAAATGGAAATGCGATTAGTTTTTAAAAAAAGATAAACACGAATTTCACTAATTAACACTAATAATTAATTGTTTTTAATTACACAAATTTTTGGCATAGATGAAATTTGTGTAATCCAATTTTTAAAGATTGTAAATTTGTGATAATTCGTGAAATTCGTGTATAATTTAGAATGTTGTTATTTGTCGATACAGCGTAAATTTTCGATAAAGTAGGTTTCAGGATGGTATACCTCGTTATTCATTTCGGATTTAAATTCCTTTTGGATGACATAATCTTCAAGGTCTGTCAGGTATTTAATTCGCATTAAATTTACAGGAGAGCTTTTCAAATCTTCCATAGAACCTTTTATAAACATAAAGGTTCCTGCTAGCACCCTGTTGTCATACCCTTCGCTGTCACGAAGTAATGAACCGCAGTTTTCTTGGTCGATGTGAATAAGCATCACGATTTTTCCATTATTCAATTGCAAGAACAGCTTTGAATTTTTATCAAAACAATTGGCTTTCATAAAATCCTTGCTTTTTTTGATAAGCTGCAAATTAAGCGTTGGCGTTCCATCGGTCAATGCCAATGAATAGAAGATATAACTGGAATTTCCAGCGAATTTTTTTTCATAAACCATGTATTCTTTTGTTAACTTATAAGTTCCAATAGAATCGTTAACATTGGTACTGTATTCACAAGGTTTTTGGGCAAATAAAGTGTTGGTGATTAAGAATAAAATTAATAGGACTACCTTGTTCATTTTTAGTGTATTTTTTTGCAAATTAAAACTATTTTATTGTCATTTTCATCGGTCGTGAAAAAACAATAGCGATTTCCACCGTCTTTTATTTTCCATTTTTTTCGAATATTTTCGACGGTGTCAGGAAAATTTCGGGTCGTAATATTGAACTGTTGCTTTTCGAGATGAATTTTCATTTCGTTTTTATGATAGGGGAATGAATTTTCAATTTCGAAAACTCTCCCCGGAAAAGTAATGAGATTTTCATTGGTATATAAATGGGAATGTTTGTGCAGTTTGTTGAGCTTGTAAAAAGTGCCTACTTCATCAAAACCTCCCGATTTCATTATGGCGCTATTGGGTTCATATAAATAGTTGCTGGGCAAACCATATTTTGGGTTCTCGGAAGCATAGTCCAAAACGAATTCGAAAGTATCTATTTTTTCCTTTACAAGATTCACGGTTTTAATGGTTATTTTTCCTGAATAGTTTTTTTGCAATTCCCATAACAATTCCTTTACCTCGTTTTCTAATGCAACAATATGGATGCTTTTTACGTTTTTGATTTCCAATAATCCCGCCGAAATATCTAGTAGAGGAGCTGTTTTTATTAAAATTGAATCCGAATGTTGAAACAACAGATCCAGATGTTTAGGTACATTGGGCAAGCAATCTTCGAGCATGAAAACTTTGCCTTTGGCATCGTTTCTTCTGGAGGGGTCGATGTAAATCCAATCCCATTTGGTGTTTAATTTTACCAAAGTTTCTAGACTGTCTCCAGAATAACAACTGATGTTTTTTACATTCAATTTCTCGAAATTGTGTTGAACAATCTGGGAAAGTTCAGGATTTATTTCGCAATGCACCACGGCATTCATTTTATTTGCAAAATAGAAATCATCCACTCCAAAACCGCCCGTCAAATCAATTAGGTTTTTGCCAGAAATTAGGGAAGCTTTGTAAGAAGCCGTTTTTTCGGATGAGGTTTGCTCAACAGATATTTTGCTGGGATAAACAATATTATTGGATGCGAACCAAGTCGGTAATTTGAGTCTCGCCTTGGTTTTGGCTTCAATCTGGTTCAAGACGGCAATCCATTCCACATCAGGTAAAGGGTTCTTATGTAAGGCTAATTTCGTGATGTTTTTATCAATATTTGCATTGATAAACTGTTGAATTTCCGGATTTAGAATTTTAAAATCCAAACTTAAATATCTTTAGTGAGTAGTTTTATGACTGCATTTTCTGGAAAAAACTCTTTTCCAATTACTTTCAGGATAGTATACAGCGGAACGGCAATAATCATCCCTAAAATTCCCGAAAGGAATCCCGCAATCAAGATGACAAGAAAGATTTCCAAAGGGTGTGAACTGACACTTTTAGAAAAAATGATGGGTTGCGAGAGGTTGTTGTCGATGACCTGTACTATCCAAAATCCGATTAAAACATAGATGGTGGTTGGCAATATTTCGGTTTGAAAATCACTTCCCAAGTTACTCAACATAGTTAAAATCGCTGCCAAGACGGAAGCTATCAGTGGACCAATGTAGGGAACAATATTCAATATGGCACACAAAAAGGCAATGATGAACAGATTGGGTATTCCAAAAATAAATAACACAATGATATATAAAAGAAAGACTATAAATAATTGGAGCAAAAGACCTATAAAATAGCGAGATAACAAATGGTTTATTTTATGAACTGAATTCAAAATCTTGTCTTCTTGGCTGTCCGGAATTAATTTTTTGGCTCCAACCACAAACATCAATCGATCTTTCAGGAAGAAAAAAGTAATAAATAATACCGATGCCAATCCAATTCCTATGCTGCTGATGGTTCCCAAAACCATATTCAAAAAATTGGGGATAAAATTGAAATTTATTTTGGAAGAGATATTGGCTTCCTTGAGCATTTGTTTCGAATCGATGTTGTGGCTTTCTAAAAAAGCAGAAGTTTGGTAGGTTAATTGCGTTATGTTTTTTTCGATTTCAGTCGTTTTTAGAAGTGATAAATTTTGTCCTTGAGAAGAAATCAAAGGGATAAACATCAATATAAAACCAGCAATAAAGAGGATGAAAATAAAAAGCGTGGTAATTGTTGCCCAAATATGCTTGAATTTCAATCTTTTTTTGAAGAAGTCAAGAATTGGATTTCCTATTAATGTAAGAATCAAAGCTACCACCAGATATATTAAAACGGACTGTATTTGATATAAGAAATACAAGGATACCGTTACCAAAAGTAAAAAACCTATTGCTCTTAAAATACCGTTTGCTATTATTTTTGAAGTCACCATCTAATGTTTTTAGAGGATAAAGATAAAAAAACTCGCCAAAAAATAGCGAGTTTTGTAATCTAAAAAATTAAAGGTTTAATTTCTGAAACCAGCTCTTACTCCGCCGACCGCAAATATAGCCGCCATTCTTGCTTTTTGTCCGTTAGTGAACATATACATCAAATCGTCATTGGTATAATCCATATAGTTCATTGGCATTTCATAATGATCTGCTGGCAGACATGAACTTATAAATGGTGCAGTAGCCGTATAATTTGCTGTTTTGTGTACAGGAGTGTCTTCAACTAAATCATTTCCGCAGGAAGCATCACCCCAAATATGGCGTAAATTCATCCAGTGTCCAACTTCATGTGTGGCAGTTCGTCCTAAATTATAGGGTGCACTTGCAGAGCCTGATAATCCAAAATATTTGGAATCAACCACGACACCATCTGTTGCTAATTTTCCTCCAGGGAATTGGGCATAGCCCAAAATGCCTCCTCCAATTGTGCAAGCCCATATATTTAGTGTTGTTGAGGGTGAAGTAGGATCTATTCCACCTTGTTTGCTATTTTTCATAGCATCTCTTGTTCCCCAAGAGGTTTTTTTTGTCGATTTTCTGATTACTCCTCCATCTCCAATGTTAGTTTCCAATTTAAAAGTAATATCAACATTTGCAGCCACTGCCGAAAACATTTGAGGAACTTTGTTGAAATCGGAATTTGTAGCTGTAAAATCTTTGTTTAAAATGTCAATTTGAGATTGTATTTGTTCCAAGGAAATATTTTCGGCATTAGTTCTGTATAAAACATTTACTACAACCGGAATTTCAATTTTACCACCTACTAATCTATAATTAGAAAGAGAAGCAATTCTTTTTTGGGTGAAGGCTTCAATTTCGTTCATCCTGATGGCCAATGTTGGGTCAGCTGCCAATTGTTCAGCCAAAACATCTTGTGAAGCACAACTACGACGCGCTACGGCGCTTGTTTCTGTTGCGTTTGCATCTGTTGCTTCGTTTTGACATGCAAAAAGCATCAGGATGGCTGCTGCGGAAAATAGAATTTTTTTCATAATATTAGTTTGGTTAAAAAATATTAATTAGAGTTAATTATTCAACAATAGTACAATAAAATTATTAAAAACGCAAATATTTAGTTGAAAACCAACTTGTTATGATGTAAGGCTAGCGGTCTGTATTTAATTATTGAAAATGTAGTTGATTATATTAGCTCCCATTTTCAGGGCTTTTTCACGAACATCAGCTGGGTCGTTATTCACTTCGGGATCTTCCCAACCATCGCCTAAATCACATTCGAAGGTGTAAAGCAATACCAATCTGTTTTCTACAAATATGCCGAAAGCTTGTGGTCGTTTGCCATCATGTTCGTGAATTTTGGGCAAACCGCTAGTAAAAAGATAGGGTTTTTGAAAGATTTGGTGATTGGCTGGAATTTCTACCAAATCAGTAGTAGGGAATATTTTTTTAATTTCTTTCCGAATGTATTGATTCATTCCATAATTATCGTCTATATGCAGAAAACCTCCCGAGGTCAAATAATTTCTCAAATTAATAACATCTGAATCGCTGAAAACCACGTTTCCATGACCTGTCATATGAAGAAAAGGATAAGATAGTAAATCGGGACTACTGGGTTCTACGGTGGCAGGTTTGAGTTTGATTTTGGTATTGATTTTAGCGTTGCAATATTTTATCAAATTGGGCAATGAAGTAGGATTGGCATACCAATCGCCACCACCGCTGTATTTTACCAAGGCAATTTCTTGGGAAAATGAAACGAAAGAAATTAATAGCAATAGATAGAATAGGTTTTTCATAATTTGTTATTCTTCATTTGCAAAAACAACGCTATGACAAGCTACAATAGCAGCAGTTTCAGTACGTAATCTTGTATTTCCCAATGATACTGGCGTAAAATTGTTCTCAAGAGCCAGTATAATTTCTTTTTCCGAAAAATCGCCTTCTGGGCCTATAAGCAAGGTTACGTTTTCGTCCGGTTTTAATACCGATTTCAATGATTTTTTGTATGTTTCTTCGCAGTGGGCAATTAATTGCAAGCCTTCATTTTTGAGTTTGATAAATTCTTTGAAAGTGATAGCTTCGTTCAATTTTGGCAAAAACAATACATTGGATTGTTTCATTGCGGTCAATAGAATTTTTTCAAAACGTTCTTTATTGACCACTTTTCGTTCGGAGCGATCGCAAATAATTGGGGTGATTTCGTGTATGCCAATTTCGGTTGCTTTTTCCAAAAACCATTCGTAGCGGTCATTCATTTTGGTGGGAGCCACCGCCAGATGCAACTGAAATTTTGAAGGCGCTACTTTTTCGACAGAGAGAATTTGTACCGTACATTTATTGTCTGAAGCTAATGTAATTTCGGTTTTAAATAGAAGCCCCAAACCATTGGTCACGAATAAAATATCGGTATCTTTTTTACGCAATACTTTAATGATGTGTTTGCTTTCTTCTTTGTCAAAAGAAAAGCTTTCAGTAGTTTCATTTATTGTTGGATTGTAAAATAATTGCATAATTTAGAATTGAATTCGAGCTTTTGAAACGACAGCAGAAGTTTCGAAATTTTTAGATAAAAACTTTTGATAACCTACAATTCCAATCATGGCAGCATTATCGGTAGTATATTCAAATTTTGGAATGAACGTCTTCCAACCGTATTTGGTTTCGGCTTGTTTCAATGTATTTCTAATTCCAGAATTGGCAGAAACGCCTCCTCCAATGGCGATTTGCTTGATGCCTGTTTCTTTTACGGCCAATTTCAATTTGTCCATCAAGATTTCGATGATCGTGCCTTGGATGGAAGCGCAAATATCATCTCTGTTTTCTTCGATAAAATTGGGGTTTTCCAGTTTTTTCTTTTGGATGAAATAGAGAATTGCCGTTTTCAAGCCAGAAAAACTGAAATCTAATCCGGGAACTTTTGGTTTGGTAAAAACAAAAGCTTTTGGATTTCCGAGTTTTGCATATTTATCTATCAATGGGCCGCCGGGATAGGGAAGTCCCAATATTTTGGCACTTTTGTCGAAAGCTTCTCCCACGGCATCATCGGTGGTTTCGCCAATGATTTCCATATCGAAAAAGTCGTTTACTTTTACGATTTGGGTATGTCCACCCGAAATAGTCAGCGCTAAAAACGGGAATGTTGGTTTTTCAAATCCTTCTTCTGCTATAAAATGAGCCAAAATATGGGCTTGCATATGGTTTACGGCTATCAATGGAATTTGCAAGGCAAGCGACAACGATTTGGCAAAGGAACTTCCTACTAGAAGCGATCCCATCAAACCAGGACCTTGCGTAAAGGCGATTGCGGAAAGCTGTTCTTTTTTTATATTTGCTTTGCGAAGCGCAGCATCTATCACCGGAACTATGTTTTGTTGATGGGCACGTGAAGCTAGTTCAGGAACTACACCGCCATATTGGTTGTGAATCAACTGATTGGCAACAACATTCGACAAAACTTTGTCGTTATGTAAAACCGCTGCAGCAGTGTCATCGCAAGAACTTTCGATTGCAAGTATAAAAACCTCTGGATTTTGCATAAAAAGGCGTAATTTTTGAATTATATTTGACAAATTTAAAACATTAATAGGTATCAAAAAACTTAAAAAAATAGTATTTCGTTCTCTACTTGGACTAATCCTACTATTATTGGTACTTGGCATTGCACTTACATTGCCATTTGTTCAAACTAAAATTGGGAATTATGTAACGAATACGCTTAACGAAAAATACAAGATAAGTATCAATGTTGAGGAAGTTTCTTTGACGGTTTTTGGTGGAATGAAACTAAAGAATGTCTTGATTCTAGATCATCATAAAAACACCTTAATTTCTGCTAACCGAATAAAAACCAATATATTAGACTGGAGTAAAATTGCAGATGGCGATTTGGTTTTTGGTGATATTGCATTAGATAGTTTGTATTTCAATATGAAAACCTATAAAAAAGAAAAACAATCCAATCTTGATAAATTTGTTGCTGCATTTAATTCGAATGCTCCACCTTCGAAAAAACATTTCTTATTAACAGCCACCAAATTAAAAATCACTAACGGTCATTACAGTCTTATTGATGAAAATAGAGCCAATCCAAAAGATGTCGATTTTACAAAGATTAATTTAGAGGCTACTGCTTTGAAAATATACGGACCTGAGGTAACTACAACTATCAATGCCTTATCATTTCAGGATCATCGAGGCGTATTTATCGAAGATTTAAGTACCAAGTTCAGTTATACACAGAAACACATTAAACTTGAAAATCTTGATTTGTTGACCAAGGAGTCCAATTTGAAAGGCTCTGTTGTGATGAATTATGAAATCGAAGATTTTGCCCATTTTACGGATAAAGTTGAATTTGATATTAAACTAGAAAAGGCTACTTTGGGATCCAATGATATTCGTGGTTTTTATAATGAATTGGGCAAAAACCAACATTTCAAAATCAAGGGACGTATCAAAGGTCCATTAAATAATTTGGTCATAACAAATTTAAAATTAATCGATACCAAAAAGTCTCAAATAGTAGGCACAATCAACTTTAAAAATCTTTTTCCAAGCAAAGGGAAGGAATTTTATATGAACGGAAAATTTGCCAAACTTTATACCAGTTATGATGATCTTGTTACGATTTTGCCCAATGTTTTAGGCAAAAGGTTGCCAGTTATTTTGAAGAAATTGGGTACTATCAATTTAGTCGGTGCAGCGCAAGTTACCACTACTTCCATCGATGCTCGTTTCAAGATGACTACCCAGTTGGGGAATGTAAATTCTGATTTGAGTATTGAAAATATGAATTTATCAGACAAGGCATCCTACGAAGGAAATATTGTCTTGGATAATTTTGACCTGGGCACCTTATTGGATAGAAAAGACCTTGGAAAAGCAAGTTTGAATCTTGATGTCGTTGGTGTAGGTTTTTCAGAAAAGTATTTAAATACGGCTGTAAAAGGTGATGTTACTCAAATTAATTACAAAAATTACAATTATAGTAATGTTGTTTTGAATGGGAATTTTAACAACGGACTTTACAAAGGTCTGGTTTCTGTAAATGATCCAAATTTGAATATGAGGTTTGATGGGTTGGTCGATTTGAGCAAGAAAGAAAGTCGATATGATTTTCACATCAATGTTGAAAACGCAGATTTAAAAAAATTAAATTTTATGAAGGACTCCATTTCCCGATTCAAAGGAGATGTGGTGGTTCAAGTTTCCGGAAATTCGATTGATAATCTTAAAGGAGATGTGTTCATTAATAAAACAACCTATCAAAATGCAAAAGCAACCTATGTTTTTGATGATTTTTATATCAATTCCAGTTTTGACCAAGATCGAGTAAGAACCATTAAGGTAAACTCCCAGGATATTGTGGAGGGTGAAATTATTGGAAAATATCAATTTAACCAATTGGAGAATTTAGTATTAAATTCGATGGGAAGTCTTTACACCAATTATAAACCGATTAAGGTAAAGAAAGGACAGTTTTTAAAATTCAATTTTACTATTTACAATAAAATAATTGAAATCTTTTATCCTGAAATATCGATTGCTGCAAACACCATTGTAAAAGGGAACATCAATTCTGACAACCAAGAATTCAAACTTAATTTTAATTCGCCCAAAATTACAGCTTCGAGCAACACTTTTGATAATATTAGAATCAAGATTGACAACAAGAATCCACTTTATAATGCTTATGTCGAATTGGACAGTATTAAAACAAAGCATTACAAGATTAGGGATTTTAGTTTAATCAACGTGACTATGAAAGACACCTTGTTTTTTAGAACCGAGTTTAAAGGAGGGTCAAAAGGGCAGGATTATTTTAATTTGAATTTATATCATACCATAAACAAAGACAATAACAATGTTGTTGGATTGAATAAATCAGAAGTAAAAATCAAAGATTATTTGTGGTTTTTGAACGAAAAAGAAACGCCAAACAATCAAATAATTTTTGATAAATCATTTACTAATTTCAATTTTGACAACATAATACTTACCCATGAAAATCAGGAAATTTCCTTAATGGGTGACATAAAAGGTTCTAAGTACAAGGATTTAAAGTTAAGCATGAAAAATGTCGATTTAAACCAGATTACTCCTACCGACCCCAAGTTTGTCTTTAACGGAAACATGAGTGGAATCATAAATTACAAACAAGATAATGACGTTTACCAGATACCGGCTTCAATTCAAATTGACAGCTTGAATATCAATAAAACGAATTTGGGTAATTTGAATTTTGATATTGTTGGGGATGAAAAGTTGAAGAAATTTACCGTGAATTCCTCTATCAAAAATGAAAACGTGGAGTCTTTCAAAGCCAATGGAAATATTGAAATTGTTGACAAAGAAACCATTTTAGACATAAACTTAAAATTGGATAAATTTAATTTAGGAATCCTGGGTTCGCTTGGTGGCGAGGTGATCTCTAATATTAGGGGGTTTGCTTCTGGAAATGCCAGTATTGGAGGGAGTGTCAAAAAACCAGAAATCAATGGACGACTTTATGTGGACAATGCCGGAATGACTATTCCATACCTGAATGTCGATTATTCATTAAGTAACAGAACCATTGTTGATTTAGTTGATGAAAAGTTTCTGTTTCGAAACGATATATTAACCGATACTAAATATGGAACAAAAGGAACTTTAAACGGAAGTATCGAACATAAAGTCTTTTCGGATTGGAAATTAGATTTGGCAATTAGTACCAAAAAATTACTGGTGCTGGATACTAAAGACAGCGAAGACGCAGCTTATTATGGTGTTGCCTTTATCAATGGGTTGGCTACTATCAAAGGTCCTACAGACGGATTGTTTATTAAGGTAGATGCAAAATCGGAGAGTGGAACGTCATTAAAAATCCCTATCAACAATGCCGAAAGCATTAGTGATAATAATTTTATCCATTTCTTGACAGCCAAAGAAAAGTTTAATATTAAAAAGGGTATCGTTGATAATTCAAGGAATTACAAAGGACTTGAATTAGAGTTTGACCTCGATATTACACCCAATGCAGAAGTGGAAGTTATTTTAGACCGAAATTCTGGACACGGTATGAAAGGTAGAGGAAATGGAACTCTACTCTTTAAAATAAACACGCTTGGAAAATTTAATATGTGGGGCGATTTTCAAGCTTATGAAGGAACTTATAATTTTAAATACGGCGGCATTATCGACAAGAAATTCAGTGTCAAAAAAGGCGGCTACATTTCTTGGGAAGGAAATCCAATGAAGGCGCGTTTGAATTTAGAGGCTATATATAAAACCTCGGCAAATCCTGCCGTATTACTGGAGAATTCTTCCTTTAACAAAAAGGTAGATGTAAACGTTGTTATTGGGCTACGAGGTGATTTGACAAGTCCCGAACCCGATTTTAATTTCGAATTTCCAACAGTAAGCAATGTGTTGAAATCGGAAATCGAATACAAATTAAATGACAAAGATGTGAGACAAACCCAAGCCTTGTATCTTTTGTCTACAGGTAGTTTTTTAAGTGCTGACGGAGTGAGTAATTCTGCTTTATCCCAAAATGCCTTTGAAACAGCCAAGGGATTATTGAGTGGTATTATTCATTCTGATGACGAAAAATTCAAAGTCGATATCGATATTATATCTGCTGACAAAACTATTGGAGCAGAAGCTGACGGTAGGTTTGTGGCTTCCATTTCATCAAAAATAAATGAAAGAATTACCATAAATGGAAAAGTAGGGGTTCCTTTTGGAGGGGTTAGTCAAGCAGCAGTCGTTGGCGATGTTGAAATTTTGTACAGGGTTAATGAAGATGGAACGGTAAACCTGCGTTTTTTTAATAGAGAAAACGATATCAGTTATATAGGCGAAGGTATTGGTTATACACAGGGAGTAGGGGTTTCTTATGAAGTTGATTTTGACACCTTTAAGGAGCTTGCCAATAAGATATTTAAAAATCACAAAATAGAAAAAGCAGCCAAATCAAATGATGTTGATGAAGATTCAACCATAGATATGGAAAAGTATAATAGATCAAAACCCAAAAAAACAAACACAACTGAACAGAAATCAAATCAGGAAGGGATCATTCCTGAGGAAGATTAAGAGCATTAATGTTTTCTAAAAACATTAATAATTTGTTATAGAATTGTTGTTTCTGGAGGTAAATATTATTTTTATTACAATATTTAAGCAACTTATTAACGATAACGTTTGAATTTAGGTGCTTTTACTAATTTATTAAAAACATAGCTCCAAAAGTGCCGAATGTTTATTAAATTTACACTTTAATACTAAAATAATGCTAAAAACAATAAAAAAAGTTGGTGTTTTAACCTCAGGAGGAGATTCTCCGGGAATGAACGCAGCTATTAGGTCAGTAGTTAGAACATGTGCTTACCATAATATATTATGTGTAGGAATCTATAGAGGCTACCAAGGAATGATAGAAGGCGACTTTATAGAGATGGGAGCCAGAAGTGTACACAATATTATCAATAAAGGTGGTACAATACTAAAATCAGCACGATCAAAAGAATTTATGACTATAGAAGGTCGTAAAAAAGCATACGATCAGCTTGTGAAAGCAGAAGTAGATGCCTTAGTGGTTATCGGTGGAGACGGAAGTTTTACTGGTGCCGAAGTTTTTAATAAAGAATTTGGCTTTCCAGTAATGGGTATTCCCGGAACAATTGATAATGATATTTTTGGAACTAGTCATACCTTAGGATATGATACGGCCTTAAATACGGTTGTTGATTGTATTGATAAAATTCGAGACACAGCAAGTTCGCATAACAGATTATTTTTTGTGGAAGTTATGGGACGTGATGCAGGTCATATTGCTTTAAATGCAGGAATTGGAGGCGGAGCAGAAGAAGTTCTAATTCCAGAAGAAGATTTAGGGTTGGAGAGATTGGTTGAATCACTCAAGAAAAGCAAAGCTTCAGGAAAATCATCTAGTATTGTCGTGATTGCTGAAGGAGATAAAATAGGTAAAAACGTATTCGAATTAAAAGATTATGTTGAAGCCAATTTACCAGAGTACGAAATTCGTGTTTCCGTTTTGGGACACATGCAACGTGGTGGAGCACCATCATGTTACGATAGAGTTCTTGCCAGTAGACTAGGTGTAAAAGCTGTAGAATCTTTATTGGCAGGAAAATCAAATTTAATGGTTGGAATGATCAACGATAAAGTGGCATTAACTCCATTGGAACAAGCTATAAAAGGACATACGGAAATAGACAGAGAATTACTTCGCGTGTCAGAAATTATGTCTATATAAATAAATGTTTAAGGTCTGTTTGAACAGTCTTGAATACTCAATTAAAATAATTAAATAACGATTAAATAAGAAAAAGAATGTCAAAAGTAAAATTAGGAATCAATGGATTCGGTAGAATTGGAAGAATTGTTTTTAGAGAATCTTTCAACAGAGATAATGTAGAGGTAGTAGCAATCAATGATTTATTAGATGTAGATCACTTGGCTTACTTATTAAAATATGATTCAGTTCACGGTCGTTTCGATGGAACTGTAGAAGTAAAAGAAGGAAAATTGTATGTAAACGGAAGAAACATCCGTATCACTGCCGAAAGAAATCCTGCTGACTTAAAATGGAATGAAGTTGATGTTGATGTAGTAGCTGAATGTACAGGTATCTTCACAACTATCGAAACTGCAAATGAGCACATTAAAGGTGGTGCTAAAAAAGTAATTATTTCTGCTCCATCTGCAGATGCTCCAATGTTTGTAATGGGAGTAAACCACGAAACTGCAAAAGCTTCTGATCTTGTTGTTTCTAACGCTTCTTGTACTACAAACTGTTTGGCTCCTTTGGCTAAAGTGATTCACGATAACTTCGGAATCGTTGAAGCTTTGATGACAACTGTTCACGCAACAACTTCAACTCAAATGACAGCTGATGGTCCTTCTAGAAAAGACTGGAGAGGTGGACGTGCTGCAAGCATAAACATCATTCCTTCATCAACAGGTGCTGCAAAAGCGGTTGGAAAAGTTATTCCAGAATTGAATGGAAAATTAACAGGTATGGCTTTCCGTGTTCCTACTGCTGATGTTTCTACAGTAGATTTAACGGTAAAAGTAGCTAAAGAAACTTCTTATGAAGAAATTATGGCTGTTTTGAAGAAAGCTTCTGAAACTACAATGAAAGGAATTATGGGATATACTGAAGATGCAGTTGTATCTCAGGATTTTATTTCTGATAAAAGAACTTCAATCATTGATGCTACTGCTGGAATTGGATTGAATTCTACTTTCTTCAAATTGGTATCTTGGTATGATAACGAATACGGATATTCAAGTAAATTGATTGATTTATCTGTACATATCGCAGGTTTAAAATAATTATTTATATTTTTACTAAATCTCCCGTTAGACTATTTTTTAACGGGAGTTTTTTTTACCTAACCATATAACCATTTTTTTAGGTTTTAGTACATCTAAAAACTAAAAAACTAAATCAAATTGAAGATGAGATTACTAGTAGATAGCGGCTCAACCAAAGCCGATTGGATAGCCATTGATGAGGATGGAAAAATATTGTTTACCACAAGAACATTAGGTTTAAACCCTGAAATTCTTGATGAAGAAGAAATTATTGAGCGATTAAATGATCGTTTCGATATTTTGCAAAATAAAGATAAAGCAACGCATCTTTTCTTTTACGGAGCAGGTTGCGGAACTGATAGAATGAAAATTATGCTTTCTCAAGCTTTTCAAAAATATTTTACAAACGCAATCGTTGATGTTCAAGAAGATACTTATGCAGCGGTTTATGCGACCACTCCAAAAGGGGAACAAGCAATTGTAAGTATTTTGGGCACGGGATCTAACTGCAGCTTTTTTGACGGCAAAGTTTTGCATCAAAAAGTACAATCACTTGGCTATATCGTTATGGATGATTGTAGTGGAAACGTTTTTGGAAAAGAATTAATTAGAAAATATTATTTTAATAAAATGCCAAAAGATTTGGCGCAGGAATTCGAAAAGGAATATAATTTAGAACCAGATTTTATTAAAAGCAAATTATACAAAGAACCGAATCCAAATGCATATTTGGCCACTTTTGCAAAGTTCTTGATCCAACACAAGGAAACGGAATTTTGTCAAAAAATTATTATGAAAGGGATGAAGTCTTTCGTGAAAAATTATATCAAACAATTTGATAATTGCAAAGAAGTGCCAGTTCATTTTGTAGGTTCAATTGCTTTTTATTTGAAAGAGGAATTGCAAATCACTTTTGATAAATATGAATTGCAATTGGGTAATGTGCTTAGAAGACCTATCGACGGTCTTATTGCCTATCACATCGCTAATAAATAATGGAAATAGCAATCATTGCCCACGATGGGAAAAAGGCCGATATGGTTCAGTTTTTGAATAAAAACAAACACATTCTGAATCGTGACACCATTAAAATTATTGCCACCGGAACCACTGGAGGCAGAGCTGAAAGTGTTGGAATCAAGGTAAAAAAAATGCTTTCGGGACCATTAGGAGGCGATGCGCAAATTGCTGGTAGAGTTGCAGAAGGAAAAACTAAAATGGTTTTGTTTTTTAAAGACCCATTGTCCAGTCACCCACACGAATCAGATGTTAATATGCTAATTCGAGTTTGTGATGTGCACAATGTACCGTTGGCAACAAATGAAGCAACAGCACAATTATTATTGAATGCTATAGCACTGCAATCATAGAGATTTCTACATTTACATTTTTTGGCAAACAAGCCACTTGAACCGTTTCACGAGCTGGAGCGGTTTTTTCGTTGAAATAAGAGCCGTAAACAGTATTTATGGTTCCAAAATCATTCATATCCATTATGAATATGGATGTTTTTACCACGTTTTCAAAGGTCATTCCTGCAGCTTCCAAAACGGCTTTTATGTTTTCCATAACCTGTTGGGTTTCGGCTTCAATATTTGCTGTAACCAATTCTCCGTTTTTTGGATTAATTGCAATTTGTCCTGAAGTATAAAGGGTGTTGCCTGAAAGTACTGCTTGGTTGTATGGTCCGATTGGTGCCGGAGCATTTTCGGTAAAAATTATTTTTTTCATAGTTTTTAATTTTAGAGGTGTGATTTTTAAAACAAAAGTAGCAATTATCTGTTGCTTGCACTTCGTTTGTCATATTTAATATCACTTAAGATACCCGATTTTATCCCGATGAAGAAGCTCCAGTTAGCTTGATCGCCAAAGGGCTGCCAGTTGAAATCCATTCTCCAGCTCAACAAATCCCTTTCAAAACGAAGTTGGGTATAAGTAACACCATTTTGAACAAAATCATATCCTGTTGATGCTCCAATTTTCCATTTTGGTGTTAAGCTAGTATTGGCCGAAATCATTATCGAATTTCCGGTAATTTTGCTCTCCCTGTTGTTGTTGCCATAAGTTAATGAGTAGGCAAATGTCATGTCCCAAGGTAATTTTGAAGTAAAGAACTCCGTAATGACATCTTCTCCATCGTCTTCCTCCTCATCAAGTTGGCTTCCGCCTCTAGTGTGGTCAACTGTGTTTCTACCAAACAAATCATCATCACGACCACCATTTCGCTCACTTTGCTTATTTTTTTCTTTGTCTTTATCGCTTTTGCTTGAAATGGAATAATTCATAGTCACGTTGGCACTAGTCATTCTGAACAAACTTCCACCATTATTGATATTATAGACATTTATTCGCTTACCGCCATTATCAATAGCATAAGGGTCTAGTGTTGTTCCGAAATTCATATTCAACTTATTGTCAAAAAATTGTGTTCCACCGCTTACTCTTACGGGATCCCAAGCCAGTGTGTTTACACCATCGGCATTGAGGTCGTATCCAGTAGAAAGATTTAAATTGTTAAGCAGCATAATTTTTTTGGCTTCTGTCTTTGTACTGTCTTTGTCGGTGACTTTAGCTTCAAAAGTATTGCTCAAATCAAATCCCATTCGGTTAGAATTAGAATTGGATGGAGCTCCAAAAATTCCGCCTTCAAATCGGGTATAATCCTTTGTCATTTTTCCGCTGGCATCGGTAGCATAGGTGTCATAGTATTTTTCAAAACTTGGAGTATAGCCGTAAGATACAGACGGACGCATAACGTGTCGAATGGATTTTATTTTTTTATCCTCTCCAAAATTAAAAGTTCCGTAGATGGTGGTCCCTAAACTGCTTGAAAAATTATAGGTCCTATAGGCATCAAAACCATTCATTGTTTGGTCAACTACTTTGCTTTGATCAGTATCATAACTTCTTTGTATGGTTTTCAATACCCAAATTTCTTCATAATTTGCAGA
The DNA here is from genome assembly GCA_014379405.1 of Flavobacterium sp. Classification (GTDB taxonomy): domain Bacteria; phylum Bacteroidota; class Bacteroidia; order Flavobacteriales; family Flavobacteriaceae; genus Flavobacterium. The sequence continues at coordinate 132,798 of JACMLU010000005.1, read as the reverse complement.
AGCTGATCCGCTGAAATATTTGAATAATTTGAAATTAGTACTTAAAGGAATGGAATGTTTAGCTCCAATTTGTGCATTATTAAACATCTCGGGCTTAAAGAACAAGGAGTCTGTTGTAACAAAACTGTTTTTTCCGCTTAAATTATACAGTAAATTGATGTTCTTGAAAAAACCTTTTTTGACACCATCTTTACCTACAAAAGGATAAATTCGATCTACACTGTATTGCAAATCAGGTAGTGTCATGTTGATTTCTGATGTTTGGGTGTTTTGTGAATGCGTTGCAGATAAAGACAATCTGGATCCGACGTTTCCGTTGAAGGTTTTACTATAAGAAATAGAGGAACTTAGGGTGTTATTTAAATTTGAACCTATATTGGTTTGATTGATGGATTGTTGAAAATATTTGCTACTTCCCATATTTACCGAGGCAGAAAAGCTGGAATTAGGACTTCCTTTTGAATCTTTTGAATGAGACCATTGGAGATTGTAAATATTTTGTTTCGAATAATCCGGATAACCTCTTTCGCTGTTGATTAAATTTTCGAATCGAAAATTTAAATTCCCTCTATATTTATATCTTTTAGCATAACTGGACTCAAAACGCATAGCATAACTTCCGTTAGTGTAATAATCTCCTAAAACGGTTAAATCATAATTGTCACTAAGTGCAAAATAATAGCCTCCATTTTGTAACGAAAATCCTCGAGTATTTGAATCGTTGTAACTCGGTAACAGAATTCCCGAAACGCTGGTTTCCTTGCTCATCGGAAAAAAAGCGAAAGGCAATGCAATTGGAGTAGGAACATTGGCAATAACCATATGGGTTAATCCGGTAACCACTTTTTTGCCGGGAATAAATTTTACTTTGCTGGTTTGGAAATAATATTCTGGATTATCGACGTCAGTAGATGTTGTAAATCGAGCACCTTTCAAGAAATAAACAGAATCATTTTCTTTTTTTGTAATGGCCGCTTTAACCTTAAATTCTCCTTGGTCTGTTCTTGAATTCCAAATTAAAGCTTTTTTGGTCTTAAAATTAAAGCGGATAGAATCAGGTTCTATGACATTTGTGCCTTGCTTAAAATTGGGAAATTGGGTGTATTTGCCAGTGGAATCTTTTATTCGACCCGCATAAACCTCGTTTTTTTCATAGTTCATAACTATGATTCCTGCTTTTAACTCAATGTCTTGATAGTAAAGTTCAGCTTTGTCATATAAAGTAATCAGCTTTTTCTTTTGCTCAATTTTGACATAATTTTCCGCATTATATTTTACTTTACCTTCAAGAAGCTCTTTGGGTTGAATGCTATCTTTTTTTAAAGTATCCGTTTCAGTTTTTGCAATTAGAACGGTATTGTCTTTAGTATCAGGAGTTAAATTGGAACTGTCTTTTTGGTTTTTTGCGGGTATCGCTTTAGTTTTATTCTTTATATCTTGCGAATATAAATTACAAGATCCTATTGTTAGGAAAATTGATAATAAAACGATATTAAATAAGTTTGTATTCAAAGGTTTTAATGCTATTTTTGTAAAAATATGGCTTGTTTTTTGACGTGTCAAACTTACATATAAATTTTTGTCAAAAATAATCAATTAATAAATTTATCGCCCTAGTGTTTTAATTAAAATTAACTTTTAAATTTATGTATTTAATAAATAAAACCAAACTGCAAGTTGCTCTCCTCTTTACAATAATTTCATTTTTCACATATGGACAATCTAATATTTTCAAGGTAACTTTAGATGCAGGACATGGTGCTCATGATTATGGAGCTACTTATAATGGACATGTTGAAAAAAATATAAACTTGGCACTTGTGCTCAAAGTTGGAAAATTGTTGGAGCAAAATCCCAAAATTGATGTAATTTATACTCGTAAAACAGATGTTTTTATTGATTTAATCGAAAGAGCAAATATTGCCAATAGGGCCGATGCTAATATTTTTGTTTCCATCCATTGCAATGCCAATAGAAACACTGCGGCTGATGGTACCGAATCCTATGTGATGGGTATGAGTAAGATAGCTTCCAATCTTGAAGCGGCCAAAAAAGAGAACTCCGTAATCACGCTGGAAAAAGATTATAAACAAAAATACGAAGGTTTTGATCCCAATTCTCCCGAAACAATGATAGGAATGACCTTGATGCAGGAAGAATATTTGGACAATAGTATAACGCTGGCCAGTAAAATAGAAGAAGAATTTGCTGCAATAGGAAAAAAAATAAGAAAAGGCGGTGGTGTGCAACAAGCTCCATTTATGGTGCTTCACAAAGCCTATATGCCAAGAGTTTTAATCGAAACCGGATTTATATCTAATCCTGTAGAAGGAAATATTTTAGATTCTGAAGAAGGGCAAAACGATATAGCCAGAGCCATAGCCGATGCCATTATTAGTTATAAAAATGAGTATTTTGGAAATGGAGGAACAGATAATGATACCGAAAGACCTTCTCAAAAAATAGTTGTAAAACCAACAAATGATACCTCTTTACCAGTAAAACCAAAAACTAATTTGGAAGTTCCCGCAACTAAAAAAACAACTAGCAATAAAGATACATCTGCAGTAATTTTTAAAGTACAACTGTCGGCTAGCGTTAAAAAAGTAGAATTGATACCAAGTAATTTTAAAGGATTGAAAGATATTTCAATGGAATCAGGATCTAACCTTTACAAATATATGTATGGTGAAACAACCGACTACGATGAGGCCAAAAAACTATTACAGGAAGCAAAATCTAAAGGATACAGCACAGCCTATTTAATTGCCTTTAAAAACGGTGAAAAGATTAGCGTTCAAGACGCCCTAAATAATTAATAACTGCAAGTTTAATTATTTTATATTAAATTTGTCCAATCCAATTAATACTATTATTTTGAAATTAACACGAGAAATTAAAACTGCTATATTAGTCATTTCGTCTATTTTACTCTTTATTTGGGGATATAGCTATGTAAAAGGAAAAGATCTTTTTACCAATTATAAAACAGTGTATGTAGAATACAACAATGTTGAAGGAGTAGTTAAATCAGCGGCTGTAACTCTCAATGGATTGATTGTAGGAAGCGTTAGTAATATTACAATAAATCAACAAACAGGGAAAATTTTAGTTGAATTGCAATTAAAAACCGACTTTCCTGTTTCTAAATCAAGTACAGCTGCCATATATGAACCAGGATTTATAGCCGGAAAGCAAATTGCCATATATCCTAATTATGCCGATAAGACAGTTGTAGTCGATGGTGATGTATTAAAAGGAGTGACAACTGCAGGACTTACAGAATCTTTAAAAGAAAAATTGGTTCCTCTACAAGAAAAATTCGAGAAAGTACTTCTTGGTGTAGATAAATTATTGTTAGGTGTAAATAGTATTCTTGACGAAAAAGGACAAGCCGATTTGAAAAAAACTTTGTCTGAATTGAGTAATACTATGGAACAATTTCACAAAGTTTCTCTAAATGCAAATTCAATTTTAGACGATAATAAAGGTCAAATAAAAGGAATGGTTTCCAACTTTAACAAAGTGTCAAGCGACTTTTCTAAAATTTCGGATTCTTTAAACAAAGCCAATTTGGGTCAAACGGCCAAAAACCTTGAAAAAACCTTGGCTAGTGTCGATAAAATCATGGCAAATCTTCAAGCTGGAAAAGGAACAATGGGTAAATTGTTGACCGATGAGGAAGTTTACAAAAACTTGGAAAAAACGACCAAAGAATTGGAATTATTATTAGAAGACGTTCGACTTAATCCAACAAGATATGTAAATGTTTCTGTTTTTGGAAAGAAAAACAAACCTTATGTTGCTCCTGTAAACGATACAGTTGCTAAAGCTAAAAACTAGCATTTATGGGCTATTTGGACAATATATTATTTGCAATTCTGCTGCTTATAGGATTTGGTTATTTTTATTTGAATGTAAAAAAAATAATCCGGAACATCAATCTTGGTGCGGCCGTAAATCGCAATGACAATCCCAAAGCACGTTGGAGGAATATGGCAATGATTGCGCTTGGGCAATCCAAAATGGTTAAAAGACCTTTCGCTGGAATACTACACATTATTGTTTATGTTGGTTTTGTCATCATCAATATCGAATTATTGGAAATCATTATTGATGGTTTATTTGGCACTCACAGAATTTTTTCACCTATCGGAATTGTTTATGATGTTCTAATCGGTTCTTTTGAAATATTGGCTTTATTGGTTTTAGTTGCTGTGATTGCTTTTTTGGCCAGAAGAAACATTATCAAATTAAAGCGTTTTGTTCATAAAGATTTAACTGGTTTCCCTAAAAGTGACGCCAATTATATCCTATACTTTGAAGTCGTTTTAATGTCATTATTCTTGTTGATGAACGCCACCGATTTACATCTACAAAATATTCCAGGAGGCTATTCACATTTTACAAAAGCAGGTTCTTTTCCAATAAGTCAATTTATCGAACCTTTATTTAATGGAATGTCCAATGAATTAGTGATGCTTCTTTCTGAAATTTTTTGGTGGTTGCACATCGTTGGAATTTTGTGTTTTATGAACTATTTGTATTTTTCAAAACACCTACATATTTTACTGGCTTTCCCAAACACCTATTTTGCCAATTTGAATCCAGAAGGACAATTCGACAATCTAGCATCGGTAACAGCCGAAGTAAAATTAATGATGGATCCCAACGCTGATCCATATGCAACAGCAGCTCCAGACGAAAATGCAGTTCCAGCCAAATTTGGAGCCAGTGATATTCAAGATTTGAATTGGGTACAATTATTAAACGCCTATACTTGTACTGAATGTGGTCGTTGTACTTCGTCCTGTCCTGCCAATCAAACAGGGAAATTATTGTCTCCTCGTAAAATTATGATGGATACGAGAGATAGGATGGAAGAAGTAGGGAAAAATATCGATGCCAACAAAGGAGTTTTTGTGCCAGACAATAAATCATTGTTGAACGATTATATCACTCCCGAAGAATTGTGGGCTTGTACATCTTGCAATGCTTGTGTCGAGGAATGTCCGGTAAACATCAGTCCGCTTTCGATTATAATGGATATGCGTCGTTATCTAGTGATGGAAGAAAGCGCTGCTCCAACACCTATAAATGCTATGATGAGCAATATAGAAAACAACGGAGCACCATGGCAATACAGCCAACAAGATCGATTGAACTGGAAAAACGAAAATTAATTGTTTAATTGTTTTTTATGGGTTAAAAATTTAACCGATTAAACAATTAATCGAATCAACAAAATACAATGTCAGAAGTTTTAATAGTACCAACAATGGCCGAAATGCTGGCCCAAGGCAAACAACCAGAAGTACTATTTTGGGTAGGTTGTGCTGGAAGTTTTGATGATCGATCCAAAAAAATAACTAAGGCATTTGTGCAAATTTTGAATCGTGCCAATGTGTCTTTCGCCGTTTTGGGAACCGAAGAAAGTTGTACCGGCGATCCTGCAAAAAGAGCAGGAAACGAGTTCTTGTTTCAAATGCAGGCCATGATGAACATCGAAGTCTTGAATGGCTATGAAGTAAAAAAAATCGTTACGGCTTGTCCGCATTGTTTCAATACCTTGAAAAACGAATACCCGGAATTGGGAGGGGAATACGAAGTAGTTCATCACACGGAATTCCTAAAATCCTTGCTTGACGATGGTAGATTAACCATTGAAGGTGGTCAATTTAAAGGAAAACGAATTACCTTCCACGATCCTTGCTATTTAGGAAGAGCCAATAAAGTGTATGAAGCTCCACGTGATTTAATTAAAAAACTCGATGCCGAATTGGTCGAAATGAAACGTTCCCGTGCCAACGGATTATGCTGTGGAGCTGGAGGAGCACAAATGTTCAAGGATGCCGAACCTGGAAACAAGGAAATCAATATTGAAAGAACCGAAGATGCACTTGAAACGCAACCAGAAATCATTGCTGCGGGTTGTCCTTTTTGCAACACGATGATGACCGATGGTATCAAAAATAAAGAAAAAGAAGGCTCGGTAAAAGTGATGGATATCGCTGAACTGATTGCCAATGCACAAGATTTATAAATCAATTTGAATTAGAAATTATGAATTTAAACTCTAACTTTTAAATTCATAATTCATAATTCACAACTCATAATTACCATGTATATTCCTTTCGAAAATTTACCAGAAGACTCCAAAATTTGGATTTATCAATCCAACAGAAAATTCTCTGATGCAGAATTTTCAGAAATAGAAGCCGACGTAAAATCCTTTCTTGAAACGTGGGAAGCCCACAGTGTAAGTTTAGAATCGTCCTATCAAATGAAATACAATCGATTCATCATCATTGCCGTAAACCAGGAAGTGCAAGCTGCCACTGGTTGTTCCATAGACAAATCGGTGATGTTTATCCAGAAATTGGAGCAAAAATACAATGTTGATTTATTGGACAAAATGAATGTGACTTTCAAAAACGGAGAACACATTGCCCACAAAACATTGATTGATTTCAAGAAAATGGCCAAAGAAAAAGCCGTTACCGAAAACACTATCGTTTTCAATAATTTGGTTAACACCATTGAAGAATACAACGAATCTTGGGAAGTTCCTGCTATGGATAGCTGGCACAGTCGTTTTTTCTAATCAATTGAATCATTGGTTGGAAATAATTATGTCCTAAAATTGAAGTTTATAATTATATTTGCATTGGAATGAAATTATTTAACTTCATATTATCAATATATCTAATGACGCTTTCGTGTTTGCCTTGCGCAGATATGGAGGAAGTTGTGTCTAATAATAGCGTTACTATCAACAAAGAATTAGGCCACACTCACGACAACGATTCCTGTTCCCCTTTGTGCATTTGCAACTGTTGTGGTTGTCAAAGTTTCGTTTACAATGCCGTTTACAATTACAATTTTATTGCTGTCAAAATTCTAATTGACAAAACAATACCTGAATACAAATCAATACTTTCTTCCAATTTCTTCGGAAGTATTTGGCAACCGCCTCAAATAGCATAATGATGCCCCGCCCATTTTGGCGGGGTTAGAAAGTTGTGATCGTATCACAAATAATGGCAGGTATTCTTATTTGCTGATTTCTAATTCATTACTACTATTTCAATGTTAGATAAAATCATACAATTTAGTATAAAGAACAAATTCATTATACTTTTATTTACACTTGTACTTATTGCTTGGGGAAGCTATTCTATTAAGAATTTACCACTGGATGCCTTGCCAGATGTTACCAATAATCAGGTGCAAATAATTACTACAGCACCCACTTTGGCAAGTCAAGAAGTAGAACAATTAATAACCTATCCGCTTGAACAAGCTGTAAAAACTATTCCAAAAGTAATCGAATTACGTAGTATATCTCGTTTTGGACTTTCTGTTGTCACCGTAGTTTTTAAAGATGATTTAGATATTTATTGGGCTCGTGAGCAAATTTTCCAACGTCTTCAGCAAGCCAAAGAAAATATTCCAGCGTACGTAGGTTCTCCAGAATTAGCACCAATTACTACAGGTCTTGGAGAAATATACCAATATGATGTATATGTCCAAAAAGGCTATGAAGATAAATACGATGCAGTAAAATTGCGAACCATTCAAGATTGGATTATCATTCCACAATTACAAGGTATTGAAGGTATTGCCGAAGTAAGTACTTGGGGCGGAAAATTAAAACAATATGAAGTTGCTGTTAATCCAAATAAATTAAACAGTTTAGGAGTAACTATTACCGATATCTTTAATGCACTTGAAAAAAACAATCAAAATACAGGTGGAGCTTATATTGAAAAAGACCAATATGCTTATTTCATTCGTGGTGTTGGTATGGCAAGCGGTATCAAGGATATAGAAAATGTGGTAGTTAGTAATAAAAACGGGTCACCAATTTTAATTCGAAATGTAGCCGAAGTTCGAGAAGGAATTTCACTGCGTTATGGAGCTTCTACCAAAGACGGTAAAGGCGAAATTGTTTCGGGTTTAGCCTTAATGCTCAAAGGAGAAAACTCTAGTGCTGTTGTAGATAGAATCAAAGATAAAATGATTCAAATTAACAAAAGTTTACCCGAAGGTGTTGTTGCCGAAGCTTTTATTGATAGAGGAAAATTAGTAGATAATGCCATTGGAACAGTGATGAAAAACTTACTCGAAGGAGCATTAATCGTAATTTTTGTATTGATTTTGTTTCTGGGAAATCTTCGTGCAGGATTAATTGTTGCTTCAGTAATTCCGTTGGCGATGCTTTTTGCTGTAATTCTAATGAATTATTTTGGCGTAAGCGGAAACCTAATGAGTTTAGGAGCAATCGATTTTGGAATTATTGTCGATGGAGCGGTAATCATTGTTGAAGCGACAATGCATCATTTACAAAAACTTAAAAGACAAAAAGAGCTGACCCAAGAAGAAATGGATGACGAAGTATATAATTCGGCTTCAAAAATCAGAAACAGTGCTGCTTTTGGAGAAATAATTATCTTAATCGTGTATTTACCAATTCTTGCATTAGTAGGAACAGAAGGAAAAATGTTTAAGCCAATGGCAATGACAGTAGGCTTTGCCGTAATAGGAGCATTTATTCTTTCATTGACTTATGTACCAATGATGAGCGCTATGTTCTTATCCAAAAACACGGAACACAAATCTAATTTTAGTGATAGAATGATTACTTGGTTCGAAGGGATATACACTCCGTCTTTAGAAAAAGCTTTGCGTTTCAAAAAAGCAGTTTTGGCAATTTCATTAGGTTTATTTGTATTAGCAATAGTGATTTTTCAAAATATGGGAGGCGAATTTATTCCAACCATTGAAGAAGGCGATTTAGCTATTAATGCTACCATTATGACAGGAAGTTCGCTTTCGCAAATGGTAAAAACTACGACACAATACGAAAAAATTCTAAAAGAAAATTTTCCCGAAATTAAAACGATTGTAACTAAAATTGGTTCTGGAGAAATTCCAACTGACCCAATGCCAATTGAAAGTGGTGATTTGATTATTGTGCTTAAAGATAAAGACGAATGGAGAGAGGAATATGATAATTGGGAAGATTTAGCCAATGCTATGAAAGAAGAAATGGAAGCCATTCCGGGAGCAACTATTGAAATTTCACAACCCATTCAAATGCGTTTCAACGAATTAATGACAGGAAGCCGAAGTGATATTGCTATTAAAATATTTGGGGATGATTTAGAAATTTTGGATGCCAAAGCAAATGAATTAATTTCTAAAGTCAATAAAATTGAAGGTATTGGTGATTTAAAAGCTGATAAAATAACAGGTTTACCGCAAATCACGATTAAATACGATTACAATAAAATTGCTTTGTATGGTTTGAATATTGCTGACATTAACCAAATCATCCGTTCCTCATTTGCAGGAGAAAGTGCGGGTAAAATCTACGAAGAAAGCAAACGATTTGATGTAGTGGTACGAATGGAATCTGCTAGTCGCACCGATATTACTGATGTGAGCAATCTATTTATTCCATTACCAAACGGGCAACAAGTACCGCTTTCGCAAGTAGCTACAGTTTCTTACGAGCAAGGCCCAGTTCAGGTTTCTCGAGAGGATGGAAAACGTAGAATTACCGTTGGATTGAACGTTCGTGGTCGAGACATCAAAAGCGTTGTGGAAGAAATTCAGCAAAAATTAGACAAAGATTTCAAATTGCCAGCAGGTTATTACGTAACCTATGGCGGACAGTTTGAAAATTTAATAGAAGCAACTAAAAGACTTTCGGTAGCTTTACCTATTGCATTAGGATTAATTTTAGTCCTATTGTTTTTCACATTCAATAGTGTGAAACAATCCATGCTAATCTTTACTGCCATCCCATTATCAGCCATTGGTGGTGTATTTGCGCTTTGGATGCGAGGAATGCCTTTTAGTATTTCAGCAGGAATTGGATTTATAGCTCTTTTTGGAATTGCTGTATTAAACGGAATTGTTTTGATTTCTTATTTTAATCAGCTTAAAGCAGAAGGGATTTCAGATCCATTACAAAGAGTTTTAATCGGTACAAAAACACGTTTACGTCCCGTTTTGATGACAGCAGCTGTAGCGTCGTTAGGATTTTTACCAATGGCATTGTCAACAAGTGGCGGTGCTGAAGTTCAAAAACCATTAGCAACTGTGGTTATTGGCGGATTATTATCAGCTACATTATTGACATTGATTGTTTTACCTATTTTATATCTATTATTTGAGAAAGGAATTAAAGGAAGAAAAAAAATGAAAACATCCATAGTTACGCTTATTATTTTATTGATAAGCAGTTTTTCTTTTGCTCAAAATAGCCAGCCTATTTCACTGCAAAAAGCAATCGAAATGGCAAAAAATAATAACATCGATTTAAAAATTGCGGATAAAGAAATTGAAAAACAAACCGTTCTCAAAAAGACCGCTTTTCAAGCCGATCCGTTGCAGGTGCAATACCAAGGCGGGCAATTCAATAGTGTCGATTATGACCATAATTTTTCCGTACAGCAGTATTTTCCGATTGGAATGATTACCAAAGCCAACCGACAATTGCAGGAAGAATTGGTAAAACTAGCCGAAAAACGAAAAGCTTTATCTGAATATGAAATTGAAAAAGCAGTAACAATCGCATATTATCAATATCTATATGGCGTATCAATTCAAAAATTGAATGATGAATTATTTGTCATTTATGCCAAATTTCTAAAGAACGCAGAACTCCGTTTCGAAACAGGCGAAAGCGGAAAAATTGAAGTCATTAGTGCCAAAGCAAAATCTAAAGAAATTGAAACACAGAAAGCCCAACTCGAATATGATTTGGCTATCTATCAAAAACAATTGCAGTTTTTCGTTCAAACGGAAGAGAATATTGTGCCGGACAGTACAACGCCAATGCAGTTTTCAAAGTTAGCAGACACCAATGAATCGAAAGTAGAAACTCTTGTAACCGATTATTATACACAACAAATTTCGGTCTATCAAAAGGAAGCCAATACGTTTAAAGCAATGCGAACACCAAAATTAGGTTTAGGTTATTTTACTCAAAGTATTGATACTGAATTTTATTACCAAGGATTTACAGCCGGTTTGCAAATTCCTTTATTTGGTGGTGTCAATTCGGCAAAAGCCAAAGCATCAGCCATCAGTATTTCGCAATCCCAATTAGAGTTGGATAAAAACAAATTGGCTATGAAATTGCTAATGCAAGAACTCAAGAATAATTTCGATAAGCAACAAAAGGCTTTAGATTATTATCAAAAGGAAGGTTTGCAATATGCAGAACAAATCATTACAACAGCTCAAAAAAGTTATGCTAATGGAGATATGAGTTATTGGTCCTACATCAGTTTTTTGAATCAGGCAATTGATATTAAAAAACAAAGTGCCGAAGCTACGAATGCTTACAATCAAAGTGCTATTCAATTGCAATACCCATCCATTTCTAACAAATAAAATTTCTCAAAATGAAAAATTTAATAATAAATACAATTTCAAATATCAAGATTAAAACAACACTCTTACTTCTTGTTTCTTGCCTCTTGTTTTTAACTTCTTGTGGCGAAAAGAAAACAGAAGAAGCGGATTATGAAGAAGAAAAATCAGAAAATGAAGTAGCATTAACAGCAGTACAATTCAAAACAGTAGGCATTGAAACGGGTTCTGTAGAAAATAGAAACTTGAATTTAGTGATAAAAGCCAACGGTTATACTGCAGTTCCACCACAAAATATGGCAAATATTTCTACCTTGATTGGAGGAACGGTCAAAGATATTTTGGTTCTTGAAGGAACGTATGTAAACAAAGGAAAAGTATTGGCAACCATTCAAAACTTGGAGGTTGTTGAAATGCAGGAAGATTATAATTCGGCTGTTGCCAATATTGAATACTTGCAATTAGAATACAATCGCCAGAAAACATTGAGTGACGAAGATGTAAATCCAAGAAAAGTGCTTCAGGAAGTAAAAGCAAAATTAGCTGTTGAAAGAGCAAGAGCTAAATCGGCAAAAAACAAATTACAAGCCCTGAATATGAGTACAAATGGATCAAATCTAGTGCCAATAGTTTCACCAATATCGGGTTATGTTGGAAAAATTAGCATTGCGAAAGGAGCATTCGCTGAAACAGGAATAACGCTGTTTGAAGTGGTAGATAACAGCCAGATGCACTTGGATTTAAATGTTTATGAAAAAGATTTAGGCTCTATTTCCGTGGGTCAAACCATAGATTTTATCTTGACAAACCAAGGAAATAAATCCATTAAAGGAAAAATATTTGGTATCAATAAATCGTTTTCAAACGAAAGTAAAACTGTTGCTGTTCACGCCAAAATTAATCCAGCAGATTCAAAGGATTTAATTTCCGGAATGTATGTTTCTGCCAATATTAATATAACCAACGCCACTGTTCCTGCTTTGCCAAAAGATGCCATTGTAAAAAATGGAGATAAATATTTTGTGTATATTCAAGAGGCTCAAGCTACTAATAAAAAAACAGAAGCCCATTCTGAAGAAGAAGCTGGCGAAGAAGGGCATAACGAAGTTCATTTTATAGCAATAGAAGTTATCCCCGGAACAACTGATTTAGGTTATACCGAAGTGAAATTTGTTGAAGAAATTCCTGCCGATGCAAAAATTGTAATTAAAGGCGCATTTTATTTGCTTTCTGCTATGAAAGGTGACGGAGAACACGAACATTAATAATTGAAATATGGAAAATAATAAATCACATTGGGAAAATGTTTTTTTTACAAAAAAACCAAATGAAGTTAGTTGGACACAAGATTATCCGAAAACTGCAATAGATTATTTAGAAAATTTAAACCTATCCAAAACTGCCAATATCATTGATGTTGGTGGTGGCGATAGTAATTTAGTTGATGCTTTATTAGAAAAAGGATATGAAAATATTTGGGTTTTGGATATTTCAGCAACAGCTTTAGAAAATGCTAAAAAAAGATTAGGAAAAAAAGCAGATTTAGTCCATTGGATTGTTTCGGATATAACCGATTTTAAAACAGATATAAAATTTGATTTTTGGCACGACAGAGCTGTTTTTCACTTCCTGACTGATGAAATAAGTATTGACAAATACTTAGTATTAGTGGAAAATGCATTAGCTCTAAAGGGCAATTTCCTGTTAGGCACTTTTTCTGAAAATGGCCCTCTAAAATGTAGCGGATTAGAAATAAAGCAATATTCTGAAAGCACAATGAAACAGACTTTTAAAAAAAGCTTTGAGGTTTTCAACTGTTTTACAGAAGAACATAAAACGCCTTTTGACACCATTCAGCATTTTCAATTTTGTGGGTTTAAAAAAAAATTAAACAATGAAACACGAACACAAATATGATGCAAACGGCAAACAACTTTGCTATACATTGGAAGAAAAAATAAATCATAAAACCAACAATCAAAGCGGTTGTTGCTATACTCACAGCAAACCAGAACATTCAGATGATGATGGACACGATCATTCGGGCGGAAATCAAACGATGTTTCAAATGTTTTTTCCTGCCGTTATAAGTTTTGTGTTATTACTCATTGCTATTGGTTTTGACAACTATTTTCCACAAACTTGGTTCAAGGGTTATGTAAGACTAGCTTGGTATGGAATAGCATATATTCCAGTAGGTTTTCCAGTTTTAAAAGAAGCTTTTGAAAGCATTCGCAATGGCGAAATATTTTCAGAATTTTTATTAATGGGAATTGCAACCATTGGAGCATTCGCTATTGGTGAATATCCCGAAGGCGTTGCTGTAATGCTGTTTTATGCTGTTGGGGAAGTATTTCAAACACTGGCAGTTCAAAGAGCAAAAAACAATATCAAATTACTGTTAGATCAAAGACCTGATACAGCAACAGTAATCAAAGATGGAAATACAACTACTAAAAAAGCTTCTGAAATTTCTATTGGAGAAATTATTCAATTAAAACCCGGAGAAAAATTAGCATTGGACGGAAAATTACTTTCAGACAATGCTTCCTTAAATACGGCAACTTTAACAGGCGAAAGCAAGCCGGATACCAAACAAAAAGGCGAAACCGTTCTTGCAGGAATGATTAATCTGAATACCGTTGTTGAAGTCGAAGTTACCACAGCCTACACTGATAGTAAGTTGTCGAAAATACTAGAAATGGTACAGGAGGCTACAACCAAAAAAGCACCAACGGAACTATTTATTCGAAAATTTGCTAAAATATACACCCCTATAGTAGTGTTTTTGGCAATAGGAATTTGTTTAGTTCCAATGCTATTTGTCGAAAATTACAACTTTAATGATTGGTTGTACCGGGCTTTAATTTTCTTGGTTATTTCCTGCCCTTGTGCGTTGGTAATTTCTATTCCTTTAGGTTATTTTGGAGGAATTGGCGCATCGAGTAAAAACGGAATTTTGGTAAAAGGCTCGAATTTCCTGGATATAATGGCCTCTATTCAAGTGGTCGTTATGGACAAAACTGGAACGCTGACCAAAGGCGTTTTCAATGTTCAAAAAGTCGTAGCTGTTGGTGTTTCCGAAGCCGATTTAGTAAAATTTACGGGAGCACTTGAAACCAAATCAACACACCCTGTTGGAACAGCAATCTTAGAATATGCAAAAGGAACAGAAAAAAATGCAACCGTTACCGATGTGGAAGAAATTGCAGGACACGGACTAAAAGGAAAAGTGGATGGAAACGAAGTCCTGGCAGGAAATGTAAAACTGATGAAGAAATTCAATATCAGTTATGATGCAGAAATTGAAAACACACCATTCACAATTATTGTTATTGCCATCAATCAAAAATACGCAGGATACTTTCTAATTGCTGATGAAATCAAAGAAGATGCGAAAACAGCTATCGAAAGTTTACACAAAATAAACATCAAAACTGTAATGCTTTCTGGCGATAAACAAGCCGTTGTAGATGCTGTTGCAAAAGAATTGAATATTGACCAAGTTTATGGTGATTTATTACCCGAAAACAAAGTAGAAAAAGTCGAGGTACTTAAGTCTCAAAACCTAAAAATTGCTTTTGTAGGTGATGGAGTAAATGATGCGCCAGTGGTTGCCCTTGCCGATGCAGGAATTGCAATGGGTGGTTTAGGTAGCGATGCAACTATTGAAACTGCCGATATTGTGATTCAAAACGATCAGCCTACAAAGATTTTCACAGCTATAAATATTGGCAAAAAAACCAAACAAATTGTGTATCAAAACATTGGTTTAGCATTTGCTGTAAAAGCTATTGTATTGGTTCTTGGTGCAGGCGGTTTAGCTACAATGTGGGAAGCTGTTTTTGCAGATGTTGGTGTGGCAATGTTGGCTATTTTGAATGCAATTAGAATTCAGGGAATGAAGTTTTAATAGTTATTTTAACTTTATTTTATGGTAAATACCCCTTAATCTCCTTAATTTCGTCACACTAAAAAAAATACTAGAAATCTGCATATGAAAATAGCAATAGTTTGTTATCCGACGTTTGGCGGAAGTGGCGTAGTTGCTACAGAGTTAGGACTAGAATTAGCTCGTCGTGGTCACGAAATTCACTTCATAACTTACAGTCAGCCAGTGCGTTTGGCATTGCTTAGCCCCAAGGTGTATTACCACGAAGTAAACGTTCCTGAATATCCTTTGTTTCATTTTCAACCCTACGAATTGGCTTTGTCAAGCAAATTGGTCGATATGGTCAAGTTGCATAAAATAGAGTTATTGCACGTTCACTATGCCATTCCTCATGCTTATGCGGGGTATATGGCTAAGCAAATGCTTAAAGATGAAGGGATAAATTTGCCAATGATAACTACGCTTCACGGAACCGATATTACCTTGGTGGGAAGTCATCCGTTTTATAAATCGGCGGTAACCTTCAGCATCAATAAATCGGATTTCGTTACTTCGGTATCACAAAGTTTGAAAGACGATACCCTAAAATTATTCAACATTAAAAATGAAATTCAGGTTATTCCCAATTTTATTGAATTGGATAAACATGAAATTGAAGCTGTAACTTCTTGCCGACGTTCTGTTATGGCCAATGAAAATGAAAAAATTATTACGCATATCAGTAATTTTAGAAAAGTAAAACGAATTCCGGACATTATTAAAATATTTTATAAAATTCAGCAAGAAATTCCCGCTAAATTAATGATGGTGGGCGATGGTCCCGAAAAAGAAAAAGCGGAATATCTTTGCCAAGAATTAGGCATTCAAGACAAAGTAATTTTCTTTGGAAACAGTAATGAGATAGACAAAATATTAAGTTATACAGATTTATTTTTGTTGCCGTCCGAAACCGAAAGTTTTGGTCTTGCCGCTCTCGAAGCTATGGCCTGGAGTGTTCCCGTAATTTCTAGTAATTCTGGTGGTTTGCCCGAAGTGAATTTTGACGGAATTTCTGGTTATTTGAGTAATGTGGGTAATACCGAGGAAATGGCCGAGAATGCCATAAAAATTCTAAAAGATAACAGTGTTTTGGCTGAATTCAAAAAAAATGCCTTGTCGGTTGCCAAACAATTCGATATCAAGAATATTTTGCCTTTATACGAAGAGTTGTATCACAAAGCTATAAATAAATATTTATGAAAAAAGTATTGTTTTCAATATTGTCAATGATTCTAGTTTCCTGTTCATCGGCCATAAAACCAACGGAAAGCAAATCTTTGTTTGAAGTTTTGACCCAACAATCTGATGGTGGGGCTAGTATTCGGTTTTTTGAAATTTTGTCAGAATCCAAAGAGATTGCTATGTTGCAGAATGATGAAAAACTCAAAAATAAAATTCATCCAAATGATACTCAAACTTCCAATTTTGTAGTTTTGAATATGGGAGAAAAATCATCTGGCGGTTATAAAATTGGTATTGAAAGTGTCGTGGAAACGGATAAAAACATCATTATTACCGTAAAAGAAACCATTCCTGAGCCCAATGCAATGGTTTCGCAAGTCATCACTTATCCGTATTGCATCGTTAAAGTAAATTCCAAAAAAGAAATCATCATAAAATAAAAAAATCCCATCTTGTTTTAAACAAGATGGGATTTTTCAATAAATAAAGGTTTAGAATCTGTATCTTACTCCTAATCCAATATCAAAACCAAAATCATCATCATTGTAAGTGTTAAATCCAATTTCAGGTCTTGCATCCAGTGAAAGTTGAATAGGCACTTCTTTAAAATTGTATTCTATACCAATATCTCCAGCTGCAAATACAAAAACACCGTTTTCATCATAATTGTTTCCGTCATTGTAATAATAATTATTGTCCCAAATACTCAATCCACCACCAACACCTGCATACCAATTGAAGCCACCCTCAATATTCCAAACCCATTGATAAAGCCCCACTAATTTTATGGCATCAACATCGTGGTTGTCACTGTTGTCATTTCTAAAACCTAAATCGAATTCTAGACGATTATTATCCGACAAACCTCGTTGATAAGAGATTTCTCCACCAAAACCACGGTTGTCACCTAAACGTAATCCAAGGGCGTTTTTTGAAATGTCTTGTGCCTGTGCGGCAAATGCTAATCCCATTAGCATAATAGCCGATAAAATAATTTTTCTCATAATTGATTTTTTGTTTGTACAAAAGTAAAACTAAGATATGACCAAAAAATTATATAATAAATGGCAAAAGTTACATAATTGCCACATTTTTTATCAAAAATACTGATTATCAGTATGTTTTTACTGGGGTAAATTTGTCTGTAAATTGGAGTGCCAGTTTATGAGATGGATGTTCAAAGTTGACTTTTTAACTTTTAATTTCAAGATAACACGAGCCGTTTTCAAAAGTTTGTCCTGAAATCACTGGATAAACTTTTAAACTTTAATCTAAAATAGTACTTTTGTTAAAAACTAATTATAATGGCAGGAAATAGCTACGGAACACTATTTAGAATAACAACTTTTGGAGAATCACACGGAGAAGCTTTAGGCGGAATAATTGACGGCTGCCCTTCTGGAATTGCATTAGATTTTGAAGCCATTCAGTTAGAAATGTCCAGAAGAAAACCAGGACAGTCTAAAATTGTAACCCAAAGAAAAGAACCAGATGATGTTCAATTTCTATCTGGAATATTTGAAGGCAAAACCACTGGAACTCCAATCGGTTTCATCATTCCCAATACCAATCAAAAATCAGACGATTACTCGCATATAAAAGACAATTACAGACCTAGTCATGCCGATTATGTGTATGAAAAAAAATACGGCGTTCGTGATTATCGCGGTGGCGGAAGAAGTTCTGCCCGAGAAACAGCCAGTAGAGTAGTGGCTGGAGCGATTGCAAAACAAATGTTGCCGGAAATAAAATTCAACGCCTACGTTTCTTCTGTTGGACCACTTTACTTGGAAAAACCATACCAAGATTTAGATTTTTCAAAAATAGAAAGTAACCCCGTTCGTTGTCCAGATGAAAAAATGGCTGGTGAAATGGAAGATTATATCAAACAGATTAAAAAAGACGGTGACACCGTTGGCGGAACCGTGACTTGCGTAATCCAGAACGTGCCAATTGGTTTGGGTGAACCTGTTTTTGATAAACTACACGCCGAATTAGGCAAAGCTATGCTTTCGATAAATGCGGTAAAAGGATTTGAATTTGGAAGTGGTTTTTGTGGTTCCAAAATGAAAGGAAGCGAACACAACGATTTATATAATCCGGATGGAACTACAAGAACTAATCTTTCTGGAGGAATCCAAGGCGGAATCAGTAACGGGATGGATATTTATTTCCGTGTGGCTTTTAAACCTGTGGCAACCATTATGCAAAAACAAGAATCGTTGGACAATAAAGGAAACATTACCGAAATGACGGGTAAAGGGCGTCACGATCCTTGTGTTGTTCCTCGTGCTGTTCCTATTGTCGAAGCGATGGCGGCTATTGTTCTTGCCGATTTTTATTTGATAAACAAAACCTATCTATAAATAGTATTCAATTTTCAGTGTTCGGTTTGCTGAAAAACGGACTGCTGAACACCGAATGCTGAATACTAAAAAAATGACGCCAACCAAAACACCAAAACCTTCCTTTTTAGGGAATCTTACCGTTCAAATTGTTATTGCAATGCTTTTAGGAGCATTCTTAGGTATTTTTATTCATAATAATTATGATGCCACTTTTGCAAAAGAATTTAGTGACAAAATAAAAATATTAGCCACTGTTTTTATACGTTTAGTACAAATGATAATTGCAGTATTAGTCTTTAGTACATTAGTACCTGGAATTGCAAAGTTAGGTGATATAAAAACCGTTGGAAGAGTGGGAGGAAAAGCGTTAGGTTGGTTTTTCAGTGCTTCTTTTATTTCACTTTTGATAGGATTATTTTGGGTCAACGTTTTGGAACCTGGAGTTGGACTTAATTTATCGAATATCGATTTATCTACCGCAGCAGAAGTAACAGGAAATACGCAAAGTTTTTCAACACAAAATTTCATAGAACACATTATTCCCAAAAGTATTGTTGAAGCAATGGCGAATAATGAAATTATTCAAATTGTAATTTTCTCCATCTTTTTCGGATTAGCAGCTGCTTCAATTGGCAATTATGCAAAACCTGTAACTCATGCCATAGAAGTATTGTCTCATATTGTACTCAAAATGGTAAATTATGTAATGAAATTTGCGCCAATGGGCGTTTTTGGTGCTATTGCAGGAGTTTTTGCTATAAAAGACCTAAATGAATTAGTGTTTACTTACATCAAATTTTTTGGATCATTTTTGGTAGGAATTGGTTCGTTATGGGTTTTTCTTTTAGCAGTTGGATTTATATTTCTTGGAAAAAGAATGAAAACATTATTAAATCACATTGTTGGTCCTCTGATTATTGCCTTTAGTACAACTAGTAGCGAAGCGGTTTTTCCAAAATTGACTGAGGAATTAGAGCGTTTTGGAGTAAAAGATAAAATCGTAGCTTTTATGTTGCCTTTGGGGTATTCTTTCAATTTAGATGGCAGTATGATGTATATGACTTTTGCTAGTTTATTTATTGCACAAGCCTATGGAATCGATTTAGATATGGGAACTCAAATGACGATGCTTTTGGTCTTAATGTTGACCAGCAAAGGAATTGCAGGGGTTCCAAGAGCTAGTTTAGTCATTGTAGCTGCTACTTGCGGAATGTTTAAAATACCCATTGAAGGTATCGCCTTGATTCTTCCAATTGACCATTTTTGTGATATGTTTAGAAGCGCTACCAATGTTTTGGGAAATGCTTTGGCAACATCTGTAGTTGGAAAATGGGAGGGTGATAACGAGGATTAATTATTGAATTCCAGATAATTTAATTACTTTTATATAATTTCTCAATTATTTTTGTGTGAGGAATAGCTTATTAAACGCTTCTTGTTTAGTTTTATATGGATTTAAAATGTATATTTGGAATGAGATTAATAAATTATGATTCAACCAAGAATTTTTATTTTGTTGCTGGTATTACTGAATTCTTTCAGTACTATTTCATTCGCACAACCAAAAGCACCTTCAAAAGCAGAAATCAAGAATATAGCGAAACAAGCGGTAAAATATCTCAACGAGGCTAATTTTGAAAAATCAATTTCTACAGCGCGAGAGGTACTGCATTATGCTACCAGAATTGAAGACAATTATCTTACTGCCGTTTCGTATAATATAATTGCCGCAAATCTTGATGAAATGTCTGAATTCGACAGGGCAATTTTTTATTATA
Source organism: Flavobacterium sp. (assembly GCA_014379405.1). Lineage (GTDB taxonomy): Bacteria > Bacteroidota > Bacteroidia > Flavobacteriales > Flavobacteriaceae > Flavobacterium. Next base: position 112,171 of record JACMLU010000005.1, on the reverse strand, counting down.
ATAAAGGCTTGTCTTATGCCAATAAGACCACTAATGACACCATAAAAAACTTTATAAACAATAATTTGGGCAATGTGTATTGCTTTGAAAAAAAGCAATATGAAAAAGGGATACTTTATTATAAAAAATCACTTGAATACAGCCAGAAAGAGGCCGATACTTGTCAGATGGTTTTCACAAAACTAAACATTGCTTGGGCTTATTTTGATATTGGAGAATACAAAAAAGGCCTTCCTTATCTAGAATATACTAATAAATACTATCCAAAATTTGGAAATGAATCGACTATTGTTGTCCAAAATATGCTTAATGGAATGTATTCTAGTTATAAAGGCGAAAATAAAAAAGCCGAAGCCTATTTTTTGAAAGCCATTCAATTAGGAAAAAATAATGGCTCAGAATCAGATTTATCCTATTCACACGAAGAGTATTCCAAGTTCTTATTGAAAAATAGAGACTATAAAAAAGCATACGAAAACCTAGTTATTTTCAATAAAATCACCGAACAACTTTACAATGAAGACAAGTTAAAAAAGGCTGATGTGGCTGGAATACATCTTGAATTGGATGAATATAAAAGAGAGGTCGACAAAATTGAAATCGAGAAAAATATACAAGCCCAAAGTTTAAAACAATCCAGAATTATTGTAGTTCTTTTTATTTTGGCTATGATCGTGTTGCTGCTATTGATGTATTCATTATATAAAAACTACAGTTTCAAGAAGAAGGTAAACAGAGATCTTACCATTGCCAATGAAGAATTATTAATTGCTAAAGAAAAAGCCGAAGAAGCCTCGTTGTTGAAAACACAATTTGTATCTACGATGAGTCATGAATTGAGAACACCGTTATATGGTGTAATTGGCATCACAAATATGCTGTTAGACGAACACAAAGAACTGGCCAATAGCCCTCATTTAAGTTCGCTAAAATTCTCGGCTCGGTATTTATTATCGTTGGTTAATGATATTCTCCATATCAATAAAATAGAAGAAAACAGGATTGTACTTGAAAGTTTGACTTTTAATGTTTTGGACGAGATTGAAATGGTTAAAAACTCGCTTACTTTTATAGCTCAAAATAACAATGACAAAATAACCATAAAGGTCGATCCAGCCATTCCAGAATATTTGATTGGGGACAAATTAAGACTATCTCAAATATTGATGAATTTGGTAAGTAATGCTTTGAAATTTACCAAAAATGGAAATGTAACAGTTATCGCTAATTTACTCAAAGTCGAAAATAAATCCCATTTTATCGAGTTTCAAGTAGAAGATAATGGAATTGGAATTGCAGCTGTTGATCAAGATAAAATTTTTGAAAAATTTGTACAGGTAGGAAGAAGTGAAAATGATTATCAAGGAACAGGACTTGGATTGGCTATTGTGAAACGGTTATTGACCTTGTTCAAAAGTGATATTTCCCTCGAAAGTGAAATAGGAAAAGGAACGACATTCAAATTTACTATTGCTTTTGATCATGATCCTGCCCTGACAAATGAAATTATAAAAAACATCAAGGTAGATTTGAGCTCAAGCCAAATATTTAGAATATTGGTAGTAGAAGACAACAAGATAAACCAAACCGTTACCAATAGAATTATTCAAAAAAATAATTGCAGTTGTATTATGGTCGAAGATGGTTTTCAAGCCATAGAAATATTAAATAAGGAAGTTTTTGATGTTGTTTTGATGGATATAAATATGCCTTTGATGAATGGTTTTGAAACAACTAGAAAGATTCGTCTGAAAGGGATAAAAACACCCATAATTGCACTTACCGCTTTTGCAAAAGATGAAATAATCGAAGAAGCTATTTCTGCTGGAATGAATGATATTATGGTAAAACCTTTTGAGCCAATAAAATTATTCAAGGTGATTACGGATCAAATAAACAAAACAAGAAACGCTGGTTGACACTATGTTTTCCAGACTTTCGCAAGAATATAAAAAAAACACCTTCTAGTTTTTTGCTAAAAGGTGTTTTTTAAACGATACAATTCTGAAATGGATTTGCAATTAATACCAGCGTTTCTTGTTTTGTTTAGAAGCGTCTGATTTTCTTGATTTGTGTGCGCCACCACTTCGATTTGAATTATTTGGTTTTGTAGATCCTCCAGGAGCCGTTTCCGGATTCCCGGAATGCCAAGGATAAGGATGATCGCTTACAGTTTTTACATCCACTTTGATTAGTTTTTGAATGTCTTTCCAATATTGATGTTCATCTTTGCCGCAAAATGAAATAGCCACACCTTCATTTCCTGCACGACCGGTTCTACCAATTCTATGTACATATGTTTCGGGAATATTGGGTAAATCAAAATTGATTACAAACGGCAATTGGTCGATATCGATGCCACGAGCAGCGATATCTGTTGCCACAAGTACACCAACTTCTTTATTTTTGAATGCATCCAGAACGCGTTGTCTAGCATTTTGTGATTTATCGCCATGAATGGCTTCGGCGGCAATGTCTTTTTTACGCAAAGCTTTCACTACATTGTCGGCACCGTGTTTGGTTCTCGAAAAAACCAAAACATCCGATAAATTTTCGTTTTTTATCAAATGGTATAACAAGTTTCTTTTTTCGCCTTTTTCGACAAAATAAACGCGTTGTTCTACGCTTTCAGCTGTTGAAGATACTGGAGAAACTTCCACTTTTGCAGGGTCTTGCAAGAACATTTCTGCCAGTTCCCTAATGGCAATGGGCATTGTTGCCGAAAATAACAAGGTTTGCCTGTTTTTTGGCGTAAGCTTTACAATTTTTTTCACGTCGTTTATGAATCCCATATCCAACATTTGGTCTGCTTCATCAAGAACCAAGGTGTGTAGGCTGTCTAAATCGATGAATCCTTGTTTGTGTAAATCAAGCAATCTTCCCGGCGTTGCCACAAGTACGTCAACTCCTTTTCTTAAAGCATCGACTTGGGGTACTTGGGAAACTCCGCCAAAAATGGTGAGTTGTACCAAATTGGTGTATTTGCCGTAAGTGTCAAAACTTTGGCCAATTTGTACGGCTAATTCTCTTGTTGGAGTTACTATTAAGGCACGAATTTCTTTGACTTTTTTGGACGAACCAACAATTCGGTGCAATTGATGTATGATGGGTATGGCAAATGCTGCCGTTTTTCCTGTTCCTGTTTGTGCACAACCTATTAAATCTCTTCCTGCTAAAACCAGTGGAATGGATTGTTCTTGAACAGGAGTTGGCTCAAGATAGCCTTCTTCAAATACGGCTTTTTGGATACTTTTTGAAAGTGATAAATCTTCGAATAACATATTATTTATATTAAATATCCTGCAATAAGTACAGGTATAGTTACGCAAAGATAGGATTAATATTTTTGATGGAAATTAGTTCACCATTTTTGGATGTCAAATACAATGCTATTCCATTACAAAGGGTTGATGCTGTTGTTGGATTTTATAAAATCAGTGACCAGATAACCAATTAGTTTTCCTATTAAATGACTGTTTTTTTCTTCCCCTAAATCAGGAGCACCTTCACAAATATGGAGATAGGCTGCATTTTTGTTTTTTCCAAAAAAAGTTACAAACTGTCTTAATTCTTCAACTGAAAAGCCGCTCAAAGTCATCGCACTACTGGCAATATTTGGAATTGCATCCAAATCAATTTCAATTCCATAGCAATCCGTTTGGACAAAATCGGATGCATTAACGAGTTCCTGGATAAAATCTTTTTCTTTTCGTATTTTAATGGAGTCGTAAGTGACATAACGCACTCGGTCATCTGTTTTTTTTATGATGTCCAATACACTTTTTGAAGTATAATTTTCGTGCAATCCAAAGATGAAATATTTTTTTAAAAAGCCTTCTTCAAAAGCATAGGAAAAAGCGTTTCCGCTATGTCTTCCCTCTAGAATTCTGAAATCGGAATGGGCATCAAAATTGATGGAATTTATGGGTTTACCTTTGGCAAGTGCCGTTCCTTTAATGTTTCCGTAAGCATTGTTGTGACCGCCACCAATAACTATTGGTATTTTGCCTGTTTTTATGATATTGAAAATAATATGTGAAACATCCTTGTCAATTTTTTCTACCAACTGGCTCAGTTTGACACGATCATCAAATTTGTTAAAATCAAGATCTTTGACATCCTCCATTTCTTGGCTCACATCCAATTGTCCTAAAACAAGAATTTGGCTGCCTTTGCAAAAACGATTGTGTTGAATATTGGCAATACTGCCTATGGCACTTTTCCAAGCTGATGCGGCTCCTGGTCGTCCATAATTTGCTCTTACGCCAATATCTTCTGGTATGCCAAACAATACATATTTTGCTTCTGAAGTTTTTAAAAATGCAACAGGATCCACTCCTTTGGGAATAGTCAGCATTTTCTCCCCAAACTTTATTTCGCCGCTTCTGTGGTTGGTTACTTTTGCAAGGTCATTAACCGTAAAAAGGATAAGTTTTTCCATAAAAATTATAATCCCCCAAATATAATATAAATGTTTAGAATACGTTAATACGTCATATTATATTATTAAATTTGTATAAAAAAATATTTAAAACTATGGAAGATCAACAAAACAATTCAAGTTCAAGTCTAAAAGTAATTATTGCAATCTTAGCAATCCTATTGGTAGGAAGTTTAGTTTACATTTATAAAATTACAACCGAAGTAAAGCAAGTAGAAACCGAATTGACTAAAACCGTATCCGAGAAAGATTTGGTTATGAAAGATTTGCAGCAGTTAAAAACTACTTATGATGCAGCAATCGGAGAGAACACTTCAATGTCTGACGAACTTATTAAGGAAAGAGACAAAGTCGTGAATTTAATGAATGAAATTAGCAAATCGAAAGGCGATGTGTCAAAATACAGATCACAATATGCTAAATTAGAAAACAATATGAAGGCTTTAATGGCAGAGAATGAAGGCTTGAAAAAACAAAATACAACCTTAACAACTCAACGTGACAGTACTGTGGTTGTATTGGGAGAGACTAAAAAGAATGTTGAAGCATTAACAGGTCAAAATGAAGAACTTGCAAAAGTTGTTGAAAAAGGCTCGAAATTAACTGTTTTAAATACAAAAGGTTCAGCTTTAAAAGTAAAAAGTTCTGGAAAACAAATTGAAACGGAAAAAGCAGGTAGAGCAAATACCCTTAGAATTAGCTTCACCATCGCCGAAAATCAAATCGCAAAATCAGGCGACAAGGCTTATTACGTTCAAGTAATTGATAGTAAAAATAATGTCCTTGGTGACAAACAAACAGCTAGTTTTGGTGATAAATCATTGACATATAGTTTTATTACTAATGTTAAATATGAAAATAAAACCGTTCAAGTTTCGCAAGATTTAAAAGGAAAAGACTTTGCGAAAGGAGTTTACTTCGTGAATGTTTTTGACCAAGCCGAATTGGTTTCTAAAACAAGTTTTACCTTGAAATAAGAATATCAGAATTTATATAGAAAAGAGGAGCAATTTGTTCCTCTTTTTTTATGTAAAAAAACAATTAAAAAATTAGAACGTTCACGAAATTTTTATTTTAATTAGATAGTAATTGATTAAATTTGACTTAAAAGTAATACATAACAAAAAGATAAAAAGTGTTTTTTGAATTTAATCACTACAGACATTGAAAAATCCAATAAGACGATACAAAGAAATCAATGAATTTTTTGAAGCCACAGGTTTTGAAACTCGAACTGATATCCCTGATTTTTTAGTGTTTTCTTTTGAAGATTTTTCCGGAAAAGGGCCAATGGCGATGCAACCCTATCAAAAAGACTTTTATCATATTACTTTAGTGCTGAAAGCTAAAAAAGCAGAAATAACCATTGACGAACAACACAACACCGTTCAAGAAAATTTTCTTTATTTTCTTTCCACCGAACATATCTTTTCTTGGAAAAGAGATTTAAATATTAAAGGATTTACTATATTTTTCAAACCTTCTTTTCTTAATTTTTACACTGGTACTTTTGAAAAAGACTTTTCGTTTTTCGATCTTGCAGAGAGCAATATGATTGAGCTTTCGCCCTCCAGAATTAAAGAAGTTTTAGAAGATTTTAATAAATTATACAAAGAATACCATACATCAAGTGTGTATAGGAAACAAATACTGCAAACATTGGTATTGGCATTGTTATACAAGTTCAAAGGAATCCAGGAAGAATTTTCGGCACAAGAAATACTGCCCAGCAAAAAACAATCTTTAGTTTTTAAATTCAAGAATTTGGTAAACAACCTCTTTGTCACGTACAAACAAGTAGGCGATTATGCTAAAAAAATGTTTGTTTCCGCAAATACCTTGAATAAAATAGTTAAAGATTTGACCGGCAAAACAGCCAAAGAAATCATTAATGATAAAGTGATACTAGAATCCAAAAAAATGTTGCTCTATACTTCGAATGACATTTCTGAAATTGCCTTTACTATTGGTTTTGATGAACCAACCCATTTTATTCGCTTCTTCAAAGCACACACACTACAAACTCCAAAGGAATACAGAAACCAAAAAATGTAATTTTGGTCATTAATGCTCCTGTTTTGGTTATCAAATACCCTGATAACCGTCGCAACTTTGTACCATAAAATCAAATAATTAGATTTAAACGAAAAGTTAGCTTAAAATTTAAAAGAATAGTTATGAAAAATTTCGCATTGAGTTTACTTCTATGGATAGCGTTTTTAATTTCGACAATTGCAATAGGGTAAGATCAAGTTGTAGTCCATAAATTAAATTTTCACCCTTCCATACATCATTAAAAATAGGTTTGTTCTGTAAATATTTTTAAACCAATAAAAAGACAATGCATTGAAAAATGTAATAAAAAGCACCCTTCCATGAAGTCCCCCAACTTTGTAGTTGGGTGTTTTTATCAAAATCAATTTTCTGCAAACCCAGAAGAAACAGAATACAAAAAGGATAATTTTGGTCATTAATGCAGTTGTTTTGGTTATCAAATACACTAATTATCATCGCAACTTTGTAAAATAATATTAGCGAATTATTAATGTTTATAAAAAATAAAAAAATATGATTATTTCTTTTTTGATACTATGGTTGTAACGTAATAAGGTTAAGAATAATGGGCTTTTAATTCCCATTATTGAAAAGAATTTATACCAACATAAAGTAGGGAAATAGTTTGAACGGTATAGGTATATCAAATAGACCATAGGTCTTCAGAAAACCTGATTGCAAATGCCATAGTGTTTATTAATTCAAAAAAAAAGTATGGAAATTTCATCATTTTTTAAAAGTAAAGAATATAAAAGAGATGAATTATTGGTTGATTTGTCAGATTTAATGTTTGTTTCAAGTAGCCTTACTAAATTTGAAAATGGAGTTGAAATGACTAGTGTTGATGGTTGTTGGAAAGGAATACAAATTAATAAAAACTCCAATATTGATAATTCCTATTCTATAACGATAAAATCGTTAGACAAGCAAATACCGAATGGGGAACTGATATTCAGATGTATATTAAACAGATGAAAATTGGAAATGTATTCAACAATAAATTAGAGTTATGTGGCTATGGAGATGATGCAATGGGAGTTTCCTTTTCGGATTATGGCATTGCAGTATTGTTGGAAAACAATATTATAGTCAAAATAATTTTGAAATATTTTTATAGAAATGTTGAATTGCATTATTCCAAATAAATAGAAATAAGTGTGACATTTTCTAAACCCGATATTGTTAATTGTTTGAATAATAGGAATTTATTGCATTAGTTTTACCATAAAAAAAAGGCCTAAAGAAGATTTGTATTAAAAAAAAAACACAGTGGAAACAATGAAAAAGAATTATGGAGTAGATTACTATAGATTCAAAGTTGACCGGACTTCCTTTAGGCTTTTTATGGTTGCTATAGTTTTAGGAGCTTTTATGTTAGGATTATTGATTGGTGCTTCGTACGCATGAGCGCACTTGAAAAGGATTAAACTTTTAGAGAAAAGGCCAACAGTTTTGTTGGTCTTTTTTTATACCCATATTTCACCTTCAATAAATACACTGTCAATCAAATTACTGCCAAAAGAATAGGGTAGTTGATAGTAAGAAGAAAGTGGTTTTGTGACAATAAGATTGGCTTTTTTGCCAATGGTGATGCTTCCGTGGGTTTTGGAAATTCCCATTGCATAAGCTCCGTTTATGGTGGCGGCATTTATGGCTTCTTCGGGAGTCATTTTCATTTTGATACATGCTGCTGAAACCACAAAATTCATATTTCCGGATGGAGTGGAACCTGGATTGAAATCGCTGGCAAGTGCCAACGGCAATCCATTTGCCATCATTTCTCGAGCTGGAGTATAAGGAATGCTCAAAAAGTAGGAGCAGGAGGGCAAGGCAACTGGCATTGTATCTGTGTTTTTCAAGGATTCAATATCCTCGGTCGTCATTACTTCAAGATGGTCAACGGAAAGGGCATTATATTTTATAGCAGCTTGGATTCCTCCAATAGAATTGAATTGATTCACGTGAATTTTTGGCTTTAAAGCCAAACGTATTCCGGCTTCCATAATTTGTTCAGTTTCGTCAACGCTGAAATAACCCGTTTCGCAAAACACGTCAATAAAATCGGCTAATTTATTTTTGACTATTTCGGGTAGCATTTTGTTGATGATTAAATCAATATACCCTTTTCGATTGTCTTTGTATTCGATTGGGAAAGCATGTGCGCCCAGAAAAGTCGCTTTTATAGTTATGGGATATTCTTTTGACAGTCGGTTGATTACTCGAAGCATTTTCAATTCACCGGCAACAGTAAGTCCGTAGCCGGATTTTATTTCGACAGCCCCTGTTCCCAACCGCATTATTTCTTCAAGTCTGGCTTTGGATTGGTTGTAAATTTCGTCTTCGGAAGTTAGTTTGAGTTTTTGTGCCGAATTTAGAATCCCACCACCACGACTGGCAATTTCTTCATAGGTAAGACCATTGATTCGATCGACAAATTCTTGTTCCCGATTGCCGGCATAAACAATATGAGTGTGGCTGTCGCACCAAGAAGGGAGTACGATTTTTCCATCGGCATCAATGCATTTTTCTGGATTTAAATTCTCGGGCAAATCTTCCATAGAACCAAAATCAGCAATGAGTCCCTCTTGAATGAACAAATAGGCATTTTTGATTGTGGGTAAAACCGCCATTTCAGCACCGGAAACCTTCAAAACCGAGGAATCCCGCACTTGAAGTAATTCCTTGATGTTGATGATTAGCGTTGTCATTTTTATGAAATTATTCCGAAACTGTTATTTCGAACATTTTGTCCCAGTTTTTTCCAGTCACAAAAATGGTTTTTGTTTTTGGGTTATAGGCAATGCCGTTTAAAAAATCGTAAGGTCCAGCATTGATAAATTTTCGTAAACCAGACATATCTAATATTCCTTCAACAGCACCAGTTTTTGGGTCAACAACTGCAATGGCCTCTTTTTCCCAAACATTTGTGTAGATTTTGCCATTAATCCATTCAAGTTCATTTATGGCTTTTATCTTGGAACTTCCTGAATAAACATTGACATAATCAATCATTTTTTGAGTCTCTGGATTCATTCTCCAAATTTTCTCGGTTTTGTCGGTTTGATAAATGTATTTTCCGTCATTGGTCATTCCCCAACCTTCAATATCTTTATCGTAAGCGAAAGTTTTTTCTAACTTCCAAGTATCGGCATTGTAAATGAAACCAGTTTTATTTTGCCAAGTCAGTTGAAAAATTTTATTGTTTAAAATAGTAATTCCTTCGCCAAAATATTTAGAATCAAGATCCACTTGTTTGTATATTTTTCCTGTTTTATAATCGTATTTTCTTAAATAGGATTTGTAATTAATACCCGAACTTGAACTGCCAGAACCCGTACTTTCATACAAAGTATCTTTGTAAAATTCCAAGCCTTCGGTAAAAGATTCAGTATCGTGTGGATAAGTATTTACAATTGTATAATGCAATAATTTAGGAACTACATTCGAAATCAATTCAATTCGTGTGGTGGCTTCAGAATTTTCTCCACCAAAATAAACTACCGCTTTCAGGTTTTGATAGCCTAGTTTTTGATTTTTAAGTTCGAAAGATAATTTCTCCAGTCCTTTTTTGCTGCCAATTTTATTGTTGTTTACAAAATAAACAATACTGTCAACTTTTTTTGAATTTGGATTTAAAACACCCAATTCAATACCATCTTGGGGTAAATATTGTGCCTGAAATTTTGATTCGTCAAAACTAAATAGGCTATTGTTAATTTTTTTTGTGTCGCCACAACTTGTAATTGCCATTCCTAATAAAATGATAGATAGGAAGTTATATTTTTTCATAAATTAAAATTTTAATAATGCAATATACAACCTTATTTTATAGTCGCAAAGCACTTGCAAAAATATAAAAAGAGTGTATATTTGCACCGGCAAGTCCTACACGACCAGCTCCTGCAGAATCCCCCAGGATGGGAACATAGCAAGGGTAAGTGGTTGAGCGGTGCGATGTAGGTCGCTTGCCATTTTTTTTATAAAGGATCTTTTCCATATTATTATCACGCTTTTTCGCGTGATTTTTTTATTTTTACCCCTATCTAAATTAAAAAAATGAACAAAGTAGTTTTGATTACCGGAGGTTCTTCGGGAATAGGAAAATCCATTGGAGAGTTTTTGCATCATAAAGGTTTCGTGGTGTATGGAACGAGCAGAAATCCGGAACGAGTGCTGAATTCGGTTTTCCCTTTAGTAGCTTTGGATGTCCGAAATACCGATTCGATTCAAGCCGCTGTTGCCAAAATTATTGCCACTTCAGGGCGATTGGACATCGTTATCAATAATGCCGGTGTTGGAATTACGGGGCCTTTAGAGGAAATTCCAACCGAGGAAATCAAAAATAATTTCGAAACCAATTTCTTTGGGCCTATCGAAGTGATAAAAGCGGTTTTACCACAAATGCGGTCGCAAAAATCAGGTTTGATTATTAATGTAACTTCTATTGCGGCCTATATGGGATTGCCGTATCGCAGTGTGTATTCAGCTTCGAAGGGAGCTTTGGAATTGATTACGGAAGCTTTGCGGATGGAAGTAAAATCTTTTGGAATACAGATTACGAATGTGGCTCCAGGCGATTTTGCCACTAATATTGCTTCGGGACGTTTTCACGCACCATTAATCAAGGACTCAGCTTATGAAATACCGTATGGCAATACGCTTAAAATGATGGACGAACATGTGGATGCCGGAAGCAATCCGAATGAAATGGCAGAAGCGGTATATCAAATTATCCAAAATCCAAACCCGAAAATTCATTACAAAGTAGGAGTTTTTATGCAGAAATTCTCGATTGTTCTAAAAAGAATCTTACCCGACAGGGTTTATGAGAAAATGTTGATGAATCATTATAAATTGTAAAAAAAATAGAATAATTTTGGAATAAATTTTTTAATTGTATTTTTTACACTTAATTTTGTTGCTCAAAAAGTTGGTTATAACATAATAACAACATAATATTGCCAATCTTCAATATAAAACAGGATTGGAAAAACATATATAACATTGGTTCTGGTTTTGAATGGGCCATAAATTATAAATTAAATAAATAAACAGAAAATGAAATTTTTTATTGACACGGCTAATTTAGCCCAAATTAAGGAAGCGCAAGCATTAGGCGTATTGGATGGAGTTACTACAAATCCGTCATTGATGGCGAAAGAAGGTATCACAGGTAAAAACAACATTTTGAAACATTATGTTGACATTTGTAACCTTGTAGATGGTGATGTAAGTGCCGAAGTGAATGCGCTTGATTTTGAAGGAATGGTGAAAGAGGGAGAAGAGCTAGTGGAATTGCACGAGCAAATTGTGGTAAAATTGCCAATGACCAAAGAAGGTGTTATGGCTGCCAAATATTTTTCGGATAAAGGAATCAGAACTAATGTTACTTTGGTTTTTTCGGTTGGACAAGCTTTGTTGGCTGCTAAAGCTGGAGCTACTTATGTTTCTCCGTTTGTGGGTCGTTTGGACGATATTTCTACAGATGGATTGGCACTTATTGAAGAAATCAGATTGGTTTATGACAATTACGGTTACGAAACTCAAATTCTTGCCGCTTCTGTTCGTCACACGATGCATGTTGTAAACTGTGCGAAAATTGGTGCTGACGTTATCACTGGACCACTTTCTGCAATTTACGGATTGTTGAAACACCCATTGACTGATATTGGATTGGCTCAATTCGTAGCTGATTTTGAAAAAGGTAATAAATAAAACTGGTAAACAATGAGAAAACTTGCATTATCAATGGCATTACTGCTAACAGGTTTAGTTATGAATGCACAAGTAGCAAAAATAATAACCACGGTTAATGAGGCTGGCGATGTGGGAAGTTTTGAATTGGATTGCACTAAAAAATTCCCTGTGTTGGCAAAAGGGTTGAAGTATAATATCACGCGTCATGAATTTAAGGGCGCTGACCTGAAAAATACCTATCATTTAATGTTGGTAATGGATGGTTTTTATACTTCTACATTAAATAGTGAAATGACTATTTCGGCTGTTTTCAGTGATGGTACAAAAGTGTCTAAAGTAAAAATCATTGAAAGTGATGGCTATTTTGATGGAGCTTGTACATTAACCTTGGGCAGTCCTCCTGAACGAGCGTTGGCTTTAGATTTAAAACAAGTCATTGTAAACGCAGGTACGAAAGAAGTTGTTTATACCATATTGCCACAAAAGAACAAGGAATTTAAAACAAATTTACAGAATGTGGTTAACGCTAAATAATAGAATGATTTAGGTAAACACTTCAAATAAATTTTAATATCAAAACCCCACAGAATCTGATTTTGTGGGGTTTTTTAGTTTTTAGAAATTGATTTAAAAAGAATTAAATCGTACGGTTATTTTTTTATGATACAATTTTCTTGTACAATAATTTCCAAAGGCATATAATGCAAGTCTTCAACCGGTTCTTTTAGTACGCTCTTTTTATACAGATGGGTGATTCCCATATAGCCTTGGTCTTCTGGCTTTTGATGAATTAAAAAATCGATGGCGCCTTCATTTAAGTATTTCAAATTTTGTTTCAATAATTCGTAACCTACTACTCGAATGTCTTTTAGGTTGTTTTCTTTAATGAACTTGGCTACGACATGAACCCTTGAATTGGGTACAAAAACGCAATCAATTCCGGCAAACATATCTTTCGTCAATTGGTTTTCCGTATCATATTTTATGCTGATTTCGGTAAAATTAAATTTTGGAAGATGTTTATTCTCATTAAAATAGGAATAAAACCCTTTGATTCTTTGTAGAAAAACATTGGTTCTTGTCGTACTTTCAATATTTCGAGTAATTTGAAGTATCAAAACATTACTTTCGGTTTTGATGCCGTAACTTAGTAGTTTTCCACCTAGAAAGCCGCTTTGATAAGAATCTTGACCAATGTAAGCAACTCCTTCAACCTCCTGGAGATTGGAATCAATCATCACAATGGGAGTATTTTTTTTCTTGTACTCGATTAAAAAGGAAATGGATTCCTCGTAAAATATGGGAGCAAATAATAATCCTTCATAGTCTAGTTTTAATAATTTGCTTGCAGCGTTATTGAAAGAGGTTGTATTGTAATCAAAGAAAAAATAATCAATCGTAACACCAAATTTAGCCAATTCCTCTGCTGCTTTTGTTATTCCAATTATGGGAGCTTGCCAATATTCAATGTTTTTGTTTTTGGGAAGAAAAACAGCAAATTTAAATTTTTTGTTGAAAGCTAAATTACTGGCAAAAATATTTTTTGTATAGCCGTATTCTTTAATTATGGCGTTCACTTTTTCTATATTCTCTTCAGTTACTTGACCACGATTGTGAATAATTCGATCTACAGTTCCAACAGATACGTTGGCAATTTTTGCTATTTTCTTAATTGTTATGATGGCAGTTTGTTTTTTAATATGGTGTAAATTTATATTTTTTTTATGTCAAAAACCATATTTTTTATTTTTTTTAAAACCCTTGTTTAACCTAACTTTTTTTTTATATTTGCAAGGCGCGTGTGCGAACACGAAAATTTCATTTCTATGTCAAAACGAATCGTAACTTTTGGAGAATTATTACTGAGACTTTCTCCTCCAAGCCATTTAAGACTGACTCAAGCGACCTCGTTTGATTTGTATTATGGTTGTGCGGAAGCCAACGTTGCTGCTTCATTATCTAAGTTTGGACTTCCTGTAAAATTTATAACTGCAGTACCTCCAAACGAACTGGGTGAATCTTCCTTGAGTATGTTGCGTTCTTTTGGTGTAAATCCTGTTGCCCTGATTCAAGGCAAAAGACTTGGGATATATTATTTTGAACAAGGTGCATCAGAAAGACCGGGAAAAGTCGTTTATGATAGAGAGGATTCTTCGTTTTCTACTTTGAAAAAAGGGATGATTGACTGGGAAACTGTTTTTCAAGACACTGATTGGTTTCATTGGTCAGGTATTACGCCATCTCTTTCGCTTGATTTGGCAGAAATATGCGAGGAAGCATTGATAGTTGCTTCCAAAATGGGATTGACGATATCTGCCGATTTGAATTACAGACCTACTTTATGGAAATACGGAAAAAACGCCAACGAAATTATGCCCCGCCTTGTTAAGCATTGTGATTTGTTATTAGGGGGTAAAGGTGAATCCGAAATAGTGTTAGGGGTTGGAATAAAAGAGGATGATACCGAGGATATCGTTTTTGACAAATGGATGAAAGCATTTCCTAAATTGATGACTGTGGTTTCCACTCATAGGATGCAAGCCAATGCTTCTTCTAACGGTATAAGTGCTTCTTTATGGAATGGCAAAGAATTATTGCATTCCCAAAAATATAACATCTCTCACATTATAGATAGAATTGGTGCCGGTGACGCTTTTATGGCTGGAATCATTTACGGACTTATTACTTGGCCAGAAGATTATCAAATGGCACTTGAGTTTGCTGTTGCGGCCACTTGCTTGAAACACTCCATTTCTGGGGATATCAATTTGGCTACAGTAAATGAGATAAAAGCATTAATGGGAGGTTCCGGAGGAGGAAGGGTTTCAAGATAATTTAAATAAATAAACTAAATATAAATATTAAATAACAATTAAAAATGGGAAAAAGAGTAGTAACATTTGGTGAAATAATGTTGAGATTAGCACCACAAGGATTTTTAAGATTTTCACAAGCAGACAATTTTGATGTTGTATATGGTGGTGGAGAATCTAATGTAGCTGTTTCACTTGCTAACTATGGTATTCCAGTTGATTTTGTAACACGTTTACCAAAAAATGATATTGGAGAATGCGCGATGATGGAAATGCGTAAAAGAGGAGTTGGTGTAGATAATATTGTTTGGGGTGGAGATCGTTTAGGAATTTACTTTCTTGAAACAGGAGCTGTATCAAGAGGAAGTAAAGTTGTTTACGATAGATCACATTCTTCAATGTCTGATATCCAACCAGGGATGATCAATTGGGAAAAAGTTTTTGAAGGTGTTGAGTGGTTTCACTGGACTGGTATTACTCCAGCAATTTCTCAAAGTTCTGCCGATGCTTGTCTAGAAGCTGTTAAAGTGGCTAGCAAATTAGGTGTTACTATTTCAACCGATTTGAATTACCGTGCTAAACTTTGGAAATATGGTGGAGACCGTGAGGCTATCATGACGGAATTGACATCTTATTGCGATGTAATTTTAGGAAACGAAGAAGATGCTGAAATGCACTTTGGAATCAAACCAGCTGGAGCAGCAGTTCAAACTCACGGACATGATGTAAAAGCAGAAGCTTTCTTGTCAGTTTGTCAACAAATGATGGAAAAATTCCCAAGAGCCAAAAAAGTAATTACTACTTTAAGAGGTTCTATTTCTGCATCCCACAATACTTGGGCTGGAGTTTTATACGATGGAAAAGAAATGTTGCAAACACGTCAATATCAAATTACTGATATCGTTGATAGAGTAGGTGGTGGAGATTCATTTATGGGAGGTTTAATCTACGGATTGTTGACTTATCCTAATGACGATCAAAACGCATTGGATTTTGCTGTTGCAGCATCTTGCTTGAAACACACGATCAAAGGTGATGCTAACTTAGTTACTGTAGAAGAAGTTTCTAAACTTATGGGTGGCGATGCTTCAGGTAGAGTTGCAAGATAATTAAGGAACTATGATAATAGATACACTAAATAACGCATCAAAATACACTGGCTTGAACCCTTTGTTTGCAAAAGCATTTGATTTTATAAATCAAAATGATGTTGCAAGTCTAGAAAACGGAGTTATTCAAATTGAAGACGGCCTGAAAGTTATTGTAAGCACTGCAAACGGAAAAACAGCCGAAGTTAGTTTGGCAAAATTTGAATGCCACGACCAAAATATCGACATTCAAGTTTGTGTAAAAGGATTGGAAACTATAGCTTGGAAACCAAGAGAAAAATGTGTAACCCCAAATGGAGATTATAATCCAGAAAAGGATGTACGTTTTTTTAATGATACTCCCGACATGTATTTTCAGTTAACAGATGGACAATTTGGAATATTTTATCCAGAGGATGTTCATGCTCCAATGATTGGAGAAGGAGAAATCAAAAAATTGGTATTTAAAGTTAAAATCTAAAAAAAATGAGTAAAATTCAAAATGTAACTGATGCAATTGTACAACAAGGAATGCTTCCTTTGTACTTTAATGCAGACGAAACCGTAACAATAGACGTATTAAGAGCGATTTACAGAGCTGGAATCAAAGCGGTTGAATACACAAGCCGTGGAGAAACTGCTTTAAGCAACTTCACAAAAATGGTCGAAGTAAGAAATGCTGAAATGCCTGATTTATTGTTGGGTATTGGAACCATCAAAAATCTTCATCAAGCGCAAGAGTATTTGGCTGTAGGAGCTGATTTTTTCATCAGTCCTGGTTTTGTACCTGAAGTAGCTACTTTCTTGAAAAGCAAAGAAATTTTATACAGCCCTGGTTGTATGACACCTACAGAAATTATTGCTGCTGAAAATGCAGGAGTAAAATTCATCAAATTGTTTCCTGGAAATATGCTAGGACCTGATTTCTTGAGTGGAATCAAAGATATTTTTCCAAACTTGAGATTTATGCCAACTGGTGGTGTGGACACAACAGCCGAAAACATCGGAGGTTGGTTCAAAGCTGGAGTTTCTGCAGTTGGAATGGGAAGTAAATTAATCAGCAAACAATTAATGGCTGATAAAGATTATGCAACTATTGAATCTGAAACTAAAAAAGTTTTGGCTTTGATTCATACTATTAAGAAATAGATTGATGAAAACAGTAGTTATAACAGGAGCAGGAGGAGTTTTGTGTGGTACATTGGCCAAAGCATTGGCTAAACAAGGGTATCAAATAGCAGTTTTGGACTTAAAGAAAGAAGCGGCAGATCAAATTGCCAACGAAATTAATGCAGCCGGAGGAAAAGCAATTGGCGTTGCCGCCAATGTTTTGGAGAAGGAATCATTAGAAGCCGCCAAGAAAGAAGTCAATGAAAAATTGGGAAGCTGCGATATTTTGGTGAACGGCGCTGGAGGAAACCATCCATTGGGAACCACTTCTAATCCATTTTTTTTGGAAGAAGACTTGCTGAATTCAACCGAAGGTTTCAAAACTTTTTTTGATTTGGATGCTGAAGGGATAAAGTTCGTTTTCAATTTAAACTTTATTGGAACTTTATTGCCAACGCAAGTTTTTTCAAAAGACATGATTGGCAAAAAAGGTTGTAGCATTTTGAATATTTCTTCGATGAATGCCTTTACACCTTTGACAAAAATACCGGCATACAGCGGCGCAAAAGCGGCTGTATCCAATTTTACGCAATGGTTGGCTGTCCATTTTTCAAAAGTGGGAATTCGTGTGAACGCCTTGGCTCCTGGATTTTTCTTGACGGATCAAAACCGTGCTTTATTAACAACGGAAAACGGCGAATTGACACCAAGAGGAAATACCATCATTGGTCAAACACCTATGGGAAGATTCGGAGAACCTGAAGATTTAATCAGCACCACACTTTATTTATGCGATGACGCATCCTCTTTTGTGACGGGTGTCGTTATTCCTATCGATGGCGGTTTTAGTGCGTTTAGCGGAGTTTAAAAAAATAGTACTTAAAAATATTATAAACATAAAGTTATGGAACAAACTTGGAGATGGTACGGACCCAATGATCCTGTAAAATTATCTGACGCTAGACAAGCTGGTGCAACTGGAATTGTAACTGCCTTGCACCATATTAAAAATGGACAAGTGTGGGAAGTGGATGAAATCTTGAAGCGAAAAGCGGAAGTGGAAGCGGCTGGATTGACTTTTTCGGTTGTCGAAAGTATTCCAGTTCACGAGGACATCAAAAAACAATCGGGCGATTATTTGAAATATATAGAAAACTACAAACAAAGTATCAAAAACTTGGCTACGGCTGGTATTTATACGGTTTGCTATAATTTTATGCCTGTTTTGGATTGGTCTAGAACCGATTTGTCTTATGAAATGCCTGACGGTTCTAAAGCCTTGCGTTTTGACATCAACGAATTTGCCGCTTTTGAATTGTTTATTCTAAAACGCCCGGGAGCTGAAAACACTTATACAGAAGATCAAAAAGCGAAAGCGAAAGTGACTTTTGAAAGGTTGACCGATGCCGATAAAGTAAAATTGCAACAAAACATTATTGCAGGTTTGCCAGGAGCAGAAGAATCCTATTCAGTTGAAGATTTCTTGAAAGTATTGCAAGGGTATGACGGTATTGATGCCGATAGATTAAAAGAAAATTTATATTATTTCTTGCGTGAAATTATACCAGTAGCCGAAAGTGTAGGTGTAAAAATGGCGATTCATCCTGATGATCCTCCTTATCCAATTTTGGGATTGCCGAGAGTGGTGAGTACAGAAGCTGATTTAATTCAGTTGCTGAATGCTATCGATTCGCCATCCAACGGATTTACAATGTGTACGGGTTCTTATGGAGTGATTGCCGAAAATGATTTGCCAGGAATTGTAAATCGCCACGGTGATAAAATGAATTTTATTCATTTAAGAAGTACCCAACGCGATGTCGAAGGCAATTTCTACGAAGCCAACCATTTAGAGGGTGACGTAGATATGTATGAAGTGGTGAAATCCATTGTTGCCACTGAACAGAAAAACAACAGTAATCTGCCAATGCGACCAGATCATGGACATCAAATGCTGGATGACTTGAATAAAAAAACAAATCCAGGATATTCGGGAATAGGCCGTTTAAGAGGTTTAGCCGAATTACGTGGATTGGAAATGGGAATTAAAAAGAGTCTTTTTAGTTCAAAAAAAATTAACATAACACAATAATTTAGGCAAAGGAAATCCTTTTCTCTAACCAATTAAAAAAAAACCATAATGAGCAAAACAAAACAATCAATAGGGAATTACCGCTGGTCAATTTGCGGTTTACTCTTTTTTGCAACCACCATCAATTACTTAGATAGACAAGTACTTTCTTTGACATGGAACGATTTCATAGCACCAGAATTCCACTGGACCAATAATGACTACGGAAATATTACAGCTTTATTCTCTATTTTTTACGCAGTTTCTTTATTGTTTGCAGGGAAATTTGTTGATTTTATGGATACCAAAAAAGGATTTCTTTGGGCTATTGGAGTATGGTCTGTCGGAGCTTGTTTACATGCTTTTGCAGGAATCGCAACATCAGGAATAATCACTGGAAATTGGTTTGTTGGTTTTGAAGGAGCTAAAGATGCTATTAGTACGGTAAATGATACAGCATTGGTTCTTAATGTGAGTGTTACCTTGTTTATTTTTGCTCGTTTTGTTTTGGCAGTTGGAGAGGCAGGAAACTTTCCTGCAGCTATTAAAACAACAGCTGAATATTTTCCTAAAAAAGATAGAGCATTTTCTACGAGTATTTTTAATGCAGGTGCTACAGTAGGAGCATTGGCTGCGCCAATTACAATTCCGTTTATTGCCAAAGCTTTTGGTTGGGAAATGGCATTTATCATTATTGGTGCTTTAGGTTTTATTTGGATGGGATTTTGGGTTTTTATGTATGATAAACCAGAAAGACACCCAAGAGTTAATGCCGCTGAATTGGAATACATCCAACAAGATGATGTGGCCGACAGTAAATTAGTGGGTTATGTGCCTGAAACAACTACCAAAGTGACTTTCAAAGATTGCTTTAGATACAAACAAACATGGGCTTTTGCTTTTGGCAAGTTCATGACCGATGGTGTTTGGTGGTTTTTCTTGTTCTGGACTCCAGCTTATTTGAGCTCGGTTTACGATATGGATTCTACTGAAGCAGCTTTCCCTTTATTTATCTTGTATTTAATTACTTTACTTTCTATAATTGGAGGTTGGTTGCCAACTTATTTTGTTGAAAAGAAAGGAATGAATCCTTACGAAGGTAGAATGAGAGCGATGTTGATTTTTGCGTTTTTCCCATTATTGGCATTAATTGCACAACCTTTGGGACATATTAGCTACTGGTTGCCGGTAATTATAATTGGTATTTCTGGTGCAGCTCACCAAGCTTGGTCTGCTAATATCTTTACTACAGTTGGAGACATGTTCCCTAAGAAAGCAATTGCTACCATCACGGGTATTGGAGGTTTGGCAGGAGGTTTAGGTTCTACATTAATCAACAAAGGTTCTGGAGTATTGTTTGATTATACAAAAGAAACTGAAATGGTTTTTATGGGATTCAAAGGAATTGAAGCTGGATACTTTATCATTTTCTCTATCTGTGCAGTTTGTTATTTGATAGGCTGGACAGTAATGAAATCATTAGTGCCTAAATATGCTCCAATTAAGGATTTGTAGGTCACAGCAATAAAATAAAATTTTAAATAACCCTGAAGTTTACTTCGGGGTTATTTTTTTTGAAAAGGTGTGCAGTAATTTTTTCAATAAAAAAGAATTAAATTTGAAGTAACCAATCCTAATTTTTTAGGTCATTCTAAAATAATTATCAATATGAAAATAGCAAAAATCATTAAAGTTGTACTTGTTGTTCTAATGGCTCAACAAGCGGCAATGTCGCAAGAGTCAAAAAAAGAAGAGAAATCAACAGATAAAAAGTTTACAATTGAAAATTGTGTCAATCACTTTGAGTTAGACAAATCTGTAAAAACCAAAGTGGGATATCAATATTGGTTTATTGACCAGAATTTTATTGATGGAAATACACTTAAAATGAGTGTGGTTGGGCCTCATTTATCAACTCATCCGCCGCATAGACACATTGAGGAGGAATTCTTCTTTATTTTAGAAGGGACTGCTACCTTTTATTTGGAGGGAAAAACTGTAACTGCTGAAGCCTATACCAGTTTTTATTGCCATTCCAATATGGAGCACGGAATCAGTAATGCGGGAGATACCGAATTGAAGTATCTGGTGATGAAAAAATACGACAAAAAATAAATACAATATACCTGACAGGTTTTTAAAACCTGTCAGGTATATTTTTATACTTCCTACTTATTGAAAATCACATTTTCTTGTTCCAAAACTCGAATAAAGGTAGTTCTCTTGGTGAGTTCTTTTAATTTGGAAGCGCCTACATAAGTGCAAGTGCTTCTGATTCCTCCGAGAATATCTTTCAACGATACAATAACATCTCCCTTGAAAGGAACCTGAACTGTTTTTCCTTCGCTGGCTCTATATTCGGCGACACCGCCAACGTGTTTGTTCATCGCCGTTTCAGAGCTCATTCCGTAGAATTTTTTATATTTTTCGCCTTCAATTTCAATCAATTCACCACCGCTTTCAGTATGTCCGGCAAGCATTCCGCCAAGCATTACAAAATCGGCACCAGCACCAAAAGCTTTTGCCACATCGCCTGGAGTAACACATCCACCATCGCTGATAATGTGGCCTCCCAAACCATGGGCGGCATCGGCACATTCGATAATGGCAGAAAGTTGAGGATAACCAACACCCGTTTTTACTCTTGTTGTACATACCGATCCTGGACCAATTCCCACTTTCACAATATCGGCACCAGCCAACAATAATTCTTCCACCATTTCTCCGGTAACCACATTTCCGGCAATAATGACTTTATCGGGATATTGTTTTCGGGCTTGTTTTAGAAAATTTACAAAATGTTCAGAATAACCATTGGCAACATCAATGCAAATAAATTTCAGTTGTGGATTTTGTTCAAATATTTCGCCCATTTTTTTGAAATCATTTTTTCCTGTTCCAGAACTCACAGCAATATAATCTTCAATAAATTCTGGCGCATTACTCATAAAATAAGTCCATTGATCCACCGAATAATGTTTATGGATAGCTGTAAAAAGATTTTCTTTAGCCAATGCCAACGCCATTTCAAAAGTTCCCACCGTATCCATATTAGCTCCCATAATGGGAACACCCGACCAGCTAACGGAACTATGTAAAAACTTAAAATCCCTAAGCAATGAAACCTCGGATCTGCTCTTTAAAGTAGAACGTTTGGGTCTAATCATTACATCTTTAAATCCTAATTTGAGTTCGGTTTCAATTCTCATAATTTTAAATAATAAATTGTCTAACAAATGTATTGATTTAATAAAAAATTGAATAAGAATAATAGTTAAATGTTTGTAGATTCTTTAACTGTTTTTTGATTTCGAAATGATTTGATGTGATTTATTTATGCTAATCTGGTTTTTGTTTGATTTTTAATAATGATGGATTTAAACTATTTTTTCTTTTGCTTTCCTTTTTACTAATTTATCCACGCGATACATAAGGATTATTGATAGAACTAATACGACACAGATTATAATTCCCAAGGTGTCGTAATGTTCCAATGGACTCATTTTGTCTTTTTGTACAACGATTGTACCGGCAAAAGCTGCTGCAATACCGCCCGCTATTTGTTGTAATGAGGAATTAATACTCATAAAAGCATCTCTGTCCTGCATATCGGGTATAGAAGTAACCAAGGCCGTTGACGGCACCATTCTACTCATAATTCCTGCCATCATTAGGACGTTAAAAACAAGGACTAAATAAAAAGGGGTTACACCAAGATTTGTGTAAATGGCAACCATTATCATTGTCCATAAAGAGGCAAAAGCGAATATTTTGTATTTGTCTATTTTGTCGCTTAATTTCCCAATTAAGGGCATAATTATCAATGTAGATAAACCTGCTACCATAAACATCATGGGCAATTGATGTTCGGTAATCTTTAAATTATTGATGGCGAAAGCGCTACCAAAAGGCATCATCATAAAACCTCCAATGGAGAGTAAAGCAGTAGCAGTAAATCCGATTCGGTAGTCTTTTTTGGCAATGGTGTGTATTAAGTGTAGAAAAGCGGATTTATCCTGTTGAATTTCTAAATGTTTCGTGATTGGTTTTAGTTTTATGGCAATCGCAATAGCCACAATTCCGGCCATTCCCGCTACCCACAAAAAAGGAGCGTGCCACCCCCAGGCATTGGCAAGATACAACCCAATCGGAATTCCTAAAATCTGGCTGGCTCCAAATCCCATTTGGACAAATCCCATAACCCTGCCGCGTTGTTGTATCGTAAATAAATCGGCAACAATGGCCATAGATATGGAACCAATTACACCACCAAATAATCCAGTAACGATTCGGGCTGCCAGTAGTAAAGGATAGGAGGTAACTATTCCGCAGAGAATAGTTCCGCCGATGAAACCAATGTAAAAAAATAACAAGAGTTTTTTTCGATCGAATTTATCAGCAAATCCTGCGGTGAGAAGTCCAGAAATTCCTGCACTGAAAGCATAAGCCGAAACGACCAAGCCAAAACTTGAGGGTTTTAAATCAAGGGATTTCATCAGAATATCGCCCAATGGTGACATTACCATAAAATCGAGAATCACGGTAAATTGTGTTATGGCAAGTATGAAAACAGCAAATTTTTGATAGGCTGTAAACGGTATCGATGCTGTTTTTTGGTTCATTTTTTTATTTTTTTAAACTTTGTCAATGGTTTGAAAATCAGCAAAGATATCAAACAAGTTTTGGATTTATAAACAAAAAAAATCCGTAGCCAGAAGACTTCGGATAATTTTTAAAATCAAATGTTTATTAACCCAAAACGTGCGATGCCAAAACCATATGCACATCATACACATTTACCGATTTGTTAAATTGCTTTCTAATGCTAGGTTGTGTTTCGCTGGAAACCCAAATTTTAAGTTCAGCATCCAAGTCAAAAGTGCCTGCGGTCTCGATGCTGAATCTGGAAATACTTTTATAAGTAATGGATTTGTATTCGACTTTACTGGCGGTCAAACCTTGTTTTTCAACCAAAATTAAACGTTTGGTAGTAAAGATAAACACATCTCGAATAAGTTTAAATCCTAACTCAATTTCTTCTCCTTCAATTAATAATTTACTGTAATCTTTCATTAAACTTTCTTGACTTACTGCTCGCTATCGCTCGGGTAACAGATTTTCAAAAACTATTAATGTGTAAAAATGGATTAATGATTTCAAAACTCTTCTTCAATGATTTCTCTGTTAATCATCGCCCCAGATAATGTTCCCATCGCCACTGCATTGGCCACCGAACGCATAAAAGTGACATTGTCTCCACAGGCGTAAATGCCGTGAATACTGGTTTTTTGAAATGCATCAATTTGAATATGCCTATGTTCGGTTAATTCGCAACCCAATGTTGTTGGAATTGTGCAATGTTGCTCGAATGAGGGACGGGAATAAATGGCTTTGACAGTCGTTTTAGATCCATCTTTGAAGACTATATTTTGTATTTTACCATCGTTATGTTCAAATTTTTCAATTTCAGATTCAACTATTTCGATGTTATGGTTTTTCAATTTTTGGGTTTGTTCTTCCGTCAAAGTTGATTTGCCATTGGTATAAAGCGTTAGTTCTTTGGTCCAGTTGTGAATTAATTTAGAAAATTCGAAACCATACTCTCCGTTTCCGAAAATCCCCGTTTTTTCATTTTTCACTTCATAACCGTGACAGTAAGGACAATGAATTATTGAAATTCCCCAGCATTCGGAAAAGCCAACAATATTGGGTATTAAATCTTTAATTCCTGTGGCAAAGAGCAACTTTTTTGCAGTGAAAACTTCGCCAGATAGGGCTGTGATTTCAAAACCGTTGTTAGTCTTGATTCCAGTTGTTGCGTGTCCGTTATGGAATTTTACGGTTTTATATTTCAGGACTTGTTCTTTTGCTACAGTCGCAATTTCTTTTGGTGTTTTTCCATCCTGTGTAATGAAATTATGGGAATGAGGCGTTTGTTTATTACATGGTTTTCCGCTGTCAATAACAAGCACATTTCTCAAAGCGCGGCCTAAAGCCATAGCTGCCGCAAGTCCGGAATAACTTCCTCCAACGATTATTGCATCAAAACTATTTTTATTTTCCATAATGTCATACATTTGCTTAATGCAATTGAATTGCAAATGTATGTAATTTTATTTTATTGCAATCAAATTGCATTAATAATCATGAAGAGACGAAATACCCCCGCAAAACAAGCTGTTCTAGAGATTTTAAAATTATCCGAAAGTGCTTTAAGTCAGGACGATATAGAAAAAGAAGTTAAGGGGTCGATGGATAGGGTTACCGTCTATCGCGTACTCAATAGCTTTTGCGAAGACGGTTATGTGCACAAAATACTATCCGACGATGGAAAGCATTATTTTGCCATTTGCCTGAATTGTCAAGAGAAAAAACATTCGCACAATCATTTTCATTTTCGTTGTTTGAAATGCCAAAAGGTGGAATGTTTAAAAGAAGAAGTTAAGGTGAAATTGCCCACGGGATATGAGCTGGAGGATGCAAATTGTCTGGTAACGGGTTATTGTGCTGATTGCAGTATTTAATAAATTATCCGAAGCTGGAAGACTTCGGATTATTTTTTGAAGGCAATAATTATTTAACCCAATACGTGCGAGGCCAAAACCATATGCACATCATACACATTTACCGATTTGTTAAATTGCTTTCTAATACTAGGTTGTGTTTCGCTGGAAACCCAAATTTTAAGTTCAGCATCCAAGTCAAAAGTGCCTGCCGTTTCTATACTGAACCTAGAAATACTTTTATAAGTAATGGATTTATATTCGACTTTACTGGCAGTCAAACCTTGTTTTTCAACCAAAATTAAACGTTTGGTGGTAAAGATAAACACATCTCGAATAAGTTTAAATCCTAATTCAATTTCTTCTCCTTCGATTAATAATTTGCTATAGTCTTTCATTAAACTTTCTTGGCTTACTGCTCCGGCGTTGCCTATCAAGGCTGAAAAAAATCCCATAATGTTATTGTTTATTTATTGTTTTGTATATTATTGTTTTTCATTTTATACTTCAAAAGTAAACTTTTATGAGCAGTTTTGAAATAAAAAACCTGAAACAATTGTTTATATCACATAATGCTGATATTGAATGTTTAGCTTTTTTGGAATGAAGATATTTCGAAACATTACCATTCAATTAACAGTGAACAATATGCGTATTTAATGTAAAAGAGTAATTTTACTAAAATCCGAAAATCCAATGACAAATACGATTCCCATTTCTTTATTAGAACTAGCATTGGTTGCCCAAGATAGCGATGCTGGTAAAACATTCGAAAAAACAAAAGAACTTGCCAAGCTGGCGGATACTTTAGGATACAAACGATTTTGGTTGGCCGAACATCACAATATGCCTCATGTGGCGAGTGCAGCAACGGTTGTTTTGATAGGATATATTGCGGGTCAAACCCAATACATTCGTGTAGGATCGGGTGGAATTATGTTGCCGAATCATTCTCCACTGATTGTTGCGGAACAGTTTGGAACATTAGAAACACTTTATCCCAACCGGATTGATTTGGGTTTGGGAAGAGCACCCGGAACTGACACACAGACCGCTCTGGCCATCAGGAAAGATTTCTATGAACAATCACAACAATTTCCACAAAATCTAGATGCTCTTGAGACCTATTTTTCTGAAGGGAATGCTACGGCAAAAGTGCGCGCCTTTCCTGCTGAAGGCACAAAAATTCCTATTTGGATATTGGGGTCGAGTAGGGAGAGTGCTGTTTTGGCAGCCTCCAAAGGTTTGCCCTATGCGTTTGCTGGACATTTTGCCCCCCGAGAAATGTTGGTGGCTTTTCAATTGTATCGCGATAATTTTCAAGCTTCGGAGTTTTTGGAACGTCCTTATACGATGGCTTGTGTCAATGCCATTGCGGCCGATACGGATTTGGAAGCCGAAATACTATCCACTAGTTTGTATCAAATGTTTCAAAATTTAGTGCAAAACAACCGAAAACCTTTGCAACCTCCGTTAGATTCATTGACCCAGCTTATGAACGGAATGAGTGAGGAGGCTCGTTTTCAGGTAAACCAAATGACGGCTTGTTCGTTTGTGGGAAGCAAGCAAACCTTGACCACCGAATTAAAAGAATTTATTCGTAATTCTCGTGTGGATGAATTGATGATCAGCAGTTCCATCTTTGACCATCAGGATAAACTGAAAAGTTTGCGCCTGCTTAAAGAAGTTATGGACGGTATAAATGAGGGCAATTAAAACAGGAATATTTAGTCCGCAGCAATGCTATCCAGAAATTCTTTAGTAATTGGTTTAACCTGAAATGCGGTTAAGTTTTTATCTAAACGCGATCGGGCAATATCATTATCGTCTATGGATGATGAAATAATGAAAGCCTTGCAGTTTTTTTTAAGTTTTGCTGGCAAAAGGTCGTAGCCTTCTAAGAATTCGAAACCGGACATTACGGGCATATAGATGTCAATAAAAATAATTTGCGGCCACATAGAAATGGTCTCTTGATGGTCTTGTAAATATTTTAATGCTTTTTCGGCTGAAAAGTATTCTAACACATTTTTTCCAAAATTGGTTTTTATAATCAGGCGTTTTGTGATGTAGAGGTCAATAATGTTGTCGTCAATAATCATGACTCTTTCAAATTTTGTATGTATGTCGGTTGTCATGGCTTTAAATTTTTTAGTGTAATATTGAATTTAGTTCCTTTTCCCTCTTCGGAAAAGACTTGTATGGTACCATGCAATATTTGAACAGTTTCTTTCACGATATATAATCCAATACCTGAGCCATTTTTATTGCCAGAAATACGAAAAAACATATCAAATATTTTGTTGTGATGTTCGTGTGCAATTCCGATTCCATTGTCCGAAATGGATAGAAATAATTTTTCAGGATCAGAATGTCCAACAATTTTTATATAATTGTTTGTTTGCCCCGTTTTATGGTATTTTATGGCATTGGAAATAAGATTTTCTAGCAAAGTATTCATTCGTAACATATCCGAGAAAAAGGGTTCTTCTTCCTTGATGTCAACTTCAAAATGAATATCATCCGCACCTTTTATACTTCGGAGGGAATCCACAATTTCGGTTGCTGTTTTTTGTAATGGGATTTGTACTATATCAAGACCGGTTCTATTGTTTCGAGAATAACTGAGGATATTTTTAATGAATTCATCCAGACGATTGACACTGTTTCTAATCATCCCAATGTGTTCCAATGTGTCTTCTTCGAGACTTTCTTCCTCGATAAATGATACCAAGCCCAGAATGGAAGTGAGTGGAGAACGTAAATCATGGGAAACACTGTAAACAAAGCGATCCAATTCTCTATTGGTTTTAACAAGTTCGGTATTGGTTGTGAATAACTCGGCTGCGCGGTTTTCTTTCTCCTCATTTTGAAAAGCGAGTTCTTTGTTTAGTAGCTCCAGTTTTTCTTTGTTTTTTTCCCTTTCGGTAATGTCACTAACCATAGCCATACTCCCTTTGTAGATTCCCTTTGAATCTATGAATGGATTTGTAGCAACATTAGCCCAGATTTCTTTTCCGGATTTAGAAATATATTTAAACTGTCTTTGACTGGATTGCTCTTTCGTTTTCCTTATAATCGATTTAGCCACAAGTTGTTTTCCTTCCTCATCCATAAAAAAATCAATTTCTTTTCCCATTATTTCTTCTTTGGTATAATCCAATATTTCCTCCATTTTTTTATTGACGAATGAGGTTTTGTGGTTTTCATCAATTACCCAAATTCCTTCCTGTGATGTTTCTACAATCTGTCGGTATTTTTTTTCACTTTCTTTTAAGGCTTTTTCTGCTATTTTAATTTCGGTAATATCTGTGAGTACATTTACGGCACCCGTTATCTCGCCTAAAGGATTAACGAAAGCCACTGGGTAAGGCATTACGTTTCGCTTTTCTCCATTGGGACGTTCGATAATTAGTTCCTCGCCAATGACCTGTTTTCCTTCTTTTAGCGCACCAATCATCCGATAAGAATTAAACTCGATGCGGTTGTTTTTTAGGTTGAAAGCATTGAAGGCACCACACCACAAATCTTTGCCAATTTCAGGTTCTCGACCCCATAAGGCGACTGCCGCTTTATTGTATATGACAATCTTACCATCGGCATCGCAGGAGTAGGTGGCCAAGGGTAAATTCTGGATGAGCTCCTCATACATTTTTTTGCTTTCTTCAATTTTGTGACTAGACAATACTTGCTCCGTTACGTTATTGGCAAAGAAAAAAATTCCGTCTATATCGCCGTCAGTGTTTCTGTGTGCCTGATAAATGAAATTCAAATAGGTGTCTACAAGTTTTCCATTGCCGTTATAGTCAAATTTTATGAGCATTTCATTGGCCGAAAAAGTTTCACCGGTTTGATAGACCGTATCTAGAATTTCAAAAATCCCCTGTTCTATCATTTCTGGCAACACTTCTTTTACCGTTTTGCCGATAATGTCTTTTTTGTCGATTAGCTGTAAATACAGCGGATTTGCCATTTCAAATACGTGATTGGCGCCTTTCAAAATTCCCATACAAGAAGGTGCCTGGGAATACAAGTCAAGAAATCGTTGTTTTTCAATTTCAAATGCTTTTTCTAAGCTTTTTCTCTCCGTAATGTCTTTGATGGTCATCAACGTTTTTTCTTGTCCATTGGCATCTGTAAATACCACCGAACTTATTTCTCCAGGAAATTTGCTTCCATCTTTACGTTTAAAGGAGGGTTCTCCCATAGCCTTTCCTGTGCGTTTATGTTCTTCCAAGAATACTTTAAAAATGGGGTCGTTGATGTCTGCAAAACCGTATTTCCCAGATTTAATGATTTCTTGTTCCGTCTTTTGAAGCATTTTGCAAAGTGCTGTATTGGCTGCCAATATTTCTCCATTGGTTACCAATAGAAGAATACCATCGATGCTGTTCTCAAAAATAGCCCTGAATTTGGCTTCATTTTGCCCCAATTTTTCTACCCGCTTTTCTTCGGCTTGTTTGGTTTCAGAATTTAATTTGCATTTGATCGCTTTTTTTAGTGCTTGGTTCATTTTTGTACACAAAGTACTAGATAAACTTTCTCTTAGAACGAAATCGGAAACGCCATTTTTGATCAATTCGACGACAATTTCTTCGCCAACAGATTCGGACACAAAAATAAAAGGTGTTTGTGGCGAAAGCTTTTCTTTTATTTTAAAAGCGGCAGGTCCATCAAAAGTTGGAAAAGCATAATTAGAGAGGATGATGTCAGGTTGGAAAATATGAAGTGATTTTATATACTCTTTTTTGGTTTTAACAATTTCCGATATATAGTTAAGTTTACTTTTTTTCAACTCATTATTTATCAATTCCGTATTGTCGGAGTCGTGTTCTATAATTAATATTTTCGATTGTATTGATTTCATTTTCTGAATTTGTTTGATCCATACCGTGATAGGAAACCCTTTTTTTTGACAAATTAATAGCATTGCTTTGTTGTCATTCTTAATGAAACTCCAACTCCAATAATGGTTTTATTCTTTTTGTAATCAATGAGTTAGTTTCTAACTTTTGGTTCTGGTAAAACTTAAGTGTATGATTTCAGTCTCCTAATTGATTGCTCTAAAAGGGCTGTAGGCTTGAATTTAATGTAGAACAAAGTAACCTCCAAATTAATTTTTTTTTGTTATATTTTTATTTATAAAGCTTATATAATTAACAGATTAGGAATGTTGTTGGTTTCTTTTTTTATCCAAAATTTTTGATGTCAAGTTGATGATTTTCAATCAGTTCAGAAATAATGTAAAAAAAAGGCCCAGCTTTAATTTAAAAGCTGAACCCTGTTATTTTTAAGCCCTTTTAGGATGGTTTATAGTAAATCTTCCAGCATTTGAAAAGGAACAATGGTTTCATAATCTTCGGTGAAGTCTCCAGTTAAAAACAGTACTTTTTTCATTTTGTAAATTTTTAGAATTAAAAAATAGTGGTTCTGCTTTACTACTGTCAAACGTTCCCAAGTTTTGCAACTCTTTCGAATTAAGAACTAAAACAGGGGGTGAAGCATAAGCACTAAAGTTACAAAATAAACGTTGAATGAAACCAATTGGTATAAAGGTATTGCGGGGAGATAAATCGGAATTTTTTTGTCTTTCTTTCTAAAAAATCACGACAGCTTTGCGCTAGGCACTTTCGTCAAACATGATTTCGTCCGAGCTGCCTATTTTATGTAAAGGTTTTTCGATGGGTAAGGTGAAATAAAAAGAAGAACCTTCGCCTTCAATACTTTCGACCCATATTTCACCATCATTTTTTTCCAGAAATCCTTTGACCAACAAGAGTCCAATTCCAGCTCCTTTGTTCTTTTTTCTGGTTTCCGAAAGGGTTTTCATTTGAGGAGTGAAAAGTTTTTCCATAATTTCTTTGGACATTCCAATTCCGGTGTCCTTGACTTGGACAATAATTTTGTCTTCTTTTCTTTTTGCCGAAACCGTTATTGTTCCTCCTTTTCCTGTATGTTTTATGGCGTTTGAAACAATATTTTGAATGATGGAAATCAACATTTTGCCATCGGCAAATACGGTGGTGTTTTCTTCAATTTCGTGATGAAGGTTTAACGCATTTATCGAAGCCGTTTCGTTTAACGAGGTAAAAACTTTGCCAATATATTCCGTTAGTTTTAGTTGGCTGGGCGAAAACACGTCCGAAGCGTATTTTATCCTTGCCCATTCTACTAAATAATCCAACATTTCCAATTCATCTGTTGATGATTTATAAAGTAAGTTGAGCATTTCCTGTATGGCATCGGGCTTCATTTTATGAAAATTGTCTTTCAAATATTTGGTGGTGCCAATAATAGCCGAAAGGGGACTTCGCAAATCGTGCGAAAGTATTGCCATGACACTTTCTTTGTGTGTATTGAGTTCTTCCAGTTCCCTGACATATTTTTTTATAGCGTCCTCGGATTGTTTCCTTTCCGTCAAGTCACGCAAAATTTTAACATAACCCAAAAACTCTCCATCCAAGCCTGTGAGTGGAAAAACCAAACCATAGGCATAAAATAGGCTCTTGTCTTTAGTTATGTGCCATCGATTGTCTGTTGCCCTGCCTTCTTTTAAAGCAATTTCTATTTCCTTTTGCGGAACACCATTATTCAAATCTTGGTCTGTAAATATTAAATTGAAAGGTTGTCCAATAACTTCGTCCGTTTCATAACCAAATATTTTTGTCGATCCGGAACTCCAACTGTTTATGATGAAGTCTTTGTCAATGGTGAAAATTGAATAATCTTGTAGACTGTCAATGATTTGGCTGTAAAATTCGGTAGTAGCGATGTATTTGTTTTTAAGAATTTTAGGATTTTCCTGTATGTTTTCCATTGAAGTTATTTTCTATTAAGTGTTGTGTTCAGTATAACGCCAATGCAATTACTTCGCTCTTTGAAGCTCATTGTTAAATTATCAACAAATATAGCTAAATAGTAGGGGGAAACAAAACTTTTAGAGTCTTTAAAGTACTATGAGCCTAATGTCAAATCCTGCAAATGATATAGGAAACAGCATTTTAGTTATGGTACTTTTATATATTTGGCTTGGCAACCTTCAATACATAAATAACTTAAAATTAGGGTGTTGCCATTCAATTCATATTGAACGGGTCGATTTTGACAATTGATGGTATGCGTGGCTTCTGAATAAGTTGCTGTTGAACTTGAATTGGATTCAATTGAAAAATCGCAGATTTGGCCATTTGAAGTCACTTTATTGTCACTGACAAATACGATATTCTTGTTGCTGCTAACAGGCTGAAAAGTTCCTTTTCCGTCACCGATGTCAGCCAATACTTCGGTTAATTTCCAGGTTCCAGCCAAAGATGCTGGGGCTAATTCTTCCTCGTTTTTATGGCAAGAAAACAATAAACCCAAAATAGCCAACAAGAGAATCGATTTTTTCATAATTTTTAATTTCAAATAATTTTCGCAAATACAAAACCAACTTTCCATTAAGCCAATTGCCTAAATCCGTTGTACCTGTTAGCACTAGCTTTTTATATTTATTCTGCTAATCGGTTTTCAATATCCATTCTTTCGTGTAAAACTCTAACGACTTCAATTTCATTTGTTTTGTCTTTTTTAAAGAAAATTAAATGTGATTTTACTTTTGAGTATCTATATGATTTTCTAATTTTCCCAAAGTCACGAGCCATATCTAAATTATCGACGATATATTCAATTTCGTCAATGATTAAATTATAATATCGATCTGCTTGTTCAACAGACCAATTTTCCGCCGTATAAATCCAAATGTTATTAATATCTTCTAATGCCTTTTCACTAATTATATACTCGGGCATTATTTTTGAAAATTAGCTTTTAGCATTTCAATATTTTTATTGCGGTCAAAATTTCTGATTTTACTACTCATTTCACCAATTTTTAGTTCATTAATTAGTGATTTTGTTTTAGCTTCTTCTTGCTCAAAAACTCTTAAAGCAGTTCTAACAACTTCACTTACTGAACTATATTTTCCTGTAGAAATTTGTTCATTAATAAAGTTTTCAAAATAGTCTCCTAATAATATTGATGTATTCCGTGCCATAATTTTTATTTTTACCAAAGATACCAATAATTGGTATTAAAGTCAAATTTTTTCGATTTTATGCGCAAAAGTTACTGCTAATATTCTGGTAATTAACGGGTTTGGAACTATATTAAGCCCATTCTTCGGTTTTGCCACTCGAGTCCCGATAATTATCGGGACGAACAGGTGAAGCAAATAATCCAAATACAAAACCAACTTCCCATTAAGCCAACTGTATAATAGCGGTTGATAGAAAAGCTAACTAAAAGTAAAATTGTAATAAATGCTTTCATTGGAGTAGTTTTTAAATAGTATTTTCTTTATTTTTCGGTGTCTGACAGCTTTTTTACAACGTCTCGCCAAACCGCTGTTAAGA
This sequence comes from Flavobacterium sp., assembly GCA_014379405.1. Classification (GTDB taxonomy): domain Bacteria; phylum Bacteroidota; class Bacteroidia; order Flavobacteriales; family Flavobacteriaceae; genus Flavobacterium. The sequence goes on along the minus strand of JACMLU010000005.1, from coordinate 78,000 downwards.
GTTTGTTGCTGTGAATACAGTTAATTCCAGTTATCTATTTTTATATCATAAGGCGAAGGTTTTCCTTCTCCGTTTTCGATGAGTTGTTTTAAACTAAGCATAAAAATTGCCCATTTCATACTGCAATGCGCTTTAAATTCTACTTCTTTAGACCAATTAAGATGGTTAAATAATACGACTGTATAGTTTTCTTCTTGATGTAAATCAAATAGGACTTCAGTTCCAATCCATTCCTCTGGGCCTTCAATAAATTTCCAATGAATTTTTTTATTGGGCTCCAAGTCTTTTATTTCAAATCGCATACTGCCAACTTCACTTCCTTCCAAAGTATGAAATCGTGTCGTAACCGTTTTTCCAATTTCGGATTCTCCGCTAGTATCTTTTGTCCACCAATTCGATATTCCTTGTATCGTTGCCAAAGCTTCGTAAACTTTTTGAATTTCAGCTCTAATGCCTACTCTGTGAATTATATTTACCATTTTTATAGATTTAATTCTTTTGAAATGACTGTTAGTAGTTTGAATTTAAATTTATCCTTATTTTCGGATTTACCACCCGAGTCCCGATAATTATCGGGACGAACAGGCGAAACAAAACATCCCAAATACAAAACCAACTTTCCATTAAGCCAATTGCCTAAATCCGTTGTAGCTGTTGGCGGTTCGTTGTTATTTTGCTGGAAATTTAGAAATGTCCATATAGAAAATTTCCCAAGTGTGTCCGTCAAAATCTTCGATAGTTCGCTGTTGCATAAAACCATAATCTTTCATTTCGCTGGGCTCTGTTCCACCGGCTTGAAGTCCATTGGTCATAATGTGGTTTAATTCATCCACACTTTCTACCGATAGGGAAAATAATGCTGCCACATTCGATTTGGTGTCTGCTATGGGTTTGGTTGCAAAGTTGGCAAACTTTTCGTGTGTCAAAAGCATTACAAAAATGTTTTCACCCCAAACCATACACTTTCCGGTCTCGTCCGAAAATTGGGGATTGTTTGTAAAACCCAATGCCGTATAAAAGTCCATAGACTTTTGCAGCTCCTTTACTGCTAAATTGATAAAAATTTGTTTTGCCATTTTTCAAATATTTAGTTATCAAAGTTAATACAAATTTTGCTTTTATGTAAGTGGTAAATATCACTTTATCAGCGAGTTTATTTTCAATTCTCGGATTTGCCACCCCGAGCGGAACACTAAACTGTCTGCCAGCAATGCACTTGATACGAAGCGCAGTGCTTCATTTAACCACTGGACTGCCAATTTCTTAAACCCGCAGTTATAGCCAGTGCTTCTTGTCATTTTGTGAGTGCTTTTTTGTTATCAGTTATAAATTGCTCAAACGTTGTCGGTTGTTTATCCGTAATTTTCTCAATCCAATCTGTTATTTCAGGGTCTTTTTGAAATCGAGGGAAATAGTGAAGCATAATCATAACTAGTATCAGCATTGTTGGTGTTTTCTCTTTTCTTTTTGAAAGAAAAAAACTGGCAAGGTTCGGGGATATATATTGAATGTCGGTATGTAAAATGTCACTTAATTTTTTGGCCATTTCCGAGAAGCTCAACTTTTCTTTACAAGTTAATTCGTAAGATTTATTAATATGCTGAGATGTATTTGTCAAAACACTTGCTGAAACCAAACCAATGTCACGAATGTCTATGAGTGTAAATTTTGCATTGCCGGCAGGTAAATAAATCCTCTTCTTATTGACCAAGTCGTTATGCAAAGTTGTCGTAAAGTTTTGCATAAAATAAGCAGGTCGTAAGAATGTATATGGGATTTTGCTGTCAATAATTAGTTTTTCAATTTTGTGATGTGGAATTATTTTACTTTTCTCAGCGCCCTGAACTGATAAGAAAACTATATGATTCACTCCTTTGGCTCTACAAGTGTCAATCATAGGATTAAAATATTTTTCTACTTCTGAAATTTGTGGTGGTCGCAATAAAAAAAGGATACTGCAACCATCTAAAGCAGTCTCGTAGGTCGTGGAGTCAGTAAAATCGAATTGTGCAAATTTGATTTTAAAGTTTTCTAATTTATTGTCGTCAGTTATTAGGTTTCTAACACCAGCATATAGGTCGAGTTGATGGTTTATGTTTTGCAAAGATTTAATTACCTCTGTTCCTACATTTCCGGTTGCACCTGTAATTAAAACTTTTGTCATATTATTTGGTCTGTTTGAAGTTGTTCGGTCGTCTCATAGCATTGGCTATAACGGTTTGGTGCAACAGCGGGTTTGGGATTAAATTAAGCCCTATTCTTGGATTTGCCACCCGAGTGATAGTGAACAGGCGAAGCAAATCTCCCAAATACAAAACCAACTTTCCATTAAGCCAATTGCCCAAATCCGTTGTAGTTTTTATGAGATGTTTTTTATTTACGTCGAACATAAGTCCATTTGCCATTTTTCTTTGTAATAAGCAAAGAATTATGATAACCACTACTAGTCCCACTTTCATAACCGACTAAATATTCAATTACAACAATACCATTTTCTCGTTTGTCATCAAAACAAACTCTTGAAAAATTCAGAATTCTGTATTCTTCATCTGATTTAAATTTGGTTTGAGATGATTTAAACTGTCTGTATGGCTTTTCCAATTTTAATTTTGATTTTTCAAATTCTTTAAATTTTAAATCCTTGAATTTTTGAGAGTTTACTATGCTGTAAAAAGTGATTGAGTCTGATGCTTTTTTAAAATTATTATCGATAAACATCCATTCATTATCTTCTTTTACTTGAGAAATTGGTAGCAAAGCATCTGAAAAATAAATTTGGATGTCTAGAGTGTCAATATTTGGTTTATTAATAATCTGGTCATCAAAAAACTTTGTTGGATTTAATATTAAATCGTTTGTTTTTAAATAATCGTTTGCCACATCTTCTATAGCTTTTAATTCTTCTTTTTCATAAGCATCATTGCAACTTGTTAAAAGAATTGTGAACATTAATAAAGCAATTATTTTTCTCATTTAGCAGGATTTAAAATATCACAAGACGTTATGGTATTACAGCGGGTTTTGGACTAAATTAAGTTCATTTTTCGGATTTGCCAAATCATCCCAAATACAAAGCCAACTTCAAATTAAGCTTATTACCCAAATCCGTTGTAGATGTTGTGAGTAGTTGTTTATTCAAGTTTCAATGTTCTTGACGTTAATTTATTATTTAAAATTGATTTGAAATCATCATCATCTTCATCGTAATTAGTTTCAAAATCGCCTTCAAAAACCTCGAAATCTTTTAAAAATTGCATTTTCGCTAGACTTAGACTATCCAAATATTCTCCCATATTTTTCACTATTGTTCTTTTATTTAGTTTAACACTGTCTAATTCTTCGTGTTGTTTAGTTGCAACATATGATTTGAAAAATGGATTTGAAAAATAGTAACTATTTGTAGCTTTATGATATCTTAAAACTTCATCTCTTTCTATTGATGTTAATTCATCTAAATAATTTTTTAAGTTATTGCTTTTATAGTTTGGATGTTTTGTTTTTAAGAGATCTATTATTTCTTGAATTTCTATTTCTTCATTCTTAGTATTAATCATTGCAAATAGTAGCTCTTTTGGGTTTTCATATTTGCGCTGTATTTTTGTATAAGTTGCTTTTTCGTATATTGATTTATAAGTATCCTCGTTATCAGAAATGAAAGTGTTTACAGCTTTTTTTAAATCCACAGTATTAAATGGAAATCGTTTTTCTAAAACTGATGTTTCATTTATTTTTTTGTCCTCACACAAAAGAAGACATAGATTATGTGTAACAGAAGGCAAACCACAAGAAAAAGAAATAATTCTATCTTTAACTGAGTTTTCAAATTTTATGTTTAACAATTTCTCACCTCTTGTAATTATTGAATTTAATTTCTTTGCGTCCATAAGTTGAACGTGAATTTCAGCTACACGATTTTTCATTTCTTTATCGTATTGAATTATTTCACGAGCAGTATTTACAGCTCCAATTGTAACTATTTTTAGTTTTGGAAAATTTATGGATGCATCCATAAAAACTTTCATAATTTGTGAAAGTTTATTTTTATCGGAATTTAATATTTTGTGAAAATCTTCAATTATCCAACAACAATTCGCTAAACCTAAATATTTTGCTAATGTTGGTGGAGTTAACTGAATTGAAACTATTTTTTTTAATACTTCTTTATCATTTTGATTTTGTTCAGCATTTAGACTTGCTTTTATTCCCAAAAAACTTGCACTTAAATTTCCTCCAATTTTATCACTAATATTGCTTTCAACTGTATCTTTATAATAAATATCTAACTGATTGAAAGCATCTAATAAAACCTCTTCAATAGCCATTTCATTTGAGCATTGAGTAATAATTTTGTTCAAATTATTATTTGTCAAATAATTTTGAATTAATGATGTTTTTCCTGAACCAGAATGACCATAAAGTATAACTTGTTTTCCTATAGTTTTCATTGCCCTTTCAAGTTTTGCATCTATCTCGTTTCTCTCAACAAAAGTTAAGAACGCTGGCGATGATGGTGTGAAAACTTCGTAAGTAGAATACTGTTTATTTTTCATTTAATTATCTTTTTTGCGTTTCTTGGTACAATTATTCGCAATTTGTTAATGGTCTGATTTCATCAGACTTATCACTTCAGATTCGGGTAGATAGGTCTGACAAACCTCATTTTTTTAGTACTGCTAATATAGAAATAAATACTTACAAACCACCCGGAAAACGAATTATTTACATATGCCTTCAAAACGATTGAGAACTCCTTGAAATCAAAAAAAGACGATTAAATTCTGGATATATTTCTTACTTTGCATAAAAATAAAATAAAAGATGAAGTATATAGTAAACCGAGCCATAATCATAAAGTCGTTTATAGCTGCTGTGGTTATTCTGGCAATGAAGAATTTTCTATTCAAAAATCTGTCTGTTTATGGGCAGGATTTGCATGACTTAATCGAGCTGTCGGATATTACCATTGTGTTTACAGGAGCTTTTTTTGTGTTTGGCTTGTTGCTGGCCGCCACTATGACCGATTTTAAGGAAAGCGAAAAAATTCCAGGCGAAATAGCCGCCAATCTCGAAGCCATCAAGGATTGGATTTACTTAGCTTTCAAGGCACCCAGAACAGGCACGACCGATTTATGCAAGGAAAACTTGGACAGTACTTTATTGCGCCAGGAAATGCTGACCATCACAGAGGGAATCATTGCCTGGATTTATTCGAGCGAGAAAGATTCGAACATCATCTTTCCGTTAATCCGGAAATCGAACGAAATCGCTTATTATTTTGCCGAAAGGGGAGTCGACAAAGAAGCCATAAAAGGCATTCAGGAAAACACCAACGCGATGCGAAAACAACTCACGAGAGCCTATGCGATTTCGAGAAACAATTTTATCAAACCGGCTTATACCTTGCTCCAAAGCATTTTATTCATCATAATGTCACTTTTGATAATTACCAAATTCAAGACTCCCACAGCCGATTATCTAGTAACCTCGGCTATCACGTTTTTGTTTTGCTATTTATATTTGCTTATTTGTGGGCTGGACGATCCTTTTGATGTGTCTGACGAAGCCACCAATGTCGATTTGAAAACCATTGACCGATTCAATCAGCGATTGTTGTCAGATTTTTTGGTGTAAATAAAATACCCTAAAAGTAGCTAGCTTTTAGGGCAATATATAAAGTTGTATTATATCTTTTAAACTGACTATTTTGTCTTATCGAGCAATTTGTCATTAAGTTAACGATTTGTCTTCGTCTGTTCGTTTTGTTAAAAAATGCGACAGCTTTTTTTAATAAAATGTATCGAGAACTCTTCCATCATAGGCTTCTCGATACAATTTTTAATAGTAAAGCTGTCGCATTACTATTAAAAATCACTCGAAGAGACGGCGCTAAAATTCTTAACTAAATAACATTAGGGCTATTTAATAAGCAGTATTACTTATTTTTTCTCTGGAACAATTTCGATGATTATCGATCCTGCTTCCAAACCTTCGGCAGTAGCTTTGATCTCTATTTTGCCTGTATCTTGCGCAGCCTTGACAATGGCAATGGCTTTTCCCGCGAAAGCGTGTCGTTCAGGCGATTGGTAATTGTCATGGCTGATGATGTTGCCGTTGTCCACTCCAATTATTTTTCCTGAATTCGTGATGGTAAATTTAATCAGGTTGTCAGCATTGGCACATCTTGTTCCTTTTTCGTCCACAATCGTTGCTGTTACAAAAGAAACATCGTCCCAGTTGTTGGCCAGTGTTGGATTGCTTTTGGTAATGATAATTTTTGCTGGTTTTCCGGCAGATTTAAACTCTTCTTGCGCTACAATTTTACCGTTGTTTTTCCCGATGGCTTTGATGTTGCCTTCTTCAAAAGTGACATTCCATTCTCTTGGCGAATCATCAGCAGGTTTTTTGACTGCTCCCAATGATTTATCGTTAAGGAAAAGTTCTACTTCGTCGCAGTTGCTGTACACTTGAACTTTGGCATTATCGTAGGTATCAAAATCGTTTGGCGTCCAATCGGCAACCCAATTTCCTGCTCCAGCATTTTCCGATTTTCTCACGATATGAACTACAGGTTCCGTTGACCACCAGCTATCTCTTTGCAAGGATTGTTGTTTCCAGTTTCCAGCTCTGTCAAACAAACCTTGGTTGTTGGTGGTTTCCGGCCAATCGGCTTCGCCTAAATAGTCGTAACCTGTCCATAAAAATTGACCAGCCATATAAGGTTTGTCGCGTAAAGCCAACCATTGGTTCAGGACATGGGTGTTTTCGGTTCCCAATACTTTCCATGTTGGGTGTGCTTCGTGGGCTGCCACTAGTTCGTTTTCACGATAATTTTGTCCTACCACATCCATTTGCTCGGCAAAACCACTAAGATATACTTTGGAATTGGCGGGTCTAAAAAGTGCCATCGTTACAGGTCTGCTGTCGTCATATTTTTTGACAACGTTTTCCTGCATTTTATATTTTTTGTAGCCTTCTGGATAACTTAGGTCGTCATGAATTTCGTTTCCAATGCTGTAAATAACGATGGATGGATGATTTCTGTCTCTTAAAATCATGTCTTTCGTATCTTGTTCCCACCAATCGGTGAAATATAAATTATACCCTTTTTCGCCATTATGTTTGGCGGAATTCCAGGTGTCGAAAGTTTCGTCCATTACGGCAAATCCCATTTGGTCGCATAAATCAAGAAACTCGGGAGCAACAGGATTGTGAGAGGTACGAATAGCATTGACGCCTGCTTCTTTTAATTTGTTAAATCGTTCTTTCCAAACTCCCAAAGGTACTGCAGCACCAACGGCTCCACCATCGTGATGCAAACAAACTCCTTTTAGTTTATAATTTTTGCCATTCAACCAAAAACCGGTTTCGGCAATAAATTCCGCTTTTTTGATTCCAAATGGAATGCTCTGATTGTCGATAAGCGTTTTTCCTGAATATAATTTGGTCTTGGCAGTGTATAAATTAGGTTCTTCAAAACCCCATAATTTTGGGATTTTGATTTCTATTTCTTGTGAAATCAATCCAGTGGCGTTGGCAGCAATATTTTTCAGGCTTTCGACAGTTTTTACCACGGTTCCTTTATTGTCCACAATATCGATTTGCAATTTGTAATTGCCTGTGATTCCATTATTCTCGATTTCGACTTTCAAGTTAACGACTCCTTTGCTGGTTGTGGCAACTGGCGTGGTGATGAAAGTTCCCCAATGTTTGAAATGGGTTGGGTTTACCGTAACCAAACGAACGTGACGATAAATACCGGCACCTGTATAATAACGTGAAGCGGGTTGGATGGAGTTATCGGCTCTAACAGCAATAACATTGGCTTTGTCAAAATTTAAATATGGAGTCAAATCATAAGCAAAACTGATGTAGCCATAAGGGCGTTTCCCTAAATGTTTGCCATTGATCCAAACATCGCTATTGGCCATTACGCCATCAAATTCAATGGAACTCATTTTTTTAGCATCGGTTTTGTCAACAGTAAATGTTTTGCGATACCAACCAATTCCGGTAGGCAAATAACCGCCACCACGACTGGATGGGTTCTCCCTGTCATAAGCTCCTTCGATGCTCCAATCATGAGGAACATTAAGTTTTCGCCATTGGGTGTCATTAAATGCAGCTTTTTCTGCACCCGGGACGTCTCCTAATGTAAATTGCCATCCGCTGTCAAAATTAATTACTTTACGTGCTTGGGAAAAAACGTTTGTAGCCAAAGCTAAAAACAGAAATAAGAGGGTTAGGGGTAGTTGTTGGTAAAGTTTTGTTTTAAAATGGTTCATTTTCTCAGGATATTTTTTGTGTTTTTTATAGGCTAACTTCAATGAAGTGTATGGTTTTTATATTATTGTGTTCAACAGCGATATTTTATTGGTAAAGAAAGTTCATTTGTTGGTTTATTCCATCCTGCTTGAAAACAGGATAGTCAAGATGGTTTAATTCCGGAGTTTAATTCTCGTAAGTTTTTAATAATACAATCTAAAATCCAGCAATTTGCACAACGCATAATGTTTTTGGTGCAATTCTTCCACAATTTCAACGATATCGTCCAGCTCTTGACATAAGTTGAAGAATGCCTTATCGATGGTACTGCAGCTTGGTATTTTGTTGTATTTTGAACCATAACCCGAAATAGCGTAAGCTCCCGTGACATCCAAAAAATATTGGGCTTCATCCTGGCTCAAGTCCAGTATCTTGGCATTGGCAAAATGGATTATTTTACCTTTCATTTTCCCTTCAAAGAGTTCGGCTATTTCTTGTAAACTGTAATAATAGTCATTTAGGCAAATGTTGTTGGCTTCACCTGGCATCACCAAGTAGATGATTTCATAATCGGTAAAATTGTGGTCGTGATGTAGCAAGGTATTCAGGCTTTCTTCCAAACCCTCAATGGTGTCGCAAGTTTTGTAAATACTGGCAATGCCTTGTTCAAGGGCTAATTGTTCCAGATTTCGAAGTACTTCGGTGGTTTCATTGGTTTCTATGTCGGGAACGCCTTCGAGGCAAAATATAAATTTGTCATTATCCATTAGAGCAGGTATTCGGGATTAATAATAGTCCATTCCTTCAATTTTGCATCAAAAGATTTCCCCGCATGTGCTGGACTGGTAGAAGGCAAAGTGGTTAGTTGATAGTCTTTTTCCAGCTTGATGTATCGCTTGAAATAAGTGGCTGCTTTTTGTCCGTTAAAATAAATATGCGTGATGTTGGGATGAGCTTTCAAAAATGAATCAATATCGTTGGCTACTTCCTGTACAATGGCACTGTCGAGGCTTCCTGGTCTAATACAAACTTCCAAAACATCCCACAAAGCAATGCTATTTTCCAATAAAAGACTTTTTCGTTCGCTGTAGTTGGTAGAAAAAGGAGTATTGAAAAGGGTAAAAAGAATCTTCCAAAAAGCATTTCTCGGGTTGCCATAATATTGGTTTGCTGCCAAGGATTGCTCGCCCGGCATCGTTCCAAGGATGAGCACTGTGGCATCGGGATTGGAAAGTGGAGGAAAGGAATATTTTTTCATTAAAAAATCAGATAAAGGCATTTCAAATATAGTATTAAAACTTTTATTATAGATTTTTTAAGTTTGGAAATCATTTTAAGAAATGGGTTTAGTGTGGTTTAAAACACCTAAATTTACTTTAAACTAATTTATTGGATTAAGATAAGTATTGAATCAAAATGGAAAAAAGAATAATAGGTATTATGGGTGCCATACCCGAAGAAATAGATGGAGTTGTGGCTTTGTTGTCAAACCCTGCAGCAAGGTCAATGGGCAAACGCACCTATTTCGAAGGGAAAATTAACGACATCGACACTGTAGTAGTCTTTTCGAGATGGGGCAAAGTAGCCGCTGCCACAACCGTTACGACGTTAATACACGAATTCAAGATAACCGAATTGCTGTTTACCGGAGTGGCTGGAGCGATTCATTCGGATTTAAAAATTGGTGACATTGTGCTGGGCAAAAGGCTTATTCAACACGATATGGATGCGAGACCTTTGATGAAACAATATGAAATTCCTTTACTCTCCAAAACTTATATCGAAAGCAATGCCGACCATTTGAACATTGCAACAAAAGCAATCAATTATGTATTTGAAAACAAAAGTTTACACGCTGTTATCAAAGCTGAAGATTTAGATAAATTTAATATTTCGCAACCCAAGTTGGTTGTGGGAGATATTGCAAGTGGAGACCAGTTTTTTTCCAGCAACGAGCAAAAACACAATCTCCAAAACCAATTGCCAGAAGTGTTGTGCGTGGAAATGGAAGGAGCAGCTGTAGCCCAAGTTTGTTACGAATATGATATTCCTTTCAGCATCATAAGAACTATTTCGGATGTGGCGGACGATAATTCGCATATTGATTTTCCGTCTTTCATCAAAAAGATATCCAGCAAATACGCCGCTGAAATCATCAAGAATATTTTTAACGTAAAAAGTTTAAACACATAGAAACATAGAAAAAAGATGGTGATAGACCAATTGCTTCGCCTGTTCGCTATCGCTCGGGTCTTGGTTTCCACATAGCTTATGTATTCTAAGATTAAGTGAAACGACTAATTAAAATCAACAATGGCTATGTTTCTATGTGTTTAATAAAATATAAATTGAATTATCCTCAAAGGATTAGATTTTATAATTGTAAACTAAAAACTAGAAAAAATGGAAAAACTAAACGAACAAGAGATTCAGGCCAAGATGACGGAATTAGATCCGGCTTGGATAGTATTTGGGAAATTCCTCCACCGGGAACTTCTTTTCAAGAATTTTGTAGAAGCATTTTCGTTTATAACGGCTGTAGCTTTGCTGGCAGAAAAAGCGAATCATCATCCCAATTGGAATAACGCCTACAACAAGGTGGTCATCGCGCTCAGCACCCACGACTCCGATGGCATAACCTCAAAAGATTTTGACCTGGCAAAGGCTATAGATAAAACAGCTTTGAAATACGTATAGAGTTGTAAAAATAGACAAGTCAAATAGCATTTGAACTTGGTTTTAAATATCCACAGCATTTGAATCGAATGTTCAAAAAAAGTACAGGGCATACACCTCTGGAATATAGAAACCTTAATTAAAAAACTCAATTTACTCCATAAAAAAAACTCCAAAATCAGGTGACTTTGGAGGTTTGTAAATTTTGGTTGTCTATAAGGAGTTTGAATCATTACTTTTATAAAATTAAACAATGTCCTCTCCTAAAAAAAGTACGGCAGTAATAGCTGACTTATTTTATCAATACCCTTTTATATTTAGCCATGTCTTTTAAAACGATACCAGTACCTCTAACCACGGCTCTTAAAGGATCTTCTGCAATATATACGGGTAAATCCGTCTTTTGCGAAATCCTTTTATCAAGACCTCGAAGCAATGCACCTCCTCCGGCGAGATACAGACCCGTATGATAAATATCTGCTGCCAGTTCAGGTGGTGTCTGTGAAAGCGTTACCATAATAACGTCTTCAATTCTTTGTATTGATTTATCCAAAGCTTTTGCAATTTCCCTGAAGCTAACCAAAACTTCTTTGGGCTTCCCGGTAAGCAAATCTCTTCCTCGAACCGTTAAATCATCAGGGGCCTCCTCGAGTTCTTCTAATGCAGCGCCAACTTCAATTTTTATCGTTTCTGCAGTAGCATCCCCAACATACAGATTATGATGCGTTCTCATATGATACAATATATCGTTGGTAAAAACATCACCCGCAATTTTTATAGATGTGTCACAAATTATTCCTCCAAGGGCAATAACGGCAATTTCTGTAGTTCCTCCCCCTATATCTACTATGAGATTCCCCTGTGGCAGCATCACATCCAAACCAATTCCAATAGCGGCTGCCATAGGCTCATGAATTAGAAACACTTCTTTTCCGTTAACCCGTTCGCAGGACTCTTTGACAGCTCTCATTTCTACTGCGGTAATTCCACTTGGAATACATACTACCATTCGGAGTGCGGGAGTAAAAAAAGTTTTATTTAATTCAGGTATATTTTTTATAAACCAACTGATCATTTTTTCTGAGGCATCAAAATCTGCAATAACCCCGTCTTTAAGCGGCCGGATTGTTCTAATATTCTCGTGTGTCTTTCCCTGCATTAAACCGGCTTCTTTACCAACTGCGATAATTTTACCGTTTCTAATATCCCTGGCCACAATGGAAGGACTGTCCACTACAATCTTTCCATCATAAATTATTAAAGTATTGGCTGTTCCTAAATCCATAGCTATTTCCACTACCATAAAATCAAATAAACCCATAATATCTTTTTATTTAAGAACGCTATTGTTCCTGTTTTATTCTAAATAAAATGAATACACTGCCTGAACAGCATAGATTTATGATAATATTAATACTCATAAACGAACGATTTCAATCTCTATGTACGTGATGCATCGATGTGGCAAATACTGGCGTATAATGTCTCTGTCAAAAATTGAGAATCTGCTGAATGATTATTTCCAATTGGAAACCACAAAGGATTTAGGACTGCTTTCAGCACTCACGACTCCGATGGTATAACCACAAAAGATAATGACTTGGCCAAGGCTATAGATAAAATAGCTTTAAAGTATGTATAGGGTTGTAAAATAACATAATGTTTTTTTTTAATATAAATGTTGGTATGTCTAATGAATAAGGTTTTTGAATTAAAAAACCAATCCCCTTAAAATCAAATTATTTTAAAGGGATTGGTTTTTAATAATTTCCGTTAAAACAAGAATGTTAGATATTAAAACCACCCGAAACTTCAATTCTTTGGGCGTTAATCCATTTCGAATCATCCGAACACAAAAACGCTACCACGCTGCCAATGTCATCTGGTAAACCCACTCTTCCCAAAGCGGTTTGCGAAGAAATCATTTGATTTATAGCGGAATTGTCACGAACGGATCCACCACTAAAATCAGTTGCAATGGCACCCGGAGCAACTGAATTCACCCTGATTTTTCTGCTTCCCAATTCCAAGGCCTGGTATCTGGATAGTGAATCAATAGCGGCTTTCATCGCACCATAGGCAGAATAACCCGGAAATGAAAAACGTGCCAATCCTGATGAAGTATTCACCACACTGCTACCATCTTTCAATAACGGTAATAATTTTTGGGTCAGAAAATAAGGCCCTTTGAAGTGGATGTTGGTCATTGCATCTAGCTGTTCTTCGGTAGTAACATCAAATTTGGCGTTGAACCCAACACCGGCATTATTCACTAAGGCGTCTAGTTTGTTGCCGTCAAAATGGGTGTCTAAAATACTTTGTACCTCATTTTTGAAATGCTCGAAACCTGCAGTTGTCGAAATATCCAAGGAAAGAGCAAAGGCTTTAGCTCCTAGAGTTTCGATTTCATTCACGACTTGTGCTGCGTATTCTTTTTTGCTTTGGTAGGTGATAATGATATCAAATCCTCGTTTAGCCAATTGCAAGGCCGAATCTTTCCCAAGTCCGCGACTGCCGCCTGTTACCAAGGCAATTTTGTTTAGTTTATTTGTCATTTTTATAGTGTTTTAAATTACACTGCAAAATTGAGGACAAAAGTGGGGTTGGTATTTGTAAGATTCAAACTGTTGTTTGCAAAAATCAAACAATTACTCTCTAAATTGTAAAGGCGATTGTTGGTTGTGTTTTTTGAAAAAATTAGAGAAATGCGCAATCTCCTCAAATCCTAGCGTGTAGGCAATCTCGGAAACATTCCATTGGGTTTGTTTGAGCAATACTTTGGCTTCCTGATTCATTCGGCTGGCAATAATTTCGCTGGTGGTTTTGCCTGTAGTCTCTTTTAATACCTTGTTTAGGTGGTTGACGTGAACGCCTAAAGTGTCGGCATAATCTACTGGGCTTTTCAACAACAAAACCTGGGTCGTGTTCTCAATAGGAAATTGACGCTCCAACAATTCAATAAATAAGGCGGTAATTCGGGCGGAAGCCGTTTTTACATTTTCAACAGCCAAAATGGGTTTTAATTTCTGTCCATAATGAATCAGTTCCATCAAATAGTTGCGCAGCAAATCATATTTGTATTCATAATCCGAAGCAATTTCGGTGTGCATCTTTAGAAAAACGGCGTTGACTTCTTCAAATTGTTCTGGAGTGATTTGATAAATAAAATCGCTTTGGAGTGAAAAAATAGGGAGGTGGTCTATATCGAGTCCAATTTTGGATTTGGCTAAAAAATCTTTAGTAAACACGCAAAAATGCCCAGACTGTTCTAGGTTTAAAGGCGTGTAATTATATGGAATTTTTGGCGAAGCAAATAGAATTCCACAATCTTTGATTAAGATGGTTTTGTCGGCAAATTCTACTTTGTTTTGACCGGAAATTAAACTTATTTTGTAATAAGTTCTTCTGTTATAAGGCATTTCCAGTTTTGACTTAAATGATTTATACATTTCGGCAATATCAAACACATTGAAATGCCCAATGTCTTTGTGGATGTTTTCGCTGATAATAGAATTCAAATCGGGACAATCGGCTCCAAAAAAATTTTCGTAAAATTGTTTGATGGTTGTAGTGTTCATAGGTTTGCAAAATTCAAATGTAAAGAGTTTTTTTTAAGTAGCCTCTTTTAGCTTCATTTTTTTTCAACTGTTGAATAAGGGATGGGGATTCACAATCGTTACTAAAAAGAGAGAGTTGAGTGGTAATCTCACGAACAAGCTACAATTTTTTCTCCTATTTAATCAAACAATCTAAACATACACCATTACAACGAAAAATATAATCAAAAAATAGGTTATGGAGTGAGGTTTAATAATTCCTCCCCCAAGGATGCTTAACCAAATAATTATCGCAGCTTTCGCATTCACGACCTATTTGCCAAGTCAATGAAAGTTCGTGCACGCCCTGGGTATTGCCCATTTGCGAAGTATTGATGTCATACGAATAGCCAAAAACAAAACGATCCAACTGGATGGAACCGAAAAGATTTATGGAAGTCAATAAATGACTGTTGTTGCTTTTACCTTCTGGATTAGTGGCAGCGAGGACTCCAACGATAAAAGGTTTTAATTCCAATGCGGTGCCAAAATCCAAGCGGTTGTATTCGGCTTGTCGCATATAATTGGCTGTCAACAATACATTCGTTTCATCAGGAAAAAAAGACATCGGACTGTCATCCAAACTCAAGGAATAGCCGCTGTGAATACTTAAAAACAATTCCAAAGGAACAGCTGCATAGTCTGTAAAGGCAATATTAGGTTTGTTCAAATGCTTCAAGGAGGTTCCAAACCACGCTTTGTCACTATATAGCAGAATCCCCGATGAAATATCAAAAAAGCCAATTTTATCAGTAGCGTTCAAAACTCCGGGATCAGAACTTCCTCCACTGATGGAGCCGTCGTTGGGATTGATTTGGTCTTCCAATAAAAGATTGCTGAAGTTGAAATTTTTATGTCCGTAACCCGCTTCTATGCCCAATCGGAATCGCCATTCATCGTTCAAATTGACATTATAGGAATACACGCCATTGATTTGAGTATAATTGTATTTGGTAAAAACCTCTCGTTGATTTAATATGGTTAAACCCAAGCCCATTTCTCTTTCACTACCAATCGGACTATTGACAAAAGCATATTCGGTATCAATTCTTCTATTTTCATTAGGCCATTGTGATCGGTGGATAAGACCAGTGTAACCTGTAACCAATGTTCCCGTAAAGGCAGGATTCAAGGATTCGGGCACCAAAAAGTATTGCGTAAATATGGGGTCTTGCGCTTTAACCTCAACAATAGATAAGGTTGTTAATAGTATATATAAAACAAGTTTTAGTTTCATTCTCATTGGGGCTTATTTTATTAATACAAATGGGTGGTTATCATTGACAATAGTGCCATAAAAAGTTTCTCCGCTCACTTTACAGAAGTAATTGCCGTTTTCGGCATTGATGCCTTTTATTTTTCCGTCCCAACCTCGCAAAACGTCGCCCGTCTCTGAATAAATAAGGGAACCCCAGGTATCATAAACATCCAAGTGGACATTTTTTAAAGCTTTGGTCACGGGTCTAAAAGTGTCATTGAGCGTATCATTGTTGGGAGTGAAAGCATTGGGAACAACCAATACATAGCCTTTGCCAACTACCAGAGTAATTTTTTGAACATAAACGCAGCCAAAAGGATAAGTGACCGTTTGCGTCACCACATAATCTTTTGGATTGATGAAACTGTGCACGGGGTTGAGTTCCGTAGAAAAAGTTCCGTCGCCAAAATCCCAAGCCACGCTAATGTAATCGCCAGTAGCGGTATTGGTAAATTGTATGGGATCATTGATGGAATAAGCACCATAAGTCGAATAAGCATAGGAACCGACATTAAAAGAAGGAGATCCAAGCGTTGGAATAGCAACTGTAAAGGTATAATTGGATTTACAGCCAATGGCATCCGTAGCAGTCAGAATCACCGTTCCGTTTTGAGTAGTATTCATAAATTCATTATTCGCTCCGCTAACCGTTCCGCTAGACCAAACCAATTGATAAGGAGGAACGCCACCTGAAACATCAGCCACGAAAGTTTGTTTTACGTATTTGGTTTCGCAGTCAAAATCAGTTTTGGTAACCACTCCAGTTACGATAGGAGGTGGTCTGTTGATACTGTATTGTGCTTGCTTGGTACAGCCGTTTGCATCGGTTACGGTAACCAAATAATTTCCTGCTGGAATGTTCGATAAATCTTCGGTGGTGGCTCCGTTTGACCAAGTGTAAGTAAAGGGTGCTGAACCTCCAGAAACCAAAAGATTGATGGCACCAGTATTGGCATTATTGCAGTCCAAGGCGTGGGTAATATTAGCCGAAAGCACCAATAATTGCGGTTCCAAAATAATAAATGTTCGGGTAATGGTACAAGGTTTTCCATCAACAATAGTTACGGTATAGGAGCCCGGACCTAGATTATTTCGGGTGGTTCCAGCAGTACTACCATCACTCCAAGTCAATTTAACGGGTGCAATTCCTCCCACAAAATTGAGGGTAATACTACCATTATTCGTTCCAAAACAACTGATGTTTTTCACCACCGGATTGACGGTAAAAATTGGTGCTTCGGGAATGTTCACGGTTAAGGTTTTGGTGCAATTCAAGGCATCGGTAACAGTTATTGTATAATCCCCAGCCGAAAGATTGTTCTGAGAAGTGCCAGTTCCCAAATTACTCCACGCTATGCTGTAAGGTGCAACACCACCAGAAACTACAAGGTTGATAGACGCATTATTGTCGCCATAACAAACGATTGGCGTTGTGTTTGCTGTTATTTTAATTTCAGGAGTTTGTGTAATTGGTACCGACAAGTTTTTGGCACAACCCGAATTGTCGGTAACGATTAAAGTATAAGTTCCTGCAAAAAGAGCGGTCAGATTTTGATTCGGACTGCTGAAACCATTTGGCCCTGACCAAGCAAATGTATAAGGACCTGTTCCTCCAACAACATTTACAGTTATGGATCCTGTTGAATCTCCAAAACACAAGATGTTGGTTTTGTTGACCAAGTTTATAGCCAAAATAGGTGGCTCGGTTATGGTGAAAGTCGCCGTTTTGGGTACACAATTATTGGCATCCGACACGGAAACTACATAGGTTCCGGGACTTAAATTGGAGAGGTCTTCGGTCATTGCGAAAGGGATTCCATTTTTTGTCCAAGCGATTTTATAATTTAAAGTGCCGCCAGTTAAGGTGATTTTAATTGCACCATCAGCCGAATTAAAACAAGTTATATCTTTTTCTAAATCCGTTGTAATGATAATTTCAGCAGGTTCCGTAATTGGATACGTTTTGGCAGTGGGACAACCACCAGCATCCGCAATAGAAAGATTGTAATTACCGGGAGCCAAATTCGAAATATTCGAAGCTGAGGATGTAAATCCGTTGGGTCCAGTCCAAGAAATGAGATAAGGCGCACCAGAACTGAATGGAATTCCTCCCGTGATATTGGTTTGAATAGCACCGTTATTGGCACCAAAACAACTACTATTATTTGAAGTGACATTGGGCGAAATGGCTGGATTTACAGTGACTACTGAGGTAAAAGTAGCACCAACACAAATTCCTGATAGTGGTGTAACGGTATAACTAACAGTGGCAGGACTCGTTGTGGTATTGATTAAGCTTTGGCTAATACTGGTTTGCTGTACATTTTGTGCCGAGGCACCGGTTATGGAACCAGTGGGTGAAATAGTTGGGTTCGACCAAATATAGGTGGCTCCTGCTGGAACGGTATCTCCACTTAAATTGTCGGGAGTGATGCTAAATGAATTTCCACTACAGATGATGGCCGTTTTATTGGAAATGACGGGATTCTGATTAATAGTAACCGTTGCAATATTAGAAGTTAAACTAGAGCAACCACCCGTTGGCAAAGTGATGATGCAATAATAATAAGTCGTTCCAACAACAGTATTTTGTGGAGTATAAGTGGCGTTTGTTGCACCAGAAATAGGCGTACTTCCTAGGATCGAATTGACAGTATTCGAATACCATTGATAAGTTGGCGTTCCTACGCCGTTGCTGTAAGTTACTTTTAAAAGAGTGGGTGTAATTCCTAAACAAACAGTGCTGGATTGAGGCTGAGTAGTAATGGTTGGTGCAAGATTGACAATAACCTCGACCGTTGCGCTGGTTGCATTACAGCCAATTCCCGTTTGAGAAATCACGCAATAATAATAGATCGTTCCAACAGAAGTTGTTGATGGAGTATAACTAGAATTGGTTTCTCCAGCAATCAAGATTCCTCCCGAATTGGAATTGGAAACAGAAGAAAACCATTGATAAGAATAAGTCCCGATTCCTCCCGTTGCAGTTACAGTTAAATTAGTTGGAGGTGCACCTTGACATAAAGTTTGAGAAACTAGGGGTTGAGAACTAACCGTTGGGTCACTAACGACCAAAATCTCGGCAAGATTACTCGTTATGGGACCACATCCATTACCAGAGAAAGATAAGATAACATAATAGTAATAATTTCCGCTTGTGTTAAAAACTGCTGGCGTATAATTGGCATTGGTAGCACCTGGAATTAGAGTTCCTCCAGTATTCAAATTGGTAGTATTGGAATACCATTGGTAACTCACACCGCCACTTCCTCCAGAATAACTTACCGTTAATGGAGTAGCAATTGTCGCCCCAACACATAAACTTTGGGTTGCTGTAGGTTGTGTAGTGATAGTCGCTCCGGCATTAATAGTCACGGTGGCAGTATTGGAGGTAATGCTCGAACATCCTCCGGAAGGCAAAGTGATAATGCAATAATAATAAGTTGTCCCTACAGTTGAAGCCGATGGAGTATAGGTAGAATTGGTTTCTCCAGAAATAGCCGTTCCAGTAGTTGTGTTATTGGAAAGATTGGAATACCATTGATAGGTTGGAGTTCCAGTAGCGCCACTAACAGTAATGGATAAAACAGTGGGACTTCCGCCTTGGCAAACGGTGCTGGAAACGGGTTGTGAAATGGTGGGTGCAGAAATCACAACAATCGCCGCTGTTGAGCTTGTAACACTACACCCCGAAGTACCATTTTGGCTTACTACACTATAATAATATTTTGTACCAACGGTATTGGTTGGAGGTGTATAACTATTACTTGTCGCTCCAGCAATTAAGGTACCTCCAGTATTGGTATTTGTCGAATTGCTGTACCATTGATAACTAAATGTTCCATTTCCTCCAGTTGTCGTAACATCTAAATTTAATGGAGTTGCACTTTGACACAAGGTTTGCGAAGCTGTTGGTTGTGAACTAATAGTTGGATCAGCAAAGACAATAACTTCAGCCACATTGCTGGTGGCAGGCAAACAACCATTTCCGCTTAACGATACGGTGGCATAGTAATAATAGTTCCCCGTGATGGTAAAAACAGGTGGAGTATAAGTGGACGAAGTGGCACCAGCAATTAAGGTTCCGCCAATGTTAGAATTTACACTATTGGAATACCATTGGTAACTAGCCGTTCCCGTTCCACCCGAATAAGTAATACTTAATGGAGTGGAGACTGTCACGCCCACGCAGAGATTTTGGGTAGGTGTGGGCTGGGTTGCAATCGTCGGATTCGGCATTATGGTCACCGTTGCCGTATTGGTTTTAATATTCGAACAGCCTCCAGAGGGCAAGGTGATAATGCAATAATAGTATACTATTCCTGCAGTTGTTGATGGTGGAGTGTAAGTAGAATTTGTTTCACTAGGAATTATACTTCCACCAGTATTTGAATTAGTAGTATTAGAATACCATTGATACGTTGGAGTTCCAGTTGCTCCGCTAATTGTAAAGGATAAAACATTGAGAGTTCCACCGATACAAACCGTGCTTGAAACTAATGGTGTAATGGTCGGTGCAGGATTTACAGTAAACACTTCTGTTGTTTTACAATTGTTAGCATTGGTATAAGTAATAGTTGTTGTTCCTCCCGAAACAGCTGTTACTAATCCGGTTGAGTTAACAGTTGCAATTGTAGTGTTTGAAGAAGTCCAAGGAGAAGTTGTTGCCGCCGTTGCCGAACCTGTTAATTGGGATGTAAAACCAACACAAGAAAATAAATCTCCAATTATTGTTGGCGAAGGATTTATGGTGAATATTCTATCCGTTGCAATTGTAGTGCCACATTCATTGGTTACCGATAAAGATATAGTGTGATTTCCGGCAGTAGTATAACTTATTGCTCCCGGAACTGCCAAAGTCGATGTTGCTGGTGTTCCCCCAGGGAAACTCCAAGCGTATGTCGCATTTGCACAAGCTGGAACTATTGCTGTTGGATTTATAGATGTTGAATTAGCTGTTTGGCAAACATTTGCAATTGGATTTATACTTACTGTTGGTGGTTTTTTGACCGTAACGGTTTGTGAAATCGGAAAGCTACCACAAGAATTGGTTGCCGTGAGTGTAATGGAATAAGTTCCGGGTTCTGTAAAATTATACGTAGCATTTGGTGTGGTTTGATTTGGAATTGCTGCAATACTTGCTCCACAATAAGCAGGAGTATGAGTAACGTTCCAAACATAAGTGGGTGGAGTACAAGAATTCGTGGTAACGGTTGTATTCGTTGCTGTAATTGCCAATGGCGTACAACCCGAAGTATTGTTGAGCGTGAATTGGGGAGTTAATAGAGGTTCTATGCAGATTGTTTGGATTTTTGTATCAGAACCACATCTGTTACCCGTTTTCATTGTGATGGTATATGTTCCCGCTTGTGAAAAATTAAGGCACAAAGTATTAGAGCCAGTTTGCCATAGATTTGGATCCGAAGAACCAAAATCATTACCCAAACTTCCGCTACTTATTGAAAATCCAGTTGATGGTGAAATTGACCAAATTATTTTTGGACTTGTATTGCAACTTGAATTACTACCATTGTTTTCATAAGCTCCAGTTGATGAATTAGTCATGCAAATTGATGTGTTGACACAGCCTTTTGTTGGCAATGTGAAATTTGCAATTGGTGGAGTTGAAACATAAATAGGAACTACTCCTACAGATGAAATGTTACATGGATTTGAAGCTACAATTATTGCAGAGAAAGAATTTGGATATGAATTTGTTCCATCAGAACTAGTTACTCCACATGAAGATTTTAAAAAAGTGTGCGTTACACTTGACGGCGGTGGATGGTTATAAATTTGTGGTGTAGACCCGTCATTAAAAGTGACAGTGTATGTTGTACCTGGTGGATTGTTTGTTGTGCCGGTAATAGGGAAAGTAAGAGAACTCGAATTACAAATATCAGTATTACCTGGGTTTCCTAAAGAAACTGCAGGATTTGAACCTACAAAAACTAAATAATTTTTAGTTGTATTACAGCCATTATTTCCTTGTATAGTGTAGATTAAATTCCAAATACCAACAGCATACGTGTGAGTTGTAGTTGACCAAGAGGCAGAATTGAAATCAGTAGAACCATCACCCCAATTTATAGTATAATTCGAATTTAAAGAAGGGGTAATCGATGTGTTTGTGAAGGTAAAAGCAGTTACAGTATTACTACATATTCTGAAGACTGGTACTCCGTTAAAATTACTTCCTGAACCAGTTCCTCCCATTGCTGCATCAGGAGAAGCATTTACCGTAACCGTAGCATTTCCAGATTGAGCTTGAGTTCCCGAGGAATCAGAGACACTTACTAATGTATAAACAAAACTCCCAGTATTTGTAGTCGGAGCAGGAACGGTAACACTATTTCCAGAAGTTGTTGCAATAGTTTGATTTCCAGCAACACCAGTCACGGTATAAGTAAATGTATAAGGCGCAGTTCCTCCAGAACCTGTAAACGTTATTTGTGGTTGTGCTGCATTTTGGCACACAGTTGTTGTTCCAGAAATAGCCGCTGCCGGCAATACCAAATTATTGACGCTACTATTCCCTTTGGCATTTAAAATAGCCCCAGAATGGATGAAAACAATTAAAAATAGAATCTTGTATAACTTCCTCATAAAATGTATTTTGCTGCTATTGATAATGGTATTTTATGCCCAATAAAATAGTAAACCAGGTACTTTTTATGGTTTAAAAGTAAAAAAATCAAACTTACAACTTATATAAACACTTTTCTTAAGGTTTTCCGTAAAAGCGATTATTAAATGAATTAGATAGTATTAAATGATTGGTTTTTAATAAAATGTTGCAAAGCATTAGAATTCTTCCTCGTACACATTTTTAGATTAGGACTGTATGCAAATACAACAATGGGCAATTTGTCTATAGTTTTGATGGATACGTCCATCTATAAAAGAGGCATTAGTAATAATTTTATATTTAATTCAGAAGCATATTCATTTCGCATCAGAGAAATTCAATTAAGTAATTTTTTATGGAAGCAAAAAGAGAAATAGTAAATGTGGATGATGCCCCTTTTTTTATACAAAACAAGAGGGTTTTATGGATGAGTTTGTTTAGTTAAGTTTGTTTTACCAGGGAGATTAGACTTTAATCTCCCTATTTTTTGCAATTATTTTTTGAACGAAATCATTGGTTTTAATTTAATAAATATAAGTCTATATGAGAAAAATGGGTTTGGAAATGAATAACTATAAGGTCTTGGGAATAATGATTCCTTTATTATTGGTGCTCTTCTTTGGAGCAACAGATGCCTATTGCCAAAATAAGGATAACACCAAAAGTGCAACAGCCGTTCTGGAAAGGCTTATTGGCAAACGTGCGGCAGAGTTTGACTTGAGCATTATGGAAAGCAAGAATTCAGCCAATGCAGACAGTTTTGAAGTCGCAACAACTGCGAATCGAGTAAAAATCAAGGGAACCTCTAACGCAGTCCTTTGTTATGCAGCTTACACTTTTCTTAAGGATATTGGAGCCGCTTCGGCGAGTTGGGAAGGCAACAGGATAGACTTGCCGAAGACTTGGCCAAAGTATGCTAAAAAAGGAGCCACACCCTTCAAATACAGGGAATATTTGAATGCTTGTACCTTTGGTTACACCACGCCATGGTGGGATTGGAAGCGTTGGGAACAAGAAATAGATTGGATGGCGCTTCACGGCATCAACCTGCCTACCGCTATGGAAGGACAGGAAGCGGTTTGGCAACAATTATGGAAAGAATATGGCGTAACCGACAGTCAATTAAAGGCTCATTTTGCAGGACCAGCCTTCCTGCCTTGGCAAAGAATGGGGAACATAAACAGTCTGGAAGGCTCCTTGCCGCAAGAATGGATCAATAAAAAGGCAACGGTTCAGAAAAACATTTTGCAAAGGATGAGAGCCTTAGGGATGCATCCTGTTGTTCCCGCTTTTAGTGGTTATGTGCCCAAAGCATTTGCCGAAAAACATACGGACTCCAAGATTAGCGAATTGAGTTCTTGGTCAGGAGGTGGTTTCGAAAGCACTTATTTATTGGATTCCAAAGACCCTATGTTCAAGGAAATTGGAAAACGTTTCATCGAAATATACACCCAATGGTACGGTCATTCCGATTTTTATCTGGCCGATTCATTCAACGAAATAACGCCACCCGTTTCAAAAGAACACAAATACGAGGAACTTTCGGATTACGGGAATGCCATATTTCAAACCATTGATTCAGCCTCACCCGGCGCTACATGGGTAATGCAAGGCTGGCTTTTTGGAGACAATAAAGAGTTTTGGACGAAAGAAGCCACCAAAGCTTTTCTGTCCAAAGTGCCTAACAACCGATTAATGGTGCAAGATTATGCCAACGACAGGTATAAAGTATGGGAAAACCAGGAAGCCTTTTACGGAAAACAATGGACGTATGGTTATGTACATAATTACGGTGGATCGAATCCAGTCTATGGGGATTTGAATTACTACAAAAAAGAACTCGCTTATGTGTTGAAAAATGCCAACAAAGGCAATCTGGTGGGCTATGGAGTAATGCCGGAAGGATTAAACAACAACTCAATGGTTTATGAATACATTTATGATTTGCCATGGACACAAGGAAAGGAATCGGTTAATGATTGGCTAAACAAATATTTGAAAGCCAGATACGGAAATAAAATTAATCCCCCTGTTTTTCAAGCTTGGCAATTGTTGGTGCAATCGGTATATAGTACTAAATATTGGGAAACTCGTTGGTGGAACGACAGAGCGGGAGCTTATTTACTTTTTAAAAGACCTACGCTAAAAATTACGGAATTCAAAGGAAATCCAGGTGATAAAGTAAAACAGAAACAGGCTATGACTATTTTGCAAAGAGAAGCCAAAAACTTCACCAAAAACAGTCTTTATCAGTATGATCTACGGGATGTTTCAAGGCACTATTATTCACTTTGCATTGACGAAGAGTTGATGGAATGTGTGGCCGCTTATGAGTCGAAAGACATTACAAAAGCCGATGCATTGTTCCAAAAAATAGAGCAGCAAGCCTTGGATATAGACAATATTATTTCAGGTCAACCTTTCAACCGTTTGAATTATTGGTTACAAACTGCTTGGGATTACGGAAGCACTGCCGAGGATTCAAGATTGTATTTAAAAAATGCCAAAACCTTGATAACCCTTTGGGGAGGCGAAGGACATTTGAATGATTATGCCTCAAGGGCTTGGAGCGGGATGTACAAAGATTTTTATTGGCCAAGGTGGAAAATGTTTTTGCAAGCCTTAAGAGAATCAAAAATCAAGAACAAACCATTCGACGAATCAAAGGAAAGAGAATCCATAAAACAATGGGAAACCAAATGGTGTGAAAGTCAAGAAATGTATCAGAATTAAAGATAGTAATAGTTTAATCAAAAAAATAAAAGCAATGTTAAAAAGCAGTATAGACAAAGCAACCAGTTTTGAAAAGCGATTTGAGAATATTGGCACTGTAGTTTTTGAAAATTCAGTGGTAGCTTCTAAATCGGTAGCTCAAGAAATTGCCAGTTTAATAAGAGAAAAACAAGCCCAAAATCAGTTGTGCATATTGGGCTTGGCTACAGGTTCAAGCCCAAAAAGCTTGTATGCAGAACTAGTTCGTCTTCACAAAGAAGAAGGATTGAGTTTCCAGAATGTGGTATCCTTCAATTTAGATGAATATTACCCAATGGAACCGGACTCCATCAATAGTTATGTGCGGTTTATGAAAGAACTGCTGTTCAATCATATTGATGTTTTACCGGAAAACATTCATATTCCGGACGGTACTTTGTCGAAAAAAGAAATAGGCGATTACTGTGATAATTACGAAGCAAAGATTGAAGCGGCGGGAGGAATCGACTTGCAAATCTTGGGAATTGGAGGAAATGGTCATATCGGATTCAATGAATCGGGATCCTTGCAAAACTCTAAAACGCGTTTGGTAGCCTTGGATCACATTACCCGTGTGGCAGCAAGCAATGACTTTTCGGGGCTGAACAATACGCCAAGAACTGCGATTACTTTGGGAGTCAAAAAGATTATGGAAGCCAAACGAGTGATACTAATGGCTTGGGGCGAAGGAAAATCGAATATCATCAAAGCTTCTGTGGAAGGCGCTGTTACCAATCAAGTTCCTGCCTCCTTTTTGCAAGAACGCAGCAATACCACTTTTGTATTGGACAAGTCGGCGGCTTCAAAGTTGACCCGTATCAATACGCCATGGTTGGTTGAAAAAGTGAGTTGGACGGACACTCTCATCCGAAAAGCGGTCTTGGGCTTGGCCTTGCATTTGAAAAAACCAATATTGATGTTGACTGATGCCGATTATATCGAAAATGGAATGAGTGATTTACTGGCCGATTTAGGGCCAGCTTACAACATCAACATCAAAATTTTCAACAAACTTCAAAACACTATTACGGGTTGGCCAGGCGGAAAACCCAATGCCGACGACAGTAAACGACCAGAGAGAGCGGAGCCAGCCAAGAAAAGAGTACTTATTTTTAGCCCTCATCCCGATGACGATATTATAAGTATGGGTGGCACATTCAAACGTTTGCAAGAACAAGGACATGAAGTACACGTGGGCTATCAAACTTCGGGAAACATTGCCGTGGCCGATGATGAAGCATTGCGTTTTGCCAGTTTTGTATGCGATTACAATACCAAATTTGGTATCGAAAGTATAGAAGCCGGCAATATTTATAAGAAAGCGGCCCAATTTCTTGAGAATAAAAATAACAGTGAAGTCGATATCCCTGAAGTACGATACATTAAAGGTTTGATTCGAAAAGGAGAAGCCGAATCGACTTGCTATTTTGTGGGATTGCCTGATAGCCAAATTCATTTTATGGAACTTCCCTTTTACGAAACAGGCACGATCAAGAAAAAACCCTTGGGCGAAGTTGACATTCAAATCACAATGGATTTGATAGAAAAAATTAAGCCTCACCAAATATTTGCTGCAGGTGATTTGGCAGATCCCCACGGAACCCATAAAACCTGTTTGGATATCGTTTTTGAAGCAGTCAAGAGATTGAAGCCTCAAAAGTATATGGATGAATGTTGGGTTTGGTTGTACAGAGGTGCTTGGCAAGAATGGGGAATGGATGAAATCGAGATGGCGGTTCCGATGGGACCCGATCAAGTATTGGAAAAAAGAAAAGCAATTTTTAAACACCAATCACAAAAAGATGGAGTAGTTTTTCAAGGAGCCGACAGCAGGGAATTTTGGCAACGTGCCGAAGACAGAAATAGGGAAACAGCCGATTTATATCATCAACTTGGACTCTCTCATTATGCTGCAATGGAAGCTTTTGTGAGATGGATGTATTAATATTTACTATATCGTTGTAGAAATCAAGGTATCGGAAGTGCCGTTTTTACTGGGTTTATCAAAAACATCCATATTTATGAATAACCTGTCCATTACACAATAAACCTTTACTATTAATTTCGCTTTACTATTAACCAATTAACTAATTAAAAATATGGAAAAACTTAAGCTTTTATTATTAGCCTTTTTTATAGGCTTCTCAATTAACTCGTGGGCACAAAAAACGCAAGTGTCGGGTGTGGTTTTGGATGATCAAAATATGCCTTTACCTGCGGCCAACGTACTTGAAAGTGGCACTAGTAATGGTGTCGGTACAGATTCCGAAGGAAAATTCAAAATATCGATTTCAAATAAAAGTGCCGTATTGGTAGTTTCTTTTATTGGGTTCGTGGAGCAACGGGTTAAAGTGGATGGATCAAAAACTAATTATACGATTAAATTAGCTTCTAGTGCTACTACTCTAGAACAAGTTGTGGTAGTTGGTTACGGAAAAGGATCTCGTAAAAACTTGACAACTGCTGTTTCTTCAGTGAAAGCAGATCAATTGAATAATGGAGTAATCAGTGATGTTGGACAATTGCTGCAAGGTAAAGTTGCGGGACTAAATGTTTCGACCAGTGGTGATCCTACTAAACCTTCTTCAGTAGTTTTGCGTGGTGCTTCTACATTAAATAGTTCTCAAGGACCATTTTATGTAGTTGACGGAATTCCAGGTGTTGATATTTCTATTATTGCGCCGGAGGATATCGTTACAATTGATGTCTTGAAAGATGCTGCGGCAACTGCTATTTATGGTAATCGTGCCGCTAATGGTGTTATTATGGTAACTACAAAAAGAGGAAGTAAAGACAAAACTCAAATTAGTTACAGTAACTACTTTGGTATTGAGGATGTTTCAAACCAGCTTGATATGATGGATTCGAACCAGCTGAGAGCATTTACTACTAAAAATAATTTAAATTTTACTCCTGCAAACGATAAAGGGGCAAATACGGATTGGCAAAAAGAAATTCTTAGGGATGGAAGTGCTGCTTCAAGTAGCCATAATCTTTCGATGAGTGGAGGAGGAGAGCATGGCAATTATTTTGCAAGTGTGACCTCTATCAAAAAAGAAGGTGTTCTTTTGAGTAGTAAATTTTCACGTGTAATTGCGCACTTAGCAGTAGAACAATATGCTATTGATGATAAAGTTAAATTTGGTTTGAATGTAACCAACTCAAATAGTATTTACAACAATGTGCCTCAGCGTAACACTGTACTTTTACAGGCAGTAAGCCACCTTCCGGTTTCTCCAGTTAGAAATCCTGATGGATCGTATTTTGAAAACTTCATTCAAACCGGTTATTTTAACCCTGTCGCCTTGATTAATCACGGAGATGATGACACGAAAACGAATAATTTTGTAGGTAGTTTTACCACCGAAGTAAAACTTCCTTATGGATTCTCTTATAACTTAAATCTTTCCTACCAACAATTAAATTCATTACATGGAGAGTTTTACGATAGTTATTATCAAAAATACAACAGTGCCAATTTCTACAATAATCCAGATCCACCTCAAACAAAAACATTAGTAAATTTTGGAGTAAATGGATCGGCATTGAGGAATTCATACCAAAATACCAATACTATTATTGAAAGCTTTTTAAATTGGGACCGGGCTTTTGGTGAACACAAAATAAAAGCTGTTATAGGGTATTCATGGCAAGAAGATGTTTTGGGTGATGGATTTCAGGCCACAAACACCAATTTCCCAGTAGATGATGTAAGTTATAACAATCTTGCTTTAGGTAACTATGGCTCGGTTTCAGGTTATAGAGTAGATTTTGGTGATAGCAAAGCGTATCAGAAAAAACGTTTGATCTCTGAATTTGCGCGTGTTAACTACAATTACAAGGACAAATATCTTTTGCAAGGATCAATCAGAAGAGATGGTGGTTCAGTATTCGGAACAAACAATCAATGGGGATATTTCCCTTCAGTAGGTGGTGCGTGGAGAATGGACAAAGAAGCTTTTATGCAAAACCAAAGAGTTTTTACAGATCTAAAACTTCGTGCGAGTTATGGAGAAACAGGTAACTCTTCTGGATTCAATGCCTATACGGCTCAATTTATCTCTGGAAGTCTTGGAACATTCTATTATAACGGACAACAAGTAGGTGCTTATGGACCGAATCAAGCAGCTAATCCAGATTTGAATTGGGAAAAAACAGCTACCACAAATCTTGGTGTTGATTTTACAGTATTAAAAGGGAAACTATCGGGTTCTGTTGATGTGTATGACAAACAAACTACCGACATGATTTTTAATTATTCCGTGAATCCAGTGCTTGTGCCAGTTGGAACAATTGTGGCCAACGGAGGTAGTATGTCAAACCGTGGAATTGAAGTTGCCTTAAATGCAACTCCTGTGAAAACCAAGAATTTTAGTTGGTCAACCAATTTGAATTATTCCCACAACGAAAACCTTATCACTAAATTGAAAAATCCGTACTTTATCGGTGGAGATTCAATCAGGAGAGTTCAACCCGATGGTGGTGGACAAACAGGTAGTACTTTGCAAATTTTCAAAGAGGGAAAACCGCTGGGACAATTTTTTACGCTTCAATATGCAGGTAAAAATGCTGCAGGTGTTTCTCAGTATGTTGCCAAAAATGGTAGTTTAACGACAAATCCAGCTGTAGGTGTTGATTACCATTATGCAGGTAGTGCACAACCAAAATTTATGATGGGATGGGATAATAACTTCACCTACAAAAAGTTTGACTTGAATATCTTTTTCCGTGGCGTATTTGGCAATAAAATTTTCAATGCAACTCGTGCCGATTTATTCAGACCTAGTACGGCAATGACTAACAATATTCTGGTAGATGTGGCCAACGAGTCGCCAAACGACCTTAATGCCCATAAGTATTCAACGCGTTTCATAGAAGATGGAAGTTACATCCGATTGGACAACATGACCTTGGGTTATGACTTTGGCAAAGTGGGTAAATACATCAAGAAAATACGTATTTACGAAACCATAAACAATTTGTTTGTCATTACCAAGTATTCTGGAATTGATCCGGAAGTGGAACAAGGAGGAACTGCTCCAGGTGTAGATTCAAATAACTTTTATCCAAAAACCAGAACCTTTTTGTTTGGTTTAAATGTGATATTTTAAAAATTAAATTGTAAATACTATGAAAAAAATATTTAAATATTTAGGACTTCCAATACTTACGGTTGGCTTATTCTGGTCCTGTGAAAATCTGGATGTACCCGTTACGACTCAACTCACGCCGGATGTATTCCCCCAGAATTCATCTCAGTATATCCAAACTTCCGGTTCTGTATATACTGCTTTCCGTGGCGATTTTGCCTTTTCTTGGTGGTGGACACAATCGTTGACTACCGATGAAGCAATCATGCCTGCCAGAGGAGGAAACTGGTTTGACAATAGGAATTATATAGCCATGCATTACCATGATTGGACCCAAGACAATGGTATTGTAGGAAGTCTTTGGGATTGGTCGTCAAGAGTGATTGGAACAAGCAATCAGGCGATTTCAATTTTGAATAAAGCAATGCCGGAAGGAACAGAGAAATCGACTATGATTTCTGAATTAAAAACCATGCGCGCCATCTCTTATTTTATGATGATGGACAGCTACGGAAATGTTCCTTTGGATACTTTGTATGGTGATTTTAGCTCTCGTGCCAAATCAGACAGAAAAGTGGTTTTCGAATTTATAGAAAAAGAATTGAAGAAAGCCATTCCTAATTTGAATGCAGCTTCGGGAGTGACAACTTATGGAAGACCAAATAAACAAACAGCAAATGCCTTGTTGGCCAAAATGTATTTGAATGCCGAAGTTTATACAGGAACCCCACGTTACAATGAATGTGTTTCCGCTTGTGATGCCGTAATTGGTTCAGGATTGTATGCCGTTGAGCCTAGAACTACATATCTTCAAATGTTTTATCCAAATAATGGTCCTGCAATGAAAGAATTTATTTTTGCAGTGCCTTTTGACCCTGCAGCTACCACTGTTGGATTCAATGGACAAATGTATCATGGCCGTTATGATATCCCTCGTTCTGAAAGAGCCAAGTTTGGGCTTCCGTTTACGCCTAGTGCACCTAGAAGTACCTTGCCTGAATTTTATGCCAATTTTGATGATGTCAATGATATTCGTAACAAACAATGGTTGACAGGTTTACAATTCATGAATGACGGTGTTACTCCAGTAATGGTTTCTACAACCAAAAAAGGGTATGACCAGTTCTATACGGGGTCAGATGGAGGAACAGCTTATACCTATCAGGTAAATTTGACGCCAAACATTGTACTTCGCCAGAGTGTTTCTTCGTTCGACTGTGGTGATGATGAAATTGCTTGGAATATGGGATATAGAAATATCAAGTTTTATCCTGACGCGACTTCCACAAGCCGTAACCAGAATAATGATGTGCCATTTTTGCGCTATTCAGATGTTCTCTTGATGAAAGCGGAAGCAATTCTTCGTGGAGGCAGTGCGACTTTGGGACACACTGCTGTTTCATTGGTCAACATGGTTCGTTCCAATCGAACTACTTCAGCTGTATGGAGCAGTGTAACCTTGGAAGATTTGTACAAAGAAAGAAGCCGCGAATTTGCTTGGGAAGCATGGCATAGAAACGACATGATTCGATTTGGCAAATATGAAGGACAATGGGGATTCAAAACAAATACGGATACCTATCGTCGTATTTTCCCAATTCCGACCAATGCTAAAGTTTTAAATCCTGCACTAACCCAGAATCCGGGTTATCCACAGTAAAATCAATCTAAAAGCAAATTGCAATTAGGTTTTATTTCTAAAAAAAGGAGAGGAAGATTAAAAATTTCTTCTCCTTTTTTATTAAAAAGTTTATTCGGGATTTAGTTTAGGAGCCTATTGAAATACTCACTTCTGAATATAGAAAAGATAATATTTCTCCAATAATCCCTGTGTAAATCACCGTTAGAATTGATTAATAGGTCAGCATAGACAAATATGTAACCCTATCAATACAAATAGAACATATGAGACTAAATAAAATTTTAAAAATGGGGAACATAGGAATCAGTTTATTTCTTGTTTTTCTTGTATCATGTAAAACCGAAAAAACAGCTTCTATTCCAAAGGAACAATTAGTCGACAAGGTATATCCTTTGCTTGATACCGAAAACTCGCGCTGGTTTTTCTTTTCATCCGCAAGCCGTCCATTTGGTATGATGAATTTAAGCCCAGACACAGAAATTAACGGTGATTGGGGAGGCGGATATAAGTACACTACAGATACAATAAAAGGTTTTAGCCATATTCATGAATGGCAAATGTCTGGACTTTCCGTGATGCCAGTAACCATTACTGTTGATTCTAAAAAAAATATATTTAAAGACTTTTATTCTAAATTCAGTCACGAAACCGAAAAAATAACTCCTGGTTACCATTCAGTACAATTGGATAGGTATAAAATTACCACAGAATTGACTAGTACCAAAAGAGTAGGTTTTCATAGATATACGTTTCCAGAAAATGCACAAAAAACCATTCTTTTCAACCTTAACACCGTTTTAGGACCTTGCGACAATACCAATGGAACATTAGAAAAGAATAACGATTACGAGCTTTCAGGTACATTGGTAATGAGTCCGAATTTTAGACGCCCAAAACCATTGAAGGTATTTTTTAAAATTAAGGTCAATGCACCAATAACTTCAATAGAGCAAGATGGTGCTACAGGAAATTATTTGCTCAATTTAGGTAAATTGGATAAAAAAATGTTGATGAAAGTCGGTATTTCTTATACTTCGGTCGAAAATGCCAACATTAATATGCAACAAGAATTGCCCCATTGGGATTTTGAAAAAGTAGTTGCAGAATCAAGAACCGAATGGATCAGTTTGTTGGGGAGAATTAAAGTGGAAGGTGGAACTGCAACCGATCAAAGACGATTTTACACAGATTTATGGCATGCCTTACAAGGACGAAAAATCATTAGTGACGCTAATGGTGCTTATCCAGACAATACGGGAAAAACCTTTAGAATTGGGCAATTGCCACTTGATGCAAACGGAAAACCAAAATTCAATCAGTACAATTCTGATTCCTTTTGGGGCGCTCAATGGACAATAAACACGTTATGGGGACTAGTTTACCCAGAAATGATGGAGGAATTTGTACATTCCTTAATGCAATATTATAAAGATGGTGGAATGATTCCTCGTGGCCCTTCCGGAGGCAATTATACCTTTGTGATGACCGGAGCTTCGACGACTCCTTTTATAGTCAGTGCCATTCAAAAAGGATTGGTAAAAGATGATTTGGAATCCATTTATACTGCACTCAAAAAAAACCATATGCTCAATGGCATTATGGGAAAAGCAGGATATGAACACGAGACCAATAATGGCGGAGGATTAAAATATTATTTGGAGAAAGGCTATGTTCCTTATCCAATTCCTGAGGGGAAATTTGGCAGTCATCAAGATGGTGCCAGCCAGACTTTGGAATATGCCTATCAAGATTGGACTTTGGCGCAATTGGCCAAGAAATTAAATCATCAAGACGATTACAATTATTTTATGGTGAGGTCTAAAAACTATCAAAATGTTTTTGACAAATCAGTAGGCTGGATGCGTTCGAAGAATGTTGAGGGTAAATGGTTTGAAAATTTCGATCCGTATCAATACGAGAATGGTTTTATAGAATCGAATGGTGCGCAATCCACTTGGTTTGTGCCGCAAGATATAGAAGGTTTGGCAGAATTAATGGGAGGAAAAGAAAAAGCGGCAGCCAAATTAAACACTCAATTTGAAGGTTCCCAAAAGTTGAAATTCACTTCTGGAACTTCTCACGATGCCGAATTGCATCCCGAGTATAGCAGGATTCCAATCAATTTTGGCAACCAACCTTCAATACAAACCTCTTTCATTTTTAATTTATTGGGAAGACCAGATTTAACGCAGTATTGGACCAGAAATGTGGTCAAAGAAACCTTCAGCGGATTGGCTCCAAACACGGGTTACAACGGCGATGAAGATCAAGGTTTAATGGGAAGTTTGAACGTATTGCTTAAAATTGGGTTGTTCCAAATGAATGGCGGAACTGAAGAAAATCCAGAATACCAGATTGGAAGCCCTATCTTTAATAAAGTGTCTATTCAACTAAATCCAAAGTATTATCCGGGTAAAAGTTTTGTCATCAAAGCCAACAACAATAGTCCAGAAAACATCTATATCAACAAGATAGACTTCAATAAAAAACCCGTAAAAAAGTTAAGTATTTCTCATAATGAGATTACAAATGGCGGTGAATTAATTTTGGAAATGTCTAATAAGTCTTCAAAATAATATTTTTATTATTTATAAATTTATTCAAACAAAAAATAGAATATGAAACAAGCCAAATTTATAGTATTTATTATTGGTCTATTTTCTAACATCATATATGCTCAGTCAAGTCCTATTTTTCAAAATTCGAACTTGCCCGTAGAGGAGCGTGTAAATGATTTATTGAATAGATTAACAATACAAGAAAAAATAACATTATTGCAATCTACCTCAGAAGGAATCCCTCGTTTGAAAATTGATAAATATTATCACGGAAACGAAGGCTTGCATGGTGTGGTAAAAGGTGGTCGTTTTACTGTTTTTCCACAAGCAATTGCGCTTTCTGCAACCTGGAATCCAGATTTTATTTTTGAAGTAGCATCTACTATTTCTGATGAAGCAAGGGCAAAATGGAATTTTTACAATCAAGGGAAAGATCAAAAAGACGTGTTTAGTGATATGTTGACTTTTTGGTCGCCAACCATAAATATGGCTAGAGATCCAAGATGGGGAAGAACTCCGGAAACATATGGAGAAGATCCGTTTTTGACCAGCAAAATAGCTGTTTCTTTTGTCAAAGGCTTGCAAGGAAATGATGATAAATATATAAAAGTGGTTGCTACTCCCAAACATTTTGCCGCCAACAATAAGGAAGAAAACAGGTTTTCTTGTAATGCAGTTATTTCTGAAAAGGCACTTCGAGAATATTATTTTCCAGCATTCAAAGCTTGTGTCACCGAAGGTAAGGCGCAATCTATTATGAGTTCGTACAATGCCATTAATGGGGTTCCGAGTTCGGCAAATCCATGGCTCTTGAATACTGTTTTGAGAGACGAATGGGGTTTTAAAGGGTATGTGGTTAGCGATTGTGGCGCTGTTGCCAATATAGAAAAATCACACCACTTTGTGAATAGTAAAACACTGGCTGCAAAGGTAGCCATCGAGGCAGGACTTGATTTGGAATGTGGCGATGATGTTTACAAAGATTATTTGTATGCCGCTTATAAAGAGGGTTTGGTGAGTCAAGAAACTATTGATAAAGGATCTGCTCGAGTTCTGACTTCCCGATTTAAATTAGGTATATTCGATCCTGTAGAAAATAATCCTTACGCCAAAATTTCTCCAGATGTTATTGGGTCCAAAAAGCACCAAGAACTTGCCATTGAAACTTCGAGACAATCGATCGTGCTTCTTAAAAATCAAAACAATTTACTTCCGCTCGATAAATCTAAGATTAAAAAAATTGCTGTTGTTGGTTTTAATGCCAATGATGTTGTTTTTGGGGATTATAGTGGCTTGCCTGTTATAACTCCAATTTCTCCCTTGCAAGGTATTTTAAATAAAGTGGGCAAAGATGTTGCGGTTTCTTATATCCCTTGGAAAACAACTTCAAAAAACCTGAATCTTATCGAAGCTGATTATTTATCTAATGGTAAAAACAGCGAGAAGGGTTTGTTTGCCGAATATTTTGACAACAAATTGCTTGAAGGAACGGCAAAAAACAGAACAGACAAAACAGTAAATTTCGACCCTGTTAATCAACCGCCAGATCCCTATATTACTTCCCCTCTTAAATCGATTAGATGGACGGGTTTTATTAAACCTACTTTCTCAGGAACGTATAAAATTGGGGTAAATTCAGATGATGGAGTACGTTTATGGTTGAATGATAAATTAGTTGTCGATCAATGGCACAATCGTGGCGCTACGACCGACCAAGTTGAACTTGAAATGAAAGTTGGTCAACAATATGCCATTAAGTTGGAGTATTTTGATAATGGTGGTGATGCTATTTGCCAGTTGTTATGGGAAGTTCCCAGAAACACAATCGGCGATTTTTATGCTGAAGACAAAAAGATGGCTTCAGAAAGTGATTGTGTAATTGCCGTGATGGGAATCAATAAATCGATTGAAAGAGAAGGAACCGACAGGACTACACTTGATTTACCAGAAGAACAAACCAACTATTTAAAGGAACTTTACGCAGTAAATAAAAATGTTATTGTGGTGCTTGTTGCCGGTAGTTCGTTGTCAATAAATTGGATAGATGAAAATATTCCCGCAATAGTTGAAGCTTGGTATCCAGGCGAGGGTGGAGGAACAGCAATTGCTGATGTTTTATTTGGAGATTACAACCCGGCAGGTCGTTTGCCTTTTACGTTTTATAAATCGATCGCCGATTTGCCGCCAATGGATGATTATGAAATATCCCACGGCAGAACCTATATGTATTTCAAAGGAAAAGCTTTGTATCCATTTGGTTACGGATTGAGCTATACAAAATTTGATTACAGTGCAATGAAAATAAAAAAAGAGGGAGAGAAATTAATGATTTCAATGTCCATAAAAAATACGGGTAACTATAATGGGGACGAGGTGGTACAGCTGTATTTTAAAGAAGCGAATGTATCGGTTGATCGACCTTTGAAAAAATTAATTGGATTCAATAGAATAGCTTTAAATAAAGGCGAATCCAAAACAATCCAATTTGAAGTGACAAAAGAGGATTTGCATTTTTGGGATGAAAAAACCAAGCAATGGAAATTTAACAATGGAAACTATGAATTTATGATAGGTGCTTCGTCCGAGGATTTGAGATTAAATAAAGCATTTACGTTCAAAAAATAATAGAATAAACAGATGAAATCAAATACCAGATTTATACTTTTTTTAGGGATTTTATTCTTTTGCATAAAGAGTAATGCCCAAAATCAGCTTCATAATTATGTTGATCCAATGATTGGGTCAGAAGGAGACGGAAGAGTATTTATTGGTCCATCTTGTCCTTACGGAATGGTAAAGCCAAGTCCGGATTGTACGGTTAGACCCAATAGTGGTTGGTTGCCTTTTCCAACAGAAGTAACAGGTTTTAGTCAAGTTCACGTGAGCGGAACAGGCGGTGGCCCTAAATACGGGAATATCCAAATTATGCCTTTTTCTGGTTCATTGGATAAATTAGACCAAGCTGCATTTCGAGAAGATGAGCAGGTGAAATTGGGTTATTATGAAACTGTTTTCAAAGGGAATCAAATCAAAACAGAAATTACTACAGCCGAGAAAGTTTCGTTTTACCGTATAACTTATCCTAAAAATGCAACAAAAGAGTTAAAAATTGACCCGGGATTTTTCTTGGGCGAACAACCGGAACCAGATGGAAGGGAGTCACAACAATTTGTGGGTTCCCAAATCGAAATTGTTTCGGATACGGAAGTGCGAGGCTACAGTCGAATTCGAGGCGGTTGGAATAACGGTCGTGCTTATACGGTTTACTTTTGGGCTACTTTCGACCAGCCGATTGCCAAATATGTTACTTGGAAAGACGGAAAATTCTATACTAATGA
Organism: Flavobacterium sp.; assembly: GCA_014379405.1. Classification (GTDB taxonomy): domain Bacteria; phylum Bacteroidota; class Bacteroidia; order Flavobacteriales; family Flavobacteriaceae; genus Flavobacterium. Next base: position 40,201 of record JACMLU010000005.1, on the reverse strand, counting down.
ATCAGCTCAATTTGATTCTGGAAAAAAAACTGCTGCTTTACTTTCTTTTGGTAAAGGCGGAAAACAGGAGTTAAACGTGAAAATTGGAATCTCCTTTTTAAGTGAATTGAAAGCCAAAAACAATATTCAAGTGGAAATTCCGCATTGGAATTTTAACACTGTTTTATTGGCCTTGGAAAATAAATGGGAGCAATTGTTGAGTCGCATCAAACTTTCCCCTGACACCTCCGATGCGTATAAAAAAATGTTTTACACCGGTTTGTATCATACGATGTTGATGCCCGTAAACCGAACAGGAGAAAATCCGTTGTGGACGAATAACGAACCGTATTACGATGATTTTTATTGTATTTGGGATACTTTCAGAACGTCCAGTCCTTTGATTACGTTGATTGATTCCAAGCGTCAAGTGGAAATCGTCAATTCATTATTGAATATCTACAAACGCGAAGGTTATTTGCCGGAAGGCAGAAGCGGAAACGACAACGGTCGTACCCAAGGTGGATCGAATGCCGAGACGGTCATTGCCGATGCCTTTGTGAAAAACCTGAAAGGAATTGATTATGAATTGGCATTAAAAGCGATGTTGAAAGATGCCGAAGTCCCACCAGGAGGCAATGAAGAGAAAGAAGGCCGTGCCGGATTAGTGGATTATTTACGATTGGGCTATGTGCCTTTTGGAACCAATCGAGCAGGAAATTGTACTATAGATTATGCGTACAATGATTATAATATTGCAACAGTTGCCAAAGGTTTGAATCATATAGAAATCTATGATAGATACATAAAACAATCTGAAAATTGGAAGAATTTATGGCGTGCCGATTATGAAAATAATGGAATCAAAGGTTTTATTATGCCTAAAGATGCGTTTGGAAAATGGTTGGATGATGTAGTTTTTGGAGAGTCAAAAATTCAAAAGCAAACCTATAAATATACGCCAACAATTACAGAATCGCCTTGGTATGTTTGCCATTGGTGCGTGTTTTTTTATGAAGGAACTTCTTGGGAATATTCTTTGAGTGTCCCGCATGACTTACCTGAGGTTGTTCGTAAATCAGGTGGAGATTTGGCTTTCCAAAAAAGGTTGGATATGTTTTTTGATAAAAAATTGTATGATGTTTCGAATGAGCCTTCTTTTTTGGCGCCCACAATGTATCATTGGATTGGAAAACCATATTTGAGCAGCGACAGAATTAGGGGAATCATTAAAGAGAATTTCAATACTTCCCGCGCAGGTTTACCTGGTAATGACGATTCGGGAGCTATGTCGTCTTGGTTGGCTTTCCATATGATGGGATTGTACCCAAATGCCGGTCAACCCTATTATTTGTTGAATACGCCTTTGATTAAAGAAACCACTTTGCAATTGGAAGATGGTAAAAGTTTCAAGATTACGACCAAAAATTTAAGTGATAAAAACAAGTATATCAAATCGGCTTTACTAAACGGAAAATCGTATAACCAAGCTTGGATTTTACACGAAGACATCGCAAAAGGAGGCGAATTGATTCTCGAAATGGATTCAAAACCTTCCGCTTGGGGAACTACTATTTTACCACCAACAAAATAAGCAACAGATGAAAAATACAATTATAACAATCTTTTTTTGTTCCCTATTTCAATTGGCGACAGGACAAAGCTATATTCCCACGATTAAAAATAATACAGCATTGAATTATGTCTGTAAATTACACGGTCAAACTAGAACTTTGACTTTGACAGCCAAAATGACTACTGATAATCTCGTATTGGATTTGGATACCAAAGGTGTAAAAAGCAGTATCGTAATTATGCCAGAAGCATTGAAAAACGGGAATGCATTAAGTTTTAACCAAGGAGAAACTTCAGATGTCATAGTTTTGAAACCTACTGAAACATTTTTTATGATTTCGCAATCGGCCTACAAAGATTTACTGAAAAATAACAAGTTTGTTTACAACAACACAACCTATGTCTTAGATAAAAATGTTGATAAAAACCCTGTTGCAATAGATGGAAAATCAGTAGAAGCTTTGCACGTGGTGGCGCAGATAGATGAAACCGAAATGTGGATCGTAAAAAATCCGGATTACCCTTTAATCTGTAAAATGACCAAAAACCCATTGGGAATAAATTTCACGCTTGTGAAAATTGAAGATAAGTAATTTACGGATATTAAAAAGCAGTGATTGATATATAGTTCTTATTAGCAAGACAGGACAAACGTATGAGTTTAAAATGACCGCAGATTCACAGATTTTAAAACCGCTTTCAGCGGAATTAGTGCAAATTATGCTATAAAATCTTTTTTTTAATCTGCGAATCTGCGGTCATTTTTTAATCGGCAAAAAAACAGCAATATATGAAACATCAAATGAGTCGTGGAAAATTTATTAGACTAGGTGGTCTCACTTTGGCAGGAGCTTTAGTGAGTGATATTGCTTTTGCAAATGATTTATTTTCAAGCAATAAACAGCCAAAAGTAGATGTTCAATTAATGAAAAATCTCCTTTTGAATAATGATGCCAAAGTGAAAAGTCTTTTGGACAAAGGAATACAAAAAACCAATATTCGACTCAGTAATTTTCGACCATTGGCAAGTGCCATAACAGCGATGACCGCTTCAATTTCTCATTCGGAATCAGTTTATTTCAAGTCCAAAGTTTTGGCCGAGAAACTGAATCAAGCAATGGATATAATGTTGAAGGAGCAATATCCAGATGGCACATTAGACGCTGGAGGAAACCGACAATCACCGCCAGATACCGCGTTTATTTTGGAATATATTTGCCCAGCAGCTGCAGTTTTAAATCTTAATAAACAACAAGATTTGGAAGGCTTAAGGGATAAATTCAAAAAGTTTATCGTTAACGCAGGAGAAGCTATGGTTACGGGAGGGGTTCATACTCCCAATCACAGATGGGTGGTTAGTGCGGCTTTGGCCAACATTAATTCCCTGTATCCGGATGCCAAATATATTCGAAGAATTGAACAATGGTTGGCCGAAGGGGTTTATATTGATGCTGATGGGCATTATTCAGAACGGAGCGGAGTTTACTCTGCCGTTATTGACAAAGCATTGATTACTATGGCAAGGTTGCTGAATAAGCCGGAATTATTGGATATCGTTCAAAAAAACCTGACCGCCTATTATTATCACACAGAACCCAATGGCGATTTGGTTACGCTTGATTCCCGAAGACAGGATCAATTTATGGACATTAATGTTGCCAAATTTTATTTGCAATACCGTTATATGGCCATTCATACCAAGAATCCAATCTTTGTTTCTATGGCTAAAACTATCGAAAATCTTCCTGATTTTACTACTGAAACGCTATCAGGTTCGTTGTTGTTTTTTATGGAAAACAAAGAGCTTCAGCAGCCACTTCCGGCTGTCGGCAATATAAAGAATGATTATGAGAAGTTTTTTGCATTATCGAATTTGGCCAGAATCAGGCACGATAAAACTGCCATAACATTATTTGGTGGTAATGATAAACCGGTAATGATTGTTTCGGGTAGATCGTCAAATCCCAACTTTTTGACATATCGAAAGGGCGATGCAATATTAAAATACATGCGCCTTTCCACTTCGTTTTTCAGAATGGGCTATTTCAGTGCTGATGGTATGGTCAAAGAAGGAAATAAATACATTTTGAAAGAAACTAAAGAAGGTGATTATTACCAACCACTTGCCGCAGAATTTTGCAAAGCGGATGCTGATTATGAATTGTCGCCCTCACAAGATGGACGATTTTGGAATAAAATGGAATTTGATTCAAGAGTAAAAAGCAATGTAAAAACACAAATTTCGGTTATAGAAGTTACAGAAAATAACGGTTCTTTAGATATAGATTTTAAAGTAGATGGCCCTCCCAATGTTGAAGTGACTATAGAATTGTGTTTTAAAGAAGGTAGTGCTATTGCGGGTGTCGAAAAGGATGATAAAGGCAATTATTTTCTAAATTCGGGAATGGGTCGAATGTCTATGGGAGCCGATACAATTCAATTTGGACCAGGAAAATTAGAGCATCAAAATATTGAAACTTTAGACAGCGAAGAATATACCTATCATCAAGGCAGTTTGCGTACTGATGGGGTACATGTTTATATTACTGGATTCACGCCTTTTCATCACAAAATGACTATTTCTTAATAATAAAAGAATTCTTCGAGCATTGTAGAAAGTTTACTTAATTTTACGAAAAATTAAATTTAATCTAAAAATAATTGAAATTATGAAATTATCATTTATGGCTGCTTTGCTGTTTTGTTGTACCTGTTTTGGACAAAATAATACAGACACCAGTTTGTATATGAAGGCCGAAAAAATAAGTTACTTGACTGACATTGGTTCAGAATCAGGTGATTTGTACTCCGTAATTGGGCATCACGGTCCAGCAATCGAAAACGAGTGGATGGCATTGCGAATCTATTTTAGTGATAAAGTGGCTATTGACGTTTATTCTAAAGCAAAACCAGGTTTAGAGTTGAAAAAAGCACATTGGTATCCAACTGCAGAAAAACAAAAAGAAGGATGGGGAGCTGATTACTATAAAGTTGGAGCGACAGTAGGTTTAGGAGGAGTTAAGCTTTGGGACAGTGAAAAAGTAGTTCCGTTAAATCCAGTAACCAATCGTTTGGCTCGTGTTGGAAAAACAGCTACTACTTCATGGATGGAAATGATTTCTAGAGGAGTTCCCTACAAAGGAAAAAAAGTGGACATTATGGTTCGTGTTACAGTGTATTCTGGAAAAAGAGAAGCCAAAGTGGAAGCTTTTAGCTTGAATGGAGAAAAAGTTCAGTTTGTTACCGGAGTAAATTATTTTAAAGGTTTCGAAACCAAAAAAGGTGCTAATTATATCGCCGTTTGGGGAAAACATCCTGAAGATGTGGCTGCAGAAGTTATTGGAATTGGAGCAGCCATAAAATACAATCCTAAAAATTATGTAAAAAATAACGATGATGGAACACAGTATTTATTAATCTCTAAACCAACAAAGTATTTAGAGACTCAAATTGTATCAGCAAGTGCTAGAGAGAAAGAAATAAACACTTTGGATAAATTAGAAGCTTTCATAAAATAGGGAAAACGACACATTTCGATGTGTTTTATTAACTTTTAGTAGCATAACTATAGAAGGGAAGGCTAATTAAACCTTCCCTCAAAAAAATAATTATTGGTTTTCAATGAAATTTAATAAAAATCTTCTTATTCTGGTTTTGCTTATTCTGGTTTCATGTAAAACGGAACAGCAGCCAGTTATGAAAAATGTGCGCATCGCTTTTATCGCCGATGTTCATTTACAAGATATTTTTGGAAAATTTCAAGATAACAATTATCAAGGAATTCAAAATCCGGTAACGGGCGAATATGCCAATATCAGGACGATGAGTTCGCAATTGCATTCCACCCGAATTTACAATGAAAACTATTTTGCCTTTTTAGAAGCTTTAAATGATATTTCGAAAAGAGGAATCAAACAAGTGGTACTTCCAGGTGATTTTAGTGATGACGGACAACCCATACACGTCAGAGGATTGCGAAAAATACTGGACGAATACTCCAAAAAATACGATATGGAATTTTTCGTGACAACAGGAAATCACGATGCTGTTAGACCTTTTTCTCAAGAAGCGACTAAAACCGATTTTTTGGGAAAGTACGGAAAAGAACAAATTATCAGCAGTTCGAAAACTAACTCGGACGAACACGAATTAGAACCCGTTATCACTTCCGACATAAAAAACGGAGGCTATAAAGAAACCTTGAATGAAATGGCGAATTTTGGTTTCTTCCCACAAAAAAACTATTTGTATTGGGAAACTCCTTTTTCAACTTATGATTATGAAAGCTATAATTTTGATACCGCTTTGGCAGCATCTGCATTGCAAAAAAGAATTTACAGTCTTAAAAATACCAACTTATCACTTCCAGATGCGAGCTATTTGGTAGAACCAATCAAGGGAGTTTGGCTTTTGGCAATAGATGCCAATGCCTATGTTCCAAACGAAAAGTTGTCTGGTTTACTGGATAATCCCCACGATTTTTCTGGAGCCAACATAGGTTATAATAATGTCCTTTTGTATAAAAATCATTTGATAAATTGGGTAAAAAAAATCTCGGCAGAAGCCAAACAAAAAGGAAAAATATTGATTGCCTTTAGCCATTATCCAATGGTCGATTTTAATGATGATGCCTCACCTGAAATGAAATTGCTGTTTGGTTCCAATAAAATGCAACTCGATAGAGTACCCAACGAGGATGTCGCCCAAACATTTGCCGATGCGGGAATCCAAATTCATTTTGGCGGGCACATGCACATCAATGACACGGGAGTACGAACAACAGCTAAAGGGAATACCTTGTTTAATATACAAACGCCTTCCTTGGCCGCCTATCAACCTGCCTATAAAATACTGACTATCCATTCCAATAATGAAGTGGAGGTCGAAACGGTCTTGGTTGGTTCGGTTCCAAAGTTCAACAGTTTGTTTCCTTTTTATGAAGAAGAATATGCCCATTTGCAAAACATAAAAAGCCCCAATATTTGGAATAGAGATATCCTGAAAGCCAAAGATTATGAAGATTTCACACTCTGGCATTTAAAAGAATTAGTGCGACTTCGGTTTTTGCCTGAAGATTTTCCGGTTTCATTTTTGGCTTCTATCGTAAAGCTTTCCGGCAAAAATTTATTGCAAATCAATAACAATACTGTGGCTATCGACAAAGAATTATCGTCCAATAATTTGACCATTCAAGATTTTGAATCCTGGACTGGTTTTGATATGATTTTCGATTTTTACAGATTGAAAAACGCCGATGAATTGGCCATTCCGGAGATAGGTGCCAAAAGATTGAAACAATACCAAATAGTGTGCGAACAACTCGAAAAATCGGGCAATAAGCAATTTATTTTATGGTCCAAAATAATTCAAAAAACGATGAAAGGGCAACCTTCAAATCATTTTAAAATCAACCTAAAAACGAACCAGATAGACCGATTAAATCCTTGATGGGAATAAATTTATTGGTTTAAAAATATTAAATTGCATCTATAATTCATTTTATGAAATCGCCATTAACAAGGAGTTTGCGCTAGCGAACACCAATGAGTAAAAAGGCGATAACATATTTGACCGCTGAAAATATAATTCACAAATATGAAACGGAATCCTTATATATTATTCTTTAGTTTAATCACCTTTTTATATTCATATTCACAGAATATAAAATTCACGCATTATAATGACAATAATGGTTTGTCACATAATTCGGTTAGGCATATTGTACAAGATAAAAAAGGGTTTTTATGGTTGGGTACTTTCTCAGGATTGAATCGTTTTGACGGCTATCAATTCAAAAACTATATGAGTTCTTCGCCTGGTACGAATAAATTATACAATGACGACATTACAGCATTGGAACTAGATGAAGAATCAAACAATTTATGGATAGGTACTAGAAAAGGTCTGACACTTTTTAAATTGGACACCCAAGTTTTTACCACTTTTTTTTCCAATAAAGAAGATCCCAATAGTTTGCCTGAGGAAGAGATTCGATCGGTTTATGTGGACAAATTCAAAAGAGTTTGGGTAGGCACAAAAAACAAGGGTCTTTATATGTTTTTTTTGAAAGAAAACCGATTTGAAAAAATTCCCATTAAGGGATTTAATTATGTAAAAGAAATTTTCGAAGACAAAAGAGGGAATATCTGGATTGGAAGTTATGAAAAAGGATCTGTGGCCAAAATAACTATGGACTCTAAAGGTGCTATCGTAAAAATTAATGATTACACGCTCTTTGTTCCAAATTCTACTGCGAAGAATCCCTATGTAAATTTTATTTATGAAGATGCCAAGTCGGATATTTTTGTGGGAACACGTCAAGGACTTTATAAATTTGATGAAAAAAATGATCGATTTGTTAACTTATATATTGAAAACAAAGAAATTAGAGGAAGTTTAGGGCCGTATTTTTTGTCGGTTGCCCGAGCACCAGATGGTAAATATTGGGTTGGTACTTTAGGAGGATTGTTGGTTTGCAAGCAATTAGAAGATATTCAGAAAGGGGATTACAAATGGTATTATTCGGTATTATCAGAAGACACTTCGATAGTAGATAATTTAGTCTCGGCATTGTATTTTGATGCTTCTGGAGTGTTATGGATAGGAACAGAAGATGGATTAGATAAATTCGATCCATACGAAAATCAGTTTACACTCAATAAAGACATATCCCGTTACATTGGAAATCAAGCTCCTCGCATTCGAGGCTTTGCTAAAACGTATGATGGAAAAGTAATTGTTGCAACTAGTCATAATGGACTTTTTGTGTCAAATCTCAATGGTTTTATGCCGTTATATAATAATGACAAGGATATTGCCAGTATTTATTCAGAAGATGGGAAGATTTTTTATTGCGGTCTTTGGAATGGTAATTTGATGGTGTATAATTACGCCACTAATTCTTCAAAAGAAATTAGCCTCGGGTTTGAGTCGGCTGCCTTATTTGCTTTTTGCAGTATTAGCCCACAAACGATGATGGTAGGTTCTTTTGGAGAAGGAGCTGTTACATTAAATACAAAAACCTTGGAAGTTCAAGTTTCCAAAGGGAAATTATTGCCCGGTTTTCAAATCAATGCCATAGAAAAAGACAATAAAAACAATATTTGGTTCGCAACAGAAACTGGTGTGGTGCGATATAACATTAGATCAGGCAAAATAGAAATCTATAAGTCGCTTTCTAAAAAAGAAAATGGGGTACCATATGATGACAATGTAAGTGATGTTCTGATTGACAAAAAAGGAACGATTTGGGCTTCCACCCGTTATGGTTTATGTCTTTATGAACCTTCAAAAAACAAATTCAAATCCATTTCACATCTTAAGGAACTTTCCGGAAAGTGGATTACCGATATGTTATTGGATACTAATGGTGATTTATGGTTAAATATAAATAATAATAGTATTGCTTGGTTAAAATCCGATTTAAAAGAGATTAACGTATACTATGTCAATAGTGGAAACAGATTAGATGTTTTTAGTTCCAGTGGTTTTTTTAATTTTAATAATTCAAAAATTTATTTAGGGGGTAAAAACGGCATTATTTATTTTTCGCCCCAAACAATGAAAAAAAATAATTGGTCGCCCAAACCCATTGTCACGGAATTTAAAATTCAGAATGAAGAGGTGTTTCCAGGAATGGAAATTAACGGACAAGTTCCATTGGTTAAAGATTTGAATTATGATAGAATAATTGAGTTGGACTATAAAAACCGCAATTTTTCGCTTCAGTTTTCGGTGCCTTCATTTGCAAACGAAAAATTGAACAAGTTTGAATATATGTTGGAAGGATTTGACAAGAATTGGATAACGACCAATAGCAACTTAAGAACGGTTCAATATACCAATCTTTATCCGGGTAATTATGTGTTTAAAATAAAATCCAGCAACAGTGATGGACATTGGAGCAAGATATCTTCCTATCAAATAAAGGTTTTGCCTCCGTTTTGGTTAACGCCAATGGCATTATTGTTATTTCTGGTACTGTTGTATTTTATTTTTTATTTTGTTAGAAAAGAGGTTAGAAACCGCATTCAATTAAAACAAGAATTGCTTACTGAAAAAGTAAATAGAGAACATGACATTAAATTGAATAATGAAAAACTTCGATTTTTTACCAATATCTCGCATGAGTTAAGAACGCCTTTGACCCTTATTTTGGGGCCAGCCAAACAATTGATTGAGGAAGGTAATGCAACCGAATATCAAAAAAGCAGGTATAATTTGATTCATCAAAATGCCAGTAGGTTGTTAAACTTGGTCAATCAAGTACTCGATTTTAGGAAAGCACAAGCAGGAGAATTAAAACTTAAAGTTTCAAAAACGGATATTGTCGCCTATTCTAAAAATATATATGATTCTTTTAAAGAACTGGCTTACAATAAAAACATTAGATTAAATTTTAATACCGAAAATGGAGAAATAACAGGTTGGATAGATAACGACAAGTACGATAAAATCCTGTACAATCTTTTATCGAATGCTTTAAAATTTACAAATAAATACGGCAATATAGATTTGTTTATTAGGTTAAAAGATGGAGTGGATGGATTATTGGTTATTGAAGTAAGCGACAACGGGATTGGAATTCCTTTGAAAAGTCAAGAAAAAATTTTCAAACGCTTTTATCAAGTTACCAATATCAAAGAACACAATACAGGATCAGGGATTGGTCTGTCGTTGGTAAAATCATTGGTAGCACTTCATAAAGGAATAATAAGCGTGCAAAGTACTCCCGGCAAAGGAAGTTTATTTACTGTTGAAATCCCGATTGACCGCAGTTTTTATAATGATAAAGAAGTATTTGAATATGTTTTGAAAAATGACAACTCTAGTATATCTCTTCCTGAAAAATCAGTAAAAAAAATACTTCAAAATACAGAGTTAAAACAAAAAATATTGGTTGTCGAAGACAATACTGAACTCAGGAAATATCTAGTGGATTATTTATCCGATTATTACAAAGTTTACGAGGCCGAAAATGGAATGGAAGGACTTAAAATTTGCAGACAAATTAAACCAATCCTCTGTGTTGCCGATGTAATGATGCCAGTTATGAATGGACTCGATTTTTGCCAAGAACTAAAAAATGACGAGTTTATCAGTCACATACCAGTTGTGTTACTAACGGCACTTTCTGATAATGAAGATAAGGTAAAAGGATATGGCATTGGTGCAGATGGCTATATTGTAAAACCATTCGAACCTTCGTTGCTAATAACAGTCATTGAAAACATTATTAAATCAAGATTAGAATTAAAAGCAAAATTCTCTGACGAAGTGGAAAGCAAGATTGGCTTGCTTACCCATTCTCCAATTGATGAAGATTTTATGGCAAAAGTCACTAATTTAATAAACGATAACTTGAGCGAGTTGGAATTGTCAACAGAATTTCTTTGTGATAAATTGGGGGTAAGTTCTTCAAAATTATACCGAAAAATAAAAGAACTTACTGATTTAGCTCCTAATGAATTTATTAGAACCATACGTTTGAAAAAAGCCGCACAACTTCTGAAAACAAAAAAGTATAATGTTTCTGAAGTAACCGATTTAGTAGGCTTTAATGATCCCTTGTATTTTAGCAGATGTTTCAAAAAACAATTTGGTTTTCCTCCAAGTAAGTTAATTAATTAGGGTGTAGTGTTTTATATAGGGATAAAATCGTCCTCTAATTATAATCTATCCATATTTTTGATGGATTAATCCATTTCATTTCCTGTTTGAAACTATATTTTTGTCTGGTAACTTTTTAATTAAATAATATGAAAAAGATAATAGATACGGATAAGCCGCTGAAAAATTTAGACGAATGGGAAGATGATTTATTAATTCGTTATCCAGACCCATCAGAAAATAGTAAAGAAAAGGAAGAGTTTAGAAATTATGTCGATTCAGAAAGGGTAGAAACGGTAAAAGAGTTTTACAGAATGAATCACACCTATCAAACTTATGATTTTGTTTGTAGCAAAGAGGAAGAATTTCTACAGTTTAATAAAAAACAAATGTCTATTTGGGAAGCGGTTGATTTTTTAAATACCCTTGTTGATGATAGTGATCCAGATATTGATTTAGATCAAACCCAACACCTTTTGCAAACTTCTGAAGCAATCAAGGCAGATGGGCATCCAGATTGGTTCGTTCTTGTGGGTTTTTTACATGACCTTGGAAAAGTTTTATGTTTGTTTGGTGAACCGCAATGGGCAGTAGTTGGAGATACCTTTCCTGTAGGCTGCGGGTATTCAGACAAGATAGTTTACCCAGAGTTCTTCAAGGAAAATCCTGATTTTACAGATAACCGATTCAATACTAAATATGGTGTTTATTCGGAGAATTGTGGCCTAGATAAAGTAAAAATGAGTTGGGGACACGATGAATATCTGTATCAAATAATGAAAGATTATTTGCCAGATCCAGCCTTGTATATGATTAGATATCATTCGTTTTACTCACAACATAGAGAAAATGCCTATGCACATTTAATGACTGAGAAAGACGTTGAAATGTTTGAATGGGTCAAAAAATTCAATCCTTATGATTTGTATACAAAAGCACCAGTCAAACCAGATGTGAAAGCTTTGCTTCCTTATTACAAAGAATTAGTTGCCAAATATTTACCGGAAAAACTTAATTTTTAGAATAAAATATATTAATTATATTGTTTAGACATATAAATTGGTCTTATTGTCAATTTGAGCCCAATGTTATTAAGATGTAGGATTCGTCAGTTCGAGTGTTTTATTAAAAATGCGATAGCTTTTTTAATAAAATGTATCGAGAACACTATTTTTATAGACTTCTCGATACAATTTTGAATAGTAAAGCTGTCGCATTACTATTCAAAATCACTCGAAGAGACGGGAAAAAGACATCGTTTTATTGAATTGAAAATGTATTGTATAAAAATCCCTATTGGAAGTTATCCAGAATATAAATAAATGAAGAAAATTAAAACCAGAATACTTTTATTGAGCCTGTTTGCAATTATCGGGACAACTGTTATAGGACAAGAAAATAGCCCTCGAAACGATTGGGAAAACCCCGAAGTGTTCCAGATTAATCGGGAACCAGCTCGAGCGGCATTTCTTCCTTATGCAGATGAAACATCGGCAATTAGCGATAGTTATGTTAGTTCTCCTTGGTATTTTTCATTGAATGGAAAATGGAAATTTTCTTGGGTGCCAACACCGGATCAGCGCCCAAAAGATTTCTATAAACCCGATTACAGCACGACCAACTGGAAAGAACTTCAGGTGCCGTCTAACTGGGAATTGAATGGGTATGGGATTCCTATTTATACCAATATCACTTATCCTTTTCCTAAAAATGCACCTTTTATTGATCATAAAGACAATCCTGTCGGGTCGTATAAAAGAGATTTTATTTTGCCCGATAATTGGAATAATCGTCACGTTTATCTTCATTTTGAAGCAGGTACATCAGCCATGTATGTTTGGATTAACGGACAAAAAGTAGGCTATACGGAAAACACTAAAAGTCCTGCTGAATTTGACATTACCAAATATCTAAAAGCTGGAAAAAACGATTTGGCGGTTGAGGTTTACCGATGGAGCGATGGTTCTTATCTTGAAGATCAAGATTTCTGGCGACTTTCAGGCATTGATCGTGATGTTTATTTGTACAGCACTAACGATATTCGCATTGCCGATTTTTTTGCCAAACCCGATTTGGATTCCAACTACAAAAACGGAAGTCTAAATATAGAAGTTAATTTGAAAAACTTGACTTCTGTTGCCATAAACAATCAAAAGTTAGAAACAAAATTAATAGATGCTTCAGGGAAATATATTTTCGTTAAAGATTTAAAAGTAAATTTTGCGGCCAATAAAATTCAAACCATCAATATTACCCAAAATGTTTCCAACCCAAAATTATGGAGTAACGAAGCTCCTAATTTATACACATTGTTACTTACTTTAAAAAACGAAAAAGGCAGTATAATAGAAACCGTTTCCACTCAAATAGGTTTCAGAAAAGTGGAATTGAAAGGTGGACAATTATTGGTAAACGGAGTTCGAATAATGGTGCATGGAGTCAATATTCACGAGCATAATCCTGTAACAGGGCATTATCAAGATGAAGCAACTATGATGAAAGACATCAAGATGATGAAACAACTGAACATCAATTCGGTGCGTTGCAGTCATTATCCCCTCAATGTGTTATGGGTAAAACTTTGTAATAAATACGGAATATTTCTGGTGGACGAAGCTAATATTGAAAGCCACGGTTATGGTGTAGAGCGTAATGCCGATTTGAATAAATCGGTGCATCCTGGTTATTTACCGGAGTGGAAAGCGGCACACATAGACAGAATTTACAGTCTTGTGGAAAGAGACAAAAACCAACCGTCTGTAATCCTTTGGTCATTAGGAAACGAGTGTTCGAATGGCTCTGTGTTTTATGATGCGTATAAATGGATAAAAAATAGAGACAAAACCCGTCTTGTTCAGTTTGAACAAGCGAGTGAAAACGAAAACACAGATATTGTTTGTCCAATGTATCCAACAATTGCCTATATGAAGGAATATGCGGCGCGCAAGGAAGTGAACCGACCATTTATCATGTGTGAGTACTCGCACGCCATGGGGAATAGCAACGGAAATTTTCAGGAATATTGGGATATTATTCGCAGTAGCAAGAATATGCAAGGCGGATTTATCTGGGATTGGGTAGATCAAGGATTCGAAATGAAAGACGAAGCGGGGCGCAAATATTGGGCTTATGGAGGCGATTTGGGAAGCCAGAATTATACCAATGACGAAAATTTCTGCCACAATGGACTGGTATGGCCAGACCGTACGCCACATCCGGGAGCTTTTGAAGTGAAAAAAGTATATCAAGATATTTTATTTCAAGCCATCGATGTCAAAAATGGCGTAATTCAAATTACGAACGATTTTGGATTTACAAATTTGAATCAATACAACTTCAGATACCAAGTGTTGGAAAACGGGAAGCCCATTAAAGAAGGATCAATTGCTGTCTCTTTAAACCCAAAATCGAAAGAACAGTTCAAAATTGATTTGCCAAAATTACAATCAAAACCGGGTGTGGAATATTTGTTGAATATTTTTGCCTACACTAAAACAGGCTCGGAAATAATGCCCCAGAATTTTGAAATTGCCAGAGAACAATTTGTCATCGAAAGTGGGAATTATTTTGCGAAAGCGGACCTAATAAAATCATCTTCAAACATTAAAGAAGAACCAAAAGAATTTGTTTTAAGCGCTGCAAATGTTGTAGTAAAGATTAGTAAAACGACAGGGTTAATTTCATATTATAGTTTAAAAGGGGAGGAATATTTCAAACAATATCCAGAACCTAATTTTTGGAGAGCCCCAACAGACAATGATTTTGGGAATAAAATGCCAGTGAGAAACAATGTATGGAGATCTGCAGGTAAAAATTGCACATTAGAAAACATTCAAGTAATTAAAGAAAATGAAAGAAGTTATGTTGTGGCAAAAATGAAACTCAATGATGTCTTTTCAGATTACACTATCAAATATGCGTTGAGTAATGACGGAGCTTTAGAGGTGCAACCTTCATACAAAAAAGGAAATGCATCATTGCCTGATATGCCTCGTTTTGGGATGATTTTCTCTCTTAATAATTCACTCGAAAATCTAGATTATTACGGAAGAGGACCTTGGGAAAATTATCCAGATAGAAATGAATCATCACTCAAAGGGATTTACCAAAGTAAAGTGGCCGACCAATATGTGCCTTACACCCGTCCACAAGAAAATGGATATAAAACCGATGTTCGTTGGTTTACACTTTCAGACAGCAAGGGCAAAGGCATTGAAATTAAAGGATTGCAGCCTTTGTGTATGAGTACCTTGAATAATTATCCAAGTGATTTTGACCCGGGGATATCAAAAAAGAATCAGCACTTGAGCGATATCACGCCTAGAAATGAAGTTGTGGTTTGCGTCGATTTGACCCAACGAGGATTGGGAGGCGACAATAGCTGGGGAGAATATCCACACGAACCCTATTTGTTGAAACAAAATGAATACAGCTACGGATTTGTCATTAAGCCAATAGAATAGCCAATAAAGAATAGAATTGAGGTAAAAACGGAGTTGGTTGTTTGCTCAATCATCGAGTCTTACCTATGGCAAATTGAATCGATGAATTTTAAAATAATAATGCTAAAATTATTGATGCTTTTAAAGCAAATCAATGGTTTACAAATGCTTATAAACCTGAGATCGATTATTATTTTATCCCGTAGGGATTTTATATTGGTAGGGAAATGTCAAGGTTTTGTAGTCATTTGTCCCGTTAGGGACTAAACTGATTTAGATGAATATGTATAGTCCCTAACGGGACAAAAGCAATAAGCATTATTTTTTCTACCAATATAAAATCCCTACGGGATATGAAACGCTGGAAATTAAATAGTTAATAATCAAGTTTAGGTTATAAGTAAAGATAATATGGGTAATACTGCAAATGGAAGACTAGTTTCTTTGGATGTCCTGCGAGGATTTGTTATGTTTTGGATTATGAGCGGCGAACATATCGTACACGCTTTGGCGAAGGCTGCTCCAATTCCAGTTTTTATTTGGATGTCATCACAATTGCATCATACCGATTGGAACGGCATTACATTTTATGACATGATATTTCCCATATTTCTATTCGTAGCTGGAGTTTCGATGCCTTATTCTTTCGAAAAGAAAATGAGTAGTGCAGGCGTGGATACTCCAATGGAATTACCAACCAAGGAAAAACAAAAAATATACCTTTCGATGCTAAAAAGAACGTGTATTTTATTGTTTTTGGGTTTTATAGTCAATGGGTTGTTGCGGTTTGACGGCTTCGATCAAACTCGTTTTGCCAGTGTGTTGGGACGTATCGGATTGGCTTGGTTTTTTGCCGGCATAATCTATTTGAATTTTGATTTAAAAAAGCAACTGTTTTGGTTCACAGGTATTTTGGTAGGTTATTATTTAGTTTTGAAGTGGATACCAGTTCCCAATTTTGGGGCTGGTATTTTAACGCCAGAAGGATCATTTTCGAGCTATTTTGACCAACAGTTTTTACCGGGAAGATTGCATAGTGAAGTCTATGATCCCGAAGGTTTGTTTTCGACGATTCCGGCTATAGCCACCGCTTTGTTGGGAATGTTTTTGGGAACATTTTTGAAATCTAAAAATATCTTTTCGGCAAATGAAAAAATATTAATAATGGTTGCGTCTGCACTCATTTTAATTGGCATTGGAGCTCTTTGGAATTATGATTTCCCTATCAACAAACGCTTATGGTCAAGCTCTTTCGTGTGTTATGTGGGGGGATTCAGCATTTTGTTTTTTGTCTTCTTTTATCTGATAATTGATGTATTGGGTTATCATAAATGGGCATTCCCATTAATCCTAATTGGTTCGAATTCCATCCTAATTTATATGGCATCCGAGGGTTTGGTAAATTTTAAACATACTGCCGATTTTGTATTTGGTGGAATCATTGAATTTTCTCCACTCATTTGGCAGCCTGTTTATACCACTTTGTCAGTGACGTTTGTCCAACTTGTTTTGCTTTATTTTCTGTACAAAAGAAAATTATTCTTGAAAATCTAAAAAACTAAACCAAAAATTATAAGCTATTAACTAAACCAACCCAATTATGAATGTATTACAAACCGCAGATTATATTGTTTTTCTAATTTATTTCGTGCTAGTTTCAGCTTACGGAATGTATATTTATAGAAGTAAAAAAAATGCAGCTACTAGTTCTCAAGAATATTTTTTAGCCGAAGGATCCCTTACTTGGTGGGCTATTGGAGCCTCATTGATAGCCTCCAATATTTCGGCTGAGCATTTTATAGGCATGAGCGGTTCCGGTTTTGCACTCGGATTGGCCATTGCTTCCTACGAATGGATGGCAGCCGCCACATTAATTTTGGTAGCCGTATTTCTTCTGCCTGTGTATCTTAAAAACAAGATATTCACGATGCCGCAATTTTTGGCAAAAAGATACAATGATACCGTGAGTACCATAATGGCAATCATTTGGTTGTTAATTTATGTGTTTGTCAATCTTACTTCCATCATTTATTTAGGCGCTTTGGCGATTTCATCTATTGCTCCAGTAAGTTTCGAATTTTGTGTAATGGGATTGAGTTTATTCTCCATTATCGTGACTTTGGGCGGAATGAAGGTAATAGGATATACTGATATTTTTCAAGTTGTAGTATTGATACTAGGAGGCTTGGTTACCACTTATTTGTCTTTGACCTTGTTGTCGGAGCAATTTGGATTTGGGAAAGACATTCTCAAAGGGCTGTCAATTATTGCAGACGAAGCGCCTGGGCATTTGCACATGATATTTGATAAAACGAATCCTCATTATGTGGAACTACCTGGAATGTCTGTGTTGATAGGAGGGATGCTCATCAATAATTTGGCCTATTGGGGTTGCAACCAGTACATTGTTCAAAGAGCTTTGGGAGCTGATTTAAAAACGGCTCGTAAAGGGATTTTATTTGCCGCTTTTCTGAAATTGTTGGTTCCCATTATTGCGGTTTTACCGGGTATTGCAATGTACGTGATGCACCAAAACGGTATGTTTCAAGCAGAAATGGTCGATGCAGCAGGGGTGATAAAACCGGATCACGCCTATCCAACCTTGATGAATTTATTGCCTGCTGGATTAAAAGGAATTGCCTTGGCAGCTTTAACGGCCGCAATTGTTGCCTCTTTGGCAGGTAAAGCCAACAGTATTTCCACTATATTTTCGTTGGACATCTATAAAAAATATTTTAATAAAAAGGCCTCGGACAGAAAATTGGTGATTACCGGAAGATGGGTTGTAATAGTTGCCATGTTTATTGCCGCACTTGTGGCTCCAGCATTAAAATCATTGGATCAAGCATATCAGTTTATTCAGGAATATGTTGGTTTCTTTTCGCCTGGAGTTCTGGCCATTTTCTTGTTGGGAATGTTTTGGAAAAAGACGACAGCTTCGGCAGGGCTTGCTGGCGCATTGCTAACAGTGCCCATTGCGGCAGTTTTAAAGTTTCTTCCAGTATGGACAAACGGTTTTTTTCCGGATTATCCTTTCTTGGACAGAATGACAATTGCTTTCTTTGTTATTGTATTGATAATGGTGGCAATTAGTCTTTTAAAACCTGAATCCAAAGAGCAGCATGCAACACACGTTATAGAAGTGGATACGGCAATGTTTAAAGTTTCTTCCGAGTTTGTAATTGGATCATTCATTATTAGCGGGGTATTAATAGCTTTATATACGGTTTTTTGGTAATTTTTGATACAAGCATTTAATAATGTCATTATGAATATAAAGGGAATTTTAAAGATTTTTGTGCTACTGTTTTTTCTTTTGCAGTTAATCTTTAACGCAGAAATGTATGCCAATAAACGAAAGGATTATTTGGTGACCGCTTTTGGTGCTTTGGCTGATGGTAGATCATTAAACACTAAAGCAATTCAAAAAGCAATTGATGCTGCCAACAAAAATGGAGGAGGAAGAGTTATTCTTTCAAAAGGAAAATTTTTGTCGGGAAGCATTGTGTTGAAAAGTGGGGTTGAGCTATTTTTTGAAGAAGGCAGTACGCTGTTGGGAAGCACAAACCCGGACGATTATCCGAAATACAATGATGCGCGCGCCTTGATAATTTCCCACGCTCAAAAAAACATTGCCATTACAGGAAAAGGAATCATCGATGGTCAGGGACGTGAGTTGGCTTTGGCAGTTGACAGTTTGCATCATACCGGAGTACGAATCGACCCGAATTACAATTACAGGAGACTTCGCCCTAATGATGGAAGGGGAAAATTGATTTTTCTTTTAGAATGTGATTCCATTAAAGTGACGGATGTGTTGTTGAAAAACAGTTCAGGTTGGGTGTTTTCATTGCGAAAATCCAAAAATATTGTTATCGATTATGTGAATGTAAACAGCCGTGCTTATTGGAATAACGACGGCATCGATATGGACGGTTGCAATAATGTTCGCATAACAAATTGCGACATCAATGCTGCCGATGACGGTATTTGTTTGAAATCGGATTCTCCGGGATTACACAACGATAATTATTACATAGCCAATTGTTCGATTCGTTCCAGTTCTTGCGCCATCAAATTCGGAACTGGTTCTTATGGGAGTTTCAAAAATGTAACCATAGAAAACATAAAGGTTTTCGACACCTTCAGATCGGCCATTGCAATTGAATCTGTTGATGGTGCCGAAATTGAAAATATCACAGTTTCGAATATTACAGCGGTAAATACAGGAAATGCCATCTTGATTCGATTGGGTCATCGAAATGGTGATAAACCGGGTTATTTAAAAAATGTGTTCATCAAAAACGTGAAAGCCCTAATTCCTTTCGGACGTCCTGATATTGATTATGATTTGCGTGGGCCGGAAGTCGATTATTTCCATAATCCTTTCCCGGCTTCGATTGCAGGAATACCGGGACATTCGATTGAAAACGTGGTTTTGGAAAACATTGAAATCACATATCCCGGAAGAGCTTCCAAAGGAATGGCGTACTTGCCTTTGTGGCGTTTGAAAGACGTTCTGGAAAACATAAAAGGCTATCCCGAATTTACCATGTTTGGCGAATTGCCATCTTGGGGATTTTACGTTCGTCACGTCAATGGAATTACAATGAAAAACATAAAATTGACACTTGAAAAAGAAGATTTTCGTCCAGCTTTCGTTTTTGATGATGTAAAGGAGCTTCGCATGGAAAACATTACTCTTCCTTCGGATAAAACGAATCAAATCGTTTTTAAAGATGTTACCACAAGCCAACTTGATGCAGAAGCTTTAAAAAGAAAGAGCGAACCCAAACAAAATACGTATGAATTGCAAGCGAAGTAGTTTATATTTGAAAAAAAATAAATTTAAATATAAATTATGAAAAACGATTTTTCATTGAAAGGTAAGGTAATAGTGGTAACCGGAGCCACCGGAATATTGGGAGAAGCATTTATCAACGCCATTGCGGATGCAGGCGGAATTGTGGGTGTCTTGGGCAGAAATGAAAAAATCGCCAACGAAAGAGTGGCCACAATCGTGAATCAAGGTGGCGAAGCTATGGCATTGATTGCAGACGTCACCAATGAAGAAGACTTGATCAATGCCCGTGAAAAAATATTGGCAAAATATGGTAAAATAGACGGATTGGTCAATGCTGCCGGAGGAAACATCTCCGATGCCATAGTTGAGCCGCAGCAAGATGTTTTTCAATTGAACATGTCGGCATTGCAGCAAGTGATGAACTTGAATTTGTTTGGAACCATTTTGCCGACACAAGTTTTTGGAGAAGCCATAAAAAATGGAGGAACTGGGAGTATCGTGAATATTTCGTCAGTGGTGGCAGATCATGCAGTGACAAGAGTATTGGGATATAGTTTGGCAAAATCGGCCATTGATTCTTATACCAAATGGTTTGCGGTGGAATTGGCCAATAGATTTGGTGATAAAATACGAATGAATTCCATTGCACCTGGATTTTTTCTGGCCGAACAAAACCGAACACTCTTGACCAATGCAGATGGAAGTTTGACTGAAAGAGGGAATTTGATCATTCAAAACACGCCTTTTAGCCGTTTTGGAAATCCAGAGGAACTTACGGGAGCTTTGGTATGGCTGTTGAGTGATGCTTCCAAATTTGTGACAGGAACCAAAATAACATTGGATGGTGGTTTTTCTGTTTTTGGTGGAGTATAAAGAGAGTATGAGTCGAAGTACTGCAACGGAAAAATTATAAATAATTTGACTATTCGTTACTAATGACAATCCAAAATTTAGTTGTTTAATAAAAAAAGTAAAGCTGTTTTTTCTCTTATTACCGTTTTATTTTTGATTTTACTAGAATAGAAAAGTGCCGTCTCTTCAAAATTGTATCGAGAAGTTTGCAATGTTGGAGTTCTCGGTACATTTTATTAAAAAAAGCTATCGCAGTTTTTAATAAAACACTCGAACAGACGTGTAAATTTAGATTGATTTATCACGGTAAATTTAAAACCTAAATGGTATTAATTGTTAAAATAGTATAATAAAATTATTGATCTGCTTAGCGGAAATTAGTATTAATTAAAATAAAAATCATGAAAAGATCCATAATTGCCATAATCATTTTTTGTCTTTCATTGACCGCCGTCGCGCAAAAAGTATATGATGTCAAAAAATATGGAGCCAAAGGTGATGGTAAAACCAATGATGCCGTTGCGATTCAAAAAGCAATAGACGCTTGCAGCTTAACCGGTGGACGGGTATTGATACCTGCACCATTTACCTTTTTGACGGGACCATTCAACGTGAAATCGGGAATTGATCTTCATGTCGAAGCGGGAGCTAAACTATTGGCCAGTCCTGACGAAAAATTGTACACCAAAAGTGCTTTTCGTTCGAATCCCGGTGAAGGCACCATCTGGATTGGCGGCGAAAACATAGAAAATTTCAGTATCAGCGGCACGGGTAAAATTGATGGAAACGGCATATCTTTCATGGGCGAAGAATTGGAAGATTCTTATGTGTTAAAACCTTTTACAGGATTGGATCCAAGACCTCACGTATTGACCATCATTGGTGGAAAAAACATCAGGATACGTGACATTCACATAGGAAATTCGGCTTATTGGACGGTTCACCTCGTGGGTTGCAACGATGTGGTAATCAGTGGAATTACGTTGCTGAATAGTTTAAAGGTGCGGAACAGCGACGGCATTGATTTGGATCATTCCAAAAATGTGCGCATCAGCGATTGTTATATCGAAAGTGGTGATGATTGCATTTGTTTAAAAAACAGGAGAGAATTCGAAGAGTTTGGCGCTTGCGAAAACATAACGGTTACCAATTGCACGATGACCAGCAGCAGTTGTGCCATCAAGATTGGTTCCGAAAACATGGATGCCATCAGGCAAGTTGTGTTCAATAATTGCATCATAAAAAACAGCAATCGTGGGGTAGGAATTCAAAATCGGGATGAAGGAACGGTAAGTGACGTGATTTTCTCTAACATGATTATCGAAAGCCGTTTGACTACCGACACTTGGTGGGGGAAAGCAGAACCCATTTATGTTACGGCATATCGTCGCGCATCAGGCAACCACAAAGATGCCAATTGGCGTTTTCCAAAAGGAGCCTCGGAAGGAAAAGTGGGCAAAATAAGCAACATCCTTTTCTCGAATATCCAATGTTCTAGTGAAAACGGAGTATATGTTAGTGCCGAATCTAAAGATAAAATCGACACTATTATTTTTGACAACGTAAATGTTTTTATTGATAAAACAACCGGCAATCCTGGCGGAGTGTACGACCGTCGCCCTTCTCAGATGGAAGGTTTTGTAAAAGGAAGCACTTCCGGTTTTTATTTTGATGCCGCCGAAAGCATAAAAATGCAAAATTGCTCCGTGCAATGGGGAAAAAACAAACCCGATTATTTTGCCCACGCTGTCGAAAGCAAAAATGTGGATTCCTTGCTCATAAACAATCTGGAGGGACAATCCGCTTTTCCGGAAAAATTGGAAGCCGTGAAAAAACAGTAAGAGGATTTATTATAAGGACGTAGTATATACTCTAACTTTTGTAGTTGAGAAGAAAATTATGAGAAGTATAGGTTAGATGCCGATAAAACAATGATTAGTTTTTCAAGAAGTACAAAAAAACAATTAAAGTATAATTGTTTGTTCAAATATTAAGAAAGTCAACTTTTCTAGATTTTTTATAGTCTGAGCTAATTTAAGGTTATTCAATTTGAATCCAATCAAAGAACTATTTTTTTAATTCATTATCTTCAGTAGCATTACTCTTTTCTCTATAGCTTGCTACAAAAGGGGCACTTGCACTTTCTGATTTTAAATCGTAGGTACTGACAGAAGGGTCAAAATTGGCAGGTGTCTTAAATTCACCTGTAATGTATATATTTCCATTCCCATCAAGCGCAATATCAGAACTAATATCATACCCTTTACCCCCCATAGATTTGGCATAAACATAATTCCCATTGGTATCATATTTTGCGATAAATAGATCACTCTCATATCCTGACATATCTTTTGTACGTCCAGGACTTGTCAAGTTAGCAACCCCATCGCTTGGGTCAAAATCTGCAGTGCCCTCAAAATGTCCCGTAATATAGGTACTACCACTGTTGTCAACTGCAATGGATTCTCCAATTACTCCTTTTCCTCCAGATACACTTTTTGCGTAAATATAATTTCCATTACTATCATATTTTGCAATGTATAGGCCATAAGGTTCTGGGCTAGTGAGAGTAGCTGTTCTATCACTAGGATCAAAATCAGCCGTTCCCTCAAAAAAACCAGTAATATATGAATTACCGTTTGTGTCAACCGCAATAGCATTGCTTAAATCTGTTCTCTTTCCTCCCATACTTTTCGCAAAAATATAATTCCCATTAGTATCATATTTAGCCAAGAATATATTTTCATTTCCTTGACAGGTTAGGTTTACAACTCCCATTCCTGGGTCGAAATCGACAATCCTCGCAAATTTCCCCGTAATACATACATTCCCACTTTTGTCAACCGCAATGCCTGAACCACTATCATATCCTTTACCTCCTATGGATTTACCATAAACATAATTTCCATTGGTATCATATTTGGCAAGGAATAAATCACAACCTCCAGAGCTTGTCAGATTAGCAACTCCCTTGCCTGGGAAAAAATCGGAAACACCAAAAAAATAGCCAATAATATAAGTATTGCGATTGTTATCAACAGCAATGGCAGTACTTCTGCTATCATCTGTTCCTTCCATACTTTTTGCGTAAATATATTTTCCGTTGGTATCATATTTTGCAATGAAAATGTCGAAATTTCCTGTACTGGTGAGTTTTGCGACTTTTGTACTCGGGTCAAAATCAACAGTGTCTTCAAAAACTCCTGTGAGATATACATTACCGCTAGTATCAACTGCAATGGCAGTACCCCATTCCATTTTAGGCCCCTTCATTCCTTTTGCGAAAACATAATTTCCGTTAGCATCATACTTTGCAAGAAATATATCAGATGTTCCCGTGCTAGTCAGGTTAGCCACTCCTTCACTTGGGTCAAAATCGGCAGTGCCATAAAAAGATCCAGTCACATAAATATTACCCGATGCATCTGTAATCAAACTTTTAGCATCGTTAAACGCGGGTCTATCAGGATTAAATGACTTTGCCCAATTAAGTAAAAGATTGGTTTGTGCTTTGGCATCAGGTGAGTAGGTAAAAAATAGGAATGCATAAAATAATATTCTGTTGAAAGATAAAAGTCTTGAATCCATAAATGATTTATGATTTTTTAATTAGGGCAATTCACTTGCTAACTTACAATATTATTGAAAGATAAAATAACTATTTGGTCACTTTCGGGTTAAAAAACAATCAACTCATCAACAATTGTTAGCATAAATTATCACTTTGTTAGGTGCAATAATTAAATCCCGACCGCTCGGATATACATTAAATATCTCGTACACGGATAGCGCGGTTTTGCAAACCGTGCCCACAAACGAGAGCAGGCAATAGTTTTGTTAGACTTGTTTTAGTTGTCTATTGGAACGGGCACAGATTGCAAATCTGCTATCCCATATTCGAACTGACGAAGTAAACTGTGCCTATAAACGAGAGCATAAAATGATGCATTCTTGAATAAGAATATTATACCAATTAAATCTTTATATTTGTATTATTAAAATTTCATGAAACATGAACTACAAAATATCATTTCAGGAAAGAGCCAAGTTAGGTATGGAGATGCTATCCAAGCAATCACCAGTTACCTTAGAAGAAGCAAGAGCACAGGCATTGCGCTTGAGTCAAGCAAGCAAATCAAAATTGAAGAAGCAAAGAACATAAGGCAATTTTGCAACCAAAATAATTTTTGGTATACTGAAGTTGATATTACTGCTTTTGTTTCCAGTGGTGCCGAGCAAAAGGTATACCTCCATAATGAGTTTCAAGTCTTCAAACTCAATGATTCCATTTATTATACATCTTGGGAGGATTATTTCAATAATTTGCTGCTGAACAATTATTTTTTCCAAGACACCGCTTATCAATTAGTTGGGTTTTATGAATCTGAAAATGTATTGTATGCCGTTGTCGAACAAGCGTTTATAAAATCAGATCAAGATACCGAATTAGAAAATGTGAAAAAATTTCTTGACGAAAATGGTTTTATAAACACAAGAAACAACGATTATTTTAATCCAGATTTAGGAATAATTCTGGAAGATTTACACGATGAAAATGTCCTGACTTTTCAAAGTAATTTGTATTTTATTGACACCGTTTTCTATATCACGGAAGACTTTTATAAGCCTTAACAATTAAAAATGTATCGAGAAGCCTATTAATAGTAGCGTTCTCGATACATTTTTAAAAGTATTGGTATCACATCTTCATTCCCTCCATTGGGTTTTTACTTTAAATTGATTTTGCGATTTTTTCCATTATTGAATAATCCGAACCAAATTTGCAAATAGCATCACATTGACTTCTCAACTCCGAAAACAAAATGTATTTGATATTCATTTTTGAATTTTTTATAACTGGTCGGTTGAGTTGTTGAATAACGTCTTTCTCTCGACTGTCCGGAATGATGATATAAAAAACTTCTTCTCCGTTAGAAATACTAAAATACAAATCAGATAATCGAAGTATTCCCGAATAAATGCTGGTGCTTTTTTCTACTTCAAAAGCTCCAATGATATTGTTTGTTCCTTTTTGAAACCATAACACATCAATTAGTTTTATGGTATTTTGGGTGTCTTTATCTGTTGGAAGTTCTGGAAATTTATTGATTGATATAAATGAAAAACTTTGTCCGCCAAACGATTTGCTCTTATCGTTACTTGCTGGTGTAACATCATAACCTAATGAAACTCCAATTTTTAATAAATGGTATTGCATTTCGTTGTGAAGATTTTCAGCTAATTTTTCTTCCTGAATTTCTTTTTGTCGTTTTAGTATATTCTTTTCAAATTTTGCTCGTTCCTCTTCACTCAAATATTCATCGTTACCAATAAGCATTTTTTGTGTTCCAATTTCAAAACACAAACCTGCAATCGCTCCTAAATCATTGGATAATTCTGCTTTGTTTTTACTATTGGTTTCGATTAAAGTTTCTCTTATTTTTAAATATTCTGTCCAACTTCCTAGTTTTTTTTTGTCTTTGAATAGAAAATTAAATCCGTTAAGAATAGCTGTATTAAATGGTGGAAACCAAGTTGGGTGCAAGAAATATAAAATACTTGCTACGGCTGGACCAAGTCCTTTTATTTTTAATTCATCCAATTTTACAATTTCTTTTACAATTTGTTCTTCTGTTTTGGCATTGATACAGTTTTCGAGAAATTGGCCAAATGCAATTTTATTGTTTTGGTTTTCGTAAATATCTGGAATTCTTAATTTTGGTTTCCAATAAAAAGGATGTGCTACGCCTACAAATATTTGTTTTTGTTCTGCTATACAACTCAATACAAATTCTAAACTACTCCCTTTAAAATCGTTTGGAAATGTTTTGTTTTTAATATCGTCTATAACTTGCAAAACACCACGACGAATAGTCCGAAAAGCTTTTAATCGCTGATTATTATCTACAAACCAAGTCGTATAAACACTTTCGGTATCGGTTTTGTATTGTTGGATTATTTGGGAAAGATTATTCATTTATAATTTAAAATTGCTTTGATAATTAGTACTCTTCAATTACATCTTCATTCCCTCCATTGGGTTGCTTCCTTTCCTGAAAATATATTCACTGTTTATGGCGTAGGCACCAGTAATGACGACTTTTTTTGTTGAATCAATACTTGATTTAATTTCTATCATTCCATTGGTTTCCAGGCCTGTTTCAATCATTAAGTTTTCATATACTCCCGGTCTTTTTTCCACCCAAATATAAGAAGCATTTTCTTCCCGGATCACCGCGTCGGTGGGGATATACAATCCTTTTATGTTGGATTGCGTCAATTTTGCAATAGCCTGCATTCCTGGTTTTAAGAGTAAATTGGGATTGGGGATTTCCATTCGAATCAGAAGCATTCTTGTGTCTGGATTGATTTCTGGATTGATAAATGAAATTTTGGCATTGATTATTTTATCCGGATAATCGACAAATGTAACGGTGGCATTCTGTCCCAATTTTAAATTCTTGGCATAGTTGACGTTGACTTGTGTTTCCAACCAAAGACTATTTAAATCGGCCAATTTGATGATGGGAGAACCTTCCATCGCGTAACTGCCTTCGGTGGCATTTATTTCGGATACAGTTCCACTTGCCGTGCTGTAAAAAATGGTGTAAGGAGAAACTGCCGCTGCTGTTTTTAAACTTTCAATTTGGACATTGGATAAACCAAAGAATGCGAGTTTCTGTTTTGCTGCTTGAAGCATGTTTCGAGCATTTTTACCAAAATCTCCCGGCATTGTCAGTTGTTTGAAGGCCGTGTAATAATCCTGTTTGGCAATAGCAATATCTTCGCTGTACAATTGATACACGGGCATATTTTTGGCCACAAAACCACCAGTGGTTTTGAAATACAGCTTTTCAATTCGCCCCATTGCTCTGGCCGATATAGTTTTGATTTTCTCTTGATTGGTAGTCAAGACTCCGGTGTAATTTTGGGTTACACTACCTTGGGTTTCTGCTATGGTTTGTGTGGTAATATTCCCCAGTTGTATTTGCTGCTTGCTCAAACTGATTTCGTTGGCCTCGGTGTTATCCTGTTTTATGGGTGTTAATTCCATATGGCAAATGGGACATTTTCCGGGTTGGTCCTCCTTAACTTGTGGATCCATGGAACAAGTGTAGAAAGTGGTTTCTTTGCTCTTGTCGTGTCCTGTGTGGTCTTCTTTATTTTTAGTATTGCAAGCCATCATTACCGCAAGTAACATGGTAAGGATGCCTATTACTTTTATATTTTTCATCGTTATTCTGCTTTAATGAAGCTTTCGCTGTCAATTAGATATTGTGCATTTTGGGAAATGGTGTCTTTCACGGAAATTCCGTCTATAATTTGAACAAAATCATCCATTTCAAGTCCCGTTTTTATGGCAGATGCCTTGAAGCCGTTCTCTTTTTTGAGGAAAACTATTTTCTGGGTTCCAATGCTGACCATCCCCTTTTTTTGTATCCAGATTCCGTTCACTGGATTTGTTTTTACGGTGCCTTGTAATCGCAAGCCAATGGGTAATTTCAACTTGTTGTTGTTTAAATAAACACGAATCCTGTTGGTCTTATCAGCGGGATTTAATTGGGTTTCGATAAAATTTATTTTGCCATCAATAAATTCATCTTTGTCAAGTTCCGTGGTAATCCTGATGGATTGATTTGCTTTAATATGGCTATTATAGCCTTGGCTGACATTGAAAATACCCCAAACTTTGTCCGTGTTGACCAATTTAAAAACGACTTCGCCCTTTTTGATATAACTGCCTTCTTTTACGTTCAAAAATTCAGTGCTGGTGTTTGAACCTTGCATCGCAGGAGTAGCAGAATTTGTCATCGTTTCAGTTCCGTCAATAATTCCGGAAGCGGGACTATAAATTGAAATTTGTGGGTTTACTTTTTTGGAAGAAGCCAAACCATTGATTTGATTTTGGGTCATTCCATAAAGCAACAATTTTTGTTTCGAAGCATTGATTATCGAACGATTTTCAGCATCATTGGAAATTAGATAAATGTAGTTTTGTTGTTCCGTCAATAACTCGGGACTGTATAAATCAAACAGTTTTTGTCCTTTGGATACTTTTTGGTATTTATAATTGACATATAGTCGCTCGATTCTACCATTCATTCTTGCCGCAATATTTACCGATGAATTGGGATCATAAGCCACGATACCGGGTAGATTTATGGTACTGCTCAACGTGGTGTCTTTAGCCGTGGTGGTTTGATAATTGCCTACAATGTAATTGTCCGTGGGTTTTAAAAGATTGTCAATGGAATGATTGTTTACGGTATCATCGTTGACTACTTTTTTGATTAAAGTCATTCCACAAATGGGGCAATCTCCTGGTTTATCCCGGATGATTTGAGGATGCATCGAACAGGTGTAAACCTCGTTTTGATGTTCCTTTTCCGAATGATTTCCTGATTTTACAACAAAGAAATAGACTGCAATTCCAATAAGGAATACCACGACAAAAGCCAAAATATACTTTAGATAATGATTCATAATTAATTGGTTTCTAATTGTTTTTCTATTTCAACTTGTGTGGCCAAAATGGTTTGTAGTTTGTTTAAGGATTCCATTTGAGCCATATTTAATGCTTCCCAAGCTTCCAACGCCACAAATAAATCTCCAGTGTTGTTTTGCCAAGCCAAAATCGCAGTATCATAGTTTCGCTTCAAAGCAGGAATGATGCTTTTTTGGGTGATTTCGAACTGTTTTTTTAGGTTGACCAGTTCTGTGTTCATTCCCGAAATCATTCCATTGGCTTCATTCAATACCATTTGTTTTTGCCATTTGAGGCTTTCATTTTTAATTTGGAAACTGTCGATATTGGCTTTATTCATTTTAGTTGTCCAAGGCATTGGAATAGTAATCATTCCCATCAAGGAGAATTGCTGGGGTTGTGCTCCAAAAGCAAACATGTGATCGTATTTGATGCCAAATTCGGGCAATAATTTTGATTTTTCTGCTGCAATTTTAAGTTGGTTTATTTCCATCGTTTTTTCGATAGCTTTCACGTCACTTCGATTTTTCGATAGGCTGGTAGTATCTGCAATTGCTGAATTAAAATCTTTTATTTCGTAGCTATCCTCAATTGAAAACGCAGTGTTTTTATCTCTCGCCATCAAGGTATTGAGCATAATTCGTTTTTGTGAAATATCATTTTGTAACATCACGATCATACTTTCCAATTCGCTGTATTGCGATTTTGCCTTGTAATAGGAGGGCAGTTTGTCCATATTGTACTGATACCGAATTTCCATACTCTTAATCATATAGTCCAAAAGCAATAAATTATCATTGGCGATTTTTATCTTTTTATTGGCGATTTGCCATTGATAATAATTGGTTTTAGCCAAAGCGTTCAGTTGATTTATTGTATAGTTTTTGTTTTCTTTTTCCACTGAAGACATGGCATTCATCAGGTTGGAATCGGCTTTTAGCTTGGATGAATTGGGTATCATTTGCGTAACGCCCACCATATAATTTCCCATTCCAGGTCCCATTTCGGTAGCTTTCCAAAGTTTGCTGTTGTAGGGTGTCATAAAAAAACCGGTTTCCACTTGCGGAGGCATCCAGCTTTTGGCACCTTTTGCAGCGGCATCCATACTTTGAATGTCGGCATCGTACATTTTTAGTTGTGGATTGTTTGTTTTGATGGTGCTCAAAACATTATCCAAAGAAAGTGTTTGCGCTTTAGTGTTGGTAAAGCTTAAAATCAAACAACTTATTGCGATATAAAATTTAATGTTTTGCATCGATAAGATCTATTTTTCCTTTTGTTCTCAATTCGCGAAGTTTCATCATCTCGAAAACAACAGGAGTTACTAATAATACATAAATGGTAGAGGTAATTGTTCCTCCTATGAGTGGAACCGTGATGGGAAGCATCACATCTGCTCCTGTTCCCGTAGCCCATAGAATGGGAATTAATCCAAATAAAGAAACCGAAACGGTCATTAATTTTGGTCGCAATCTTTTGGCGGAACCTTCAATGATATAGTCTCTCAATATTTCTTCGGTGATGGTTTCGGAACTGTTTCCGTGTTTGGCGACCATTTTGTTCATCGCTTCGTTCAAATAAATGGTAATCAACATAGCTGTTTCGACCGCCAATCCAAACAAGGCAATAAATCCAACCGCCACAGCCACCGATAAGTTAATTCCGTAAAAATAAACCATAAAAATTCCTCCAATTAATGCAAAAGGAACGGTTATCATTGTAATTAAAGCTTCCTTCATAGAGCGATAAGTAAAATACAAAATGAGGAAAATAATGAGGACAACTATGGGCAAAATCATACTCAAAGTCTTGTTGGCCCGGATTTGGTTTTCCCATTGCCCGCTCCATTCCACATAATACCCTTTGGGCATTTTGGTTATCATTGTGTTGAGTTTTTGCTGTGCTTCTTTCACTGTGCTTCCTAAATCACGGTCGCGAACATTGAATAAAACACTACCTCGAAGCATAGCGTTTTCGCTGTTTATCATTGGTGGACCATCGCTTATTTTTACGTCTGCAACGGTTTCTAGCGGAATTGTACCAAACTGCATTGTCTGCACTTGCAATTTTTTCAAGGCTTCAAGGCTATTTCTATATTCTTGAGCATAGCGTGCATTGACCGAAAAACGTTCTCTTCCTTCGATGGTTGTGGTCAATTTCATTCCGCCAATGGCGGCTTCGACAACGGTATTGACATCATCAATAGAAAGTCCGTAGCGACCAATCACTTCTCGTTTGGGCACAATATCAATGTACTTTCCGCCAGTAATCGGTTCAGCATACAAATCTTTCACACCCGAAGTTCCTTCCAAGGCTTTCTTAATTTTCTGGGACAACACGTTGATGGTATCGAGACTGGCGCCATAAATTTTGATTCCCACATCGGTTCTGATTCCGGTCGAAAGCATATTGATACGGTTGATAATGGGTTGAGTAAAACCATTAGTTACACCTGGAATTTGTAATTTATTGTTGATTTCCGAAATAATATCGGCTTTCGTTTTGCCTTCTCTCCATTCGTCGCGGGGTTTGAGCAAAACAATCGTTTCAATCATACTGATGGGGCTATTGTCGGTTGCCGTGTTCGCTCTTCCTGCCTTTCCCAACACGTGTTCGACTTCGGGAATCGATTTAATCAGTTTGTCCTGAACCTGTAAAATACGTTTTACTTCAGAATTGGATACATCCGGCAAAGTAACCGGCATAAACAGAACAGAACCTTCGTCCAATGGCGGCATAAATTCAGAACCCAGTCTTGTAAACATCAAAACTCCAATTAACAAGGCAATAATATTGATGCCCAAAACAGTTTTTCGCCATTTTAAACAAAGCGTTAGAATTGGGGTATAAACACTTTCCAATTTTCGATTAATTGGATTTTTGTTTTCAGGTCGAAGTTTTCCTTTTAGTAAAAAACTAATTAAAACAGGGGTGAGTGTAATAGCTAAAAAAGCATCGACAATCAGGATAAACGATTTTGTCCAAGCCAACGGACTGAACAATTTGCCTTCCATTCCGGTAAGCAGAAACACGGGGAGAAAGGAGGCAATCACGATTATCGTTGAATAAAAAACACCCGGGCCAACTAATTGGGACGATTTCTCGATTAACTCGAGTCGTTCTTCGGAAGAAAGCGGATCCTTTTCTTTTTTGAATGTATTTTTGAATAAATTTTTCATTTTCAATTATTGATTGTTGTCCAATTCTTCCTGTCTCTCCGAAATATTCCGATAGGCATTTTCGACCATCACAATTCCATCATCGACCACAACACCAATCGCCAAAGCAATTCCGGTTAGGGACATAATATTGGACGATATCCCAAAAGTCTGGAGCAAAATAAAACCGATAGCCACGGAAATGGGCAATTGGATTAAGATGATTAAAGCACTTCGCCAATGAAAAAGAAAAAGAAGAATGACAATCGAAACGGCAATCATCTCTTCCATTAAAGTTCCTTTTACGGATTCGATGGCTTTTTCTATCAACTCGCTTCTGTCGTAAGAAGTTTTGAAAGTAACGCCTTCTGGCAATCCTTTTTCGACTTCTTTCATCTTTAATTTCACTGCATCGATTACTTTATCGGCATTTTCGCCGTAGCGCATTACCACGATTCCGCCAACGACTTCTCCAGTTCCGTTTTGATCAAAAATTCCCAGACGCAAATCGCCACCCATTTGCACTGAACCCAGTTCGCTGACTTTCACGGGAACTGAATTGTAGTTTTTAATGGCAATTTCTTCGACGTCTTTTATGTTCTTGATGTAACCCAAACCTCTGACTATATAGGATCTGTCGCTCATTTCAAACTTTCGACCGCCTACATCATTGTTGTTGGCCTTGACGGCGTTCATTACTTCCATCATCGACACATTGTAATATTGCATTTTCAAAGGGTCTAAAACCAATTGGTATTGCTTTTCGAACCCTCCAAACGAAGCAACCTCGGCAACTCCGGGAACGGTTTGCAGGGCAAATTTCACGTACCAATCTTGCAAGGCGCGTTGTTCTCCCAAATCCATTCCATTGGTTTCTAAAGTGTACCAAAAAATATGGCCAACTCCTGTTCCGTCTGGTCCAAGTGTTGGAACCACATTTTGGGGCAACAAACGTTGGGCATAATTTAGTCTTTCCAAAACACGGGTTCTCGCCCAATAAATATCGACATCATCTTCAAAAATGATGTAAACAAAGCTCATCCCAAACATGGAAGCACCCCGAATATTTTTGACTTTTGGAATGCCCTGCAAATTCGAAACTAGGGGATAAGTGACCTGCGCTTCGATAACCTGCGGACTTCTCCCCATCCAATCCGTGAAAACAATAACTTGATTTTCGGACAGATCAGGAATGGCGTCAATGGGATTTTGCTGAACACTGTATACGCCCCAGCCAAATAAAGCTGCTGAAACCAACAGGACAACAAATCGGTTTTTTAACGAGAATGATATTAATTTTTCTACCATATTGATTGAAATTATTAACCCTTTCAGTCCCGAAAGCTATCGAGACTGAAAGGGATTTTTTATTTAACCTCTTCGGTCAATTTCATTCCACATTTGGAGCATTTATCGTTTAATTTGCCTTGAACTTCGGGATGCATTGGACAAGCATATAATTTTGTTTTACTGTCTTGCATCATTGTTGAATCTTTTTCCATCATTGTAGAATCCTTCATTGTCATTGTTGAATCGTGTTCCATCATTGGAGCATTTGTTGTTTCAGTTTGTTTGTCTTTTTGGTTGCAAGAAACCAGTACGAAAGCCATCGCAATGGCTGATAGAATTGAATTTTTCATTTTGTTAGTTTTAAAGGATTAAAATATTATAGATTTATTTATTGTTAAAAATTAATGTTTGTGATTTTCTTCTTTTGGACTCATTTCCATTCCGCATTTAGGACATTTCCCTACGGTATCAGAAGTTGAACCGTCCATTGGACAAACATATTTTGTCACAATTTTAGTTTGAGGTTGACTTCCTTTTAAAGGATGTAAATCTATTTTTTCGGTAACTTTTACCATTGCCATTCCACATTTAGAACAGTCACCTGCTTTGTCAGAAGTTGTACCATCCATTGAACAAACATATTTTGACACAGTTTTAGTCATTGGTTGGCTTCCTTTTAGTGCTTGAGTGTCTACTTTTTCAGCAACTTTTACCATCTTCATAGCGCATTTAGAACATTTTCCAGGTTTATCAGAAGTTGAGCTGTCCATTGGGCAAACATATTTTGTCACGGTTTTACTCATCGGTTGACTTCCTTTAAGAGCATAGGTTGGTACCTTTTCGGTAACTTTTATCAGCTCCATTCCACAATCTGAGCATTTTCCGGAGCTTGAATTCATCATGTCGGGATGCGTAGGGCAAACGTATATGATTTTAGGGTCTTCTTTTTTGGTGGCTTTTTGAGCTGAAACAGAAGTAATTGCTGTTAAGATTACACTTAATATGATAATTAAATTTTTCATTTTATTTGAATTTGTGAAACAGAGAATTGCCTAGGTCGAACTATTCGATTCAACAAATAACCGTTTCGTGTTGTGTTTAAAAAATTTTGAATATAATGAGCTGGAATACAATCAAATAAAGAGCTTAGCTTTAATTCAATAATTGTATCAGCTTGTAAATAATGGATTTAAAGCAAGAATTGCTTTCTATTTGACACACTTGTGGCTGTCAAAATTTGATTTAGCTTATTTTTGGAATTAGCCAAAGAGAATAAAAACCAGAAGAGAGATTGGTTTCTGAATTGAAATAATTTTGTTTTTTTTCAAATAAAACAAAGTCGTTGTTTGTGAATTTTATATCGAAATAAGCGACATTATATTGGTTTGAAGTAGTAACACAATTGGAATGTCCACATTTTCCATTGCAACCTTTGTTGCTGTTGTTTTTTGAATGAGGATCTTTTTTGCAACAATCCATTTTTTCCATATCTGCAGAAGTTTCTTTGCTGCAAGAATTTTTCCCAGAATGGCTTCCACACGCAAAAGTAGCTGTTGGCATCAAAAAGAAGCCAAGTATTACTAATACTAAAATGTGGAATTTATTCATAATGAAATTAATTTAAATCAAAAGTACTTAAATTATATCAATATAGCACTAAAATATTTGTTAAATAGGGGTATTAATTAGGTATATTAAACGCGTTTTAAATTGATTGTAAAATTGGTTTTTTGTTCTTGAACAGTACAACAAAATTTCCTCTTTTTTCAAAATTAGCATGATGCTAGAGTTTTATAACAAATTTAGGAAGGAAGGGATTAAGCCGTTTGTGTAACTATAATGTTTTGTAATTTACTGATAATCAATCAATGTGTGAATTTTGAAACATATTATGAAAATAATGCAACAAAATAGAATGATAATCTGTGCAACTTTGTATTATAATTTAAATTATCAGAAACTAAAGACCAACGCAGTTTTTAAAAGTATAAAAGGTACTAAAAAAGATATTAATCGGATTAAGATGAATTAGAAGAAAAATAAATTTTTAATTAATTCTTTTTTAAAGAATAATTATCACTATTAAGAAGTCAAATTTGTAGTAAAGTCTATTTTTATTTAGTTGAAATTTAGTTAGTGTTAAAGGGTTTTAGTGTATAAAATCTCAATTATATAATTTTTTTGTTATGATTAAGTCTAATGTATACATAAACATAAGGAAAATTAGAGAATTGAAAAATTTTACTAGAGAATATGTAGCCGCAGAACTGAAAATGAGTATGAGTGGCTACGGTAAAATTGAACGAGGAGAGGTTGATTTGACAGTATCTAAATTGATTGAAATTGCAAAGGTTTTGGATGTCTCGATAGAATTTATTTTCAAATTTGATATTACCATTTTTTTTAACGACACCAAATAACCTTATGACTAAAGGTTTTTGCAAGATTAAATAGATTTATTAACATTAGACATATTATATAAAAATTATTTAATAATAAATTTCCTCTTTTTTACTGAATATTTCTGAAATTAGCCTACTGATTTTAAAAATTGAAATAATAATTTAATCAACAAGATTATGGCTGCAAATAATATCTATTTAAATATTAAAGAATATCGTGAGCAAAAAAATCATAGCCCAGACTATGTGGCTATACAAATGGAAATGAGTGTTAAAAAGTATTTAAAAATTGAAACGGGAAGCGTAGATCTAAAAATTTCTAAGCTGGATAAGTTGGTTAAAATTTTGGGTGTCAAAAAAAGCGAAATATTTAAATTTGATTATTAACTATTTCGCTTTTTTTGGAACCTTAGATTGAGGTACTGCTTTTAATTTTTTATTTAGCAATTTTATTGATATTTTACTTTTAAAACATATCCTAAAGATTCTAAAATTAAAACATAATGGGTTTTTGTGATGTCTTTGACTACTGCATTTTGCTCACAAAAAGGTCCGGAATGTAATTTTATTTTATCTCCAATTTGGTACTGCATAACCGATATTTCTATTGCAGTATCACCAGCATTGAGCCATTCTTTAATAGTCTCAATTTCATTGTCTTTTACAATGGCATGTATTCCTAACCAAAATAAATACCTTACAACACCCGGGGAATGAAATACCATATTTCTATCCTTTTCCGCTAATTGCACAAAGATATAATTGTTAAATAATGGTACTTCTACCTTTACTTTCCTATCTGACCGCTGCACTATTTTTTTAATTATGGGACAATAACAGTTTACCCCAAGCTGCGTTAATTGTTCAGTGGCTCTTTTTTCCCATTTGGGTTTCGTGTATACTACGTACCATTTCATAATACTAATTTATTAGTTCATTTTTATTTACTTGTATATATAGAATTTGCCTAAAAAAACAATATCACATATTCTTATATGAGGTTATTATTTTGCTCTTTTTTGAATAATTTAGTTGTACTTATATTTTTTAATTTTTACATTTTAATTTAAAAGTTTGCTACTCTTTTCTAGTCAATCTTTACAAATAATCCATTTTCTATTAGATAGACAAAACTTAAAGTTCAGTAAGTGTTTTGTTTATATGGTATTGTTTGTTAGTGTTTTACTTAAGTAGGTATATTAAATTTTCACTAAGATTTATGATTGTAAAATTAATTTCACTATACTTCATTTGCTTGCTGTTTTAATGTTATTTTTTCCTGATTAAGGATTTTTAGCAACTAAAATTTTGTTTTGCATCTTCAGTTCTGTCTTAATTTTGTCATTATTATCATTGCTTAGTATATGATAATATTGGTTTGAATTTTGAGATTTTTTATCCCCGAGATTTAAATCATTTTGTAACGATTAAGAAGTTTAATTTTTAGTTTTTACACCATTTATTTTTCTTTTTATGGATAGTTAAAATGTAACTATTCACGGGGTACCCTTATTCAATTCTCAAAAAATCATTGAAACCATATAATCGGTTTACAATATTTTTCACAGATCAATTTACATTAACCAAAAACGATTTTTAATTTTAAAACATTAAATAGATGAAAACAGGAATAACCTTTAGTGCTTTTGATTTGTTACATGCAGGTCACGTTAAAATGCTTGAAGAAGCTAGATTAAATTGTGATTATTTAATTGTTGGTTTACAGACGGATCCTACTTTAGATCGCCCAACAAAAAATAAACCTACCCAGACTGTTGTAGAACGTTATATACAATTGAAGGCATGTAAGTTTGTTGATGAAGTAGTTCCATATGCTACTGAGCAAGATTTAGAAGATATTTTGAAGTCTTTTATTATTGATTTACGCTTCGTGGGTGACGAGTATAAAGAAAGAGATTTTACTGGGAGGACTTATTGTGAGGAGAAAGGAATCGAGCTGTATTTTAATTCCAGAGACCATCGTTTTTCGAGTACAAGCCTGCGTCAGGAAGTCTATCAAAAAGAACTTTTAAACGGACACTAATGGCAATTAGTATCAATATAACTCATGTAGTTTTAACAGGCGGAATTGGTAGTAGATTGTGGCCTCTTTCCAGGAAAAGCCAACCTAAACAATATCTAGAGCTTTTTGATGGGCAGTCACTTTTTGAAAAAACAGTGGCTCGTAACGAAAATGTTTCCAATAAAACGATTGTGGTTGGAAATATTGAAAATTACAAAATGAGCAATACCATAATGTCTAAATTCAACAAACCATTTACTCATATTGTAGAAGCTGTTCCACGTAATACTGCTGCAGCGATTGCTTTTGCTGCATTTGCATCAAACCCGGAAGATGTTTTATTGATTACGCCATCAGACCATGTAATAGAAGGCAGTGATTTGTATGAGGCTGCTTTAAAACAGGCGATTGCATTAGCCAATCAAGATTATTTGGTGACTTTTGGCATCAAACCCACTAAACCGGAAACTGGTTATGGCTATATAGAATTTGAGAATGAAAATGTAATTGCATTTCATGAAAAACCAAATTTGGAAACAGCAACGACGTATCTAGAAAACGGAAATTATTTTTGGAACAGCGGTCTTTTTTGTTTCAAATCAGCAAAGTTTTTAGCAGAGCTCGAAAAGCAGGAACCGGAAGTTTATTTGGCTTCAAAATTAGTATGGGAAGCAAATAAAAACGGCTTTTTAGACTATGAATTGTCGCTAAATATCCCCTCTATAAGTGTTGATTATGCTGTTATGGAACGAAGTAAAGACATTAAAGTGGTTTCAACTCATTTTGATTGGTCGGATCTAGGTTCTTTCGAATCGGTTTATGAATATTTAGTCCAGAATGAACATCCAATTGATGCCAATGGGAATATTGTCATCGGGACTTCTAAGCATACCACTTTTATTGGCGTAAAAAATTGCATCTTGATTTATACTGCCGATGCTATAATGGTCTTGCAAAAAGAAAATTCCCAAGAGGTAAAACAAGTTTATCAACAATTAGAGTTAATGGAATCCCCTTTATTATAATGAAGGTTTTCTTAACAATAAGAATATAAAATAGAGTTGTTTAACGTTATAAAGGAGGTAGCGGTCATGCTGTGTGACGCAAAGGAAACTTCTTACACTATTTATAAACAAGTAAAATCGACAATGTATGAATAAACCTACTCCAAAAAAAAGTGCCTCTCCTAATAAGCAACTACAAAAGTGCCTCACGGGTATCAAAGGATTTGATGAAATTACCTATGGCGGGCTTCCGAAAAATAGAACCACTTTAGTCAGTGGAAGTGCCGGCTCTGGAAAAACACTTTTGGGGATTGATTTTTTAATCAATGGTGCAATCAAATTCAAAGAGCCCGGCGTCTTCATGTCGTTTGAAGAGACAGAAGATGAACTTTATACAGACGTCGCTTCTCTCAACCTGGATTTACAAGGGCTTGTTTCACGAAAAAAAATTTTGATAGAACATGTGCTTTTGGAGCGAAAAGATATTCAGGAGACCGACTTTAACCTTGAAGGGCTATTCGTTCGTTTGGAACATGCCATTGATTCCATTGGCGCCAAACGGGTCGTGTTAGATTCTA
>JACMLU010000004.1 GCA_014379405.1 Flavobacterium sp. | reverse complement strand
TTGCGGCGGGGCTCACCTCTTCCCATCCCGAACAGAGTAGTTAAGCCCGCCTGCGCAGATGGTACTGCAGTTATGTGGGAGAGTATGTCGTCGCCTTTCTTTTGAAAAACCCTGTTTCTAACGAAACGGGGTTTTTTGTTTTTAATAGGTTTTTATTTTATAATTTTAGACTTTTAAGAGTATATCTCTTAATCCATAATAATACACTCTTACTAAATTATAATACAATGCAAACGGAAAAAGTTGTAGATATGACTCGTGGAGCAATCGCTCCACAAATAATCCGTTTTACTTTGCCATTGATTATTGGTAATTTTTTTGTACTGTCATACAATGCCGTTGATTCTATTATAGTCGGGCGTTTTATTGGAACAAATGCTCTGGCAGCTTTGGGTGCAGCTAGTCCTGTAATGAACATAATGCTTTTTTTAATTATTGGTATTTGTTTAGGGATGTCTGTATTGATGGGTAATTATTTTGGGTCAAATGATATTGACAAATTAAAAAGAGTTATTTCAACTTCAATACTCGCAGGTGGATTATTTACCGTATTAATAGTTGTTTTAGGTTTTTTCTTTACACACAGTATTTTGGCATTGATGAATACTCCTGCAGTTATTATTGATGATGCAACAACTTATTTGCAGATAATTTTTATTGGACTCATTTTTACTTTTATTTATAATATTTATGCGGCTACTTTGCGTAGTATGGGAAATTCGAAAGTTTCTCTCTATTTTTTGATAGCATCTGCATTTCTTAATGTTGTTTTAGATATTCTATTTGTTGTTATTTGGAAACAGGGTGTTGCCGGAGCTGCATTAGCCACAGTTATTGCCGAAGGATTCTCAGCTCTTTTTTGTATTATGTATGTTCGTTTTAATATCCCTTTTTTGAGATTTAAACGAAGTGAATTTGTTTTAGATACACATTTCCTGAAAATTATAATGAGTTATAGTTCCGTTGCCGCTATGCAGCAAATCACTTTGCATTTGGGTAAATTTATAATTCAGGGTGCTGTTAATCCATTAGGGGTATTTGTAATTGCTGCATTTAATGCAGTTACAAGAATTGATGATTTTGTAATGATTGTACAGCAAAATATAGGACACGGAATTACTGGTTTTTTGGCACAAAACAAAGGTAAAGGAAATTATAATCGTATTCGGAAAGGATTTATTATTGGTGTTAAGATGGAGATCCTTTACAGTTTGTTAATGACGATTATCATTTTCTTTTTTGCCAAGGATTTAATGATTTTATTTGTTGGTAAAGGAGAATCACAAGTAGTCGAAGAAGGTGTGCAATATCTAAAGATTATGTCAATTCTTTATTTGTTACCTGGTTTAACTAATGTGATACAGGGGTATTTCCGTGGATTAGGAAAAATGAAAAAAACATTAAATTCCACTTTTATTCAAATTATTGTGCGAGCGACTGCTGCATATCTGATTGCCTCCTATTTTGGAATCAAAGGATTTGCTTTGGCTTGTTTGATAGGCTGGATATTTATGTTAGGCTATCAAGTTCCAGTATTATTGAAAATTGGCAAAAAAAACAGAATAAAACGTTATTGAATTGTGTCTTTTGTTTCTTCTAAATCTTCCGTTTGACTTCCTAATTTTACTTTAGGATTGTCTTTATTTCCCGTAATAGTCATTGGAATTCCGAAGATTCCAAAAGGCGGTAATCCCAATCTCATTTTGATATTAAGTCTCCCGTCTAAACTTGTTGTTCCTTCTATTCTTGGTCGAAAACCTGCAAATTTGAATTTGAATCGTTCCAAAGTAATGATATTGTTTTTTATGGAACTTTTGATTTCTACCTTTGATAATTCAGGGTTTTTAATTTCTTCTTTACTAGTCTTCTTGGCTACGGCACCAAACATTTTCATTCCGTGAACTTTTATGTCTTTTACGGAAACAACTCCATTACCCACTAAAGAAGGATATACGGGTTCCATATTGCCGTTTAATCTACCTTTTAGATTTGGAGCCGAACTATTGAGTTAAAATCATTTAAACTTAAAGTCAATGAAGGATAATTTTTGAAAAAAGAAACATTTACATCCGAATAATTTATTTCTCCAGCCAATTTCTTGTTGGCCGTTTTTTTGATTTCTTCTTTGATTTTGATGGAGAA
The DNA here is from genome assembly GCA_014379405.1 of Flavobacterium sp. Classification (GTDB taxonomy): domain Bacteria; phylum Bacteroidota; class Bacteroidia; order Flavobacteriales; family Flavobacteriaceae; genus Flavobacterium. The sequence goes on along the minus strand of JACMLU010000004.1, from coordinate 251,991 downwards.
AATTAAGGGGTGACAAACATCAGAGCAAGAATTACCTTTATGCTTATTCCTATATATTTTGCTGCTTTGACCAAAATTGATTTTACTTTAGTAGTATCCATATTTAATCTGATGGCTGTAATTTTAAAACAATGAAGAATTTTGGGACTATTTTATCCGTGAACGGTTTCGCTTTTTCCGTAATTAGTAATCAGTTTGCCTTCAAATTCCAACCATTCTGCCCATCTTTTATCAACGTCAACTTTTTCTGAATATTTTCTGGCGAAACCTAAAAATGTAGTGTAATGTCCCGCTTCGCTAATCATTAATTTTCTGTAAAATTCAGCCAATTCCTTGTCTTCAATGTTTTGGGACAATACTTTGAATCGCTCGCAACTTCTGGCTTCAATCATTGCCGAAAACAGTAATCTGTCAACAAAAGCGTCATTACGGCTACCATCTTTTTTCATAAACTTGAAAAGTTCGTTCACATAATGGTCTTTTCGTTCTCTTCCCAATTTCAATCCACGTTCTTTGATAATGTTGTGAACCATTTGAAAATGCTCCAATTCTTCTTTGGCAATTTCCAATAACTCCGTAACCAATTCTTCGTGTTCCGAATTATAGGTAATTATAGTAATGATGTTGGTTGCAGCTTTTTGCTCGCACCAAGCGTGATCGGTCAATATTTCTTCGATGTTCGATTCAACGATATTTACCCATTTTGGGTCGGTAACTAATTTTAATCCTAACATTTTTTCTTCGTATAAAATTATTTGCAAAAATACAGTTTTTATTTATGCTTTAACGGAATGATTTCCGGATTATTTCCCTTATTTTGTGTCTTAAAAAGTAATTTATGAAAGCAAATCAGCACGTTTTAATTATTGGTTTTGTTTGGCCGGAACCCAATTCTTCGGCGGCGGGAGGAAGAATGGTGCAATTGATTTCCATTTTTAAAGAACAAGGCTTCGATGTGACTTTTGCTAGTCCAGCAATGGATAGTGATTATATGGTCGACTTAGCTGATTTGGGAGTTTTCAAAAAATCCATCGCTTTAAATTGTTCCAGTTTTGATGTTTTTGTAAAGGAATTGAATCCCTCAATCGTCTTGTTTGACCGTTTTATGATGGAAGAACAATTCGGTTGGCGTGTTGCCGAAAATTGTTCTGATGCTTTGAGATTATTGGATACCGAAGATTTACATTGTTTGCGATTGGCACGCCAAAAAGCTTTCAAGGAAAAGCGATCCTTTTCAATAGACGATTTATTAATTGAAGATGTAGCCAAACGTGAAATTGCCAGTATTTTACGTTGCGATATTTCCTTGATGATTTCCGAATATGAAATAGAATTGTTGCAATCCATTTTCAAAATTGATTCTAGTTTATTGTATTATTTGCCTTTGTTGTTGGAATCCATTGCAGATTCAACCATTCAAAATCTGCCTTCATTCGAAGATAGAAACAACTTTATTTTCATTGGAAACTTCCTCCACGAACCCAATTGGAATGCTGTTCAGTATTTGAAAGAAACGATTTGGCCTCTCATCAGAAAACAAATGCCAGAAGCAGTTTTGCAAATCTATGGAGCTTATCCTTCTCAAAAAGTATTGCAATTACACCAACCAAAAGAAGGCTTTCATATTATGGGTCGAGTCGATGATGCTCAAGAGGTTGTAAAAAGTGCCCGAGTGGTACTGGCGACTTTGCGTTTTGGTGCTGGGATAAAAGGAAAATTATTAGAAGCAATGCAATGCGGAACTCCTAGCGTAACTACAACTATTGGAGCAGAATCAATGTGTGGCGATTTGCCTTGGAATGGTTTTATTACTGATTATGCCAAAGTTTTTGCAGATAAAGCGGTAGAATTGTATCAAGACAAAACTATTTGGCTAAAAGTCCAAGAAAACGGTTTCAGAATTATTAAAAAACGCTATTTGAAATCCTTGTTTGCGGACGAATTTGTTAAGCATATTTTTAAAATACAATCTCATTTAAAACAACACCGATTGAATAATTTTCTGGGAACACTATTGCAGCATCATACTTTGGCAAGCACAAAATATATGTCAAGGTGGATTGAGGAGAAGAATAAGTAAATTTTGAAAAATGAATATCAATATAAAAAATATGATGATGAAATTTTATTTAATACCGATTAGTTTTTTTGTTTTAACCTCTTGTAATTTGAGAGAAATTAATTATTCTGACGATGAAATTAAATTGATGAAACGGAACATTGTGAATCATAAAGACACAATTAGTTATGCTGATTATGATTTGTATATAAGTAACAATAACGATTTTGATTCAATTTACCAAAATGAGTTGCTTGCTTATTCTTTAAAAATTAAAGAAGTTTATCCTAATGCTTATTATGATATTTTTTCGAATTTTTTAAGAATCAATAATGATGGGAAGTTTAGTCCTAATGACATACTAAAACTAGCTAAACCTGAGCAAGATTTACTTATCTACTATTTAGAAGAAGGAGCAAAAAAGAAACAGGAATACTGTGTTGATGTTTTAGCTAAATTTTATGAAGAAGGGATTTATTTCGATAAAAATTTAAAAAAATCAGATAGTTTGACGAATATTAATATTTATCCAATGGAAGTGAGTAGGCCTTAAGTTGCTGATTTTGATATGGTTTTTTCATTATATAAAAAAAAATCCCGTTCTGATTTCTCAAAACGGGATTTCTATTATAAAGGAACGAGCTATTAAGCCAGCATCGTCACTGGGTTTTCGATATATTGTTTCAAAGTTTGCAAGAACTGTGCTCCGGTTGCACCATCGATAGTTCTGTGATCGCAAGCTAGAGATAGCATCATCGTATTTCCTACCACGATTTGTCCATTTTTTACCACAGGTTTTTCTGCAATCGCTCCTACTGATAGGATGGCAGAATTTGGTTGGTTGATGATGGAGTTAAATTCAGTAATACCAAACATTCCAAGGTTAGAAATCGTGAAAGTACTTCCTTCCATTTCGGTAGGCAATAATTTTTTGTTTTTCGCTCTTCCTGCAAGGTCTCTTACGCTTGTTCCAATTTGAGATAAACTCATGCCATCAGTAAATGGCAATACAGGAACAACTAATCCGTCTTCAACGGCAACGGCAACACCAATGTTCACGTGATAGTTGATGATAATGTTATCTGGAGTCCATTGTGAATTGATTTTTGGGTGTTTTTTCAAAGCCAATGCAGAAGCTTTAATTACCATATCGTTAAAAGATACTTTGGTATCTGGAACGCTGTTAATGATAGCTCTAGATTTCATTGCTTCGTCCATTGTTACCTCGATTACCAAGTTGTAATGTGGAGCAGTAAACAAGGATTCTGCCAAACGTTTTGCAATGATTTTACGCATTGTTGAGTTTTTAATCTCTTCGGTAGCGATTTGCCCTGCTGGAACATAAGGTTTTGCAGCTGGTGCAGCAGCTTCTGATTTAGCTGGTGCAGTAGAGCTTGCAGCTGGAGCAGTAGAGCTTGCAGCTGGAGCAGCGGCAGCTTGTGGTGTAAAGTTCTCCACATCACTTTTAGTGATACGTCCGTTTTCTCCTGAACCCTTTACTTGAGTCAATTGAATTCCTTTGTCACTAGCAATTTTCTTAGCCAATGGCGAAGCCAAAACTCTTTGTCCGTCAGCTGATGCTTCTTGAACAACTGGAGTTGATTGTGCAGCTGGAGCGGCTTTCGCTTCTTCGGTTGCAACGACTACAGGAGCAGCTCCTCCAGCGGTATAACCACTAGCGATACCACTAATGTCTGTTCCTTCTGGTCCAATAATAGCTAATAAACTATCAATTGGAGCTGATTCACCTTCTTTAATTCCGATGTATAATAAGGTTCCTTCATTGAAAGATTCGAATTCCATTGTTGCTTTATCGGTTTCGATTTCTGCAAGCATATCGCCTTCAGAAACTTTATCACCCACTTTTTTCAACCAAGTAGCCACAGTTCCTTCGGTCATAGTGTCGCTCAAACGAGGCATTGTCACTACAATAACTCCTGCAGGTAAAGCTGCAGTTGCAACTGGAGCTGCAGTTTCTATTTTAGTTTCTGTTGCTGCTGGAGCTTCTGTTGCTGGAGTTGCAGTTGCACCTCCGGCTATTAGAGCAGAAATATCTTCTCCTTCGTTTCCAATAATTGCTAAAAGTGAATCTACAGGTGCAGTTTCTCCTTCTTGAATTCCAATATATAAAAGAGTTCCTTCATTGAAAGACTCAAATTCCATTGTTGCTTTGTCAGTTTCAATTTCAGCAAGCATATCGCCTTCGCTAATTTTGTCTCCTACTTTTTTTAACCAAGTCGCCACCGTTCCATCTGTCATGGTGTCGCTCAAACGGGGCATCGTTACAATTGTAGCCATAATTGAATTTATAGTTTATGAGGAATAAATGGATAGTTTTCTTGTTCGTATACAACATCGTAAAGTTGTTGTACTTCTGGATATGGAGATTCTTCGGCAAATTTCACGCATTCTTCGATCAAATCTTTAATTTTTTGGTCGATGGCTTGAATTTCTTCTTCGGTAGCGTATTTTTGATCTTTTATCACATCCAAAACTTGAGTAATAGGGTCAATTTTTTTATACTCTTCCACTTCTTCTTTCGAACGGTATAATTGTGCATCTGACATAGAGTGACCTCTATAACGGTACGTTTTCATTTCAAGGAAAGTTGGTCCACCACCGCTTCGAGCTCTTTCGATTGCTTCGCTCATTGCTTCGGCAACTTTTACAGGGTTCATTCCGTCAACTGGTCCGCAAGGCATTTCGTAACCTAAACCAAGTTTCCAAATATCTGGGTGATTTGCGGTTCTTTCTACAGAAGTTCCCATTGCATAACCATTGTTCTCAACTATAAAAACAACAGGTAAATTCCATAACATCGCCATATTAAAAGCTTCGTGCAATGAACCTTGTCTAGAAGCACCATCACCAAAATAAGTCAAGGTAACACCTCCAGTATTATTGTATTTATCTCCAAAAGCTAATCCAGCACCTAGAGGAATTTGTCCTCCCACGATTCCGTGTCCACCATAAAAACGGTGCTCTTTTGAGAAAATGTGCATAGAACCACCCATTCCTTTTGAGGTTCCTGTAACTTTCCCCATCAATTCAGCCATTACTCTTCTAGGATCTACACCCATTCCGATTGGTTGTACGTGATTTCTGTATGCGGTAATCATTTTGTCTTTGGTCAAGTCCATAGCGTGCAAAGCACCGGCTAGAACTGCTTCTTGACCATTATATAAGTGTAGAAATCCTCTAACTTTTTGTTGAATATATAGTGCTGCGAGTTTGTCTTCAAACTTTCTCCAAAGCAGCATGTCCTCATACCATTTTAAATAAACTTCTTTTGTAACTTCTTTCATTTGTTTTTCTTTTGTAATGTGTTGTAGTCAGTCTATAATTAGTTTAGAATCGCGGTTTAATAAAAACCAATTTCATCCGTATTTTATAGTTTTGTTGTATTTGTAATTGTTTTAAAACTAAAAATAGTTTGTTTTTTACGAATTTACCATTAAAATATGGAAGTGCAAAAATAGCACATTCCAAGGAAGTAGTGAAATTAAAAATACACTTTTAGAACTTTTTTTGTTTTTTTTATAAAAACTTTTTGTCAAACATAAAAGGGAGTAGGTTTTTTAGTGATGCCGATTTGTAAATAACGCCTTCTTCTCCCATAAAATAAATTTCAATGGGAACTTCTTGTTTAATCTCATATTCAGCTATGGATTGCCTGCAAGAACCACAGGGCGGGATCGGTGAGGTGGTTTTGTTCGTATCCGAAGTGGCACTAATGGCCATTTTTAAAATTTTGGCTTCGGGATAAATGGCTCCCGAATGAAATAGGGCAACGCGTTCTGCACAAAGTCCCGAGGGATAAGCAGCGTTTTCCTGGTTTGAACCCAAAACAATTTTTCCATTGTCTAATAAAAGTGCTGCTCCGACCCGAAATTTTGAGTAGGGAGCATAAGCATTTTTCCTGATGGCAACTGCCTGCTCCATTAGATTTTGAACATCGGTAGGTAATTCTTTAAGGGAATCAAAAACGGAAAATTGGGTGGTTATGATGATGTCTTTCATCTGTTTGTTTTTATTGATTTTCAATGGTCAGATGGAACTCGCAATTAACTATCAAGTTTTTTAGTGAATTTTATAGGCTCGTTTCATTCGTTTTATTGGAAAAAAAATCCAAATTTCATTTGAAATTTGGATTTTGATTATGGGTTAACTATTGGCTAATATTCTTCGTATTTGTCTCCTAAATTAAAGGTAAGCGAGAATCGTAATGTGTTTTCCAAAGGATTTTTAACTTGAGATGTCGAAAATAAATAAGAGACATCCACTTTAACTACATTGTATTTGAACCCTGCTCCAAGTGAGAAAAATTGTCTTGCTCCTTTGTCTGGGCTTTCGTGAAAATAACCCATTCGCATTGAAAATGAATCTTGGTACAAATATTCTGCACCAACAGAATAGGTGATTTCCTTTAATTCTTCGCTGAAACCTCCCGGCGCATCAGAGAAGGATTGGAAAACTCCTGAAAACCATCCGATAGATTTGTACTCTTCATTGTTTTGGGCTCTTTCTTCGGTTGTTATGTCTCCGTCTCCGTTCAAGTCTGGGTTTTGAGGAGTTGGTACCAGTAACTTGTTAAACTCAACATTCAAGGCTACCTTGTTATAATCGTCAAGTATAAAATCAAACCCGGTTCCCACTTTTAAATTAGCAGGTAAGAAGTTATTGCTGAATTCAGTATTGTCGTAGCTGATTTTTGGTCCCAAATTTTGGATATTGAATCCAGCTCTCCATCTACCATTAAAGTCGCTATAGGCTATTTCTTCAGATTGAAAAAATCCGGCAACATCTATGGCAAAAGAACTTGCGGAAGAAGCATCGCCTGTGTCGGATGCTACTTTTAAATTCGAATTTATATATCTAGCACCAACAGCCATAGAGAATTTTTCGCTTAATTTCAAGGCATAAGATCCGTCAAAAGCGAATTCACTTGGAGAGACTGTTCTTGGAATTTCGTTTGGATCACCTGTTTCGCGTAATTCAATGTTTCCTAATCCGAAAAATCTAAAACTACTCGCAAAAGCACTTCTCTCGTTTAATCTATTGTAATAGGTTAATTGTCCCAAGGAAATGTCGTTCACTAAGTCGGTAAGATATGGGGTGTAGCTTATAGAAAATCCTTGTTTGTCTAATGCAAAAGCGTATTTTGCTGGATTCCATTGTTGCGAAAATGTATCGGCTGAACTGGCAACGCCATTGTCTGCCATACCTGCTGCTCTGGCATCGGCAGCCACCAATAAAAACGGAACACCTGTCGTGATGACATTTTCTTGTGCTTTTGCAAATGAAATAATGAATAAACAGGCAAAAAGTAATAGTATTTTTCTCATTGTTTTAAAAAATTGATGGAACAAATATAGTATTTTATTAAAGGATTACAAGTTTTTCAAATTTCTCGGTTTTTGTATTGGTCAAGTTTGATTTAATGGTAAGTTTATAAACATAAACTCCTTTTCCTATTCTATTTCCAAAATCATCTTTGCCGTCCCATGTGATTTCTTTAGACAGAAATCCTTCGGTGGAAATGATTTGATTCTTTGTCCAAACTACCTTTCCGGTTATAGTCATCACTTGAACCTGTACTTCTAATGGTTCATAAGGTCTGTTGTGCGAAAACCAAAACTCGGTATAATTGACAAATGGGTTGGGATAATTCAACACATGCGTCAATGTTATCGATTCGTTGCCAACAACTACAAACTGAATCTCCGCAGTTATGGGATTGTTGTATACATCCCAAGCTTTGAACGTAATGGTGTGCAGGCCGACAGCTAAATTCCGTAGAGGAAATCGAAGGGTTCCTTTGGTGTAATCATCCAGATTGGTTTGATAATAATCGTTCAAAATATAAGGATTGTCTACATCACCATCCAATATTGCCAACATATCATGTCCTATTCCACTAGCTGTATTTATGCCGCTTTCATCTTCAAGATTGGCTAGTAGGAATGGCGATTCGTTTGTTGTGCCGCCCGAAACAAAAGTCTCGTCATTCATATATAACTTCACTCTTGGACTAATATTGTCTACGACCGCATTTTCGTTAATACCACCAATTTTTATGCTGTTGTCAAAACCTGTTTGATTTTCGAAAAGTTGATTTTTTTTGGCATAAAAACTAATCTTCCCATTGTCAACAGGAACTCGAATGTCTCTAGGAACGATAAAACTAAATTCAAATTGCCCGTTGTTTACTGTTGCATTTCCTCTAAAGATGGTTTCCCCTAGTTCTGTAAAATTCATAGGAGGGCCGAAGCCGTCATTATTCAAGGTTGATCTTGAGATTGTTTTATCGAAAATGATAGTCGAAAGTTCTCCATTGTAATTTGTTAATGGGATGTTGTTTTCGTCTGTTATCTCTCCAGATATTTTCATTTTCGCCAATGATTTAAAGTCATCAACGGGTTGCGATATTGGGACATCATTTACTTTTGTTAGTCTTATTTTAGGTTTGGCTATGGCAAGCATCACGGCTGGGTCGCCAATATAGAATACGACATTGGTTGATGAATTGGGGTTGCTGTTTTTAGATATGCGCAAGGCTTCGGCCATCGAGGTGTATTGGTTTGAATCAAAAGAAAACAAATTCTTTGATAAAACATCATTGAAGTTTTCAGCGCTAAACTGTCCTATCTCGCGGATGGTAGTAATCATCGAAATGGCACCGCCTTTTGGATTCCAATAGGTGTATTCTCCTGCTGTTGGTCTGGAAGGGTTGTCAAATCTAGAAAAATCGCAGGTTATGGTTATAAATAAAGGATATTTATATTGATTGCTTAAATTTTGCCCATCCGATTTTTCCCAAATTCGCTCTCCTGATAAACCATCTTCGCCACCATGTCCTAAATAGTTGAATACCAAAGCTCCTTTTTCAAAGGAGCTGAACAAATCGGTTCTTGCTTTTGGGTAGCGAGCTCCTCCAGCGGAAGCTTCTTGAACATAAGAATCCAATATTATTTTATTGACGTTCATAAATGGCTTTGCCGTGGTTATGGCATCTGCTAAATTATTTTGCCTATTTTGTAAGCTAACATCTGAAACTTTGTCAGGATCATCGCAAATCATGGTAAAATTATTTCTCCAACTTCCATAGGATTTTAAATCGTGGTATTCTAGTACTTTGTTTACCATTTCTTCGGCTTGTGAGGCGTTGTTGTTTAGCATTCTTCCCACGGCGATGTCTATTCCGCCAAAAGAATAAATTATGTTTCCTTCGTCAGGATCCATTAATCCAAAGAAGTCATCGGATGCAAAAGATGATTCACCAATAGTATTACTGTTTAAGGCGTGGTATATGGGTACAATATTGGTGTTGTTTGGCGTTTTGTTTTTGTAGTCATAAGAAGCATCTCCAAAAAGGTTCACATATTTAACCCTTTTTTCGGGTACTGAGGCATTTTCATAAATATATTTAATGCAATTTCTTATGGCTGCAATGTCTTGTTTCCCTGAAGAGAATTCCTGATAAATAGTTTCAAGAGTTATTACTTTGACATTTAAATTAGAGTAGGAACGGTGAAAATTTGCCAATTTTTCGGCTTGACTGGTTAAAAAGGAAGGAGTGATAATCACGTAGTCAATATCTTGAAACTGACCTTGGGTATTTTTAAACAGCGTTCCTTTTAAGTTTTGGTTGGCAATTTTTGTTTTGTTGGTTTTTAAAGGAATGAAATAATCAGAAGCATCAATGGCAACATATTTTCTTAGTTCGCCTAGATTAGCCTTAAAAGAAAAAGACGCTTGATTTGGATTTTCGACTTTAGTTACATTATATATATCGGTAACATCCCAAATTTTGGAAATTCCAGTTGCATTCGAAATGTTGTAACTTACAATTCCTGAACTGGAACTTGACAAGTCGTATTGGAACTGAAATTGTTTTCCATATCCTTGAAGCTTTCTTTTAGCGTTAAGTTCAATTTTATCAAGGTATGCTTTTGAGGTTGGAACGCCGTTGTTGTTGTAGGATAGTTTAATTTTTATGCTTTCTGCTCCAGTAATAGGAGTGTTATTTGGAAGATTAGCAGTATTAAATACGACGCTCCCTGCATTTGGGTTGAGTGCGGTTATAGGGATTGTTCCTGCGTCTTGTCCATTTGCGGTAACTTTAAAAGAAGTGGTTGTAAATGATGTGTTTGCGATGTTAATATTGAGTTTTACGGGAGATGTTAAATCAATATTTGGAAAATCAAACGTAAATTCTTGGTCTTGTTTGATATCAAATGATTCGCCAAACCATTGCCTGCCAAGTTTAGCAATATTAATAAGGTCTAATTCGTGAAATTGATAAGTGTCAAAGGTGGTTAGAGTTAAAGAGCTTGTTCCAGTGGGCTGTACCATATTTGAAATTCTTTTCCCATCGTTTCCTTGAACAGTTATGTAATAAAAGGACTTGGAGTCATATAAATTTACATTGGTTTGGCTTTCATTGTTCCATGTGTCTACTCCTTCTGCATAAAAAATAATGTAGTCGTCGTTATTGAAAACGCCATCGCTTTCACCTACTATTTCAATTGCATTTTCGGTTAAATCGGTAGGGTAATAGATGCTGTTGGATAAGGGTAACATTTTGCCTCCATTTCCGTATAGTTTTATCTTTTTTGGGTTAACGGTACTCACATCAAGCCCTAATTGCTGTAAAAAGCTTTTGGAAATTTTATAAACTCCCGATTTTTCAACATAAAATTGATACCATTCTCCAGTGGCTAAGACGGAGTTGTATATCAATCCTGCGCTTTTATTGGTTTGCGAGATTCTTGAATTGCCATCATATAAAATGCCGTCATTTATAGAATAGGAAAAAGACTTAACTCTTTTGAAACCAAATTCATCTTTTACAATTGGAGACAAGTTAAGAAAGGTTTGTTTTAAATCTCTTGATTGCGTTGCTTTTAAGGTAGGAGATGGTGTTTTTGGGATGTTTGCTGGGTCTAAATCGCCAAGTTGCGAAGTAGATATCGACTCATACACGACGTTTGTTATTTGGACCGAATTCTCGTTAAATGAGTTGGATCTGGATAAGTTCAAGGTGTAAAAAAGAGCCTTTTTGGATACGTTATAATTATAGCAATTTCCTGCAAATTGAGGAATATTGATTTTAAAATCACCAAAAGACATTTCTTGTTTTTCAAGCCATTCGATAGTTATATCCCCTTTAATCTGTGCGAAAGAAACAAAGGGAACTAGGACTAAATAGACTAAAAATTTTTTTTTCATTGTTTTTTAACGTGATTAATGGCGGATTATTACATGGGTAAAAATATATTATTTAGTGTTATTGTAAATAATAAATAGTATAAATTTGCGTTGAGTTGTATAATTTATCAGATAATGTACAGTTTTATATAAATATTAATAAATGGTGTTGCGGTTTAATGGTTAATTATTATATTGCACCACTCAAATTATTACCTACTAAAAAGTATGAAAGTAAATAAAATTATAGTCTTGCGATTGATGTTGTCGATGATGTTGGTGCTAGGTTTTGCTAGCTGTAGCAAAAAATCGAGTTCAAAAAATTCATCAAGAGCAACAGGTTGGAATGTAGATGGTAAAAAGGCTTCAAAGAAACAAGAAGCTGGTCCTGGATTGGTTTTTGTTGAAGGAGGAACGTTTACGATGGGTAAAGTTGAAGATGATGTTATGCATGATTGGAATAATACACCAACACAACAACATGTTCAGTCTTTTTATATGGATGAAACTGAGGTTACAAATGCAATGTATCTAGAATATTTAGACTGGGTAAAAAATGTATTTCCACCAACAGAAGAAAATTACAAGAATATTTACGAAGGAGCATCACCAGACACCTTGGTTTGGAGAAATAGATTGGGTTATAATGAAACAATGACCAACAACTATTTAAGACATCCATCTTATGCAGATTATCCTGTTGTAGGGGTAAACTGGATTCAGGCAGTTGAATTTAGTAAATGGAGAACGCAGCGTGTCAACGAAGCCTTACTTGAAAAAAGTGGTTACCTTAAAAAGAATGCCAAAACAAACGATGTTACTGCCGAAAGTAATTTTGATACCGAAACTTATTTGAATTCACCAACTTTAGCTTATGGTGGAAATGCAGAAATTGTATTGCCAGGGAAAAAAGGTGCTAGAAAAACCCCAAAGTCTGGTAAAAACGGAACCGCGGCTGAGCCAAAAAACATTTATGCACAAAGATCTTCGGGAATTTTACTTCCTGAATATAGACTTCCAACCGAAGCAGAATGGGAATATGCTGCTGCTGCTGATGTTGGGCAAAGAGAATACAACATATATAAAGGACAAAAAAAATACCCTTGGTCTGGAAGTTATACTCGTTCTGGAAAAAGACAAAGCAAAGGAGATCAATTGGCCAATTTCAAACAAGGGAATGGTGATTACGGTGGTATAGCGGGATGGTCTGATGATGGTGCTGACATTACCAATGCAGTAAAAAAGTATCCGGCAAATGATTTCGGTTTATATGATATGGCTGGAAACGTAGCCGAATGGGTTATGGATGTTTACAGACCAATTGTTGATAACGAAGCTAATGATTTTAATTATTTTAGAGGTAATCAATATACCAAAAATAAGATTGGAACCGACGGTAAAGTTGAAGTTGTCACTAAAGAAACAATGAAAAATGATACGTTAAGCAATGGAAAAGTTGTAGTAAGATCTTTTCCTGGTCAAATCGCCCAAGTTCCAGTCGATGAAAATGAGACTTATTTGAGGCAAAATTTTGATAAAAGTGACAACGTCAACTATAGAGATGGTGATAAACAATCATCTAAGTTTTTTAATTTTGCAGATGCAGAATCTACCAACAAAAAAGCAGTTGACGAAAGAAAAATGTATAACTCTCCTAAACACAATGTTTCTACAGATAGTTTAGGTAAAATGGTTAGGAAATATGACAAGTCAAATAAAAGAACTACTTTGATAAATGATAATGTAAGAGTTTACAAAGGTGGATCTTGGAGAGATAGAGCGTATTGGTTGGATCCAGCTCAGAGAAGGTATTTTCCACAAGATATGGCAACTGATTACATTGGGTTTAGATGCGCAATGTCGAAAGTTGGTGCTAAAGCTGAAAAAAGAAAAACCGCTAGAAATTAATTTTTTACATCATAGTAATAAAAGCCCTTTTAGGGCTTTTATTGTTTTAATCAATTTTTAAAAATGGATATTTCCCAAATTCATAGTTTGTTTTTGAAGTGCAATGCTGTTTCTATTGATACTCGAAAAATAGAATCCAATTCATTGTTTGTTGCCGTAAAAGGAGAAAATTTCGATGCCAATACATTTGCCAACGAAGCCCTCGAAAAAGGAGCTTCTTATGTAATAATTGATAATGAAGATTATGTTATTGACCAAAGAACTATTTTGGTAAAAAATAGTTTGGCGACATTGCAAGAACTGGCCAAATTTCATCGACAGTATCTAAAACTACCAATTATTGCGCTTACCGGAAGCAATGGAAAAACAACCACAAAAGAACTAATCAATGTAGTTCTTTCTAAAAAGTATAATACAAAAGCAACGGTTGGAAATTTAAATAATCATATTGGTGTGCCTTTGACCTTGTTGTCTTTTAATAGCAATACCGAGATTGGTATTGTAGAAATGGGAGCCAATCATAAAAAGGAAATTGAATTTCTATGCGAATTGGCAATACCAGACTTTGGTTATATTACTAATTTTGGAAAAGCACATTTAGAAGGTTTTGGTGGAGTGGAAGGTGTTATTCAGGCCAAAAGCGAGATGTATAATTACCTTTCCGAAAACAAGAAATTGGCTTTCATCAATTTGGAAGATCCTATTCAAGTTGAAAAGTCTAAAAAAATGAATTCTTATTTCTTTGGTTTAAATAAAGAAGAGGCTGATGTTAATATTATTTCTGTGACAGCTAATCCGTTTGTTGAAATTTCTTTTTCTAATCTTCTAATAAAAACTCATTTAATTGGACTTTATAATGCCAATAACATAAATGCGGCACTCACGATAGGAAAATATTTTGGAGTCGATGATTTGGCTATAAAAGAAGCTTTGGAGAGTTATATTCCCGAGAATAACAGGTCACAACTTTTGTCTAAAGGAACAAACCAGATTATACTAGATGCTTATAATGCCAATCCAAGCAGTATGGCTGTTGCAATTGAAAACTTTTTGCAATTAGACAATTCAAACAAGATTATGATTTTGGGCGATATGTTTGAATTGGGAGAAGAAAGTCTGCAAGAACATAAAGCAATCGTGAATTCTCTTTTAAATAAAAATGAAGTGGTTTGTTACTTTATTGGAAAGGGATTCTATTTAAATCAAATCGATACTAATAATTTCCATTTTTATGAAAGTTTTGAATCCTATTCGGATTATTTGAAAAACATAAAAATAGAAAACAGTTCCATTCTAATTAAAGGTTCCAGAGGAATGGCTTTGGAAAGAATATTAGATTTTTTGTAAAAGGATTTTGAAAAAAACAAAAACGCCATCCTTTAATTGTGAAGGTGTTTTTGTTGTTTTAAATACTCATCAAGAAACCAGTTAGATTTTCCTTTTTATTAAGTTCTAGTTTTTTTCTTAATCGGTAACGTGCTAATTCAACCCCTCCGCTTGAAATATTCATAATTTCGGCAATTTCCTTGGTTGACATATTCATCAATAAATAAGTTGACAAATCCAATTCACGAGGCGTTATTGTAGGATGTTTTTCTTTTAATTTTTTCAGAAAATCAAAATGAACATTTTTGATGTGTTTTTCCAAGTCTCTCCAACTGTGATCTGTGTTTACTTCTTTAATTATGCTTTTGTTCAATTTGTTAAATTGGAATTTGGTAGATTCGTCAAATGAATCAACATTGATATCTTTTAGTTTTTGGATTATACCATTTAGAATCTTATTTTTTTTGACTACCTGAAGGGAATTTGTCACCAGTTCTTTGTCTTTAACTAAAATTTGTGTCTTTAGTTTTTCGTTTTGCAGTCTTTCAATTTCTTTTTCAAGATCAAATTGCTCTTGTCTTATTTTGGATTCTTTTTCTAGATAAATTCTCCTTTGCTCAATCGTTTCGTAGTATTTGTTTTTTCTGATTTTATCTTGAATTCTTTTTCTTATATAAAAAATAATGATTACGAAAACAATTACATAAAACACATAGGATATAAAATGTCTATACCATGGAGGTAAAACGGTAAATGGTACCGATGCTTCTTCAGATTCGATTTCATAACCGTTTTTTGCCTTTATTTTCATAATATAGTCACCTTCTCTCAGGTTTGTGTATTCCTTTATTGAGGATGGAGACCAATTGCTCCACTTGTCCTCAAATCCTTCTAATTGATAGGAGAATTTGATGTTTTCAATGTTTTCATAAGTAGGGGATGAAAATATAAATTTTTCATAATTTGATTTATAAGAAATTTTAATTTTTTCCATTTTATATTTTCCGTTTCCAAATTGTATGGTGTCTCCCGCAAACGAAAAACTTCTTATGAATGCTTTAGGTTTGGTTATGAATTTACGGGATGATTTTGAATCATAATGAGCTAAACCATCAGTAAGACCAATGAAAATGTTCTCAGGATTAATGGTATTGATTGATAGATTGTTGTAGACTAGATTTTGTGTTAAATTGTAAAACGGAGCGACAACATTGGTAAAGCCACCAGTATCATTTTTTCTTAAAACGCATAATGATTCTTTGATGACGTACCAAATATTACCAATATTA
Source organism: Flavobacterium sp. (assembly GCA_014379405.1). Classification (GTDB taxonomy): domain Bacteria; phylum Bacteroidota; class Bacteroidia; order Flavobacteriales; family Flavobacteriaceae; genus Flavobacterium. The sequence goes on along the minus strand of JACMLU010000004.1, from coordinate 236,199 downwards.
TCTTCGTAAATAGTGTTAGTTTTTGGGATTTTTTTAAACAGTTCATTAACGATCGTGTCTTTATAGAATACGTCATTGGACTGAGAATATTTATAAAAATGATTGTTTGTTTGGAAATAAATATTGTTTCTAATTCTTTGTATACTGGTAATCCCTTTGTCAATATTGGAAAGGTCTTTATGCGTTTTGACAGATTTGAATCTTTTTAAATTATCCCCCAAAATGATTTGATAAATAAGGTCGTCTTTTTTGACCCAAATATTTTTATTGTCTATTTCGAAGTTTCCAACTGATTTTGAAAACCCTGCAATTTGCTGAATAAATTGCCATTCGTCTATTTTTTTTTCAAAAAGTGAAAATCCATTGTAATTTGAACCAATCATATAATTAGGGTTGTTTGGAATTTTTTTAAAACTCCAGTACCCCTTGTTGTCTAAGTTTTGGATGTGTTTTTTGTCTTTTATTAATAGAACACCTCTATTGTGAGAACAGATTAATTGATTGTCAATGACTTGAATATTCCACGCTTGGCCAGTTGTTCCTTCTACCAGTTTGAAAGTGTCTTCCTGGAAAGGGGTATTCCAAGAATGGTAAAAAAGACCTTGGTTTGTGGCAACATAAAGTTCGTTTTTGTAAATGGCAGTTGCATATACAGTGCTCAATTCATAGCTTGTTCCAAAATAGGAGAAAGGAGAATTCTCGTTTATAAATGCAATTCCGTTGTCTAAGCCTAGCCACAGATTGTTTTTATCGTCAATAAATGAGGTAAGAACAGTGTTGTTTTGCAGACCTTTTTTTTGATTGATATGCTGGATTATTCTGCCTGTTTTGTCGCAAATGATAATCCCGTTTAAAACCGAGTTCAGGACTATGAATTTGTTGTTGATAGATGTGCCTCCTAAACAACTGTTTTTTTTAATAAAAACATTGGCTTCGGTATTCCAAGGTGTCGTTTTATTGTTTTCATATATAAAAAGTCCTTTGTCTAATGTGGTAATTAGAAGTTTGTTGTTAGGCATTTGAAAAATTTCCCAAACTTCGGTGTTGTTTAAAATGGTTGTTCCCTCAAGTATATAAAGTTTTCCGTCTCTGTATTCCACCAATCCTTTTGAAATATCTTGAAAATAAAGTTTGTTATCTACTAGAAAAGAAAATTGGAAACGAGATAGTGGTTTAATTATCTTAATCTTGTTATTTTTATAGACATAGGCATTTTCAAAAGACTGAAAAATGACTTCATCCTTGTAGAGGTGAATTTTCCACGCAATGTCAAAACCATTATTTTTTTTGTCTAAAAATTTTGAAAGGGAATTATAGATTAGTTTGCCTTTTGAATTGGATTTAAAGTAGCCAAATTCCTTATAACTTCCCACGTATACTTTTCCTAAATCGTCTGATTTTACACATCTAATGACTGAATTATTAGGTAAGCTGTATTTGTGCCAAGATGATCCGTCAAATTGCAAAATGCCATTGTTGTTGGCAAAATATAGATTGCCGTTTTTGTCTTGATCAATATCCCAATTTTGGGTTCCTCCTTTATAATCTGTTTTTTTATAATTTCTAATTTCCGGTAATCCAATGTTTTTTACCTGAGAGTAGAAAGGTGTTATAGTTAATAAAAGGATATAGAATAGACATTGTGGGAATGAAAATTTCATAATTTATTTTTTTTAATCAACAATAGAAGTCCTTAAATTTTTGTTAAATATAGTGGATATTTTTCTATTGTATAAATGTAGTGTTTGTTTTTATGCCTTATATGCTGTTTGACGGTATTTATTTTTATTAAAATACTGAAATTGAATATGTTATAATTTTTATAATGTGTTTTTGTTATGTTTAATTATGCTGTTTGATGTGTTTTTGTATGATATTTTTTTTATTGATTGTGAAATTATATGTTTAATATTGTAGTAAATTACTAATTTAATTAACTAAAAATTTAGAAAAATGAAATTATCAAAATTACTTATTTTTTGTTTTTTATCCGTTCTATTCTCAGTTTATGGGCAAGTACAAGAGGTTTTCATAAAAGGGAAAGTCGTTGACGAGAACGGATTATCCATTCTGGGAGCTTCCATATTTAATGGCACAACAATTACAACATCTTCTTATAAGGTTAGGGATTTTACTACTTTAGATGTTTGTAAAAACAATTCTCTTTGGGCGTTTGAAGATGTAATGGTAGATTCAGGTGGGTTTGGATTTGTAAATCAATCTGGCATCTAGTCTATAGTGATTCTTAAAGATGTGACTTCTTTGACTCTTTGTTTCGCCAGAAACCATCATCAGGGATTAGTCTAGTTGTTTCTCTGTTGGATTTTTAATTAATAATAAATTTGTATTTAATAATTAATCAAGGGATAAATTTTATAATGTGTAAAAAAAACATCAGTAATTGATAAAAACCTATTAACATACAATTAACATCTTATCTATTTTTGTAAATGTATTAGTAATTTTTTATAGAAATAATGCAATTAACTTTAACTAACCAAAAAAAATTAGAAAAATGAAATTAACAAAATTACTTATTTTTTGTTTTTTATCCGTTCTATTCTCAGTTTATGGACAAGCACAAGATGTTTCCATAAAAGGGAAAGTCGTTGACGAGAACGGATTACCCATCCCAGGAGTAACCATTTTGATTAAAGGTACTTCAAATGCGACAACCACGGATTTGGATGGGAATTATCAAATTAAGGCGGATTCTAACGGAACTTTAGTTTTTAGTTTCGTAGGTTATGGAACGGTACAGGAAACCATTAAGGGTAGGACTAGTATTAATGCAAAATTAAATCCTGAATCGCAATCGTTACAGGAGGTTGTTGTTGTAGGATATGGTACTCAAAAAAAGGGTCTTATTACAGGAGCTAGCTCCAATTTTAAGGGTGAAGATCTCGCGGCTTTGAATACTGGATCTGCAATGGATGCACTTCAAGGTATTGCAGCAGGTGTAAACATTACTAAAAATAATGGAGCACCAGGTGCAGGAACCAGAGTAACCATTCGTGGTATAGGAACTATTGGTAATTCAAATCCATTGTACATTGTTGATGGAGTATCTGTAGGAAGTATCGATTATTTGAATCCATCTGACATTGAGTCTATTGATGTTTTAAAAGATGCGGCTTCTGCAGCAATTTATGGATCTAGAGCAGCAAATGGTGTTGTTTTAGTTACTACTGTAAAAGGACGTAAAGGGCGTCCAGCAAAAATCAGCTATGATTACTATTATGGAATTCAAAACACATACAAAAACTTGGATCCATTAAATGCTCAAGAATATATGTATATTATGGATGAGGGATTGGTTAATGATGGTTTAGCTCCAAACGATTGGAATACAATTCTTCACAACAACAGTTGGTTAGAAACAAATTATCCAGGTGCAGGAAAACAATTGGGTGATGATGTTTGGGCAAAATTACAAGATGGCTGGCAGGGTACTAATTGGATTAACGAAATGACCAAAAAAGACGCGCCGATAGTAAATCATTCTTTAAATATTACCGGTGGTAGTGATGATATTGTTTATTCAGCAGGTCTTTCGTATTTTGATCAAGACGGTGTTCTTGGAGGTAATCTTACAGATGCTGGCTACAAAAGACTAACCGCAAGATTTAACACTCAAATGGTGTTGAAAAAGAATGATAGTCACAGCATTATTACTGTTGGTGAAAATTTTACCTATACAAATACACAAAATAGAAGTGTAGCAACTGGTAATATCTATTATAACGATTTACACAATGCCTTAGTGCAAAATCCTTTGCAACCTGCTTATTGGCAAACGGCAATAGACAGAAACATAAGCCAATTTGGATTTACTCCTACTTTAGACGGATTGTCAACAGGGCAAACAAACCCTTTAGCTGTTATGTTTTACAGACACAATTATAATTATGGAAAAGGTAATAACATTATTGGAAATGCCTTTTTAGAAATTGAGCCTGTTTTAAACTTAAAATTTAGATCTGTTTATGGTGTTGATTCTTGGTTTGGCTATGGCAGATCAATGAATCCAACCAATCATCTAGGGGTTCTATATAATGATGCTGTAAATGGCGCTTCTCAAAACTCGTACTTTGGAGCAAACACCACTTGGACTAATACTGTTTCTTATGATAAAAAATTTGGAGAACATAAAATTAACGGTGTAATCGGAACAGAATTACTGCAAAATCAAGTTAATAACAACGTTAGCGGTTCTAGAAATAATTTAAAGTTTGGTGAAGATCCAAAATATGCTTACTTAAACAATACTTCAAATCCAGCTTCAATAAATGACATTAGTACTAATGGTGCTGACTGGGCTGCTGGAAATAGTGGTATTCACTCTTTCTTTGCTAGAGCGCAATATGATTACAAAGAAAAATACCTGCTTGCTGCTACCATGCGTGCTGATGGGTCTTCCAATTTTGCTCCAGAGAATAGATGGGGTTACTTCCCTTCAGTATCTGCGGGTTGGGTAATTACAAAAGAAGATTTTATGTCAAGCACTGCAAGTGTACTTAATTTTGCCAAATTGAGAGCAAGCTGGGGACAAAACGGTAATCAAGCAATTGATCCTTTTCAATACACTTCGGTAATTACTTATGCATTTCCAGGGTACTTTTTTGGCGACACCAAACCGGTTTCAGGAAATACTGCCTTTCCTAAAACTGTTCCAAATCCTGATATCACTTGGGAAACATCTGAGCAGTTAGATTTTGGTCTTGATGCCAAACTATTTGATTCAAGATTAGGATTGACATTCGACTGGTATAAAAAAACAACCAAAGACTGGTTGGTGGTAGCGCCTATTTTGGGAACCTTTGGTGCTGGTGCTCCATATATTAATGGTGGTGATGTTGAAAATTCAGGTATTGAATATTCTGTAAACTGGAATGATAAAGCAGGTGATTTTAAATATGGCATTACACTAAGTGGGGCTCATAACAAAAATAAAGTTACAAGAATTGCAAATACAGACGGAGTAATTCAAGGACCAGGTAACGTACTATCACAAGGTACAGCGCCAGTTTCTAGAGTACAAGTAGGACAACCAATTGGGTTTTTCTATGGTTTCCAAACCGCTGGTATTTTGCAAAACCAACAAGAAGTTAATGCTTATGTAACTCCAAGTGGAGCACCTTACTTCGCTGATCAACGTCCCGGAGATGTTCGTTTTGTAGATCAAAATCAAGATGGAGCAATTGACGATAAAGACAAAGTATATCTAGGCAATCCTAATCCAGATTTCGAATTGGGTATCCAACTAAACTTTGAATACAAAGGAGTATATATGAATACTACTATGGCTGGTAAATTCGGTATGCAAGTAATGCAATCGTATCGATCATTTGCTGATAGTCCTAGACAAAACTATACTTCTGATGTATTTAATCGTTGGCACGGTGAAGGCACTTCAAACACAATGCCTAGATTGTCTGCTACATCCAATAGAAATACACAAAATGTTTCTGATATATTTATGCAGGATGCAGATTATTTAAGAATTAATAATTTAACTTTAGGTTATAATTTCAAAGAAATTCTTTCGCAGGTTAAATTTATGTCTAACCTAAAATTGTATGTAGCAGTAAATAACTTATATACTTTTACTTCCTACGATGGTATGGATCCTGAGGTTCGTTTTGGAGATAACGGTTGGGCATCAGGTGTTGACCTTGGTTTATACCCTCAATCAAGAACAGTAATGTTTGGATTAAGTGCAGATTTTTAATATTAAAATAAAGAACATGAAAAAAATAATAAATTTAATAACTATTGCAACGTTTTTTGTTGCTTCAAGTTGCTCGGACTACTTAGATTCTGATCTTATTTTCGATAAAAGTTTGGAGACTTATTACAAAACCCCTACCGATATCGAAGAGGCAATGTCTGGTGTTTACAACGCGTTATACGTAGGAGGAATATTCAGTGAGGAACAAATGGCTGCCAATTTGATGGATAATATGATGCTTGGTGGTGGTGGTGCAGACGATGCAGGGGCACAACGAGCTGATAATTTTGAAGATCCGACAGACGATACCTATCGTGATGTATGGATTCAATCCTATAACGGGATTTCAAGAGCCAATGCTATTATTGAAAAAACAGAGTCTGCAGATTTTTCTACCTTTTTTACTACTAAAGAAGAGGCTGAAAAATTTAAAAAGCAAGCTATTGGCGAGGCTCTATTTATGAGAGGCTATTTTTATTTTAGATTAGCTAAATTTTTTGGTGGAGTTCCTCTTATTGTAAAAACAGACGGTAATAGATTAGTCCCAAGGTCAACTTATACCGAAACATTTGCACAAATAACCAGTGATTTAAAATTGGCAATCGAAACAATTCCAGCCACACCATTTACAAGTATTCCAACAGCTAGTTATGGACATGCTAACAAATGGGTAGCCGAAGCCTATATGGCACGTGTATATTTGTTTTATACTGGTTATATGACTAATATAGAACAAAAAGCAACAACTGATTTGCCATTAGTTGACGGAAAAACAGTAACGGCTACTGATGTTACAGCCTATTTGAATGACTGTATGACAAATAGTGGACATACTTTAGTTTCTGATTTTAGAAACCTATGGCCTTACTCTTATGTAAATAAAAGTGCGGGTAGTGATGTATTACCTTGGGCAAAAACTAATAATTTATCTTGGGTAGGACAAGATGGTGTAACGCCAAAATTCGGAACAGGTAATCGCGAAACTATGTTCGTTCAAAGATTTTCTTTTGGAGATTGGAGTTGGGGTTACGGAAATATGCATACAAACAGACTTTGCTTATTTACTGGACTACGTGATAACTCGTTGGTGCCATTTGCTCAAGGCTGGGGATGGTGTACTGTAAATCCAAAAATTTGGAACACTTGGTCTGACACTGATCCAAGAAAAGAAGGGTCTATACTTCAAGTAGGCAAAGCAGAACAAGGAACAGCAGATTACAAAGGCGACAAAGGTTTTCATGAAACTGGATATTGGAATAAAAAATATACCGCATTGCAACATGGTTCAGCAACTGGTAACAAGGGTATGTTTGTACAAATGTATAATTGGGGTAATGCAGATATGCAGCAAATGCACGCACAAGATTTTATTTATATGCGTTTTGCCGATGTATTGTTGATGCACTCTGAAATTACTAAAACAGCTACTGGATTGAATGCTGTAAGAGGAAGAGTAGGATTAGGTGCTATTGCTTATTCAATAGATGCCATTAAAGAAGAACGTTTACATGAATTTGCATTTGAAGGTTTACACTGGTTTGACTTAGTTCGTTGGGGAGATGTAAATACAGCATTTAATGATACATTCCCTGTAAAAAATGTAGGAGTAACTGCAAATTATAGTGTAAAATACAGACCAGAAACAAAAGGATTGGTTTCAATTCCGGAAACGGAAATTAGGTTGTCAAATAATGTTTATACTCAAAACCCGGGTTGGTAAAATTTAATAATCATTAAAAAAATATAATTATGAAAAATATTAAAGTATTGTATCTTATACTAGCTTCGTTTATGCTGATTCTTTCAGCATGCGAACCTATTGTAGATGAAACAAACTTAGTAGACTCTACTAATGTTGCTGGTGTTCAATTAGTGGCTACCCAAAGTACCCCAGGCGGTAATAAGGTAACTCTTAAAATGGTTACACCTGGCATAACAGGCTATTGGAATTTTAACTTAGGGAAAGCCCTTACGAATGAAGTAACCATAGTATATCCTATACCAGGAAAAAACACATTCACCTATGTAGGATCTTTAGGTGCACAATTCTTCACTAAAACTATTGATGTTCAAATTGATAAATTAGACACCCCATTAGACCAAGATTGGTATGATTTAGTTAGCACAAACACAACAGCAGGTAAAACTTGGGTTTTTGATGGTGCCGGTGGAGATGGAAAACTGTGGTGGTTTATGTCCGCACCAAGCAATCCTGATGGAGCAATGGGAGCATGGTGGAATGCTGGCGGTGAGTGTTGTCCCCCAAGTGACGCTGCAGGAAAAATGCATTTTGATTTGAATGGTGCGGCAAATTATAATCACTATGAAACCAAAACTGCTACACCAACTAAAGGGAGTTATGTGTTAGATGTTGCAAATAAAAAATTGATTATCACTGGATCTAAAATGTTAGGCTCTGCTGCAGGTAATAAAGATGGTGTATATTCTATTTTAACACTTACCGATACCAAAATGGTGCTTTATTTAAACAATAGCGAGACCTATGGTACTGGATGGACATTTGTTTTCAAGCCAATATAATTTTTAGTTAGTTAGTTTAGTAGTTTTTCGAAAAGGGAAGATTAAATTCTTCCTTTTTCGAATTATTAATCCTTTTTAGTTATTGTGTAAATATTCTTTAGTATAAATATTTCACTAAAGAATTATTTGCCTATTTGCTAGTTTTTTCCTTTACCAAAATTTCTTTTAATATAAACAAAAAAATAGTTGACCAAATGTCTTTTTAATGGCATTATTGGTTAGGGTTTCTTTTTGTTTTTTTCGAAGTATAATTCAATCAAAATGATGAAAATGATTAATAATATTTTGGTATGGTCAACCTTGCTGTTCTTGGCTTTGTTGAGTTGTAGCTCTGGAGATATTGCCAGTGGCAGCGTACCTGATAATGCACAATTAGATGTAGTAATTAATGCTGAAATTGTCGGTACAACTTCTTCTATGCCAAATGGTAATGGTAGCGGTACAGTAAAATTTAACATTAGCCCCAATAATGCTACTTCCTATAAAGTTGTTTTTGGTGACGGCGAAACTATTGAAACTACAACCGGAGTTTTTACTCATACCTATAGTTCAAGTGGTACGAAAACATATGAAGTACAAGTTACTGCATTCAACGGGCTGAAATATTTCAATTCAACAAAATCTATTGTGGTTTTTGTTGCTACTTCCGAAATTTGGGGTGACGAATTTGATGTTGACGGAGCACCAAATAGTTCAAAATGGGGCTACGATTTAGGTGCTGGAGGATGGGGAAACAACGAGCCACAGTATTATACCAACAGAATTGAAAATGCAATCGTTCAAGGAGGTGTGTTGAAAATTATTACTAAAAAAGAAAATTATCTAGGCAGTAATTATACTTCGGCAAGGCTTAAAACTTCTGGTAAATTTTCATTCAAATATGGCAAAGTAGAGATCAGAGCAAAAATGCCATCTGGAGCAGGGACTTGGCCCGCCTTGTGGATGTTGGGCGATAATATTGGAACAGTTAGTTGGCCAGCTTGCGGGGAAATTGACATAATGGAGCACCTTGGCAATCAACTTAATAAAATTTATGGAACACTTCATTATCCTGGTCATTCAGGTGGAACTGCTGATGGATCGACTACGATGATTTCTAATGCAACAACAGAATTCCATATCTATTCATTAGACTGGAGAGCAGATTCCATCAAGTTTTATGTGGATAATCAGTTATTTAAAACCTTTGTAAATTCGGCAAATGTTCCTTTCAACCAGAATTTTTTCTTAATTGTTAATTGTGCAATCGGTGGGAATTTTGGTGGTGCAATAGATCCAAATTTTGTTACTTCAACTTTCGAAGTTGATTATATTAGAGTTTATAATTAAAGTGGTTAGTTTGAAAATGACATTTTACAGAAAACATAAATTCTAAGCAATATCTGTTTAAGAGATCGATTAACAATAAAAAAAAGCACAAAAACAAAACCTGAGTTGATGATTTATCAATTCGATTTTTAACTTGATTTAGGGAAAAAACAGTATGATATGATACTACTTTTAATCTTTATTAAATAACTATAAAATTAAAATTCATGTTTAACAAATTTTTAAAAATTTCATTATTAACTATTCTTTGTAATACAATGGCGGTTGTATCTACTAATGCTCAAGATAGTAATAACTCAAAATCTATTGAAGCCAAAATTGATAAAATAATTTCGTCGCTAACTATTGAGGAAAAAGTGGCAATGTGCCATGCGCAATCTAAATTTAGTACTCCAGGAGTCGAAAGGCTTGGTATTCCCGAATTATGGATGTCTGATGGTCCTCATGGGGTTCGTGGAGAAATTAATTGGGACAATTGGGGATATGCTGGATGGACAAATGATTCTATAACTGCATTCCCTGCATTAACTTGTTTAGCGGCAACATTTAATCCTAATTTATCTAAAGATTATGGAATAAGTATTGGCGAAGAAGCTCGTTACCGAAAAAAAGATGTGCTTTTAGGCCCAGGCGTAAATATGTATCGATCTCCTTTAAATGGTCGGAATTTTGAATATATGGGTGAAGATCCGTATTTGGCCTCAAAAATGGTGGTTCCTTACATCCAAGGGGTACAACAAAATGGAGTGGCCGCCTGTGTGAAGCATTATGCACTCAATAATCAAGAATTATGGAGAGACCATATAAATGTTGAAGTAAGCGATAGAGCATTATACGAAATTTATTTACCTGCATTTAAAGCCGCAGTTGAAGAAGGAAAGGTTTGGTCAATTATGGGGTCATATAATCAGTTTAGAGGACAATTTTGCTGCCATAATGATCTGTTATTGAATAAAATATTGAAAAAAGATTGGAATTTTGACGGCGTTGTAATAACGGATTGGGGCGGTGCACATAATACAAATCAAGCCGCTCTAAATGGTTTAGACATAGAAATGGGAACCGGTACAGATGGTTTAACAACATCTACAAAAAACGCTTACGATTCTTATTATTTGGCTAATCCTTTTTTGAAATTACTTAAAAGTGGAGAAATTGGAGAAGAAGTTTTAAATGATAAAGTTAGAAGAATTTTACGATTAATGTTCCGTACCAATATGAATCCGAATCGTTCTTATGGAAGAATAAATAATCAGGAACATATTGATGTTGCCAGAGAAATTGCGGGTGAAGGAATTGTATTGTTGAAAAATGAAGCTTCATTTTTCCCAATAGATTCCTCAAAAAAAATAACAATTGCTGTTATTGGCGAAAATGCCACAAAATCAATGACAATAGGTGGTGGTTCATCTGAATTGAAAGCCAAAACCGAAATATCTCCGTTACAAGGTTTAAAGAATAGATATAAAAATGCAACTATCATTCACGCAATGGGATACGCTTCTGGGCCTTCAGCTTATGGTAGAGTTATTCCGTCTAAATTGGATGCAAATCAACTAAAACAAGAAGCAATTGAAGTAGCTTCAAAAGCAGATATTGTATTGTTTTTTGGAGGACTCAATAAAAATCACCTTCAAGATTGTGAAGGAGTAGATAGAAAAGAGTTTAAATTACCATTTGGACAAGACGAATTATTAAATGAAATTTTAAAAGTTAATCCAAATACAGGAGTTGTATTAGTAAGTGGAAATGCTGTTGAAATGCCTTGGATTTCCAAAGTCAAAGCCTTAATGCAGACTTGGTATTTGGGTAGTGTTGCCGGAGATGCAATTGCAGATGTGATTAGTGGAGATGTAAATCCTTCAGGGAAACTACCTTTTTCATTTCCTAAAAAGTTAAGTGATAATGCGGCACATTCTTTTGGAGAATTGAGCTATCCCGGAGACAGCATCAATCAATACTACAAAGAAGATATTTTAGTGGGTTACAGATGGTTCGACACTAAGAAAATTAAGCCCTTATTTGCTTTTGGGGAAGGGAAGTCATACACAACATTTGAACTTTCTAAATGGAATTCAGACAAGAAAGAATATGCAAAAAACGAAACTATTTTAATTTCAGGAAAAGTTTCTAATACAGGAAATAGGGATGGTTCAGAAGTAGTACAAGTGTATATTGGAAAACTTAATTCAAAAGTTAATAGAGCTGAAAAAGAGTTGAAAGGTTTCCAAAAGATTGCAGTCAAAAAAGGAGAAGACAAGGATTTTAAAATTTCGATCGATGTAAATAATTTAAGTTTTTATGATGAATCCATTTCAAATTGGAATCTAGAAAAAGGCGATTATTTAATTTATATCGGGAATTCATCAAATAATATTTCAAAAAAAATAAAGATAACAATCAAATAAATAAGGATATTATATTGAAAATATATTCCTTTTTTATTAGTTTTTAAAAGTATCTTGCGACCTCGCTTTAAAAAGTAAATTACAATTAAATAATATGAAAACAACAATTTCCGTACTGATTTTACTAGTTTCATTCAGTGTATTTTCCCAGCAAAAAAAGAAAATGGAATCAAAACCTTTTTCAACAAAAGACAAGGCGGTTGTGGTTTATACCACTGCAGAGAATTCTAGTTTAAGATTGTCAAAAACAGATAATCTTGTGTTCAAAGAGCTAAAACAACCTATAGAAACACAAGTTTACGTTTTTGTAAACCCACTCAAAACCTTTCAGACTTTTTTAGGTATTGGAGGTGCAATTACAGACGCCAGTGCCGAGGTTTTTGCAAAATTGGCCACGGCTAAACAGCAGGAATTACTCAATGCATATTACAGCACGGACAAAGGGATAGGTTATTCTTTGATGAGAACAAACATCAACAGTTGTGATTTTAGTTCGGACAGCTATACTTATGTTGATGAAGGGGATAAATTATTAAAGACGTTCAACATTGAGCACGACAAAAAATTCCGTATACCAATGATCAAAAGAGCATTAGCAACAGCAGGAGGAAAAACGACCTTATATGTCAGCCCTTGGACGCCACCCGCTTTTATGAAAAGCAATAATAATTTATTGAAAGGAGGTACTTTATTGCCGGAATATTATCAGCCTTGGGCAACCTATTATTCCAAATTCATAAAAGCCTATGAAAAAGAAGGTATCCCAATTTGGGGGTTGACTATTCAAAATGAGCCTCTGGCAATTCAAAGATGGGAATCCTGCGTTTATACTGCCGAAGAGGAAAGAGATTTTTTAAAAAAATATTTAGGACCAACATTGGTAAAAGAAGGATTGGGAGACAAGAAAATTATTGTTTGGGATCATAATCGTGATTTAATGAATCAAAGAGCCAATATTATTTTTTCGGATCCCGAAGCTTCAAAATATGCTTGGGGATTGGGATTTCATTGGTACGAAACCTGGACTGGAGGAAAACAGATGTTTGAAAATGTTGCAAATGTTCATGAAGCTTATCCTTCAAAAAACTTAATATTTACAGAAGGTTGTATCGAAAAATTTGATGCATCTAAATATCAATTTTGGGCAAATGGTGTACGATACGGTTCTTCTATGATACATGATTTCAATAACGGAACCGTGGCTTGGACAGATTGGAATATACTTCTTGATGAAAAAGGAGGGCCAAATCATGTTGGGAATTTTTGTTTTGCACCCATTCATGGAGACTCAAAAACGGGCGAATTAATTTATACGCCTTCTTATTATTATATTGGGCATTTTTCAAAATTCATTCGGCCAAATGCCAAGAGAGTTAGCACAGTAGTCAGTAGAGATAGTTTGTTGAGTACATCTTTCATTAATTCAAATGGCAAAATGGTGACTGTGGTGATGAATCAAAGTAATGAAAAAGTGGTGTATAATTTATGTGTTGGAACACAAGCCACGGAAGTTTCTATTTTACCCAATGCAATTCAAACGCTGGTTTACTAAAATCAAAACGACAATATAAAATCGCCATTAATATAAAGTTTGCGTAAGCAAGCACCAATGAGTAATAAGGTGCTACCCTATGTGACCGCTGAAAAATAAAATTCACACATATGAAAAACTGGTTTTTAATACTGACCTTTTTTATTTCGCTTTCACTCTTTTCTCAGGGCTATTTGCATCGTAATGGACAAAAAATAGAAGATGGCAACGGAAAAAATATTGTATTGAGAGGATTGGGTTTGGGAGGTTGGATGGTACAAGAAGGCTATATGCTCAAGACCGATGCAGCTGCGGGACCACAACACATAATCAAACAAAAAATTACGGATTTGATAGGTGTCGAAAGCACTGAAGAATTCTACAAAGCCTATAAATCAAACGGAATTGCCAAAAAAGATATTGATTCGCTGGCCGCTTGGGGATTTAACTCCGTCAGGTTGCCTATGCATTATAATCTTTATACTTTACCAATAGAGAAAGAGAATATTTCTGGTCATAATACTTGGCTTGAAGAAGGATTTAAAATGACAGATGATTTATTGAACTGGTGTGCTGCCAATAAAATGTATTTGATTTTAGATTTGCACGCAGCTCCAGGTGGTCAAGGACATGACGCGAATATTTCTGATTATGACCCTACAAAACCATCGCTTTGGGAAAGTGTAGCCAATCAAGATAAAATGGTGGAGCTATGGAAAAAGTTGGCCTTACGCTACAAAGACAGTCCCTGGATTGGAGGATATGACATCATCAACGAACCCAATTGGAACTTTGACGGAGCTAATTTTAATGGTTGCGATGAAAAGTCTAATATACCTTTAAGGAATTTACAAGTTAGAGTGACCAAGGCCATTAGAGAAGTAGATACCAATCATTTAATTTTTATCGAAGGAAATTGTTGGGGAAATAATTACAACGGAATTTTTCCGCTTTGGGATGATAATATGGCATTGAGTTTTCATAAATATTGGAATCCTAATGACGTGGCATCTATCCGAAAATTCTTGGATTATAGAATTCAATATAATGTGCCAATTTGGTTGGGAGAATCAGGCGAAAACTCCAATGTTTGGTTCAAGGAGGCAATCACTTTGATGGAAGCAAACAACATTGGTTGGGCTTTTTGGCCAATGAAAAAAATTGACAACCTTGCTGGAGTTACCTCGGTTGTGATAACGCCCGAATACCAACAATTACTTGATTATTGGAAAAATAATGGAGTAAAACCTTCTGAAACTTTTGCGAAATCTGCCTTAATGCAAATTGCCGAAAACTATAAAATGGAAAACCTTGACATAAAACAAGATGTCATTGATGCGATGTTTAGACAAGTACAAACTACAGATACAAAAGCGTATAAAAAGCATATTCTTCCCGGGAAAGTCTTTGCGACAGAATATGATTTAGGACAAAACGGTCACGCCTATTTTGATAAAGACGTTGTGAATTATGACGGAACCGCATTTACAAAATGGAATAAAGGCGGTGCCATGCGGAATGATGGAGTTGACATTCAATCTTGTAATGATAAAATTACCAATGGGTTCAATGTCTGTTTTATAGAAGATAAGGAATGGTTGCAATACACTCTTGATTTGGATTCCGACAAAGAATTTGATGTTGACATTCGCTATTCAAATGCCGGCACTGGCGGCAAATTATATTTGGAAGATGAAAATGGTAAAATTTCAAAATCGATTGAAATTGCGTTGTCCAATGATGCGAAAGTATGGAAAACGCTGACCATAAAAAAAGTGGTTTTAAAACGAGGAACCAATAAAATCAGGGTTCATTTCGAAAAAGGAAATTTCGATTTGAATTATTTGGAATTCAAGAATTCTATGAATTAGTAAATAAACGACAGTCTTGTAAAGTTTTAATTATACAAGAAGAAAAAATATAATTAAAAGATGAAAAAAATAGTATCTATCGCACTTTTATTGGCATTCTCTTTCGCCTTTTCACAACCAAAAACAATAGATCAAAAAGTTGATGCCTTACTAAAGCAAATGACGATTGAAGAAAAAATCGGACAGTTAAATCAATATAATGATGATTCGAAAGCCACTGGTCCAATAACGGTTGACAATGACAAAGCTAGCCAAATTCGTAATGGACAAGTAGGCTCGTTGTTGAATTGTCTTGGAACGGAACGCACCAGAAGTTGGCAAAAATTGGCGATGGAATCTCGTTTGAAAATTCCGTTGTTGTTTGG
Organism: Flavobacterium sp.; assembly: GCA_014379405.1. Lineage (GTDB taxonomy): Bacteria > Bacteroidota > Bacteroidia > Flavobacteriales > Flavobacteriaceae > Flavobacterium. The sequence continues at coordinate 220,423 of JACMLU010000004.1, read as the reverse complement.
TCAAGACGTAATTCATGGTTACAAAACAACATTTCCTGTTCCGTTGGGAGAAGCTGCAAGTTGGGATTTGGCAGCCATACAACAAGCTGCAAGAATTGCCGCCATCGAAGCTTCGGCTTCTGGAATTCATTGGACATTCGCGCCTATGGTCGACATTGCCCGTGATCCTCGTTGGGGGCGCGTAATGGAAGGTGCTGGAGAAGACCCTTATCTGGGGTCTTTGATTGCGAAAGCCAGAGTAATAGGTTTTCAAGGAGAAAAATTAGGAGGAATTGATGTCGTGATGGCTTGTGTAAAACATTTTGCGGCTTATGGCGCAGCCGTTGGCGGAAGGGATTATAACTCGGTGGATATGAGCGAAAGAATGCTTTGGGAGGTGTATCTTCCCCCGTTCAAAGCGGCTTTGGATGCGGGTGCAGCCACTTTTATGAATTCGTTTAATGACTTGAACGGAATTCCTGCAACTGGAAATAAATATCTCCAAAGGGATATCCTGAAAGGGAAATGGGGTTTTAAAGGCTTTGTGGTTTCCGATTGGGGTTCCATTGGCGAAATGCAAAATCACGGTTATGCCAAAGACGGAAAAGAAGCGGCTTATCTTGCCATCACGGCAGGAAGCGATATGGATATGGAAAGTAGATGCTATAAAAACAATTTAGAGGCATTGCTAAAAGAAAAAAGAATTGACATCCAATTAGTGGATGATGCCGTTAGGAGAGTTTTACGCAAGAAATTCGAGTTGGGATTATTCGATGATCCGTATCGTTTTTGCAATCCGGAAAGAGAAAAAGCAGCATTAAATAATCCAGAACACACCAAAGCGGCGAGAGAAATTGGGGCTAAAAGTATTGTGTTGTTAAAAAATAATTCAAATCTATTACCACTTTCAAAAGCCACTAAAACAATAGCTTTCATTGGACCTTTGGTTAAAGAATACAAGCAAAATATGGGTTTTTGGGATGTAGATTTGCCTGGAGTTGATTATGAAAAATTGGTGGTTTCGCAATGGGATGGTTTGCAAAACAAGGTTGGAAAAAACACAAAGTTGTTGTACGCCAAAGGCTGCGAAATTGAAGGAGACAACAAAGATGGTTTTGCCGAAGCCGTAAAAATTGCTTCGCAAGCTGATGTGGTTATTATGAGTATTGGAGAGAAAAGAGATATGAGTGGTGAAGCTAAAAGTAGAAGCAATATTCACATACCAGGCGTGCAGGAAGAATTGGTCAAAGCCATTCAAGCCACAGGAAAACCGGTAGTGGTATTGATAAACACGGGGCGGCCATTGATTTTTAATGATATTGCCGATAACGTGCCTGCCATACTTTACACTTGGTGGTTAGGAACCGAAGCTGGAAATTCAATTGCCGATGTGTTGTTTGGGGATGTAAATCCAAGCGCAAAATTACCAATGACTTTTCCGAGAGAAGTGGGACAAATCCCAATTTATTATAACCATTTTAATACCGGAAGACCGGCAAAAAACGACACGGATTTGCATTACACTTCGGCTTATATCGATTTGTCCATTAGTCCAAAATTTCCTTTCGGATATGGATTGAGTTATACGACTTTCCAATATTCAGAGTTGAAATTATCTAAAAAGAAGATGAAAAACAATGAAACCATCGAAGTTACGGCAAATATCACCAACACAGGAAAATATGCTGGAGAAGAAGTAGTGCAATTGTATTTGCGGGATAAATTTGGTTCTGTTGTTCGGCCAGTAAAAGAACTGAAAGGATTCGAGAAAATCAAACTCAATGTTGGCGAAACCAAAACGGTGAAATTTGTGATTGACAACCAAAAATTATCTTTTTACAACGATAAACTGGAATTCAAATCGGAACCGGGCGATTTTGATCTGATGATTGGTTCTTCATCTGAAGACATTCGTTTGAAAGATGGATTCGAATTGTTGAATTAACTTCAAAATAATCATTTTTCATTAGTATTTGTTTGAAAGAGTAGTTTGTCCGAAATATCGGGATTGTATCGATTAATATTGCGATTTTTGCTTTTTTAAGGTTGATTTGTAAACTAAATAGGAGTCTTTTTTATAAAAGACGAGTAGGGTTTATGAATTTTATGAAAAAAGTAAAACAAATAGTTGGGATTGTAGTTGTTCTTTTAATGACGCTTTGTTCATGTACAAGCGACCCAATTGAGCAGGTTCAGTTCTTGAAAAAGATAGTTGAGGTTTCGGTTGATGGAACTTCAAACACAACGCTCCTAACTTATGATGGAAATAAATTAGTGTCTATTGATAAGGTGGATCAACTTTCGAAGTTTTATTATACAGGCGATTTAATTACAAAAGTTGTGACTTTAGATAAAACTACGCAACACTCCAATACATTAGATTATTCTTATTCAAACATCGGGAAATTGACTAAAATTACGTCATCAGATAATTACGTGATAAATTACATTCACAACAATGATGGCTCTGTTTCGTATGAAAAATTGACCAAAGATTCCAATAATCTGGAAGTTAAAAACTATCACGGCATTTTATATTTTCAAAACGAAAATCTGATTAAAGACGAAAGAACTTTAGATGATGCAGGAAATGGTGTTTTGGCTAAAAACCTTTTAAACATAGGATACGATTCTAAAAATAATGCATTGAAAAATATTTTAGGATTCAATAAATTATTGGATTATTCTAAAATAATTTCCTCAAATAACGAAATACTTAGTACAGCAGTTACATCTGTTAAATCCATTAATGACGATCAAGTTATTTCTGAAATAAAAAGATACGATAGCGAATACCAATACAACTCCAATGGCTATCCAACAGAAATTGTTTCAAAAAACATTTTGTTTGGAGGTTCTGATTCTAACCATTTAAAGTCGCAATTATTCTACAATTAATTCTATTTTTGTAAAAAAGAATAGATGCAATTCAGAACCAAAATTTCCATTTCTAAAAGTGACAATCCAATAGATTACAATTCTAAAATGGTGTCTTTGGGGTCTTGTTTTGCAGTAAATATGGCTGAGAAGTTAGACTATTTTAAATTTCAAAACACCTGCAATCCGTTTGGGATTTTGTTTCATCCATTGGCAATTGAAAAAATGATTGACTTTGCCGTTTCCAATAAGTTATTTACGGAAGAGGACGTGTTTTTTTACAACGAACGTTGGCATTCTTTCGACGTGCATTCGGATTGGAGCAATTCTAATAATGAAGAATTAATAGCTAATTTGAATGCTATTGTTCAATCGACAGAGCAACAAATAAAAGAGGCAACGCATATAATCATCACATACGGAACATCCTGGGTGTATAGAAATGTGGAAAGTAATGCAGTTGTTGCCAATTGTCATAAAGTACCTCAAAAGCAATTCAGCAAAGAAATTTTATCGGTAGAAATCATTGAAAATTCAATTAAGAATACCGTCGATTTAATCCAAAGAGTAAATCCAAAAGCGAATATTGTTTTTACGGTTTCGCCTGTTCGCCACCTCAAAGACGGATTTGTGGAAAACCAAGTAAGTAAGGCAAATTTAATTTCTGCTTTGCATTCTTCCAGCTTCCAGCTTCCAACTTCTAGCTATTTTCCTTCCTTCGAAATTATGATGGACGAACTTCGCGACTATCGATTTTATGCCGAAGATATGATTCATCCCAACCAAGTAGCGATAGATTATATTTGGGAACGCTTTTCCGAAACTTCTATTTCTGAAGAAAGTTTTTCGATTATGAAAGAAGTAGAAACGATTCAAAAAGGATTGCAACACCGACCATTCAATCCCGATTCTGAAAGTCACCAGCAATTTTTATCGAAACTTCAAGATAAAATGGCGAAAATTCAAAAGCAATTTCCTGAAATCCAGTTTTAAAATATTTTGGACATTAATAGCAAAGCCATTCTGGATCAAAGGATAAAAATACAGCAAAAGGAGTATTTTTTTCAACCAAAAAAAGCTTAACCTTTGGGTTTTAAAACCAATTGCGATGAGGTACAAATTTTGGATGGTTGTAATAGCCGTAGTAACTGTGCTGACATTGCATATTGTTTATTTGATAGCTTATTGATTCCCAATCAATGGATTGTGAAATAAATACTAACTGCATTTCGTTTTATTGTAAATTGGGTTCGTTAAAAAAGGAATTAAAGTAATTCTGTTGAAAATATTTATATCAAACTCGAAGCCATTTAAAAGGCCAAGAACAACAATCTGATTTAGTTGGTTTTTCTTATTCCATTCCGATATTTTTCCTAATTTTATAAAAAAAATAAAATGCAAAGAAGAATCTTGTTGGGCGCAGGAATTATAGTCGTGATTGTTTTACTTTTCAAATTCTGTGATTTCAAGAAAGAAGACAATTCGACATTAGATTATAATACCAATCTTATCCAGCAACAAATCGTCAACGTAGGGAAACTGGTTGTTACCGAAGGACATTTCGCTGAGGTAATTACTTATAAAAATCAAGATAAATATTTGATGGATATGGTTTCTTTCGAAAAGAAAGCTATCGTAATTGTCAATGCTGACGTGACTGTAGCCTACGATTTACATCAAATGAAATACGATATTGACGAAAAAAACAAAACCATCACTATCGTGAATATTCCAAAAGAAGAGATAAAAATAAGTCCAGATATTAAATATTATGATGTGAAACAAAGCCAAATGAATCCGTTTACAGGCGATGATTACAACAAAATAAGCAAAATGGTTCGAGCCAACTTAGCCAAGAAAATCGAAAAATCTTCCTTGAAATCCAATGCCAAAAACAGATTGATTTCTGAACTTTCGAAAATGCTGATCCTGACCAATTCCATGGGATGGAAATTGAAATACGATGGCGAAATTATAGAAAAGGAAGCTGATTTTAATCAAAAAATAAAAGGCTAAGTCTCGTTTTACCTCTTATTTTCTCCAAGGAGTACCGTCAATTATAAACAACAAAACCGCAGCATTTCTGTTGCGGTTTTTGGTATTTTATAATGACTGAATGTTTGTTATTTTTTCAAAACAGGTGGGTATTGCATTAAAATTTTGGCTACAAAATCATTGATGACGGCTTCTTTTTGAGATCGGTCTTGGGTCAAATACCCAACACCTTCGCCTTGCCAAACCAATTCATTTTTCTTGGTGTCAATAAAATCTATGAATAGTTTTCCTTCAACCGAAGAGCTTACATATGGGTAACCTCCCCAGAAATAAGGATTGTAACCATATCCCCATCGGTAAGGATATCCGTAGCCTCCCCAGCCGCCATAATAACTGGACACATCTACTTGTTCTTTTTCTTTAGTAAAAATACCTATAAGCAAATCGGGGTTTTCGCTTTTGGACATTCCCTTTTTTGCAAGTTCCGTGCTAATGGCTTGTAGAATTCTTTTCTTGTCAAGGGATGAAATTTGTACTTTATCAATGGAACTTTTGTTAAAAGCATAGGTTTTGTATTGGCTAAAGTCTGCACTTTTGTCAAAATCAGAATATACGCTAATTGAGGACCCGCAGGAACTCAATATAAAAAGTAATAGAACGGGGATAAATTTAATTGCTTTCATATTCTTAAATTTTAAAAGTTTCAAGTTTGGTCATTGAAATTTGTTTATAAACTAATTTTTTCAAAATTGTAATGCTCAAACTAAAATAAATGTTCATCGACTATGTTTGGAATGGTCACTTTCAATAAAGGTTGTGTTTCCATTGCTCTTTTTATGGCAAAAATGGCGCCTTCATTTCGTGCCCAACTTCTTCTGGAAATTCCATTGTTGACATCCCAGAAAAGCATTGATTCTATGCGATTTGACGCTTCATTACTACCATCAAGAACCATACCAAAACCACCATTTATTACTTCTCCCCAGCCCACACCACCACCATTGTGGATGGAGACCCAAGTGGCTCCTCGAAAGCTATCTCCAATCACGTTTTGTATTGCCATATCGGCGGTAAAACGAGAGCCATCATAGATATTTGAGGTTTCTCTATATGGGGAGTCTGTACCCGAAACATCATGATGATCGCGACCCAAAACTACTATTCCTATTTCCCTTTTGGCAATAGCCTGATTAAAAGATTCGGCTATTTTCATTCTTCCTTCAGCATCGGCATACAGGATTCTGGCTTGCGAACCCACGACCAATTTGTTATCCTGTGCGCCTTTTATCCAATGGATGTTATCCTGAATTTGCTGCTGAATTTCGGCTGGAGCTGTTTTAGCCATTTCTTCTAAAACTTTGCAAGCAATTGCATCGGTTTTTTGCAAATCATCTGGATTTCCCGAAGCACAAACCCAACGGAAGGGGCCAAATCCGTAATCGAAACACATCGGTCCCATAATATCCTGTACATAACTCGGATACTTGAAATCAATTTTATTTTCGGCCATAACATTAGCACCTGCTCGGGAAGCTTCCAATAGAAAAGCATTTCCATAATCGAAAAAATAAGTTCCTTTTGCAGTATGTTTATTGATGGCGTTGGTATGGCGACGTAAAGTTTCCTGAACTTTTTTCTTAAATAATTCAGGATTATTAGCCATCATTTCGTTGGCTTCATCAAAGGAAATATCGACAGGATAATAACCGCCAGCCCAAGGATTATGCAGCGAAGTTTGGTCGGAACCCAAATCGATATAGATGTTTTCGTCATAAAATTTTTCCCAAACATCCACCACATTTCCTAGATACCCTATAGAAACTATTTCTTTATTGGCTTTTGCCAAAATAACTCTTTTGACCAATTCGTCAAGATTTTCAATAACTTCATTGATCCATCCTTGGCTGTGGCGGATGTGCGTGATTTTTGGATTGACTTCGGCACAAACCGTGATACAGCCGGCAATGTTTCCTGCTTTTGGTTGTGCTCCACTCATTCCGCCCAATCCGGAAGTGACAAATAACCCTCCTTTGGGACTGGTTTTTATTTTTCGAAAACCATTCAAAACCGTAATCGTGGTTCCATGTACAATCCCTTGTGGGCCAATGTACATATAACTTCCTGCAGTCATTTGTCCGTATTGCGAAACGCCAAGCGCATTAAATTTTTCCCAATCGTCGGGTTTCGAATAGTTGGGAATGACCATTCCGTTCGTCACCACAACTCTTGGTGCCTCTTTGTGCGAAGGATACAATCCCATTGGATGACCTGAATAAATTGTGAGTGTTTGTTCTTCGGTCATTTCAGACAAATACTGTATCGTCAATAAATACTGTGCCCAGTTTTGGAAAACAGCACCATTTCCTCCATAGGTAATCAACTCGTGGGGATGTTGTGCCACAGCATAATCCAGATTATTCTGAATCATAAGCATAATGACTTTTGCTTGTTCGCATTTTCCTGGATATTCCGAAATGGGACGTGCATACATTTTGTAATCAGGGCGAAAACGGTACATATAAATCCTGCCGTAAGTATTCAATTCCTCAGCAAATTCCTTTATTAATTCAGGGTGGTGTTGCGGTTCAAAATAACGTAGTGCATTGCGTAGTGCTAATTTTTTCTCCTCTACCGAAAGAATTTCTTTTCGTTTTGGCGCATGATTTATTTCCAAGTCATACGCTTTTGGCTTAGGCAAAAGGGTTGGAATTCCTTCTTGAATTTGTTCTTGGAAAGTCATGTTTTTTATTTTATAGTTCATGCAAACTGTAAACCTGTCTGCCGACAGGCAGGCTGCGACTGTCCCGATAGCTATCGGGAACTGATTACTTTTTTATTCTCCCCGTTTTCTTGTCAAAACCATAAGGACAATGACGACAGCCACTTTTGCAGCAAAACCCTTTTTTTAGATGGTATTTTTCGGTGAAGCATTTATAACCTTCAGGTGTATAATAAAAATCTTCACCTTCAATTAATTTATTTTCATTACTTTGTTCGTTCATAACTACAAATTTATACACTTTATAGCCAATGTTTCTAATTGCTGCCAAATATTTAATTCCAAAGGGATATCGAGGTTTAGCTATATTTCCGTTTGTGTTTGTCAAATATACATTGGATAAAGAAAATAAATTTTTTGTGAACCACGAACGAATTCATTTGCGCCAGCAATTGGAATTGTTGGTGATTCCTTTTTTCGTATGGTATTTTCTGGAATTTTTGGTTCGGTTCATTAAGTATAAAAATTGGAATTTGGCATATATAAATATCAGTTTTGAGCGTGAGGCTTACGCTAATGAAAAAGACCTTGGCTATTTAAAGCGAAGGTTTTTATGGGAGTTTTTGAAATTCCTATAGTTATTTCTTATCGGCTTTCAAAAAAGTCATTTAGCTAAATTCAATATTTCTTCGTGTATTTTTTGACTCTTTATCTTTGTATATTTTGGAAGATTAAAATTGCGAATATTATTCCTACTTTATATTTTTTTCACCAAAAATTAAAAATAAACAGTCAAATTTTGCATATTTTTAGGTGAAGTATGATTTTTATCATAATTAAAAATTTAGATTATCGGTAAATTTGTTCGACAAAAGGCAATATTTGTATTTTTTTTTAAACAAAACTTACAATTAATTTAAATCCTCAGATATTATGCAAAGAGCTACACTCATAAGTAAAAACATTTTATTGAATGGTTTTGCGATTTTATTTTTTTTACTTATCAGTAATATTATTTTTTCCCAAGTTGGAATAAACACGACAACTCCTTTATCAACTTTTGAAGTAAATGGTTCTAATGGTCAAAAGATAAACACGGTAACTTTGCCTACGGCTGTTGGAATTACGGGTCGTATTTACACCATAAAAAGAGAAGCCACAAGCACTACAAATCTTACTGTAGCTGGAACAATTGATGGGGTAACCAATATAATTTTGGCTAAAGCTGGAGAAGCTGTAACGCTTTTTAGTAATGGAACGGAATGGAAAACATCAAATAATTATAATTCGTCCTCATCATCAGATTGGAATATAACTGGGAATACTGGTACTACTGCAGGTACAAATTTTATTGGAACAACAGACGCTAAGGATTTGGTGCCAAAACAAATAATACAGAAAAATTGAGGGTTTTATCAGGGGGGAATGTTGGTATTGGAGTTTCAGCCCCAACAGCTTATTTGCAAATAAAAGCAGGTACAACTGCAGCAGGAACTGCTCCACTAAAACTGACGGATGGACCTTTGATTACTTCTCCAGAATCTGGAGCTATTGAAGACAAAGGACATACTTTTTACGCATCAACGTACTTGAAAAGAAGAAGTATAATGCTGGCGCAGGACATTGTTGTTGCACCAGTTACTGTTGCAAATACCACAACTGAAACTACAATTTACACTGCTCCAATGGGTGCTAATTATCTTACAGCCTGGAAATTAATAAACATTAAGTTATATGGTAGGCAGTCGACCGTAAACTGTAGTAGTGCTGGCACATATACTTTAAGGTTTAAAAGAGCTGGAATCACCGTATTAGCAATTGCATCAACTGCGTCTTCTGATACTAACAGACCTTTTGATGTAGATATTAGATCAACAATAAGATGTATTGGTGTGTCTGGAACAGTTATAACTTATGCAAAGACACAACAAAACAATTTGACACCTAATATTGTGATAGGCAATTTGAATACCATAGATACAACGGTTTCAAATACGCTTACCCTTACAGTTCAATGGACTTCTGCAGACCCCAACAATACCTTAACACTTGAAGGAGGAGCAACGGAATGTGTTATGCAAATAATTAGCAAGGCGAAACAAATGGGATATAAAGCAAAAGAAAAAATAAACACTACCGATGCCGTAGATCTGCCCTTTAGAACTTTTAATCTTGTTGCCATAGGAATGTCGGATTAGGTTTAACAATTGAATAACAATAACAATGCTTGATTTTACTCAAGTCGCGGACAACAAAAATAATATGAAAATAGATTTCGAAAAGTATGACATTGCGGGACAGTCCAAAAAAGATTTTTTGAGGCTTTTACATGTGTACCAGCAAGCGATAGATCTTAATATCATTTGCTCTATCACAGATAGTAAAGGTGTGATTATTTATGTAAATCAAAAATTTTGCGAAATAAGCAAATATTCTAAAAAAGAATTAATTGGGCAAAACCACAGGATATTAAATTCTGGTTTTCATACCAAAGATTTTTTTGAAAATATGTGGAACACTATTAAAAGAGGTAATATTTGGCAGGGAGAGGTTAAAAATAAAGCGAAAGATGGCTCGTTTTTTTGGTTAGATAATACTATATTTCCCGTATTAGACAAAAGAAAAAAAATAGTGCAGTACTTTTCGATGCGATTGATTATTGACCTTAAGAAAGAAGTGGAAGAGGAAAGAATTGGGTATATAAAATCACTTGAGGAAATGATTTTTATGACTTCGCATCAAGTAAGGCTGCCCATTGTAAATCTTTTGGGATTGGCAAATCAACTTGAAGATGCTACAAATTCAAAAGAGGAGGTAATCAAAATAATAGCTTGTATTAAAGAATCGGCTACAGCTCTTGACAAGTTTACTAAAGAACTCACGAGTTATATGTCTAGTGTTAATAATAAGGAAAAAGAAAAAACTACTATCAAAGCGATTTCTTAATATCAAGGCTATTTGTTGCTAGATTTTATTTTATTGGCATACAAGTTTTCAAGATATGTATTTAGTAGGTGTCTATATTTATATATGTAATCACATTGATTTGGCTTATAGAAATAATAGAAATATAAGTTTTGAAAGAGAAACTTACACCAAAGAAAAAGACCTTGGCTATTTGAAGCGAAGGTCTTTTTGGGAGTTTTTTGAAATATAAATATCAAAGTAGTTATTCAATAACAAAATAGGAAAAACTAGGGCTTGCCGTTGTACTCCCTTTGAAACTAATATCAAAAGTAGTTGTCGTAACATTACTCACCCAAACCTTGTAATCTTGTGCGGCATCGTTTGCAAGTGTGAGCATTACTACGGGAGCACTATTGTATGCAAGATTGAAGGTAACTCTTACGGTAGCAGTGGTTGAGCCTGTTGTCGTTCCTGAAATATCTACTAATCCTCTACTGTCTGTAGAAGTGGAGTTAATGGTGGCGCCAGTTATCCCATTTGGAGTTGGAATAGTTAATGTTGGGGCTGTGGTTTGTTCGCTTTTGATATGTCCGTTTTTTAGGTGGAGCAAAGCAGTGGGAGTAGCTGTTCCTATGCCAACTTTTCCGCCTGCAGTCCAGGATAAAACAGGAGTTGCCAATGTTGTCACAGTTGGTCCATAGCCTAAAGTCCATACGTCTTGGGAAGGGTTTGAAATAAAACCATAATTGGTACCGGCTGAATTCAGTGCAAAAGCATTATTACCTGTATTGTTGGCATAAATAGTACCGCTAACGTCTAAAGTGGCATCAGGTGTGGTATTTCCTATCGCTAATTCTCCTGTTTCGGTTACTCTCATCCACTCAGTACCATTGGTTTTGAATACTAGTGGTTGGTTGTCAGTTGTTCCTATGAAATTTGTTCCGGCTGTTGTTCCTGTATTCCCCAAAAGCGACCAGCTAGGATTAGTTATCAATCGTGTCCATAAGGTTCCATTCCAAAAATAATAACCTGACGTAACATCACCTGTAGTATTGGTGTTGTAAACTAAAGTTCCTGCCAGTGGTGATCCCCCACCTTGGGGATTTACTACCGGAGTGGATGTGGTTGTTGCTGTTAGGGCTACTTGGGGAGCCACAAATCCATTTGTGCTTGAATTGATTTCGAGTGCTCCTCTCGGGGTTGTGGTTCCAATTCCTACTTGTGCCGATGCGCCGATGGAGGCTATTAATAAGCAAAATATTAATAGGGTAATTTTTTTCATAATTAATGAGTTATGATGTTGTATAAAACATATGCTTTGTCTGAACTAAGTTAATATATTTTTTTTAAATTCAATGGTTTTATTTTAGATTATCGGTGTATTTGTTCGGCAAATGACAAACCGTAATTATATTTGTTGTATATATCTTACAAAAACGATTAAAAAATTGTCTTAATACAGTTTTAATTAAGATAAAAACATCTTTTTTGTATTTTCTTTTATTTTGAGTGTTTTAATTTTGTAAAATTAATTCTAAATTGAATGCAAAAATAAACATTTTAAACAATAAATATTTGGTTTTCAATTATTTAAAATTATTTTTTTTATCTTTATGAGGTTGTGTTAACGCAAAATAGTGTAAGTGTTCAAGTAAAATTTATTGCGAATAATGGAGCCAAATAAACCTAAATGTAAGATTTCAAATTGAATCCATTTTCTTTTAATAAAAGTTAAAATCTTTAAATTTTTTCAATGTAATATTATACTTGGTAAATCAAATAAAAGTGCACTTTATCGGTAAAAAATGCACTTAAATGATTTTTTTTGATAAAAAAAGATTAAATTTAATTTAGATTTCAATTATTTGAAGGCTCGATTAAATTTAAGGCATTCGAGGAATAATTATTAATACATTTTTTAGCTTATGAAATCAAAAATACTATCAAAAATCTTCTTGTTTACAGCTGGATTTTTATTTTCTCTTCAAGCATCTTCTCAAGATATGTTCGTTAAAGCCAATACATATATTTGTGCGAGCAACCAATATGTTTATGTAAAAAATGATATAGAGTTAAATGCATCTACTAGTAATTTTTATTTAAGAAACGGTGGGCAATTATTGCAGGGTACATCAGGGTCAGGAGCCAACAAAGGGATAGGCAGTTTATCTGTTTTTCAGGAAGGAACCGTAAATAATTTTCAATATAATTATTGGTGTTCTCCTGTAGGTAATGTTGCATCGGCTACAGCTGTAAACAATCCTTTTGGGATTACGCAATTAGGAAGGCCTACAACCACTGCTGTCACAACACCTGCCACTATTTTAGCGTCCAATTCTTATGATGGTACAGCTTCTCCTTTTGCAATTGCTCCTTATTGGATTTATAAGTTTATCAATAATAGTAATTATTCTGATTGGGTTCAAGTGGGGTCAACTACTACTTTGTCTGCAGGTGAAGGTTTTACAATGAAAGGCTCATCTGGAACTGATGCAACAACAGTCGATGGAGTTCAAAATAATCCCGACGGAAAACATCAACGTTATGATTTTAGGGGAAAACCCAATGATGGAACCATCAATATTCCTGTTTTAACTGGAGAATTGACACTCACAGGAAATCCATACCCTTCGGCAATTGACTTGCAAGCATTTTTAGTAGGAGAACTAAATTGTACGGGTACTGCTTATTTCTGGGAACACGATAAAATGGTAAACTCTCATTATGTTGCTGATTATAAAGGAGGATACGGAACTTATACCGCAGGCAATTTATATGCTGCAGCCGTATTCTATTCTTATGATGGATCGGGTAATGAAGTTGCCAATATAGGTGTTCCAGGAAATACTTATGAAAGGAAATATTCCCCTATTGGTCAAGGTTTTTTGATAGAAGGTTTAGCGAATGGAAATGTTCAAATGAAAAATAGTTACCGAGTTTTTGTCAAAGAAGGTGCAGGAAACAACTCGCAGTTCGAGAAAACAACAAACAACAAAAAAAACGCTGCCGATCCACCGCAAATTCGTTTCAATACTTTATTGGACAATGGACCAATTAGCCCAATGGTATTGGCTTTTGATCCTGCATCATCAGACGGCGTCGATCGATTGGATGGAGCATCGCCAAACGACGGCCAGGCAAATAATTATTTTGTAATTAACAATAGCGAATATGTAATAAATGTTCTTCCGTTTGATATTGACAAGAAAATTCCAATCGGATTTAGAAATTATGCTCAAGCCAATTATAAAATCACGGTCAACCAAATATTGAATGTTCCCGAAGTTACCAACGTATATTTGCACGATAAAACAACCGATTTGTATTATGATATTAAAAACAGTTTCTATGATTTGACATTGCCAACTGGAACCTATAATACTCGATATGAAATTACTTTTAAAAATGGTACTTTAGGTATTGATGATATCGAAAGTCAAATATTTTTGGTGCAACAAGACAATGAGAATAAAAACCTGATAATCAATAATCCTCAACAATTAGAATTGGCAAGTTGTAATTTGTATGATGTGGTAGGAAGATTAATTTTTAGTAAAGATAAATTAGGAACTGAATCTTCATATGCTTTTTCAACAGCTGATTTAACCAATGGAATTTACATTGTGAAATTAACCACAAACGATAAAGCTGAAATGGGAACAAAAATTATCATAAAAAATTAAATTAAAAAATTAATAACAGTCTGAATGCAATCTGGAAAGGATTGCATTTTTTGTTCCATATTAATTTACCTTTGTAAAAATATCCTGGTTTGAACCAACAATTATCCATACAATTTCCCAATTCAATCACAGTGCAAATCAAGCGTGAAGATTTGCTTCATCCATTTATTTCTGGAAACAAATTCCGAAAACTAAAATATAATCTCCTTCAAGCTGTAGCCGAAAACAAGAAAACACTCCTTACTTTTGGTGGAGCATACTCTAACCATATCGCTGCCGCTGCATATGCCGGAAAAGAACAGGGATTTAAAACCATCGGAATTATTAGAGGGGAGGAATTGAGGAACAAAATCTCTGAAAATCCAACCTTACAGTTTGCCCAAGATTGCGGAATGCAGTTCAAATTTGTTACCAGAGAAGCCTATCGTCATAAAACCGAAGACGTTTTTTTGGAGAATTTAAAACAAGAATTTGGTGATTTTTATCTCGTTCCCGAAGGAGGAACTAATGAATTTGCCATAAAAGGCTGCGAAGAAATTTTAACTTTGGAAGACGCTCAGTTTGATTTTATTTGTTGTGCCGTTGGAACTGGAGGAACAATTTCGGGGCTAATAAACAGTATTTTACCGCACCAAAAAGTTTTGGGTTTTCCAGCCTTGAAAGGCGACTTTTTAAAAGAAGATATTCGTAAATTTGCCCGAAACCAAAACTGGGAATTGATTACCGACTACCATTTTGGAGGTTACGGCAAAGTGAATCCAGAATTAATCGCTTTTATTAACCAGTTTTTCGAAGAAAATAAAATTCCTTTGGATCCCATTTATACGGGAAAGATGGTTTTTGGCGTTATGGATTTAATACAGAAGAATTATTTTCCGGAAAACTCCAAAATTCTGCTCATTCATACTGGTGGACTTCAGGGAATAGCAGGAATGAATATCAAATTAAAAAACAAGCATTTACCAACAATAGCCATAGATGTATAAAAAAATAGTAATTATAGTCACAATTCTAACTTTGATAGGTTGTTCTTCTTCTAAATCTCCTATTGTAACCACAAAGACCGGAAATTCAAAGTATAAAAAAACAACTTCCACTACAAATAAAAAGACCGAAACAACTCAATCTACTCCAAGAGCGGTGGTGACTTCTGATTTGATAAACGGTTACGTATTTCATTACAAAGATATCGCGATGAGTAATATGAGAAATTATGGTATTCCAGCGAGTATTATTTTGGCTCAAGGAATTTTGGAATCAGCTGCTGGTCAGAGTACGTTAGCCCAAACGGCAAACAATCATTTTGGAATAAAATGCTATAAAGATTGGACAGGAGAAACCATAAATTATGACGACGATTCCCTTCAAGAATGTTTCAGAAAATATAAAAACCCTCAGCAATCCTATCAGGATCATGCCGACATTCTGTCAAAAAGAACTCGTTATGCTACATTGTTCAGCCTACCAAAAGGAGATTATAAAGCTTGGGCCAAAGGACTAAAAGCCGCCGGTTATGCCACCGATCCTAGTTATCCAGAAAAATTAATCAACTATATTGAGCGATATCATTTGGATCAATACGACAATATGGTTTTAGGAAAGGATTATATTTTGGATAAAAGCCAAAATGCGTCACCTTCAACTAGAGCAGTTGCGAGTAGAAATGCTAATCAATATGAAGTCCAAAAAGGAGATACCCTATATTCGATTTCCAAAAAATTTAATATTTCCATAGAAGAGTTAAAAAAACAAAACAATATTTTTGACAATGCCATTTCGATAGGGCAAACCATACAAATAAAATAAAGATTATGTTATATCAAAGAAGCAGTCAGCTTTTTGCTGAAGCCGAAAAAGTAATTCCAGGAGGTGTAAATTCACCTGTTCGTGCTTTCAAGGCAGTGGGAGGAACTCCAATTTTTGTCAAAAGTGCCAAAGGGGCTTATTTATTCGACGAAGATGGAAATAAATTAATAGATTATATCAATTCTTGGGGGCCAATGATTTTGGGTCACGCTTTTCAGCCCGTTGTAGAAGCGGTAATCGAAAAAGCAAAATCGGGAACCTCTTTCGGAATGCCAACAGAAATTGAAACACAAATTGCCTCTTTGGCCGTTTCGATGGTGCCGAATATTGACAAAATTAGATTCGTAAATTCAGGAACCGAAGCTTGCATGAGTGCCATTCGTTTGGCTCGCGGATTTACTAAAAAGGATAAAATAATAAAATTTGCTGGTTGTTATCACGGGCATTCCGATTCGTTTTTGATACAAGCAGGAAGTGGAGCCATTACTTTTGGTACTCCAAACAGCCCTGGTGTAACTGCTGGAACAGCCAAAGATACTTTGCTTGCTAAATACAATGATTTAGAAAATGTTTCAGCTTTAATCGAAGCCAATAAAAACGAAATCGCAGCTATAATTGTGGAGGCTGTTGCTGGAAATATGGGTTGTATTCCGCCTAAAAAAGGTTTTCTCGAAGGCTTGCGCCAATTGTGTTCAGCCAATGGAATTCTCCTGATTTTCGATGAGGTAATGACGGGATTTAGGCTTGCTAGAGGTGGAGTTCAGGAATTGTACAACATCAATGCTGATATTGTGTGCTTCGGAAAAGTGATTGGTGGAGGTTTGCCAGTTGGGGCTTTTGCAGCCAGAAACGAAATTATGAATTATTTGGCGCCACTGGGTCCTGTGTATCAAGCGGGAACTTTGTCTGGAAATCCGTTGGCGATGGCGGCTGGATTGGCGATGTTACAAGCATTGGACAATGATCGCGCTATTTTCAAAAGATTGGACGAAAAAACGGCGTATTTGGCAGCTGGAATTGATAAAGTTTTAAAAGCAAACCAAGTAGATTTTACTATCAATAGAGTGGGTTCTATGATTTCAGTACATTTTGATGCCGCTCCAGTAGTAGATTTTCAAACTGCGGTAAAAGGTGATAATGAAACCTTCAAAAAATTCTTCCACGGATTGTTGCAAGAAGGAATTTATATCGCACCATCAGCTTATGAAACTTGGTTTATAACTGATGCACTTTCTTATGAGGACTTGGATTTTACCATTCAAGCCATCGATAAAGTTTCAAAAACATTTTAGTTATAATTGGGTATAAAAAAACTTCCGGTAACCAGCCGGAAGTTTCACAAATTAACCAATTTCAACTAACTATTATTTTTAACCTCTTCTTTGTTGTTTTTCTGGATGTCTACCTTGACGATTCCCTTTGCGTTCCCCTTGATGTTCTTCTTTTAAAGCAGTCCATTTTTCAAATTGCTTTTCATTAAGGATTTTTTGCATTCTTTTTTTAGTGGCAATTTGTTCGTCAAGCATTTTACTTTTCATGGCGAAACGCTCATCACTAGTTGGTTTTGTTCCTTTTTCTTTCATAGCTTTCATAGCCGTTCTATGTGCTTCCATTTTGGTATTCTTGTCAGCAATAAAGGCTTTCATATCTTTTTGTTGCGACTCATTCAAATCTAATTCCAGGGTAAGTTTTTTTACTTGTAATTCACTTCTTTGTTCTGGAGTAAATTGTTCCATCGCGTTACCTTGATGCTTGTTATTTCTTGGTTGTGCTAATATGGTCATCCCGGCCATAAGGAAAGTCATTAGGATTATTTTTTTCATTTGTCTTTTTTTTTAAAGTTATAGTAATAAGACACAGTTATATAACAAAGGTTTAATTCGTGATAAAAATTTATAATTTTATTTTTAGTCTTATGCATTTAATTATATAAACATTTTCTTTTCAAGTATGATTGCAATCATAATTTACCCATTAAAGTATTCCCAAATTTGTAAAGAAATTTAAAACCTAACTTTTATGTACAAATTATCTTTATTTATTGTTGCATTAGCACTGTTTACTTCTTGTGGCAAGAAGGAAAATGCAACCGAGGACTTTTCAACTGGAGAAGCGACTACTGAAACAGCGGCAGATCCATCTACTTATGATCCCAATAGAGGTCTTGGAAAATATTCTTCGGTAGAGTTAGGTGACAAACTCGATGTGGCTATGGTCGCCGAAGGTGAAAAAATACAATCGGTTAAATGTTCTGCTTGTCACAAATTAACAGACGAAAAATTAGTTGGCCCAGGTTGGAAAGGAGTTACAGAACGTAACAAACCGGAATGGATCATGAACTTCATCACCAATCCAGATCCAATGATTGACAAAGATCCTAAACTTCAAGCCCAATTGGAACTTTGTTTGTTGCGTATGCCAAATCAATCACTTTCAGATGCTGACGCAAGAAACGTTCTTGAGTATATGCGCAAGAATGACGGCGTTAAATAAGTATAAAAACCCAAATAATAACCAAAATATTATGAAAAATAAATTTTTAAAAGTGACTTTGGCCATTACAATGGTAGCCGCATTTTTCACTTCTTGCAAACCCAAAAATTCCGGTGATGTCGTGAGTGGAGATGCTGCGCAAAAAGCGTATGTTGCGCCTGGCAAATACGATGAATTTTACAATTTTGTTTCGGGAGGTTTTAGTGGTCAAATTAGCGTATATGGTCTGCCGAGCGGAAGGTTGTTAAGAGTAGTTCCCGTTTTCTCGGTAGATCCCCAAAGTGGTTATGGATACAGCGAAGAGACTAAACCAATGTTGAACACTTCGCATGGATTTGTGCCTTGGGACGATCAACACCACGTTGAATTGTCACAAACCAATGGCGAAGTTGACGGTCGTTGGCTTTTTGCCAATGCCAATAATACGCCAAGAATTGCACGTCTCGATTTGAAAACTTTTAAAACAGCCGAGATTCTTGAGTTGCCAAACAGTGCAGGAAATCACTCTTCACCATTTATCACCGAAAACACTGAATATGTGGTAGCAGGAACCCGTTTTAGCGTTCCACCAGATAATGCTAACGGTGATGTGCCAATCAATACGTATAAGAAAAACTTCAAAGCATACTTAAGTTTTGTAAAAGTAGGCAAAGAAGGCCAAATGGATATTGCTTTCCAAATTGAAGCACCAGGTGTAAATTTCGACTTAAGTCACGCCGGTAAAGGAAAATCTCACGGATGGTTTTTCTTCTCTTGTTACAACACGGAACAAGCCAACACGCTGCTGGAAGTAAATGCTTCCCAAAAAGACAAAGATTTCATCATGGCGGTTAACTGGAAAAAAGCCGAAGAATATATCAAAGCAGGCAAAGGAAAAAAAGTACCGGCAAATTATGCCCACAATACTTGGGACGAGAAAACTCAAACTGCCAAATCTGAAATCAAAACAGAAGTTTTGGTTTTAAGTTCCAAGGAATTGAAAGACATTTGCTACATGATTCCTTGTCCAAAATCGCCTCACGGTTGTGATGTGGATCCAACTGGAGAGTACATTGTAGGTTCAGGAAAATTAGCCGCATTGATTCCAGTATTTAGTTTTGATAAATTGCAAAAAGCCATCAAAAACAAACAATTTGACGGAGAGTACGAAGGAATCCCGGTTATCAAATATGAAGCAGCCTTGCATGGTGAAGTTCAAAAACCAGGTCTTGGACCATTGCATACAGAATTTGACGGTAAAGGAAATGCGTATACCACTTTCTTCGTTTCTTCCGAAGTAGTGAAATGGGATATCAAATCATTGAAAGTATTGGATAGAGTTCCAACCTATTATTCTGTTGGTCACTTGTGTATTCCTGGTGGAGACAGTAAAAAGCCATTCGGAAAATACCTGATTGCTTACAACAAAATTACCAAAGACAGATACTTGCCAACTGGACCTGAATTGGCTCAAAGTGCACAGATATTTGACATTAGCGGAGACAAAATGCAGTTAATTTTAGATTTTCCAACGATTGGAGAACCACATTATGCCCAAGCTGCACCAGCCGATTTGATTCGAAATAACGGCCAGTTGAAATTCTACAAAATTGAAGAAAATCAACATAAATATGTGACCAAAGGAGAGAAAGAAGCAAAAGTGGTTCGAGAAGGAAATAAAGTACATGTTTATATGACTTCCATTCGTTCCCACTTTGCATCTGACAATATCGAGGGAATAAGAGTAGGCGATGAGGTTTATTTCCACGTTACAAACTTGGAACAAGACTGGGATGTTCCTCATGGATTTGCCATAAAAGGAGCCGATAATGCCGAGTTGTTAATTATGCCGGGGGAAACCACCACACTAAAATGGATTCCTAAAAAAGTGGGTATCTTCCCATTCTATTGTACCGATTTTTGTAGTGCTTTGCATCAAGAAATGCAAGGATATGTAAGGGTTTCTCCTGCGGGAAGCAAAGTACCATTGACATTTAGCTTGGGAACAAATCTTCCAGCTGTTAAATAAATAATTTCTTTAATATAAAGGGAACAAAGTCTCTTTGTTCCCTTTTTTTATACCAATAGTTATGAATACTTCAAAAATATCATTGTTTTCAAAAGTAGTCCTTTTGGTTGTGAGTGCCTTATTTTTTGCTTCTTTGTGGTTTCCAATGTGGAGGATTGAACTCAAAGCCCCCCAATATCCCGAGGGATTGGTTTTGCAATTACACGCCAACAAAATTGGTGGGGATGTTGCAATCATCAACGGATTGAATCATTACATAGGAATGAAAACCTTGCATACCGAAGACTTTCCCGAGTTTCAAATCTTACCTTTTATAGTAGGCTTTTTTGGGCTATTTGCTTTGGCAATGATTTTTGTGAATAGAATAAAAGGAGCAATTTTATTATTCTTGTCTTTTATACTTTTCGGAGTTTTGGCAGGCGTGGATTTTTACAGATGGAACTATGAATACGGACACAATCTTGATTCGAATGCTGCCATTGTAGTGCCGGGAATGGCGTATCAACCACCGTTAATTGGCTACAAACAACTGCTGAATTTTGGAGCTTATTCCATTCCTGATGTTGGCGGTTGGATGTTGATTGCAGCGGGAATATTGCTTTTTATTATTGTGGTAAAAGAAACCCATTTGGTAAACAAATTTTTTAGAAAGCCAAAAATAGATGCGGTTTTAATTTTACTATTGTCTTTTTCATTTATGTCTTGTGGAGACTTCAAAGTCGAGCCCATCAAATTGAATGCAGACAATTGCGATTTTTGTAAAATGAGCATTGCCGACGGTAAATATGCAGCCGAAGTGATTACCCAAAAAGGAAGAGTGTATAAATTTGACGATATTAGCTGTATGGCCAATTATTGCAAAGAAAATGCCTCCACAAAAATTGGAGCTTATTACGTAAGCGATTTCACCCAAGACAATAATCTAATTCCAGCCGAAACTGCTTTTTTCCTTTCGGGTGGAGCCATTCAAAGTCCTATGCACGGCGGAATCATTGCTTTTTCCAACGAAAAGGACGCCAAAGAATTTGGAACAAAACTGAATGCAAAACCAATTACTTGGAATTCCATTATAACTAAATAATCTTTGTCAAAGTTATAAACTTTGACAAAGATATTTTTACAAAGAATGAAAAAACTTCTCTACATATTCCTGTTTCTCTCTTCATTTCTTCAAGCCAACGTGATTGAAGTTGGGCCTAATAAACCTATAAAATCAATCAAGAAAGCCATTGCATTGGCCAAAGTGGGCGACACGGTTTTGGTTCACAAAGGTTGGTACAAAGAAGGGAACATCATTATCAATAAAAGAATTGTTTTTATTGGCAGACATTATCCAATTCTGGACGGCCAAAAAAAATTCGAGGTTTTGTCCATAAAAGCCGATGGCGTAATTGTAAAAGGATTTAAAGTAATAAAATCGGGTTACGCAACGCTCGAAGACCCTTGCGGAATCAAGGTGTACAACAAAAATAATGTCATTATCCAGAACAATATTCTCTATGATAATTTCTTTGGAATTTATATTCAAAACGGAACAAATTGCATTATAAAAAACAACAAGATTTCAGCTTACGGCAAAGAAGAACAGCGCATAGGCAACGGGATTCATTGTTGGAAAAGCGATAAACTCCAGATCATTTCAAACTCTATTTTAGGTCATCGCGATGGAATTTATTTTGAATTCGTGACCAATTCAACAATTAAGGGAAATTTTTCATCAAAAAATGTTCGCTACGGATTGCATTTCATGTTCTCCAATGACGATGCCTACATTTCTAATGTTTTCAAAAATAATGGTGCAGGAGTTGCCGTGATGTTTACCAAAAGAGTCAAGATGCTCAACAATCATTTTGAGGAAAATTGGGGCGATGCCGCTTACGGATTGTTCCTAAAAGAAATCTCGGACAGTTACATCATCGGAAACAAATTTGCCAGAAACACATCGGGAATCCACATGGAAGGAACGACCCGGATTTTGGTCGAAAAAAACATTTTTGAAGCCAATGGTTGGGGAATGAAAATTCAGGCCAGTTGTATGGAAAATGAAATAAAAAACAATAATTTCGTAGGCAACACTTTTGATATTAGTACCAACGGCAGCTTGGTTCTCAATACCTTTAACGGCAATTATTGGGACAAATACGAAGGCTATGATTTAGACAAAAATGGAGTGGGCGACGTGCCTTTTCATCCCTTGAGTTTGTTTGCCGTCATTACCGAAAACAATCCATCGGCGATGCTGCTTTTCAGAAGCTTCATGATTACGCTTTTGGATAAATCCGAGAAGATTTTGCCCAGTATCACTCCAGACAATTTTATTGACAAAACCCCATTAATGCATTCATTACCCCTATGATTGAAATTAAAAACATATATAAAAAATTCGGAAAATTAGAAGTTTTGAACGATGTCAATCTTGTTTTCAACAAAGGAGAATGCATCGCGCTAATTGGTCCAAACGGTTGCGGAAAAACCACCTTGATAAAAAGTATTTTAGGAATGGTGATTCCTACCAAAGGCGATATTTTATTTGATGAAAAATCGATTTTGAATAAATATAAATATCGCGATCAAATAGGGTATATGCCGCAAATAGGGCGTTATCCCGATTACATGACGGTAGGTCAAATCATCGAAATGATCAAGAAAATTCGAAATTCAAATGAAGTTTTGGACGAAGATTTAATCAAGGCTTTCGAACTCGAAAAAATATTCGACAAACAAATGCGAACACTTTCCGGTGGAACAACCCAAAAAGTGAGCGCCATATTGGCCTTTCTATTCAATCCCGATGTGTTGATTTTGGACGAACCAACGGCAGGTTTGGATCCCTTGGCTTCGGAAATTTTGAAGGAAAAAATAATCAAGGAACGAGAAAAAGGAAAACTCATCTTGATTACTTCCCATCTTTTGAGCGAACTCGACGATATGATTAGCCAGATTATTTTTATGCAAGACGGCAAAGTCCATTTCCATAAATCCATCGCCGATTTATTGGAATCCACAAACGAACAAAAAATATCCAAGGCAATTGCCAGTATTTTGAAATCAAATAACTAAAGTATAAATTAATCTCATTTCGGCTCCCTCTCCTTTGGAGAGGGTTGGGGTGAGGAAAAAAAGTAATAATGAACAGAATCATTAAAATCATATTTCTCGACATTCTAAAAAACAAGATTCTATTGGCTTACACCTTGGTTTTAGCCTTGCTTTCTTGGAGCTCATTTGGGTTGGAAGACAATTCTGCCAAAGGATTGCTCACGATTTTGAACGTAATTTTATTTACCGTTCCATTGGTTTCCATTCTTTTTGCGACGATTTATTTGTACAATAGTTCCGAGTTTATCGAGCTTTTGTTGAGCCAACCCATAAAACGAAAGAAGATTTGGTTGAGTTTATTCTTGGGATTATCGCTGTCAATGGTTTCGGCTTTTTTTATTGGCGCGGGAATTCCGCTTTTGGTTAACGCACCAGACAGCGTCGGATTGATGATGCTGGTTGTGGGTTGCTTGATTTCCATAATTTTTGTGGCTTTAGCCTTCTTGAGTTCCATTCTTACCAGGGACAAAGCTAAAGGAATTGGAATCGCCATAATGACTTGGTTGTATTTCGCCTTGCTTTTTGACGGAATGGTTTTGTTTTTATTATTTCAATTATCGGAATACCCAATCGAAAAAGCGATGGTGGCGGTTACGGCATTAAGTCCTATAGATTTGGCACGAATCCAAATTTTGTTGCAGCTAGATGTCTCAGCGATGATGGGTTATACCGGTGCCATTTTTAAGGATTTTTTCGGAACGGCCTTGGGATTGTTTGCCTCGTTCGTGTTGTTGTGTTTGTGGGTAGTCATTCCGTTTTATGTTTCGCTCAAAAAGTTTAAAAACAAAGATTTGTAAAAATTTTAAAAAATGAAATGAGCATAATCGATAAATTGGTTTTAAATACCAATGATGATATGCGAATTACATATGACCAATAAAAAACAATAAATATCATCAGATGAAAACAGATATCAAGAATAGGGCAGATATTGAGAAATTGGTAAATATTTTTTATGGAAAAGTAAAGGAAGACGCAGCAATCAGTTATTTTTTTAGTGATGTGGCCAAAGTAAACTGGGAAAACCATTTGTCTAAAATGTGTGATTTTTTTGAAAATATTTTGCTGTCTTCAGGAAATTATGAAGGAAATCCAATGTCGGCGCACGAAGAATTGCACAAAAAGAGTGAGGTAAAAGGAGCTCATTTCCAACATTGGAACAGCTTGTTTGATGCCACGGTTGATGAATTATTCGTTGGAGCAAAAGCCGAAGAAATCAAACAAAGAGCCACCAATATCGCTGCCGCGATGATGCACAAAGCACATCGGCAGTAGCCAAATTCATTTCATTAAAAAAGCGTGAGTTGCAGCAACTCACGCTTTTTTGTTTAACCTATGTAAGAAGTGAATTAATAATTTTATTTTGGAAGCAAGACGTCCCCAATTACGTGGATAATTCCATTTGATGTTGGTATTGAAGCAACAATTTCTGATCCATTGACAAAAGTTTTGTCTCCTTTTTTGGTGATTTTAACTTTACCGCCATAAACCATGTCAAACTCTTGACCGTCATTCATGTATTCCGTTTTCAAGCTGCCAACATAAGTATGGTAACCCAAAATATTTTCCAAGTCGCCTTTTTTCTCGGGTTTCAACAAGCCTTCAACAGTTCCGGCAGGGAGTTTGTCAAAAGCGGCATTTGTTGGGGCAAAAACGGTAAATGGTCCGGCATTGCTCAAGGCATCAACTAACGAGGCAGCTTTTACGGCAGCAACAAGCGTAGTGTGATCTTTGCTTCCGGAAGCAACTTGAACAATGTTTGGCGCTGAAGTTTCATCTTGCACGCCAGATTGGCCCGTGGCTTGGGCTTCCGTGTTTGCTGTTGTGGTTTCGGTCGTGGTTTCGCTGTTTTGTTTGCAACCAAAAACAGCAACAAAACTGGCGATTAACATCAAATGGATAGTTTTTTTCATAATTAAGATACTTATAGTTTGTAAAGCAAAGCACTTAATTTTTAAACTTTTATTTTATGAGTGCAATCATAAAAGAGGCTTATTTTTAACTTTTTTAATGGAAAAATAGGCGATAGTTCCAATTCCGATGAATAGAAGCATTGCAATGCCAAACAGGATTTCATTCACATAAGGAATTGGAATGTAACTAAATGCTGCCAGCCCTTGGATTGCCAAAATAATTTCGTTTAATATGACGCCAATCGAAAATAGGAGTATTCCATATTTTATTTTTTTGTTGATTACAATTAAATGATTCGCATAAATGTAAAATAATATAAACAAGCTCATTATAGCCAGCAAAACCAAATGTAAATAAGCAATAACTATAGGTCTAAAACCGAAAGCCAGTTGGCTAATGGCTGGAATGGTGGAACCCAACTGCAGTACTAATTTGATGCTCAACGCAAAACTTACGAATAGTAAAATGTATCGCAATAGTGGCGCATAATTTCCTAGTGAATCCTTTCTTGTTTTTATTAAAACTGCCAAGAGTCTGAACCAAGTAAAAACTTGAATTAAAGCCGAAATTACAGCAATTACATAAAGCCAAATAGGTAAATCTAACCAAAGTATTGATAGTAAATAAGCTGGAATGCAAGCCGTAGCGAATAATTTAAACGAAATTTTATAAAAGGAATGTTCGGATTTTCGAAGGTTAAAAAAACCAAAAGCCAAGCCCATGCAAGCAAAGAAAAACCAACCATTATACTGAAAATGCAGGTAAAAATAAATCGAGGAATGATACAAGTCCAGCACGACATTTTTGCTTGCCATCATGTAAGCCAAATAGAAAGTGCCCAAAGAGGAGATGACATTGAAAACCAAAGCAGCTTTTAACCAATTTTTTGCAATCCAATCATCATTCAATAGTTTTAAATCCTTGAGGAATTGGTATGCAAAAATATAGGAAACGAATATGGAAGCCGTGGATAATAGTATGGAAACCAATCCATAGCCTTCGATGATGAAAGAAACCAGCATTCCGTAGGAACAAATCAAGTTGGAAATAATGATGTTTTTATATTTATTCCCGTTGAAACTAGTGATTTTAGTTTGAAGAAAATACACCATCAACACCATCAAAGTATGGCTTAGCCAACCCGAAAAAGCAAAATGCGAATGGGAATGTTGCAGGTGTTTTTGGTCTAAATACGGGAATTCGAAACCAATTTTATAACGCATCAAAACACCAAGAGCGGCAACGATACAAAGGTTTAGCAACGAAATTTTTAACCAAAATTTGATGTTCAATGCCATTAATAATAGATTTTATGATGAATGATTTCGACCTTGTTGTTTTTGTTCATTTGGGCAAAAACGCGAATAACCGTTTCCACCCGCAAGCCGGTATAGTTGGCAATTTCCTGACGGGTGTAGGGAATCAGTATTTTTTCATTGGTACTTCCTGATTTTTTCTTGAAGGAATTTAAAAATGCGATTATTCTAAATTCTGGTTTTTGATTGATGATTTCTTTGGAAGTCCTTGATTTGGAATGAATTTTTTGAGCCAGTAAAATCAAAAACTTTTTCTGGATGGACGGATATTCGTCAAGAATCTTGAAAAATTTGTCTTTGGATAATTTTATAATGGTACTGTCCTGTATTGTTATGGCTTTTGAAGGATAGGTTTCATTGATAAATAAAGGTGGTTCGCCAAAACCATCTCCTGTGCAAAAAATCCCTTGGGTAAACTCCTTGCCTTCGTCATTCGAATTAAACAATCGTACACTTCCATCAAGGATTTGATAGTAAAAATTAGCTACGTCATCTTCATCAAAAATAATTTCATTTTTCTTGTATTTTTTGGCAACGGCGCCCCAAGAATAAAGTAAATCTAAATCTATTTGCATAACTGAAGTTGAGTGATTTTATGTATTTTTTCGCAATTTACTTGGCAAATACAACTTATGGCCACAAATTTAATTTTTATAATGTTAAAGAAAATATGACCTCAATCATAAAAATGATTTTAGACCCAATAAATTACTCTAAAAAGCCTCTCCAATATTCAGATAAACACTTGCGTAATCTTTACTGATTCCAAAATCTAGGGCAACATTAACTTTGGTGTATTTGTTAAATTTTAGTCGAACTCCAGTTCCAATTGCAGGTTGCCAATGTTTGAAATGTTGGGTGGCATATTCTGATGCGGAAGTTGTATTGGCAAAGAGCACGCCGCCTACAAAGCCATTTTGTGTAATGTTGAATCGGTATTCGGATTCGAAGAAAAGCATTGCATTACTTCGATACCTGTTTTTTTGAATTCCCCGGGAAGACATACCGGTGATTGGTTCTGATCGGGTAGAGGGCAAATCAAAATAGGGAACTTTACCCGAAACAATGGACCAGTAGTAGGATCGAAAACCCAAAACACTTCGGGCATAAGGGATTGAAAAATATTTTCGGACATCTAAAAATACGGATTGCCATTTGTTGTCGCTACCCAAAGCAGGGCTGTTGTACAGATAAGTAAAACTCGAATAAAACCCTCTTTGGGGATTGATAATGTTTTTTCTGTTGTCATAAACAATGGGTAAAGACAAGCCGGAAGAAATGCTTTTTCCAGTTGTTGCTTCGGGAAATTCAGGATTGTCTGTATTAATGTTGGAATCTTTTATTTGAAGTTCATAATGTTGGTCGAATTGATAGCCTAATCCAACAGCAAGATTTGGAAAAATACCTTTCAGGATATTTTGGTGAAATCGTATTTGTTTACCATCAACCAAAGTTTCGTTGCTTTCGGGGGTATTTCCTCCCAAACCCCAAGTATCTTGCGGAAAGTTTAATGCAAAATATTCGCCAACAAAATTCCAACTGTTTTCCTTGAGCCAAATGGTGGGATAAAGTTCAATTCCGTATTGTTTATTAAATGAAATATATGGAATTAGATAAATAGTAGAATTATTGGTATTGGATTTATCTCCAAGCAAAAAAGTGGCATTGAAAGAGGAAACCAATACTCTTTCGCCGGCATTTCTAGCATCGGTTGGAAAAAACGAAAAATTAATTTTCTTGTTTTGAATCTTTTCCTGACTCCTGTTGATTTTGAATAATTGAATCAAATAATCGACACCATCTTTTTGAATAATAGTATCGTTTTTGGGAGTGATAAAATAAGTGTCCTTGTCTTGAGCCGCGACTTCAAGAACTACCAATAGCAGTAGCGATAAAAGGAATTTATTTTTCATTCAATAAAACTAATGAAAATAATCAAAAAAATAAGTTTGCCTGTCTGTTTTTATTGGAAAAAAGGAGATCTTTTTTTGTGTTTATTAAGTACTTTTTGGATTAATCTTCACTAGTCCGCCGCGATTTTCTTTCCTGTCAATGGATTGTTGAACGATTAAACTTCCGATAGTAATCATATTCTGCAATTCATACAATTCCGGATTGACATTGTGGCTTTTTATCTGTTTTTCCACTTCGTTTTTCCAATTGGAAAGCTGTTTTTTGGCTTTGATTAAATCAGTATCATTGCGGACAATTCCGGCATTTTGACGCATCAAAAGTTGTAATTCAGCTTTTGCTTTGGCAACATAATCAAGATTTATTTCAGGTTTTGAAGTCAATTTCCAATCGGAAACTGTTCCTGTAAATGAGCCTTTTTCAAAAGAATGATTTTCTAAATAATGGTATATTTTATCTGAATACACCAAGGCTTCCAAAAGTGAATTGGATGCCAGACGATTTGCACCGTGTAATCCGGTTCTCGAACATTCGCCACAGGCAAATAAGTTTTCTACGGAAGTTTTTCCGTTTTTGTCCACCACAATTCCGCCGCAAAGATAATGTTGGGCAGGAACTACGGGAATCCAATCTTTGGCAATATCAATACCAACGCTTTTGCAACGTTCGTAAATCATTGGAAAATGTTTCATAAAACCTTCTAAATCCAAATGCGTACAATCCAAATAAACACAATCGTCTCCTGTTTTTTTAAGTTCCAAATCGATGCTTTGCGAAACAATATCACGGGAAGCCAAATCGCCTCTGGAATCATAATCAAGCATAAATCGATGACCGTTTTTGGTACGCAAATAAGCACCAAAACCACGAACCGCCTCCGAAATCAAGAAAGAAGTTCCTGTAGAAGCATCGTACAAAGCTGTTGGATGAAACTGGATAAATTCCATTTCCTTGATGACGGCATTCGCTCTCGAAGCCATTGCAATTCCGTCACCAGTAGCAATTACTGGATTGGTAGTATGTCCATACAAATGTCCAATTCCGCCAGTGGCAAGCAAGGTAAATTCGGATTGAAAAGTGAGGACTTCTTTTGTTTTTTGATCTAAAACATAAGCACCCAAACATTTGTTGTTTTCGGTAATTAAATCAATCGCTAGATGATAATCTAAAACCGTAATATTTTCTTTTTGGTGTACTTGAGATAAAATAGCACGTTGAATTTCTTGTCCCGTTTGGTCTTTATGATGCACCACTCTGTTTTCGGAATGGCCACCTTCTTTTCCTAAATCCAAAGTTCCTTCGGTATTTTTGTCAAATTTAGCTCCCCATTCAATCAATTCCTTTAATCGTTTTGGACCTTCGGTAATCACCATTTCCACTACTGATTCGTCACACAAACCATCGCCGCATATTAAAGTGTCCTGAATGTGTTTTTGGTAGGAATCACCAATAATATCTGTTACAATTGCAATTCCTCCTTGAGCATATCTCGTATTGGATTCGTTTTCGTTTGCCTTGGTAACAATCGTGACTTTTTTATCTGGAAAACGTTCTGCAATTTTTACGGCAAAAGTCAATCCAGCCACACCGGAACCTATAATTAAGTAATTTGTTTGGATCATTATTTAGATAATTCAAGCATGCGTTCGATAGGAATCAATGCTTTTTTCATGATGTCTTCTGGAACGGTGATTTCAGGAGTTTCGTTGAGTAAACAGTCGTACACTTTTTGCAAAGTGTTCATTTTCATATAACCGCATTCGCTACAAGCACAAGTATTATCTTCGTTTGAAGGTGCCGGAATTAATATTTTTTCAGGAACTTCCTGTTTCATTTTATGAAGAATACCGGCTTCGGTGGCTACAATAAATTTGTTGCTCGGGTCTTTTTTTACAAAATCAATCATTCCGGCAGTCGAACCAATGTAGTTGGCCGTTTTTAGAATATGCGTTTCCGATTCTGGGTGCGCAATGATTTTGGCATCTGGATTTTTTTTGTACAGGGCAATCAGTTTATCTAATGAAAAAGCTTCATGCACTACGCAAGAACCGTCCCAAAGCAACATATCGCGGCCAGTTTGTTCCATCACGTATTTACCTAAATTTTTATCCGGAGCAAATATAATAGGTTTGTCTTTTGGAATCGAGTTTACGATTTTAACGGCATTCGAAGAAGTAACCACAATATCCGTCAAAGCTTTTACTTCGGCAGAACAATTCACATAAGTGATGACAATGTGGTCGGGATGTGCCTCGGTAAATTTCTTGAAATCTTCTGGAGGACAAGACTCAGCAAGCGAACAACCCGCCTTTAAATCAGGAAGAATTACCTTTTTGGATGGGTTAAGAATTTTTGCAGTTTCGGCCATAAAATGCACACCTGCAAAAAGGATAATGTCGGCATCCACTTTCATTGCTTCTTGAGACAAGCCCAAGCTATCACCCACATAATCTGCCACATCTTGAATATCGGCTTCTTGATAATAATGCGCCAAAATAACCGCATTTTTTTCTTTCTTTAGTTCCAGTATTCGTTCTTTAAGACTTTTCATCCTTAATCAATTTTAGTATTCTTGTTTTAACTATTTTTTGGTGTAAAAATAATACCGTACAAAGATACACTTATTTTGAAAAACAATAAATTGAAAAAAAGTTATGTATCTGTCTTTTTTTAATGGGAGAAATTGTTTCGAATGTTGTTGAAAATCTATAATTAAGGATAAGAAGGTATGATAATTATCAGGTTTTATGCAAATGGCTTTCCCGACCTTTGCCCATAGATATTAAACCAAAATTATTTTATAGCATGACAACAAATAAAACGTTACATACTTTCCACATACCCGTAATGGGATTGGCATACACGATTGATAGTCCTATTCGAGTGGCAAAGTATGGGGTTTCTTCAGTAGTTTCTATTGCTGATGATGAATTGATTGAGAAAATGAGAGTCTTTTACAGTAAAAAATTCGACATGCCTTATCACGATATTACCCAAAAAATACACGATTATCGTGCAGAGCGAATTACGTCCTATTTGAACTTGGTAGACAAAATTGTAAAAGAAAAATTTGAAAATTTCAAAATAGAATTAGCAGAAAGCAAAGTGGCTTTAGATAATTATATTGCTATGTTGCCCAACAAATCCGAAATCAAAAAAGGATTGGAAAACTTGTTGGAAGACGGCATTGCATTCAAGGAAAATATCAAACAGTACCTTGAAAACAATCTTTCGCCTGGAGATATCGACGTGAATATTATGACGAAACTGGATAAAGACAATTTCATTAAAGACGAACAATTACCAGTAGAATTCAATGATGCACACGCTGCACTTCGTGGGTTTGCCAATAGTAATTTGACTTCTTCAGTTGTGCTTTCAGCGGGGATGAATCCAAGATTGTTTGCCTATTTTGAAAATTTCAAAGACTTTTTTCCAGATTTCAACAATACTTTAAAAAAGAAAATTACGCTGAAAGTGAGCGATTTTCGTTCGGCGATGATTCAAGGAAATTACTTGGCCAAAAAAGGGCTTTGGGTTTCGGAATACCGCATCGAATCAGGATTGAATTGTGGAGGACACGCTTTTGCTACCGAGGGATTTTTATTGGGACCAATTTTGGAAGAATTCAAACATAAAAAAGACCAATTGGTTCAATCGGCTCACGATATTATGGTGAAAGTTTTGGCGCAAAAAGAATTGCACGTTCCAGAACAACCATTGGATTTAAAAATTACTGTTCAAGGAGGAGTGGGAACTTCAGAAGAACATGAATTCTTGTTGGATCATTATAATGTGGATTCTGTGGGTTGGGGAACACCTTTTTTATTGGTTCCTGAAGCTACTTCAGTTGATGCTGAAACACGACAATTGTTGATGAATGCCAAAGAAGAAGATTTGTATTTGAGCCATATTTCGCCATTGGGAGTTCCTTTCAACACTTTGCGAGGCACGACTAACGAAATGTTCAAACAAAAACGTATTGACGAAAACAAGGCGGGAAGTTCTTGTCCGAAAAAGTTTTTGGCATTGAGCAAAGAATTTGGTCCCGAAGGAATTTGTACTTCTTCCAAAAAATTTCAAGATGTGAAATTGGCGGAATTAGACGAAATAAAAGATACCTTGTCGGCTTCGACTTTCGAGAAAATGAAATTCAACATTACCGAAAAATCGTGTCTTTGCGTAGGTCTTGCCAATGCATCTTACCTAGAAAACGGCATCCGAATTTCTGGTCAGGAGCAAGGCGTTATTGTTTGTCCTGGTCCGAATATGGCCTATTTTGATAAAGA
Source organism: Flavobacterium sp. (assembly GCA_014379405.1). Classification (GTDB taxonomy): domain Bacteria; phylum Bacteroidota; class Bacteroidia; order Flavobacteriales; family Flavobacteriaceae; genus Flavobacterium. Next base: position 187,427 of record JACMLU010000004.1, on the reverse strand, counting down.
AGTTTCGCTGGCTGAAATGACAAAACACATTTATGGCAATGCCAATGTAATGACGGATAAAGATCGTCCGAATCTTTTTGTGAAAGAATTGAAGATGTACATTGATTATTTGAAAAACGAAATCAGTGAAGCCACTGCCGATTTGACTGCAGGACAAATAAAAAAATGGAATGCGTTCAGAAATAATATGTTGGAAGGAATTGGTTTTTACCAAAATTTATTTTCTACTTCCCATTATTTTGAAAGCAGTATCAAGGAGATTCAAAACCAACTTGAATTGTATAAAGCAAGAATAGTTGAAATTAAAGTGCCAGAATTAGTACCTGCGTAATAGTGTTTATATGTTTTCCAGAACAAGCCTGCTTAGATTATTTTGAGTGGGCTTGTTTGTTTTATATATAAAAAAGAAATGACCTTGGAAAGTTCAAATATTTATAGAAAAAAGGAGACGTTATGTATTCGACCCCGGCGGGGTCGTATGAATTTCAACAATAAATTTGTTTCTATAAATATTAAAATCCGCTGGATTTTTCTTTGATTAAACTATTCGGTTTCTAATGTTTTTTTGGTTTTCTAGAAAACTTTGAGAAGCGTTCAACTGGATTAATAGATTTTTTTTATTAATTGAGGAATTAGTCATTAATTTTCTTTTTTCGCTTAAAGATTTCTCTTTCAAATTCTTTGTTGTCGTTTATGCCGCTTTCGGCTAAGTATAAATATATAAAATCATCGGATTCATTTATTAGAATCTTCTTTATTCCAAATTTGTGTTTGTTTTCACCAAGCTTATTTTTTTCAAAAATTATATATTTCCAAGTAATAGTTCCATAATTTTCAAGTTCAAGTGAAATTATTCTTTTCCATTCATAAGATTTCGTATTTGGATTTTCTGTTACAGAGATTTCAAGTAAATTATCTTTTTAATATTTTATAGATGCAAGAGTTTGAGGTGTTGTTTTTATATTTAAAGAGTCCTTCTTCGTTAAATATCCATAGCCTACATAATTTCCAGCAATTTTTCCAAATTGTTTTTTTGCCTTTCTTTTGCTTCTAAAAATGTCGATAAGATATACTAATAGACCAGCTAAAAGAGCAGAAAAGATTGGGTCGAAATAGATACAAGCAATATCATTACAAAATTCTAAATTGGCCATTCTCTTTATATTGTGTATTTAGATATTAAATAATTTGTCAAAAGAAGCCGTTTTATACCCCAAATCCACCCAATTTTGGTTGGTTTTACACCATAAACCAGCTTTCAATCCCGTAAATATAAGATTATTCCATAATTAAAATCTCAAAAAAACAACTTGAAACTACAAACTCACTATTTTTCCGGTATGGATATCGTATTGCATTGGAACCACTTTGGTGTGTTTTTCTTTTACAATTGGGTTGTCTTGAATCATTTTCAAGGAGTGTTGGATATTGGCAAGAACGAAAGCATTTAAATTGTCATCTTTAGAAATTTTTTTTTCTTCGTTTTCATTGGCGATGGTTGCCACGATGTCGTCAATATGCGAAAGATGCTTTTTGTATTCATTTTTTTTGTCTCCAACATAGGCTTTTATGGCACCACATTCGGTGTGACCCAAAACAACAATTAGTTTGGCGTCGAGATGTTCAACGGCATATTCAATGCTTCCCATATCGATATCGGAGATCAGGTTTCCGGCATTTCTAATCACGAATAAATCGCCTATTCCTTGGTCGAAAAGTATTTCGGGAGAAACTCTGCTATCAGAACAAGTCAAAACCACAGCAAATGGATGTTGGGCATCCTGGTTGGCCAAAACTGTTTTTTTATTTTGATGCGGATGTGTTGTTTTTTCATTCAAAAAGCGTTTATTTCCTAATACTAATTGTTCAATTGGAGATTCGTTTTTGTTGGTAACAATTTGTGAAGTGGTTTCTTTTTTGCAACTCAAAGTGGTTAGCACGATAAGAGCCAATACTAAAATTCTATTTTTCATTTTATTCGTTTGTTGGTTTTCTAAACCGTAATTCAGGTTTGAATAATTGTTTCGTGTGCTATAATAACACTGGATAATACCTCAAAAAAGTCTCACCAGACACAACTCCTTTTGCCAGTTCTTCAAGATTGGTGTTCTCAAGCATTGTGGCTAGTTCGGTTCGGATGGTTTCAAATTTGAAGTGGGCTGGACAGGGATGGTCATCAGAACATTTGCTTAGACCCAAGCCACAACCCGTAAAAACAACGTCGCCATCAATCGCCTTTACGATTTGAGTCATGTTGATTTTTTTCATCTTTTTCTTGGGAATTTCAAACCCGCCACCAACTCCTTTTATGGAATTGACAATCTTGTTTCGAGCCAGGATTTGTAGAATTTTGGCAGTAAAAGCCTCTGGGGAATCGATTTTTTGGGCGATATCCTTTAGGCCTACTCTTTTGTCTTGATAGGATTCTGACGCTATAAAAATGACAGCGCGAATTCCGTACTCACACGTTTTTGAAAACATAGTTTTATAAATATAATTAGTTTTATTCTCTCAGAATAATCTTAATGGTTGGGGTCGATAGTTTTTCACAGTCGATTTTATTATTGGATCGCTCCAGATTGCCGAGCGTATTGACGTTGTTCCTGAAATATTGAATGTAATAATTTCCAACATAGTTTTTGGTTTCCAAAAAACGGACCATAGAAGCCAAATCTTCTTCGGTCAACAAATCCGAATGATAGGTGGTGCGAACCTCAAAAGGAATTTTGGCTTTCAATATCAAATCCAATGTTTTTTCGAAAGGTTCGTACAAATCTGATTTTGTAACGTCCTTAAACTTGGATTTTGGCGCCTTGAAATCCAAGGCCACATAATTGACAAGATGATGGAACAACAATTTTTGCATTACCTCGGGCGAACTTCCGTTGGTGTCAATTTTTACTAGAAACCCCAACTTTTTGATTTCGGTAACAAACGGAATGAAATTTTTGTGCATCACGCATTCGCCTCCACTTAAAACTACGGCATCCAGCAAGTCTTTTCGAGAAAGCAGAAAATCCATTGTTTTTTCAAAAGAAATCGTTCCTTTTCCATGAACAATTTCGGGATTATAGCAATACAAACAGCGCATATTACAGCCTGCAAACCAAAGAATGCAAGCCATTTTATCTGGATAATCCAATAAGCTGAATGGCGTTAGGCTGTAAATTGGAGTGCTAACATTTGCCTTCACTGAAATGGGTTCGTTGTTTGTGTTCTCCTTTTTTGCCAATATTAAAACTCTCTACTGGTCTGTGATAGCCCATAACGCGCGTGTACACCAAGCATTTGGTTCTCAAATGTTGGTTTTCTTCTAGAATCGGATTGGTTTCTGGTTTCATATTATTTTAATAATTTTAGTGTTAGTTAATTGATTTTAAGATTTTATCATCTAATTTAATTAAGGTCTCATCACATTTCGGGCAATATTCATGTTCGCCATTCATATAACCGTGAACCGAACAAATGCTAAACATTGGCATATACACTATGCATTTGGTTCTCAAATGTTGGTTTTCTTTCAGGTACTGATTGTCGTAAATTGTTTTCATTGTATTTATTCTTTATTGTTAATTGATTGTTTTTAAGTTTTTATCGTCTAGTTTGATTAAAGTTTCATCACATTTCGGGCAATATTCATGTTCTCCATTCAAATAACCATGAACGGGACAAACACTAAACACGGGCGTTACTGTGATGTAAGGCAATTTGAAACTGGACAATACCTTTTTGACAAACTGTTTACATGCTTCTGGTGAACTGATTTTTTCACTCATATACAAGTGTAAAACTGTTCCGCCAGTGTATTTGCATTGCAATTCGTCTTGCAAAATCAAGGCTTCAAATGGATCTTCGGTGTGATCTACTGGAATCTGGGAACTGTTGGTGTAATAGATATTGTCATCTTGCCCGGCTTGAAAAATATTTTGGAAACGTTTTTTGTCTTCTTTGGCAAAACGATAGGTTGTTCCTTCGGCTGGCGTGGCCTCGAGATTGTATAAATTTCCTGTGGCTTCCTGAAATTCTTTCATTCGACCGCGAATATGCTCCAAAATATCAGAAGCAAACTGAATTCCTGTTGATGAAGTTACCGTGTCCTGTTTTCCGGTAAAATTGACAATCATTTCGTTGATTCCGTTTACGCCAATGGTCGAAAAGTGGTTTCTGAAATGCTGCAAATAGCGTTTGGTATAAGGATACAAACCGCGGTCGTACATTTCCTGGATGAACACCCGTTTTTTCTCCAAAGTCGATTTGGCGATGTATAATAATTTGTCCAATTGTTTGTATAACTCTGCTTCGTTTCCTCTGTATAAATAGCCTAATCGCGCCATATTGATGGTCACGACTCCAATACTTCCCGTCATTTCGGCACTCCCAAAAAGTCCGTTTCCACGTTTCAATAATTCACGCAAATCCAATTGCAAACGACAGCACATACTGCGAACAGCATTGGGTTTATAAGCATTTTCATTTTCTACTTTACAGCCGTTTTCATCCAATTTATATTGGCTTCCAATAAAATTCTGGAAATAGGAAGAACCAATTTTTGCCGTATTTTCGAAAAGTAAGTCGGTGTTTTCGCCATCCCAATCAAATTCTTCGGTGATATTCACCGTTGGAATCGGGAAGGTAAAAGGCTGTCCGTTGGCATCGCCTTCGGTCATTACGGTGTAATAGGCTTTGTTGATGAGGTTCATTTCTTTTTGAAAATGTTCGTAACGCAAATCGGTGACATTATTAACGCCACGTTCTTGGGCTCTTACCAAAAGGTCATAATTGAAATTGTTTTCAAAGAAATGCAAGTTGTTTTTCGTCGGGATTTGGGTTTTCAAATCTTCTGGAACTACCCAATCCAGAGTGATATTCGTAAAAGGAGATTGTCCCCAACGAGCAGGAACATTCAAATTATAAACAAAGCTTCGAACGGCTTTCAAGACATCGTCAAAGGACAAATCATCCTTGAAGACATAAGGTGCCAAATAGGTGTCAAAAGAGCTGAAGGCTTGTGCACCAGCCCATTCGCTTTGTAAAATTCCTAGAAAATTCGCCATTTGTCCCAAAGCTTCCCTGAAATGTGAAGGTGGTTTGCTTTCCACACGACCGCGAATCCCGTTGAAACCTTCGTTGAGCAAAACACGCAAACTCCAACCGGCACAATACCCAGTCAAGCAATCTAAATCGTGAATGTGGATGTCGCCATTTCTATGCGCATAGCCTTCTTCTTTGGTGTAAACTTTGTCCAGCCAATAATTGGCAATGATTTTTCCAGCTACATTATTGACCAAACCCGCATTTGAATAAGAAGTATTGGCATTGGCATTGATGCGCCAATCCGTTTGCTCAACATATTCCGAGATGGTTTGTGAACTGTCCACATAAGTGGTGTCTTCGTTCAAGCCATCTATGTGTTCCCGTTGCAATTTTCGAGTGTGACGATACAGCATAAAGGAACGCATCACTTCGAAATACTCTTTTTCGAAAAGGTTTTTCTCGATTAAATCCTGAATTTCTTCCACCGCCCATGTGTCCTTGGCATGCAATCCTTTGATTACGTTTTTAAAAATACTTTCATCAAATGCAGTGGTGACGCTGCTGAAACATTTTGCGATAGCATCTTCTATTTTAAAACTTTCAAACGGTTTATAGTCCCCGTTTCTTTTGATGACGTATTTTTCCATAGTTATTGATGATTAGTGGTTATATGTTTTTTTATTTTATTTTTTTTATTCTTTGTCCGAGAAAAATTTCTCCAATGCTTTTGCTTTTGGAAACAAAATATTGTTTTCTAAATGAATGTGTTTGTGTAAATCTTGCTCGAACTCTTCCAACATCGCAAAAGTTACTCTGTAGGTGTTGCAAGCATCTACTGGTGGCGTGTAATTGTTGGTCAAAGATCCAATAGTGCGGAAACGTTCTCCCTCGTTATCATGTTCTTCCATCATCATCGTGATGGGATTGTTTACGGTTCCAAAATGTGGGGGCTCAATAGAATCGTGACTTTTTGTGGCACCCATCATTTTTTTAACGAATGGAAACAAAATCAATTCTTCTTTTTTCATGTGTTGAGCCAATTCTCCTGCGCATTCCATAAATAGTTCATTGATTTGGAATAATTCAGGGTGATTACTTCCGTGCCCGCTGCATAATTTATCTAAATATTGGAGAATTACAGGAGTTTTTTCTTCAATATAGCGATGGTGTGTTTTCTCGATATAGATCACCAATAAATCCAATGGCCACGAATTAAAATCTACTCCATAGTCGTGTTTTAGATCCATCACAGTGTTTAATTCTTCCAATAAATCAGTTTCGTTTATATTTTTTATTTGGCATACTTCTTCGATGGTTCGGTGTCCTTTGCAGCAAAAATCAATTCCATATTTCGAGAAAATGGCTGCTGTTCTGAAATCTTGAGCAACAAATTCTCCAATCGTGTTTTTTTCTAATGTTTCCATGTTTTGTTATTTTTTAAGAGGTTCAATAGTAATAAGTTATAGTCGATTAGGCCTCTATTTAACGGACTATAATTTTACAAGTTTTTAATCGTATTTTATATGATTTATATCATATTCCAGTTTTATTTTCATTTTCTTATCAACATCTGTTGATAAGAAACTAAAGTTCGAGGAAGTCCTTTAAAAGGGTTTTTAGGACACTGCAATTTTATATAAAAAACATTTTTTTGAGTATGATTGGAATCATAAGCAACCCCATATTTTGAAACGAACTTTGTAGTGTCAAACAATATAAAATAAAGAAACCTTATAATGAACTATACCTTAAATACAACATCACTACCCGAAGGACATCCGGTGAGTGTTTATTACCATGAAAAAGAAATTATCAATTCACTTTTGGGAGAATTGTTGGCCGTGGATGCCAAATCTGAATTTCAGAAATACACTAATATTTTCAACCAACTTCAAACTATAGAAAAACGTTTTGCCCGAAAAGAAAATCAGCTTTTTCCGTTTTTGGAAAAAAAAGGCTGGAATGGACCTTCGCAAGGAATGTGGTCTTTTCACGATAATTTGAGAGAACAATTTCGATTGTTGCGCAAAAATATGGATGCCAAGGAATTTGACAAGATTAATTCGGACACACCATTTTTGGTAGATGGAATTAATCGATTGATGAATACCGAAGACATGGTTTTGTTTCCCAATTCCTTGAATATGCTTTCTGAAGAAGATTGGATTGCGATGCGAAAAGGCGAAGAGGAAATAGGTTGGATGTTGCCTGAAACACCGGCTCCATTTCCAGCCCTGGAATACATTCATCCAAGTCTGGATTTTACCAAAAGAGAAATGACATTTTCAACTGAAAACACTTCGCATTATGACGAAGGCTATATGACGGTGGAGCAAGTGAATCTGCTTTTGAAAACGATGCCTTTAGATTTGACTTTTGTGGACGAAAACGACAAAGTGATTTTCTACAACCGCGGAGAAGAACGTGTTTTTCCTAGAAGTGCCGGAATCATTGGTCGTGAGGTGAAGTTTTGTCATCCGCCCAAAAGTGTGGGAACGGTGCTCAAAATCATTGAGAGTTTCAAAAATGGCACTCAAAATGAAGCTTCGTTTTGGATTAATTTCAAAGAACGTCTGATTTACATTCGCTATTTTGCTGTGCGTGATGCCGATAAAAATTATAAAGGCGTGATTGAATTATCGCAAGACATCACCGATATCAAAAATATTGAAGGCGAACAACGATTGCTGGATTGGAAATAGAATAGAAATATAAGAGTTAACTAATTCGATTGAAAGGCTGTGGTATTTATTTATCGCAGTCTTTTTTATTGGTAAATATCATTGGAATTTCACACGAATTTCACCAATTTACACGAAAAATAGTTGCTTTAATTTCACTAATCTGCCTAAGGCAGAATGAAATTGGTGTAATTTAATTTTAAGATGATTTTTAATTTGTGATAATTGGTGCAATTCGTGTCTAATTATTTTATTTGATCTGTCTTTTTTATTTTGAGTGGATATAAATGAATTTTGAATTGTATTTTTGAATCTTAAATAAAATCCCATGATTTCAGTTCAAGACGCTTTCACTATTTTACAAAATAATTTGCCGACTTTGCAACAAGTAGAATATTCGTTGATTCAAGCCCGAAAACATATTTTGGCCGAGTCTATTTTCTCTCCTATTAATATGCCTCCATTCCGACAATCGGCGATGGATGGTTATGCGCTTTGTCTTTTTGATGGATTGGAGTATGAAATCATTGGTGAAATCAAGGCCGGCGATTCCCATATTGTAGAATTATTACCCGGTCAAGCCCTGAAAATATTCACGGGAGCTGCCGTTCCGGATTCGGCACAAGCGGTGATCCAAATTGAATTGGTTTCCGAAAAAGACGGTCAATTGTATCTTCAAGAACCCGTTAAACCGGAAACGAATGTAAGACCTGTTGGTGAACAAATTTCGGTTGGTGAATTGGCATTGGAAAAAGGAACTTTGCTCAACGCTGCCGCCATCGGATTTCTGGCAGGATTGGGATTCACTTCTGCAACAGTTTTCAAGAAACCCAATGTTGGAATTGTCGTAACCGGAAACGAATTAACGAAACCAGGCGAGTCTTTGGAATATGGAAAAGTCTATGAAAGCAACGGCATTATGTTGGAATCGGCTTTGAATGAAGCGTATTTTGAAGCCGTAACTTTGTATGAAGTCAACGATGATTTTGAAAACACCAAAAACAAACTTTCAGAAGCATTGTCGGCCAATGACGTGGTCTTGGTTTCCGGCGGAATTTCCGTGGGAGATTATGATTTTGTAGCTCGTGCTTTAAGAGAATTGGACGTTGAAACCCTTTTTTACAAAGTCAACCAGAAGCCTGGGAAACCTTTGTTTGCCGGAAAAACAAAAGACAAAATAGTTTTTGCCTTGCCCGGAAATCCTGCGGCGGCATTGACTTGTTTCTATGTGTATGTGTTGCCCACCCTTTCGATACTTTCTGGAAAATCGCCCAATTACAATCAGTCCAAACCAATTTCGATTGCGCACGATTATTCGGTTCGAAATACTCGCAGCCAGTTTTTGAAAGCCAATATTGTCAACGATGAAGCGAATGTTTTGTCGCATCAAGCTTCTTCGATGCTGAATTCTTTTGCGGTTTCCAACGGATTGGTTTATGTACCCGATGGAACTTATGAATTGAAGAAAGGCGATAAAGTGGAAGTGTATTTGTTGTAGGGAATTTTGGTGGTCTAAATCATAAGAAGCTTTGTCAAAGTTTCAAACTTTGACAAAGATGTAGTTCAATAAGAAAGGTTCATTCAAATGTCAATTAATTTGTTAAATTTAAGTGCTATTATTGTATCAGTTTCTTTTTTTTATATAAATTTAGCATAGAATTCAACGATTAAAGTTGAAGCTATAAAATCAATTTCAATAATATTTTAAAATCAATCAGTATGGTAGTACAGTATCAAGGTAAAAAAGATGGAAAATCGACAAAATTAACCATAAAAATCAACGGCGGTAATTTGTCGAAGACGAGTTCTAATTATGAACTTTTTTTATATGTGGGTGACAATGGATCTAATCAAGTGCCTCTTTTTACGACAGAAATTCACCAAAGTTTGTCGAATTGTTTAAGAGAAATTTACTTGTTCAAAAAACACAATCACATCGCGTTTGATGCTGCGTCAGAAAAAACAATTGGCGATTTGAATCCTTACGACCAGATTTTATACGATTTCCTAAAACCAAACTTGTTTGCGGCATAAGTCAATTTCGTAAAGACAAAAAAAAAGACTGTTCTAGCTAGGACAGTCTTTTTTTATGGGTTGTAATGAAGTTTTGAAAATAATCTAAAAACATAAAACTACTACGGATTTAAGCTTTTATGTATACTTTCAAAATTAATACTTGTATTTCTTGTCGGTCAAGGTTTTCATAAAAGCAATGAGCTGTTTTTTTTCCTGCTCGGTTAAATTCAGTTTGTCTTCGGGCAGGGTTTGATTTTCTAATTTAAAACCAAGACCTCTTCCGCCGCCTTCGTTATAAAAATTGATGACTTCTTCCAGTGTTTTATATACTCCGTTGTGCATGTAAGGAGCGGTCAGTGTTATGTTTCGGATGGTAGGTGTTTTGAAAGAGTTTTTGTGAATTTCGGCTTTAGTCAATTCATATTTACCTAAATCAGCATCTAGTTTGTTGTGTTTGTCGGGCACGCCAAGTACTTCACTTTCGGATTTGGTGTAATTGGGCGGAACCGTCCCGTTGGTCAACGGGATGAAATGGCAAGTGGCACATTTGGCTTTGCCGGCAAATAAATTGAAACCTGCTTTTTCGTCGTTTGTGAATTCCACGTCATTTCGCATATAGCCATCGAACTTAGCGTCATAGGAACTCAGGGAACGGATGTAGGAAGCCAAAACATTTTTTATGGCAAAGGCATCGATTTCTTTATTCGGAAAAGCCTTCTGAAATTTGGCTACGTATTCTTTGTTTTTTTTCAAGGCTTCGGCCGATTTATCCAGCGAACCGTGCATTTCGTTTTCGTTCGTGATGACTGCTACGGCTTGGTCTTCGAGATAACTCACACGGGAATCCGAGAAAAAAGCCCGTTGAAAAGCAATGTTGGACAAGGTGGGCGTATTTCTTTTTACCAAAGATTTTCCGTTTATTGTTATTGCTTTTTCCTGTCCGTCCGTGAATGCTTTGTCCGAATGATGGCAGGAAGCGCAAGAACGCGTATTAGTTCCGGATAAAATGGGGTCATTGAATAATTCCTGCCCTAATTTTATTTTTTCGGGAGTGGTTTTGTAATCCGGAAATCCCGAGAAGGCTTCGGCATCGAAAGCGTCTTTTTCGAAAAGAGTTTGCGCGGTTGATTTTAAACCTCTCATTTCTTTGAGAAATGGAATTTGCAGTTTTGTTTGGGCTTGATAAATGCTTTTGCTCAACGGATTGACGATCTCCTTGATAAAATAAGCTCTGTCAAAGGAATTGAAATCTTGGTGTTGCGTTAAATATTTTTTTCCTTTTTCGATGGTGAACATCGCAGTTTGTAACTCAGTCAATTCGGGAGAGTAAATTTTGCAATAGGATTCAATGCTTTCCAAGGATGCCAAGGTTTCGGGAATGGAGTTTTGTGCTATTGGCGAATCGAAACCAGTGATTCCCATCGTCACGATTCTAAAAACTTCCAGTCGGATGGCATCAAAAATATGCGAATCGGTCAAGGTATTCGTTTGTGAAACCAAGTCCAGCCGATTCAAATTGGCTTTAAGAATCCCCAATTGATTTAAAAGTTCCGATTTATCTTTTAGATTGTATTTCGGAAAAATAAATTCTTCGATTACCTGAAAACCTTCTGGCGGAACGGTTTTGCCTTCGTCAATTTCATATTCATCCAAGACAGGGCCATTGATGGCTTTGGAAACGGTCGGGAAATAATATTCGCTTAGAATTTCGACTTTCTTGTATGCTTCGTGCGATTTTAAAAACTGCTTTTGAATTTGGTTTGAAGCAGCTTGTTTTTGAACCAGATGTTCCAGTTCCACTACTTCTTTTTTTAAAAAACTAATGTCTTTTTTAAACAAATCGTTGGACAGTTCTGTTGTGGGCTTGGTTTCGACACAAGAAAATAAGAGCAAAAATAAGGGTAACAAATAGATTTTTTTCATTTAAAATAGGACTTGATTATAAAAGCAAAAACCACGATTCTAGATTAGAACCGTGGGCTTTGTATAGTAATGAGATAGTTTATCTGGCCAATCCTTTGATAACAACGATTTGGCTTGCTTGATTTTCATTTAGACGAAGTTTACCACCATCAACACCTTTGTATTTGTCTCCTCTCCAAGTATGAGGCTGAACACTTAATAAAAAAGTATCATCAATTCCTAATTCCTCCGATACATCTATTAAAGCTCCATATTCCCAATCACCAAAAGCAGATGTTCCTCCAACATTGTATTTGGCAGCATCTGTCGCAGTACGACGTTGGTCTAATTCCAAAGCCACTTTTAATGTTTTTTTGGCAATATCGTATTGATAAATGTAAGCATCGTGAGTTTCATCTCCGTAACCATTGGCATCTTCTTGAACGTAAACATAGTTTTTGGTCACGCAAATGTTGTCAGGATTTTGGAATTTTCCGGCAATTCCAGTACGATCATCACCATCAAGAATCACTTCCAAGTTTCCAGTCAATGGGTTTGCTGCGTCTAAATTCAACTTGTAAACTCTACCGTATTTGGTTCTTGAAGCATCGGCATTTATTCCTGAAACCGCTTGACCTGTTACGTTAAAATAAAGTTCGCGATCGGCTACATTTCCACCTTTTCGGTAATCCAAATCTTCGACTCTGCCAAATTTGATGGCTTTAAGCGTATTTACCGAAGCATTAATTTGAGCACCAGTCATTGTAGTGTGATTTTCGATTTTCACGAAAGAAACTGGATAAGTTTTTCCAGTAACCATATCTTTCTCTTTTTGGTTGTCGTCATTTCTTTTCATCATATACAACGAACCGTTTTCAAGATCACCCACAGTATTCGATACATACATAAAAACTTGTCCGCCATAAGTTCCTGAATCGTCATCGCCAATAACGATAACTGTTTTTCCAGAATAAGCCGATTTGCGCAAAGGCAAAGCGTTTTCGGCGCTCAATCTACCCAATCCTGATAATTCTTTGGTTACGGATGCTCCACCAACATTGGCATAAGGATTTACTCCGTGAGTACGAGATTCTTCGCCAGATTCTCCACAAGTTAAATACAAAGGGCCAAAACCGTGTTCAGCAGGTGTTGCCATCGTAGCGCCACACAATCTCCAAGTTCCTCCGTTAGAATTCAATAAATATTCGCCTTTTACAGGTTTGAAAGTTTTGTCTAAAGTGATTCTGGAAACAGCAAAATTGTCTTCGTTGTTTACCAAAAAAGTAAAAGTACCATCGGTGTTTTTTAACAAACCAGAACCATCAGCCGAACCACCAAAAACATAAGTTGGACTCTGTGCCAAAACATCATCGGAAGTTAATAGCGAAAATAATTCCAGGTTTTCAAAACCAGTTTGTTTTTTTAATAATACAGGTGTTACCGATTGATTGGCTAATACAACATCGGTACTGGCTACTACATCGTTTCCAGATTTATCGTTGTTCTCGCAAGAAATCAGCGTTGCCAAAAACAACATTGGTAAAATAATTCTTTTCATTTTAGTTTAGTTTTAAATTCCGTACAAAGGAATGCGGAACACTTAAACTTAAAATGAATTGTATATTACTAAAAGACTACCATTCCTGGATTCGTATTTGCCAGAATAAACAATTAATTTACATAGAAACGGTGTGGTAATGATGAGTTAATTTTTAATTAAAGTTAGATGAGAAGATAATTTTAAAGTTGTTTGAAGAAAGGGAATGGATTTATTTTTTAGAATTTTCTTTATCTAATCTTATTTTCATAAACATAAAACAAACGGTAGACATATAAATTAGGTCAGGAATTCCACGTAAAGGAAAATCGTATGTATTCAGATTTTCTATCAACAGTTTTGAATAACCAACAGTTAATTTGGCTTGAATATCAGGCACAAAGTAGGTAGCCGTTATTACAAAAACCCAAAGTAAAGAAATGAACATTAGTAAAACTGAATATTTTGAAATGCCATAAGGTCGTTTCCAAAAAAGTCAGAATAACTTTTTCAGTCCAAGCCTTCGGCGGACAAAAAGTTGTTTCCAACTTTTTCAACAAGCCGTTGGAACGGAATTTTATACTCGAAAAATAACCAACATATAACTCTCTCAAAAGTTGTGAATAACTTTATGATGCTTTACATAGGAGTGGCTGTTATGTGGCGTACTTTTATTACTCTTTCAGTATTTTCAATATTTCTTCTGAAGGAACATCACATTCTGAGTTTGTTAAATGCAAATCAAAAGCTTGATTCAAGACTTCTTTAATGATTTTAGACAACTGCTTTTGAGTAATACTTTTTTCGGGAAAGTCGCAATCTATTTCAAGGTTAAAAATAATATCGTCAACTTCTGTTTCATAGTCATTTAAATCAGGTATACTATGTTCAGCAGTTCCTATAGGATTCCACTTTTTTAAGATTGCTTTAAATCGTTCAATTTTATCTTGATTCATTTTGGTTTTTCAGATGTTTTATTTAATAGCACAATTTTTATAATAGCCATTTCTAACGGTTGTTTAAGAATGTGTTTTTTCTGATTAGCATTTTGGTTGTATGCCACATAACGTTCCGGCGCTTGGCGAGGTTTCGAACTTCGGAACAGATTATTCTCTGTTAAAGATAAAATTTCTTGCGAAATGTAAACGTGAATTTACTACAAAATTCGCAATCTTACCAAACGCCTGTTAGTGGCAGTTGTAACTCATAATTATTTTTGTGCGTTTTTTTTTAAAAACATAAATAATTCAGGTTTGCCTTTTGGAAGTGTCAAAAGTCTTAAACGTTTCATTTCAATAGCAGGAATAAAATTTTTGATCTTTTTTAATGCAATTGTTTTTAATCCAATTTTGCTTTCCTCCAAATTAATTTTTAATTGGTTGTACTTAATTTCAAGGCAATTGTTATAATTTATTTCAAATTCTTTGATAATTCCAATTTCCTGACATTTATCTCCATAATAATTTTCAGTTATTAAAATAAAGTCACCAATGCTAAGATTAGAATCATTTACTAATTTGTTTAAGAAATTAAGTCGAACCTTTCTTTCTTGTTCTTTTTTTTCTATTACTTTTATAATTACATTCTTTTGTAATTGATTATATACAGGCAAAATATTTTTTGTCAATTTTTCTTTTAATGAACCCTCATCAATATAAATCTCTTCGATTGTATCACGATATTTATTAATTATGAAAGGAATATCATTATCCAATACAAATCTTCTTATTTCTTCAATACTTCGAAAGTGATTCTGTTCCAACTCTTTATCAGAGATTGAGTTTTCAAATATTAAATCAGAATATTTCAAAGCTTGATTTAATATTCTATTGTGGTAAATTATATCAAAATCAAAACTTGTTTTAAATTTATCTTCATATTTTTTAGTAAATTCTCCATCTGACAATGAGTAATCTCTTCTACCAAAAAACCTATCCATATATGTGAAAAGAGGTTCCATTTTTAAATCTTTAATTTCTAGTTCACAATTTTCGGGTATAACATTTTTAATTACACCGTTTAGCGTTTGTTTTGCAAATTCATAATGTTGGACAAAAGACTGTATTTTCACAATATCAATGTGATATTCTCTTTGAGATTTATATATGAAAGAAATAAATCCGCCGCCAGTAGAATTTTGTGAATTATGAAAGAATTTATGTGCTAGCTTTTTTTCATCAATTGATAAATTTTCAAAATTCAGAAACTCTATATCAATTATAAACCTACAACTATGATTAGAATACGCTTCAGCTAATTCATATTTCACTATTATACTTTTGAGTTTTTGCCCTAATAATATAAAACCAGTTAAATGTCTGTTTAAGTATTCAAAGAAATCTTGGTCGGTATAATTGTATTCAATCATAGTTTGAGTTTTGGATGTTAATCACAATTGCCATTAACGTTCTGGCGCTTGGCGAGGTTGGGGATTAAAGATGCGAGATTTTTCGGTTAAACACAAATTTTCCAAATACAAAACCAACTTTCAGTTAAGCCTAAAACCCCAATCTCGCCAAACGGCTGTTACCAGCTGGCATTTAGAATGTCGCACTACGTTTAATATCTTCATTTCGTTTTTCCTCTTCCATAGTTTCTTTCGCAATTTCTTTAATATCATCTTTTCCGATTTCCTTTCGAATTGAGAATGGATGAAATATACTGATAAAACCTGAAATTGTCAAAAAGAAAAAGAACGTTTGTACCCAAGTGTTTTCGGCAATTAGGTGTATAATAACGTTATCATAGTTTGCATTAATGAAATAAAATAAGAGTGATGGTATTAATGCTAAACTAAAAATGAGCATCATTCGTCTTCTATCAAAAATCGACTTTCTGATATCATATGAAATGGAATTTATAGAATGTGTATTTTCAAGATACTGTACTAAATTATATTTGAATATAGAAGTTTCAACTTCTTTGTAAAGACCTTCACAAATAATTTCCTTTACTAAATTTGTTCTCTTCTCAACTTTCATTGGATGACGAAATTGAATATAATATTTGTTGTTCTTTTTAATGAATCGTAGCGTACAATTATACCATTCATCATTTATTTTTATTTGAGTGATATTCCAAAATTGCCCAATTGGTTTCCAAAAACGATTATTTTCATTTTTAGAAATTTTCAGCTTTACGTCTTTAAATTTTATGACCATTGTTTTTTGCAATATTGTGGTTTATGCTTGCTGGTAACTTGTATATAGGCGAAACAAACCTTCGTATATACACCCAAAATCGGGTAGATTGGCGAAGGTTTATTTCGCTTTATTGTTACATCAAATATATTATTTTTTTTCTTACAAATCATCAAAAGGCTTTTTATTTGTTGCAAACTTTTCGTACTTATATGCTTGTTTTACCAAATCATCAGGATTGTTTTAAACTTTAAAAAGTAGTAGACTTTGCGAAAAACTTTGCGAACTTTGCAGTAAAATAAAATCGAATGAAAATAAACCTCAAAAACGGAATCGACAAACTCCTTTTCGGAATGAAACAAAATGACGTCATTGCCCTTTACGGAAAACCCAACCGAAATTACAAGGACGAAGACGACAACGTGATTTTTGCTTACAATACCCTAAAAATGCGTTTGACGTTCTATCAGGAAGAAGAATTAAAACTGGGTTACATCGTGGCTTCGAGTCCAGACTTGGAGTTGTTGGGCAACAAATTTATTGGCAAAAAAATCACCGATCTCAAAAAAGAATTGGCCACCAAAGGAATTACCAAATTTACACAAGAAGATTTCGACACTTTCGAAAACTACTTTAACGAAGACAATTGGATTATCCTGCAAACCGAATTTGACGAGGTCGTAAAATTTGAAATTGGCGCCATCATCAATGCCAAAGACGAATTCGATTGGAAGTTTAAAAAGTAGTGTTCAGTTCCAGTAAATAAGGATAAATAGTAATAACAACAAACCCGACAAGTTTCTAAAGCTTGTCGGGTTTTGTTTTTATAAAAGACATTTAAATATTTAGAAAGATATATTGTCGTAATGTCAAAATAGGATAAAAAGTTTTTGCCACAGATTTCACAGGTTAAAAAGATTTTTAAGTTGTTTGAAGAGTCAATCTGTGTAATCTGTGAAATCTGTGGCAAATTAATGTAGTGCTTGACTAAAATACGACATTAATTTTTGACTTTTTTCTTAGGTGCTTTTAGTATTTTATTTTTTTGGCTCGGCTTTGTTTTCTAACATTTCAACTTCGAATGCAAGGGTTGCATTAGGAGGAATGACTCCACCAGCACCTCGCTCTCCGTAGGCCAAATTCGATGGGATTAAAAATATAGCTTTGTCGCCATATGTCATCAGGCTTAGAGCTTCTAGAAACCCAGGAATCATACCGTCTTTTTTTCCGGCTTCAATCGGGTAGGGTTTGTATCCGTTTTGGGCTGCTCTGTTGGCATCGTGTTTTCCGTAAGTTTTAGCAACTTCTTCGTAGTTACTGTCAAACAAAGTTCCGTCTTCAAAATAACCCGAATAATTGAAGTTGATAGTGGTTCCGTCTGCCGGTTTTACTCCAGTTCCTTTTTGTGTTGTTTTATAAATTATTCCTGATGTAGTTTTGGTTCCTGTAGCTTTTACGGTTGCTAAATAAGCTGCCTTGGCATTGATCACAGTTCCATATTTTTCAAGGTAAACTTTTTTGGCTTCTGCTTCGATTGCAGCTTGCTTTTTTTGATTTTCAGCATTAATTGCGGCTTGTTTTTTTACATCTTCGGATTTATTGGCAAAATAATCTGCAAAAACTTTAGGAGCGTCAAAGGCTTTGGCTGCAGTTCCTTTTCGGGTGATGGTGATTTTCAAAATCACATCGTTTTGAGCAATCAAGTTGACAATATTCATTCCTTGTACCACGTGGCCAAAAATGGTGTGAGCTCCTGTTAACCAAGGCGTATCTTTATGCGTAATAAAGAACTGACTTCCATTAGTTGCTGGACCCGAATTGGCCATTGCCAAAATTCCGCCTTTGTCAAATTTTAAATCCGTAATTTCATCCTTGAATGAAAAGCCTGGGCCACCGCTTCCGCTTCCTAATGGATCGCCACCTTGAATCATAAAATCGGGAATGACTCTATGAAATTTCAAGCCGTCATAAAAAGGTTTTCCTTTAAGTTTTTCGTCCGTTACAAAGGTGTTTTTCCCTTCTGCAAGGGAAATAAAGTTGGCTACGGTAATTGGAGTTTTTTGATATTCCAATTGTACCACAATACTTCCTTTATTGGTGGCAATCGTGGCAAACATTCCTTCAGTAGCTGGCGCAGTTTTTGGAGTTGCTTTTGTTGTTGTTGCTTTTGTTATTGTGGTTGCTTTTGTTGTTGCCGTTGGCTTTTTGGTTGTCACTGGTTTTTTGGCAGTTTGCGCTTGCAAGTTCAACATTCCCAAGAACAGCAATAATATGATTTTAGATTTCATTTCGAATAATTTTAAGGTCTTACTTTTTTTAGTGTTTTATAACCCGATGGGGTAATTCAATTAGTATTTTTTTAAACGCATAGAAACATAGCTAATGTTGATTTTATTTAGTCGTTTCAATTATTTTAAGAATTCATAGGCTATGAGGAAACCAAGAATTGGTCTATCTCAATCTTTTTTCTATGTTTCTATGCGTTTCAATTTTTTATTTCTAATAATTTAATAATTACCCAATGGGTTGTTTTATAAATTAATTAGGTGCTTTTTCCAGTAATTCAATTTCAAAAATAATGTTGGCATTGGGCGGAATAACACCACCAGCTCCAGCTTCGCCATAACCCAATTTTGAAGGAATAAAGATAACGGCTTTGTCTCCAAAAGAAAGTTTCTCGATTCCTTCGATAAATCCTGGAATCATTCCCTCTTTTTGACCCGCTACAAATGCGATGGGTTGGTATCCGTTTTGGGCAGCTCTGCTTTCGTCGTATTTTCCAAAAGCTTTTGCTACTTCTGCTACACTCGAGTCAAATAGCGTTCCGTTTTCTAGAAAACCAGAATAATGAATGTAGATATTGGCGCCATTGGCAGGTTTCTTTCCACCTGCTTTTTTGGTGATTACATATTGCAATCCAGAAGGTGATTTAGTTGCTTTGGCTTTCAATGCAGTTAGCGAAGCCGCTTTTTGATCGAAAACAACTTTGTATTTGGCATTGGCTGCAGCATCAATGGCCAATTTATTCTTTTGGTTTTCCGCTTCCAGAGCAAAATAATCACGGAAGGTTTTCACGGCATCAAACTTTTTGGCAGCTTCTCCGTTTCTAATAATCATTATGGTCTTGATGAAATCGTCTTGAAGGATTTTATTCACCACTTCAATTCCATTTTCTACTACATGACCAAAAATGGTGTGTTTTCCGTCTAACCAAGGTGTTTCAAGATGGGTGATAAAAAATTGGCTGCTGTTAGTTCCAGGGCCACTATTGGCCATAGCCAAAACTCCACCTTTGTCAAAACGCATATCGGTAATTTCATCCTTGAATTTATAACCTGCATCTCCAGAACCGGTTCCTAGTGGGTCTCCTGTTTGAATCATAAATTCTGCAATAACTCTGTGAAATTTCAATCCGTCATAAAAAGGTTTGTTTTTAAGATTTTCATTGGTGATAAACTCATTTTTTCCTTCAGCCAATGTCACAAAGTTGGCCACGGTAATAGGTGCTTTTTCATAATCCAATTGTACTGTTATAGTTCCTTTATTGGTTTCGATTTGGGCGTATAATCCATCAGGAAGATCGTTTTTTTTCTCTTGACATGAATAGAATGAGGCTGCTAGAATAAACAGTAATAGAATGTTTTTTTTCATTTGTAATTTATTTTCTTAATTGGTTATCGTATCTTTTTTTGGGGTTATAATTGTTTTTGTGGCTTGCTCTTCTGCGGTGGCCTTGAGTAAAATTTCTTTTTTGAAGGCGGCTTCGGATATAAAATTATGTAGCGTCACAGTACACATCAAGGGTTGGTTGGTGCCAATTTTTTTGTCATCACCGTGATAACCATAAGCGATGTGTGACGGAAAAAGAAAGATTACTTTTTCGTTTTTGTGCATCAATTTGATACCTTCTCTCAATCCTGTCATAATATTTTGTTTGTCGACACTATAGGTTTGAGGCCTTAATTCCACTTCCGAATAAATGACGTTTCCTTTCAAGTCTTTGATTTCATAATCAAAAAAGGCAACGTCTCCTTTTTTTGGAGTCAAGGTATCTTGTATGTTTTGAGTTACATAAGTGTACCAATATCCCTTTGTCGAAGCGAGGTATTTTATCTTGTGATTGCTTTTAATCAAGGCTTCAATTTGCCCTTCTTCGCTAGCGTTCAACTTCTTATTTCGCTCAGCCGATTTTTTCATAAATGTTCCCGATGCTTGCGAAATTGGTCTTCGGGATTCTTGATGTTGCTTGCAACTGGAAACCAATGCAGCAACCAAGAATGCCAATAGAATACGTTTACAATATTTCATACTGTTATATTTTTAGTTTGTTTACCAAATCTTCAAATTTATTTACCGTTTCTTCCATCGATAATTCCGATTTTCCTCCGGCAGCATTGCGATGTCCACCGCCATTAAAATATTCTCTTGCAAAAAGATTTACGTCAAAATTACCTTGAGAACGGAACGAAATCTTGATGATTTTCTCCTCTAGATTTTCGATAAAAATAGCTGTAAATACAATTCCTTTGATGCTTAATCCATAATTGACAATACCTTCGGTGTCGCCTTTTATATGATTGAAACTGTCTAATTCTACTTGGGTAAGCGAAGTGTAAGCCGTTTTATGGTCGGCCAAAATCTTCATGTTTTGAAGCGCTCTCCCCAGTAATTGCAATCTGCCATAAGAACTATTGTCAAAAAGCAGGGTTGGGATTTCGCTGTTTTCAACTCCCAAATCAATCAAATCCGCAATAATTCTATGGGTTGTGCCAGTTGTTTTTGGAAAACGGAAGGAACCTGAATCGGTCAAAATTCCTGTATAAATGCAGGTGCCAATGGTTTTGTCTATGTCTGATTTTTTGCCAAGAAAATTTATAAAATTATACAACATTTCGCAAGTGGAACCAAAAGCAGTATCCGAATATGTAACCACCGCATAATCATCTGGCGATTGATGATGATCAATCATTACAAAAGGAGCGGTCAGTTTTTCAAGCACTTTTTCCATTTCGCCCACACGGTGCAAAGCGTTGAAATCCAGTGTGAAAATGATTTCAGATTCTTCTAGGATTTTAGTGCAGTTTTTTTTGTCTTTTTCGAATATCATAACGGTTTCCGAACCCGGCATCCAAGCCAAAAAGTCGGGAAATTCGTTGGGAGAAACCACAACGGGATGGTGGTTGTTTTTTAATAGAAAATGGTACAATCCGAGGGTGGAACCCATTGCGTCGCCATCGGGACTGCGATGTGGAATGATGGCAATTTTTTTTGGAGTTGATAATAACTGCTGTATTGCTTGAATGTCTTGTTCTTTCATAGTCTGCGAATTTACATTTTTTTAGTGTAATCTTCATAACAATTAAAGATTTAACAAACTTTTACAACACTAGAAATCCTCCAAATCTTTTCTTTTAAAGCGCTGGTACAAACGGTATTTCGCGCCTTTTACAATCTGGGAATGGTAAATACCTATGGAACCTGAAGCAAAATAAGCAACCACACACGCAATGCCAATGAATACGCCGCTTTGTAAGCCAAAAAGTTCCATTCCCATAACGGTGCAAGCGATAGGAGTGTGGGTGGCTCCCGAAAAAACGGCCACGAATCCCATTCCTGCCAAAAGGGCGATGGGTAAAGGAATTAGGAGTGACAAGGCACTTCCCAATGTGGCACCCACGAAGAAAAGAGGTGTTACTTCGCCACCTTTAAATCCCGCACCTAGTGTAAATCCGGTAAACAGTATTTTGAGTAGAAAATCGTAGGATTGATTTGGAGTAGAGAAGGATTCAACGATTGTTGGAATTCCTAAACCAATGTATTTTGTGGTTCCCATTAAGTAAATGGCAATCACCAAAACAAGTCCTCCCACAAAGGGACGCAATGGAGGATACTCTATTGTTTTTGCAAATAATCTTCCCCAAAAATGAGTTGTTCTGGAAAAAAGCATTGCGGTAAAACCAAATAATACTCCAACAATAACAATCCAGCCAATATTTGTGGCCGTAATTTCAGGTATTTCAGGAATGTAATAATGAGTGTGTTTAACTTTTAAAAGTTCCACCGTGAAATAAGCAACATAAGCCACCAAAAACGAAAGTACACTGCTTTTTAAACTGATTTTACTGAAATACAAAACCTCCAAAGCAAAGATGGCACCAGCTAAAGGTGTTCCGAAAACGGAAGCAAAACCCGCACTGATTCCTAAGATAATAAGTGTTTTTCTGTCGGAATTGTCGAGTTTGAAAAGTAGTGAGAATTGGTCGGCGATTGCTCCTCCCATTTGTACTGCTGTGCCTTCGCGACCCGCAGAACCTCCAAAAAGATGCGTGATTAAAGTACTAAGAAGCACCATTGGAGCCATTTTGAATGGAATGGGTTTTTGTGGATTTTCGTATTCTTCCAGCAATAAATTATTACCTTTTACCACAGTCGCTCCATATCGATAATAAAGCCATCCGATGTACAATCCACCTATGGGCAACAGCCAAATAATCCAATTATTGTGTTCCCTAAATTGGGTAATCCATTCCAACGATACCAAGAAAAAGGCTGAAGCAGAACCTGAAAATATGCCTATCAAAACACAAATGAAAATCCATTTGAAGGAAAGAAAGATTGTGTTTTTTAGGTTCATTTCGGTTAGTTTTTGTCATTGCGAGGAACGAAGCAATCGCATTACGAGTGTACACAAGTTGAGCAATTTAGTAGGATGGCGCCCGTTCCTCTCAATGACAATATTAAAATTACTCAGCAGCGATAGCCGTAAATTCTATTTCTACCAAATATTCAGGAGCTACTAATTTGCTTACTTCATAAAAACCTGTAGCTGGTTTGATATCTTTGAAAAAAGTGGCGTGTGCTTTGGCAACGTCTTCAAAAGAAGTAATGTCAGTTGTAAAAATTCGAGTACGAATCACGTCTTTCATTCCAACATTCAAGTCTTCCAATACTTTTTCTATTCTTTCTAGAATGTTTAGGGTTTGTGCATAAGCATCATCGGCTTTTACTTTATCACCATCCACAATGGCTACAGTTCCCGAAACTTCAATTACATTTCCGATGCGAACCGCACGACAATATCCCATTTTGTCTTCCCATGGTGAACCTGTCAAGATGTTTTCTCTTTTCATTTTAATTGTTTTTGTGTTGATTTTTAGCGAGTTGAAATTCAACCCCTGTATTTGTTTTAGTGCTGCAATTTATAAAAATTTAGAAAGAATCACGCAAAATTTTCATTCTAAAAGATTAAACATGCTGAATGGATTCTAAAATGATTAAATACTTTAAAATGTAATAAATTCTATAATTGATTGTTATATAAGTAATATGAAATAATCCTCGTTTACGTTTTTTACCATTCAGTTTTAATTGTAGATGCACGGATTAACTAATACCTATATGTTATGAAAAAAATATTGTTTTTTGTTATTGTGTTATGTATTTCCTTTTCGGGATATGCACAGAAAGAATTTGATGCCAAGTTTAAACCCATTCCAGCCAAGAAATCGAAAAATAAAGAAACTATTCCTCCAAAAGTAGTTGCTCCAGAAATCACGCCTCCTGCCGTAGTGAAAAAGCCGGATTCGTTGCAGGTCAATCCCGATGATTTGTTTAAAGATAGTAATTTGTATAAAAAAGAGGCTAATTCAGAAGGCGTTTTCTATAACAGGAATCAATATTTGGGCAGTTTCAAAATCAATACATTTACCTCGACTATAAGGTATCGAGATGCTGCTTTTGTGGATGGCGACAAGATAAAAGTCTATTTGAACGGTAAAGTAATCGAGCCAGAAGTTGCTATGGATGGAGCATTTAAAGGATTCAAGATAAAACTGGAAAAGGGTATCAACAGGATTGATTTTGAAGCCTTGAATGAAGGTTTCGCTTCGCCCAATACGGCAGAATTCCAGGTTTATGATGAATTGGGAGTTGTTGTTTCTTCTAATCAATGGAATGTGGGATTGGGCTATAAAGCCACCATTATATTGGTTAAAGAGTGAAATGGAATGTTTTATTACATAAATATTTATGACTAATACCAAACCGATAAAATTAGCCACAGATTTCACAGATTCACACAGATTTTATGTGTAATATTTGAGAAATCTGTGTGAATCTGTGAAATCTGTGGCAAAAGAAAATGCTTGGTTCACTTTGTGGACTGTTTTTATGATTCAGGTTCCCATTCTGAAAATAAAATCCAGAAAATTATTTTATGTTATTTTTGTGATTTTAGACGATTGATTTCTATTATTTTTGGACTTTTTAAATATTGATTCATCAATAGGAGAAACGATATGAACAGAATTCTTTTTTTTATTTTTATACTTTGCATAAGTTCGAATGTTTTTGGGCAAGCTGAATTTAATACTAAATTCAGACCCATTAAGCCTCAAACTACAACTGTAAAACCCAAGGACAAAAAAGATATTCCTCCTCCAACCAATTTACCAAAATTGAATATACCCAAAATCGTTGCTCCCAATGTATTGAAGGAAACGAATATTTTTGGCACCAAACCTACACCTAATAATGCATTTGAAATAGGTACTCCTGAGAATCATTTTTCGATGACCCCAAAAAATAAATTTGAACACAAGTTGGGTGATGTTTATCAAGAGAAAATGACCAAGGATTTGGAAAAAACAATGGTTCGCGAAGGATTGAAAGAAGACTTGAGTTCGTTGGACAGGAGGGATAGATATTTGGGAGATTATAAAACCAAATCGGAGTTCTTGATGGTTAAATACAGAGATTATATCCAAATAGATGGGGATTTGATTAATGTTTATTTGAATGATAAATTAATACAATCTCAACTGTACTTGTATTCTCAATTAGACGAATTTAAAATTCCTTTAGGAATGGGAATAAACAATATTGAATTTGTTGTGGCGAGTCAGGGAACTTCTGGCGGGAATACGGCAGAAATACACGTCATTGACGACAAAGCTAAACCCATGACCAATGAGTATTGGAATAATTTGGCACTTGGAACCAGAATTAAATTACTAGTTATTAAAGAGTAATTTTAAAATTTTTCAAATTTCGATTTTTCAATCCCAATTATATAAAGTATTTTTGCCGAATGCAACACAACGTACTTATTTTAGATTTCGGATCGCAATACACACAGCTTATTGCTCGAAGAGTTCGCGAATTAAATATTTTCTGCGAAATTTTTCCTTACAATCATTTTCCGAGTGATTTATCAAGTTATAAAGCGGTAATTCTTGGGGGAAGCCCTTTTTCTGTGAGAGGAGATGATGCACCACACCCGGATTTATCCCAAATTAGAGGTAAACTACCTATGCTGGCCGTTTGTTACGGAGCGCAATATCTAGCCCATTTTAGTGGAGGTGAAGTAGCAGCTTCAAATACGAGAGAATACGGAAGAGCCAATTTGTCCTATATTAAAGAAGACGAAACTTTCTTTGAAGGTGTTTCTGAAAATAGCCAGGTTTGGATGAGTCATAGCGATAGTATCAAGGCATTACCAACTAATGCAGTAAAATTAGCAAGTACTCACGACGTGGAATTTGCCGCATACAAAATTGAAGGTGAAACTACTTATGCTATTCAATATCATCCAGAAGTTTTTCACTCTACGGATGGATCCAAAATGTTGGAGAACTTCTTAGTGAAAATCGCTGAGGTTCCTCAAAATTTCACGCCAGGCGCTTTCGTTGAAGAAATTGTAGCTGAAATGAAAGAAAAAATCGGAAACGACAAAGTGGTTTTAGGTCTTTCGGGAGGTGTAGATTCAACAGTAGCTGCGGTTTTGTTACATAAAGCTATTGGCAAAAACCTGTATTGTATTTTCGTAAATAACGGATTGCTTCGCAAAAATGAATTTCAAAGCGTTTTAGATCAATACGAAGGAATGGGATTGAATGTGAAAGGAGTAGATGCTTCTCAGCGTTTTTACGATGCCTTAGCGGGAGTTACTGATCCAGAATTAAAAAGAAAAGCCATTGGTAACGCATTTATCGAAGTTTTCGATGCAGAATCGCATCTTATAGAAGACGTAACTTGGTTAGCGCAAGGAACAATATATCCTGACGTAATCGAATCGGTTTCGGTAAAAGGACCATCGGCAACAATCAAATCACACCATAATGTGGGTGGATTGCCAGATTATATGAAATTGAAGATTGTAGAACCTTTGCGTATGCTTTTCAAAGATGAAGTACGTAGAGTAGGAGCAACTTTAGGAATTGATCCAGAATTATTGGGAAGACATCCTTTCCCAGGGCCTGGATTGTCTATTCGTATTTTAGGAGATATTACTTTAGAAAAAGTACAAATTTTGCAAGATGTGGATAAAGTTTTTATCGACGGATTAAAATCTTGGGGATTGTATGATAAAGTTTGGCAGGCAGGAGCAATTTTGCTTCCTGTAAATAGCGTTGGAGTTATGGGTGATGAGCGTACTTACGAAAAAGTTGTTGCGCTTCGTGCGGTTCAATCTACTGACGGAATGACTGCTGACTGGGTACATTTGCCTTATGAATTCCTGATGAAAGTGTCAAACGATATTATCAATAAAGTAAAAGGGGTTAATAGAGTTGTTTACGATATTAGTTCAAAACCGCCTGCAACAATTGAATGGGAGTAAAACATTTTTAGCGTCTTATTACTTTTTTGATAAGGCTATTTAATGTGAATTATATAAAAACGGTATCAAATTTTGGAATAAAATTTGATACCGTTTTGGTATCTTTGAAACACTAATTTTTTTACAACTACAAAAGGATGAAATATTTTATAACGGTTTGTTTGGCTATTTTGGTTTTTTCTTTCAATGGTTTTTCACAAGAAAAGAGCATTACACACAAGGTTGGAAAAGGGGAAACGATAGTCCAAATTGCACTAAAATACAATGTCACTCCTTACGATATTTATAAATTAAACCCAGATGCCCAAGCTGGTTTGAAGCCCAACAGCATTTTGCTTATTCCTAAAAAAGCAACCGTTTCAAATACAGCTATTCCAAAAATTGCTACTCCAAAAACAACTTCTCCAAAAGCAACCACACAGGTCAAAACACATAAAGTGGAACCCAAAGAGACTTTGTTCGGAATCGAAAATAAATATGGCGTTTCCGACGAAGCCTTGAAGAAAGCCAATCCCGATTTGGAAAAATTGGGTTTGCAAATAGGGCAAATACTTGTCATTCCTTCTAATAATGTAGTTTCAAAAACGGTTGCTCCAACTCCCCAGAAACCTGTTTATCACGAAGTGCTTCCTAAAGAAACCAAGTTTTCCATTGCCAAAAAATATGGAATTACCATCGAAGAATTGGAAAAACGAAATCCAGAAATTATCCCCAATTTGCCTATTGGTTACCAATTGTTGATAAAAGGAACTGCTCCCAAAAAGGACAAAATAACAGTAGTTGAACCCCAAAAAGAAACTCCAAAACCCATCATTCCAAAAGTTGCTCCAGCAATCCATTATGTGGATTACGAGGTAAAACCAAAAGAGACATTGTATAGTTTGTCCAAATTGTCTGGTTTGAGTCAAGAAGAATTCATCAAGTTGAATCCGGCTTTGGCCAATGGTGTTGAAGTGGGAATGATCTTGAAAGTGCCTTCAACAGCTTCGATGACGCAGGAAACCAAGAAATCATATACTTCTTTGTCGAATAAAAACGGTTCGAATGCCAGAAAAAAAATGGTTTTGTTGTTGCCTTTCAATATTTCGAAAATAGAAGGCGATACCGTCAATTCAACTGCAACTCGTTTGAAAAAAGACAAGTTTTTGAACATGACCCTGGATTTTTATTCCGGTGCCTTGATGGCTATAGATTCCGCCAAAACACTTGGAATTGCTGTTGACGTGAATATATATGATTCGCAAGAAACCAAAAACAGTTCAAATATTTCCAGCATTAACCAAGAAAATAATCTGGAAACAGCCGATGCAATTATTGGTCCTTTTTACCAAAATAACGTGGAGAAAACGGCCGAGTTATTGGGCAAAAACAATGTTCCGGTAATTTCGCCTTTGTCTAAAGATTTAGGAAATGCCTATCCTAATTTGTACCAAACGATTCCAACAAACGAAGCGTTGAAGACTGCCATATTTGATTTTATGAGGGCAAAAGGAGGAAATATCATTGCGGTGGTGGACAAGAAAAAAGAATCGGTTAAACAATATATCCGTGAAAACCAGAAAGAGGTGCAATTTGCCCCTCTCCAAGAGAACGGAAGTTTGTCTGTTGAGGGATTGAAAAGTTTGTTTGTTAAAGACAAAATGAATTACGTGGTTTTGGAAACCGCCAACACGGTCATGATAAAATGGACGATGAGCACGATGATGGGGGCTATGGCCAATTACAAAGTGCAGTTGGTGATTTTGGAACCCAACGAAACTTTGGACACGGATGAAATTAATTTTGTGAATTTAACAAAATTAAAATTGATGTATCCTTCCGTAACCCGTGAAAACGAATCTCCCGAAGCCTTGATTTTTGATAAAGAATACAGAAAGAAAAACAAGATTTCTCCAAGCAATTACGCTACTCGTGGTTTCGACGTAACTTTTGACACTATGATGCGTTTGTCACAAGACAAAACCTATCAGGAAACTGCCGATGCCGTTGCAACGGAACAAGTCGATAACAAGTTTGAATACTACAAAAAAGAAGGCGGTGGATATACCAATAAAGGAGTTTATATACTGTATTACGATACTGATTTGACGATAAATGAAGCTGAATAAAATTTGCGGTTCTCAGGTATGTAATATAATTAATCACTTTAATCTATTCAATTCGTGTGATTTAAAATGGAGTACTATGCCTTGGACGAAGAAAGATTATCCACTTGCGATGAAGAATCTACCTGTGCGAGTTCGCAACAAAGCTGTTGAAATAGCCAACGCAATATTGGACGAAGGAAAACTGGATGAAGGAGCTGTTATTGCTATAGCGATTAGTAAAGCTAAAGAAACATTGGATAATGGAACTAAGAAAATAGAAAAGGATTCAAAAGATAAATCCTAGTTTGTAATACAAATTTTAAAAGGGTTAGAATATTTAATATTCTAACCCTTTTTGCTTTTCTGGTTTTTTAGTAATTAGCTCTTTGTAATTTGGTATTGGATTTTAGTTTATAAAAATTATGAAACTTTATGTTTTAATTGTATAACTCAAACAGTGAATGGATTACGAAATTTGAATATATAAAAATAATAACTATTTATAATTTACTTTCTAAGAATTATAAAGAATTGACAATTATTTTAAAATCCATTAAAAATGAAAAGTATATATCTAAAGGCTGGAAAAACACAAGATGTTTTTAATGATTTGAAAGATAATTTCAACGGTACATTAATTGTAAAAAATGATGAATATAATTTAGCATTTGCTGAAGGAAATATCAAAGGAACAACATTTCCAGACGGAATAACTTTTATGGAATTTAATGTGATATTTTATGAAGATGTCAGACTAAGTATTGAATCTCTCTCTACATCGCCTATTTTCTTTGCTTATTGTTCCCAAGGAAGTCTTCAACATAGTTTTGGAGAGCAGGGAGAGAAAAAAAGAATCAAAAAACAGTATTCAGGAATTCTAAAAAGTGCTGCCAGAGTAAATAGCATTTTGCATTTTGAAAAACACATTCCTATTGAATTTTCGGTAATTAGTATAGGAACAAATACTAGTGTTACTCAAAAAAACGCTGAATTAGTAAATAAATTAAAAAATACATTTTTCAACACGAAAGAAGATTATTTAAATGTTAGAGTTCAAAATTCCAAAATTGCAGATAAAATAAAAGGACTTAATACTTTAACCCAAAACGGTAATGTTGGAAACGTATTAAAAAACCGTATTCTGGGAAATATCCTGGAAATGGAAATTGAGCAAAATACTGATGGGTTTTCTGAAATAGCAGATGAGATTTATTCTTTTACAATAAAACGAATCGATGAAATTAAAAGTGCCACCCGTTTTGTCATAAATCTTCCTGGTGAGTTTGCCATAAAGCTTTTAGAATTAAAAAGAGGATTTTTTACCAATAAATTACAAGAAGGATTTAGACTAATATCTAGCAGAACGATACAAAATTTTTTGATTTTTATGAAAAATTGAAAACGCACAATTTTATTTTAGTTAGCTGAAACAGCACAACATATATAATAGGAAACAGCTTAATTTACTTAATTTAAGCTGTTTTCTTGTTCTTGATAAATTCGAATAATTTACTATTTAATAACAAAGAATATGGAAAAGATAAAAACATTCCCAAAACAGGAACAAACACTACCCGGATATGAACATAAAATGAATCCGGAACCAGAAATTATTAGGGAAAATTACAAAGGGAGCGAAAAACTTAAAGGTAAGGTGGCACTAATAACAGGAGGAGACAGCGGTATTGGCCGAAGTGTAGCCGTCCATTTTGCCAGAGAAGGTGCAAATGTGGCTATTGTTTATCTAACAGAAGATAAGGATGCCAAGAAAACAAGACAACTAATAGAAGAAGAAGGAAAGGAATGTTTGATTATTAGCGGTAACCTTAAAGATATTAATTTTTGCGAAAGTGCTGTCAAAAATTGCGTAAAAACTTTTGGTGTCTTGAATATCATTGTAAATAATGCTGCAGTTCAATTTCCTGCCGAAGAATTAGAAAAACTCACAACAAAACATTTGCATACCACTTTTGAAACAAATATTTATCCTTATTTCTATATCACCAAGTTTGCATTGGAATATTTAAAAGAAGGAGATTGTATTATTAATACCAGCTCGGTTACCGCTTATAGAGGCAGTGAACATTTGGTAGATTATGCCAGTACTAAAGGTGCCATTGTAAGTTTTACCAGATCGTTGTCGGCTACACTGGTTAAAAGAAAAATACGGGTAAATGGTGTGGCTCCTGGACCCATCTGGACTCCTTTGATTCCCGCCAGTTTTGACAAAGACCATGTTGCTGTTTTTGGGCAGGATACTCCAATGGGCAGGGCAGGGCAGCCTTCTGAAGTAGGTCCGGCTTATGTGTATTTAGCCAGTGAAGACAGTAGTTATGTAACAGGCCAATTCATTCATATTAATGGCGGAGAAATGGTGGGCAGTTAACATAAAGCAAATTAAAAAATGCTTACCCCAACTTCTAAAACCAATGACAGTTTGATTTTGTAACCGAATGATGTAGATTTTACTATTTCCGGAAACAGCAAGAACTTTTTGTCCATTGAATTCTTGAACAACCTCTTTTAAAATTACGATGGAAGGACCTTCTGGCATAGTAGATTATTCAATTCTCTAATTAAAGGATTTAAATGTTGGTCAAAAATACTTTGATGATACTTCATTTATTTCACATCATTTTTTTATAAGATTATATAATTTCCGAAAAAAAATAACTGTAAGTACTTAAATATTATAAGATTAATATTTAATTCTGTAACAATTTATTCCATTTAACTTTTAAATTTGAAAGACAGTATTCCATTGAATTACAATTGTTTACTTTAAATAATTAAACATAAAATGAAATGAAAAAAACAAACAAGGCAATCGAAGAAAGTGCTAAACAGCAGGATTTGGAATTAAACAAATCCTATGCTGATAATGAATTTCTGACTACCAATCAGGGAGTAAAAATCAATGACAATAATAATTCATTAAAAGCAGGGGAACGGGGTCCGTCTTTATTGGAAGATTTTATTTTAAGAGAGAAAATAACGCATTTTGACCATGAACGCATCCCTGAAAGAATTGTTCATGCCAGAGGTTCCGCTGCCCACGGTTATTTTGAACTTTATGATTCAATGGAAAAATATACTAAAGCTGGTTTTTTAAACGACACTACAATAAAAACACCCGTTTTTGTTCGGTTTTCCACAGTTGCTGGTTCGCGTGGTTCCACGGATTTGGCACGTGACGTTCGTGGGTTTTCGGTTAAATTTTATACGCAGGAAGGAAATTATGACTTGGTTGGAAACAACATGCCTGTATTCTTCATTCAGGATGCCATGAAATTCCCTGATTTGGTTCATGCCGTAAAACCGGAACCGCATAACGAAATGCCACAAGCGGCTTCGGCTCACGATACCTTTTGGGATTTCATTTCCCTAATGCCCGAGTCGATGCACATGATTATGTGGGTAATGAGTGATCGCGCCATTCCAAGGAGTCTTCGAATGATGGAAGGTTTTGGTGTTCATACGTTCCGATTTATTAATGCCAAAAACGAATCTCATTTTGTGAAATTTCATTGGAAACCTAAATTAGGAACTCATGCTGTGGTTTGGGATGAAGCTCAAAAAATTTCAGGAAAGAATTCCGATTTTCACAGGCAGGATTTATGGGAAGCCATTGATTCTGGAAATTTCCCGGAATGGGAATTAGGTGTGCAAATCATACCTGAAAGTGACGAACACAAATTTGACTTTGATTTGCTGGATCCAACCAAATTGGTTCCGGAAGAATTGGTTCCCGTAACCATCATTGGAAAAATGGTTTTGGATAAAAATCCGGATAATTTTTTTGCAGAAACAGAGCAAGTTGCTTTTCATCCAGGACACGTTGTGCCGGGAATTGATTTTACCAATGATCCATTATTGCAAGGAAGATTGTTTTCCTATACCGACACACAATTGTCCCGATTAGGAAGTCCTAATTTTCACGAAATCCCGATTAATCGTACCATTGCACCCATGCACAACAACCAGCGTGATGGGCACATGCGTCAGGAGATAGCTGTTGGGCGAGTGAGTTACCATCCCAATTCATTGGGAGGTGGTTGTCCGTTTCAGGCTAAAATTGACGAAGGCGGTTTTGCCAGTTTCAATGAGAGAATAGATGCGCACAAAGTCCGTGAACGAAGTTTGAGTTTTTCGGATCACTTTAGTCAAGCACAACTTTTTTATGACAGCCAAACCGGGATTGAACAAGGGCATATTATCAAAGCTTTGCGTTTTGAATTGGGAAAGGTGGAAACGTTCGCAATCAGGGAAAGAATGCTAGGATTATTGTCGCAAGTCGATAAAATATTGGCCAGCAAAGTTGCCAAAGGATTGGGTATGACTGTGCCACAAGAGTTGGAAAGACCTATTAATCACGGCGTAAGTGCGGATGATACCCACATCAAACAAGAACCTAAAGCAGTAAAACAAACGGTAGAGGTTTCTGATGCTTTGAGCATGTTGAAAAACCCAACAGTATCCAACACAATTGCAACCCGACAAATCGCTTTTCTATGCGCCGATGGCGTGAATGCTGCTTCAGTAAAAAGCATGAAATTAGCTTTAAAAGATGCCGGTGCTGTTGTCAAGATTATTGCCCCACATTTAGGCACAATTTTATCGGAAGAAGGTATTGAAATTTCGGTTGACCAAAGTTATTTAATTACAGCCTCGGTATTATTTGACGGAACTTTTGTTCCTGGAGGAAAGGGAATATTGGAATTAAAAGAATTAAAAGAAGTCAAAGAATTTATTACGGATTCATACAAACATTGCAAATTTATTGCCGCCGAAAGCCAAGGAGCAGAGCTCCTCGCAGCAGCTTTAGATAAAGAAAATGGAATAATTAAGGATGCAGGTTTGTTGACGAGCGAAAAAACAGCCGATAAAGACTTCGCTTCTTCTTTTGTTGATGCTTTGGGCCAACATCGTTATTGGGAAAGAGAAGTACAATTATAGAAAATTGTTGTACAAAACAGCAGAAAGTTACGATAGAATTTCTAATGATATTAAGGAATGACGTATAAAGTCTAAAGATTTTCAAATCTTTAGGCTCTTTTGTGAATGTACAAGACTGGTGTTGTTTGGAATAAATCCGATATAATTTAGGTTTGTTTTTTTACTTTTTGAATTTAAAATAAAAGCAGTACATTTGGAAAAATCGAGTATTTTTAGATTTAAATAATGATTAAAAGCAAGTAAAATAATGACCTCAAAAGTAACTTATTTAGGAGATTTAAGAACATCTTCCATTCATTTGCAATCCGGCAGCGAAATCATTTCGGATGCACCAATTGACAACAACGGAAAAGGCGAGGCTTTTTCGCCAACCGATACTGTAGCCAATGCTTTGGCCAGTTGTATGATGACCGTGATGGGAATCAAGGCAAGAGATTTGAATGTAGATTTCACGGGTTCAACTGCTGCGGTAACCAAAATTATGCAAGCTGAACCAAGACGCATCAACACCATCGAAATTGTTTTTGACATGAATGTTGTTACCGATGAGAAAACCAAAACTATACTCGAAAGAACCGCTATGACTTGTCCTGTTTTCTTGAGTTTGAATCCTGATATTGATAAAAGAATTAGTTTTATTTGGAAATAGAAGAAAGAAGTTAGAAGAAAAATTTCTTTATCTCTACTACTTTTAACTTCCCTCTTCTAACTTCTGACTTCCCACTTCAATTATGGAACAAGACCCAAAACAACTCATCAAACTGGCTCATACGAAAATGCCTTTTGGCAAATATGAAGGCAGATATCTCATTGATTTGCCGGAGTATTACGTTGTTTGGTATTCCAACAAAGGTTTCCCAAAAGGAGAATTGGGACAGCAACTACAATTGGTTTACGAATTAAAACTCAACGGACTCGAAGAGTTGATTCGCAATATTCGAAAAAGATATCCAAAACCATAAAGCAAAATTAAACCACAAATTCGCAAATTTTTCATCTGTTTTGATGGATTTAATTTGCGAATTTGCGGTCTAATTTTTTTCTCCAGCTTCTAAAGCTTATTTCGTCACGATAATCACAATTTTATTAAAGTCGGCAGCGGCGTTGATAACGGCTTTGTACTCCTCAAACTTGTTTAACGGATAGTTTATGATATTGTAAAACTCGGTGTTTTCTACTAAAATTTCATCGCCTTTTTTGGTGTATTTGCTAATGAATGCCGCTTCGGTTTTTCCGTTGATATTTGTTTTAAAATCCATTGTGAATTTGTCTAGATTTTTTACCGTGGCTCCTTTTGGTAACAAAATTTTGATGTTTCTAGTGTAAAAATGCGGATAATCAATCTCTACCGGCAATGTTCTTTTGTTTTCTTGGTAGAATTCCATTTGTTTGCCAATGGTTTCTCCAACAGAGAACAAGTAGTTTTCTCCCGCTTTTTTGGTTAGATCTTTTCCGTCATAGGAAACATTCAAAACAAAAGGTTTCTTGCCGATGAATTCTGTTCCGTCATTTTCAGTGGTCAAGGTTTTGTATTCTGTTTCCACGGTGTAGTTTTCGGCTACATTTTTCAAAAAAGCTTTGTATTGTTCTGCCGATGCAAAATCCTTGATAGGTTGAAAATTTAAACCAGAGTAGCCTCCAAAAGTAAGGTTGCTAGTAATCAAAGGATTTTCAATATCATTTGTAAAATCAACGGTAATGTTCATAATGTCGTGTGAAATGTCGTTACCTGGAATTTCGATAAAATTAATTTCACCAATGCCCATTTTGACTCCTGCAAATGTTTTTTCCTTGATGAACAAGCCGTTATTATTGGCTATTGTCATCGGAAATAAAGGAATGCGATATTCAATTTCTGTTGGAGTCAAATATTTCTTGATACTTGGAAAATAGAACAACAATTCGCTCAGGTTTTCATAACTTTCAAACTCTTTGTCAAAAGGAATTTTATATCTATTTGAGGTAAAAACGATGTTGTTCTCTATTTTGAAGTTTTTGAAAACAGCTAAATATATTTTCAAGATGTCCGTTTGGTTGGCTTGTTTGGTGTTAATTATCTCGTACAAGGTTTCCTTGTTGTCGATGTATTTATCGTAGGTTATGGTTTTTTTGATTTTGTTTTCAATGTTCCAAATCTGCTCCTGCAAATCGTTTGATTTTGGGATTGTCTTGCAAAAATCATCTACTATCTTTTGATCTTTTTTGTCTAATTCTGGATTTAATCTATCGAATACACTTGTTGAAAACCCTTTAAAATTATTTAGATTTCGACCACCATTCATTAGATTTTCATCTAATTTATAGCGAAATAATTTTAATTGTAAATTCCAATTCGAATAGTTTTCATCGTTGTCCAAAGCTGGAATGTTCTTTTCAGAAATAGAAAGAATTAGTTTGTTCGCCATACTTTTTTCATCGATAGCCGCTTCGCTTAATCCGTTGTAGGATTTGGTCTTGAAAATAAGATAATTTGGAGTGATTAATTCAAAATGCAAGTCGGCAATTGGGTAGTCATCTTGCATTTTGATAGTGTTTCCGGTGAACTCAGGACTTTCTTCAAGAACATAAATCTTTTCGATTACGGCTCCTTTTTCTAAACCGTTTACAGCAAAATAATTGTATTTCATTCCTTTTTCCTGATCCACATCTTCCTTGATGTCTTTTTTGTCCAAATGGATGACCATCCCATTTTTCAGGATAACTCTGGCTTTGTTAAGTAAAACCTTTTCGTCCAGACTAAACGGAATGTAAATTTTGTTGTTGCGTTCGATGGCATCATCTGAATTGATGAAGATTTTTTCGTGCAACAAATGATATTGTTTCGCATTTTTGTCTGCAACCACAATTTCGATTTTTATATTTCGTTGCAGGATGACTTCTTTCTCGTTTTTGTATTGTTCCGGGATTTCGACTTTAGTTTCTTTCTCGTCCCAATCGTAGTTTTTAAAGGAATATTCTTGTGCAAAAAAAAGGGAAGAGCACAAGAGGGCAACTACGGTAAAAATGTTTTTTAGGGGATATCTTTTCATTATTTTTCTAATAAAATTAGGGTATCAGTGTAATTTCTTTTCAGTTCTTTTATAGACTTGTTCCAAAGTTCAAAATCAGGTTTGCCAAGCAACAATTTCTTTTGTTTGAGTTGCGAATGTAAGAGAATTTTATTGTTTTTTACCTCATAAACGAAATCTGCTTTGATATAATCGTTGTCTATACTGAAGTTTTTAGGCATATATTTTACCGTGCAATTTTGCGGAATTTCCAGTTCGTATAGGCTGTTGATGTAATTCAAATGTTCAAACTCAAATTTTGAAGAACGATCTTTTTCGATAATTACTTTTTCTAAAGGTCGATCCAAAAATAAATTGACATACATTTCTTTATCGACTTTTACGATGTAATTTCCCAAATCGAAATTATAACTTATTTGATACGGTTTGTCTCTGTCCTTGATATTTTCTTCGGTGTAATCTTTTAAATTAAACTTGTTGTTACCTTTCAATACCAGGCTTTTAATCATTTCGAATCTGGTTTTGTTCGTGGCATCTCCTATGCGTGATAAAAGACGGCTTCTGTTGTAACCATAAAATTCAATTTTTCCAGAACCTAGAAGTTTGTCTTTTTCAATCTTCATTTTTACTTGTTCCTTTACCTCATTTTTTTCGGCTGGAACCACTGGAACTGGAATGATTTTATAGGTTTCGCCATCATTATACATGGCTTCTTTTCCTTGGATGAAAGCAGTTGGAATTCCATAGAGCGTTTCCTTGTCAGTAGCGTCCAGAAAGATGTATTCGGCTCCTTTTTTATAAACTGCAATCATATGGTTGTCTACCGCCGGAGTGGGTAATTCTTCGTATGAATAAGGAATCTCGCGTGTTCCAATCCAGCAAATATATACGTTTTTGACATTGGCATATTTAGCCATAGCCGTGATAATACTGGCCATATCCTTGCAATCGCCAAACTTTCTTTCGCAGATTAAACTGGCTTCTCTTGGAATAAAACCTTCATATCCATTTTCGAAAGCGATATATTTGATGTTGTCTTTTACCCAATAGAAAATGCTTTTAACCTTGTCATCATCATTGGTTAAATTCTCGGTAATTTTAAGTGTAATGGCTTTTAATGTTTGATCTTCGGTTTGGTTCAAGTTTTTTGTAAAACCTTTGTAATAAGCAAACAGTTTGTCAATGTCGCCCAAAACATCTACCTTTTTATTGTTTACTGTATAATCCTTGATGTAAATATTGATGTGTGGTATTATATACAAATAACCAGGAGAATTACTTTCCATTTTTACCGGTTTTACATCCTTCAAAGTCCATTTGTAAATCCACTTTCCCTTTTTTTCTGTTTTTGAAAACACAATGGAATTGGATGCATCATTGAAAATTTTGTATCCAATGTTGATGTTTTTATCTGTTTTTATTTCCAATGTGGAGTTTTTTATGGGCAATCCACCGCCAAAAATAAATTTGTGGAGTAAAAAAGGATCAATAAATTCGACTTGATAATTGTACATTTTTTTGGCGCCAGCTTCCAGATTTGGAAAAAGGAGTTGAAGTTCTTTTACGTCGTCATAAAAAACCGAACTTTTATTAGATTGAACTTCATTAGTTTGGGTAACCTTGATTTTTTTTTCTTTGCCACCAGCAGTAACAACAGAATAGGCCTCGTAACCCAAAAGTTTGACCAATTCTGAATAACTGAAAGATTCCTTGTTGCCTTGAATTCCGTTTTCGGTAAGGATTATGGATTCGTACTGATTGTCCTGAACGACTTTTAATTTGTTATTTTCAATCGAAAAATCATACGATTGAACGTCGTTTAGAACCAATTCATTAAAATCAGGATATTGCTTTTTGTATTCGTCAAAGGAATTTTGAGCATTGCAGGTGAAAGCAAAAATTCCATAAAAAGCAAAGATATATAAGTGTTTATTTGATAATTTCGACCAATTCATCCGAATCATATTTTTTTGTTGTTATTAATTTCCCTTGATTGTAAATCAGCACGTTGCCGTGCAGTTCGTCGTTTTTGTATTCAACTTTCAACCAAGGTTTTCCATCCTCTTTGAAGAATTCTTGGAGTCCTTCAAAATTACCGTTAATAAATCGTTCTTTTTTATAAACATTTCCATTTGCATAATATTCCACGCGCTCACCATTTAATAAATTATTGGTATTGTTGGATTCATATTCCGGTTTGCCCAATTCATTGTTGATGAATAATTTCCCTTCGACATTTCCTTTCACATATTTTATGGCTATGGCAATTTTTCCGTTGGGATAGGAAGAAACAATATCGGCAGTTTCCCCGTTTATTTCCACTTTTTCATTGAGTTCTCCAGTTTTGTTTTTCTTGATGTAATATTTAATGGCGTTGTCTTGATAACCAATAATCAAAATAGGCTCTCCTTTTAGGTTAAAATAGGTGTAATCACCTTCAATGGAACCATTCAGTTGGTTGTACTCCTGCATCTTCATTTTATTTTGGTAGAATCGGATTGATTTGCCGTTTTCAGCCCCGAAAATTCTTTCGCTGGTGTATCTCAAATTTCCAACCATATCATATACCTTGTCTAGACCATTAAACTGTCCTGCGTAAAATGTACTTTCTCTATAAAGTGTTCCCAATGGACTATAATCTTTATATCCATTATATCTTACGCCGTTGATAAATTCTGTCTCCGTGATAGGGTTGTTGAATTTGTCTTTTTCCAATAACTTCCCGTTCAATTGGCCATTTACATATTCTTTAGTCAGGATTGTTGCCCCATTATTATGATTTTGAGTAAACTTTCCTGTTTTGTTTTTATAATCAAAACTATTTTCTTTTTCCCCTTTTAAATTATACGATACCAATGAAGTCAATGCGCCTTCGATATACTGGTTTCTATTGGAAATGCTTCCGTTTTGCCAGTACTCTAATTTCTCGAAATTTACTTCACCATTTACAAGAAAGCCTTCTGATTTTAAGGAACCGTCCGTATAAAATGTTTTATTGGGTCCCATTTGTCTTCCTTTGTTATAGGAATAATTGCGGTCCAACTTCCCATTTTCATACACTTCATAAAGTCCATTTATAGTGTCATTTGAATAATTTTTTATTGCATCAATTAATCCGCATTTTTCATAATCATAATCTATACCATTTTGGATTCCTTTTGCGTAAAATTCTTGCATTCTTTTTGTTCCCGAAGCAAAATGATGATTCCATTCCCCGGTTTTTTTTCCTTTTTCGAAATTTCCGGCAGCCAATTCGTTTCCGTCAAAGTCTTTCATTATAAAAAAAGGCTTAGTTGAAATATTCATTTCAATAGGCTTCGGATTGTTTTTGGCATATTGAACTGCCGATTTTAGTTCTCCTGATTTGTATTTTTCTTCAAAATATTTATTACCATTGCTGTCAAAATAGTTGTAGGTTTCCAGTTCTTCTTTGTCATTATAGAAAGATTCGGAGGATTTTTTTCCGCTTGCAAAATAAGAAACGGATTTTTTTATTTTTCCATTTTCATAGGTATTTTCCTTTTCTAAAGTGCCGTTGCCGTAATACGTTTTATAGAAATCTTTGATTTTTCCATTGGCATAATTGGCTTCGGATAGAATTAATTTGCCATCGTAATATTCCAGGTATTTACCTTCGATCAAGTCATTAACACAAGTGTAGGTTTCCGTAATGTCTCCCACTTCGTTATATCTTGTATAAAGACCGTTCAATTTTCCGGCTACATAATTGGATTCGGATTTTATGCTGCCATTTGGATAAAGACACACTAATTTTCCTTCCCTTTCTCCTTTGACAAAATTGACTTCACATTGTTTTCCGCCGTTTACATAATAAGAAGTTCCAAGACCGTTTAAAACACCATCCGCATAATTTTCGATAAAGCTTTTGTTTCCATTCGAATAATAAACGGTCCTGGTTCCGTCCAGTTTTCCTTTTTTAAAGGATTTCTCTTCATTCAAATTGCCTTTGTCATCAAAATATTTTTGATAGCCATCCAATTCATTGTTCTTGAAATTCAATTCGCCGGCAAGATTTCCGTTTTCATTCAAGTATTTGTATTTGCCTTCACTTTTTCCGTTAATTTGCTGACCGATTAAATAAGGTAACTTGTTTTTTGTGGACACAATGACTTCTTGTTGTGTGCCAAAGAGATCCATTTTTCTTTTCCCGAAGTAATTCCAAAAATCTCCAAGAACATAATTGTCATTGAAATCAATCATTAATTTCTTTTTGGAAGTTAGTTTTTTACCAATTTTTTCCTGCATTGATTGCAAAATGTAATAGGAATAAGCTTCAAATCGTTGTTTTTCCATCATATCTTTTATCCAGGGAATATAAAGGTTTTCAAAAAAACCGTCCCCCATTTTATGTTCCAACGAATATTCAGCAATAGCTTGAATTTGGCGTATAATGACATCATCAATTTCTGATTTTACCTTATAGGCTGATTTTAGAGGTAATTGGTTGCTAAGAATGACTTCAATTTCTTCAAAATTATCTCCAGATTTTGAGAAAATTAGTTTGTTCTTTTCTAGGAAATTTTGTCCAAATTTTGCATTCAAATTTTGGATGGCTTTTTCGGCATAACGACCATTTGGAGCAATAGCCAAATAGCTCATCATAGCCAAACTCGCTTCCACTATTTTGCCATTGTCCAGTGCGATTGCGCCCAATAAATAGTGGGAAGAACTATGATTAGGGTCATTCGTAATGATTCGTTCCAATACATCGACTGCTTTTTGGGATTCTTCTTTTCGGATATACAAAATGGCAAAATTGTATAAAAAGTTGGAAGAGTTAGATAGGTATTTTTCACCTTCCTTGAATATTTTTTCAGATTGGTCGTACTCTTTTTGGTCGCTCAAAAAACTGCCGTAAAGCGTATATAATGTTGGGAATTCCGACATTACATTTTTTGTGTGTAAATCTTCAAAAAAAGCCTTCAATTCCTCTTTCTTTTCAAAAGCAGCAAGCGCCATCGCTTTTTCATACTGGGCATCCAGATATTTTGGGTCTACTTTACTGATTTTTTCGTACTCTTTTATGGCGTCGGCATATTTTTTTTCTTCATATAGGGAGACTCCTTTTTTTATTATTAAGTCATTGTTGTATACAAAAGAATAATCGGTTTGGGAATAAGAACTGGAAAAACAGCCAATAAAAAGCACAAAAAGTAGTTTCTTCATTTTGAATTTAATTTTATCAAATATAGAATTTTCGCCGAATGTTTGTAAGGAATTTAATAAAATTTTAAGTATTAATTTCCAAATCCCGAATGTAGTCTCCGTATTCAAAATAGAACATTTCCAAGGCGTGCATTTTTTCGAAAAAGAAGTCGAAAATTTCGTCCCAATACTTTCTGTTGCTAACGCTTACTTCTGTTTTCTCCACCCAAATCCTGCTTATTTTTTTTCCGTTTTCCAGCATGAAATTTTTTTCGAACACCAAGTCTTTTACAAAATCATCTTCTAATATTGTTTTTAAAGATTCCAGTTTTTCGAAATAGAGTATCCGTTTTTCATCACTTCGATGTTCAATATCGATCAAGACTTGCGCTTTTTTGTTGTCGACATAAAACTTAAAAGAGAAGTCCTTGATTTTTGTGTCGTATAAAATCCATTTTCGAGGATGTTTTTCGGCAAATTCAATCCAGAATTCCCGTTTCAATCGTTGAGACTCTTCTTTGCTATACATTTGTGCTTTATGTTTATGGTTTGTTGTTCGTTGAAATTGCCATAGAAATATGGTATCTTTACAGAACCTTTTTTGGATTACAAAAATAGACTTTGATTATGGATTTTCAAGACTTTTTAGAATATGTTCCAAAATTAATGGAAGTAAGTCTTCCGGCAGAAGAAGCACATTTCAAAATGGCACCATTGGAGCGAATAGAAAGCCTAAAAAACCTAAAAATCGAGACTAAAAACCCAAAAACGGCAGCAGTTATGATGCTTTTTTATCCTAAAGATGGACGAACTCATTTAGTGCTCATTGTGAGGAATTCGTACCAAGGCGTACATTCTGCCCAAATCGCTTTTCCAGGTGGAAAATACGAACCAAGAGACCAGATATTCGAGAATACGGCCTTACGAGAAACCCACGAAGAAATAGGAATTTCTCCCGATAGTATCAAAATTATGAAGGCTTTTACCCGTTTGTATATCCAGCCGAGCAATTTTATGGTGTAT
This sequence comes from Flavobacterium sp., assembly GCA_014379405.1. Taxonomy (GTDB): domain Bacteria; phylum Bacteroidota; class Bacteroidia; order Flavobacteriales; family Flavobacteriaceae; genus Flavobacterium. Next base: position 144,259 of record JACMLU010000004.1, on the reverse strand, counting down.
CCTTTTTTGGGAATTTGCAAAGACGAAGTTGTTTTTATTCCCGATTCGAGTGAAGTTGCCGACATTATCGAATTGCCGTTGTCTGTTTTTATGACTGACGAGATTCTGGTAAGTGTCAATTTGACAACTTCTTATGCGGAGAATATTATGGTGCCCGCCTTCAAAATAGAAGATCATATCGTTTGGGGAGCAACCGCTATGATGCTGAGTGAATTGAAAGAAGTCCTGAAAAAAGTACTTTAATTTATAAGTTTTTGTAAGTTTGTCGTCAAAAAATATCACAAAACACAATTTTATATGGGGTTATTTAAGAGAAATCCATTCGGACACATCCTATTTATAAAAAAGAATTTAATCCGGGTTTTTGCAGTTTTAACGCATAGACGCTATAGAGGTTTTAATAGTTTGCATATAGAAGGTTCCGAGATTATCACGACATTGCCAGACACTAATGTACTTTTTATATCCAATCATCAAACTTATTTTGCCGATGTGGTTGCAATGTTTCACGTTTTTAATGCCAGTTTGAGTGGTCGTCAGGATTCCATAAAAAACATTGGATACATCTGGCAACCCAAAATGAACCTCTATTATGTGGCCGCCAAAGAAACGATGAAAGCGGGATTGTTACCCCGAATTTTATCTTATGCTGGAGCGATTACTGTGGAAAGAACTTGGCGTTCTTGCGGTAAAGATGTCACCGAAAAAAGAGAAGTAAACCCTAACGATACCGAAAATATTAAAATAGCTTTGAATGATGGATGGGTGATTACTTTTCCGCAAGGAACAACAAAATCATTCAAACCCGTTCGAAAAGGAACGGCTCATATCATCAAGCTATATAGACCTATTGTGGTTCCCATTGTGATTGACGGTTTTCGTCGTTCGTTTGACAAAAAGGGATTGCGCATGAAAAAGAAGGATATCTTGCAATCTTTCATCATCAAGCCACCATTGGAAATTGATTATGAAAACGATTCCATCGAAGATATTGTTGAAAAAGTGGAATATGCCATCGAGCAGCATCCTTCATTTCTAAAAGTAATTCCTGCCGAAGAACTAAATGCCCAGGAAGAACTTAACCGACTGAGAGAATTCTAAAAAAAAAAGGAGGCTTTTTAGGCCTCTTTTTTTATAAATCTATTTTTTTTAGTTCCTTGTAATTGGCATACAATCTTCTGAGCAGGATTCCATACAGAAGTCTGTAAAACAACCAAAATATTCCAAGAAAAGCAACGATAATCAAAATAAATATTCCAATTGTAATGACCATAATCTTGGTTTTATTATCAGTTTTTTCCATCAAAAAAGCCATTTCAGGATTGTATGTAATGGCCATAAAAAAGCCCATCATCATACTCAATCCAACCATTCCAAGGTTGTACCAAACATAACATTGCACTGTTTTTCTTGTTTTAAGAATGTCTTTCATCAACTGTTTTGTAGAAACTGTAGTCGAAATGGAAACATAGTTTTTATAAAATAAATAAATAAAAACCAATACCACGGCATAATTAAAATACGTCAAGGCTTCAAAATAAACGTTTAATTCCTCATGTTTTATGCTTTTCAAATAATCGTCAGTATTAAAAAATACGCTAATCGATGTCCAAAGCAAAATCTCCAAAATACTGATAAAAAATATCCACTTCACTATGGAAGACGATTTAGTATGTAGCATTTTATAAATATCCACTTCGGAAACCTGTTCGAAAGTGTCGTTTTTTTGCCAATCTTTTTTTAATAAATCCAGCTCTTTCATAATCGTTATGGATTTAATATTTTTTTTAATTTCCCTTTAATTCTATTCATTTTCACTCTTGCATTCACCTCGCTAATCCCCAATGTTTCCGATATTTCTGTATAATCCTTGTCCTCAAGATACATAAAAATCAAGGCTTTTTCAATATCATTCAACTGGTAAACCGCTTGGTACATTAACTTCAATCGTTCTTCTTCTTCATAATTATAATCCTCCTGGCTGATGAAAAACTGGTGTTTTTCATAATCCACAGTCTTCACCGTTTTCGTGCTTTTCCGATATAATGTAATCGCCGTATTCAAGGCCACGCGATAGGCCCAAGTCGAAAATTTGCTGTCGCCACGAAACTTCGGAAAAGCCTTCCACAGCTGAATCGTTATTTCCTGAAACAAATCCTTGTGCGCATCTTCGCCATTCGTATACAACCTACAAATCTTGTGGATTATATTCTGATTGGTCTTCAATTGCTGCACAAAAGATTGTTCTAAATCGTTGCTCATAATGCTATAAGTGGGCAAAAAGTATAATTTGTTACAAATAAAGTCTTTTTAATTGGGAGCAGCAATTTTAGATTTTAATAAGAGCAAACGCATCAGTTTTTTAACCGCAGATTCGCAGATTTTCTTTTGTAAATTTTATTTATTTGATTTTTTGAGAAAATTATCAATAATAATATCAATTTCACATTGAAATATTTTTTAAAATCTGCGAATCTGCGGCTATTTTATATGCTCATGCACTTGCACTTGGTTTTCAATAATCAGCAGCCCCGTTATTCAACACTTTTGTTTTACTAAAATTCTTTACCCTTGTAATAATTCACCATCAAATTCACAAATTTGCTGTAACCTTCCATTCCATCTTTTTGCTGGTTTATTTTTAGGAAATTGTCGTAAAAAATATGGAAACCTTTGTCGATAAACGTATCGTATTGTCTCCAGAAATCCTCGCTTTCCTGATAGTTTTTCAAAATTCCGGGATGAACTGTTTTTAATAATTGGTCATACACTTTTTCGTCACGAACATACCAATTGCTTAAACAATAGCGCAAAGCAAAACTATATCCCGAATATTGAAAATATAAATTCTCGTTTTTTATCGATGCCAGAAACCCAATAAAGTTGCATTCGCTTTCGCTGGCAAAACCCATTTGATGCGCCATTTCGTGGCAAGAAGTCGTAGGCGAATTGTACATTGGCATCAAATAATTCACCTGTGCTTCATTGGTAAACGGATTCAAATATCCACCAAAACCCATATAAGTCAAGGGCAAACTAAAAAGCGATTTCTTGATGCTGGGATTGGTGTATTCAAAGAAGGCATATTGACTGGAAAGTGTTTGATACCCATTCAAATTCATCTCGAAAACCTGATCGTTTGAATAAGGAAAAACCACTTTCAGACTGTCGTTTTTGGTAATTAGGGTTTGAATTTCATTGGTTTTGGCAATCATTTTTTTGGTAAAATCCAGCAAATCGGCATCGGTGTAATCTCTTTCGATTTTCATTTTTTCGAAAAGCGGTTGACGGTAATAATTCATCGCCCACAAAATATGAAACAAAAAATACGCCACCGACAGAACACTTACTACTTTTAGAGCATTATTTTTCCATTCTTGCTTCCAAGTTTTTCTGGCATTCCAAATCGATTTCAGTAGATATACAATCAGGATTCCATAAATAAGATCTCCCACAGAAAAAGGGATTTTCCCCAGAGTTATTCGTAAAATTTTCGATACAAAAACATACAATCCATTGCTGTAAAATCGTTCCACAAATTCCGGAAAAAAGGCAATTATTTTCAGAAATAGAATTTGTATTAGGAGAAATAGGGGAAGAATATATTTTCTTTTCACGATTTTGCTTTTGGCATAAAAATAACAATTATAATAGTAGTGCGCATTCTTTTTTTGTAAATTTGTTTTTCAATAAAAGGGAAAATGACACAAATCACTTTAAATATTCCGGACAATGAATTGAGTTTCTTTATGAAATTGATAGAAAAGTTTAATTACGAAACGGTGATTAATGAGTTTTCTGTAACTGAAGAAATGAAAAACGTATTGGATGAAAGAAGATCAACTTCAAAAGCGGATGATTTCATTCCTTGGAGCGATGCCAAAAAACAATTGCGTTTTAAATCTGAAAAATGATTTATAAAGTTGTAATTGAGCCAAGAGCCATTATTGACATACAAGATGCCATTGACTATTATGATTCCAAACAGAATGGTTTGGGTACCTATTTTTATCAAGTAGTTGAAGAGCATATAGAAACTTTGTCTAAAAGTCCTTTCTTTCAAATTCGTTACAAAGATTATCATGGTTTTCCCATTAGAAAATTCCCTTTTATAATCCTTTATTATATAGATGAAAACCTAAAAACCATTTATATAATGTCTGTTTTTAATACCTATTTGAATCCTGAAAAATATCCAAAATAAATATATACAATGAGCCAAGAAATAAGAAATCTGGAACCCAAAGCACTTTGGAACAAATTTGCCGATTTGAACGCAGTTCCACGTCCATCCAAAAAAGAAGATCGCGTGATTGCGTTTATGAAAAACTTCGGAAATTCATTGGGATTGGAAACCTTTGAAGACGAAATCCGAAACGTGATTATCCGCAAACCGGCAACTGCTGGAATGGAAAATCGCAAAGCAATTGTCCTTCAAGGACATTTGGATATGGTGCATCAAAAAAATGCCGATACCGTTTTTGATTTCGACAAACAAGGAATTGATATGTATGTTGATGGTGATTGGGTTCGTGCTCGCGGAACTACGCTTGGTGCGGATAATGGTCTTGGCGTGGCAATGATTATGGCGATTTTAGAAAGCAAAGATATTGCACATCCAGCGATTGAAGCCTTGTTTACGATAGATGAAGAAACCGGAATGACGGGCGCTTTAAATTTAAAAGGAGGAATCCTTAAAGGTGAAATCCTTTTGAATATGGATACCGAAGAAGACGACGAAATCGACATTGGTTGCGCTGGAGGAATCGACTTAACGGCGACAAGAGCATATCACGAAGAGGAAACTCCTGATGATTCCGTTGGGTACACGATTACCGTGAAAGGCTTGAATGGAGGACATTCCGGAATGGATATTCATAAAGGTTTGGGCAATGCCAATAAAATAATGAATCGATTGTTGTTTGATGCTTTCGAAAATTTTGGTTTGCAAGTTTCTGAAATTAACGGTGGAAGTTTGCGCAATGCCATTCCGAGAGAAAGTGTTGCCAAAGTAATCGTGGCAGGAATGTATGACGAAGCTTATGTTTTTGATATGCAGGAAATCATCAACGACATCAAAACAGAATTTAAAACTACCGAACCCAACTTGACTATCGAAATCGTGAAAAGCGATTTGCCTAAAAAAGTAATGGATTTGGGCGTTCAGGAAGGAATTCTCCGTTCGATTTATGCCGCCCACAATGGTGTTTACAGAATGTCGGCTGATATGGCTGATTTGGTAGAAACTTCTAATAATATAGCCAGAGTAATCATTAAGGATGGCGAAATTTCCATCGGATGTTTGACACGTTCTTCGGTGGAAACTTCCAAATTTGATTTGGCGAATGCTTTGCGTTCAGCTTTTGAACTTTGCGGTTGTGAAGTGAATTTTTCGGGTTCTTATCCGGGTTGGACACCCAATGTGAAATCTGAAATATTGGATATTTTAGTCAATGTTTACGAGAAACAAAACAACGAAAAACCAAAAGTGGTGGCTTGCCACGCCGGTTTGGAATGTGGAATTTTAGGAACGAATTATCCCGATATGGATATGATTTCTTTTGGACCAACGATTCAAGGAGCACATTCACCTGATGAAAGAGCTTCGATAAAATCGTCCCAAAAATTCTGGAATTTTGTCTTGGAAATCTTGAAGAACATCCCCTCAAAAAAGTAATCAGTGTTCAGTTTTTAGTGTTCAGGAAAAAATAAATGTGCAAAAAAAATAGTGTTCAGTACTAAAACTGAACACTATTATCTGATCACTGAATACTAAAAACTAATCCCTTTTCGGACTATTTTTCTTTTCTCTTTTTTCCTCTTTCTTTTCCTTGGCGGTTTTAAGAGGTTCTTTTTTTACGGTTTTTTTTGCGTCTTGACTTTTAGCCATCGTATGTATTTTTAAAGATTAATTTTCTGTTTTTTACTTTAGTAAATGTAAAGAATATTTTAATTAAAAAAGATTTTTAAAAGTTTTACTTGCTATTATTCTATCAATGCATTGTTCACTTTTACATTTTTCAGAGTAAATCCGTTGACGATACTTTTGTCGATGGCCGCATTTTTTGTCTCAATATTTAGATTTTCAAATGTAAAATTCTTTAGCTTAACATATTGGTTGATGGCAATGTCAAAAAAGATGTCGCACTTCAGGTCAATATTTTTTAGCGTGATATTCTCTGAATAAGAAACAGGAGTGTCTTTGCGATCTTTCATATCAAAAAACTGCGTCCAAGGTTTTACGTAAATCAAACTGTGAGCTTGTCCTTTGATGTTTTCAAGAGTTATGTACTCGTATTTTTGTGGCGTATCGGGACGCATTTTTAGCCATAATAAACGGGTCGCTTCGTTGACATAACAGTTGCGCATCAAGATATTTTTGTTGTGAATGGCTTCACTTCCAGAAGTCAAAGCGGCATGGCAAAATCCAAATTCGCAGTTTTCGATAAGAATATTGGTGTTTTCTCCGTTCAAAGGGTCTTTGTCTGCCCAAGGTCCTTTTCCACCTTTAAGCGCAATGGCATCGTCGTTAACCGACATGTAACATCCTTTAATCAAGACATTGGAACAGGCGTCAATATCAATGGCGTCGGTGCTTGGTGCCTTAACAGGTTCGTACGGGGAATAAATATGCAGGTCGATGATTTTAATGTTGTTGCATTTGTAATAATGGCTCGTCCAAAAACCAGAATTGTGCAATTTGACATCCTGTAATTGCACGTTGTTTGAGTTCCAAATAAAAACCAAACGGGGGCGGGATACTTCCAGATTGGTACAATTAGGATTCTCTTTTCTGCGTTGCCAAAAGGCTTCCCAATATTTGAGTCCGTTGCCGTCAATGGTTCCTTTTCCGCTGATAGTAAAACCATTTACGCCATAAGCATTGACTAGTGCCACAAAATAATCCAGATTTTGACCTTCCATTCTTGAGGCTTGTTTTGGATAATCGGCAATGTTGTTCGAACCCTTCAAGACTGCTCCTTCCGACACATAAAGATGGGTTTTTGGTTTGAAAAACAGTGCTCCACTTAGGAATGTTCCTTTTGGAATCACCACGACACCACCGCCGTTTTTGGCTGCTTGGTCAATGGCTTTCTGGATGGCAAGGGTTTGCACGGCTGTACTGTTCTTTTTGGCTCCAAAAGCCGTGATGACATATTGTTTGCCCAAACTTTTCAAGGCTATTTTCGAAGCATCGAGAAACCAGTTTGGAATAGGAGTTCCATCAGGAAAAATGTTTTTACTGGTTTGTGCCACGCTATTTTGCAGCAGCATAAAAAGAGAAAATAGAAGAATGATTTTATTTTTCATACAATGTAGTTTTAAATATTCCAACAGGAAATTAGCAAGTTTAATACCAAAAATAGAAAATGGTTTCAGTTAAACTATCCTGTGGATACGGCTTTTGGAATTTTATCATAGGTTTTGCCGATCACATCTAGAAAAACTGTGAATTGTATAATTCTCTTTGCAAATTATGTAACGTATTCCGGCAATCCAAAAAGTAACTTTGCAAGTACTTCAACATCTATTTACTAAGAAATTAAAATTAAAATAACATGAAAACGTCAACACAAGGTTACGATTTAACGATTAATGTGAACGACTTTAATTTATCGTATGATGATATTGGAGAAGGATCCATTCCGATTGTTTTTTTGCACGGCTTTCCTTTCGACAAAACGATGTGGCAGGAGCAATTGGATTTTTTAAAAACAACACATAGGGTAATTGCCTGTGATATTAGAGGATTTGGAAAATCAACGGACGAGGAATCCCATCTAGGGATGGACTTGTTTGCCAATGATTTGATACTGTTTATTGACAAGTTGGGGCTCGAAAAAGTCATTATTTGCGGATTGTCAATGGGTGGTTTTATAGCACTAAACGCAATGAAAAGATTTCCAAGTCGTTTTGAGGCACTGATTTTATGCGATACCCAATGTATAGCCGACTCGCGAGAGGTCAAGGCTAAACGTTATAAAAATATTGAGGATATAAAAGAATATGGTGTTACTCATTTTAACGAAGGATTTATAAAAAAGGTTTTCCACGAAGATTCTATAACCAACAAACCAGAATTGGTCAAACAATTGCGAAACGTTGTGTTTTCTAATTCCCAACATATTATTTGCCAAGGATTGGTTGCTCTTGCCGAGCGTTCAGAAACTTGTCCTATTTTGAATAAAATTACGATTCCCACCCTGATTATTTGTGGAAGGGATGATGCTGTTACGCCTTTGGACGAATCTAAATTTATGAATAAAAACATCAAAGATTCCGTACTTCACGTTATCAATAATGCAGGTCATGTGTCTAATCTTGAAGAACCTGCTAAATTCAACAAATTGCTGCGTGATTTCTTGACGGATTTTTGCGATACCAATGTTGTAGACACGAAAGTAAATAACAAGAGTCTTAAATAATTACTACTTTGGTTTGAGACTAGAAATCCCTGATAATTGATATTGTCAGGGATTTTTTATTGAAAAAAGGTTTAGGGTTTGCTTGTTTGTAAATCCGCAAAATCGGGCAGAGGATTATTAGCAAAAAAATTGCGGGTAGCTATAAACATTTTTTTTTCTATGGTTTTGGTTCTACAGGGGATTTGGCACTAAATTATAGCCATTATTAGGATTTGCCACCCGAGCGATAGCGAACAGGCGAAGCAAATGATTCCAAATACAAAACCATATTTCCATTAAGCCTATTGCTCAAATCCGTTGTAGCTGTTGTGTGCAGTTTTTATTTTGCTAGTAATTCCTTTATCATTTTTGGAACTTCTTTTTCAGGTGATGGGAAGTTGTGCATTTCTTTGTTTGTATAGATGTTATAGGTTGATTTTGCAATAATTTTATCACCTTCAGGTGTGATAAAAACGATTTCTAATTTATCTAATATTTTTTTGAAATCCCATCTCCACGTATCGTAATATTGAACAATAAAATCAAAACCGACAGGAGTATCTTCTTTTTTACCAATTTCAGCTAAAATACCATTCTTTTCAAGCTCGTTTTTTATTACTTCAGCTGTAGTTCCAATTACGTAGTGTTGTATAGCTGGATCATCGGACGGTACTATGTATGCGAAAGGATTGATAATGCCAAATTTAAATTGAATGTATTGAGAATTGTCTGTAGAAATTATATATGCTTTTTTATAATTTTTAGTATTATATTCAGGAGATTTTACTGTGTTTATTGTTCCTGCACAACCATAAACTATAAAAGATGTAATTAATATAAAAGATATTCTTTGCATTGCTTTTTTCATATTTTTAATTTAGATTCAATTTTTGGTTAAATTGCATACAACTTGCATATAGGTCTGATGAAATTAGACCTATCACTCCTAAATTGGGTTTCTTTGTCTGATAAACGTCAGTGTTATTTATTTTCAAATAGATTCATTTTTTCTTACAAATTGTATTGTTATTTTAATTGTGATTTCGCGTGAGGGATGGAAGCGGCATCCTTTTGTGGAGCGATAGCGGAACAAAAAATACAGCGAACAGTCCGACCCGAAGTTGCGAGGAAGAATGACTAAGCAATCTGAAGGGTCACGCCCCAAACATTAATTTTCTAACAAATATGCTGTTAAATCTCTTTTCTGTAAAAAAATATTTCGTTATGTTTGCAAAAGTATAACGAAACTATTTCCATTGAAAATCAAGAGCAAAATCTGGATCGAAACCAAGGACGGTATCGTCATTAGCGAAGGGCGCATTCAATTATTGAAATTAATTGAGGCCACGGGTTCGCTGAGCAAGGCGGCGAAGGAGATGAATATTTCCTATCAGAAAGCATGGAAATTGGTCGATGCTTCGAACAAAGCCTCGAAAGAACCGCTTGTGGAAACTCAAATTGGGGGAAACAAAGGTGGAGGAACCGTTTTGACATCTTATGGGAAATCGTTGATTGAATCTTTTGAAGCCATCAATTCTTCTTGCTGGGAATTTTTGGACGCAGAACTTAAAAAACACGCATTATGACCGTTGCAGATTTATTGGGTATGCCTATGTTGTTGCTGTTGTTACCGATAGTCGCTTTTTTGTATGCGAGTGTCGGACATGGCGGTGCCAGTGGTTATTTGGCATTGATGAGTGCGTTTTCGTTCCCAATGACGTATATGAAACCAACGGCTTTGGTGTTGAATATCTTGGTTTCCTCGGTTTCTTTTTACTTTTATTACCGGGAGAAAAATTTTAAATGGAACTTGTTTTATCCCTTTGCGCTGACTTCGATTCCGTTTTCGTTTGTGGGCGGTTATTTGAAAATTGATGCTTTTTATTATAAAGTGATATTGGCCACCGTTTTGGTTTTTGCGGTTTTGCGATTGCTGGGATTTTTTGGAAAAGAAAAAAATACGCTTAACGAAATCAACCTACCGTTGGCATTGGGATTTGGAGCCTTGATTGGGTTTTTATCCGGATTGTTGGGCATTGGCGGAGGCATTATTTTGAGTCCGGTCTTACTGCTGTTCGGTTGGGCAACGATGAAACAAGCGGCAGCAGTCTCGGCCTTGTTTATTTTGACCAACTCGATATCGGGACTTTTTGGTTTTGTTTCCCAAGGCGGAATCCTGCCTGAATCTTCCTTGGTGTTGATTGGCGTGGTTTTCATCGGAGGATTATTGGGCGCTTATTACGGAAGTACAAAATTTAATACGAAGTCGTTGCGCTATGTGTTGTCAGCGGTTATCGGAATTGCAATAGTAAAATTATATACCACAGCTTAATGGAAAATTTCACGGGAATTATTTTGGCAGGCGGAAAAAGCCAGCGTATGGGAACCGATAAAGGGATGTTGCCCTTGAACGGAAAACCGTTTATAACTCATATTTACGAAGCAATGAAACCGATTTTTGGAGACAACATTGTGGTCGTTTCCTCGAATGCGGATTACGATGCTTTTGGATACAACCGCATCGAAGATTTAATTTCTGACAAAGGACCCGTTGGCGGATTGTACACGGCTTTGAAGCAATCCAAAACCAAATTTAATTTGGTCTTGAGTGTCGATGTGCCTTTGGTTACAACCGAATTATTGCAATGGCTAGTAGATAATCACGACGATTCGTATTTGATTACGCAAGTTCAGGTGGACGAAAAAGTGAGTCCATTGGTTGCTGTTTACGATCGAGCTTTGCGAACGCTGTTGGGCGAACATATGGCGGGAAACCAATTGAAATTGCGCGACGTTATTGACGAAGTGAATGTTCAAACCTTGAAAGTTCCCGCAAAATGGAGCTCACAACTCCAAAATATCAACACCGAAGAAGATTATAAAAAAATACAAAAATGACTATAACTCTTAAATATTTTGGTTTACTAGTTGATATTACCCATAAGAAAGAGGAGGTTTTTCGTTTGGAAGAAGGTAAAGTATCCGTCTCTTTTTTGAAATCAAAAATGGAAACCGCTTACGAAGAACTAAAGAATACGAATTACTCTATTGCTGTAAACCAATCGATGAGTAGTTTGGATTACAACATAAAAGACCAGGACGTGATTGCATTTTTGCCACCTTTTGCTGGGGGATGATTTTTTCAACCATATAAGGCATATAAGAACATTTAAGTTGAATGATTAGTTTGTCCAACTCTTATATGAACTTAAATGCCTTATATGGTAAAATAATTATAACTAATTTGTTTCTGATAAGTTGAAACAGTAAAAAATGATTAACAAAACAAGATATTCCAGACAAATTGCCCTTGCAGAAATAGGGGAATCCGGTCAGCTAAAATTACAAAACGCGAAGGTTTTGGTAATTGGGGCTGGTGGTTTGGGTTGTCCGGTTTTGCAAAATTTGGCAGCCGCAGGAGTGGGAACCATCGGAATTGTCGATGGTGACGTGGTGGACGAAACCAATTTGCATCGTCAACTGTTGTATACTTTGAAAGATTGCGGAAACAGTAAAGCCGAAACAGCAAAAAGCGCCATTTTGGAATTGAATCCAGAAATAAAAGTAAACGTGTTTGTCGAGTTTTTCAGTACTGAAAATGCTGCCGAGATTGTTTCCGATTACCAAATTATTGTCGATTGCACCGATACGCTCGCCGTTCGTTATTTGATAAACGATGTGGCTGTGGCCAAAAAGATTCCGGTTGTCTATGCTTCGATTTACAAATTTGAAGGACAGGTTTCGGTTTTTAATTATAAAAATGGACCAAGTTATCGCTGTTTGTTTCCAGAACAAGAAAACTTGAATGCCGTTCCTAATTGTGTGGAATCTGGAGTTTTGGGCGTTTTGCCAAATGCATTGGGTACTTTTCAAGCAACCGAAGTTTTGAAGATAATTCTAGAAATCGGAGAAGTTTTATCAGGTAAATTATTGATTTATGATGCACTACATTTTCAAACACAAATTATTGATTTTGCCAGAAATCCAAAAGCGATCGAAAAAGGATTTATTAACGGAAGCCAGCTTTTGAACAGTAAAAAAACAAATGAAAATTTAAGTCCCGAAGCATTTTTAGAAAAATGCAATCAGTTGGGAATGATAGTTCTTGATGTTCGAGAATCAGATGAAATGCCCGAATTTAAAGGGAAGAACGTAATTAAGATTCCGTTGACTGAATTGGAAGAATATAGTAAGAAATTGGATAAAAATCAAGAGATTGTTGTGTTTTGCCAAACAGGACAGCGCAGTCAGTCAGCTATGAATTATCTTCAAAACTCAGGATTTGTCGGAGTTTTTCATTTGGGAAAAGGCATCGAATCTTTGAAAAATCAATTGCAATAACACATAAAAAAATAAAAAATGAAACGCATAGAAACATAGTAAAAAGATTGGGATAGCCCAATTGCTTCGCCTGTTCGCTATCGCTCGGGTACTTGGGGTTCCCATAGCTATGATTTTCTCTAATAAAGTGAAACGTCTTTTTTAAAATAAAAAACTATGTTTCTATGCGTTTAAAAATAAAATATATGTCAACAGATAAACCAAAAAAAAGTTCCTTTATTCAGGGACAAATAACATCGGAATTCATTGGGAATTCTATTGCCAAGCACCAAAGTAAAACTACGATTGGCGCACACAATATCTTTTTGGGTCAGGTACGCGCCGACGTTATCGACGGAAAAACGGTAGCAGCCATAGAATATACCGCTTACGAAGAAATGGCGGAACAAAGTTTATATGAAATTCGTGAATCGGCTTTTGCCAAATATGATTTGACCTGTCTGCATATTTACCACAGTTTGGGCTTGGTAAAAACAGGCGAAATTTGTTTGTTCGTTTTTGTGTCGGCACCAAGACGCAAAGTGGTTTATGAAGCATTAGAGTTTTTGGTGGAAGCGGTTAAAGAAAAAGCTCCCGTGTTTGGGAAAGAAATATTTGAAGACGAATCTTATACTTGGAAGAAAAATACATAAAAGAATAAGCCACGGATATTATTAAGTAAGAGATAAAATGATTGCTGATTTTTGATTAACGATTTTTGATTTCAGATGTAATAAAACTCCTAATATCGACAATCCAATGTTTAGCAACACCAAATCTTAAATCTAAAATCGTTAATCCTCAATCTAAAATCTCAATGGTAGATATAACCCATAAAATAATTACCCAACGTACCGCAACGGCTCAAGCTATCGTAAAAGTAGGTTCGCCAGCAACAATGCAAGCCATTTTGAATAACACCGTTCCAAAAGGAAACGTACTGGAAGTGTCCAGAACAGCTGGATTATTCGCCGTAAAAAACACTTCGAATTCCATTCCGGATTGTCATCCAATGCCAATTGAATTTACGGGAATTACATTTGAATTACTCGAAGATTCTGTTCGAATTGAAGTAACAGTGAAAGCGATTTATAGAACGGGTGTTGAGGTTGAGGCGATGCACGGCGCTTCGATTGTAGCCTTGACTATGTACGATATGTTGAAACCAATCGACAAACAAGTGGAGATTTCGACTATAAAATTACTCCATAAAAAAGGAGGAAAATCGGATTTTGGTGTCAAAGAAAAAATGGATTTATCGGTTGCGGTAATGGTTTGTTCCGATTCTGTAGCTTCTGGAAAAAAAGAAGACAGAGCAGGAAAAGTCATTACCGAAAAAATCAAAAATCTAGGATTAAGCGTGTCGAGTTACACGGTAATTCCTGATGAGGTAAGCGATATTCAGAAAACAATAAACAAGTTATGTGCTATTGACAAAGATTTAATCATCATCACGGGCGGAACAGGTTTGTCCAATAGAGACGTGACTCCGGAAGCAGTAATTCCGTTGTTGGATCGTCGCATTCCCGGAATCGAGGAAGCGATTCGTTCCTACGGTCAGGACAGAACACCTTATGCGATGTTGTCCAGAAGCGTGGTGGGATTCAAAGGCAATACGTTGATAATGGCTTTGCCTGGTTCAACAGCTGGTGCAAGTGAATCTATGGATGCGGTTTTTCCATCAATATTGCATTTATTCAAAATATTAAATGGTTTCAACCATGGAAAATAAAACAATTCAAATGCAGGACACTCACGGTAGAGGGCACAATTATTTGCGCATTTCAATTACGGAACACTGTAATTTGAGATGTACGTATTGTATGCCTGCCGAGGGAATTGCGCTCACACCAAGAGCACATCTGATGACTGCAGATGAAATTGTGACTATTGCCCAAACATTTGTCAATCTCGGTGTTACCAAAATACGATTAACTGGAGGCGAGCCTTTGGTGCGAAGAGATGCCAAACAAATCATTCAACGTTTGGGGAAATTAGGTGTCGAACTGACTTTGACCACCAACGGAATTCTAGTTCACGAATTTATAGATACTTTTAAAGAAGCCGGAATCAAGACTTTGAACGTGAGTATTGACAGCCTGAAAAAAGACAAATTCAATACCATTACCCGTAGAAATTATTTTGATAAACTTTGGGAAAATCTCGATTTGCTTGACGCCAATGGGTTTCAGGTAAAATTGAATGTCGTGATGATTAAAGGTTTCAACGAAAATGAAATCATCAATTTTATCGAAATGACTAAAGACCGAAACATCCAAATTCGTTTCATTGAATTTATGCCTTTTGACGGCAATCAATGGAATAAGGAAAAATTGGTGAGCTATGCTGAAATTATGACGCAAGTGGAAGCTTTTTATTTCAATGAAAATGTCAAACGTATTCAAGACAAACCCAACGACACCGCTAAAAATCACAAAATAGAATCGTATAAAGGAAGTTTTTCGGTAATTAGTTCGGTTACCAATCCGTTTTGTAGTACTTGCAATCGCATCCGTTTAACGGCTGACGGAAAACTTAAAAATTGTTTGTTTTCGAATTCAGAAACTTCTTTGTTGGATACTTTGCGAGCAGGGGAATCCATCGAGCCACTTATTTTTCAAAACATAAAATCCAAACACGCTATGCGAGGCGGAATGGATGATGACGCCAAATTTCAAAACCCGGAATTGTTTTCGCAGAATAGGAGCATGATTAAGATTGGGGGATAAAAAAAAGAGCTTCAATTTGAAGTTCTTTTGTATATAACAGACCCGACAGTTTTTTGAAACTTGTTGGATTTATTATTTAAATGGATTTCGCTCTTTCCAATCAACTTTTGGTTCCAGATAACTAAATACTTTTTCGAAGGCAAGGTTTGCAATGGAGTTGCTGTGTTGGGCATATCCATACATTTCCATTGGTTTTGCTCCAACAGAACTCTTGATTTCTAGTGCAGTCCTAGCGAAAATAATTTCTTTGAAGCCTTTATTAATAGAGTAGGCAATCATATCGTAGAGCATATTCAGGTATAGCATTTTTTCGCGTTGCACACCGTCGTCATACCCCAAAAAATACGTGTCCATAACATCCCCGTTTTTGATAAGCGTGTTAAATCCAATCAATTTTTCATCCAAAAAGTAGCCGTAAAAAAGAAATTTGTCCTTGAGTTTTTCTTTAAAAATTCTAAAGTGGTTTTTGGTAAGAAAGAAAGTGTTGAAATGCGCATTTTTGGCTACGTGATGATACAAATCATAAATCGTTTCTTCATATTTAATAATATCTTCCAAGTGCATTTTCCTTTTTTGAACGCCTTCTGCTTTTTTACGAGCGCGTTTGTATTGGTCTCGGTATTTCTTGGATAGAGCCACAATATAGTCTTGATCCGATTTCCAATGATTAGGGATTTCAAATAGCATATTGGGTTGGGTGGAGTATTGAAAATAATTTTGGAATCCAGCTTGTTGAAATTCAGTTGTTTCCTCGACAGGAAAGTCTTTAAAAGTTGTTATGTGGACTTTTAGTCCTTTGTTTTTAAAGATAAATTCTAATTCTTTTGAGGCCTTTTTCAAGGTTTGCAAACCTTGAATTTTATCTATTTTATCAGAAAATGCGAAGGCGTTTTGCCCTGTAAGCATATTGTTTCCGATAATTAAAATATGGGAACAGAAGTTTTTAAAAAAGACGTTTCTAGTTGTAGTTTTGACGCATTTGTCTCGTTCTCCGAAAGATTCCATTTGGTTTAAATCCAAAAATTGGGAAAGAGCTGTTCCTACTAATTCATTGTCTTGGAACAATCCAATAAAATGACAAATCATATTGGTTGGCGCAGATTTCTCCAAAATTTCTAGATATTCCTTGCTAAGGAAAATATTGCCTAAAGCCTGCTCGTTCCAGTTTATTGGAAGATCAGTTGTCGAGGAATATATTTTTATGGATAATGGTGGTTTCAAATAAAAAAAATCGCTCCACAAATGTAGAGCGATTCAGTTATAATTAAATGTTAAATTTATTTCCAACCACAAATGATGGCTCCCATTATTGTCAAGATAGTTGTCCAATATCCAGCTTGAATGGCCATATATTTCCATGATTTTTGTTCAAACAAACCATTTATTGATACAATAGGTAAAGCTATAAATATTCCCGAAATAAAACCGTGAAGAGCACCGTGTTTAAAACTTCGGAAAGCATCTCCATAATCTGCCATAAAAACGGAATACGATGGTTTTGCGTTTTCAATCATCATTGGTCCACCTATCATACTCAATGCTCCAGTTTGATGGATAACCAAGTTCGGCATCATAAATGCCAACATAAAGGCATATATAAAGGTAAGTCCGAAAATTTTCAACATATTTCCTTTTTCAGCTTGTTCTTGGGACAAACCTGCTTCTTTCATCCAAATAGTTCCGAAAATTTTTGGATTGTACCAAATAAATCCTACCACAAATGAGGATAATGCAGCAACTAAAATTGCTAAAAAGTTAAATTCCATAATTGTTGTTTTTAAGATTATTGTATCAAATATAAGAAATTTTTGTTATGTTGGGAAAAAATTAGTAGTTCTTAACTTGGGTTATTTGTAATAAATAATTTTGTATTTCGTACGAATAAAATCACGAATGTACTTTTATTTGTGTATTTCGTCGATTATTTTTGACGGTAATCAGTAATTTATATACTTTAGTTGTAGAATTAACTTATTAATATGAGCATTATGAGAAAGATATATACATTGCTATTTTTAATTGTGTTTTCATTTGTAATGAAAGCGGATGTTTCAGTTTCTGAAAAAAGCGCACTCATAAAATTATACAATGCTACAAATGGTGCCAACTGGACTTCAAAATGGGATTTGAATGCTCCCGTTTCTTCTTGGTACGGTGTAGGATTGCAAGAGGATAAGGTGGTTTCGGTTCAATTGCCGAATAATAATTTAGTTGGAGTATTGCCTTCAGAGATTTCAAATTTAGTGTATTTGAAAAATTTGAATTTGTATAAAAATGCTATTTCAGGGATGATTCCTTCTACAGTTGGTGAAATGAAATCATTGGAATCACTTAATTTGTCGTTCAACAAAATGTCGGGAGTAATTCCTGTATCAATATGTGATGCTACTTCAATGAAAAATATGGAGTTGTTTATGAATAATTTCTCTGGAAACATTCCTTCTGAAATTGGCAAATTGAGTAATTTAGAGACTTTGTCTCTGTACAATAATGCTATTGAAGGTCAAATCCCAGCATCGGTTTATGAGTTAAAAAACTTGAAAATATTGCTTTTAAACAGTAATAAAATTACGGGTACCTTGAGTAGTTCTATTTCAAATTTGACCAACATTCAACAACTAAGTTTGTTTGACAACAAAATGATTGGTCAAGTTCCTTTTGATATAGAAAAATTGAGTAACCTGAAAGAATTGAATATTTCTTTCAATCAATTTAGTGGTTTAGTTTCTAAAGATTTGTCGAAAAAGGACATACTAAATATGACAATGATAAATGAAAGAGGTGTAGCCGAAGTTTTAAAAGTATCACGTGATAAAAATACAGCCATTGTTTCTGAAGAATAATCTTTGATTTTTATAAATTATAGAAACCTGCCTAGCTTGCTTCGCAGGTTTTTTTATTGATTTTTTGTAATTCAGCCAGTCAAATTGTTTTTAAAAATCAGGAAGAGGACGGGAATTTATACCATTGCCAAGAAATCAGGAGTGAAGGTAATGCCAATTAACTATTCCAAAGGAATCTTTTATTAAGGACTGGTATTGTTTTTGTTTTGTAAACGCTGTCCAGCCAGTCAAATACAGAAAACTCAAATATTTTTATTAAAATAGCTTGTATTTATTAAAATTGGTCGTATATTTGCACCCGAAACAACGCGGGATAGAGCAGTAGGCAGCTCGTCGGGCTCATAACCCGAAGGTCACAGGTTCGAGTCCTGTTCCCGCTACCAAGACAAAACCTCTAAAGCAATTTAGAGGTTTTTTTTATATTTAAAATAATGTGTTTTTTTATTGACTAAGCGAGAATTTTAGATGTTCAATATTTCCAGTTTTTAATGGAATATTGAAATATCTACAGCACTTTAATCGAATGTTCATTCCAATCGAGTAGAAGCCTAAATTAGAAACTGTTCTTAAAAATAAAACTAATGCTTGAAAATTTCCCTTTTTATCTTGGTATATTACTCGTTATCTTATTGATGATTATGCTGGCCAATAAAATAAAAGTGGCTTACCCCATACTATTGGTTCTGGCAGGTTTGGCCATCAGTTTTATTCCAGGAATACCTGTAATAAACATAGAGCCTGATTTAATCTTCTTTATTTTTCTGCCTCCGTTACTCTATGAAGCGTCATGGAAGGTTTCGTGGAAAGAAATGTGGCGCTGGAGACGCGTTATAACAAGCTTTGCTTTTGTGGTCGTTTTTGTCTCTGCACTTTCAGTGGCATTAGTTGCCAATTATTTTATTCCGGGATTTTCATTGGCATTGGGATTTGTGTTGGGCGGTATTGTATCACCGCCGGATGCCGTAAGCGCCGGCGCCATTTTGAAATTCGTTAAAGTGCCTAAAACTGTTTCGTCAATTTTGGAAGGCGAAAGCCTATTGAATGATGCTTCCTCCTTGATTATTTTTAGATTTGCGATGATTGCCGTTGCAACCGAGCAGTTTATATTTCATAAAGCGGCTTTGAGTTTTAGCTGGATGATTATTGGCGGTGTGTCAATTGGTTTACTGATAGGATGGGTTTTTATGAAAGCCCATAAATACCTTCCGACTGATGTGAATGCAGATAGCGTGCTGACATTGCTGACTCCTTATATTATCTATCTGACTGCAGAAGAGGTTCACTGTTCCGGTGTATTGGCGGTTGTGAGTGCCGGCTTGCTTTTGTCCAATAACAGGCATCGTTTTCTGAGCAGTAGATCCCGTATTCGAGGAGTAAACGTTTGGGAAAGCTTTTGTTTTATTCTTAACGGATTTGTTTTTATGCTGATTGGATTAGATCTGCCTCAAATTACCAAAGGACTTGAAGAAGTGAATATTGGTATTGCAGCAGCAGTTGGATACGGCGTGCTGATTACGTTGGTTTTGATTGTCAGCAGAATGCTGTCTTCTTATGGTGCCGTGATTGTCACGCTCATTGCCCGTAATTTTATCACTGTGGCTGACAGCAAAAATCCGGGATATAGAGTGCCTTTTATACTTGGGTGGACAGGAATGCGCGGTGTGGTTTCACTAGCTGCTGCATTGTCCATACCTGTTTATCTCAATAATGGCAACGGATTCCCGCAGCGTAATCTCATCCTGTTTATCACTTTCATTGTTATTCTTTTGACTTTATTAATCCAGGGATTAACATTGCCTTATTTTATTAAAAAAATCCTGACCAATAATGATGATGACGATGCCTTGTCACGTGATGAGGTCTATAATAACATACGCAAGGAATTAGCCGAATTTGCGACACATTACTTAAAGACAAATTATAGTGATCAAGTGGAAAGCAATGCTTCATTACAGCAACTTATTCTGAAATGGGAACAGCTCAGTAACGGAATCGATGATGAATTAATTGGAGATGATTTGAAAGTTGTTTATCTGGATTTATTACAACAGCAACGGCTTTGGCTCATCAATAAAAACAAGGAAGACCAAACTTTAGACGAGACATTAATACGACGTCAGATGCATTATTTAGACATTGAAGAAGAAAAGTTGCGGTATATTTAAAGATCAAAGTTTTTAAACATGCATATAACATTATCTTGCCATTAACATGGAAATATTCTCTTAGGGTTACGAAGTCATAAACCTCTAAAGCAATTTAGTTTTTTTATGCTTAAAATTAATGACTTTTAGTATTGTTCCTCCTAAATTTGCAATTCAACAACAGCTAATTTAGTTCCCGTGATTATGATTGAAGCGTTAACCCTGGTTTTGGTTGTCTTGTTATTGGTCTTGGGATTTGTGTCATGGCGTTTATGGCAATCCGAAAGAACCAAAAAAGAACTATATGAAAAATATACTTCTCTTGAAATGAAAGTGGATGGTTTAAAACTGGACACTTTGGAGTCAAGACTGAATCCTCATCTTTTCAAAAATATTCTGAACTCGGTGCAATCGCACGCCTATCAAACGTATTTTGCGTTGGATAAACTGGCCAATGTTTTGGACTATATTTTGTATGACAGCCAACAAAAATGGGTTTCGCCCAAAGAAGAAATCGCATTTGCATTGAACTTAATCGAAATTCACAAGATTAAAATCAGTCCGCTGTTTGAGCTCAACGTAAAAACTAAAATCGACGAGAACGAAAAACTGTACGAAGAAGCCTTGTTGGCTCCGATGTTGTCGATTGATTTAATTGAAAATGCTTTTAAACACGCCGATTTGCAAAGTCCGGATGCTTTTATAACCGTTCTTTTTGAAGTGAAGAACAATTGTTTCATGCTGACGGTTTCCAACAAAGTTTCGGATAAAAAAGCGATGAAAAAAGGACGAAGCGGTTTAGGAACAGCCACCTTGGAACAACGGCTCAAAATTATTTACAAGAACCAATTTCAACTCGAAAGAATAGTTGAAAACAATGTTTATACCGCTCATTTAAAAATCAATCTCCTTGACTACAAAACTCAGATGCATACTGCTGGATGATGAACTACATGGCTTGACTTATTTGAAAATGCTTTGCGAACAAATGCCGGAGCTGGAAATAGTCAAAGTGTTTAACTCGCCCGAAAAGTTATTCGAAAAAACTACTTCGATAGATTTTGATTTGTGCATCACCGATATCGAAATGCCTGGAATGGATGGCTTGACATTGGCCAGTCGATTGCAAAATAAACTGGTTATTTTTACTACGGCTTACAAAGAATACGCATCGGAAGCTTTTAATATTGAAGCAGTAGATTATATCACCAAGCCCATCACTAAAGAGCGATTGTACAAAGCGGTTCTTAAAGCTCTTGAAAAACAT
This sequence comes from Flavobacterium sp., assembly GCA_014379405.1. Classification (GTDB taxonomy): domain Bacteria; phylum Bacteroidota; class Bacteroidia; order Flavobacteriales; family Flavobacteriaceae; genus Flavobacterium. Next base: position 122,551 of record JACMLU010000004.1, on the reverse strand, counting down.
AAAAACACCATTCAAAACGCTGCATTTATCACATTGAATACCGATAAAGGAAAAGGAATTGTTTACGTCAATCAATTGGTGCAAATTAAATCCGCAGAACACGACAGCCGAGACAAAGAAGCTCTTTTGATTGATGGAAGCGTGTTGGTTTTGAAGAATGTTAATTTCGAAACCTTGCTGCATCAAATCCCAGAAACCAAATTTTGCAGGGTAAACAAAAAAGAAATCATCGCCATTCCCCAAGTCAAACATTATACTCATAACGAAATTACCCTTAAACAACAGGATAAAAACGGGAATTTTATTAGCGTACTGTTGAGCGAAACCTACCGTTCTGCCTTTGTGAAGTTGGTTGCGATTTAATTTAATCCTTTAGGTGAAATTTTTAATCCAAAAAAATTAAACGCATAGAAACATAGAAAAAAGAGTTATATAGCCCATTTCTTGGGGTCACATAGCTATGGTTTCTCTAATAAAGTGAAACGACTAATTAAATAAACGATAGCTATGTTTCTATGTGTTTAAAAAACACGAATAGAATTATAGCAAACAAATTAACTTGTTACAAAGTTTTTCCATCTTGTTACACTACCCAAAAAAGGATTGGATTTTTACTTTTTTCCTATCCAAACACTTTTCATATTTGCATTAAATTATTGCAAAAAAAGAAATTCAAGAAGTATGAAAAATTTTAAAAGTTCACTTTTTTATATATTAATTATAGGCGGGTTTTCAGCTTTGATCTATGCCATAATTATAAGTGGGAAAACCTTGGAACAAGGGCAAAATATTGTTTCCAATGCTAAAGGAAGTGGTCATTGGGAAGATTTTCTGGTTTCGATGACCCATAATTTGCAAAGTCCGTTGTCTATACTTTTGGTACAAATCATAACTATTATTCTGGTGGCTCGTTTTTTTGGATGGGTTTGCAAGAAAATTGGGCAGCCTTCGGTTGTGGGTGAAATCATCGCGGGAATTGTTTTAGGGCCATCCTTGTTGGGGATGTTTTATCCTGAATTTTCAGGAATTCTTTTTCCGAAAGAGTCCTTGGGCAATTTGCAATTCCTGAGTCAAATAGGTCTAATTCTCTTTATGTTCGTCATTGGGATGGAATTGGATTTAAAAGCGTTGAGAAATAAAGCCCACGATGCCGTGGTTATAAGTCACGCAAGTATTATTATTCCGTTTGCATTGGGAATGGGTTTGGCATTTTATATCTATAAATCGTTTGCTCCACCGGGAATTGAATTTACTTCCTTTGGATTGTTTCTGGGAATTTCTATGAGTATTACTGCATTTCCGGTATTGGCCAGAATTATCCAGGAAAGAAACATTCATAAAACAAAACTGGGAACCATAGTGATTACTTGTGCCGCCGCCGATGATATAACGGCTTGGTGTATTTTGGCTGCTGTAATTGCCATTGTAAAAGCAGGTTCCTTTACCAGTTCCTTGTATGTTATTGGATTGGCTCTAGTGTATATTTTGCTAATGCTAAAAGTGGTGCGACCATTCCTCAAACGTGTGGCGGATATCAATCGTACCAAAGAAAGTCTGAACAAACCCATTGTTGCCATTTTCTTTTTGACTTTGTTGCTTTCATCTTACGCTTCTGAATTAATCGGTATTCACGCTTTGTTTGGGGCTTTTATGGCAGGGGCAATAATGCCGGAAAACACAAAATTCAGAACCTTGTTTATCGAAAAAGTGGAAGATGTTTCTATCATCCTTTTGCTTCCGTTGTTCTTTGTGTTTACGGGTTTGCGAACTCAAATCGGATTGATTGACGATGTTCATTTATGGGAAATAACGGGTCTGATTATAGTTGTGGCTGTAGCGGGCAAGTTTTTAGGGAGTGCCTTGGCGGCAAAATTCGTGGGCCACAATTGGAAAGATAGCCTTTCTATTGGTGCCTTGATGAACACTAGAGGATTAATGGAATTAGTGGTGCTCAACATTGGTTATGATTTGGGCGTATTGTCGGCCGAGATTTTCACGATGATGGTGATAATGGCTTTGGTGACCACTTTTATGACGGGACCGGCATTGGATTTAATCAATTATATTTTTAAAACTAAAACCACTTTTATACCTGAAACTATTGGAGATAAAAGCAAATACAAGGTGCTACTATCATTCGATTCTGCCGAGAAAGGAAAAACATTACTCAAAGTGGCCAACAGTTTAGTCAAAAAGCAGACCGAAAATACCATTGTAACAGCGATGCATTTGAGTATGAGTTCTGAGTTGCATTCTTTTGATGTAAAGGATCATGAAAAAGAAACTTTCTTACCGATCGTAAACGAATCGGAAGCGTTGAATCAAAAAATTTATTCTTTGTTTAAAGTTTCCAATGATATCAATTCCGATTTAATTGAAACGGCCAATCAAGGGGAATATGATTTGTTGTTGGTAGGTTTGGGGCAATCTATATTTGAAGGAACCTTGCTAGGTAAAGTGTTGGGTTTTACCACCAGAATAATCAATCCCGATCGATTTATCGACAAAATAACAGGCAAAGAAGGCTTGTTTGAAAATTCGCCATTTGATGAAAATACCCGCCAGATTATAGCCAACAGTAAAATGTCGGTTGGAATAGTAGTGGATAAAGGATTAGAACAAATAGAAAACGTTTTCATTCCGATATATAGTAAAGAAGATGCTTTTTTGCTTGAATATGCCCAAAAACTTATTCATAACAATGGTTCTCAAATTGTAATTTCGGATGTTTTGGATGAAGTAAAAAACAATACGGCTATTCAGGAAAACATTCGCTCTATCGGGCAAGTAGCACCAAATCATATTATGATAACAAAAGAAAGAGTGATTGAAAAAGAATTTTTGGTTCAACAGGATTTAATCATTATCAGCTTGGATAGTTGGAAAAAACAAATCGATGCCCAAAGTGTTTGGCTTAACAATACGCCAACCATTTTGATTGTAAAACCTTAAATCTTTGGTGAATAATATTCAAGTTTTGTAAAATCATTTTGAATTTTATACTTAAAACAAATCTTGACCGTTAGAAATGTATCGTTTCTATCGGTCACTATTTTTTTTAACACCATCTACCATGAAAAATAAAATACTTGTTTTATGTTTGCTTTTGTTGATTGGCTGTAAATCAAAACCGGTGTATGTGAAACCTGTAGTGATTGAATATATAAAAGTGCCGCTTGCTGAAGTTGATGCCATTCAAAAGAAAAGGGCCTATGATTTGGGCAAAAGAGTTTTAATGATATGTAATACTTCCAAATTCATTCCTTTTAAAGAAAGTGAGGCGACACCATCGGTAATTGAAAATACAACTTTAGAAAAACATTCAAAAGTATGTTTGAAATTTAGGGCGAGATATGGCGATTTTGTTGATCTTAAACTTATAGAAGTATATAGAATAACTCCAGCAAACGAAACCCTATTTCGTTATAAAGCCTTGTATGAGCATTCCAATGCCAACAAAGAACTTCGGGTAACCCTAAATGCTGAAAACAAGGTTTCTTCTTTAAAAACCACTGATTGGTCAGATACTTCCCTGAGTAAATAGTTCGATTTTTTGAATATTAAACCACTATATTTTTTTCGTCCCTTCGAGTGATTTTGAATAGTAATGCGATAGCTTTACTATTCAAAATTGTATCGAGAAGCTTTTGATGTTTGGGTTCTCAATACATTTTATTAAAAAAAGCTGTCGCATTTTTTAATAAAACACTCGAACAGACGTAAAGGAACGGTGTTTTTCTAATGAATTATTGATTATTAAAAAGACAATCTGTTTTAGCTTGAATTTTTTATAACTAATGATATAATTCAATTGTCGTGCTTTTTTTGTAACTTTCAAAAAAAAACTCATTTGAATTTAGGTGTTATGGTATAACATTCATTTTCAACTTCCATTATTGGAATAAATTCCCATATTTAAAGATCACGACCCAAAGTGGCTATGTGTGAATTATACAAGTTTTTTTCAAAGTTATATAAGTCTTTTCAAAGCGAATCGTTCGACTTTTACATAAACTGTTTTTAAAATTAAAATAATTTGAAATTATATATTAAATATATGGTCAGCAACCGTTGCAAAATGGCGGTAAAAGAGGAGCTGAGAAACCTTGGCCTGCATTTTATTGTTGTTGATTTAGGTGAAGTCGAGATTATGGAAACCATCTCGATGGCCCAACGAGAGGTGCTCAAAGCCAATTTGCTCGATTCGGGACTCGAATTGATGGATGACAAAAAAGCGATGCTGATTGAAAAAATAAAAAATGTAATTATTGAAATGGTACATCATTCCGATGAAATAATCAAGGTTAATTTTTCTGATTATTTAAGCGAAAAAATGAATCACGACTACACGTATTTGTCGAATTTGTTTTCGGAAGTGCAAGGAACCACGATCGAACATTTCATAATTTCCCATAAAACGGAACGCATCAAAGAATTAATTATTTACGGCGAACATAATATCACTGAAATAGCTTGGAAAATGGGCTATAGCAGTGTGGCGCATTTATCGAGCCAGTTCAAGAAGGTCACAGGTCTTTCGCCTTCCCATTTCAAACAAATGAAAGACAAAAGACGTAGTCCAATTGAAGAAATTGGAAATGCAAAAAATTCAAATTAATGATTGCAAAAGTAATATGAAATTCATTTTAGGAAAAAAAACAACACTTTTCTATATTCTTTCAGTAATTATACTGACCACGGTTTTATTTGTGTTATACACCAACAGTCAAAAAGCAACCGCCTCTAGCGAAAGAATGATGCATGCCCAGAAAGTCATCGGCAAGAGTAACGATGTTTTATTGGATGCCGTAAATGTTGAGACAGGATTTAGAGGTTTTTTATTATCTAGGGACGAAAGTTTTTTGGAACCATTTAATACTGGACAAATTAATATTAACAACGATATAGACACATTGATTTCGCTTACAAAAGATACTCCAGATCATTTGATGAAGGTAGCTGCGTTGAAAAAAGTATCGGAAGAAAGATTGGCATTTACAAAAAAAAATATAGAAGCACAGAGACATAATCAATTAAGTGATTTTGAAAAAATACTCATTATTGAAGAAGGAAAAGTTCTTACCGATAAAATCAGGAGTTCCATTGCCTCCATCAATAAAGGAGAGTTAAAGCTGCTAAAGCTTACAAAAGCGGAAAATGAAAATAGTAACCAATTGTCGGGATTTCTGTTTTTGTTATTGCTGGTTTTTCTTGGTGTCATTTTTATTCTTGTAATTATTATTGTAAAAAACCAAAAGACAAAAAATATTGAACTGGAAACGTATACTGCTGATCAAAAATTAGCTTCCCAATATGCTTTGAGCCTCATTGAAGCAAGTCTTGATCCATTAGTCACTATTAATGTCAAAGGCAAGATTATGGATACAAATCAAGCAACGGTAAATATTACGGGTATAGAGCGTAAATCACTCATAGGTTCTGATTTCTTCGATTATTTTACAGAACCACAAATGGCAAGAGAAGTCTATAAGGAAGTATTTGCTAAAGGTTTTGTTGCAGATTCTCCACTTACACTTCGTCACAAAAACGGAAAATTAACAGATGTTTTATTCAACGGTTCTGTTTATAAAGATGGAATTGGTAATGTTTTGGGGGTTGTGGTTGTGGCCAGAGATATTGCTGAACAAAAATGGGCATTGGAATTGCGAATTGCAAACAAAGAATTGGGTATTGCCAATGTGGAACTGGCTTTTCAAAACGTAGAAAAGGAAAAACGGGCAAACGAATTGGGTATTGCCAATGTGGAACTGGCTTATCAAAACGGAGAAAAGGAAAAACGGGCAAATGAATTGGGTATTGCCAATAAGGAATTGGCTTATCAAAACGGAGAAAAGGAAAAACGTGCAAACGAGTTGGGTATAGCCAATGTGGAACTGGCTTTTCAAAACGAAGAAAAAGAAAAACGGGCAAACGAGTTGGGTATTGCTAATAAGGAATTGGCTTATCAAAACGGAGAAAAGGAAAAACGGGCAAACGAATTGGGTATTGCCAATAAGGAATTGGCTTATCAAAACGAAGAAAAGGAAAAACGGGCAAACGAGTTGGGCATTGCCAATATGGAATTGGCCTATCAAAATATTGAAAAAGAAAACCGTGCGGCTGAATTAGTTATTGCCAACAAAGAGCTTGTTTTTCAAAACAAGGAAAAAATAAAAAGAGCCAATGAATTGGTTATTGCCGACATAGAACTTGACTTTCAGAACAAAGAGAAAGAAAAAAGAGAAATAGCAAGAAAGGAACTGGAAGCACTCACGTATTCCGCAAAATTATCGTCTAAATATTCTTTGAGTTTAATTGAAGCCAGCCGTGATCCATTGGTTACCATAAACATCGAAGGCAAGATAACCGATATGAATGAAGCAACGGTAAATATTACCGGAATGAAGCGAGAGGAACTTATAGGTTCCGACTTTTTCGATTATTTCACGGATCAGCAAATGGCTAGTGAAGTCTATCAAGAAGTCTTTAAAAAAGGATCGGTTGCCGATGCACCGCTTACGCTACGAAATGCAAATGGCGAACTCACCGATGTGTTGTTCAACGGATCGGTGTATAAAGATGATAAAGGAAATGTATTGGGAGTCGTTATTGTGGCTAGAGACGTTACCGACCAAAAGCGAATCGCAACAGAATTGATTGAAGCCAGAATATTTGCAGAACTAGCCACCGAAATTGCCGAAGAAGAAAAAAGAAATGCGGAAGATGCCACACTCATTGCCGAAAATGCCGTAAAAGCAAAGCAGCAATTTTTGTCGAATATGAGTCATGAAATTCGTACACCAATGAATGCCATCATCGGATTTACCAAAGTGGTATTGAAAACAGATTTGAACTCCAAACAAAAGGAATATTTATCAGCCATAAAAATGAGTGGTGATGCCTTGATTGTACTAATAAATGACATTCTAGACTTAGCAAAAGTTGATGCAGGGAAAATGACATTTGAGCAGGTTCCGTTTAAATTAGCCGCCTCTATTTCGGATATGCTACACGTTTTTGAAACCAAAATTCAGGAGAAAAATTTGGAATTGGTTACAGAATATGATACCAATATTCCAAAGGTATTACTTGGAGATCCTGTTCGTTTGCACCAAATTATTTTGAACTTGGTCAGCAACGCCATTAAATTTACCTCAAAAGGAAAAATTACAGTAAGCGTTCATTTGCTTGATGAAGATGAAGAAAGTGCCACGGTTGAATTTGCCATTGCAGACACCGGAATTGGAATAACAGAGAGTAAAATTGACACAATTTTTGACGATTTTCAGCAAGCAACCACCGGAACTTCCAGATTGTATGGAGGAACTGGACTTGGATTGGCCATCGTTAAACAATTGGTCGAGCCACAAGGCGGAACTGTTAGTGTGAAAAGTCAAATCGATGAAGGATCTATTTTTAGTTTTGTATTGCGTTTTCTGAAAACTAATGTGAATGCTGAACTGGAAACCGAAATGGTAGAACTGGAGACCGAAATCAGAAATATAAAAGTATTGGTTGTTGAAGATATGCCTCTAAATCAATTACTGATGAAGACTCTTTTGGATGATTTTGGATTTGAACGGGACATTGCCGAAAACGGAAAGATTGCCATCGAAAAACTAGAAAAGGAGGATTACGATGTCGTTTTAATGGATTTGCAGATGCCTGTAATGAATGGATTTGAAGCTACGGAATACATCAGGAATACAATGAATCTGGATATCCCAATTATTGCTCTAACGGCCGATGTAACCACAGTTGATTTGGCAAAATGTAAAGCCGTGGGGATGAACGATTATATTGCAAAACCTGTTGATGAGCGTTTATTGTACAGCAAAATTGTTGGTAGCGTAAAAAACCAAGGAATTCCAAAAAGGACTAAAAATCCAACTAAAATGAAAAAAATAAAATATACTAATTTGGATTATCTAGGGATTCGGACAAAATCCAATCCAAAGTTGATGATGGAAATGATTTCAATTTATATGCAACAAACACCACCATTAATTGAGGCTATGAAGCAAAGTGTTATCGATAAAGATTGGGAATTATTAGGTGCATCTGTGCATAAAATCATTCCGTCTTTTTCCATAATGGGGATGAACCCAGAGTTGGAAAATATGGCAAAAGAAATACAGGAAGCTGCAAAAACAAATCAATTCACCGACGATACAGCCGAAATGGTTGTCAAGTTGGAAACCAGTTGTAGTCTAGCTTGCGAAGAATTAGAAATAGAATTTAACCTAATTAAAAACGCTACATTGTGAAAAACGAAAATAAAATTAAACTGTTCTTGGTAGATGATGACGCTTTGTTTCTAAAATCATTGGAAATTGAATTTATGGATCATGCCGATTTTGAAATTGAAACCTATGCAACAGGAGAACTTTGCATAGCACATTTGTCAAACAAACCAGATGCTATTATTTTGGACTATCAATTAGACGGTATCGATAAAACAGCGATGAACGGAATAGATACGTTGGATAAAATTAAAGCTTTCAACCCTGACATTCCGGTAGTAATGCTGTCCTCACAAGACAAAATTGATGTTGCCGTAAAATGTATGCACCATAAAGCTTTTGATTATGTAGTGAAAAGCGAAACGGCTTTTATGCGTTTGCAAAAAATTATCCCAACCATTTTTAAATATAAAAAAATGGAAAAAGAGTTAGGTTGGTATATGGATAGGATGTAAGTTTTTTTGTTTTTTAAAACAGTTCGTATGATGCAATTTGTAAAAAAAATTGCGTCATTTTTTTTATAATTACTTCTGATTTTTTATGTATAATGTGTGAATAATGTAATTTAAATAATAAATTATATAAGAAATATTGCTGTACAACCACTCACCTTTATACCGTGATAAATAAGTCACGCCCCCAATCTTTTTATAATGAAATTAAAAAATGTGTTTTCAGCCGCAGCAATGCTAGCGGTTGTTTTGCTGTCAAGTTGCGATAATCAAGAAAGCTATCCTACGGCTTCTGCGGCAACTCAAGAAACTTTGTTAACTGCTCCCTTAACTTCAGAAATTTCTGCAGAATCAAGCATTAATTCTGAATTATCCAATCCAGTAAGAGCAGTTAATCTTGGAGTTGCTGGTGATTTTGTAATTCTGTCAAAAACAGGAATTACCAGTGTTTATAAATCTACTATTACCGGGAATATTGGTACAAGCCCAATCACCGGTGCAGCTATGGTAGTAAGTTGTGGTGAAGTAACAGGAAGTGTGTTTTCTGTTGATGCTGCAGGTCCTGCATGTAAGACTACTAGCGCAGCTATGTTGACGGCTGCCATAGGTGATATGCAAACTGCATATACAGATGCGGCTGGACGATCCAATCCTGATTTTTTGAATTTAGGTGCTGGAACTATAGGTGGAAAAACACTTACTCCGGGTTTGTATAAATGGACAAGCGCCCTTAACATCCCAACAGATATTACCATTTCTGGTAGCCCAACCGACGTTTTTATTTTCCAAGTTGCAGGTACTCTTAAAATGAGTTCTGCCGTTAGGGTTACTTTGGCTGGAGGAGTTCAGGCCAAAAATATTTTTTGGGTTGTTTCTGATGCCGTTACTTTCGGAACCACGAGTCATTTTGAAGGAAACATTCTGGGTAAAACAGGAATTAATTTGCAAACAGGAGCCACGATAAACGGAAGAATGTTGGCTCAAACTGCCGTAACTCTTCAAATGAGCACGGTTACGCTTCCACAATAATTCAAATTATTTTTTTGATATCCAAAGAGGCTTTCGAGAGACTGCCTCTTTTTGCTGTTTGTAAAGCAATAGTATATAGGGGTGGGTGTGAATGATGTAACTTTTGCATAGAATTGTATAACACATTTTATGAGGAACTAACCCAACTTTGTATTGTCAATTTTAAATATGAAAATAAATCTTTAGGTATGATTGCCATTAGGCCTGAAAACTCAAAACAACAAAATAATTAAAAAAAATAATATGAAAAAGTTCGTTTTTTTTATCAGTTTGGTGGGAATCCTATCATTCTTTAATTCATGTTTAGGGTATGTTTCAGAAGAACTTGGTTAAAAAGACATCAACCATAAATAGTGCAATTTGGGTGTCTTGACAATAATTGTATTGTTTTTGAAATCAGTATAATATATCCCTGTTGAACACTATTGTACTATTTGTGGTTTACTATTTTTCTTTTTTTGAATCCTTATTTAAAACATTTCAAACAACTTTTTTTGTTCCAAATTTTAATGCCTATAACTTCTAATAATGCCAAAGCTAAGCTAGCTTTTATCGTGTTTTTAGATTGAAAATTTAACTAGAATATCATGAAAATTATAAGTAAAACTTTTTTTCTAATCTTTTTTCTTAATGTAATGTTGTGGATAACTCCACAAAAGGTATCAGCACAAGTTTCTATTAATTTTCAAGTCTTCTATGATAATTTAAGTCCTTACGGGGACTGGGTGTACAATCCAAACTATGGCTATGTTTGGGTGCCTGATGTAGATTATGGCTTTACTCCTTATAGTACAGATGGATATTGGGCATTCACTAATGCAGGATGGACTTGGATTTCGGATTATTCATGGGGATGGGCACCTTTTCACTATGGTCGCTGGATGTATGACAATTATTATGGATGGTTATGGATACCAGGAAGCGAATGGGGACCAGGATGGGTTAGTTGGAGAAGATCCGAAGGTTATTATGGATGGGCACCTATAGGGCCAGGTATCAGTATTACTTTCGCTTATAGCAGTGGTTATAGGTTGCCAAACAATCAATGGACATTTGTGAGGGACAGGGATTTTGGAAGGACGAACATTAATAATTATTATGTCAATTCTTCTGTCAACACAACAATCATTAGGAATTCAACAGTAATAAATAATATACAGGTTGATAATTCAAGTCGTGTGAGATATAATTCAGGACCTAATAGAACGGAAGTGCAAAAGCGAACCGGTAGATCAATTGCTCCAGTTGTATTGAGAGAAAGAAGGAGTCCAGGGCAAAATCTAGGCAAGGGAGAGCTTCAAATATATAGACCGCGAGTGACTAAAAATAATTCAAATGGACAAAAAACTGCGCCAACTATAGTGTCTAAAAGAGAAGATGTAAGACAAGTGTCTCAAAGAAATTCAAATACTCAGTCTCAGAAAGGAAATCAGCAGGCTAGACAACAGCAGGATCAACAGCAAAACAATAATCAACAAGCTAGACATCAGCAAGATCAGCAACGCAACAATCAGCAAGAGCAACAAAATAGTAATAATCAGAAAGCAAGACAGCAGCAAGAACAGCAGCAACGTAATAATCAGCAAGCTAAACAGCAGCAAGAGCAACAACGCAATAATCAGCAAAATCAACAGCAGCGTAATAATGAGCAAGCTCAACAGCAGCAAGCTCAACAGCAACGTAATAATGAACAAGCTAAAAAACAGCAAGAGCAACAACAAAATAATAATCAGCAAGCTAGACAGCAGCAAGAGCAACAGAATAGCAATAATGAGCAAGCTAGACAACAACAACAACAACAACAACAACAACAACAAAACAATAATAATCAGCAACAACAGCAAGACAAAAAGAGAGGTCCAAAGCAGTAAAAGAATGATTAATCTGGCGCTGACAAACTCTATTAATCAAAATATAAAATATATGGAGAGTGCTGCTTTTTTTATTAATTAAAGCGTATCCATATTAAGTTCGTTTTCTAAACAATTAAAATTAAATATTATGAATCTAAAAAGAATTTTTGGAGCATTGCTCACGGGTCTAGGGATAGCTGGACTAATTTATACTGCCGTAGTTTTTTCTGATACTTCAGGTGGTACTAAAGATGTAAAAGAACTTATTATTTACGGCATACTCGGCATCGTGTTTTTCGTTTCCGGAATTAGCCTTGTTCGTACCACAAAAGACGAATCATAGAGTAAGACTTTGTTTTATACAAAAATCCAAAAGCTATGACATCCACAATAACGTCATTAATAAAAAAATTGCTACTACTCTTTCTTGTTTTTGCAGGATTGTATTATGCAAAATCTTTTTTGATGCCGTTATTTATTGGAGGAATATTGGCTACTCTATTCTTGCCTTTTTGCAATTGGATGGAAAGAAAGAAAACGCCCAAGGGCTTGGCTGTTTTTATTTGTTTTTTGACATTAGTATTGGGTATGGCCAGTATTGTTGCCTTGCTCAGTTGGAAAATTTATGATTTGGTCAATGATTTTGAGATGATGAAAAAAATGGCAATTGAAACGGTAAGTAGTGTTCAGTTGTATATATACGATCATTTAGATTTATCATTTAAAGAGCAATTTCAGATACTTAAAAGCGAGCAGCCTTCGTATGGCACTATTATGCAAATGTTAGTGGAATCACTAGCGTATTTTTTTACGAATCTAATTTTAGTGTTGGTCTATTTTCTTTTCCTTTTATATTATCGGGTTCATATCAAGGTTTTTTTTGTAAAATACACGGAGTCTTCACAACAGGCCAATATGGAAGATCTTATAAGTAGTGCCGCCAATATTTCTCAACAATATTTGTTGGGAATTTCTAAAATGATTGTAATTTTATGGTTACTGTATGGAATTGGTTTCGGTTTGCTTGGAGTCGAAAATGCGTTGTTTTTTGCCATACTTTGTGGGTTGCTTGAGATAGTTCCCTACGTTGGTAATATTATAGGAACTACTCTTACGTTTCTGGTTTCAGCCTTGCACGGAGCTGATTTTACTATGTTAGGAGGTATTGTTCTTGTATATGTAATAATTCAAATGTTTCAGGGCTGGGTATTGGAACCTCTAATTTTAGGACCACAGGTAAAAGTAAATCCGCTATTTACCATTTTTGCGCTTGTTCTTGGTGAATTGATTTGGGGAATATCGGGATTGATTCTTGCCATACCAATGATTGGTATACTTAAAATTATTTGTGACCACATAGAATCCTTAAAGCCCTATGGTTTTTTGATTGGAGGAGTTGATGCCGAAAAAAAAGAGCTTGGTTTTATGAAGAAAATCAAAGCCAAGTAGTTTATTAAACTCTTGAATTTGCAAGTTTAACAATTAAAAAAATAAATATGTATTCCATCTCCAATATTACAACCATTTTTAAGGCGGGACTCAAAGGCATAATAATTCTTGTACTTTCTGTTGCAACGCTGTTAACATTGGGATGCAATAAAAAAAGTAATAAAGATTCCGATTCTGGTATTTATACGGCTCAAAATTATTCAGATTTGATGCTGGACGAAACAGCGATGGATGATTTTTTTAGGACTTTTCCAGAAAGTGATACCATTAAAAATGAAGTATATCGATTTTATAAAAACCGGGAATATCAATATGCCTGGTTCAATAAAAAAGGGATGACGGCGGCTGTCCCAATTTTCCATAACAAAGTGCAAAATTATGGCGCTGATTTTAATGACGAAAGTTTCAAAAAGATTCCACTCGATTCCTTGATTACTTTAATTTCAAGTGATGAAAAATCTTCTGTTATTAAAGAAAGTCGGGTCAGGGAATTAGAATTGCTGCTTACCACCACTTTTTTCAAGTATTCAAAAAAAGTTTATGGAGGAATCTCAAAAAACCCTCATGAACTGGAATGGTATATTCCTCGAAAAAAGAAAAACTATCAAGCCATGCTCGACTCATTGGTAGTTCTGGATAAAGGTGAAAAAATTCAAGAACCGGTCAATCAGTATTACGTAAAATTGAAAGCAAAACTTAGCGAATACAGAGCAATTGCCAAAAAAGGAGGTTTCCCTACAGTCGTTACCACAAAAAAACTTTTGTCAATCACCGAAAGTGATTCATGTTTATTGTCGGTAAAACAATATTTGTTTTTGACGGGAGATTTGCCGGTCAATGACAAAAATATTGTTTTTACGAGTCAATTGGCCAAGGCGGTTAGCAGTTTTCAACATCGAATGGGTTTGGTAGAAAACGGAAAGTTAAACATCCCAACGATTACCGAATTAAACAAATCGGTTAATTTTAGAATCAAGCAAATAATGATCAATTTAGAGCGTTTGCGTTGGGTTCCAGTAGAAATGGAAAAAGAATATTTGCTCGTTAATATTCCGGAATATAAACTGCATGTTATTGAAGACAATAAATTAGTCTGGACAACCAATGTCGTGGTAGGAAAAGACGTGAAACAAACCACTATTTTCAAAGGTAACATTTCACGAATTATGCTTAATCCGTATTGGAATATTCCAAACAGCATCATAAAAAATGAAATAATTCCCGATATCAAAAAGAATCCAAATTATTTGGCAGACAATAATATGGAAGTGCTTTCGGGAGATAAAGTCGTAAATCCGTCAACTATAGATTGGTACAAATACGAAGGAGATGTTCCTTTTATCATTCGACAAAAACCGGGTGGGGAAAATGCTTTAGGCAAAATGAAGTTTTTATTTCCAAATAATTACAATATTTATTTACATGACACGCCTTCAAAAGGACTTTTCAGTGCCTCGAAACGGGCATTCAGTCACGGCTGCATTCGGGTTGAAAACCCTAATAAATTGCTGATGTATCTCCTTCGGAAAGATATAAAATGGAATCAAGAAAGAGTGGATGAAATTTTAAAAACCGATAAAGAATACGGTATTCCAATTAAACCGACAGTTCCTGTATACATTGTTTATTTCACTTCCTGGGTTGACAATAAGGGACAATTGAATTTCAGAAATGATATTTATAATTTAGACCAGCAACTGTCAAATGAAATCTTTGGAGAATAATTTTTTTTGGTTTTTGTTTGGGGGCTGTCTTTTTGAGATAGCCCCTTTTTTTTTGAATAATTTTTGACTTAGTTGTTTTTGGTAAAAAGTGTGAATGATATAAAATATTTCAAAAGTTATATAACTTCTTAGTTTATTTAAAATCGACCTTTATAATCCATTACTAATAAGGGGATTATTGAATTTTACGGATATGATACAAGTAAAAAAAGACGGAATAATACTCGAAAAAACAACGCATATTTTTGAAAATGAAGGCGTTTTAAACCCCGCTGCTATTAGAGAAGGAGATTTTGTTCATCTATTTTACAGGGCAGTAAGGGAAGGGAATTTTTCTAGTATAGGATACTGTAAATTAATGGGGCCATTGGAAGTGGAGGAACGAATGAAATCGCCTTTGCTTATTCCTGAATTTGACTATGAAAGTCATGGAATTGAGGATCCAAGAATTGTAAAAATTGAAAATTTATATTACCTTAGCTACACTGCTTATGATGGTGTAAATGCCTCAGGAGCGCTAGCCACATCCGAAGATTTAATTCATTTTGACAAAAAAGGAATTATTGTTCCCCAAATCACGTATGAGGAATTTGATGATTTAGTAGATACAAATGATGTAACCGACGAAAAATACTATCGTTATAACCAGCACAATCATATTGTTGAAAAAGAGGGATTAAAAATATTGTTATGGGACAAAAGTCTTATTTTTTTTCCAAGAAAAATTAATGGTAAATTCTGTTTTCTTCATCGTATTAAACCTGAAATACAAATAGTAACCGGAATTGAATCATTAGAGGATTTGTCCGAAGAGTTTTGGCGAAATTATTTAATTGATTTTAAAGATCAAATCCTGTTTTCGCCAAAACATGACCATGAAATAAGTTATATCGGTGGAGGTTGTCCGCCAATAGAAACGGAATTGGGTTGGCTTATTATTTATCACGGTGTTCATGTTTCCATCAATGGCTATGTTTATTCTGCTTGTGCAGCATTACTTGAATTAGAAAATCCCCAAATAGAAATTGCCAGATTACCTTATCCATTATTCCAACCCGAGGAAGTCTGGGAATTGAAAGGAGAAGTAAACAATGTGTGCTATCCTACAGGCGCAGTAGTTTTTGATGATACTTTATATGTTTATTATGGTGCCGCCGACGAAAGAATTGGTTGTTCATCAATGAGTTTGTCCGAATTGTTAAAAGAATTAATACATAATAAAAAACAAGATGAGAAATAAAATCACAATCAATACCAATAACTTGGTTTCAATAAAAAGTCAGCTTAAAAATAGCTTGGATAACACATTAGATTTAATTCATAACGAAATCGAGTTGCCTGAAATTTTATTTATTACCACTTTCCCACCTCGTGAATGTGGTATTGCAACCTATTCCCAGGATTTAATACTAGCTGTAAACAACAAATTTACCAAATCGTTTGCCATAAAAATTGTCGCATTAGAATTAGAAAATGAAAAGAACATTTATTCAGAAAAACTATATGCCGTCCTGCAAACTGATAATCCAAAAATGTATGTCGAATTAGCCGAGCATATTGATGAAAATACAGCTATTGAGATTGTCTTGATTCAGCATGAATTTGGCTTGTTCAGATCCAATGAAGCCGATTTTATATCCTTTTTAAAATCGATTCATAAACCGATAATTGTAGCTTTTCACACGGTTTTGCCGCATCCAAGTGAACAGCTAAAAAAGCAAGTTCAAGAAATCAATACTATTGTTGATTCTTTTATCGTGATGACTAATTCATCTGCAAAAATATTAGAAAATGATTATGGAGTTTTGACTGAAAAAATCACTGTTATTCCCCACGGCACACATTTAGTGGAACATTCAAACAAGAAAGTCCTCAAGGAAAAATACAAATTATCGGAGCGAAAAATTATATCAACCTTTGGATTGTTAAGCTCTGGAAAATGTATTGAAACTTCTATAAGTGCCCTGAAAATAATTGTAAAAGAACAACCGGAAGTGTTATTTCTGGTCATCGGTAAAACGCATCCAACTGTTTTTAAAAATGAAGGTGAAAAATATAGAAATTCGTTAGAAGCCAAAATTATGGATTTGGGATTACAAAATAACGTAAAATTCATCAATCAATATTTGCCGTTGAATGAGTTGTTAGAGTATCTTCAACTTACCGATATCTATCTTTTTACGTCCAAAGACAGGAACCAAGCTGTGAGCGGTACTTTTGCCTACGCCATAAGTTGTGGTTGCCCCATTATTTCCACGCCAATTCCACATGCTATCGAAGTATTGCAAAACGGGTCGGGTATTATTATCGATTTTGAAAACCCAGAGCAACTAGCCCAACAAGTCATTCGTTTGTTGAACGACGAACCATTACGCAAAAACATTGCTGCAAACGGCATTCATAAATTAGCTCCAACTGCCTGGGAAAACTCTGCAATTGCACACGCTGGATTATTTGAAAAAATCGGAAATAAAAAAATCGCTTTACAGTATAGAATTCCGGACATTAACCTCAATCATTTCAAAAATATGACCACTTCATTTGGAATGCTTCAGTTTTCCAAAATCAATCAACCTGATTTAGATTCAGGCTATACTTTAGATGACAATGCGCGTGCTTTGGTAGCAATGTGCCAACATTTTGAATTGACAAATGAGCAAGCAGATTTAGAATATATCAACAAGTATTTCAACTTTATAAAATTCTGTTTTCAACCTGACGGCACTTTCTTGAATTATGTTGACCAAGAGGGAAAATTCACCGAACAGAATAGTGAAAACCTTGATGATGCTAATGGAAGAGCGATTTGGTCTTTGGGACATCTTATTTCTTTGGGCACAATTTTGCCAACGGAATTGTTTGAAAATGCTGTGTCAGCTATGGAACTAGCATTGAAAAATGTTCGTAAAATTCATTCTACACGAGCAATGGCTTTCATTATAAAAGGGATCTATTATAGTAATTTGAAACACAATTCTGTTCAAAATATAATTTTGATGCAACATCTAGCCAACAAATTAGTGCAAATGTACAAACATGAAGCAAAAGACAATTGGCAATGGTTCGAGAGTTATCTTACTTATGGCAATAGCATTTTGCCAGAGGCTATGTTGTGTACTTATTTGACAACAGGCGAGAATATTTACAGGGAAATTGCAGAAAAATCTTTTGATTTCTTATTGTCAAAAATATACAGAAATCAAAGTATAAAAGTCATATCAAACAAAGGTTGGCTCACCAATGACGAAGAATTAAATCTGGAAAAAGTGGGTGGCGAACAGCCTATTGATGTTGCTTATACAATTCTAGCGCTAAGTAAATTTTACAATGCTTTCAAGGAAGAAAAATATTTAGAAAAAATGGAAATTGGTTTCAGCTGGTTTTTGGGGAACAATCATTTACGCCAAATTGTCTACAATCCTTGTACGGGAGGCTGTTATGATGGATTAGAGGACAACTATATCAATTTGAATCAAGGTGCTGAGTCAACAGTTAGCTATTTGATGGCAAGACTCACAATACAAAAACAGTTGAATCAGAAAGACTCTAAAAGCATTGATGTAATGACTGTTTTCAGAAAAAGTAAATTGAAATCAAGTGTTAGAATCGAGAGTGATAAATTATAATAGAAAGGAATTATATAACTTTTCTCAAAAGTTATGTAACAATTTAACGTTCTGTTTTTTAGAATTTTACAATATAGAATTAATGAAAATTGAATTCTAAATATAAAATAATCAATGTCGTTTAGTCAAGAGAAGAAGAACCTCACCTCAAAAATAATTGTGGTACTAACAAATGACCTTGATTTTTAAAATAATTTTAAGAAATAAAGAATTGAAAAAATGATCAATGTCGTTTAGTCAAGAGAAGAAGAACTTCACCACAAAATAAAAAATGTGGTACTAACAGATGATCTTGATGTTTTTCAATTATTCCAAAGAAATAAAAAAATAAAAATAGTATGATACCAAAAATTGGAATTACCGAAGATCACTTGCAAAAAATAAATAACTTGCTTTCTGTTGTTTTGTCAGACGAGATGACACTTTACATCAAAACCAGGAAATTCCATTGGAATGTGGCTGGCGAAAGTTTTATGGAATTGCATAAATTATTTGAATCGCAATACGCAGAATTGGAAATCATTATTGATTTAGTAGCCGAACGTATCGGTAAATTAGGAGGCAAAGCTATTGGAACGATGAATGAGTTTTCATTGCTTTCGCGAATTATGGAGCATCCAAATGAGTACCCTGTTAAAAAATCAATGCTCTCGGAACTACTATCCGATCATGAAATTATGATTGCCGAATTGCGTAAAGATATTGATTTGTGTGCCAATGAACACCACGATGCTGGAACTGCTGATTTGCTTACCGGAATCTTGCAACAACACGAAACGATTGCTTGGGTTTTGAGAAGGTATTTGGGTTAATAGCAAAATAAGCCAAAAAGGAAACGTTTTTTTATAAAGTTTAATTCGGGAATTTTTTTTTTTGGTTTGAGGCTGCCTTTTTGAGACAGCCTCTTTTTTGCGTCCAATTCTTGGTATTGAGCAGTTGTCCTAAAAAGTGTGAATAATATAACATATAATAAAAGTTGTATAACACTTTGCGTCATAAATAGACCCACCTTTATCTTTCTAAAATTGAGATCATTACAATGGTAATAATCGGCTTAATCACAATAAAAACAATATGAAAACAGTAAAAAAATTAGGTGTATGGATGGACCATTCCATTGCCTATTTAATAGAATTTACGTCCGATTCTTTTAAAAGTATAACCATCGAATCTGAATTTAGCCGTCAAGATAAAATCGAAGCTTTGGCAAAAAGTGAAAGCCTGATGCACAATAAGGAAAAACAACATCTATCCAGCTATTATAAAAAGTTGGCTGAGGTAATTAAGGATTATAACGAAGTGGTTCTCTTTGGTCCAACCGATGCTAAAGTCGAATTGTTTGCTGTTTTAAGTCAGGCTGGAGAATTTGGAAAGATAAAAATCGAAATTAAAAACACCGATAAAATGACTGAGAATCAAAAAACAGCTTTTGTAAAGGATTATTTTTCAAAAGCATAGGTTCGAAGTTTTGAGAATGATTTCATAAAAACATAAAACAGAACTATTTTGATTGTCTATCTAAGAAATGTTTGTAACGAAGCGGGTGATATGGCCCAATTTACCTTGAGGTTTTTTAAAGAACTTTTCAAGCCAGTTTTTCAATGGAGAGAATTTAGCAGGCAATGTTTTGCAGTTGGGTATAAAACCTTGCCCTTAATAACCATCACGGGATTTATAATGGGCTTGGTTTTAACTATTCAATCCCGACCGACATTGTTGAAATTTGGTGCAGAATCTTGGTTGCCCAGTATGGTTTCCTTGTCTTTAATCCGGGAAATTGCCCCGGTAATTACCGCTCTGATTTGTGCTGGAAAAATAGCTTCGGGAATTGGAGCCGAATTGGGTTCGATGAAAGTTACGGAACAAATAGATGCTATGGAAGTTTCGGCCATTAATCCCTATAAATATTTAGTGGTTACCCGAATTTTGGCGACCACATTTATGGTGCCCCTTTTGGTAATTTATGCTGATTTTATTGGAATCTATGGCGGATATGTAGGTTACAATATTCATGGAAATATGACCTTGTTTCGCTATTTCTCCGAAGTGTTGGAACATCTTCAATTTTTAGATTTAATGCCGGCAGTCATTAAGACCTTTTTCTTTGGTTTTTTTATTGGATTAATAGGTTCTTACAAAGGTTTTAATGCCTCAAACGGAACGGCAAGCGTCGGGATTGCAGCCAATGAAGCGGTAGTTTCGGCTTCGCTTTCTATTTTTATAATTGATATGTTAGCCGTCCAATTAACCGATTTATTTTTCTAAATTATGGAAACACCACCTATAATAGCCATCGAAAACCTGTATAAAACTTTTGGAAAAAATGAAATTCTAAAAGGAATTAATCTCACGGTCAGCGAAGGCGAAGGTTTGGTCATTTTGGGGCGTTCCGGTTCAGGAAAATCGGTTACCATTAAATGTTTGGTTGGATTGGTAAAAGCCGACAAAGGAAATATCAAAATTTTTGATACGGAGATTACCTCTTTAAAAGATGACGAACTCAATGATGTAAGGATTCGAATTGGTTTTATGTTTCAAAATGGCGCCTTGTACGACTCGATGTCGGTAAGACAAAACCTGACATTTACATTAAAACACCATACTCGAAATTTAACCGAAGAAGTAATTGAGGCTAAAATTATCGAAGCACTGGAAAGCGTTGGACTAAAAGAAGCAATAGACAAAATGCCTTCGGAATTGTCGGGCGGAATGGAAAAAAGAATTGCATTGGCCAGAGCCATAATCATCAACCCCGAGATTATTTTGTATGACGAACCCACTTCGGGTTTGGACACCATTACCTCTAGGGAAATCAGTGAATTGATGCTGTCTGTCCAAGAAAAACACAAAACAACCTCCATCATAATTACCCACGATATGGCTTGTGCCAAAATGACCGGCTATAGAATTTTGATTCTGAAAGACGGAATCATTAATGCCGAGGGTAGTTATGCAGCATTGGAAAAAAGCAAGGACGAATGGGTGCGTTCCTTTTTTATTTAATTAAATAAAACGAAAAATGAATAAAGATACGGGATCAAATTGGAAATTGGGGATGTTTGTAATTGTTGGATTAATACTATTCATCCTTACTATTTATTTTGTTGGAAAACAACAAAACATGTTTGGAGATACTTTTCACGTAAAATCAAAATTTAAAACCGTTAGTGGGCTAAAGGTGGGGAACAATGTGCGTTTTTCAGGAATAAATGTCGGTACAATAAACGAAATAGAACTGATAAACGATTCTAGTGTCGTTGTAGATTTAGTCATAGAAAAAGATATCCAAAAATATATTAAAACAGATGCTATGGCAAGCATAGGTTCCGATGGATTAATGGGCGACAAAGTGATGACTATTTCCCCAGGCTCTTCCTCTAATCAAATTATCAAAGAAAACGCTTTTATTGCTTCAAAAAGTGCCGTTGAAATGGAAGATTTAATGGAAAGCGTTAAAAAAAGTGTCGATAATGCTGGGATTATAACCGCTCAGTTGGCTCAATTTACCAACTCGATGAATAACGGAAACGGTACCTTGTCTAAATTGATGAATGACAAAGAATTTGCCAATAGTCTGAAAAAAACGATTGCTAATCTTGAAGTCACTACCAAAGAGTTTTCCAAATTTACCACTAATATGAATAGTGGAAAAGGAGTGCTGTCAAAATTGGTCAATGATAAAAGCTTAGGTATAAAACTAGATTCGACAATGTCAAATCTCGAGTCGGGAACAAAAGGACTGAGTGAAAATATGGAAGCTGCCAAGCATAATTTTCTGCTCAAAGGCTATTTCAACAAAAAGGAAAAAGCGGAGGAGAAGAAAAAGAAAGACTTGATGAAACAGAAAAAGTTAACTAAAAAAGACAGTCTAAAATGAAAATAAAAATCCTTGGAATAGTATTTATCTTAATGGGGATTACAATGACGGTTTGCACGGGGTTTAATTATGTAACCAACGAAAACATAGTCGAAATGGGTTCTGCCAAGATAAGTAAAGAAAAAAATCACCCCTTGCAATGGAAACCCATTATTGGTTTAATGATAATAGTTGGTGGTGTCATAATTATTGAAGATAGTAATAGAAAAAAGAGGAGATCTTGAAATATAAAATTCAATTTATTCAATATGTGAATTATACAACTTTACATTGAAGTTGTGTAACACTTTTTTTCTGAATGCTGTTCACCTTTGTAAAGTCGGCAAAACTCATTTTCGACAAAACACTATTTTAAAAATGACAGCAACTAAAAACCTAAACATAGCTGGCCAATCTTTGGATGCATTAGCCGAAGATCAAGATTTGATTGGTGCTTATACCAGCAATGCAAAATGTCGTTCTGAAGTAGCAATGTCTTATAATGAAGTCGCCCATAAACAAGAGCAAAATTATTACAATAAAGCGAGTGGATGTTCTGTAAGGGCACAAGAGGACAATCTGTTTGATTATAAATCTTGGTTAAAAAAATAGGTATCATTCCAGGAGTGGATAATACAATTTATTATGAAAACTGAAAAAGAACTCGACGCCGCCATTGTACAAATTACGATGAAAATAAAGGATCAATATCCTGAATTATCAAAATATATTATAGAAATGCCAGAGACGATTCCGAATGTGGAGAGTCCAGAAATAAATCGTAAAGCCTTACAAGACTATTATGATTCATTAGATTTCTTGCTTAAAGATTATATCAAAAATCAGCCTGCAAAAAATAAAAATGAATAAAATAAAACACATATACGGTTTTACAGAAATGATTTTCGAAAGAATGGTTTCTTTGGGAACGGCTGTTTTGGGTAATTCTATCACCTTTATTTTGGCTTTTATTTTGGTAATCTTTTGGTGGATCAATGATTTTTTTACCACTCGCAATGTGCACGAAATTATCGGAGACATTATCTTTGGAACCACTTTTTTGAGTTTGTTTATTATTCAAAAGTCTTTCAATAAGTTTTCGGTTTCCTTGCATTTAAAAATAAATGAATTAGTGTCTTCGCACGAAACAGCAGACAATTCAGTTATTAATGCTGAAGGAAAAACGGAACGCGAATTAAAAGAACTTTCCAAGGAATACATCGAATTAGTAGAACAAGTCAAAGAAATTGAAGGAGAAATCGAGGGAGAAAAAAAAGCCGTTTAATTTAAATTTCATTATCCTTTTCGTCTTGTTCTACCATTGTGAAAAAATATTTATGTTCTTAAATATGTGAATGTTGTAACTTATTTCTAAAGTTATGTAACACTTTTGAGTTGTAATGCAACCATCTTTGTATAGTAGTGAAACACATTCACACATAAATTATAAATAAAGATGAATACGATAGAACTAACTGGAAACTGGGAAGAACAAAAAGTTAAATTGAAACTAAAATTTGCGGCCTTAACAGAAAATGATTTGCTATTTGTAAAAGGCAAAAAAGAAGAAATGTTGGGAAAACTTCAAAAAAAACTAGGTAAAACAAAAGAGGAGATATTTAAAATTATTGGAGCACTTTAACTACCATTTTACAAGATAGAGTTTCGTCAATTCAAAAAACATCAAAAAATGAAAAAAATAATTTTGGCATTAGCAGTAGTGACTTTTATGACAGGAATAACGTTCGTGAGTTGTAAATCTTCTACCAAAGAAGAAACAGAATCCCAGGAAAAGATTCAGAATGCCAAGAAAAATGTTCAAGATGCCAAAGACAGTTTGGCTGTGGCCAAAAAAGAGGCAACAGCAGAAGAATGGAAAGCATTCAAAAACTCTGGAGATTCCATCATCATCAAAAATGAGGAACGTATAAGCGAATTAAAGTTGAAAATGAAAAATACAGGGAAATCAATCGATGCAAAGTATGAAAAAAATATTGAGGTTCTGGAACAAAAAAACAAGGATCTTAAAGTAAAAATGAAAACGTATAAAAACAATGCAAATGAAGATTGGCAATCCTTTAAACGAGAATTCAATCACGATATGGACGAATTAGGCCAAGCATTTAAAGATTTAACGGTTAATAACAAAAAATAATTTAAAAAATAAAACCATGAGCAATCTACTTTACACAATCGCAGTGATTCTAATCATTTTATGGGCTATCGGATTTTTTGCCTACAGTGCAGGATCAATAATACACATTCTTCTAGTTATAGCAATTGTTGCAATCCTTTTGCGACTTATACAGGGAAGAAGACTATAAATTAAATATAAAAAAAAGAAATTATGAATTCAAGTAAATTATTATTGGGAGTTTTAGGTGGTGTTGCCGCTGGTGCATTAATGGGTGTTTTGTTTGCTCCAGAAAAAGGATCAAAAACCAGAAAAAAAATTATGAATAAGGCCAATGATGGTGTAGATGTCTTGAAAGACAAATTTGATTCTTTGCTGGAATCGATGAATGAAAAATACGAGAATATCTGGCATGCAAAAGAAGAATTAATTTCGGAAGGGGAAGCAAAATTGAACGCCGTGAAGAGAGAATTAAAAAATATGGAGGGTTAAAATTTTCAATTGGAATTCTAAATATTCAATTTAATTATAATTTAAATTATGAATAATCAAGCAATTACAATAGAGCTATTTTTTGAAAAAACAGTAGGTCGTACGACAACTTTAAAATTGCTAATGCTAAACACATTAGGCAAAATTGCAGTTGTTTTAAACAATTCATTGTCACAAATGATAGCATCTATTGCGCTTGTTTTATTTAATATATCCATAAACATTGGATTGTCAAGAGGATTTTCTGGGTTTTGTAGTGATAATAAATCAAATTCATGCCGCAATGAAACCTGTTAATAAATCTAATATCATAAATGAGCCCTTTCTTTTGAAGGAGGATAAACTTCCCAGGAAATTGTCTCTTTCGAACAATCAAACAGTGTTTGAAAATGTCAAAGTAGATAGAAAGATCAATGTACCAATCTATCTAAATAGCGAATTTGATTTTCAATATAGAGATGGAGGGCTTGTTGCAGAGTTAATCTTGGCAAATAAAGAACTCGCTTTTCAATATGAAGAAAAAGAAAAACGCGCAGCCGAATTGGTTATTGCCAACATTGAACTCGATTTTCAAAACAAGGAAAAAGAAAAATGCGCATCAGAGTTGATTATTGCCAATAATGAACTAATGCTTCAAAATGTAGAGAAAGAAAAACGAGTCATAGAATTAATTACTGCCAACAAGGAACTCGCCTTTGAAAAATTAGAAAAAAACATTAGAGAATCAGAGTTGCTTATTGCCAATAAAAAATTGATTTTTAAAACCCAAGAAAGTCAAATTAAGACAGCAGAACTGAATATTGCAAATAGAAATCTTAAAATTGCTGAAGAAAAACAAAGAGAGTATATAAAAGGATTGGAGGAAATGATGTTTATTACTTCGCATAAAGTAAGACAGCCTATTGCCAATATTTTAGGTTTTCTGAATATGCTGGACCAAACCACAAGTTCTCCAGAGGAATTAAAACAATCTGTAGATTGCATAAAACAGTCAGCAATTACGCTCGATTTTTTCACAAGAGAGTTGACTACATTTATTTGCGAATTAGATCAAAAAGAAAAAAAAGATCAAAAAGTAAAAAAAGAATAACAATATTACTATAGCATAAAAAAGGCATTTAGTTCTTAAAATCGAGATTCCAAATCTCGATTTTTTTTTTTGCCCATTTTTAACGAATCATTCCCATAAAACAATATAAGCAGAATATAGGCAAAACTTCAAATTCTGCATCTCAACCAAAAATAGGGGATATGTGTCATAAAGCCTTTTGACTCCTTAATGTGTGAATAATACAACTATTATCTTTAATAGTACAACACTTTTTGGCTATAACAGACCAATCTTTGTATTGTGAAATGTTTAACATTTTAAAATTAATAAAAACCCCAGAAAAATGAAAACTAAAAAATTACTATTAACTATTGCAATACTATTTATTGCTTTAATTTCAGGCTGTGCGAATGATGATTTCGAAGAAGTCGTTGGCGTATGTCCGGTTGTATTATCAACGAACCCAATTGACGGTGCTTTTGGAGTGCCATTGAACCAAATAATTACGGCTACTTTCAACGAAGAGATGAATCCAGCCACCATTAATCAATCCTCATTTATCATAACCGTAGGAGATGTTCCAGTGGCAGGAACTGTTACCTATTCGGGCACAACCGCAACATTTACTCCTGCAGCCCGTCTAGCCATCAATACGCTTTATACCGGTAGAATTAAAACATCTGTAAAAGATGTGGATGGCAATAATTTGCAAACAGATTATGTTTGGAAATTTACAACGGGTCTTTCACCTCTTGTGGTTTCAACAGATCCTGCAAATCTAGCTGTAAATGTGCCACTTAATAAAGTTATCACGGCAACCTTTAATATGTCAATGAATCCTTTGACTATAAATAGTACGACATTTACTATTAAGCAAGGTACAACTACAATTGCAGGTACAATTAGCCCTAATCCTTCAGGAACAACGTTTACATTTACACCTAATGCTCCATTAGCTGAAGATAAAGTATATACCGCTACCATAACAACAGGAGCTAAAAACCTTGCAGGTACTGAGTTGGCTAGTGATTATGTGTGGACATTTAAAACACTTATTATACCAATTGTAGTTTTGAGAGACCCACTTTCTGGTGCTACAGGGGTTGCGCTTAATAAAGTTATTAGTGCCACTTTTAATATGCCAATGAATCTATTGACTGTAAACGCTACAACATTTACGGTTAAGCAAGGCGCAATTGCAATATTGGGTACAATTAGCTCTAACCCTTCAGGAACAACGTTTACATTTACACCTGCAGTTCCATTAGCTGGAAATACATTATACACTGTTACCATAACCACGGGTGCTCAAAACACGTTAGGTACTGCGTTGGCAAGTGATGATGTTTGGAGCTTTAGAACATTGACTCCTGTGATTCCTCCTGTAAATACCACAAATGGATTAGGATTTGGAGTATTCGGCGGTAATGCCGGAATAACCAACCAAGGGTTATTTACTGTAGTTAATGGATCAATGGGTACCACCGCGGTTGCAT
The DNA here is from genome assembly GCA_014379405.1 of Flavobacterium sp. Lineage (GTDB taxonomy): Bacteria > Bacteroidota > Bacteroidia > Flavobacteriales > Flavobacteriaceae > Flavobacterium. Next base: position 95,146 of record JACMLU010000004.1, on the reverse strand, counting down.
CTACAGTAACAGGTTTTACAGATGGTACAAATGGCGATACTTATACAGTAACCCCATTAAATAATGGACTTGTAACTAATGGAATATTTGCCGATGCACCAGCACCAGGGAGCGCGAGCAAAGCAGCAACAGCATTAGCTGGACTGAATGCAGCCCGAGCGCTTTACCTTAGTATTTCTCCAGCTCAAATGCCAGGTGGTATTGCGGCAGCAAGCGAACTAGGTGGATTAACATTAGCCCCTGGTGTTTATACAGCCGGTAGCTCTTTGGCAATAACCAATGGTGATCTTACTTTAAATGCACAGGGTGACCCCAATGCAAAATGGTACTTTCAAGCACCTTCTTCTTTGACAGTAGGTAGTACAGTGCCTCGTAGTGTTAAATTTTTAAACGGTGTTGGTAATCCTGCAAATGTATATTGGTATGTTGGAACTGCAGCTGTTATCAACTACGCTGGTGGTGGAGTTATGGTTGGAAACATTATCGCAAATTCTGGAGTGACACTATCTTCTCCTGCCAACAGTACAAATCCTTTAGTGACTGTATTAAATGGTAGAGCTATTTCACTGGTAGCTTCAGTTACTATGGTGAATACTGTAATTAATGTACCTAACTAAAAACCTGATTTAAAATATAAAAAATACATCCCGTCTTTGGGCGGGATTTGTTTCAACAAAATAAAAAAATATAAAAATGAAAGCAAAAACTAATTTTAATGAGGGTTTGTGTAGTACATTATCCTCAAATAAACTGACGCTTAAAAGCATTTTACTAGTTGCTTTGGTTTGGTTTAGTATCCAAGCGCCGGTACAAGCACAAGAACTACAATACTCAAAACCGTCTTGGTGGTTTGGTGTGGCGGGTGGTGCCAATTTTAATTTCTATGAAGGTTCCACTTATAAATTGAATTCCGATTTTACGCCTCCAGCCACTTTTCATGAAGGTAAAGGTGTTGGCTTGTTTGTGGCTCCTCTTTTGGAGTATCACCGTCCTGACACGAGATTGGGTTTTATGTTGCAGGCCGGATACGACAGCCGCAAAGCCAAGTTTGATCAAGTGGTAACTGATTGTGATTGTCCGGCCGATTTGAAAACAAATATTAGTTACATTACGGTAGAACCAAGTTTGCGTGTTGCTCCTTTTAAATCTAATTTATATTTATTTGGAGGTCCTCGTTTCGCATTCAATATGGATAAATCATTCACATATCAACTAGGAATCAATCCTGCTTATCCTAATCAAGAAGCAAGTCCTGAAGTGAAAGGCGATTTAAGCGATGTCAAAAAAACCATCATCTCGATGCAAATCGGAATGGGGTATGACATTCCTCTTTCGTCACAAACCAGCAAAACCCAATTTGTTCTTTCTCCTTTTGCTTCATTTCATCCTTACTTTGGACAGAATCCACGTTCTATTGAAACATTGAACATCACGACCATAAGAGCCGGTGTGGCACTTAAATTCGGTCAAGGACGTCTAATTTCACCGCCGGAGGATAATACAAAAGCAACAGTAATAGCTGATCCAGAGGTAGAGGTTCAGTTTTCTGTTACTGCGCCTGCCAATGTTCCTACGCAACAACGAGTGAGAGAAGTTTTTCCTCTTCGCAACTATGTGTTCTTTAATGCCGGTTCATCTGAAATACCAACTCGTTACAAACTGCTTAAAAAAGAAGAAGTAAAAGACTTTAGGGAAGATCAATTGGAAATGGTAACGCCACTAAACCAATCAGGTCGTTCAGAACGACAAATGATTGTGTATTACAATGTGCTCAATATTTTAGGCGATCGAATGATAAAAAATCCAACTACAACAATTACGTTGGTTGGATCGACAGAACAAGGTGCAAAAGAAGCCAAGGAAATGGCGGAATCAGTAAAATTTTATTTGGTAAATACATTTGGAATTAAGGCCTCAAGAATTAGTACCAAAGGGCAAGTGAAACCAGATCTTCCATCATTGCAACCCGGAGGAACACTTGAATTGGATTTGCTTCGTGAAGGAGACAGAAGGGTTACCATCGAAAGCAGTTCTCCAGTGTTATTGGCAGAATTTCAAAGTGGTCCTGATACCAAATCATCGGTTATTATGCCTTTGCAAGAAGCACCAGCCGATAGTAATGTGGTTTTTGATGTAAAACGAGCCAACGAAGCTTTCTCTGTATGGTCTGTACAAACTATGGATGAAAGTGGAAAAGTTCAATCTTTTGGTCCTTATACTCAAGAAAGTGTGAGCATACCGAGCAAAACTATCTTGGGAGACAAACCTGAAGGTGATTATAAAATTACCCTGACAGGTCAAACCAAAAGTGGGAAGGCAGTAACTAAAGAAACAAAGGCACATATTGTACAGTGGGCACCAGCCAAAATTGATGAAGGCTTAAGATATAGCGTTATCTATGAATTCAACGAATCGAAAGCAATCGCTATCTATGATAAATACTTGACAGATGTTGTGGCGCCTAAAATCCCAATGAATGGAACGGTCATTATCCATGGTCATGCCGATATCATTGGAGATGATGCCTATAATTTAAAATTGTCTCAAGCTCGTGCCAATGATGTAAAAGACATTCTTGGAAGTGCTTTGGCCAAATCAGGTAGAACCGATGTTAAATTTGAAATTAGCGGATATGGCGAAGACCCAAGCCACTCTCCTTTTAGTAACAACTTCCCAGAGGAACGTTTCTATAACCGAACTGTAATTATTGATATTTTCAATTCGGGTAAATAAGGTTTAAATTACAGCATAAAACGATTTTTTTAGTTCGTGAAAAGGATAGGAGTTTAAAGAGCTTCTATCCTTTTTTATTGCAAAAACCAAATTTTCTTGATGTGTGAATTTTGTAATATTTACTTTTAAATGTGTAACAGAACAATCTTGAGCATTTTTGACCTTTACGCCAGAATTAAATCAACAATTAAAGAAAAAAAATGAAATGAAAAAATTACCTCTATATTTAATGATAATGGTGTCATTGAGTATTTTTTCTTCCACAATTTTTGCTGCAGAAAAAGAATCAACTGAAGTTGTATCTAATGCTAAAAAATTGCCTGCCGAAGTAAAAGTGATGTTTATCCGTCTGGAGGAAATAAAAAAAATGGATAAATCATCGATGAGCACTTCAGAAAAAAAAGAACTTCGTAAAGAAGTGCGTACTATTAAAGCAGAATTAAAAACAACTGGTAATGGAGTGTATTACTCTATTGGAGCCATTATAATTATTATACTTATATTGATTGTCCTTTTGTAGTGATTATCAGTAATTTAAAAAATAATAATAACTATTAAAGGTTAATTCCAGATTATTGGCACAGTTGTTGGATTTTAAGTAAATGTTGAACAGAAATACAAATAATAATTAAAAATAAACAAAAATGAAAACTTTAAAATTAATGACTATAGGAATGATGTTATTTTTTGCATCTATCTCAATGCAGGCTCAAGTATCAATAAATGTTAATTTAGGACTTCAGCCTTCCTGGGGGCCAGTAGGCTATTCTTCTGTGGATTATTATTATATTCCTGATGTCCAGTCCTATTATGATGTGAGAGCCACACAATTTATTTATCTAAGTAACGGTGCCTGGATACGTTCCAGTCGTTTGCCTAATCAATATAGAAGCTACGATTTGAACAGGGGGTATAAAGTTGTTTTGAACGATTACCACGGTTCAAGACCTTATGATAATTACAAAAGCCATAAAGTAAAATATTACAAAGGTTATAAAGGGAAACCCCAACAATCTTTAGGAAATAAATACCATAAAAATGATGACCACGGTAATTATAACAATGGAAATCAGGGTAATGGGAATAACGGTAACAAAGGAAATAATGGAAAAGGAAATAATGGAAAAGGTAATGGAAAAGGACATTAAATCTTGAAAGTACATACGTTTAAATAATCAGGGTTGACTTTAATAAAGTCAACCCTTTTTTTATGTCTAAAAACTTCACAATCAATTTAAGCGTTTTCTGCAGTTCTAAAAAACTCAATAATTCTTGTTGAAGATATTCAATTCAATCGTACCTTTGTGCCCGAAACATCGAGAAATAAAGGAGTTGACCGCATTGCGTTTTTTTCTGGATTCGAAAATTAAAACAGAATTCCAATAATCAAACAAAGAATTCGACACTTCACTTGAATACACATATTATGACACATAAAGCAGGTTTTGTAAATATCATCGGAAATCCAAACGTGGGGAAATCAACCCTAATGAATGCCTTCGTTGGCGAAAGATTATCCATAATCACGTCCAAAGCACAGACCACCCGTCACCGAATTCTAGGAATTGTAAACGGGGAAGATTTTCAATTGATTTTGTCCGATACGCCAGGAATCATCAAGCCCGCTTACGAAATGCAGGAATCGATGATGAACTTTGTGAAATCCGCTTTTGAAGATGCCGATATTTTGATTTATATGGTCGAAATTGGCGAACAAGAACTGAAAGACGAAGCTTTTTTCAATAAAATCATCCATTCTACAATTCCAGTTTTGTTGTTGTTGAACAAAATAGACAATTCCAATCAAGAGCAATTGGAAGCACAAGTTGCTTTTTGGACGGAGAAGGTTCCCAATGCAGAAATTTATCCAATATCAGCTTTGCAAAATTTTAATGTTCCAGAAGTTTTCCAAAGAATAATCGAATTGTTGCCAGAATCTCCTGCTTATTATCCAAAAGATCAATTGACTGATAAACCGGAACGTTTCTTCGTAAATGAAACCATTCGCGAGAAAATCTTGTTGAATTACAGCAAAGAAATTCCATACGCAGTCGAAATCGTAACCGAAGAATTTTTCGAAGACGAAAACATCATCCGAATTCGTTCCCTAATTATGGTGGAACGCGAAACCCAAAAAGGAATCATCATTGGCCACAAAGGAGCAGCCTTGAAGCAAGTAGGAATGGAAGCCCGTGCCGATTTAGAGAAGTTTTTCGGAAAGCAAATCCACATCGAATTGTATGTGAAAGTCAACAAAAACTGGAGAAGCAACGCCAATATGTTGAAGCGTTTTGGGTATAATCAGTAGTTTTTCTAGATTTTATTTTTAACGTTAAATAATAATTTTATGGATTTTGGCAAAAAAATAATTTTAATATTCCTCTTATTGCTTTTAATTTCTTGTGATAAAACTTCTACATCATATATTATAAATAATACAAAAAATGAAATCACTGTAAAAGTAAAAATTGATCAAGTAGCAATTGAAAACTACGTAAAGAATATATTTAAAAAGGTTATCTGGTAGGTGACGAAGCCCTTGATGACTATGAAGTAAAAATAGATTCTTCTGAAACATATATATTTGATATAAAAAAGGGTATAAAACCCGACTATTATCCCATTAAAGATATTGAAATTTATTCTGGCGATACATTGATTCTGAAATGTAGAAAAGATCAAATGCAAAAACTTTTTACAAGTGAACAAAATACAGGAGGTTATGATTTAGTAATCAAGTAATTTTCTACGATTATATCATAGCCCCGATTGCAACGGAAATCCTTTTTTGAGGGTTTTTTATCCGAAAAAAAAGATTGAAGTGTAAAGCGGGAAAAAGCTCCAATAAAAAACTACGATTCCAAAATCTCCAAAAACTTCCTTTCCAATTCATTCATTTGTCCATTGCCTTTGAACCGGATTTGTTTAGCGATGAAATAGAGCAAAAACCAAACGATAACCATCAGCAACATCACGATTAAATCCATTGTTGTCGGCTGTTTTAAGACATAATTGGAGTAGGCGATGGCACTGAAAATCACAAAAATTCCCGCCACCATAAAATGCAGAAACATAAAAAGTGTCCATAATGTGGGTTCTGGGCCAAATAATCCGCGGATGTGCGTTTCGTTGTTGTCTTTTGGTTCCAATTCCAATTCCAAATGTGGTGACCAATATTCGCGTTTCGCATCGGGCATATTCAGCCAAATGTGATTGTGCTTGATTTTTAGATGACAATCTTCGGTGCAATTCACTTTATAATTTTCGAATTTTTGACGAATGGATTCCATATTTTCTGGCACGTCTTTGTGAAAACGCAAGCGAAGTCTGATTTCAGTATTGGCATCCATAACGGCAGTTTTTAGGTTCGAAATTATTTTTTTAGCCACAGATTAAACCGTTTAATCTGTGGCAAAACTGTTTTAATAGTAATTGCGGTTTGTAATAGAATTACTATTTGCACTGCAAAATAGTAAAAAAATTGATAGTATGGGATTTAACACTACCTTTGCAAAAAATTAAAATACTGCATTTTGGATTTATAAGTAATAGAAATTTAGGAAACTAGATTCTAAAATTTGAAATTTGAAATCTAAAATTTACAAAAATGAATAATATTGTTGCGATAGTAGGAAGACCTAATGTAGGGAAATCAACCCTTTTTAATAGGCTGATACAAAGAAGAGAAGCTATTGTAGATTCAGTTTCTGGGGTAACCAGAGATAGAAACTACGGAAAAAGCGAGTGGAACGGGAAAGAATTTTCAGTAATCGACACTGGTGGATATGTTCGTGGATCGGATGATGTTTTTGAAGGCGAAATCCGCAAACAAGTGGAATTAGCTATTGATGAAGCTGACGTAATTATTTTTGTGGTTGATGTGGAAGAAGGTATTACCCCAATGGATGATGCCGTTGCCAAAATGTTGCGTAAAGTGACAAAACCTGTTTTATTGGCTGTAAACAAGGTAGATAATGCGATGCGCGAAAAAGATGCTATCGAATTTTACAACCTTGGATTAGGAGAATATTTTACGTTTGCCAGTATTTCAGGAAGTGGAACGGGAGATTTATTGGATGCCTTAATTGATGCATTTCCAGTAAAACCAGAACCAGTGCAAGAAGAAGTTGTATTGCCACGTTTTGCGGTTGTAGGCCGCCCTAATGCCGGAAAATCTAGTTTTATAAACGCACTTATTGGTAAAGACAGATTTATGGTTACCGACATTGCGGGAACTACTCGTGATGCTATTGATACCAAATTCGATCGTTTTGGATTCGAATTCAACTTGGTGGATACTGCCGGAATTCGTCGTAAAGCGAAAGTGAAAGAAGACTTGGAGTTTTACTCCGTAATGCGTTCGGTTCGTGCCATTGAACACGCCGATATTTGTATCTTGATTATTGATGCAACTCGTGGATTTGAAGGACAAGACCAAAGTATTTTTTGGTTGGCCGAGAAGAATAGAAAAGGTGTAGTGATTTTGGTAAACAAATGGGATTTGGTCGAAAAAGACACAATGTCAACCCGCGATTACGAAGAAAAAATTAGAAAAGAATTAATGCCATTTACTGATGTGCCTATTCTTTTTGTTTCTGCTTTGACTAAACAACGTTTGTTGAAAGCATTGGAAGCAACGGTTCAGGTATATGAAAACAGACAACAACGCATTGCCACTTCAAAATTCAACGAATTTATGTTGAAAGTGATTGAAGCTTATCCACCGCCAGCAACCAAAGGGAAATACGTGAAAATTAAATATTGTATGCAATTGCCAACAGCAACACCACAGTTTGTGTTTTTTGCCAATATGCCACAATATGTAAAGGAACCATACAAACGTTACCTCGAAAACAAGATTAGAGAAAATTGGGACTTCTCAGGAGTACCAATCGATATTTATATCAGAGAGAAATAAAAATGAATCCCGAGCAATCGGGATTTTTTATGCCTTTTTCGGTTGTGAAATGCTAATAAATAGTCTGATTTATATACGACAGGAGACTAGTTGCAAAAGAAAATAAATAAATGTTTAAACCACAGTTAAACCTTTAATCTATTTCCAAGTCTTATTGGCTTCATGTAACAACTATTTTATGTCCAAAATTTATTTTTTTTTATTTCTGCTACTCTTTTTTTATTCTGCCAATGCTCAAAATGACATTGTGATTAAAGGAACTGTCTATGATATTAATACCCAGGTTCCGTTAGAATTGGCGACGGTATATTTTTCTAATGTCAAAGATTCAACCGTTATAGAATATGCAAACACCGATAAAAATGGAGCTTTTAAAATCAGTACCAAAAAATACGAGAAACCTGTTTTTTTGAAGGTCAATTATATGGGTTATCAAACTTATGTTGAAGAACAAAACGGGCTTTTGGAAAGTAAGGATTTTGGAAAATTATACTTGTTGCAGAATACAAACGTATTGAATGAGGTTGTTATAAAAAGCGAAGCACCGCCCATCAAAATAAAAAAAGATACAATAGAGTTTAATGCGGCTTCTTTCAAGGTTCGTCCAGATGCCAATCTTGAAGTTTTGTTGAAGCAATTGCCAGGATTTGAAGTTGACAGTGATGGAAAAATAACCGTAAACGGAAAAGAGGTAACCCAGTTCTTGGTAAACGGGAAGACTTTCTTTGATAAAGACGGAGCCATTGCCCTAAAAAACTTGCCGGCAGAAATCATCAGCAAGGTTCAAGTTTCTGATTTTAAAACCAAAAAAGAGGAATTGTCCAAGCAAGAATCCACATCGGATTATTCCAGTATCAACTTGACCATTGACGAAAAGAAAAACAAAGGCTACTTTGGAAAATTCTTGGCAGGATATGGTACCGATGACCGGTATGAAGCCAGTTTTATCATAAACCATTTTAATAATAAGCAAAAAATAAGCCTGTTGGCTTCGGCCAATAATATTAATGCTCCAGGGTTTGCTCAGGATGAAGTCTTTGACAGTATGAGCGGAGGTCGGAATTCTGGACAACAGGGAGGCAGAGCTACCGGAGGTGGAAGAGGTATTACCGAATCAAGTATGGTGGGTCTTAATTATAACGATGAATGGTCGAAAAAATTGCTAGCCATGGGAAGCTATAATTTTTCGAATTCGGTCAATAAAAACGAAAGCAAGTCCAATCAAGTTGAATTGTCATCCACGGGAAACATTTTTACGGCAGCAGGTTCTGATACTAGAAGTGAAAATACCGGAAACAAAGCGAATTTTGAATTTGAATATAAATTAGATCCAACTACGCGAATCGTGGTTACGCCAGCAGTTAATCAATCTCGCAACAATAGTTCTTCCAAATCTTTTAGCACTTCTATTGATGAAGCGGATACACTTTTAAACGAAAGTGCATCAAAATCCAGTAGAGAAGGTAGCTCAACTAGCTTTGGGAACACAATAAACTTTAATAAAGCTTTCGAAAAAAAAGCTCGTAACTTGAGTTTTGTTTTTAGCAACAATAATTCAGATAGTGATTCAGAGTCGCTAAGTATGTCTAAAACTATTTTCTATCAAGGGACTAAAGAGGACATCAACAGGGACCAAAACGGCAAGAGCACCAATGTAAGTGATTCTTATTCGTTAGATTTTGAATACACGGAGCCGATTACAGATTCGTTGCGAATTAGAATAGGTTCAGATTTTCAATGGGATAATCAAATAAACGATTTGAAAACATACGATTTCGACGCCGTTTCCCAATCGTATTCCACTCTTAACGATTCACAGTCCAATTATACCACTTCCAGACAAAATTCCATCACTCCAAAAGTGGGTATTAGTTTCGAAAAGAGCGATTTTACTTTTAATTTGAATTCGAGTACTGCTATTATTGACTATGACAATCACTCATTATATCTAAATCAAGTTACCGATTTGAATCAAAAATATATTTTGCCATTTGGAAGAGCACAAATCAGGTATAAATTGGATCGATCAAAATTTCTTACTTTGAGATATGATTATTCCAATAGTCTTCCCACATACAATCAGTTGATGCCGGTGGCAAATTTGTCCAATCCTTTGAACACGATAATAGGAAATCCATTTTTGGATCCAAACGAAAGAAACAGCTTGAACATCAATTACAGGAATTTTGATATGCGAACTCGCTCGGGTTATACCTTTTTTGCCAGAGGAGATTATTTCAACAGCAAAGTAGTTACGATTGCGCGTTTTGGTGACGGTGGTCAAAAAATAACGGAATATAAAAACGTTTCAGGAACCTACACCACTTCCGTTGGAGGAAATTGGAATCAGACCATCAAAAAAGAAGCGCATGTGCTACGTTATGGTTTTGGAATAAACGGAAGCTATTCCTTGGACAAAGGATATACCAATGGCGTTTTATTTGATGCGATATCATTGGGAATTAGTCCAAGAGTTAACTTTTCTTATGATTATGGGGAGTTGTTGACCGTATCTCCAACCTATAGTTTGTCTTACAACGAAACCAAATATGAAAGGAACGGAACATCCAATTCGAGTGTAGTTCATAGAATCAACATTCAAACCACCAACTATTGGCCAAAGAATTGGATTTTTGGAAATGATTTTGGATATACCTACAATTCGAATCTTTCGGGTGATTTCAAAAAAGATTTTTATTTGTGGAACACAAGTTTGTCGTATGGCTTTTTTGATAAAAAAATGACCTTGAAAGTAAAAGTCTATGACGTTTTGAATCAAAACCAAAGTGCTGCAAGATCGATATCGGCAACGATAATTCGCGATGAAGAAAACACTGTTTTAAAACGCTACGCCATGCTTTCTCTAGCCTATAAATTGGGAAGTTTTTCAGGAAAAGAAAAACGCACTAGAGGAGGTGGAGGCAGAAACAGAGAAATGGGTGGTGGTGACGGTATGGATTAATTATTTTAATCTCATTAAACCATTTTACTATATTATTGTCTTATATAACTATAACCTTAAAAAATAAAATGAAAATGAAAAAATTAATTATCGCAGCATTACTTATTATTGGGTTTTCCTCTTATGCTCAAGGTCAAAATCAACCAGAGAAAAAATCGAATAATGGACAAAGAGAGAAAATGACTCCTGAGCAAAGAAGTCAGGCACAGTTGGACAAATTGACAACCGAATTAAAATTGGATGTCAAGCAACAAGAACAAATTAAGCCAATCATTGCCGAACAAACTGCTAAAAGAGAAGCTATGAGAGCGGAAAGAATGGCAAGCAACGATAATAAACCAAAAGAATTGACCAAAGAAGAACGTGAAGCTCTTAAGGTGAAAAGAACTGAAGAAAAAGTTGTTGTGGACAATAAATTAAAAGCCATTTTGACTCCAGAGCAATTCAAGAAAATGAAAGAGATTGAACAAGCCAATATGGAAAAAATGAGAGAGGCCAGAGAAGCTAGAGGAAATCAACCTCAAGAATAATCTAGTTCATAGTTAAATTATTCCAATAAAAAAGTCCCAAATACAAAGATTGTGTTTGGGACTTTTTTTATAAAATTAGTTTGATCAAAATCCCTAAAACTGCTGCAATGCCAATAATATGGGGTTCTTGTATTTTTTTAGTGTAGATCAAAATTAAAACTGTTCCTATGGCAATTAATGCTGTTGGTATATCTACAATTGTCCTGACAGCAATTACAATTACTGCACCGACCAAAGCACCAATTACTCCAGCAGTTATTCCGTCAACAAATGCTTTGATACTTTTGTTTTGCGAAATTTTTTTGAAATAAGGAGCAGGAATAACCGTAAATAAATAACAAGGAAGAAAGGTTGCCAATGCTGCAATGCAAGCTCCTGTAAATCCAGCCACCAAATAACCAATGAAAGCCACAGTAATTACAACTGGCCCTGGAGTAATCATGGCAACCGCAACCGCGTCTACAAATTGATTTTCAGTCAACCATCCGTATTCATTAACAACTCCTGCGTGTAAAAATGGAACGATAGCCAGTCCGCTTCCGAAAACAAAGGCTCCAGCTTTGGTGAAAAACCAAGCAATATCACCTAATTTTCCAAGTTCGATAGTCGAAAATCCTGCAGTAGTAAGTAAAAATAAGGAAGCCGTTTTTGGTCGTTTAATCCATTTAGGTGGTGCTTTTACTGCCATATAAATGAATCCCAAAGCTAGAAACAACAACATTTCTTCTTTTTGGGTTACAGCTGTAAGAATCGTGGCGGTGATATAAAATGTCCAAAGCAACCAATTGGCTTTTATAGCTGGAATTTCAAATTTGCCAATGGATTTCAATGTAAGCTTATAAGAACTCAAAACAATAATACCTATTACTGCGGCACTTATTCCATAAAAAATGGCTTGCATCCACGGTAAACCACCATAAGCTTGGTAGGCCATTCCTAATAAAACTACCATTATAAAAGAGGGAAGAACAAAGGCTAATCCCGAAAGAGTTGCGCCTAAAACTCCAAAGTGTACAAACCCAATATAAATTCCCAATTGGGCTGCCAATGGGCCTGGTGCTAATTGTGATAGAGCCAATCCTTCTTTGAAATCGGAGTCGTTAATCCATTTTTTATTCTCAACCAAGTCACGATGCATATAACCTACCAAAGCAACCGGGCCTCCAAAACCAGTAGTGCCGAGTTTTAGAAAATATTTTATTAAATCTATTAAGGTGTAATTAAGTTTTTCTATACTCATATTCGTAATTTTTAAAAGAAAGACAAACTAAAAACGAGCTAGCTAACTTAAACATTGGAATAAATTCCATATAACCTTGTTTTTTTATGTTACTTCTTTTTGTGAAGGTTTATTTTATGATAAAATGTAAACCGAATAATATCTCTGTTAAAATAATCCACACCGCTCGCACGTTGCTGGAAACTGTTTAAATACCCCAATTCCAGGGCTATGTTTTTATTTACACCATATTGTAAAGCGGCGTAAATCCGGTTTTGGTCAAAAGTGTTTTTGACAACATTTTTTCCGCCATTAATCATCAATTCATCATACACAATGGCTTTCAAAAACTGATTTTCCTTTTTCCAAAAGGAATATTCTCCTTGGAGGCGGTATCTAAATCTCCAATAGAAAGTCGTTCCCTGAACTAGTCCTTCTTTATTAGCATTGTGAAAAAAGCGTTCTTCCACCTGAAACCGTTGATTCAGTGTAAACTGGTCGTGTTCTTTTTTCCAAGTAATATCTTGTTGTCCTCGGTATTCAGGTACATTAAAATCAAAAGCGATTTCAGGGTCTTGGGTTGCCACGGAGAAATAGGCGAACCCTGCACCTACTTCTATTCCTTTATTAATTTTGTATCGTCCCTGAATTCGTATTACATATAAATTTTCCTCAACAGGATTTATAAAAATACGATTGTCAAATTCACTATGTATAGACCATTTGTTGTTTATTGTCAATTGGTTGTAATACCGTGTCCAAAGTAAACTTTGATGATCTACATTTTTTTCAGTTTGGGCTTTAGAAACAAAACAAACAAACAAAAGACAAAAGATTCTGATGGTTTTCATAAAGGCTATTTCAATTTTGGCAAATGTACTTAAACGCTATAAGATATATAAAAATTATTTTTTTTGAGTTAAACCAAAAAACCTTTTACATAATCTTTCGTCAGTTTTTCTTTTGGATTTAAAAGCACTTCTTCCGTTGGTCCAAATTCTATAATTTCTCCCATATATACGAAACCAATATAGTCCGAAACCCTTCGCGCTTGACGCAAAATGTGGGTTACTAAAACGATTGTGTATTTGTCTTTTAGTTGCAAAAACAATTCCTCTATAGCTTGTGTCGAAATCGGGTCTAATGCTGAGGTTGGTTCATCGCCAAGAATAATTTCTGGTTCGATGGCAAGTCCTCTAGCCAAACACAATCTTTGTTGCTGTCCAATAGAAAGGCGAGTGGCAGGCGATTTTAGTCTGTCTTTTACTTCGTCCCAAAGATTCACGCCACGAAGGTATTTTTCCACGATTTCGTCCAATTCTTTTTTGTTGTGGTTTCCGTGAATGCGTTGTCCGTAAGCAATGTTGTCATAGATGTTCATTGGCAACGGAAAAGGTCTTTGTGATAGTAAACCCATTTTTTTTCGAATGTGGGTTACTTCCACTTTTGGGTCGTAAATGTTTTCGCCGTCCACTAGAACTTTTCCTTCTACACGAACATCATTTTGACGGTCGAGCAATCGGTTCATTGTTTTAAGAAGTGTTGTTTTTCCACAACCGGATGGACCAATTAGGGAAGTCACTTTTTTGTCTGGAATGTCTAGATTGATGTTTTTCAGGATATGATTATCGCCAATGTGGACATTTAAATTTTGGATACTTATGTGAGGTTGATTGCTCATATTTTATTTTTTGAAAGGTTTTTACTAGCTGCTTTTGCCAAAATATTGATAACTAAAACGATAATGGTTAAGACAACTGCGGCAGCATATGCTCTATTTTGAACTTCTTCAATTGGGCTGCTCAATTGGAAAAATATGGATAATGGTAATGTTGCTGCTGGTTGATCTAATGAAGTTGGAATGCTGTCGGTAAATCCGGCTGTAAAAAGTACACAAGCTGCATCGCCGATGGCTCTTCCGAAAGACAATAATATGGCCGTGATAATTCCCGGAATGGATTGTCTTAAAATGACTTTTGCCGATTCATAACGAGTTCCTCCCATCGAGAAAACGGCGTTACTCATATCTTCTGGAACTACTCGAACGACTTCGTCAATGGCACGAACAAGGATTGGAATAATCATCAAGGTTACGGTAATAATTCCAGCCAACAATGAGGTTTTCAAGCCCATATAAACCATAATGGCAAATCCAAAAGCGCCATAAACAATGGATGGAATTCCGAATAGAATATCATAACTCAATCGGGTAATGGTAGCCAAAGCGGCATTTCTTTTGGCATACACATTAATGTAAATTACTATTGGGAGACTAACAAAAAGTCCCAATATTGTGGAACCTATCGTAATGTAAATCGATCCCACAATGGCATTCAAAATTCCGCCGCCTTTTCCAATATAGAAACCGCCTTCAGGAATTTTGGAAACCATATCCCAAGTCAACGAACCCATTCCTTTTGAAAAAATGGTGTACAATATCATGAACAAGGTACTGCAAATGATGATGGTGCTCAATATCATCAAAACTTTGAATATATTTTCTTCTATTTTTCTCATTTTGATTTTGGATTAGTTGTTTCTTTTTTCGATTCGGTATAAAATAATTCTCGAGATCGCATTGAATAAAAATATGATGACAAATAGGAGCAGAGCAGCAAACATCAATGCGGAATCATACATCGGTATGGACATCATTTCACCATAATTATTGGCGATAAGTGCTGGCAGTGGATAAGCTGAATCGAACAAACTTTGCGGTACTTGTGCCAAATTCCCGCAGACCATCAAAACGGCGATAGTTTCTCCAAAGGCTCTAGAAATGGCTAGGACTACTGCCGCCACAATTCCGTCAGTCGATTTTCGAAGCACTACTTTTTTGGTGGTTTGCCATTGTGTTGCTCCCAATGACAAGGAAGCATTTCGCAAGTCTTGCGGTACATTGTCAAACACTTCAATCACGATACTGATGATGAGTGGGAAAATCATAATCGCCAAAACAATTCCTCCCGCCAATACGGAATAACCCGTTGTGAACTCAACAAAATGTGGTGCAATATGATCTTGTATCAAAGGAATAATGACCAAAACACCCCAAACACCATAAAGAACTGGTGGAATACCTGAGAGCAATTCGATTAAAGGCAAAACCAATTTTCGTATTCGAATGTGAGCGTATTCCGAAAGATAAATCGCCGTTAGCATTGATAGAGGCAAAGCGATAATAATGGAAATTGCGGTTACCCAAAGTGTTCCAACAATAAAAGGATAAAATCCGAAGGCTTCTTTGAAAGGTTTCCATTCGGACGAGAATAATAAATTATAAAGGGAAGTACTGTTTAAAATGGGCATTGATTTATAGAACAATCCCAGCCCAATCAATACCACAGTCGAAATGGACAAGATAGTGAGTGTCAGGAATGATTTGCTGACGAAGCTGTCTTTGAGTAGTCTTATGTTTTTCATTTAATTGTAATAAACCACCCCAGTAAAAATGTATACCGCTTGTGTTATGTTATTGCTTAGAGTGGATGTTTTATTTAGAAGAATGTTATTTTACTTTCCCCAACTCTTTTTTCAATTTTTCACTTGAAAGTTTAATGTATCCCGCTTCCGAAACATATTTTTGACCGTCGGTAAGAATATATTTTATAAAGGCTTTAACAGCAGGATTTCTCGGTTTTCCAGAAGTTACAAAATACAAGTCTCTGGCTGGCGGCGATGGATATTTTCCAGAAACAATGGCTGTAATCAATTTGTCGATATCTCCATAAAAATTTTCATTGGCGTCTAGTTTGCCATTGTTGTTAAGGTCGATAGGCACGGGAACAATTCCATTGGTGGCTTTGTTGGTTTTTGCATCATAGATGTAAACGATGTTGTTGAAACCTAAACCAGAAGGGTCTCTTTTTACGGCTTGAGCCAATCCTGGATCTCCAAATACAGCAACTCCTTGTAAGTCTTCTTGTTTTTTGCCAAAATAACTAGCCCAAGTTTCGGCAGCTCCTGCGGCATCCGATCGTGTGTAAACGTGGATTGGCGCTGCGGTTTTGAAACCTAAAGTATTCCAGGTTTTGTATTTTCCCGTGATGAATATATTGTTGAAGGCTTCTTTTTTCACTCCTCTTTTATACAATTCAGCTTTATATGGACTTATTGCGCTTATCGTTGGGATTACCGCATCTTTAGTTACGGCAATGGCAAAAGCTCCTTTTTTGAATTCGGCAGGATTTAGTTCACGAGAAACCAATCCAATGTCGGTTACTTTGGATAACACGTCGGTTATTCCTTTTCCTGCGCCGCCAGCTTGAATGTCTATTTTAACTTTTGGATGTGTTTTTTTGAATTCCTCGGCCCATTTTACTGTAATAGGGTATAATGCAAAAGCTCCTGAGATACTTATGTTTCCTGATAATTCTTGTGCTGTAACTTTGTTGGGGCTAATGTTTGCTAATATTAGCACAATTAAGGTTATTAATACTTTTTTATGTGTTTTCATTTTGTCTTTTTTATTTGGTTGTGATTTAATCTTTAATTCAAAAGTCAGCTCGATATTATAATCGAGCCAACTTTTTTGAAATTATTATAATGAGTAACGAAGTGTAACTCCGTAGGTTCTTTGATCTCCTAAAACACCCGCATAATGTCCAGAATTACCACCAGCAGGCAATAATTGTTCGTAATAATCTTTGTCCAAAAGGTTACGTCCCCAAATGTGGGCAGATAAACCATCTGCAACACGGAAACCTAAACGACCATTAAAGATGGCGTAACCAGGAACTACTAGATAGGTTGATGCAGAAGGGCTTGAAGAGAATTCAGAACGAGCATAACCATCAAGGGCGATGAAGAATTTACCTAAGCTTCCGAAGAATTTAGCATTTTTAGTATATTCACCTCCAAGGCTTCCTGCCCATTTTGATACGCCTGGTAAGTCAGTTTCAGAAACATCTTTATAGGATACTGCAGCTCCTGTTTCTTCTAATGGAAGTGGCGCATTTGTGAATTTAACATATTTTCCGTCAGTATAAGTTGCAGCTGCATTGAACGAAAAATGTTGGTTAACTACAAAGCTTGCATCTAGTTCAGCACCTTTTACTCGTACTTTATCTGCATTGGCAAGATAGCCACGATTTACACCTAATTCAGCCGCTTGAACATTGGTTTGAAAGTTTTTAATGTCTGTATTAAAGAAAGTCAAGTTTAATATTGAGTTTTTTAGCGGAGAAGTTTTTACTCCAAATTCATAATGGTTTACATCTTCAGGCTTAACTACTGCAAGATCAGCTAAAGTTTGACCTGCTGCTGGAATAGGAAGTCCCGCTACATTCACGCCAACTGGTTTGTAACTTTTTGCAAAAGTAGCATATGCATTTATTTTATCAGTCGCTTTATAGGATACTGTTATATTTCCAGAAAAGTCAGTATTATCAGTATCTGATGAAAAAGTTTGATTGGTATAAACAGCTTTTTTGATAGCAAGCAATTGAGGATCTGTTGTTACAAGACCTCCGTAAGTTTGACGATCGTAATCTGCATCTTTCTTGTCATAATTGTATCGTAAACCTGGTAATACATGCAAACGATCTGTTACAGCCCAGTCCAATTGACCGAAAACAGCAGCACTCACTGAGTGTATTTTAGCATTGGTTTTAATTCCATATCCTTCAAGAAGACCAGGAGTTTGCCATCTTGCTAATGGTACAGGTGTAGAAACTCCACCAGCAGGAGTATAACTAACGCTTTGTTGAGAAAATCTCCATTGAGCATTACCAGATTCTTCTGTACCATTTGTTTTTGAGGTTTGGTCTATAAAAAACACACCACCAACGCCACTTAATTTTGATGTAATTTGACCAGCATAACGAATCTCTTGGGTTATTTGTGTTTGTCTTGATGGGTTTTGTGATTTGGCAAGAACTTGCAAACCTGTGAAATCTCTATCATTAGATGGATCCCAAGTCCAAAAACGCCAAGCTGAAGTTGAGGTCAATGTTCCTCCACCAATTTTGGTGTCGATGTTAAGCGAAGCACCTCCCAAATCTTGTCCTGAACGCCAAGGAGTATCATGGTCAATCTTACGATCAAATGCATTCAAGCTTGGAAGTTGGTAATTCAAATCGGCAATGATGGCATTAAATTGGCGATAAGCGGCTCTTTTTGTTGGAGCAACACCTGCCACTACTTGTGCATATCCGTCATTATGTTGCGTTGTAATATCTGCCGCAAATGTGATATTGGTATTTTCAGACGGAGTATAAAGCAATTGTCCTCTAATACCTTGATTGTTTAAAGTATTGGTAGATTTTCCAGTTGCTACATTTTCTATTAAACCATCGCGTTGTGTACCCGAAAAGGAAAGTCTACCGGCAATTTTTTCACTTAAAGCCCCTGTAATTGAAGCCTTGGCTTGTAGGTAGCCATAATTTCCGTAACTCACTTCAAAATTGGCTCCTGAAGTAAAACTAGGTTTGCGAGTAGTGATGTTGAAAGCACCTGAAGTCGTGTTTTTTCCAAACAATGATCCTTGTGGGCCACGCAACACCTCAATTCGTTCTACATCAATAAAATCTAAAGTTGTTGCTGCTGGACGTGCATAATATACACCGTCAACATAAAAACCAACACCTGGATCTATACCGTCATTTGTAAGTCCATAAGGAGAACCTAAACCGCGAATGTTAATCCCTGTGTTTCTAGGATTTGAGGAATACAATTGAACAGATGGAACGAGTTCTTTGATGCGATTCACGTTAAAAGCTCCTGCTTGTTCGGCTTGTTTTCCTGTTACTACTGATACAGCAATTGGAATATCTTGTACTTTTTCTATTCTACGTCTTGATGTAACAACTACCTCAGATAACACT
Source organism: Flavobacterium sp. (assembly GCA_014379405.1). Classification (GTDB taxonomy): domain Bacteria; phylum Bacteroidota; class Bacteroidia; order Flavobacteriales; family Flavobacteriaceae; genus Flavobacterium. The sequence continues at coordinate 75,960 of JACMLU010000004.1, read as the reverse complement.
TTTTCCTCTCCAGTAGAAATAGTTATTTGTAGAGGTTTTATATTAGTAGGTAGTTCGGTTATTTTAAGTTCTTTTGTATTGTAACCAGCGTATTGTACAATAATTGTAAATGGTAGTGTTTTGGCTTGAATGGAAAACTTACCATTAACATCTGAAGTTGTATTATTGGTAGTTCCTTTTACAATAATATTAACACCTTCTATAGGTGAATTATCATCATTTTTAACTTCACCTTCTAAAAGGTTTTGACCATAAGAAGCTGAGAAAATTAAAATTAAAATTAAAGTCGATATTGTTTTTGTATAAATTGTTTTCATTATTATATATATTATATGTAATTAGTAGAGTTTAAATTAAATTTTTTTTAAAGACAACACATACACATCATATTATAATTTTGCTTTACAATTTTTAGCACTACATTTTTTGGGGATTGTTCTTTTAAAAAAGCGAATTTGTTTTGATTCGTTTTCATACATTTAAATTTGTCTTGTTAATATTGGTTTTATTCCGGTGCAAATATATAATTAATTCTATATAATTAGTAGGGTTAATGAGATATTTTTTTATTTTTTAATTAAGGAACCAATAGTAATACCTTGCATAGCTTTAAGAGTTTCATCTCTAATAGTAAGTAATCCGTGTCGTAGCGAGCATTCCGACTCGGTTGTGCAATCCGAACAAGGTTCGTAAAAGTTTAAAGAAGCACAAGGAAGAAGTGCAATTGCGCCATCGAATAATCGATGAATATCTGCCAAAGTTATCGTGTTTTTTGATTTTATGAGATAATAACCACCTAATTTCCCTTGCTTGCTACTAACAAAATGTCCTCTTTTTAACTCCAATAAGATTTGTTCCAAAAACTTTTTGGGAATATTGGCTCCTTCGGCAATTTCGATAGTCCTAGCAATGTATCCTTCTTCTTGCTGAGCTAAATAAAGCAAGGCTTTAAGAGCATATTTGGTTTTTTGTGATAACATATTATGAGGTTAAATTATTTAATATTGATTGTTGAATTCAACATTTTCAAGGCACTTTGTGCTAATCCATTTTCAGGAAATTCTTCAAGAGTTTTTTTGTAAAATTCAATAGCTTTTGTTCCATTTCCAATTTGGCTGTAACAGAAAGCGATATTGCATAATGCCATTTCTCTGTAATTCATTTTCGAAGAACTTAAAAGTGTGATGAATCTATATTTGTCGATCCAATCATTTTTGGTAAAGAATTCATAGCTTTTTTCATATTCAGAAATAGCTTTTTCAAATTGATTAATTTTTGTAAGTTGTATTCCTTTTCTATGATTTTCGGGAATAAAATAGCGTAAACCAATAGAAAGAAATAAATAGGTCAGAGCTCCATATAATCCTGCATCTTCAAAGCCAAATTGATTATAAATAGAAATTAATATAAGTATAAAAGCAATCTGGGGAATCAGGGAGGCCCAAGCTACTTGCTTAATAATAGGAGGGTTTGAAGCCATTATTTATTACTGTTTTGTTTATTATAATCTGAACACTGAAAACTATTCTACCAACTTCCGCCAGAACCACCACCAGAGAATCCTCCACCGCCAAATCCGCCGCCGAAACCTCCGCCTCCGCCACCAAATCCACCACCTGATGATCCACCACCAAATCCACCTCCGCCAATGTTTCGACCTAAACTACTTAAAAGAATTACATCCATCAAACTTGGTCCACCACCTGAATTTCCGGAATTTCCACCACCTTTTTTGTTTTTGGATGCCAATACAAGAATAATGACAACTATAATTATTATTGGTAAAATAGGAAAATTTTTCCCCTTAGATTGTTTTCTTTCACCTTTATATTTGCCTTTGAAAACATCAAAAAGAGCATCGGCACCTTTGTCTAAACCTCTGTAATAACTTCCAGCTTTAAATTCGGGAATGATGATGTTACGAGTGATTTCTCCTCCAATTCCAGCAGTTAATTTGTCTTCAAGACCATAACCCGGTGAAATCCAAATTTTTCTTTCGGCTTTTGCCAATAAAATAATAACGCCATTGTCATTTTCTTTACTTCCGCCAATGCCCCAGGTTTGTCCCCATTTTGGAGCCAAAATCCCTATGTCTTCACCTTTCAAACTTTCGATGGTGATAACTACAATTTGGGTTGAGGTAGAATCAGAATAGCGAATGAGTTTTTCTTCTAATTGCGTTTTTTCATCAGCACTTAAAACTTTGGCATAATCATAAACCGAAGTTTGGAAATCTGGTTTTTTAGGAATGTCAAATTGGGCAAAACTAATTTGTGTAAACAGGAAACAAACGAGTAGTTTCAGGAAAATTGAAGTAATCTTTTTTTGTAATAACATTATCCTTTAGATATTTCGTTTGATAATTCATTCGTGTCACTTTCGTGAAAAGGAAAGTATTTTTGTAACTGTTCTCCGGCTCTTTTAATTCCGTCAATTAATCCTTGCTTGAAATTTCCAGTTTTGAATTCAGCAGCCATAACATCTTTGGTGCAATCCCAAAAATCTGATGGAACTACTTCATTAATACCTTTATCTCCACAAATCACAAAATTATGGTCTTCTACGGCCAGATAAATCAAAACCCCATTTTTGAGTTCGGTTGCATCCATCCCTAATTCGTGAAAAACTTCCAAAGCCCTATCATAAGGAACTTTGGAAGTTGTTTTTTCTATGTGAACTCTAATCTCGCCAGAAGTTTCCTTTTCAGCCATACGAATAGCTTCAACAATCGCTTGTTCTTCTTCTTTGGTTAAAAAATCTTCTACTTTTGACATCTGTAATAATTTTAAATTTCTTTTAAAGCCCCTCCTTTGGAGGGGTTGGGGAGGTTTAGAATTTTACTTCAACAGGTTTGTCAGCGCCTTCAACCGCTTTGAAATATGGTTTTTCTTTGTATTTTCCTAAAAAGATACTTTGTGGCATTGCCAAAACATAACCATTGTAATCTAAAACCGATTCGTTAAAACGAGTTCGGGCCGTAAGAATTTGATTTTCGGTACTGGCTAATTCGTCTTGTAATTTCAAGAAGTTTTCATTGGCTTTCAATTCTGGGTAACGCTCTACTGATACTAATAGTTTTGATAAAGAGCTACTAACGCCACTTTGAGCTGAATTAAACGCAGCTAATTGTTCTGGAGTAACATTTGCAGGATCAATAGTTACCGAAGTAGCTTTTGCTCTTGCTTCGATTACTGCTGTCAAAGTGCTTTTTTCGAAATCGGCAGCACCTTTTACAGTGTTTACAAGATTGCCAATCAAATCATTTCTTCTTTGGTAAGCAGTGTTTACATTTCCCCATTCTTTATTTACAGCTTGGTCTTTTTGCAGGCCTGTATTCATTACACCCATTACCCAAAAAGCGATGACTAATATTAATCCAATTCCAATAATCCAAGGTAAAAATTTTTTAAAATCCATTTTTGTTTAATTTAAAGTTTAGTATTTATTTTCTGTTTTAAAATCTGCAATCAAAAATCTAAAGTTCATTCTTGATATTCGTCAACTGTACTTTTATACTTTCCAGTTTGCTGATAATGTCATATTTATCCAAGGTTTTCTTTTGGCCTTCTTTCAAATGCGTTCTGGCACCTTCAAGTGTAAATCCTCTTTCTTTTACCAAATGATAAATTAATTGCAGGTTTTTCACGTCTTCGGGCGTAAACATTCGGTTTCCTTTGGCGTTTTTCTTTGGTTTTAGAATATCAAATTCACTATCCCAAAATCGAATAAGCGAGGCATTCACATCAAAAGCCTTGGCAACTTCGCCAATGCTGTAATATCTTTTGTCTTTAGATAACTCTATATGCATATCTATATTTTAATTTTTTTTTAAAATCCCACCTTCTTCAAACTTCCATACTCCCAACTAAAAATTAATCGTAAGATTGATTTTCCTGATTTGCCAATTTCGCAATGGCAACATATTCCACCGCCGAAATATTTCCGTAATAAAAATTCAATGGATTCACCACTTTACCATTTTTATGCACTTCATAATGCAAATGCGGCCCTTCCGATCTTCCTGTACTTCCTACATAACCTATAACATCACCACGATTTACGTGCTGTCCAGCCCTGCATTTGTATCGGCTTAAATGCCCGTATAAAGTTTCGTACCCAAAACCGTGTCGAATCACAATATGATTTCCATAACCCGAAGCTGTATTGTCGGCTCTTGCTACAACTCCATCACCAGTAGCATAAATTGGAGTTCCCGTTTTTGCTGTAAAATCCATTCCTTCGTGCATTTTTCTAGCCTTGGTAAAAGGATCCGTTCGATACCCAAAACCCGAAACCATACTTTTTAAATTCTCGTTTCTCACGGGTTGAATAGCCGGAATAGCTGCTAATAATTTGTCTTTTGCCTTGGCCATTTTCAAAATATCATCTAATGATTTCGACTGAATGGCGAGTTCTTTTCGGAGAACGTCAATCCTTTTTGTCGTATTGGTAACCAATTGCGAATTGTCGAAACCTTCTAAATCTTTATATAGATCAACTTCTTTAAAACCTGATTTCCGTTCCTCTTCCGGAATGGGTGATGCGTTAAAATACACTCTGTACAAATTATTGTCCCGTTCTTCGATAAACTCGATTACCTCTTCCACTTCGTCCATTTTTTTGTTCAAGATGGCATAACGCAATTTTAAATTCTCGATTTCGCGAGCCTGTTTTTTATTTTTTGGAGTTTCAAAATAGGGTGTATTCAATAAAACGATGAAACTTAAAATACCAAACAACGCCGAAGCCACTAAAAACAATAAAGCAACGCCAACTTTCTTCCTAGTTTTTGTTATTATCTTTCTATAGGCTAGATTTTCGGAATCGTAATAATATTTTACTTTCGCCATATTTTAAAATACCCTATTTTTGCACATTGTAAAAAGGTTAGTCGAACAAATTTAATAAATGTTTCATTTTTTCAACCCTTTTTTCGATAATAAATATTTTAATGTGCCTTTTCCAGCTATCCGTTGCAAGTTCTCGTCTTGAAATCTTTTTTTCTAATGAGTTATCAGGAGCTTCTTCCAGTCGCTCTGCCACCTCAAGAAAAAATAGATTTCAAAACTTCGAAGCTTTCCACTATTATCTGGGGCAGAAAAAGTTGATTCGTTGATTTGGTTTTCGTTTATGCGACCAACCAAATAACCAATTAACCAAATAACCGAATAAACAATAAAAATGAAATCACAAGACGTACGTAAACAATTTCTAGATTTTTTCGAAAGCAAAGGACACTTAATCGTTCCTTCCGCGCCAATAGTTCTCAAAAACGACCCAACCCTGATGTTTAATAACTCAGGAATGGCGCAGTTTAAGGAATATTTTCTGGGCAACGCCACTCCGAAAAGCAAAAGAATTGCCGATACACAAAAATGTCTTCGTGTTTCAGGAAAACACAACGATTTAGAGGAAGTAGGAATCGATACCTACCACCATACGATGTTCGAAATGTTGGGTAACTGGTCTTTTGGCGATTATTTCAAAAAAGAAGCCATCAACTGGGCTTGGGAATTGTTGACCGAAGTTTATAAAATACCAAAAGATATTCTTTACGTTTCCGTTTTTGAAGGAAACGCTGAAGAAAACGTACCTTTCGACCAAGAAGCTTATGATATTTGGAAAACCTTAATTTCCGAAGACCGAATTATTCTTGGAAACAAGAAAGACAACTTCTGGGAAATGGGTGATCAAGGACCTTGTGGACCTTGTTCCGAAATTCACGTTGATATTCGTTCTGCCGAAGAAAAAGCATTAACTCCAGGGAAAGATTTAGTAAATGCCGACCATCCACACGTTGTCGAAATTTGGAACAACGTATTTATGGAATTCAACCGTAAAGCCGATGGTTCATTAGAAAAATTACCAGCACAACACGTGGATACCGGAATGGGATTCGAAAGGCTTTGTATGGTTTTGCAAGGCGTTCAATCCAATTATGATACGGATGTTTTCACGCCACTTATCAGAGAAATTGAATTAATTACAGGGGCAAAATATACTATCAAAGCTTCTAACGAAGAAGAAGATAAAGTTAATATTGCCATTCGTGTTATTGCGGATCACGTTCGTGCCGTGGCATTCTCTATTGCCGATGGTCAATTGCCGTCGAATACTGGAGCAGGTTATGTAATTCGTAGAATTTTGCGTCGTGCTATTCGTTACGGTTTTACCTTTTTGAATACCAAAGAACCTTTTATATATAAATTGGTCGAAACTTTGAGTACGCAAATGGGAGGTTCTTTCCCAGAAATAAAATCACAAAAAACACTTTGTACCAATGTGATCCGTGAGGAAGAAAATTCTTTTTTAAGAACCTTGGATCAAGGATTGGTTTTGTTGGAAAATATAATTACCAATTCAAAAGAAACCGTTATTTCGGGCAAAAAAGCTTTCGAATTGTTTGATACCTATGGTTTTCCAATCGACTTAACGGCTTTGATTCTTTCTGAAAAAGGATTGAGTTTAGACGAAGCCGCTTTCGAATCGGAATTGCAAAAACAAAAAGAGCGTTCTCGTGCTGCTTCTAAAGTAAAAGCTGGCGATTGGCAGATTTTGGTTGATGATGAAGAGCAGGAATTTATTGGTTACGATTACACCGAAGCCAAAGTAAAAATTACTCGCTATAGAAAAGTAGAAAGTGTAAAAGACGGAGAGATTTATCAATTGGTTTTCAATATGACGCCTTTTTATCCAGAGGGTGGAGGGCAAGTAGGTGATGCTGGAGTTCTTGAAACGGCCAACGGCGATGTTATCTATATTTTGGATACCAAAAAGGAAAACAACCAAGTGATTCATTTTGTAAAAGAGTTACCGTCTAATTTGACCGAGATTTTTAAAGTAGTTGTAGCGCCAGATCGCAGAAAAAAATCGGCTGCAAATCATTCTGCTACACACTTGATGCACCAAGCTTTGCGAAGTATTCTTGGAACACACGTGGAGCAAAAAGGATCTTTGGTAAATGATAAAAATCTGCGTTTCGATTTCTCTCATTTTTCTAAAATGACAGATGATGAATTGAAGCAAGTTGAAGATTTTGTAAATGCTAGAATTCAAGAGCAATTGCCTTTGATAGAAAGAAGAAGCATTCCAATTCAACAAGCTTTAGACGAAGGTGCAATGGCTTTGTTTGGAGAAAAATATGGAGATACCGTTCGTGCTATCAAATTTGGAGAAAGTATGGAACTTTGCGGAGGAATACACGTAACCAACACCGCTGAAATTTGGCATTTCAAAATTGTTTCTGAAGGAGCAGTTGCGGCAGGAATTCGTCGTATTGAAGCCATTACGAGCGATGCGGTGCAAACTTATTTTGAAACCCAAGAAAACACCTTGAGCGAGGTTAAAATTGTTTTGAAAAATCCACAAGATGTTATCAAAGCAGTTCATTCTTTGCAAGATGAAAATGCAAAACTCAAAAAACAATTGGAAGTTTTATTGAAAGATAAAGCCAAAAATATGAAAGGCGAATTAGCGCAAGAATTGTTTGAAATAAATGGAGTACAATTTTTGGCTAGACAAGTCGATTTGAGTCCAGAAGGCGCAAAGGATTTGGCTTATGAATTGGGAACTTTAGGAAAAAATATTTTCTTGGTTTTGGCCACAGCCGAAGATGGGAAACCTATGTTGAGCTGTTATATTTCTAAAGAATTAGTTGCCGAGAAAAACCTGAATGCTGGAGCAGTAGTTCGTGAATTAGGGAAATATATTCAAGGTGGAGGTGGAGGTCAGCCGTTTTTTGCAACTGCCGGAGGAAAAAATGCAGCAGGAATTCAGGAGGCTTTGGAAAAAGCGATTGATTTCGTGAAATAAGTACTTTAAATAATAAATAAAAAAGGGTTTGACATTATTTTGTCAAACCCTTTTTTAATGGAATAAAGATTCCTTTTGTTATTTTACTTGAGCTTCTTTTTGAGCTTTTTGTATGTCTTTTAAAGCTTTGTATTTGGCTTCACCCAATAATTCTTTAAGCTTTGCGTCTCTAGCTTTGGTGTTTTCTTTAGCTTTTGTCATTTTTTCATCGGCAGTAAGTGATGAGTCTGCTTTTATGGTTTTATTCAAAGCAGAGCTCTCGTCTACAATTACTTTAAATTTTCCCTGTTCGTCAGCAGTAACTCCAGCTGTTTTGAAAGCTTCTTGAAGATCAGCTTCTTTTTTGGCTTTTGCTGCAGCTTTGTCTTCTTTGGACATCGTTTTTTCTTGTGGGGCTTTATCCGTAGTTTTATCTTGTGCTACAGCCGCCGTGAAAGATAGGCATACTGCGAATAATGTTGTTAATAAGTGTTTCATTTAATGTGATTGGTTAACGATGCTTTCTTAGTTGAAAGTAATAAGACAAATGTAGATAAAATTGAGAGTCAGTATCAAAAACAGAAATTAATATTTGTTCCAAATCAAAAGAATATTTGGAAAAATAAATCAAAAAAAAACTCCAACATTTCTGTTGAAGTTTCTTGTGGGCGATGAGGGGTTCGAACCCCCGACCCCCTCGGTGTAAACGAGGTGCTCTGAACCAGCTGAGCTAATCGCCCTAATTGTGGGTGCAAATATAAGGTGGTTTTTTGCTTTTCCAAAATATTTTTATAGAAATTTCCATATTTTTTTTGAGGTTTATTGTATTTAGTTGGTATTTAATTTATTAAGCTGGGAATAAAATTTCAAACAAACTCCGATTCCAAGACAAAATCGGAGTTTGTTTGAAATAGTACCATTATTTTGTCATTGTTGGTTCGTTACGGTAAACGTAATCACCGTGAATACCAGTAAAAGACTTTCTCATTTCGTCAAAAAAGGCTTTTCTGTCGGCTTCTTTTGGCCATGAGGCTTTTTCTAATTCGTCGTCTTTGTCGCTTGATTTTTCCATATCCGACATCGAGTCAAACAAAAAGGCTTCCACAAATTCTCGGCTATCGGAACCCCAAGCATGACGGTGAGGGTAATAAGCTTTTATGTATGGGTTTTTCAAGGTTACTTTATCGTTAAATTCCTTCATTTCTTTTTCTTTTCCTTGTCCATTCATTGATAATTGTGATTTACGTAGGTATACAATCATTGGCTCTTTTGAAGTTGTTTTTAACTCTTTATAGCCTATCGTTGGGAGTGAAGTGTAAATTTCATCGGAATGTACTGTTGTGTAAAAACTTCTTTGTTTGTCAAAAAAAGCTTTTCTTGCAGTTTCGTCCGGCCATGCTTTTTTAATTAATTCCGTTGAAATTTCATTGGCTTTTTCTATGTCTCCCCATGTTTTATAAACTGAAATATGTAAAATTTCAGAGCTGTTTGCAGTGTAATAATGGGTCAGGATTTCAGAGCCTATTATTAAATCATTCTTGCTGATGACTTTGTCATAGTACTCCTGTTCCGTTTTTTGCCAATCGGTTCTGTTGGCATTATCGAAATTTCGATGCATAGTGGTAACTGTAATGTATACAGGTTTTGGTTCTTCTTGAGCGTTTACATTCACACTCAATAGAAATGTAAAAATTAACATTCCTAATGCTAAAAATTTGTCTTTTTTCATGAGAATTTAGTTTTTAAATGGTTAATTAATTAGAAAAAAAGGCTTAAAGCTAATCAATTATAATTCAATTATTTGCATATAATTAACATAAATTATAAACAAAAAATACCTTTTATCGTTAAACGGCAGTGTTTGTTGGTAATTCAGCCACTACAAAGGTGCTTCCGCCTACAAAAATAAAATCTTTTTTTGTAGCTACATTCTTGGAAATACTGTAAGCATCTGTAACAGAGGAGTATGTTTCGCCTTTTAGATTAAATTTCTGGGCTTTTTCTTGTAAAATTGTAGCTTCTAGTCCTCGAGGAATATTAGGTTTACAGAAATAATAAATGGCATTAGTTGGGAATAGGGGTAGGACTTCATCCAAATCTTTGTCGTTTACCATTCCTAAAACAATATGCAAAGTGTCGTATTTTTCTTTTTGGATTTGCTTGATCACGATTTCCAAACCATTTTTGTTGTGTGCTGTATCGCAAATTATTTTTGGAGATTCGCCCAGTTGCTGCCATCTCCCCTCAAGTCCCGTATTTTTTACAACATTTAATAGTCCTGATTTAATGTCTGTTTCGTATATTTTAAATTCCTTTTGGGAGTTTATAATGGTAATGGTTTGCAAGACCGTTTTTTTGTTGTGAACTTGATAATCTCCAATTAAATCGGATGGATAATTTTGTAAAATTAATTTGGATGCAAAATAGATTTCAGAATTATTTTCCTTGGCTTTGGCTAAAAAAACGGGCTTTGTTTCATTAGTAAATTCCCCAATGACTACTGGAATTCCAGGTTTGATGATTCCTGCTTTTTCAAATGCTATAGATTCCATTGTGTTTCCTAGAAATTGAGTATGGTCTAATCCTATGTTTGTTATCACTGAAACTAGTGGGGTGATGATATTGGTGGCGTCTAATCTTCCGCCCATTCCCACTTCGATAATGGCAATGTCTACCTTTTCTTTGGCGAAATAATCGAAAGCCAAACCGACGGTCATTTCGAAGAAACTCATATCATTGGCTTCAAAAAAAGCTTTGTTATTATTAATGAAATCATATACAAATTCTTCCGAAATTTCGACTCCGTTAATTTTGATGCGTTCTCTGTAATCTCTTAAATGGGGTGAAGTGTACAAACCTACTGTATAACCAGCTTCCTGAAGTATTGAGGCCATCATATGCGAAGTGGAGCCTTTGCCGTTTGTTCCAGCTACGTGAATGCATTTTAGATTTTTCTCTGGATTGTCAAGATGATTGGCTAGCAAATAGGCGTTGGTCAAATCTTTTTTATAAGCCGAAGCACCTTGAAGTTGGTACATTGGCAATTGATTAAACATCCAGTTTATTGTTTCTTGATAGTTCATTTTCTGTTAAAATAGGGGTGGACTGAAATATTTTTCGATTTTTTTAGTTTAATTGTACATCGAAAAGTATCTTTATTGCAAATTTGAAATAATTTTTAGAATTAATGAATAAAATAATAATATATGTTTAGTTTAATACAATTACAAGCCGATACCATCGCAAATGCCGCATCAAACGTAGTTATAGAAAAAATCGCTGCAACCAATGAAATCTCGGTTTTAGAATTTATTTTAAAAGGTGGGTTTTTCTTGATTCCAATTTCAATATTGTTATTTTATACTTTTTACCTGATTATAGAACGCTATTTGTATATTCATAAAGCTTCAAAAATTGATGCTCTTTTGATGAGAGATGTTAGAGACCATCTTCATTCTGGTAAGTTGGATATGGCACGGTCAATCGCAGAAAGAAGTAATACCTCTTCGGGAAATATTATAAAAGAAGGAATTCTTATTATTGGAAGACCAATTATTGAGATTGAATCGAATATGGATCGAGCTGCCGATATCGAAATTGGTGAAATGGAAAAACATTTAGGCCAACTTGGACTTATTGCAGGGATTGCACCAACTTTAGGATTTATCGGGACTATTTCGGGAGTTATAAAAATATTTTACAGCATTTCAGTTACCGAGAATATCAGTATTGGTAATATATCTGGAGGGTTGTACGAAAAAATGATTAGTAGTGGAGCTGGATTGTTGGTTGGTATAATAGCATACAGTGCTTATCACTTACTAAACGGAAAGATTGATAATTTTGCTTTAAAAATTCAAAAGCAAATATTGGAATTTGTAAATATTATTCAAAAAGCATAACGATGTCGATAAAACGAAAAAGAAGATTCCACGCCGAAGTCGCCACGTCTTCGCTGAGTGATATTATGTTTTTCTTGTTGTTGTTTTTCTTGATTATATCCACTTTGGCCAATCCGAATGTGATTAAAATGACTTTGCCAAAAGCCAAATCTAACGAAAAAACCAACAAACAATACATTAGTTTATCCGTTACCGAAGACAAAAAATTCTATCTCGACAAACAACCCGTTTCCTTCGAAGAATTAGAAACGACTTTGATGTCAAAAATGAATTCCGAAAAAGATCAAACGGTTATAGTAAGAATTCCGTTCAACTTGCAAGTGCAGGATTTAGTAGATGTTTTGCAAATTGGAGTAAAAAATAATTTGAAGTTTGTGATTGCAACCAGTCCGAAATAGCATCAAAATTATTCTAAATAAAAATGCCTCTAAATTTATTTTAGAGGCATTTTTTTATCTGTGTAAATCCGTTTGATCCGCGTTATCTGCGGTCCGTTCTTTAATTCAAATTGAAATTATAAACAATTTTCCCCACTTGTTTTTCTGGTGCATCGCTGCTGGCATCCCATCGTGTATTCATTGCGGCAATTCTGGCTTGGTCCAGCAAACATTTTGCCGTATTTGTAGTTCCTTTTATTCCTGCAATGGCATTTGTGGTTCTTCCATTTCTATCCACTGAAACTTCTACTACCACTTTTCCTTCCTCGTTACAAGTATATTTTGGAGCAGGTTTAGAAATTGCTTTCCTGTTTCCTAAAGAATAGCCAGTTCCATTTCCTGAGCCTCCGCCAGTTCCAGCACCATATCCGCTTCCTGTTCCTGTTCCTGTTCCATTTCCTCCACCGGTTCCACCTCCAGAACCTCCTGTTCCATAATAACCGGTAGAACTTAAGCTCCCGTTCGCTTTTCCTTTATTTCCGGCTGTTTTGTCATCGCCATCACCACCTTTGTTCGAGCCTTTCATAATATTCGACAATGCATCATTTGTAGTGTTGGAAACTTTTGGTTTTGCCACTACAACTGGTTTTGGTTCTTCTTTTAAAACAGGAGTTGGTTTTAAAGGCTTTTCCTTTTGTGGAATGACTACGCTTTCTTCGGTTGAATTTTCCTGTGATAAAATAGCTTCGTCAGGTATAGCTTTTGTTGGTGTTTGTTTGACCTGATTTTTTACATTCAAAACCTCACTTTTATAATTAGCTCCAGAACCTAAATCGCTGTCGCCAAAGTTTACCGTAACACCTCCGCCACCGCCACCTCCCGTTAATTGTTCCAGATTTGCTGGAGGCCAAAAACGGATGAAAAATAAAATCAATAACAGCGTTCCATATAATAGAGTGGCTATCAATAATGATTTTTTTTGGTCTGAAGAATTGGTGGAACTCATTTGTAGTTTAAAATTTATAAAGCGTATTCGTTCTAAAAACGTTGAAAATTACTAAAAATTGTTGGCTAATGAAATGTTTAGGACTTCATTTTTAAGGTTAATTTTAAACTTAGAAATCCTATTATTCCCGCTGTCAAGGAAGAAAGTAGAATAATGAATTTTGCATTGTTGATAATTGTCGCGTCTTCAAAAGCCAACAAGGTTACAAAAATGGACATTGTAAAACCAATTCCTCCTAAAAAACCAACTCCAAATATTGATTTCCAATTTAAGTCGCTCGGGAGTTGACAAATTCCTAATTTTACAGCCAAGAAACTGAGTGCGAAAATCCCAAGAGGTTTTCCAACGATGAGCCCCAATGCTATTCCAATACTGTAATGTTGGGTCAAAATTTCACCCATATTAGAACTTAAAATGATTGCCGTATTGGCCAATGCAAATATGGGAAGTATGATAAAAGCAACAGGTTTGTGAAGGAAATGTTGCAAAATATAAGAAGTTGATTTGTGACCTCCATTTCCAAAAGGAATCGCGAAAGCTAATAAAACTCCAGTAATAGTAGCGTGAACCCCAGAATTCAACATAAAATACCACATCACCACACCGCCAATTATATAAGGAATTAAATTTCTAACTTTCAATCGGTTAAGGATAAATAAGAAACCAAAAATTCCCAAGGCAATTAAAAGATTGTCCCAAAGTAACGTTTTGGTGTAAAATATCGCAATCACCAAAATCGCTCCTAAGTCGTCAATAACGGCCAGTGCGGTTAAAAATACTTTTAACGAGGTAGGAACTTTATTTCCCAACAAGGATAAAATTCCAAGCGCAAAAGCAATATCGGTTGCCATTGGAATTCCTGCTCCAGATTGTGTGTTTGTGCCAAAGTTGAAGAATAAATACAAAGCTGCGGGAACTAGCATTCCGCCAATAGCCCCAAAAATGGGTAAAAGAGCATTTTTAATATTTGACAATTCTCCTTGATACACTTCTCTTTCTAATTCTAAACCAATGAGTAAAAAGAAAATAGTCATCAATCCATCATTAATCCAATATTCAATAGGTTGTCCAGCAAAAAGGGTGTGCCAAAAATGCAAGTATCCGGAACTGAAAACAGAATTAGCCAATGCTAATGAAATCACCGTACAGCCTATCAAGATTAGTCCACCAGATTTTTCACTTTCGAAAAAATCTTTGAATAATTTTGTGGTTGTGTTTAATTCCATTTATATTTTTAATTAGTTAGAATAAATTATCCCTGAACTGTGATCCTTATTTGCACCTGTTACACTACTCAAAACATTGATTTCATCCCGTAATTTCAAAACTCCAAGCAAGGCAAATATTAAGGCTTCCTTGAATTCTAATATTTTTGGAGAAGGAATGACGAGTTCTATTTCAGTTAAATAGGATTGAATGCTTTCTATGAGGAAATCATTATAGGCACCGCCACCAGTAATCAACATTCTATTTTTCTTTACATTTTTGGTTTCGAAACCATTTAAAGCCAAGGCGGTTTGCAAAGCAACGTGTTCGGTAAAAGTACGTAATTTGTCTTCAATAGAAATTTTGTAACTTTCGATTATGGGTATAATTATTCCTTTTACAAATTCAAATCCCAATGATTTGGGAAACGTTTGTTGATAAAAATTCAATGCATTTAATTCATTAAGCAAATCAGTGTTGACTTTTCCTGTTCGGGAAATTTTGCCTTTGTCATCATAATTCAAACCCAATTGATTTGCATAAAAATTCAAAACCGTGTTTACAGGCGAAATATCAAAAGCAATTCGTTTGCCGTTTTGTTCAAACGATACATTCGAAAAACCGCCCAAATTGATACAATAATCGTATTCCAAAAATAAAATGCGATCGCCAATAGGAACCAAAGGTGCTCCTTGACCTCCCAGTTTTACGTCTTGAACCCTAAAATCGCAAACCACAGTTTGATGAGTTAATTTCGAAATTTCTGGCAAGTTTCCTATTTGAAGTGTAAATCCATTTTGGGGTTGATGCAAAATAGTGTGACCGTGAGAACAAACTGCATCGAGATTTTCAATCGTATGCTTTTCAATAAAAGTGGAAATGATTGTTGCTAGCAGTTTAGTGTAATCTTGGTTTAAATTTTCAAGCTCCATTTCAGAATAATCCACCGCCGATTTGAGTTGATTAACCCAACTTTGGCTGTAGGCAATAGTTTCGCTCTCCAGAATTTCAAAAGTCCATTTGTTGTTTTCCAAGCGGAATTTAATATTGGATAAATCAACGCCATCAAGCGAAGTTCCTGACATAACACCGATAACGTTATAATACTCTTTTTTCATTAGTCAAATTTACGAATCAAAATTGAAAAGTTCAGTATAAAAAATTATCTTTGAGTGTATTTTTATAACAAAATTCGGCATTAATTTTATATTATTATGGATTTTAGTCTAAACGAAGAGCAATTAATGGTGCAGCAAGCCGCTAGGGATTTTGCCCAAAACGAATTATTGCCTGGTGTAATCGAAAGAGATGAAAAGCAAATTTTCCCAACTGAGCAAATCAAAAAAATGGGTGAGCTTGGATTTATGGGAATGATGGTAGATCCAAAATATGGTGGAAGTGGGCTCGATACGATTTCGTATGTGTTGGCAATGGAAGAAATTTCAAAGGTGGATGCTTCGGCCTCGGTGGTGATGTCCGTCAATAATTCGCTTGTTTGTTGGGGTTTGCAAGCTTTTGGAACCGAAGAACAAAAAGAAAAATGGTTGCCTCTTTTGGCTTCTGGCCAAATACACGGCGCTTTTTGTTTGAGCGAACCCGAAGCGGGAAGCGACGCCACTTCGCAAAAAACTACTGCCATTGATAAAGGAGATTATTATTTGGTAAACGGAACAAAAAACTGGATTACCAACGGAAATACGGCTTCGTTTTATATCGTAATGGCACAAACCGATTTGGAAAAGCAAACCAAAGGAATTAATGCTTTGATAATGACCAAGGATATGCCAGGATTTTCCATTGGTCCTAAAGAGCATAAAATGGGTATTCGCGGTTCCGATACCCATTCGTTGCAATTCAATGATGTTAAAGTTTCCAAAGAAAACAGGATTGGAGAAGAAGGTTTCGGTTTTAAATTTGCAATGAAAACATTGGCTGGCGGAAGGATAGGAATCGCTTCTCAGGCTTTGGGAATCGCTTCTGGTGCTTATGAATTGGCATTGAAATATTCAAAAGAGCGTAAATCCTTTGGTACGGAAATTTGCCATCACCAAGCCATTGCGTTCAAACTCGCCGATATGGCCGTGAATATAGAAGCAGCAAGGCATCTTTGTTTAAAGGCGGCTTGGGACAAAGACAATCATCACAATTATGACGTTAGTAGTTCGATAGCCAAACTTTTTGCCTCCCAAACTGCTATGGACACGACCATCGAAGCTGTTCAAATTCATGGCGGAAACGGTTATGTACGTGAATACCACGTGGAGCGAATGATGCGCGATGCCAAGATTACCCAAATTTATGAAGGTACTTCCGAAATACAAAAAATCGTGATTTCTAGAAGTATTATTGGAGGGTAACACCAGATTTGATTTGAAATTTTATATACATTTACAGCTACTGATTCTCAACTTATGTATGAAGATTTAAAATATTGGTATTTGCGTGACCACAAATTGTTTCGAACATTGAGTATGTCCCAAATCAAGCAATTGTGTATTATTATTGGTTTCAAAAAAGCTAAAAAAGGAGAAATTATTTATTTTTCGTCATCGGATTTGCCTAGGATTTTTTTGTTAAAGAAGGGAAATATCAAAATTGTGGCTGTTGATGAGGATGGAAATGAAACGATTAAAGATATTATTCAAAAAGGCGATTTATTTGGTGAATTGACTTTGGAAGCTGATAATCAAAGTAATGAATATGCCAAAGTTCTTTCGGATGATGTGGCTATTTGTAGTTTTTTGATGTCGGATTTTGAAGATTTATTATTAAGAAATCCAAGTCTGGCCTTATCATATACCAAGTTTGTAGGTTTGAAAATGAAACGGATTAGAAACAGTTATTCCAATTTGATTTCTAAAGATGCTAAAACCAGATTGTATCAGTTTCTAAAAGATTGGGCAGATAAAGAAGGTAAAAAAGAAGGCAATACGATTACACTCGAAAATTACCTTACCCAGAATGATATTGCCCAGATTATTTGTACTTCAAGGCAAACGGCAACCCAATTACTCAATGAAATGGAAGCCAGTGGAATGCTGATTTACAACCGAAAAGAAATCATTATTTCAGACATTACCCAATTTTAAACTTAGCTATTTTGCCTCCATTGTAAACTAGCCGACATTTCTCATTTTCATATTGATTTAACTTTGATTTATCAAAAAGGAATTAATATGAAAACTAAATTTTTGTTACTCGCCCTTTTAGGATTGCTTTATTCTTGTGCAGAAGAAGGTAGTCTTACCGAAGATGTTTCTTCGGAAATGATTGACGAACAAACAGTAACGCTTCAAAAGCAAGGTGTTTTTACTCCTACTTCGGGAATAACTGTTAATGGAAGTGTGAAGATTTTTTTAGACAATGATCAAAATAAACTAGAATTAGTCGATTTTAGCATTTCCAACGGACCTGATTTGAAAGTGTATTTGTCCAAATCCAATACGCCAACTGAATTTGTTAATTTGGGAAATCTGAATCCTGCGACTATTTATTCTATCCCGAAAGATGTTGATTTAAAACAATACCCATTTGTTCTTATCCATTGTCAGCAATACAATCACTTGTTTGCTGTTGCTGAATTAATTCAAAAGTAGTAACGATGAAAAAGATATTTTTTATTAGTGCTGCGTTTTTCATTACAGCCTTTGCTTTTGGTCAGGGTTGCAGCGATGCAGGGATTTGCTCTATTGGAAATGGTTTTCAATCAACAGCAAAAGAGTTTAAAAACAATGTAGAAATTGCCGCTATTTTTGGTGCAGGAGAATCGGACGTGAGCTATTTTTCTCCTTTTGTTTCTTATATCAGACAGTTTAATGAAAAATTTGCATTGAGTACTAAAGTTACTTTTTCAAGTGCCAGCGGAAGTTTTGGAACACGTGCCGCATTTGGCGATGCTTTTTTGATTGGTAAATATACTTTTGCCGAAAAGAAAAAGAAACAGTGGAGTACATTATTAGGATGGAAATTTCCTTTCACATCTTCTAATTTAAAGATAAACGGTTATTCCCTTCCACTAGATTATCAATCGAGTTTGGGGACATTTGATTTGTTTTTAGGAACCAATTTCAAATACAGTCAATGGGATTTTAATGTTGCTGTTCAGATTCCAGTTTTTAACATTAACAAAAATTCGTATATTAAAGAATATTCTGGAACAAATGATTTTCCAACCACCAATTTATTTGAACGAAAATCGGATGTTTTGTTTAGAACTACTTATACTTTAAATACTAAAAATCAGAAATTTAGTTTCAAGCCGAATGTTTTATTTATTTATCATCTTGGCGAAGATAGTTTTGAAAATATTTATGGTATAAGAGAAAGTTATGAAGGTTCAAAAGGGTTGACTATTAATGGAAATCTGATAAGTGCTTATAATTTTAGCAAACAAAAAAGTGTCGAACTTTCAATTGCAGCTCCATTTGTTGTGAGAGACATTCGACCTGATGGGTTGACCAGAAGTTTTGTTTTGGCACTTCAATATAAATTTTCGTTTTAAATTCTTTTTCTATCAATTGCATAGTAGCTGATAAAACGCAGTATTTAAAATAATTACCCTATAAATTTGAAGTTTAATTTTAAAAAAAAACAGTGATGAAAAAACAAATTTTGATTTTATTTTTAGCCTTAATTTCGGCTGCAACTTTTGCCCAAAGTGACTTGCCTAAAAAGGCAACAGAAATATCCCCTTTACTTGTGGGAGAAAAAATTCCGAATTTCACTCTAAAATCTGCCGAAGATGTTGATGTGAATTTATCGGACTTGTTTAAAATAAAAAAGACTATTTTGATTTTTTATCGTGGTGGCTGGTGTCCGTATTGTAATCTTCATCTTTCTGCCATTGGAGAAGCGGAGAAGGAATTATTGGAATTGGGATATCAAATTATTGCGATTAGTCCTGACGCGCCAAAAAATTTGAAAATCACAGATGAAAAAGCCAAGTTAAATTATCTATTATTGTCGGATGCAAATGGAGCATTGACTAAAGCAATTGGAATTGCTTTTCAAGTACCAGAAAATTACAAAACGATTATTTCTAATGGTTCTGATGGTGTAAATACTTCTTTTTTACCTGTTCCATCAGTTTTTATAATAGGTGTCGATGGTGCAATTCAATTTGAACATATAACCCCAGATTACAAAAACAGAATTACAAATGAATTATTATTAGCAACGGCGAAAGTTCTAAAATAAAACAAGATGAAAAAAAATTTATACCTATTTGTCGTGTTATTTACTCTTTCTAGTTTTTCACAAAACGATGGTAAACGACTTATAAATTTTAATCTAGAAAACAAAATTGCCATTCTTGGATATGATCCTGTGGCTTATTTTAAACAAAATAAAGCCTTGAAAGGGAAAAAAGAATTGATTGCAATTTATCAAGGAGTGGAATATCATTTTTCTTCGGTTGCCAATAAAGAACTATTTCTAAAAACTCCAACAGCTTTTGAACCTCAATTTGGTGGTTGGTGTGCTTACGCAATGGGAAATTCGGGAGAAAAAGTAGAAATTAATCCAGAAACATTTAAAATCATAGATGGTAAATTGTACTTGTTTTACAATGCCTACTTCACTAATACGCTCAAAAGTTGGAACAAAGATGAAGCTATTTTGAAGAAAAAAGCGGAAGCCAATTGGAAGAAAATCTATTAAATAATGCAAAATTATGAAAACGCTAACTTGGATTATACGAATTGTAGCTGCAACAATTTTATTTCAAACCTTGTTTTTTAAATTTACTGCTGCCGAAGAAAGTGTCTATATTTTTTCGACTTTAGGAATAGAACCTTATGGAAGAATTGGCTCTGGAATTGCAGAATTAATCGCCTCCATTTTGATTTTAATACCAAGGACGACTTTTCTTGGCGCATTAATGGGAATGGGAGTTATAATAGGAGCTTTGCTTTCGCATATTTTTATTTTAGGAATTGAAGTACAAAATGATGGAGGAACACTATTTATTCTGGCGGTAATTACTTTTCTTTGTTGTACATTTTTGATTTTTCAGAATAAAAATAAAATCTCGAATTTATTAAAATTAAAATTTTAAAAATGCTACTATCTTCCATAAACAATAGCCTAGAAGAATTGGTTGATTTACTCCAGCAATTATCGAATGGCGAATATTCTAATTCGTGTGTTCATTTGAGCAATGCTAGTATTGGCGAACATACCAGACATATTATTGAGTTGTTCCAATGCCTTGAAAGTCAATATGAATTGGGTATTATTGATTATGATCGAAGAGAAAGAAACATTTTGATGCAAACCGATACTGATTTTGCTATTGAACAAATTGTTTTTATCCAAAATAATTTAAACAAAGAGAATAAAGAATTAGTATTGGAACAAAAAATAGAAGGTTGCCAGATTCAAACTCAAACCAGTTATTATCGGGAATTGCTATATAATTTAGAACATTGTATTCATCATCAAGCCTTGATAAAAGTAGCCGTTTTACAATTGTCAACCATTACAATTGATGATAATTTTGGTGTTGCACGTTCCACAATCGAATACAGAAATAAATGTGTACAGTAAGTTTTGTTTCTGCCAATGGCAAAGTCATCATTACGTCAAACCGCGATGAAAAAGTGCTAAGACCCAATGCTGTTGAACCTCGCAATTATTTGGTAAAAAACAAGAGTGTTATTTTTCCAAAAGACTCCAAAGCTGGAGGAACTTGGTTTGCTGTGGATGAGAACGGAACGATTTTGGTTTTGTTGAATGGAGCCAATGAAAAACACCAAGTACAACCTCCATATAGAAAGAGTAGGGGTTTGATTGTTTTAGAAATCATAAGTAGCTCATCGCCAAAAGACTTTTGGCAGGAAATTAATTTAAATAAAATAGAACCGTTTACCTTGGTTTTATTTCAAAATGGAGCGCTTTTTCAACTGCGTTGGGATGGAATCCAAAAGGAAACAACAAAATTAGATATAACAAAAAATCATATTTGGTCGTCAGTAACTTTGTATCCAAAGGAAATTAGAGAAAATAGAGCCAAATGGTTTCATGCTTTTCTAGACTCAAATCCCACGGTTTCAGAAAAAGAAATGTATCACTTTCATCGTTATACCGAAGAAGAAAACAAGCAAAACGGCCTGGTTATCAATCGAAACAATGAAATGAAAACCTTGAGCATTACACAATCGGTCATCGAAAAAAACAAAGTTGCTATTTTGTATTATGATTTGATTGCCAAAAAAGAAATAGAAACTTCGTTTATAATCATTTAATCAAGACCTTTATAATTGAAACTTTTTTTACATAAACTAATCCATTGGGAATACTGGCCTTTCCAGATTGTCTATATTCCGATTTATTTTCTTTGGGCTTTTTATTCCATTAGAGCAAAATCACTTTTTTTCTTTAATGCATCTAATCCAACCATAAAAAATGGGGGATTTATAATGGAATCCAAAAAATCGATTTACAATTTAATTCCACAAGTGTATTATCCGAAAACCGAATTGATAAAAGAAGGAACTCCTTTGAACGAAATTCTACAAACAATCGAAAATTCAGAGATAAAATATCCATTTATCGCCAAGCCAGACATTGGTTTAAGAGGTTCGGCTGTCAAAAAAATTCACAATTCAGAAGAGCTTGAATTCTATAATAAGAAAGCCAATTTCGATTACTTGGTGCAAGATTTGATTCCTTTTGAAAATGAAGTTGGTATTTTTTATGTGCGGTATCCAAATGAAAAAAAAGGGAGAATAACCGGAATTGTTGCTAAAGAATTTCTTATTATTACTGGTGATGGTATTTCTACCTCCGAAGAATTAATCAAAAAAAATCCACGTTACGAGTTGCAATTGAAATCTTTGCGATTAGAATATGGGAAGAAATTATTACATGTTTTGCCTAAGGGAGAAAAACTAAATTTAGTGCCTTATGGTAATCACGCTCGTGGTGCAAAATTTATAGATGGAAGTCATTGGATTAGTCCAGAATTGACAGAAACGATTAATGAAATGTGTCTTCAAATTCCCGGTTTTTACTTCGGACGGTTGGATGTTATGTACAACAGTTGGGGAGAATTTGAAAGAAGTGAGAATTTTTCTGTTGTAGAATTGAATGGAGCTGCCAGCGAACCAACACATATTTATGACCCAACGCATTCCTTGTTTTTTGCTTGGAAAGAATTGTCCAAGCACATTACTTTTATGTATGAAATAAGTGTGCAAAATAATAAAAACGGAGTTCCTTATTTGGCTCACAAAGACGGAATGAAAGAATACCGATTACATTTAGCACAAAGCAAAAAGATAGTTAATTTTCAATAAATGAAAGCATTAAAAAATACATTTGCCGGTTTTTTGATAAGCTTTCTGGGATCACTGCCTCTTGGCTATTTGAATGTTATCGGGGTGGATATTTTTTCTAAATTGGGAATAAATTCGTTGTTTTCTTATTTATTAGGAGTAATTTCAGCGGAGGCTGTTGTCATTTATTTCACCGTTATTTTTGCCAACCAATTGGCGGAAAACAAAAAATTAATGAAAATTATTGATTTTTTTGCCATATTTTTCTTTCTGTTGTTGGCTTATTTATTTTATGCACATTCCAACCAAACTACTCAAGAACACAATTATTTAGAAGATTATGTTCACTATTCTCCATTTCTTATTGGAATGGTTTTGTGTGGGTTAAATTTTCTTCAAATCCCTTTTTGGATGGGTTGGAATTTATATTTATTAAATGCCAATTACATTTCATTAATCAAAAATCTTAAATTTTATTATATTTCAGGAACTTTGTTAGGAACTTTTTTCGGGATGTTGGCTGCAATACTTTTGTTGGAATCCTTTTCTCAAATCACGTTTTCTTTTTCAAAATATTTCATGCCAGTAGTTATTCCCTTGTTTTTTATGGCGCTTGCAGTTTTTCAAGCGTATAAAGTCTATAAAAAATATTTTAGATCAAAAAGAGTTAGTATTTTTTAGAATTCTTTGAAATTAATTTTTGAACTAATTGATTTTGTTTTGCTTTGTTTTAGGGTTTTTTATGTTAATTTGCTGAACAAATATTGGTATATGCTTCCAGAAATACAAAATCTATATGATGTTTGGCATCCCAACAGAATAGCAAAGGACAACACTCCCTATCGAATTTCTTTTGATGATCTTACCAATTCCATTATTAGTACTGGGCCATTTTATTTTTACATCATAGACTTTTTTGATATGACTCTTTCCCATGTTAGTCCTGCAATAGCCGAAATCCACGGATTAGATCCTGAAACGGTTTCTTTTAATGATATATTAGGGGCAATTCATCCAGATGACATTGATTTTGTTACTAAAGCAGAGACGTTATCAATCAATTTTTTTTATGAAAAACTGGGTTATGAAAAACTGTTAAATTATAAAATGAGTTATAATTTTAGATTTCGATTAAAAAATGGAGAATATGCTTTATTTAATCATCAAGCTTTGCTACTTTCAATAGGTGATAATGGCGGATTGGGGAAATCACTAAATATTCATACTCGCATAGATCACTTGAGTAATTCGAATACTTACAAAATATCCCTTATTGGCCTAAACGGCGAGCCTTCCTTCATGAATTTAAGTCCAGATGAAGAGAATCAGGATGTTAAAGAATTTTCTAAAAGAGAAATTGATATCATAAAACTCATCAGCAACGGATTAAGCAATGCCGAAATAGCCGAAAAGCTCTTCATTAGTGCCTTGACGGTAAAAAAACACCGCAATAACATTTTGGCTAAATCCGATTCTAAAAATACTGCTCAACTCATCAAAAACTGCATTCTTCAAGGTGTAATTTAGTTTCTTGTGATGAAAAGAATACTCCTTTTGGTGTATTCTTTTACAACTTTGGTTGGACTAATTTTGTTGCAATTAAGAAGGAATCAAAAACTTTTTAAAAATTTCCGCTTTATGGGGGAAATAAGAGGTAACCAATTAGAACAATCAATATGGAAAAACTTTACATAATTATCACCGTACTTCTAAAGGAAATTGTAGGTTCCTATGCACAGCCCGTATTAAATCCTCAAGGATTTTGTCGAAATGAATTCTGGAATTTTTCAGGAATGACAGCTACATTTGAAGGAACAATTAATGCTAAACACATCATCCCATCTCACTTAAACATCTCTATTTTTAGGGATTTTTTTGTGCCTTGTCATTTAGATTTTGAAAGGTGATTTGTGTATAAACGGTGAATGCTAAACAGTTTTATGTAATTAAAATTATAGAAATGATGAAAGTAAAAAAAACTAAAAAACGTCTCTTTTTGAGCAAGATGTTTAAACTCATTCTAGCAATAATAACGCGATAAACAGTAACCAATTAAAAACAATCAATATGAGGAAAATTACTTTATTAATGCTAATCGTTTTTACGATTACGTCACAAGGACAAACTAAATTATTGTCAAGTATTAACCAATATTATAATGGCAGCAGTTGGGAAAATAGCAGGGGATACAATTATGAGTATGATGGTAATAATAATTTAATTACTGAAACAAACTTGGCTTGGGAGAATGGCGTATGGAAAATTAGGGATAAAACAACCTACACCTATAATGCCAATAATAAAGTTACCCAAGAAGTGGGTCAGGAATGGAATACAACTACCAATGCTTTGGAAAACTCATACAGGGACACCTACACTTATACAAGTGGTAATTTGACTGGCCAAATAGCGGAAATTTGGGAGAATTCAAATTGGGTTAACGAATGGAGAAATGACATAACTTTTATTAATAATTTGCCCCAAAGTGCTTTGTTTTATAATTGGGTTGGTTCGCAATGGGTATTAGATTCTCGCGAAACATTAACCTACAATGGCAATAACAAAATAACTTCAAGCGTAACTGAAGATTGGGTTGGCTCGCAATGGGTTAATTCTGGTAAATCATTACTTGCATATAACGCAAGCAACCAAATTTTGAATATTAGATATGCTGAGTGGGATGATTTTAATCTCAATTGGAAAGAATATTATAGAACAGATTATGTTTTGGATGCTACCGGCAACAGAATTAGTGAAGTAAACACTGATATTACTGCAAATACAAAATACAAACAGGAAGGAAACTACGACACGTCTAGCCTTATGTCTAATTTCGCACATCCTTTCAAAGATAAATCAGGTGTGGATTATCTTTTTGAAGATTTTCCGTTTGTCAACAAGATTCTTTCCACAAATCAATATTGGTTCGATACGGCAACAAATACTTACAATGCGATTAGTAGTAGGAATACCTATAATTACAATAGTGCTATTACCTTGTCTGTTGAACAACCTGAAATAGTTAATACAACTATTTCTGTATTTCCAAACCCAACCACTTCCGTTTTAAATCTTAATTTTTCAGAAGCTGTGACTATTGATAAAATTGTTGTTGTTGACATTACAGGAAAAACAGTTTTGCAACAAGGAGCAAATACAACTCAAGTTAATGTTGAAAAACTAACTGCTGGGCTTTACATAATTGAAGCGTATTCAGGAAAGGATAAATTCACCAGCAAGTTTGTTAAAAAATAAATTCTTTCGACGTAAGAAATTATTAATATTATTTAAAAATCCATCAGGTCACAAGATAGACTTGATGGATTTTTTTTAATTTAGCAAAATGAAAAACATCATCATCACGGGGACTTCAAGAGGAATTGGTTACGAACTGGCTTTGCAGTTTGCCAATGCCGGTCACAATGTATTGGCCATCTCCAGAAAAACGCCTCAAGCACTTATCGAAAACGAAAATATAAGTTGTCTTTCTATCGATTTGTCGGATGAAAGCGAAATGCAGCAAGTGGAAAGTTTTCTTTCCCATTTTTGGAAAAACGTGGATATCATAATCCATAATGCTGGAGCCTTATTACTGAAACCTTTTTCTGAAACATCACAAAACGATTTCGAAAATATTTATAAAGTCAATGTTTTTGGCGTGGCCAATTTGACTCGTGTTTGCTTGCCGTATTTGCAAAAAGGAAGCCACGTGGTTACCATCAGTTCTATGGGTGGAATTCAAGGAAGTCTTAAATTCGCTGGATTGGCAGCTTACAGTTCCAGCAAAGGAGCGGTTATTACATTATCGGAATTATTGGCCGAAGAATACAAGGAAAAAGGAATTTCGTTTAATGTTTTGGCACTTGGCGCCGTTCAAACCGAAATGTTGCAAGAAGCATTTCCGGGTTACGAAGCCCCAATTTCAGCCAATGAAATGGCCAATTATATTTTCGACTTTGCCTTGACTGGCAACAAATATTACAACGGAAAGGTACTTCAAGTTTCATCCACTAATCCTTAGAGTTATAAATTATGAATTATAAATTATGAGTGAGAGTGTTATTAAGACGAAGAGTTTTGAGTTGGCAATAAAAGGGGTTAATTTTTATAAATATTTGGTTTCTGAAAAGAAAGAATTTGTCATTAGTAAACAGTTTTTACGTTCCGTGACTTCTGTTGGTGCAAATGTTCGTGAAGCCATCAATGCCCAAAGCAAAGCTGATTTTATTCATAAATTATCTATTTCGCAAAAAGAATGTGATGAAACGATGTATTGGTTGGAACTTTTGAAGGAAACAAATTATATTTCTGAAAATGAATTTAACTCGATTCATCAACAAAGTAATGAAGTTTTGAAAATAATAAAAAGTATAATAATCACTTCAAAGAAAAACTCATAACTCATAATTTATAACTCATAATTAATAACTGATTTGTCCGAAACCCTTTCAAAATATATCCCAGAACACGCCGTGAAACCAGTTTTTGAACTGATTGTAGTCAATCAAGTTCATCTTAAAATTGTGAATGAACGCGTGACCCGTCACGGCGATTATCGAAAAGGGCCTAGCGGAAAACACGAAATAACAGTCAATGCCAGCTTGAATAAATACAAGTTTTTGATTACGCTGGTTCACGAAATTTCGCATTTGGTGGCGTTCGAAAAATTTGGCCGCAACATCAAACCACACGGAAACGAGTGGAAATATTCTTTTCAACGACTGATGATTCCATTTATTCGTCCAGAGATTTTTCCCAGTGATTTGTTGCCATTATTGGCTAGACATTTTAAAAATCCAACGGCAAGTAGTGATACTGATGCTACTTTGGCATTGGCACTCAAACAGTTTGACCAACAAAACGATAAAAATCATATCTTTGAGATACCTTATGGAAGTGTTTTCAGGATTCACAACGGGAAAATATTCAAAAAAGGGGCTTTGCGAACCAAGCGTTTCGAATGTGTTGAGGTAAGTTCAGGAAGAACCTATCTTTTTAATCCAAATGCAGAAGTAGAATTGTTGCCGAGTTGACAATTTTATATTTTAAATCAAAAAAATGAAAGTGTAAATCTATTAACTTAAAGAAGATTTATCATGAAAAACATATTTGATTTTTTAATGATATCAGGCGTTTTACTTGGAATCATCTTTATAGTTGCCACACAATTTTCTAAAAACGGAAGAGACAAATCTATTATTTATTTGAACTTGGTAGTCTTGTTTATTATGCTCAATAATCTGCAGGCTTTATCACTTGAAACTATTTTTGTGGAGGCCAATTTTTTTATTCAAAGACTGCAAATTCCGTGGTATGTCCTTATTTTTCCTTCTTTTTATACCTTTTTGATTTATTATTTGAAGATTGAAAAGAAGATTTCTTCCTTTGTGTATGTTTCCATTTCGTTATTTGTAATTGAGATTGCCATAAGAATTGCTTTAGTTCCTAATTTTTTCAATGAAAACAATAATTTTTTTATTGCCAAATATGCCCAAATAGAAGAAATAATAAATGCTTCCTATTCCATATTTCTCTTTATAAAATCAGTTGTCATTCTTTTTAACTATTCAGAATTATATGCACAAGTATTGGCTTTTGATGATGTAAAATGGCTTAAAAATTTTATGTTTTTTGGCAGCATAGTCATTCTTATGTGGATTTGCGCCATATTGTTGAATTTGGACAAAGTATTAAATCCCCAAGTTTTTATTTATTATCCTTTGAGATTGAGTAGTACGGCGCTGTTGTATTGGATTAGTTATCAGGGGTTTTACAATTATTCCTTGATGTTGAAACGCATTGAGTTAAGAAAGGAAATTATCGCCGAACCAACCATAGTAAACGGTAATTCCAATGCAAAAGAATCGGAAGAAGAAAAATTTCTGATGATCAAAAACTACATTAAAAAGAACAAGAGATTTCTAGATCCTTCCTTTAGTTTAGAAAGATTGTCGTCCGAAATGGGAATTAGTACGAGCAAATTGTCTCATTTGATTAATCAGGAAAGTGGGTACAATTTTCCGGATTACATCAATCTTTTGCGAGTTGAAAAAGCAAAAAAATTTCTAATAAAATCAGATTACTCCAGCTATACTATCGTGGCGATAGGCCTTGAATGTGGATTTAATTCCAAATCCACATTTTACACTGCCTTCAAAAAATTCACTAATGTTACTCCTTCCGAGTTCAAGGAGCAATAAAACCGAATTGTCCTAATTTATCCAACTTGTCCAGATTTTTACAATTTGGGTAAAGTTGGATATTTCTTTTTAGTCGTGTTTCTAATTTTGAGATAAATTTAAAACTCATAAATTATGAAAACCTCTATTATTTATTTAATCGTTATTTCTTTTTTGTTCCAAAGCTGTTACACTTATAGAACAATAGATTTAAAAGATACTTCGCTTGTAGTTGGAAAAAATTACAAAATGCGTCAGGACACCAAATTCGTGAAATCAAAACTGGAACTAGTTAATGATAGCATAATAACGGTAAAGGAAGGCAAAATCAGCAAAAATATTCCAATCTCCCAAATTAAAGAAATTAAGGAATCGAAATTTTCTGCATTGAAAACTGTGGGATTGGTGCTTGGAATTGGATCGATTGTACTCTTTGGTGGTGGAGCCATTGCGTTGAGTCAAATGTGATATAGATATTGCTCTTGCTATTGATGGGCTCTTTATTAAATAATCATACATTAACTTTAAATCATTGACAATGATACTTTTTATTATTTATACTTTTTTAAAAAAGTACGGCAATCAAGGTTGGATAAGGTCCAATTTAAAAATTAGCAAGTTGTTTAAAGTTAACATCCACGGCTTTCTTGTGGGGCTTTTTGTAGTTTTTATCCCAATGTTGTTGAACGCCCAGAATCTTCAACTCAATTATAAAATTATTAGAAACGGGGAAGAAATTGGCTGGCTGAGACTTGACAAAAACACTGTTGGGAATACATCAGTTTTGCTGTTGGTTTCTGAAATCAAGACCAAAATAGTTTTCCCAATAGCAGTTTTTGCCAAAGAATCTTCCACTTTTGAAAAGGGAAAACTGGTTTGTTCTTCCCAAATCAGAAGAACCAACGGAGCTATAAAATTGGAGAAACAAACCAGGCTTATGGGAAATGAATATGAAGTTACGGCAAATGGAGAAAAGAAAAAATTATCCTTTTCAACAATTACCGAAAATTTGTTGAGTCTCTATTTTCAGGAGCCAATAGCTACTAAATCGGTGTATTGCGACAATCAACAATGCTTTGTAAAAGTGGCAAGAACGGATGATGGCGGTTATAAAGTACAGTTTCCCAACGGTAATGTCAACTGCTTTTATTATAAAGAAGGTGTATGTGCAAAAATAAAGATTGTGCATAGTTTTTATTCAGTTGAGGTAATTCTTAATCCTATAAACAAAAGTTATGCAAGCAACAAATAGTTTGGTATTCTTCTTCATTTATGTAGTGTTTTTTTGGATTTAGTTGGATGTGCAAAATCAAAGGCGTCAACAGATTAATAAATGACGAATGGGTTTTTACCTCAAAACCAAGTGGGTTGATTGGTTCCCATTTAGTTGGAATGATTTGGCTTGGAATTATCCCCATAATTCTTCTGGAAAATTCAGTTTTAAATGTTTTAACAGACATTAAACTGCCGAATGATTTTTTGATGGTTCTGTATTTTTTGATTTTTATTTTACTAGTGACAATTGCATTTTACCAAAGTAAAAACGCATATGAAATAAAACAGGAACCCACTAAACACAGGGTTTATTTGTCTTCACGGTTTTTTATTTCCTATTTTATTGCTAGGGCTTTATTCTTGTTTTTTACGGGTTTTGGTTCAGGAGATTTTTGCTTTTCTACTTTGTTGGTTGGTTTGGAATTCCATTGGCTGTTTTTATGAATGTGGTTCTGTATGTTTTAGTCCACATTTTTAACAGCAAAAAAGAATTGTTGGCTTGCATCCCTTTTGGACTAATGGTTTGTTTTTTCAGTATAATATTTAACTCTGCTTGGCCAGCCATACTGCTGCATATTGGTTTTTCCTCGGTTTACGAACTTAACTTTTGGCGATTAAATTTAATGAACTCAAAAACTGTAAAATCATGAAAATTTTAATAACAGGTGCAACGGGATATGTAGGACATCGTTTGGCTCTTACCTTGGCCGAGCGCAATAACGAAGTACACATTTTGGTACGAAATCTTGATTCCGGGAATATTCCCCATCATAAAAACATCAAGGTATTTGCTGGAGATATTACCGATAAACAATCCATAGTATCAGCAATCAAGGAGTGTAGACAAATATATCATACCGCTGCATTGGTAAAAGCTTTTGACAAAGATTCTTCCCTTTTTTACAAAGTAAATGTCGAAGGAACTCGTAATATGTTAGAATCAGCTCTTGAAATTGGGGCCGAAAAATTTGTATTCACCAGTAGTTGTAGTGTTATTGGGCCAACTTTAAAAGAAGCTATGTGCGAAAATGACAAACGCATCTCGCCACTTGACAATGATTATGATGCCACGAAATACCTGGCTGAAAACTTGGTGAAAGAATATGGCATAAAAGGATTGCACACTGTGATTGTATCCCCGTCTAAAGTGTTTGGGCCAAGTGGGTTTGATGCAAAAAGTATCACTGTCAATAAAGTCATCGATAGATTTATTAAAGGAGAACCTACTTTTATTCCCAAGCCAAGCAACCTAATCGCTAATTATTGTTACATCGATGATGTGGTTGAGGGACACATATTGGCAATGTCCAAAGGAAATGTTGGGGAAAATTACATACTTGGAGGAGAAAATAGTTCTTTTTCGGAGTTTTTCCATACGATTGGCACGCTTTCAGAAAAGAAGAACAAACCAATTGAAATACCCAAGTTTGTTATCAAAATATTCTCCATAATGCAATGGCTGCAATTTAAAACAACCAACAAAGAACCATTAATAACAGAAAATAGTATAAGGCAAATTTACTGCAACAAAATTTTCAGCAGCGAGAAAGCAATCCGAAATTTAGGATATCAAATTACCCCTTTGAGAGAAGGGCTTCAACAAACTATTCACTTTTTAAAAAATCAACGTCATGAAAAATAATTTATACACTCTGATAACCGGTGCCAGTGAAGGATTTGGGAGAGCATTGGCCATAGAATGTGCCGCCAGAAAAATGAACTTGATTCTAGTGGCTTTGTCTGATCCCAAACTTCATTTATTAGCCGAAACACTAATCCAAGAATATGCTATTGATGTAATAGCCATAGAAAAAGACCTTTCAGTGGAAGATAATTGCACAATGCTTTACAAACAAATAGAAGAACTTAATCTCTCGGTTAACATACTCATCAATAATGTAGGGATAAGCAGTACGAATTTCTTTGGCGAAGGAAGCATCGGGTTTTACCAAAAACAAGTCAAATTAAATGTGCTGGCAACTACGCTGCTCACCAGCCTGTTTCTCGATATGTTGAAAACCAATAAACCTTCCCATATTTTAAATGTCGGCAGTCTGAGCTGTTTCTTTTATTTGGCAAAAAAACAAGTATATGGGGCGACCAAATCCTATATATATTCCTTTTCAAAAAGCCTGCGTGGTGAATTGAGAGCCGAAGGAGTAAATGTAAGTGTAATTTGCCCTGGCGGAATGAACACCAATGAAACCATAATCAAGACCAACAAAGCCAATAACTGGTTGGCACGACAATCCATAATGAATCCCGAAGATGTTGCTCCAATAGCCATTAAAGGACTGTTGAAACGAAAAGAAATTATAATTCCGGGATGTATGAACAAACTATTTCTGCTAATAGACAAGTTGTTGCCTGCTATCCTTATTAAAATGATTGCCAACAACCATGTGAATAAATTTAAATCGTACAGTATTGGAAATTATCCAATAAATAAATCAGTCTATAATGGATTGCTGGAAACAACAAATTAACTGGAATTTAAAAGTCTTTGTATTGGAATAAAAAGCAATTGGGTGTAATTAACTGAAACTAATTATACCCAATATTTTAATTATCTTTACTTTATGATGAAAAAGCTACTATTCATATTGTTTTTATTACTCTCTAATTTTTGCAATTCACAGGGATTTGTAGATCTATTCTCCATCAATTATGGAAAATCTGCGGCGACTGCTTCTGAAAATAATTCCCAGACCACGACGATTACAAATTTTGACACTAATCTCACTTTACCGATTCAATTAAATGAAAAATATGCGATTATCACGGGCGGAGATTTCAGCTATAATACCTTGCAACTATTTCCAGATTCAGACTATAATAATTTATATTTAACCAGATTAAAAGCGGGAATGAATATCATCCATTCCGAAAATTGGAGTGGAACATATATTCTGCTTCCCAAATTGTCTTCGGATTATATAAATCTAAGCATGGATGATTTTTATATGGGAGGCGTAGCCGTTTTGAAATACAAGAAAAGTAAAAACTTTAGCTACAAGTTCGGACTATACGCAAGTGATGAGGCTTTTGGTTTGTTTATTTCTCCTATAATTGGGCTTTATTATTTAAGTCCAAATGCTCGTTTTGAAATGAATTTGTATTTGCCAAACGATGGGGACTTAAATTATAGGTTGGCCGATAAAACTAAAGTCGGAATGGATTTTGTTGGTCGTGGAAAAAGTTTCAAACTAACGACTGAGGGTGCGGGTTCAACTTATGTTGAAAATAACTCGATGGAATTTTCTTCTTACTTGCAAAATAATTCACTTTGCAAAAATGTACTTCTCCGCTTGAAAGCGGGATTTTCTACCAATAGTTTCGAAGTTTATCCTATTGGCCAAAAAATAGATTTTGCCACATCTCTAATCAAATTTGGTGACAACAGGACACAATTAAACACCAGTTTGTCAAGCAGTCCTTTTGTCAAAATTGAGGCTATATATAGGCTTGATATTACTTCTAGGTGAGTGTTTGCGATTTAAAATGAATGTTTACATTTTTAATGGTATCAATTTTTATTTTTCTGTTTTCCACCAAATGATTTACTATTTTTGCACCCAATAAAATTTGCAATTAGACAATTAAGATGAATAAAAATTATTACGCAATTATAATGGCCGGTGGAGTCGGTTCCCGATTTTGGCCAGTAAGCACAACCGAATTTCCAAAACAATTTCACGATATGTTGGGTGCTGGAGAAACCTTGATCCAGAAAACATTCAGTAGATTATCGAAATTGATACCGGTGGAGAATATTTTGATTTTAACAAACGAGAAATACAATTCGATTGTTCTTGAGCAATTGCCAATGGTGAAGCAAGAACAGGTTTTATTGGAACCGGCAATGAGAAACACGGCTCCATGTATTTTATATGCTTCCTTGAAAATTCAAAAACAAAATCCTGATGCAGTTATGGTTGTTGCGCCAAGTGACCACTGGATTGAAGACGAAAATGCTTTTGCTGCTAATTTGAAGCAATGTTTTGATTTTTGTTCCAATGAAAATGCGTTGATGACTCTTGGAATTCAACCAACATTTCCAAACACTGGTTTTGGTTATATTGAATACGATAAAACGGATTTGAATCCGACCAAAAAAGTGTCCCAGTTTCGTGAAAAACCGGACTATGAAACCGCTAAATCGTTCTTGAAAAGTGGTAATTTCTTGTGGAATGGAGGTATTTTTATTTGGAGCGTTAAAGCTATAACTGAGGCCTTCGAAAAATTTCAACCCCAAATGAATGCCTTGTTTCAACAAGGATTGGTATGTT
The DNA here is from genome assembly GCA_014379405.1 of Flavobacterium sp. Lineage (GTDB taxonomy): Bacteria > Bacteroidota > Bacteroidia > Flavobacteriales > Flavobacteriaceae > Flavobacterium. The sequence continues at coordinate 41,659 of JACMLU010000004.1, read as the reverse complement.
ATAACACGGCTGCCGAAAAATCTTTTATTGAAGAAAATTATGCCTTGGCCGAAAATGTTTCTATTGATTATGCCGTGATGGAAAGTGCCCAAAACGTTTATGTTCTTCCAGCTACTTTCGATTGGAATGACCTTGGAACTTGGGGTTCTTTGCACGAAAAATTAGATAAGGATGAAAATAATAATGCAGTGGTAAATGCTACGGTTTTATTACAAAATTCTTCCAGTAATATCATCAGTACCTCGAAAGACAAATTGGTAATTATCGACGGTCTCGAAGATTTTATCATTGTTGATAAAGACAATGTTTTGTTGATTTATCCTAAGAGTAAAGAACAAGAAATAAAAGGAGTTGTAAACAGCTTGAAAAAATAATTTTCAGATTTTACTTATTTAAACGACTAATTTGTCTCGGAAATTAGTCGTTTAAATAAGCTTCTCTTACTTTCTTGAATAAATTTGAGGAATATACAAAGTCAACAACGGCTTCGTTGTCAGTTCTAAAAATATCTTCTTTTGTACCTTCCCAAGCTTTAACACCATTTTTCAAGAATAAGATATTTTCTCCAATTTCCATTACAGAGTTCATATCGTGGGTGTTAATCACGGTGGTAATATTGTATTCTTCGGTTATTTCCTTAATAAGATTGTCAATCAATGTAGCCGTGTTTGGATCTAATCCTGAATTAGGTTCGTCACAAAACAAATATTTCGGGTTGTTTACTATGGCACGAGCAATAGCAACACGTTTTTGCATTCCGCCGGAAATCTCTGAAGGTAATTTATTGTGGGCATCAACTAAAGCGACTCTTTTGAGAACAAAATCTACTCGTTTCTGAATTTTATTAGGGTTGTCTTTGGTAAACATCTTTAACGGAAAACCTACATTTTCGGCAACTGTCATAGAATCAAACAGGGCACTTCCTTGAAAAAGCATTCCAATTTCTGTTCTTAATTCTCGTTTTTCTTCAGAATTAAGGTCGGAATAAATTCTGCCGTCAAAAGAAATAGTTCCCACTTCTGGAGTGAAAATCCCGAGTAATGATTTTAATAGAACTGTTTTTCCAGATCCACTTTGGCCAATAATCAAATTGGTTTTTCCCGTTTCAAAAACAGCTGAAACACCTTTAAGAATTTTGGAATCCCCAAACGATTTTTCTAAATTTTTTATTTCTATCATTAGGTTAGCATTAATTGAGTTAGAATATAATTCATCAAAATAATTGTAACCGACGTCCAAACAAATGCCACGGTACTTGCTTTACCTACTTCAAGTGCGCCACCTTTCATATAATAGCCGTGAAATGAGGGTATTGTTGCCAATAAAATAGCAAAAACGAAAGCCTTGATAAATGCATATGCAACGTGAAAAGGAATAAAGTTGATTTGAATACCGTCAATAAAATCATTGCTTGTTGCAAAACCTCCGTAAACTGCTGCTATATAACCGCCAAAAACGCCTAGAAACATACTTATTCCAATTATAAATGGATATAGTAAAACAGCAACAAGTTTTGGAAATACCAGATAATTCAATGAATTTACACCCATTACTTCTAGTGCGTCAATTTGTTCTGTCACACGCATCGATCCAATACTTGATGTGATGAAGGAGCCCATTTTTCCTGCCATAATGATGGAGATAAATGTCGGTGCAAATTCTAATATAACCGATTCTCGAGTGGCATAACCAATAATGTTTCTAGGAATTAATGGATTGTTTAGGTTAAGAGCAGTTTGAATGGAGACAACACCTCCCACAAAAAAGGAAATAAAAGCCACAATTCCGAGTGACCCAATAATTAAATCATCAATTTCTTTGAAGATAAGTACTCGCATCACCGACCATTTGGTCTGTTTGCTGAAAATTTCTTTCCACATCAAGAAGTATTTCCCAATTTGGGATAAATATCGAATGAGCATCATAGTTTTTAAATATTGTCAAAAATAGTTATAAGTTATGAGTTATGAGTTATGAGTTGTAGCTTTTTCTAAAAACCAAATCACCTAATTAACTTTTCCTTCATTTTCTGCAAACGATATTTCCTTATGAATATGGCTTGTTCTGCATTGACTAGCATTGGTTTTTTATCAGATTTCGCTTTCCAAAAACCTTTGATATAATCTATGAAAAGTAGTGGTTTTTTCTTCATCATCGCCAATTTAGCAGACGCTATTGCTGTAATGAAAAATCCGTAACCCAAGGTGTAAAACGCTTCTCCCTGTTTGTAACGAGCTGTTTTGTTGTAATTTGCTCCTGTTGGTTTCAGGTGTTTTACGTGCAAACTTTCGTCGGTTACTACTTTCCAATTATAGAATTTACAAAGCAATTCATCAACGGTGTCCCAACCCATAGCAGGTTTTAGACCTCCGATTTGTTTGAAGGTTGCTGCACGATACGCTTTGAGTGCGCCTCGTATATGATCCTTGTCGGTCAGGTTTTCCAGAATCCAATCACCATTTTTTTCGATGTAACAAAATCCTCCAGCCATTCCAATAGTCGAATCAGATTGAAAATGTTTAATAATGGTTTCAAAATAATTCGGAGGAAAAATTAAATCAGCATCAAGTTTTACAATCAAATCATAATTTTCGTCCAAAGTTTCGAACCCTTTCTGAAAGGCTTGAATCACTTTGCTTCCCGGCAAATGTATGTTTTCTGAAGTTTTGTTTACTAAGGTTATAAAAGGATTTTCTTTGGCAAAATCCAAAACAATTTCGGCAGTTTTATCGGTAGAATTATCATTGACAACCACAATTTTTGAAGGCAAAACAGTTTGCGAAATCAAGGATTGCAGGGTCAAAGGAATAAGTGCTTCTTCGTTGTATGACGGAATGACAATGTAATATCTCATTTGTTTTATTCAAAGCTTTGTCAAAGTTTTGAACTTTGACAAAGCTGTTTATTTTACCTTTTCTGCGTAAACGATATAATATCTTGGTGTGAAAAATCGTAACAGTGGACGAAATCCAATTTTCTTTACTGGATGTGTAAATTTCTCTCTGTCGATGATTTTCCATCCTGTTTTCTCTAAAAGCCAATCCAATTGCCAGTCTTCAAATTCGTGGTAATGTCTGTCCCACATATCGGTTTTACTACGATAAGCTGGCGAAAACCACAATCGCAATGGAATAGAAATCAAAAGTTTATCACATTTTACATTTTCTAATACCGTGTAAGGATTCAGCAAATGTTCAAAGATTTCAAAAGCGGTAAAAACAGTGTATTTTTCGTTTTGCAGTGCGGTTTGATTGTTGTCGATATCTTCGCCTGTGGTATTTTTTACGGTATAACCATTTTCTACCATTATTTTAGAAAAAGGATTAGGAACGCCTAAATCGAAGATGGTTTCGGAAGTTGAAATGTGCTTTTGTAAAAATTCTAAAGTATGTTTGAATCTTTTATTTGGAAATGTTTTTTCGTACATGAACTGTAGTTTGTGGTTTAGAGTTTGTAGTTTGTAGTTGTGTCAAAAACCACAAACCACAAACTCCAAACTTTTTAATATCGATATACAAAGGCATTGATGTTCATTCCCGCTCCAACTGAAGCAAAAATGAGAATATCTCCTTTGTGTAGTACTTGATTTTCTATTTTTCCTCGAATTAATAAATCTAAAAGAGTAGGTACAGTTGCCACGCTACTATTTCCTAATTCGTGAATACTCATCGGCATAATGTCTTTGGGAACGGATTTTCCGTATAATCTGTAAAAACGGTGAATAATGGCTTCATCCATTTTTTCGTTGGCTTGATGAATCAGGATTTTTTTCACATCGTCAATATCCAATCCGCTTTGGTCTAAACAGCTTTTCATTGCCGCAGGAACATTGCTCAATGCAAATTCATAAATTTTGCGACCATACATTTTGATGTAGCGAGTGTCTTCTTTTAATTCAGGATTGTATGATTTTCCAAAAAACAAATATCCAGCTTCATCATACGCATAAGTGGCACTTTCGTATGACAACATTCCGGTTTCGTCATCCGAAGCTTCAATTATGGATGCTCCAGCACCGTCAGAATAAATCATGGAATCTCTATCATGTGGATCGACCACTCTCGAAAGGGTTTCTCCACCTATTACCAAACAACGTTTTGCCATACCCGATTTGATGAATGCATTGGCTTGAAGCACGCCTTCTATCCATCCCGGACAACCAAAAAGAATGTCATAGGCAACGCATTTTGGGTTTTTTATTTGTAATTTTTGTTTGACGCGAGTGGCCAAACTAGGAATGATGTCTGATTGCTTTGAACCGTATTTCACATCGCCAAAATTGTGTGCGAAAATGATGTAATCAATGGTTTCAGGATCTATTCTTGCATTTTCAATTGCCTTTATGGAAGCCAAAAAAGCCAAGTCGGAAGCACATTGATCTGGTGATGCGTAACGTCTTTTTTCGATTCCGGTGATGCTTTTAAATTTTTCAATAACAACATCGTTTGGGTAAGCAAAAGGAGATCCGTCTTCATTTAAAAATACATGTTTGTTAAAGTCTGTATTGGCAACTTTTATTTCTGGAATATAACTGCCTATTCCGCTTATTTTTATTTTCATTAGAGAAATGTAAAAGATTTGAACAAATTTATAGATAAAAAATGATAAAAAAAGATAAAACTTATTATGCGTGCATATAATTGTGTAAAAATGTGTTTTTCAGTAAAAAACCGATTATTATGCAGTAAATAGTGAAAAGTTACATTTTTATTTTCATAACGGTGGCAATAGATAAGGCTCTTGTTTTCATGTTTTCGGCTATTTGACCTTTGAAGTTTTCTTCAATTGTAGAGTTGAAATAATTGAGCCAAATAGCAAAATGTTCTTCAGAGAGTTTTATTTTTTGGTTTACATCTTTGTGTATTTGAAGAACATTTTTTCTGTAGCTGCCTGTGTCAAAAAGAATTTGCTCCCAGAAATCGACTAAATCCAATAAATGAGGAGTTAAATCTATTTTGGCGACTTCGGTAAATATAAAACTGATTTTATCATCGGCGAGTAATTTCTTGTAGAATTCACTCATCAATAAGTGCAAATCTTCTCGTGTTTGAATGTCTCTCATTGTTAATGTTGAAAAAAGAGGCTTGTTTTATTGACTAACCTCTTAGAATTTATTGGATATTAATTTTCTCTAAATGCAAATTTAGATTTTTTAGTTTTTAATTGTATTTTAAAAGTAAAACATTTCCAACTTTCGATAAGCTAACTTACCAATCACAGAAATTTAAAAAAATCTTATTTTTAACTTTTGAAATAAGTCATCAAAATTTATAATAAAGATTTTAAAGAAAACTGACCATTTGAGGAGTTATTGTCGAACAAACTTAGCAGAACTCGAAAGTGTGTTGGCAATCAAAGCGTGCCAGCTTTATATAGCTTTTGGGAATTATTTTGTCTAATAAATAAGTATCGATTTTTTAGGACTAGTTGTATTCCTAATAATTGTAAAGTAAATTATGGCCGGAATACTAACTTCTGCCAATTATTTTTATTTAAGAATCACAGTTAATTGTTATTAATTTGTTTGTGTTAATTTTTAAATTAATTTTAATAAAAAAAACGTCATACTTTATTTTTTTAAACTCAGGTGATTTATGAATGAACCAGAATTAATAACGTGTAAAAATTGTGGACATCAGTATGAAGGTTACTATTGTAATATCTGCCGTCAGTCTGCTGATACTAATCGCATAACGTGGAAAGAAATTTTGGATCATTTTTTTCAGGTATTTATCGATGTTGACAGAGGTTTTTTTTACACAGCCAAGGAGTTGTTTTTAAGGCCAGGGATAACAATTTACGATTATTTGCAGGGAAAGAGAATTGTGCATTTTAATCCGATTATGTTTTTAATTCTTTTGGGTGGAATTGCTTCCGTACTTTTTCATTTATTGAAAATTAATCTGATTGTCGAAAAAGTCAATTTCGATTCTATGGATCGGACAATCCCCATACTTGCTCATAAATACTTTATGGTTATCGCAGCAATAATGTTAGTCTATCTTACCCTGACTGATTTTATTTTATACCGCCAGAAAAAGTATTCAGTGCCGGAATTGTTTATTTCGAACACTTTTCAAATCGGAGAAATTTTAATTTTTCTAATCGTATTTTTACCTTTCTTATACCTGCAGAAGTATATTAATGTAACCTATTCTATGCAAATCGAGATTCGGTATTTTATTGTTTTTCTGTTTATTTGTTATTTGTTTTTAGCTCGGTATCAATTGTATGATGTCAGGAAAAATTTTATCCTGCAACTAAAAATTGCTGCTCAATTAATTATTCTATATGTTACCATAGACGCAATTGACCCGTTGCGATTTATTATGGAAATGAGGAAATAGAAATCTGCTCAAAATATCATTAGAATCTTATAAGAATACAAAACCCTTTCCGTTTTTAAATAGAAAGGGTTTTGTAATATAAATTCAGAAATCTAAAATTTATTAGCTCTCCATATACGCTTCAATTGGAGCGCAGCTGCACACTAGGTTTCTGTCTCCAAAAGCATCATCGGCTCTGCGAACAGTTGGCCAGAATTTATTTTCGGCGATGTAATCCAATGGGAAAGCAGCTTGCTCTCTGCTGTATGGGAAATCCCAAGTATCGGCAGTAAGCATCGCTAAGGTATGAGGAGAGTTTTTCAAGACGTTGTTTTTATCTTCTAATATAGAAGCTTCAATCTCTTTACGAATCGAAATCATAGCGTCACAAAAACGGTCTAATTCTTCCAAGTTTTCGCTTTCGGTTGGCTCAATCATCAAGGTTCCTGCCACAGGGAAAGAAACCGTTGGCGCATGGAAACCATAATCCATCAAACGTTTGGCAATATCGGTAACTTCAATTCCTTTTTGTTTGAAAGGACGACATTCCAAAATCATTTCGTGAGCCGCACGACCCATTTCACCAGAGTATAAAGTGTCGTAGTGACCGTTTAATTTTTCTTTGATGTAATTGGCATTCAGGATGGCGAATTCAGTTGCTTCTTTCAATCCGTCTGCTCCTAGCATCGTGATGTATCCGTAAGAGATTAAACATACCAATGCCGATCCCCAAGGAGCTGCAGAAATACCTGTAATGGCATTGTCTCCTCCTGTTGGAATAACAGGGTTTGAAGGTAAGAATGGAACTAAGTGTTCTGCTACGCAAATTGGTCCAACACCTGGTCCACCACCACCGTGAGGAATGGCGAATGTTTTGTGCAGGTTCAAATGACAAACGTCTGCTCCAATAGTTGCAGGATTGGTCAAACCAACTTGCGCATTCATATTGGCACCGTCCATATAAACTTGTCCGCCATTTTCGTGGATTAATTGTGTGATTTCTATAATCGCGCTTTCAAAAACACCGTGAGTTGATGGGTAAGTAACCATCAAACAAGATAGGTCATCTTTGTGCTCAATTGCTTTTTGACGCAAATCTTCGACGTCAATATTTCCGTTTTCTAATGTTTTGGTTACGATTACTTTCATACCGGCCATTGCTGCAGAAGCGGGATTGGTTCCGTGTGCCGATGATGGAATTAAAGCAATGTTTCTGTGGTGATCGCCACGTGATTGGTGGTAGGCACGAATCACCATTAATCCTGCATATTCTCCTTGTGCTCCTGAGTTAGGTTGCAAAGTTGTTCCTGCAAAACCAGTAATTACGTTTAATTGTTGTTCTAGTTTCGACAACATTTCTTGGTATCCTTGTGCTTGATCTAATGGTGCGAAAGGGTGAATGTTGTTCCAAAGGGCGTTGCTTAAAGGCAACATTTCGGCAGCTGCATTTAATTTCATCGTACAAGAACCCAAAGAAATCATCGAGTGATTCAATGATAAATCTTTACGCTCCAACATTTTGATATAACGCATCATCGCTGATTCCGAGTGGTATTGGTTGAAAACATCGTGCTGTAAGAAAGATGATGTTCTGCTTAAATCTTCTGGAAAATGATTGGCTTCTGATAAAGTTTCGATGGTTGTTGCTAGCTTACCATTTGCGGATGCGAAAATGCCAACAATTTTATTTATATCGGTAATACTTGTCGTTTCATTCAAAGAAATTGAAACAGTATTGTTGTCTATGTAGTAAAAGTTAACTTCGTTTTGTTCAGCAATCGGGCGAACTTTTTGCGCATCGGCTTTGATTACAATAGTGTCAAAGAAAGCAGTATTGGTTTGTTGCAAACCTAGTTTTTCCAATTCGTTAGACAAAGTGGCTGCCAAAGCGTGAACTTTATCAGCGATATATTGCAAACCTTTTGGTCCATGATATACAGCGTACATTCCTGCCATAACCGAAAGTAGAACTTGTGCTGTACAGATATTGGATGTCGCTTTGTCACGTTTGATATGTTGCTCACGAGTTTGCAAAGCCATACGTAAGGCACGATTTCCGTTAGTGTCAACAGTTACCCCGATGATTCTTCCTGGCATAGATCTTTTGTACTCGTCTTTGGTAGCAAAATAAGCAGCGTGTGGCCCACCATAACCTAACGGAATTCCGAAACGTTGTGTTGTTCCAACTACTACTGCAGCTCCCATTTCTCCTGGAGGAGTTAGTTTTGTTAAACTCAAAATATCGGCAGCTACAGCTACTTTTATTTCATTGGCAGCAGCTTTTGCTATAAATGCTGTATAGTCATTAACTTGACCGTATTTTCCTGGATATTGAAGAATAGCTCCAAAAAATTCTGATGAAAAATCAAAAGTTTCGTGGTTACCCACAACCAATTCTATCCCGATTGGAGTAGAACGTGTTTGTAAAACTGATAAAGTTTGAGGTAATATTTCTTCTGAAACGAAGAATTTATTGATATTGTTTTTCTTTTGATCGCGTGTTCTTACATCAAATAATAAGGCCATTGCTTCGGCAGCGGCAGTCGCTTCATCCAACAAAGAGGCATTGGCGATTTCCATTCCAGTTAATTCTATAACCATAGTTTGGAAATTCAAAATTGCTTCCAGACGACCTTGAGCGATTTCGGCTTGGTAAGGAGTATAAGCCGTGTACCAACCTGGGTTTTCAAATATATTTCTTTGAATTACTGCTGGAACAATTGCTTGATTATATCCTAAACCAATGTAAGATTGAAACATTTTGTTTTTGCTTCCCAACTGGGCGATATGATTGGAATATTCATATTCGGTCATAGCAGGGTCTAGGGCAAGAGGTGCTTTTAGACGAATATCATCCGGGAATGTTTCATAAACCAGTTGCTCGATGGAGTCAACTCCTATGGTTTTTAACATATGTTGTAAATCTGTTTCTCTCGGGCCAATGTGTCTTAAAGCAAAAGAATCTGTTTTCATATAGAAATAAAAAAAGGGTTGTTTTTCAAAGCCGCAAATTTACGGAGAATAATTAAAAGAAATCGGCTTCAAGGAATTGATTTTTAGGAATCTTTCAACTAAAGCGGCTAGTTGTTAACAACGTTGATTATTTTTGTGGTATGAAGGTTTTAAGAAAGGTATTCGATTTCTATATAGATGGCAGTATTCACGTTGCTTTGTCTTGTTTTGCCTTGGTTCAAATCACGCAACATTATTTCAGTATTTCAAATGATTTACCGATGGTGTATTTCTCTTTTTTTGGGACAATTGTAGGATATAATTTCGTAAAATACGAAGTTTTGGCCAGAGTCAAAAAAGTACAAATGAAAAACAAACTAAAGGCAATTGCAATCCTGAGTTTCTTGTCCTTGCTGGCTGTTGGTTTTTGGTTTTTTCAACTTCAGAGAATTACCCAAATCGTTTCGGTTGGAGTTTTTATTCTGACATTATTGTACACACTTCCTTTATTTCCAAATAGAAAAAATGCTAGAAATTGGGCAGGTGTAAAAATTTATATAGTTTCTCTGTGTTGGGTTGGGGTAACAGTTGTTCTGCCTGTTTTGAATGCCGAAATTGCAATAACTTCCGATTTTTTCATCAAATGTATCCAACGATTTATCCTGATTTTTGTGTTGATACTCATTTTTGAAATCATCGATTTGGCTAAAGACGATTCGCATTTGCAAACCGTTCCGCAACAAATAGGGGTGAAGCGTACTAAACAATTGGGTTTTTTGTTGTTGGCTATATTTTTTGGTTTGAATTTCTTTAGTTTTATAAACAATGCAATTTTCGAATATTCATCCTTTATGATTGCAATTGTTACAACCCTCTTTTTAGCTTTTGCCAATGAAAAACGCTCCAAATATTACACTTCTTTTTGGGCGGAAAGTATTCCGATTTTGTGGTGGTTGACACTGGTTTTGCTATAGAGAATAACCTAAAGAAGCTATTTCAATCCTGTTTAAGGTTTTTTAAAGGAGATTTGAATATTGGATAGTCTTGGTTAAACATAAATTATTATATTTAGCCTGTTGAATGTAATTTTTAAACAATCAAAATCAATATTTATGCGTAAAATTTTATTTTTAGTAGTAGTTCTTTTCTCTGTCGTTTTTTTGCAAAACTGTAAAAGCTCCAAAAGCAATTATGTAGCTCCAAAGACGATTTCCTATAAAAAAGATATAACACCAATTTTGCAGACTAGTTGTACTCCTTGTCATTTTCCGCCTGAAGGAAAAAAAGAAGCCTTGGACAGTTATGCAACAGTAAGTTCCCATATTACCGAGATTATTGCAAGAGTTAAACTTCCTAAGGAGGATCGTAAATTTATGCCTTACAAAAGTAAAAAACCAGCTCTGAACGATAGTCTTGTCAATGTTTTGGTAACTTGGCAAAAGCAGGATATGCCTCAATAAATTTTTATTTCTCTTTTTAGACTTTCGTCAAGGTGACAAAAATATTAACTGCTTATACAGTGTCGAAAAAGCATCAATATTTAAAATGTTGATGCTTTTTTTATTCTAAAAATAGTGATTTTGGTGAATAAGTTCGCCAAAAATATAGTAATATTGGTGAATATAATCACCAAAAAACATAATATTTGGTGAATTTAAAATTATTTTATTACATTTGTTTAAAAATAATGTGATGATAACTAGGAGTTTAATAGATAAAATAAGAGATAGACTCAATAAAGGGAAAGCTATCGTTCTCGTTGGCCCGCGTCAAGTGGGGAAAACGACCTTGGTTAATAGTTTGTTAAAGGATATCTCGTATTTGTTTTTGGACGGAGACGATTCGGTAGTGATGGATACTTTGGCAAATGCCAATACCGAAACGTTGAGGAATATTATCGGCGAATTCAAATACGTTTTTATTGACGAAGTACAGCGCATTCCAAACATTGGTTTGAAACTAAAAATCATTGTGGATCAGATAAAAGAAGTACAGGTTATTGTGAGCGGTTCTGGTTTTGGATATTCATAATTTAACACAAGAACCGCTTACGGGCAGGAAATTTGAGTTTCAAATGTTTCCTGTTTCTTGGATTGAATTCGAAAATAATGTGGGGTATATCAAGGCGGAACAACAACTCGAATTGCGATTGTTATACGGAATGTATCCTGATGTAATTAATAACTTTGGGAATGAATATGAAATTCTAAAAAACTTGGTGTCGAGTTATTTATATAAAGATATTTTGGCTTTGACAGGCATTCGAAAATCCGAAGTTTTAGAAAAAATTCTTCAGGCATTGGCGCTGCAAATTGGCAGTGAAGTAAGTTATAACGAAATTGCGCAATTGGTAGGTGTCGATAAAAATACGGTTAGCAATTATATTGATTTGCTTGAAAAAAGTTTTGTGATTTTTAAGTTGAATAGTTTCAGCCGTAATGTCCGAAATGAAATAAAAGCCAACCGGAAAATATATTTCTACGACAATGGTGTTCGTAATATGCTGATTGGCAATTTTAACTTTTTGGAATTCCGTCAGGACAAGGGAGCGCTTTGGGAAAATTTTCTAATTTCAGAACGAATGAAAGTATTGAGTTACCAAAATAACATAGCGAAGCCTTATTTCTGGCGTACGACCCAACAGCAAGAAATCGATTATATTGAAACCGTTGCTGACGAAGTCAATGCTTATGAGTTCAAATGGAAAGCTAAAAAAGTAAAACTGCCTAAAACTTTTTCTGATAATTATCAAGGGAGTTTTACGGTTGTTACTACGGAAAATTTTAGAGAGTTTTTGAAATAAAAAAACCGAAGCATTACTACCTCGGTTTATAAAATTTCTATGAAGTCTAACAACTATATCAATCCAGCTCTTTTCAATAAAGCATCTGGTTTTGGTTCCTGGCCTCTAAAGCGTTTGTACAATTCCATTGGCAATTCGGTTCCTCCTTTTGAAAGTACATTGTCTTTGAACTTTGTAGCCACTTCTTTATTGAAAATTCCTTTTTCCTGGAAATAAGCAAAAGCATCAGCATCGAGAACTTCGGCCCATTTATAGCTGTAATATCCAGAAGAATAGCCGCCAGCAAAAATATGAGAGAAGGAAACCGACATACAATTTTCGGCTACATCAGGATATAAAGTCGTGCCTTCAAAAGCGGTTTTTTCAAATGCTTTGATATTGGTAATTTCAGTTGGATTTTTGCTATGGAAAGCCATATCCAATAATCCAAAACTTATTTGACGCAAAGTTGCCATTCCTTCTTGAAAACTCGCACTCTCTTTGATTTTTTCTACATATTCCTGTGGAATGATTTCACCTGTTTCATAATGTTTGGCAAACAAAGCCAAAGCTTCCGGTTCGTAACACCAGTTTTCCATCACCTGACTTGGTAATTCTACAAAATCCCAGTAAACTGATGTTCCAGACAAACTCGGGTAAGTTGTATTGGCTAACATTCCGTGTAATCCGTGACCGAATTCGTGGAATAAAGTCGTTACTTCATTGAATGTTAACAATGATGGTTTAGTTTCTGTTGGTTTGGTGAAGTTGCAAACGTTAGAAATATGCGGTCTTTCGTTTTTGCCGTCTTTAATATATTGTGATTTGAAAGAAGTCATCCAGGCGCCATTTCGTTTTCCTTTTCTTGGGAAGAAATCGGCATAGAAAATAGCCACCAGTTCGTTAAATTCATCTTTGACTTCATAAGTGGTTACTTCTTCGTGGTATTTATCTATATCGAAAATTTCGGTGAAAGTCAATCCGAATAATTTACCAGCAATAGTAAAAGCACCATTCAGAACATTTTCTAATTGAAAATAAGGTTTCAGTTTTTCATCGTCCAAATTGAATAATTTTTGTTTCAATTTTTCGGAATAATAAGCTCCGTCCCATTTTTCTAATTGGTCAATTCCGTCCAATTCTTTGGCGAAAGCGGTTAATTCTGCAAATTCTCTTTGAGCGGCAGGTTTGGCTTTGGCTAATAAATCATTCAAAAATGATTTTACTTTATCCGGATTTTGTGCCATTCTTTCTTCTAAAACAAAATGAGAATGAGTAGCATAACCTAATAAATTTGCTCTTTCAAAACGCAATTTGGTAATCTTTAAAGTAATTTTCTGATTGTCGAATTCATTATTTTGAAATGCTTTTTTACCCACAGCGATAGCCATTTCTTTTCGCAGTTCGCGGTTGTCGGCGTAAGTCACAAACGGAATATAACTTGGTAAATCCAAAGTAAAAATCCAGCCTTCCAAATCTTTGCTTTTTGCCAATGATTTTGCAGCTTCAATGGTTCCTTCCGGAAGTCCTTTTAGGTCGTTTTCGTTGGTAATATGCAATTGATAGTTGTTGGTTTCTGCCAAAACATTTTCACCGTAAGTCAGTTTTAGTTTCGCTAATTTGGTATCGATTTCACGCAGTTTTAATTTTTTATCTTCAGAAAGTAAAGCTCCGTTTCTGGAGAAACTTTTGAATTTTTTATCCAATAATGTAGCTTGTTCCGGGGATAAATTTAGGCTGTCTTTTTGCTCATAAACGGCTTTTATTCTTTTGAATAAATCTTCGTTTAATGTAATGTCATTGCTGAATTCCGTTAATAAAGGCGAAACTTCCTGAGCGATTTTTTGCATTTCTTCACAAGTTTCTGCCGAATTCAAATTGAAGAAAATAGACGACAACCGATCCAAGGCATTTCCAGAGAAATCCAAAGCTTCGATAGTATTTTCGAAAGTTGGAGTTTCAGGATTATTGATTATAGCATCAATTTCTGCTTTTGCAGCAGCTATGTTTTCGATAAAAGCTGGTTTGTAATCCTCAAGTTTTATCTGCGAAAATGGCGCAGTATTATGTTTGGTAACGAATGTTGAAGTTAAGACGCTCATAAGAATATTGTTTTGTTACGCAAAGATTCGCAAAGGGAACACGAAAGACACTAAAATATTTTGTAAACCTCTGTGCTTTTCTTTGCGAATCTTTGTGGAATTATTTTTTATTTTTTTAAACCTTCGGCTGCTTTGTTAACGGCTGCTTTCAGACCTTCTTTGTAGGCTATGATTTTGTCTAATACATTTTTGTCCGAGCTTCCGATGATTTGGGCAGCAAGGATACCTGCGTTTTTAGATCCGTTTAAGGCAACAGTCGCTACGGGAACGCCACCCGGCATTTGCAAAATCGACAAAACACTGTCCCAGCCATCGATAGAATTGCTTGATTTTACAGGAACTCCAATTACGGGAAGAGGCGACATCGAGGCTACCATTCCTGGTAAATGTGCCGCTCCGCCAGCTCCGGCAATAATTACTGAAATACCGCGTGTGTGGGCATTTTTACTAAAATCAAATAGTTTTTCGGGTGTTCTGTGCGCCGAAACAATATCGACTTCTGTTTCTATATCAAATCCTTTTAGGATGTCGATGGCTTCCTGCATTACGGGCATATCGGATATGCTTCCCATTATTACGGCTACTTTGCTCATATTTTTTATTTAAAGATTAATGATTGAAAGATTTAAAAATTAGTTCACAATCTTTAAATTTTTCAATCTTTAAATTTTTTAATTATTTAGAAATTACTCTAATCGTATTCTTGACATCCTCGGCAATTTTTCGCGCTTCATCGATGTCTTCATTTACAATGGTAACGTGCCCCATTTTTCTAAAAGGACGAGTTTGTTTCTTTCCGTAGATGTGAGGAGTGACTCCATTCCAACCTAAAATAGTTTCGATATTTTCATAAATTACATCTCCCGAAAAACCTTCGGCTCCAGTAAGATTGACCATAATTCCAGCTGCTTTGCTATCTGTATTTCCTAATGGTAAATTCAAAATGGCACGCAAATGATTTTCGAATTGCGAAGTGTAACTGGCTTCGATGCTGTAATGACCTGAATTGTGTGGGCGAGGAGCGACTTCGTTTACCAAGATTTCGTCTTCTTGGGTTTGGAACATTTCTACTGCCAAAAGTCCCACGTGGTTAAATTTTTGAGAAACATTCAACGCAATGGCTCTGGCTTTTTCTGCTATCTTATTGTCAATTCTTGCGGGGCAAATTACGTATTCCACTTGGTTGGCTTCAGGATGAAATTCCATTTCGACAACAGGGTAGGTTTTGATTTCGCCAGAAGGATTTCGGCAAACGATAACAGCCAATTCATTTTTGAAAGGCACCATTTCTTCGGCAATGCATTCTACATTGGGTAAATGGTCTAAATCTTGTAGTGTTCTAATGATTTTTACACCATTACCGTCGTAACCAAACTCGGTGCATTTCCAAACAAAAGGCATGTTCAATTTAGATTCGACAATTTCGACCACCAATTTTTTTAAATTTTTGAAGGTTTTGCAAGGAGCGGTTGGAATATTATTTTCTAAATAAAAGTTTTTTTGAATTCCTTTATTTTGAATAAGCTTCAATGTTTTTGGCGAAGGATATACTTTTTTGCCTTCATTTTCTAGTTTTTCCAAAGCTTCCAGATTAACCAATTCAATTTCGAAAGTCAAAACATCGACTTGTTTTCCAAAATTATAAACGGTTTCAAAATCCATTAAATCACCTTGAAAAAAATGATTGCAGGCAATTTTGCAAGGTGCTTCGTCGCTTGGATCTAAAACATAAGTTTGAATATCAAATTTTCGGGTGTCAAACAACAGCATTTTACCGAGTTGTCCACCACCGAGAATTCCCAATTTAAAATCGGAAGAAAAATAGTTCATTGTGTTGTTGTTTATAAAGAGCAAAGATACTTCATAATGCCCGAATAGGAAAATGCTATTTTATTTTCTTCAAAATTTCTCTTCCAACGGCTTTGTAGGCAGCAGAATGACTGTTGTAGTCCTTGTCTAAAATAACTTTCAATTCAGGATGAATCCAGTCAAAATGATTGCCCAATAGGTGCAAAGCCCGAATGGAATAACACTTTGAAGCGACTTTAACATCAGTCAATGTCCAGTCGAAACAAGTTTCGGTGATTTTTTGCAGCTGGTTTTCGGTAAGTAGTATTTCTTTTTTCTTGAAATGCGAGATAGTCAACAACAGACAAATCTTCGAGAGGGCTCGAATGGCGCTTTTGTTGGTTATAGTTTCGATATTGGAACATAAAAAATCCAAATTTTCTTGAAGCCATTCCAGTTTTTCATAACACACCAATTCCAGAATCCAACAGGCTTTTGCGGCATTTTTGTTGGAAGCCAGAAAACAAAGCCGCAACAATTCAGGGAAAAGCTCGGGATTGTCTAATACTTCATTGGCATATTTATGTCTATTTGCCCTGTGTCCCGTTACAGAATCTAATTTTTTTTCGAATTCATTACCCACTCGTTCTATTTTTGATTGAAAAGTACAAATCAATTATCAATTGTCAAAAGTGAAATCCCTATCTTTGCGAATTATTTTTAAAACTGAAAAAGTGATACAACTACACGATAAACAATTTGTTCCGTTTATTTCTGCAAAAGAAATAGACTTTGCCATTGCAAAAATCGCTGCATTGGTAGAAGATGATTTTGCTGACGAAACTCCATTGTTTATTGGTGTTTTGAACGGTGCTTTTATGGTGGTTTCTGATTTTATGAAACATTATAAATCGCCTTGTGAAGTAAGTTTTGTAAAAATGGCTTCTTATGAAGGAACCACATCGACAAATGAAGTGAAACAACTAATAGGTTTAGATCAAGATTTAACCGGACGTACTGTTGTTATCATCGAAGATATTGTAGATACAGGGAATACTTTGGTAGCCTTAAAAGAATTATTCAAGCAACAAAATGTGAAGCACTTCAAAGTTGCCACACTTTTTTTCAAACCAGAAGCATTAATAAACGACATCAAAATTGATTATGTTGGGATTAGAATTCCAAATAAATTTATTGTTGGATACGGATTGGATTATGATGGTTTAGGTAGAAACTTACCTGAAATATATCAATTGGCAGATTAAAAAATTGAAACATTAATAAATTACATAACTCACAACTTACAATTACAAAAATGATTAACATTGTTTTATTTGGGAAACCAGGTGCAGGAAAAGGAACTCAAGCAGAGTTTTTAAAAGGAAAATACAATTTGACACATCTTTCAACAGGAGACATTTTTAGATTTAACATCAAAAATGAAACTGAATTAGGGCAATTGGCCAAAACTTATATGGACCAAGGCGATTTAGTTCCTGATGAAGTAACCATCAAAATGTTGCAAAGTGAAGTGGATAAAAATCAAGATTCAGCAGGATTCTTGTTTGACGGTTTTCCAAGAACAATTGCGCAAGCCCAAGCATTGGATGCATTTTTGGATACAAAAAACGAAGAAATTACCGCTACGGTTGCATTGGAAGCGGACGACGAAATCCTTGTGGCTCGTTTGTTAGAAAGAGGAAAAACCAGCGGAAGAGTAGACGATCAAGATGAAGAAAAAATCAGGAATCGTTACCAAGAATACAATGAAAAAACGGCTCCCTTGATGGAGTATTATAGCAAACAAAATAAATTTTATCCAGTAAATGGGATTGGTTCTATAGCTGATATTACAGAGCGTTTGAGCACTGTAATCGAAAGTTTATAAAGGAACATACGTTTTCTAATCAACTATGGAAATTTTAATAATATTCTTTTTAATTCTCTTAAATGGTGTTTTCTCTATGTCGGAAATCGCATTGATTTCGGCACGAAAAAACAGATTGGAAACAGCTGCTAAAAAAGGCAATAAAAATGCCCAAATCGCATTGGATTTGGCCAATTCCCCAAATAAATTTTTATCAACAGTCCAGATAGGAATAACGCTTATTGGAATTTTGACCGGTATTTATTCGGGAGACAAAATCACGTATGATGTTCAAGTTTTTGTGGAAGGATTTGAAATGCTGAAACCTTTTGCTCCTTCAATTGCAGTGGGGATTGTTGTCGTGATTTTGACGTTTTTCTCTTTGGTTTTGGGAGAATTATTGCCCAAAAGAATTGGGTTGAATCATCCAGAAGCGATAGCAAAAGCAGTAGCTTGGCCAATGAAAATTGTTTCGATTATTACTGCGCCATTTATTTGGCTGTTGACAACTTCGACAGAGTTTTTATTGAAAGTTTTGCAGATAAAACCAACTGCTGACGGTAAAGTGACTGAGGAAGAAATAAAAGCCATTATCAAGGAAGGAACTGAAGGCGGTGAAGTTCAGGAAATTGAACAAGATATCGTGGAACGCGTTTTTCATATTGGAGACAGAAAGATAAACTCCTTGATGACACACAGAAAATCAGTGGTGATATTACCGTTACATTCCAATAGAGAACAGGTTAAGGATTTTATGTTGAAAGAATTGCATTCTATTTATCCTGTTTATGGAGACAATCACGATGATATTGTTGGGGTGGTCAATTTGAAAAATATTTTCGCCCATTTTGAAAATCACAGTTTCAATTTGTCTGAAATTATGACCGAAGCTCCTTTTATGATGGAACAAACTACCGCTTATAAAGCGTTGGAACAGTTCAAAAATACGGGAATTCATTATGCATTGGTTTCAGATGAATATGGTGTTTTTCAGGGAATAATTACCCTGAACGACATCTTGGAAGCCTTGGTGGGTGATGCTTCGGATTTTTATAAAGATGATTTTAAATTGATCGAAAGAGAAGACGGAACTTGGATGGTTGACGGGCATTATTCGTTGCACGATTTCTTGACTTATTTTGAATTGGACGAGTTAATCAGCGATTACGAAGTGACCACCGTAAGTGGATTAATAATGACCGAACTTTCTCATATCCCGAAAGAAGGAGAGAAGTTGATTTGGCATAAATTTGTATTGGAAGTCATTGATATGGATGGCGTGAAGATTGATAAAGTGATGGTGAAAGCCTTAAAATAATAGTGGTCAGTCGTCAGTTTTTAGCATTCAGTAAACACGCTGACCACTAAAAACTGACGACTGACCACTGAATACTAAAAAAAAATGACTGAGGGAAATTTTGTAGATTACGTTAAAATATATGTTTCTTCCGGAAAAGGAGGAAAAGGATCTACGCATTTGCATAGAGAAAAATTTATTGAAAAAGGTGGTCCTGACGGAGGTGATGGTGGTCGTGGAGGACACGTTTATTTAGTAGGAAACAAAGGACTTTGGACTTTGTTTCACTTGAAATTTGCGCGTCATATCAAAGCGGGTCACGGTGGAGATGGTGGAGGCGACAGAAGTACTGGTGCCGACGGAGATGATAAATTCATTGAAGTACCGTTAGGAACCGTTGTAAAAGACAAAGAGACTGGAGAAACCTTGTTCGAAATTACGGAAGATGGTGAAAAACAGATTCTTTCTCGTGGAGGAAAAGGTGGTCTAGGAAACTGGCACTTTAGAAGTTCGACGAATCAAACGCCAAGATATTCGCAACCGGGTTTACCTGGTGTGGAAATGGACGTGATTTTGGAACTTAAAGTTTTGGCTGACGTAGGTTTGGTAGGTTTTCCAAATGCTGGAAAATCGACATTATTGTCTGTCTTGACTTCGGCTAAACCAAAAATTGCCGATTATCCGTTTACGACTTTAAAACCAAATTTGGGAATCGTGGCTTACAGGGATTTTCAATCTTTTGTAATTGCTGATATTCCCGGAATTATCGAAGGTGCAGCCGAAGGAAAAGGTCTTGGACATTATTTCTTGAGACATATCGAAAGAAATTCGACTTTACTTTTCTTGGTTCCAGTAGATACACCAGATATCAAAGCGGAATATGATATTTTGGTCAACGAGTTGACAAAATACAATCCTGAAATGTTGGATAAAGAACGTCTTTTGGTAATATCAAAATGCGATATGCTGGATGATGAATTGAAAGCAGAATTGAAAATACAATTGGACAAAGAGTTCAAAAACATTCCTTATATGTTTATATCATCTGTGGCTCAGCAAGGCTTGACAGACTTAAAAGACAAACTTTGGAAAATGTTGAATGACTAAAAGTCGAAGTTTTATATTTAAAAGGGTTCTAGAAATAGAGCCCTTTTTTTGTGGTTATTGGTTGTAAGTGTCAAATAAAAATTGCAAGGTTTCAGGGATTTTGTTTGCTTGCATTTTTGGATAGATTGCCGATGAGTTCAACCAATTTTCAATGACTAAATCAAAATCGTCAACCACTTCATAAACAACGGGAACGCCCATTTTTTTTAAGGCAGCCGCATTGCATTCTTGTTCATAATGATCGCGAATAGGAATGCTTAATACTTTTTTTCCAAGATACAAAGCTTCGGCTGGAGTTTCGAATCCGCCGCCAGTGATAATGCCATGGCAGTTGATCAGGCTTTCATTAAAAAGCTTTTGGTTGACAGGGTAATAAGTAATATTTCCCTCGGTGTATTTGAAAGGAACATCATTCAGGAACCAATGAAATTGGATATCCGAAAGTTTGTTAAATGCTTTTTCCAAACAATCTTTTTGAAACGAAGGCAAATAAACTGTGATGTGTTTTAGGTCTTTAGGCTGTGCTTGAACGATTTCATCTTTGATGATTGGAGGATGAATAAAAGAATCATATTTTTCGAAATGGAGTCCAATATGTTTTGGTGAAGGCGCATAATGTTTGAGAATCATTTCGCCCATAATGCTTCTTTTTTCTGGTCTTGGCGTATTTTCGGAAACAAAACTGGCTTGGTGGCCAAATTGTACCGAATTCACTTTTTGCATTTTGCAGGCCAGCGAAGTTACGGAGTCAAAGTCGTTGATGACTACATCATAATTTTTCAAAGGCAATGATTCCGCATCTTTGTAAATTTGGCGAGGTCTAATGTTTTTCACAATATCCCAATAATTCAAACCACCACATTTACTATAATGCAAGCTGCAACCCGCACTTCTGAATTTTATGGGTAAGTTAATATCCAGACTGGCATTGTTGCCACTCAAGAAGAAATCTACGTCGCCAAATTTTTGTAAATAGGGGTATAATTGGGTTGCTCTGCTGATGTGTCCGTTGCCTGTGGCTTGTATGGCGTAAAATATTTTCATTTCATTTTTATTAATTGAAAGAATTTTTAGGATAAAATTTTAGCGACAATGTCATTAAAAACTGCATCTTCTTTGGTCTCCTGATTCAAATAATGTGATTTATCATATTGGTAAATCTTCCATTTTTCTTTTTTGTATTCTAATGCGGTAAGGTTTTCTACCCAGTCGCCACTATTTAAATACAAGACTTTTCCGTGTTCGTTTTCAACTTCTTTCATTTTTGGCATATGGATGTGTCCACAAACCACATAGCTGTATTTTTTTTCGATAGCGATTTCGGCAGCTGTAGTTTCAAAATTGGAGATAAAAGAAACCGCTTTTTTTACGCTGTTTTTAATGGTTTTAGAAAAACTACGTTTCTCTCTTCCGCAAGCGATCAAAATCCAATTGACGAAACTATTTATCAAAATCAGTAAGTCATAACCTTTTCCACCTAATTTGGCTAGTATTTTGGCATATCCTTTCGTGGAAGAATCGAATACGTCTCCGTGAAAAATCCATGTTTTCTTTCCGTCCAAGTCCAAGATTAATTTATCTACCAATTCTAGATTTCCCAATATAAAATCCGAATATTTTCGTAAGGCTTCGTCGTGATTTCCAGTAATGTAAACCACTCGGGTTCCTAAATTGGACATTTTGATGATGTAGCGCAACACTTCCATATGGGCAACAGGAAAATAGCGTTTACTAAAGCTCCACATATCAATGATGTCGCCGTTTAAAACCAAGGTTTGGGGATTGATTGACTTTAAATATTGCAGTAATTCTTTGGCGTGGCAGCCATAAGTGCCAAGATGAACATCACTTAAAACCACTAAAGGTATTTTTCTCTTTCTTTTCATAAAAAGTTTTTACGAAAGTAAGAGGCTAATGTTAGGTCAGTGTTTCTTTAGTGTTACTATTTAGGTTGTTTTTATGCTAAAAAATCTCTCTCTCCTTTTATAAATTTCCTTATTTTTGAACAATGAAACAATTTTTAACTTTCCTTTTATTATTTCCGCTATTGGTTTGGTCACAATCTGATTATAACAAGGCCGAAAAATTATTTGAAGCCGGAAAATATGATCAAGCGCGACCTGTTTTCGAAATTTTTTTAAAAGAAACCCCTTCTAATTTAAAAACGTTAGAATATTTGGGAGACATTGCGGGGCATCAAAAATCTTGGGACAAAGCCATTGTATATTATAAAAAACTAAAACAATTGAAGCCATCCGAAGCCAATTATTATTATAAATATGGAGGCGTTCTTGGAATGAAAGCCAAAGAGTCCAATAAATTCAAGGCTCTCGGAATGATTGGAGAAGTGAAGGAATCCTTCGAGAAAGCTATTGAATTGAATCCAAAACATATCGAAGCGCGTTGGGCATTGGTTATGATATATATTCAACTGCCGGGTTTTGTTGGTGGAAGCGAAACAAAAGCAATAAAATATTCGAATGAATTGCTTAAATTGTCGCCTGTTGACGGATTTTTGTCTAGAGGCCAAATTGAAGAACATTTCGAAAGATATCCATCTGCAGAAACACAATATAAAAAAGCAATTGCTGCGGGAAGTACAAAAGTGGGCGGACAAATGCTGGATAATTTGTATAAAAACAAGATGAAAAAATCTGTAAAAAAGAATTAAAAATATGAGAACTCATTTTATCGCCATTGGCGGAAGTGCGATGCACAACTTGGCTTTGGCTTTACACAACAAAGGATATCAGGTTACGGGAAGTGACGATGCTATTTTTGAACCGTCGAAAACCCGTTTGGAGAAAAAAGGAATTTTACCCGCAGAAATGGGATGGTTTCCCGAAAAAATAACACAAGATATTGAGGCAGTAATTCTAGGAATGCACGCCAAAGCCGATAATCCGGAATTGCTAAAAGCACAAGAATTAGGATTGAAAATTTATTCGTATCCAGAATTTTTGTACGAACAATCCAAAAACAAAACACGTGTGGTTATTGGTGGTTCACACGGAAAAACCACGATTACTTCGATGATTTTGCACGTGATGCACTTTCATAATATTGAAGTGGATTATATGGTTGGTGCGCAATTAGATGGTTTTGACACGATGGTTCATCTTACCGAAGAGAATGATTTTATCGTTCTCGAAGGCGATGAATATTTGTCTTCGCCAATAGATAGAAGACCAAAATTCCATTTGTATCAGCCGAATATTGCCTTGATTTCGGGAATCGCTTGGGATCATATCAATGTTTTTCCAACTTATGATTTCTATGTAGAACAGTTTGAAACTTTCATTGCCAAAATTACAAACGGAGGGATTTTGGTTTACAATGAAGAAGATCCAGAAGTAAAACGTGTTGCGGAAGCGGCTTTGAATCCAATTCGAAAAATGCCATATTCCACTCCAAAATACGAAGTAAAAGATGGAGTTACGCATCTAGAAACGCCAGAAGGATTGATGCCAATCGAAGTTTTTGGAGCGCATAATTTGAATAATTTGGCTGGTGCCAAATGGATTTGCCAGAATATGGGAGTCGACGAAGCCGATTTTTATGAAGCGATTGCGAGTTTCAAAGGAGCATCTAAACGTTTGGAAAAAATTGCCGAAAGCAAGACCAAAGTCGCATATAAAGATTTCGCCCATTCACCAAGCAAAGTAGCTGCAACCACAAAAGCCGTGAAAGAACAATATCCAAATAGAACTTTGGTAGCTTGTTTGGAATTGCATACCTACAGCAGTTTGAATGCCGAATTTCTGAAAGAATATGAAGGTGCATTGGAATATGCCGATGTAGCAGTTGTTTTTTATTCGCCAGATGCAGTAAAAATTAAGCAACTCGAAGAAGTGACTTATGAGCAAATTGCTAAGGCCTTCAACAGAGAAGATTTGATTATTTATACCAATCCTGCCGAATTTAAAACATTTTTATTCAATCGAAATCTAGAGAATTCCGCTTTGTTATTGATGAGTTCAGGAAATTACGGAGGGTTGAATTTTGACGAGGTAAAAGGGTTGATTGAATAAATTATAAATGGAAGAAAATAATTTTCCGATAACGAATTGGTCCGAAGACGACAAACCTCGCGAAAAACTGATGCTCAAAGGCAAAAGTGCTTTGAGCGATGCCGAATTGATTGCTATTCTGATTGGTTCTGGAAGCAGAAATGAATCGGCGGTGGGATTGAGCAAAAGGATTTTGGCGAGTGTCGATAACAATTTGAACGCCTTGGGAAAATTAACCATTCAACAATTGATGACTTTTAAGGGAATAGGCGAGGCCAAAGCCATTTCGATTATGGCTTCAATGGAATTGGGAAGACGCAGAAGGGCAGAAGATGCGGTCGAATTGAAAAAAATCACGTCCAGCAAAATGATTTTCGAATTGATGCAACCTATCATTGGCGAACTACCACACGAAGAGTTTTGGGTTTTGTATTTGAATAATTCGAACAAAGTGCTTTCGAAATCGCAACAAGGAAAAGGCGGAATCACGGGAACTTTGGTCGATGTGCGTTTGGTTTTTAAAACTGCTTTAGAATTGGGCGCAACGGCTTTAATTTTGTGCCACAACCATCCTTCGGGAACATTGACTCCGAGTGATGCTGATAAACAAATTACCAGAAAGCTGAAAGAGGCAGGTAGAAACTTGGATATTCAGGTTTTGGATCACATTATTGTTGCCGAGAATGGCTATTACAGTTTTAATGACGAAGGAATTTTTTAAAATGAAAACAACGAACACAAATATAACGGACGTCTTTTTTGATTTGGACCACACACTTTGGGATTTTGAAAAAAACTCGGCATTGGCATTTGAAGCCGTATTTAAACAACAGAATTTAGATGTTGATATGTCTGAGTTTCTCCCAATTTATATTCCTATGAACAGGGAATATTGGGAAAGATATCGCAAAGATGAAATAAGTCAAAAAGAACTTCGTTTTGGTAGATTGAAAGATACTTTTGATTTGTTAAAATTCAACATTGACGACAATTTAATAGTGCTTTTATCGCAACAGTACATTCAGTATTTACCAACATTCAATCATTTATATGATGGTACAATTGAGATATTAGATTATTTGAAGGCCAAATATAATTTGCATATTATTACCAATGGTTTTGCTGAAGTTCAGGATAATAAATTGAATAATTCGTACATTACGCATTATTTCAAGACGATAACCAATTCAGAAATGGCGGGCGTAAAAAAACCAAATTCCCTTATTTTTGACTTTGCCTTGGATTTGGCTCAAGCCAAAAAAGAGAGCAGTATTATGATAGGAGATTGTATAGAAGCCGATGTCCAGGGAGCTTTAGATGCTGGATTGGATGCTATTTTTTTCAATGAAAATAATATATTTGTTACTGAAAACATAAAACAAGTGAACCATTTATTAGAATTAAAAAAATATTTATAAAATTATGAAAAATAGAATCCTATTCCTGATGTTGTTTATTGCGAGCTACGGTTTTTCGCAAACGGTTAATGATTATAAAGGCGTGATTATTCCAATGAGATATGAATTTCAAAAATCTGAAAATCAGTATCGACTTCAAACGATTACTAAAATAAATTTGCAAAAAGCGGGATTTCAGGCTTTTTACAATAATGAACAAATTCCCACTGAATTAAATGATAGGTGTAGTTTGTTGTATATTGATGTAAAAAAAGATAATGCTTTTTTGGTAACAAAACTTTTTATCACATTTAAAGATTGTAATAATACTGTTATTTTTCAGTCGGAGATTGGGAAGAGTAGAGAAAAAGAATTTGAAAAGGCTTATGTAGAAGCTTTAAATGAGGCCTTTAAATCAGTTATTGCCTTGAATTATCAATACAATGGAGGAGTTAATAATGTCAGCTCAAAATCGACTGTTACGGTGTATGCTCCCGTTACTCCAACTCCTACGGTTGCTGCTCCAGTTATTGCTGCTCCAGTGGCAGTTAGTGCTGCTGTTGCTGTTCCAGTTGTAGCTTCCAAAAATGAACCTAAAATTTCGGGTGTGTTATATGCGCAACCCACATCTTACGGTTATCAATTGATTGATAGTGAACCAAAAGTAGTTATGAAAGTGTATAAGACTTCTAATCCAGCCAGTTATATGGCCAAAAAAGGAGAAGTTCAAGGGGCTTTGGTTTCTAAAGACAATCAATGGTTTTTCGAATATTATCAAGGGGATATATTGATTTCCGAGAAAATAGACGTTAAGTTCTAAAGCAGAATTTAATACCCATATTTATTTTTCCAACGGTTCTTTAAAAATTCACGGTTGCTGTTCTCTCTAGAATTGTTTCCTGGATTGTAAAGAACCGTTTCTTTTATAGCGTCGGGAAGGAATTCTTGTTCCGCAAAGTTATTGGCATAATCGTGGGAATATTTATACTCATCGCCATATCCTAATTCCTTCATCAACTTTGTTGGTGCATTGCGTAAATGGATGGGAACTGGCAAATCTCCTGTTTGTTTTACCAATTGTTGTGCTGTTCCGATAGCTAAATAGGAAGCATTGCTTTTGGGCGAAGTCGCCAAATAAATAGCACATTGACTCAAAATTATTCTGCTTTCGGGGTAGCCAATGGTGGATACAGCTTGAAAAGTATTATTGGCCATAATAAAAGCCGTAGGATTGGCATTTCCTATATCTTCACTGGACAAAATCAGCATTCTCCGGGCGATGAATTTTACGTCTTCACCACCTTCAATCATCCGCGCAAGCCAATAAACAGCTCCGTTTGGATCGCTACCTCGAATCGATTTTATGAAAGCCGAAACAATGTCATAATGTTGTTCGCCACTTTTGTCATACAAAACCGTATTTTGTTGCACGATTTCAAAAACTCGGTCATTCGTGATTTCAATTTCGTCTTCATCGGAAGCGTTTACAACTAGTTCGAAAATATTCAATAGTTTGCGTCCATCACCGCCTGAAAGTCGCAATAAAGCCTCTGTTTCAGTTAATTTAATATTTTTAGATGCTAAAAAAGTATCGGTTTTTAAGGCACGTTGCAATAAGGTTTCCAAATCGTCTTTGGTAAAAGCATTTAAAATATAGACTTGACAACGTGATAATAAGGCAGGAATTACCTCAAAACTTGGATTTTCTGTGGTAGCACCAATTAGAGTGATCCAACCTTTTTCGACCGCAGCCAATAAGGAATCTTGTTGTGATTTGCTGAAACGATGAATCTCGTCTATAAATAGAATTGGATTTTTGGTGGTAAAAAGTCCGCCGCTTTGTTTGGCTTTTTCAATTACATCACGAATATCCTTCACGCCTGAATTGATGGCACTCAAAATATAAAAAGGACGCTTTGATTCTTGGGCAATGATTTGTGCCAAAGTGGTTTTTCCGGTTCCTGGAGGTCCCCAAAATATTAATGAAGGAATAATTCCTTTAGCAATTTGTTGTGTCAACGAACCATTTGGCCCAACCAAATGCAATTGACTGATGTAATCTTCTAATTTTTGAGGGCGTATGCGTTCTGCCAGTGGTGCTTCCATCTTTTGGTTATTCGTTTAATCGTTTAATCGAAATTTTGAATATTCAAATTTAGGATATTGCAGTTAGAAATCTTATGATATCCTCACAAACTTATTTTCTGTTTTTCTCTACTCTTTTCTAAAAATATGACAAAATAGCACTATATTATTTTTGGACGCATTTTTGCGTAAATTTAGCTAACAAAAACAATAAACTCAAAACCACAAAAGGTCTGTATGAACGACAATCATCAATTCAAATATTCCAATTCAGTTATCGCATTACCGCTTTTTTTTGTGTGGGTTTTGTGGTTTGTGTTTTGGTTACAAATCAATTTTGATTTTGATTTTGACGAAAACGGAATTCTTCCAAGAACATTTTCAGGTTTGCAAGGTGTTGTTTTTAGTCCATTTATCCACGCTGATATTCAGCATTTGTACAATAATTCGATTCCGTTATTGATATTGCTTGCTGCTTTACGTTTCTTTTATACCAAACAATCTTTTGCGGTTATTGGTTATGGAATTCTGCTTTCTGGATTTATCACATGGGTGATTGGAAGGGGAAATTATCACATTGGTGCTAGCGGATTAATTTATGTTTTGGTCAGTTTTATTTTTTTCAAAGGAATTCAAACTAAGTATTATCGATTGGTGGCTTTGTCTTTGGCAGTTGTTGTAGTTTATGGTGGATTGATTTGGTATGTTTTTCCAAAGGTGGATGAGAACATATCTTGGGAAGGTCATTTGGCGGGATTGATATCAGGTTTTGCACTTTCACTATTTTATAAAACACCAGAATATAAAAAGATAATTAAATACGATTGGGAGCATCCTGATTTTGATCCGATGGAGGACAAATTTATGCAGCGTTTTGATGAAAATGGCAATTTTGTAAATCTTCCAGAACTTGAAGAAGAAATTCAGGCTTATTATTCTTCCAATTTTTCAGTAGATTACACTATTGTTGAAAACGAAAAAAATGAATCAAAACCGGAGTCTTAATTCATTTTTTATATTATAAATCTGAAATCAAAATCGTTAATCTTCACACGAGCCTAAAAGGCGAACTGGCGAAGCAATCAGAAATCTTTAACTTCTCTGTCTAACCGCTTCATATAAAAAAGCACCACAAGCCACGGAAACATTAAGTGAACCAATTGTTCCAAACATGGGTAGTTTTGCTTTTTTGTCCACTATTTTAAGAACCGAAGGATTGATTCCTCTATCTTCTGAGCCCATAATTATGGCAACCGGTTCGGTTAAAGCAATGTCATAAATATTTTGGTCTGTTTTTTCTGTTGCAGCTACAGTTTTTATACCTGAACCTTGTAGGTAGAAAATAGCATCTTTAATGTGTTCCACTTTACAAATAGGAACGTTAAATACAGCTCCTGCAGAAGTTTTGACTGTGTCACCATTTACTGGAGCAGAACCCGCTTTTTGAACAATAATTCCGTTTACACCTGTACATTCGGCAGTTCTAATGATGGCACCAAAATTACGTGCATCCGATATTTGATCCAAAATCAAAAACAATGGCACTTTGCCGGATTCAACTGTGGCTTCTACTAAGTGCTCTAAGTCAATAAAGCCTATTGGTGAAATCGAAGCTACTGCTCCTTGATGATTGTTAGGCGTCAAACGATTCAATTTTTCAACAGGAACATAGGAAAAGTTAACGTTGGCACGTTTCATTACTTTCATCAAGTCTTTCATTAACTCGCCAGATATTTCTTTTTGTATAAATACTTTATCGACTTCTTTTCCTGCTTGTATTGCCTCAATAATTGCTCTTATCCCGAATATTAAATGTTCTTTTTCCATAGTGCAAAGATATAAAAAAAAACCACCCGTTTTAGTGGGTGGTTTAGGGAATTTTTAGGATTTAATTCTAGTAATCATCTTCTAGTAATCCAGTTCTTTTATGACCAGCGTGAATATATATAACACCAGGTTCGTAGCTAAATTCTGCCTTGAAATAGATGCTGTCCACAACAACGCCCGTTTTAGACTTTGCAGCATTTTTAATGATTTTTCCTTCGGTAATAGTAAAAGTAGTACCTGGGTCATTTAAATTAGCTTCTTTGGAAACATCAAAGGTTAGATTAGCAGGATTTACATTTAATTTACCTTTCAACCACCATCCATGTTTTATGTCATCTATCCACATTTTACCATCATTGGAGTCGAATGTTTTGTGTAATGCATGTTGTACTTGAACACTTCCATTTGATGCTTTTATGACGTCAATGTACCATTCTCCGTTCAATGCAACACTAGGAGTGCTTTCTTGCTTAAAATCTTCATAACCATTATTTTCACATGAAACAAGGCCGAGGAAAAGTATGGATATAAGCGTTATTTTATTTATTGCTTTTTTCATTTTTTTATTTTTTAAGTGTTAGCGAACAAAAGATCTAACTGCTGTTCCGAAAAATCCTGAAGCGTATATAACCCAGTTGAATCTATTACTAGCAGTGATAGTGCCTATGTTACTTTCAGCTGAAATTCCTGTTTTAGAGCAATTTTCTTGAAAGGGAGCGTATACTTTAGTGTCATCTAGATTATAAAATGTCATTTTTAAATTATTATCGTCTCCAGTTGTGTATCCTGTTGCATTGTCGCATTGATAAACCCTGTCAGATATTCTTGTAATTACATTTTTATTTGCTCCTCTAAACCAATCTCCTGCCAAATTTATTGCGCTTGGAGTCGGAGACATTACGATTACAGTTCTGGTTTTCGATGCAGCAAATCCATCTGAGTTAAATGCTTCATAGATTATTTTGTATACACCAATTGTATTTGAGTTAACTGTTCCAGTTGTTGTAACAGGCAAGGTAGTTGTTCCAGCAGTTGCTTTCGCACCCAATTCAACATAGGGAGTTCCTTTGTTTACAGTAACTAGTTCTTCGCCATTTATGGTTAATAAGGGATATACTGTTATAGTTGAGCCTATTTCTGGTTCATAGCTACAGGAAACTAGTGTAGCGAACGATAGAACTAGAAAACATAGTGTTTTTATATTTTTCATAATTTTTTATTTTAAATATTAATTTATTTTTTATCCCACCATACTTTTTGAGTCAAACTCGTATGTTGTTTAATATTTGGATTTCTTTCCGTTTCACTATCAGGATAAAACAGAATACTAGGAATCACGTTTCCTGTTAATACTGAAATTGCTGATGGAATTCTGTTGCCTATGGCGTAGTTTACACTAGTAGCAGTAACAACTTCAGGAAATTTAGTTCTAGTTGTTTCTATATAACTTTCTATATTATTGATATAGGCCAATGAAGCCCATTTTTGGATGAAGATTTGTCTTAAAGTTGCTTCTGTGTTTGCACCAACCGTATAAGCATATGCTCCTCCAGGAGCTAGGAAAGGAGCTGCTGGGTCTGGATTAATTACAGTATTCAAACCATAAGCTGTAAAAGAGGCCGAAACACCTGCATCATATTTGGCTTTGGCTCCTGCTCCAGCAGCATAGCGAATTAAAGCTTCGGCTTGCAAGAAGTTGCTTTCGGCAACAGTCATCAAATATACTGGTGTATCCCATGAGATTTTTGGTCGGGAGTAATTACTGGCTAAATTATTGAAGGTATCACCTGTGCCTTGAGCAATAGATAAATAGGCTGGGACAGTGGCAGTATTTGGTCTATAAACTGATTTTAATCTAGGGTCGCCATTTAAAGTGTAAAAATTAAAAAGAGAATGACTGGCCACATTATTTACATCGCCTAGACGATCAATCTGAACTTCATAAAATGGATTTCTTTTATTTAAATCCTCTTCTTTTCCAAAATTTGCAAATTTGGCATCTGTAGCCAAGAAGTTGTTTTGGGCAATTAATGCATTAACCTTTGCTGGATTGGCTAGTGGTGTGTATGCCATTCTCAAATACATTTTCAATTTTAATGTATTGGCAAACCTCACCCATTGCGCCATATCTGCACCATAAATTATGTCTTGTTTTCCAATTGTTGTGTCAAAAGGATTAGCATTATAATTCGCTAAAGCAGCATCAATTTTGGAGATTAAATCCAGGTAAATTACACTTCCTTCAGTAGTCTTTGGAGTAATGTTGTTTACTCCTTGTAAGGCTTCCGTATAAGGTACATCGCCAAAAAGATCTACTAAAAGTTGAAAAGTATAGGCTTTCAATAGCGTTCCTATCAAAACTCCTCCAGTATCGCCTGCTTTGTTTGATTCGGTTATTACGAATTCAAGGTCGTTTATACAACCAGCATATAATTCTGTCCAAGTTCTATTGGCGTAGGCCGTGTTTAAGTTGTATTGGTCTATTACTTCGTATTGGCTTGCCGATGGAGCCTGTGTATGGTATTGAGCATAGAAACCACCCAGATTTGAAAAATCACCACCAGTAACAGTTATAAGAGAGGCTTGTGCTGCAGAAAGCGCAAGACCTGGTGTGATGCTAACTGGAGAGTTTGGGTCAGTATTAATGTCTAGCTGGTTTTCGCAAGAAAATAGTAATCCTGCCAAAAACACTAAAAATATTTTATTTATTGATTTCATAATTTTTTAATTAAAAGTTAGCTTTAAGACTAAATCCAAGACTTCTCGTTGAAGGGTTTGCACTGAATTCTCCAAATTGTCCAGCAAGATCTGTACCAAATGTAGATACCTCAGGATCAATGTATTGATTATTTTCAGGAGTCCAAACAAATAAGTTACGACCAATTAATGAAAGTGTAAAGTTGTTAATCCCTGTGCCTTTCAATATTTTTGAAGGCAAATTGTAGCTAAATACAACTTCTCGCAGTTTAACAAAAGATTTGTCTATTACGTTTTCTCTATCTATTGCATCTGCCCTGTAATAATCATCCATATGCTCACTGTCAATTGGGGTAATATTTGGAGTGTAAGTTACATTTCCTGCTGTGTCAGTGTTTTTAATAACTGAATTTGGAACAATAAAAGGTTCTCTGTCATTAATAGTTGTTGTTATTGAATTACCCACAAATCTTGTAATTTCTGCTGTTCTAGAATACATCAAACCTCCTCGACGAATATCAAAACTGAAATCAAGAGTGAAGTTTTTATAAGTAAATGTGTTTCCAATACCTAAAGTGTAATCGTATTGAGTATCTCCATAAACTTCTTTGTCAGGAGAAGCAACAGGTACTCCGTTGGCATCTACCACTATATTTCCTGAAAGGTCTCTTTCTGGTACATTTCCATAAATAAGACCTATTGGTTGACCTTCTCGGGCGATAAATGAAGTTGTACTTAATCCGCCTAATGCAACTTGTTCCAATCTTGGATCCAATTTTTCAAGAATGGTATTGTTTTTAGCGTAATTAAAAGTGGTTGTCCAGTTAAATCCATTTGAGTTTTTGAAGACTAGTATGGATATCAATGCTTCAATACCTTCATTAGATATTGTTCCAACGTTTGCTGTTTGTGATGTATAACCACTACTTGGGGCAACGGGAAGAGATAAAATTTGATTTTGAACTTTTGCGCTGTAATAAGTGAAATCTACATTAATTCTACTTTTAAAGAAAGAAAGTTCGGTTCCAACTTCAAACTCTTTTCTAATTTCAGGCTTCAAGTCGGGATTTGCCATTCTATTACCCACTTCGTATCCATTAACTCCATTTAAAGGAAAATCTAATGATCTGAATCCTTGGTTGTCGGCGCTTCCAAGAACATAAACAGATTGTATTTGATAAGGGTCAGTGTCAACTCCAGTTTCTCCATATCCAGCTCTTAATTTACCATATGACACAACGTTTTTAATTCCAGGAAAGGTTTTTGTAAATATCCAGCTTGTATTTACACCACCGTACAACACAGATTGATTTTCCTTCGGTAAAGTGGAATACCAGTCGTTTCTTATATTTGTTGTTAAATAGATTTGGTCATCATAGGATAATGTACTTGAATTATAAACACCATATAGTTTTCTTTTGTTTACTCCTGTTGTTATTGTTGGGTTGTTGGATGAATTTGAAAAGGAGTGGAATCCTGCAATGTCTTGGCTTCCTACACTTGCATTTGAAAAATATCCAGTTCTTTCATTCATATTCCATCCAAAAGTAGATGCCAACTTGAATTTGTTTCCTAAATCTAAATCTAGATTGTACAGAATATCATGGTTGTACTGGCTTAGGTTATTGATAACTTCTGCATATGAACCTGCTTGTTCTGTGGAAGACGCATCGTT
Source organism: Flavobacterium sp. (assembly GCA_014379405.1). Classification (GTDB taxonomy): domain Bacteria; phylum Bacteroidota; class Bacteroidia; order Flavobacteriales; family Flavobacteriaceae; genus Flavobacterium. Next base: position 7,747 of record JACMLU010000004.1, on the reverse strand, counting down.
TGGACTTCCGGGAGATGCATCAACTCTGGCAACCCACTGTTTTAGTAAGTCCGAGGATTGATCCAGTCCAAATCGATAGGTAAAATTTGACCATTTGTTGATTTCATAAGAAACATCTACTGATCCATATACACGGTCTTTGTTGTAATCAGTGCCATCCTCATTAAGAGTGAAATATGGGTTTGTTATTCCATAAGGAGTGTAATAATTATCAATATTATGGAAAGGGCCAGTGTAGTCTTTAAACTCTGTAATAGGTAAATCAGTTGGAATTTGCATAAGATTGTTCATCAAGGTTAATCCTTGCCCTGTAGCAACTCCACTTCCATTAGTTTTTACATAGTTTAAGCTTCCTGAAAAAGAAAACTTGTTTACTTTAGTGCTAGCAGTTATGCCTAATGTATGTCTACCATATGAATCCGCATCAGTTGGATAAATACCGTCTTGTTGCGTGTTGGAATAGGATAGTCTTGCTGTGGAATTTTCTGATCCACCGGAAATAGCTACCGAATTTATTTTAGATACACCAGTGTCAAAAAAGTTTTCCAATTGGTCTTTCTGGAATGAAAAAGGTTTTAGTAATTGAGAATTGTTTACCACATTTCCCCAAACTCTTGGTTTGTTATCAAATTTTGGACCCCAAGAACCATTTTCATTTAGATAATGGGAACCATCCCATCCTTGTCCAAATGTGGATTGGTATTTAGGTGTTCTTAAAATTTCAGAAAAAGACATAGCACTTGAAATGTCTACTGCAATTTTACCAGACTTACCTGATTTTGTTGTTATGATGATTGCACCGTTCGCTGCTCTTGAACCGTATAATGCAGTGGCAGAAGCACCTTTAAGTACTGTCAGTGTCTCTATATCATTTGGATTTATGTCTCCTGAGCCTCTACCAAAGTCATAACCTCCACTTAGATTACTTGAAAAGTTGGATGCATCGTTTATTGGGACTCCATCCACTACATACAGTGGCTGATTTGATCCAGACATACTACTAAATCCTCTAATTATCACTCCAGAAGATGCCCCTGGATCGGTTGATGCTCCTGTTATTACAACACCAGCAACTTTGCCTTTAAGTGCATCTGAAATGTTAATTTGGGAACTTTGATTTAGTTGTTCTGATTTGACTGTGGTCTGGGCAGATCCAATGGAGGCTTTTTCTCTTTTGATACCCACCGCAGTAATAACAACTTCACTTAATTGTTCTTCAGTTGATTGCATTTTAACATTAACTTTAGCTGCTCCAGCCGAAACTTCTTGAGTCTTCATCCCAATAAAGCTAAAAACCAAGATATTACTTGGAGATGCTTTGATGGAATATTTTCCGTCAAAATCAGTTTGAGTTCCGTTTTGAGTTCCCTTAACTAATACGCTCACGCCCGGTAAAGGCAATCCTGCATTATCGGAAACAACACCCGAAACAACTCTTTCTTGCGCAAAAGTGATTTGCGCCACAAGTACTATAAATAGCACTAAGAATCCATTGAACTTTAGTTTCATTTTTAATTATTTTGAATTAGTTAAGCAAAACTCTTAATAATTTGTTAACTTTCCTAATAAATGTTTTGTTTTTTTATGCGTGCATACAAGATTTAACATTTTAACATATATAAACGCTATTGTTATATAATATGTATTTTAATCAACTTAAAATTCAATATTGTAACTTATTGTAGCTATGGTGTTGTAAAATTTTATTTCTTGACCTTTAGTAGTGCCGTTTGCGAATGTTAATTTAAGTAGTCCGTTTTTGGTTTTTATACCTGTTCCAAATCCAAAACCAAGTAGGTTTCCTTTGCTGGTTGAGCTTTTATCCTCATAATAACCATAATCTATTATGGAGTGAATAAATAAATCTTGGGAAATGATGTAGCGGTATTCAGTTATGATTGCTGCCATAAAATTACCTTGCAAGCTGTTTTCGGCAAATCCTCGAATGGAATTTATTCCCCCGAAACGGTAGAGTTCATTTATTATATAGGTCTCACTTTTTAAGAAGTAATTTTGATAATTTATGTTAATGCAATTTTTTTTGTTTAAATAAAAGTTATGATTTGCGTTGATGTTAATGTAGGTTTGATTGTCGGTTCCTAAAGTTTCAATTAGTCCATTTGTTGTTCTTTTTCCAGTTCCTAAAGTAATGGAAAGACTGGATTTTTTTAAAAAAGTCTGATTTTTGTAATCTAGTTTTCTGTATTCAAAATTTGTTGTCAGGAAGGAGTTTTTATAATCACTAATCGTATTGTTGTTGGTGTTTTGGATGTCGCTGGATTCTGTGGATTGATATCCTAAATAGATTCGAGTATTGTAATCTACAAAATAACCCAAATCTATTGCTGTTTTTGTATTTTGAAAAATACTGTCTTGTTTGAAGATGTAAATTTGAGCTTTTAGTCCTACTGGAGTTTTAAATAAATAGGGTAAATCGATACTGGCTTTGAAAGTTTTTTGATTGTTTCCATCGCTTTTCCAGTTTATTGATAATTGCTCTCCGGCTTTAAGGGCGTTTTCTAATGTTAGATCCAAATAGCCGTTAAAAACTAATTTGTTGTTTTCGTTGTTGGTAAAACCTATGAATCCGTCAAAAGTGTTGGATTTCCTTTTTTCTAAATACACATATACTTTGGTGGTGTCTTTGGTGAATAAAATTTCGGGATATTTTATTTGGTTTACAAATCTAAATTTTTCAAAATTATCGTGAATTTTACTAACGATATTTTGATTGAAAGGAATGTTGCTGTATTTTCGGTTCGTCTGTTTTAAATGTCCTTCTGGAAAACTGTTTCTCTTGTTGCTTTCTGCAAATTTTATGGCAATTGAATTTAATTGTCTTTGTTTTCCAGATTCAAATTGCAAATCGGCATAAAGTGAATTTCTCTTTTTTTGGATGTTGGTCAATTTTAATTTTGCCATAGCAAACCCTTTTTGTTCCAGTTTGAGTAAAGTTTGGTTTAAAAAAGTTTCTGTTTCATTGTATGGGAGAATTATGGTGTCCTTGGATTTGTGGGTTGTAATTAAGTCTAAAAGTGTAGAATTTCTACCTATATATATACGTATGTATTTTGCCCTTTCGCCTAAGCTGAATTTTGCTAAATAATTGGAATCGTTTTCTTTTTTGGTTTCTAATATTTGATTCTCGATGAAGCCAATTTTTGATAATTTTTCGGTGGTTAAATTGATTTCGTCGGTTATGGATTTTACATTATTATGTTTTGAATTATAATTCAGAGAATCAAGCACCTTGTTCTCTGAATCGGAACCTCCAATCATTCGTAACTGAAAATTCTGGGCAGAACAATTCAATCCGATGATTAATAAGAATAAAAACTGTGCGATTGGTTTCAAATGACTTTAAGTTTCAATAAAAGTAGTGCAAATATCTAAAGTTTGTGTTACTATTTTTTAGATAAAATATTCTAAACGGAACAGTGTTCAATGTATTGTTTTGTTTTAGTAAAGATTGTTGTAGTGTATATACTTTGTTTTGTTGATAAACAAATATTTAATTAGTGTGAAAATTAATGTATTATGATTTGTTTAGTGAAAATTATTTTCTACATTTGCAACCCCGTAAAAAGCGGGAATTTTATAAACAAGTAATTTTTAGTATTTAACTATGCCAACTATTCAACAATTAGTAAGAACAGGAAGAACTCAAATCACTAAGAAGAGTAAATCGGTTGCTTTAGATTCTTGTCCTCAAAGAAGAGGTGTTTGTACGCGTGTTTACACTACAACTCCAAAAAAACCAAACTCAGCAATGCGTAAAGTAGCGCGTGTACGTTTGACAAATGGAAATGAAGTAAATGCCTACATCCCTGGTGAAGGACATAATCTACAAGAGCACTCGATAGTATTAGTGCGAGGTGGAAGGGTAAAAGATTTGCCAGGAGTAAGATATCACATCGTTCGTGGTGCACTTGATACATCAGGTGTTGCAGGAAGAACGCAAAGAAGATCTAAGTACGGAGCAAAACGCCCAAAAGAAGCAAAAAAGTAATTTAAAAAGTTATTCTGATGTTGATGCGATTAGTCGTGGGTATATTGGTATGACATTTAATTAAAAAAAAGACATGAGAAAAAGAGCGGCAAAGAAAAGACCACTTTTACCAGATCCAAGGTTTAATGACCAACTGGTAACACGTTTTGTGAACAACCTAATGTGGGATGGAAAAAAATCGACAGCGTTTAAAGTATTTTATGATGCAATTGACATCATTGAGTCTAAAAAACAAGATGCGGAGAAACCGTCATTAGAAATCTGGAAAGATGCTTTAACTAACGTTATGCCTCACGTAGAAGTACGTAGTCGTAGAGTAGGTGGAGCTACATTCCAAATTCCAATGCAAATTCGTCCAGACAGAAAAATTTCTATGGCAATGAAGTGGTTAATACTTTATTCTAGAAGAAGAAATGAGAAATCTATGGCTCAAAGACTAGCGTCAGAATGTTTAGCTGCGGCTAAAGAAGAAGGTGCTGCTGTTAAAAAGAGAATGGATACTCATAAGATGGCTGAAGCAAATAAAGCATTCTCACATTTTAGATTTTAATAATAAGAAATGGCTAGAGATTTAAAATACACAAGAAATATTGGAATTGCTGCTCACATTGATGCTGGTAAAACAACAACAACGGAGCGTATATTATTCTATACTGGAAAGTCACACAAAATTGGTGAAGTACACGATGGTGCTGCAACAATGGACTGGATGGCACAAGAGCAAGAAAGAGGTATTACTATTACTTCTGCTGCAACAACTTGTGAATGGAATTTCCCAACTACACAAGGTAAAATATTACCTGAAACATTACCTTATCACTTTAACATTATCGATACCCCGGGACACGTTGACTTTACAGTTGAAGTAAACCGTTCGTTGCGTGTACTTGATGGTTTAGTTTTCTTGTTTAGTGCTGTTGATGGTGTTGAGCCACAATCAGAAACTAACTGGAGACTTGCAGATCAATATCATGTACCTCGTATTGGATTCGTTAATAAAATGGACAGACAAGGGTCTAACTTTTTGATGGTATGTCAACAAGTAAGAGATATGTTGAAATCTAATGCAGTTGCAATCACTTTGCCAATTGGTGAAGAAAATGATTTCAAAGGTGTTGTAGATTTAGTTAAAAATCAAGCTATAGTATGGCATGAAGAAGGTTTAGGAGCTACTTATGATATTGTGCCTATTCCTGAAGACATGCTTGAAGAAGTTAAAGAATACAGATCGATTCTTATTGAAGCAGTAGCTGATTATGATGAGAATTTGCTTGAAAAATTCATGGAAGATGAGGACTCTATTACTGAGGAGGAAATCAACATTGCGTTGAGAGCTGCTGTAATGGATATGGCTATCATTCCTATGATTGCTGGTTCTTCTTTCAAAAACAAAGGAGTTCAATTTATGTTGGATGCCGTATGTAAATACTTGCCTTCTCCAATGGATAAAGCGGGTATCGAAGGGATTCATCCTGATGATGCTGAATTGTTAGAAGAAGATCAAACTAAAATCTTGCGTAAGCCAGATGTTAAAGAGCCATTTGCTGCATTAGCATTTAAAATTGCTACTGACCCATTCGTTGGTCGTTTAGCTTTCTTCCGTGCTTATTCAGGACGTTTAGATGCGGGTTCTTATGTTTTGAACACTCGTTCAGGAAACAAAGAAAGAATTTCTCGTATTTATCAAATGCACGCTAACAAGCAAAACCCAATCGATTATATCGAAGCAGGTGATATTGGAGCTGCTGTAGGATTTAAGGATATTAAAACTGGAGATACATTGTGTGATGAAAAACACCCGATCATTCTTGAGTCTATGAAATTCCCTGCGCCAGTAATTGGTATTGCAATTGAGCCTAAAACAAAAGCTGACGTAGATAAAATGGGTATGGCTTTAGCTAAATTAGCTGAAGAAGATCCAACATTTACTGTTAGAACTGATGAGGCTTCAGGGCAAACCATTATCTCAGGAATGGGAGAGTTGCACTTGGATATCCTTGTAGATAGAATGCGTCGTGAATTTAAAGTTGAAGTGAACCAAGGTGAGCCTCAAGTTGAATACAAAGAAGCGTTTACTAAAAAAGCACAACACAGAGAGACTTACAAAAAACAATCAGGTGGTCGTGGTAAATTCGGTGATATCGTATTTATACTTGAGCCAGCAGACGAAGTTGACGGTAAAGCTCCTGTTGGATTGCAATTTGTGAATTCAGTAAAAGGTGGTAACGTTCCTAAAGAATATATTCCATCTGTAGAAAAAGGTTTCCGTGAAGCTATGAAAACTGGTCCTTTAGCAGGGTACCAAGTAGATAGTTTGAAAGTAACTTTATTGGACGGATCTTTCCACCCTGTGGATTCTGATGCTCTTTCTTTTGAATTAGCAGCTAGAATGGGGTATAGAGAAGTAGCTAAAGCTGCTGGAGCAATTATTCTTGAGCCTATCATGAAAATGGAAGTTATTACACCTGAAGAAAACATGGGAGATATCGTAGGTGATATCAACCGTCGTAGAGGTCAAGTGAATGACATGGGTGACAGGGCAGGTGCAAAAACCATCAAAGCAGATGTGCCATTATCAGAGATGTTCGGTTATGTAACTACATTAAGAACACTTTCATCTGGTAGAGCAACATCTACAATGGAATTTTCACACTACGCAGAAACACCTTCCAATATTTCGGAAGCAGTTATCAAAAAAGCAAAAGGAAACGCATAATCTTTAAGAAAATGAGTCAAAAAATCAGAATAAAACTAAAATCTTACGATCACATGTTGGTAGATAAGTCTGCTGAGAAGATTGTAAAAACGGTTAAAAGTACCGGAGCAGTAGTAACTGGACCAATTCCATTACCAACTCACAAAAAACTTTTCACTGTACTACGTTCTCCACACGTTAACAAAAAAGCGAGAGAGCAATTTGAAGTAATGTCATACAAGAGATTGATTGACATTTATTCATCTTCATCAAAAACTATTGATGCCTTGATGAAACTTGAATTGCCTAGCGGAGTTGAAGTAGAGATCAAAGTTTAAGTAGCTTACTAGTAAGAAAAGGACGCTGTTTTTAAGTGAAAAATATTTTTTTGGTTTGTGTGTAAATAATGTTTACTTTTGCACCACTAAAAAAATAGGGCTCGCTTAAAAGCTGCGTTCTATATTTATATTTAATAATTAATAATTAATATTTATGTCTGGGTTAATCGGAAGAAAAATTGGCATGACAAGCATCTTTGACGAGAACGGGAAAAACATTCCTTGTACTGTTATTGAAGCTGGCCCATGTGTAGTTACCCAAGTCAGAACCAAAGGTGTTGACGGGTATGAAGCGTTGCAACTAGGTTTCGATGACAAAAACGAGAAACATTCCACAAAAGCGGCCGTTGGTCACTTTGCGAAGGCGGGAACTGTAGCTAAGAAAAAAGTCGTTGAATTCCAAGATTTTGCAACAGAACAAAAATTAGGAGATCTTATAGATGTTTCTATTTTTCAAGAAGGAGAATTTGTAGATGTACAAGGTGTATCTAAAGGTAAAGGTTTTCAAGGGGTTGTAAAACGTCACGGTTTTGGTGGTGTTGGTCAAGCAACTCACGGTCAACACAACCGTTTAAGAGCGCCAGGTTCTGTAGGAGCTTCTTCTTATCCATCTAGAGTATTCAAAGGAATGCGTATGGCTGGAAGAATGGGAGGAGATAATGTAAAAGTACAAAACCTTAAAGTGTTAAAAGTGGTATCTGATAA
>JACMLU010000029.1 GCA_014379405.1 Flavobacterium sp. | reverse complement strand
CCTGATCAAATGCATCTCCAAAACCAAATTAAAATGAGAACCTATAAAACAAAAAACAGTAGTAAACTATTGCTTACTACTGTCTAAAAATTGTACTTTTATTTTTTATTAATCCTGTATCGGTTTTTCAGGACTAGACAAATAGAATTAGATTTTAAATCTTTTTCTATCTGTTTCTGTCAAATAGATTTTTCTCAAACGAATCGATTTTGGAGTTACCTCAACATATTCATCTTTTTGAATGTATTCTAAAGCTTCCTCTAATGAGAAAATAATTGGAGGAATGATTCTTGCTTTTTCGTCATTTCCAGAAGAACGAACGTTAGATTGCTTTTTCTCTTTAGTTACGTTAACACACATATCATCACCACGAGAGTTTTCTCCAATTACTTGACCTTCATAGATTTCAGCATTTGGCTCAACGAAGAATTTACCACGATCTTGTAATTTATCGATAGAATAAGGAATCGCTTTTCCTTTTTCCATAGAAATTAATGAACCTTTGTTACGTCCAGCAATTTCTCCTTTGTAAGGCTCATATCCAATGAAACGGTGTGCCATAATAGCCTCACCAGCAGTAGCAGTAAGCAATTGATTACGTAATCCAATAATTCCACGTGATGGAATATTAAATTTTACAATCATACGTTCACCTTTAGTTTCCATACTCAGCATTTCACCTTTACGCATAGTAACGAACTCAACCGCTCTACCTGAAAGAGTTTCTGGTAAGTCGATTGTTAATTCCTCGATTGGTTCACATTTTTTACCATCAATTTCTTTGATGATAACTTGTGGTTGACCGATTTGTAATTCATATCCTTCTCTTCTCATTGTTTCAATAAGAACAGACAAGTGAAGTACACCACGACCAAAAACCATAAACTTATCAGCAGAATCAGTTTCACCTAATTTCATTGCCAAGTTTTTCTCTAATTCTTTAGTCAAACGATCTCTAATATGACGAGAAGTTACAAATTTACCCTCTTTACCAAAGAAAGGTGAGTCATTAATTGTAAACAACATACTCATAGTAGGTTCGTCAATATCAATTGTTTTCAAACCTTCAGGGTTTTCAAAATCAGCGATAGTATCTCCAATTTCAAATCCTTCAACTCCAATTATAGCACAAATATCTCCAGCGATAACTTCTGTTACTTTTTTACGACCAAGTCCTTCAAAAGTGTGTAATTCTTTAATTCTTGATTTAGAAACAGTACCGTCTCTTTTTACCAATGAGATTGGCATTCCTTCTTTCAATACACCTCTTTCTAAACGACCAATAGCGATACGACCGGTAAATGCAGAAAAATCTAATGATGTAATCAACATTTGTGGAGTTCCTTCAGAAACTTTAGGAGCTGGTACATGAGTAATTACCATATCTAACAATGCTTCAACATTATCAGTTACGTTTTCCCAATGATCAGACATCCAGTTATTTTTTGCAGAACCATAAACCGTTGGAAAATCCAATTGCCACTCTTCTGCTCCTAATTCGAACATTAAATCAAAAACTTTTTCGTGAACTTCTTCAGGAGTACAGTTTTCTTTGTCTACTTTGTTGATTACAACGCATGGTTTTAATCCTAAGTCAATTGCTTTTTGTAATACAAAACGTGTTTGCGGCATTGGCCCTTCAAAAGCATCTACCAATAGACAAACTCCATCAGCCATATTCAATACACGCTCTACTTCCCCACCAAAATCGGCGTGGCCAGGAGTATCGATAATATTAATTTTTGTTCCTTTATATACTACAGAAACATTTTTTGAAGTAATAGTAATACCTCTTTCACGTTCTAAGTCGTTGTTATCAAGAATTAAGTCACCTGTGTTCTCGTTGTCACGAAATAACTGACAGTGATACATAATTTTATCAACCAAAGTGGTTTTACCGTGATCGACGTGGGCAATAATTGCAATGTTTCTAATAGCTTCCATCTGAATTTTTTTGAGGTTGCAAAGGTACACTTTATTTTCATATAAAAAATATTTACATTTTATTAGTTACAGTTTAATAACTTTAAGCAATCATAACCAAATAATAATGATGTAACTTTATATTCAAACTAAAAAATATACAAATATTTATTTATATTTGAATAATGAAAAATAAAAACAATAGAATAACCCTAATCTATATTCTAGTTTCCTTATTTATGGCGGTCATTTGTCATGAAGTATTAGGAAAATACTTTTCGCTATATACGTATCCTATTTATAATATCATAACAAACATCTTATATATAGTAGCTTCAGCAACATTTTTAAAATACATTTTACATAAAAAAGACATCAAAAACTCGGCCGTTTATAACAAGTTAAGAAACACCAATGTCGAAATTAAAGAATCAAATGAAAGGTATGATATTGTTTCAAAAGCCACGAGCGACATCATTTGGGATTGGAAAATACAAGAAGACAAAATGTCTTGGAATCGAGGTATAGAAAATGTTTTTGGATACACTCCTGATCAAGTGGGCAGCAGTTCAAAATGGTGGTTTGACAAAATTCATCCAGAAGACACTATTAAAATGTCTATTAAATTATATTCCTTTATTGAACAAAAAACGGAAAAATGGCAAGATCAATATCGCTTCAGATGTGCGGATGGCTCCTATAAATATGTTTTGGATAGAGGTTTTATTTTAAAGGACGCGAATGGCAAATCTATTAGAATGATTGGAGCCATACAAGATATTACCAAACAAAAGGAAGAAGAACAACGACTTAAATTACTTGAAACCGTAATAACCCAAGCCAAAGATTCGATAATCATTACCGAGCCTGACTTGTATGACGGTAACATCCCTAAAATAGTATACGTAAATCCCGCATTTTCAGTAATGTCAGGATATGAACCCAACGAAATCATAGGAGAATCTCCAACAATTTTTATAGGCCCAAATTCTGATATACAAGAATACGAAAAACTAAGTGATTCAATAAAAAACAAACAAGAATATCAAATAGAAACTATTAGTTATAAAAAAAATAGAGAGGAATATTGGGTAGGTTTCTCAATGCTTCCTGTTTACAATTCAGATGGAGAACTTTCGCATTGGGTTTCGATTCAAAGAGACATCACGGAAGAGAAAAGACAAGAAGTAGAAAAAGAACAACTCATTCGAGAATTAACACAAAACAATAAAGATTTACAACAATTCTCCTATATCACATCACACAACTTAAGAGCTCCATTATCAAACTTAACCGGCTTATTAAATTTAATCGAAGATATTCCAATTCAAAACCCCGAACTAAAAGAAATCTTAGATGGCTTCAACAAGTCTACCCACCTTTTAAATGAGACAATAGAGGACTTAGTAAAAGTGATTGTCATAAAAGACAATCCATCAATACAAAAAGAAGACCTTTCTTTGAAAGATGTTTTTGAAAATGTCTTTAGCCAATTGGATTTCCTCATTGGGTTGCACAAACCCATCATAATAATTGATTTTGACAAAGTGGCTGTTTTAAATACGAATAAAGCCTATTTAGAAAGCATATTATTAAACTTACTAACCAATGCCATAAAATATAAATCGGAAACTAAAAAATCGAAAATAACAATCTCTGCGAGTAAAATTGATGACACCGTATTCCTTATTTTCAAGGATAACGGAATAGGTATCGATTTAATTAGAAATAAAGATAAAATTTTCGGTCTATACCAAAGATTCCATGATTACCCAGACAGCAAAGGACTAGGTTTATATCTTGTCAAATCACAAGTAGAAGCTATGGGCGGTAGTATCAGTATTGAAAGCGAAGTCAATAAAGGAACTACATTTACATTAACATTTAAAAACAAATAAAATGCTTGATACAATTTTATGCGTAGATGATGACCCAATAACATTAATGTTATGCAAAATGGTAATTAACAAAGCATCATTTTCAAATGAAATAATTACTGCCAAAAATGGAGAGGAAGCCTTAAATTATTTTAAGACATCTCTTGACAAACAATCAAAAAAGCCGCAATTAATCTTCTTAGATTTAAATATGCCTGTAATGGGAGGTTGGGAATTTCTGGACTCTTTCAGCACCTCTGAATATTCAGAATACAACACCACAAAAGTAATTATCCTCTCTTCAACAATAGACCCAGACGATATAGAAAAAGCCAAAAAATACCCTATGGTACTTGATTTTTTATCAAAACCTATTTCAAAAGAAATGCTTGAATACGTAAAGACTAAACTCTAAATATAATGTATAAAAAAAGTCCCGAAAAATTTCGGGACTTTTTTGTATCTATAAATTGTACTAATTACAATTTAGCAACGTGTTTCGTTAATTTAGATTTCAAATTAGAAGCTTTGTTATCATGAATGATATTCTTTTTAGCTAATTTATCAATCATTGAAATTACACTTGATAATTTTGAAGTAGCATCTGCTTTATCAGTAGCTATTCTTAATGCTTTGATTGCATTACGAGTAGTTTTGTGTTGGTATCTATTTAATACTCTTCTTTTTTCGTTGCTTCTAATTCTTTTTAAAGCTGACTTATGATTTGCCATTTTTTTTTATTTTTTAATTGTTATAAACTATCAGTTAAAAAAGAAAAACCTCCCACAATTGCTTTTACAATCACTTTGGTTTTAACTAATAAAATAAAAACAAGAGACACTTATCTATATTTTATAAAACTTATTTACAACTAATTGTAGTCCGTGGGAGAATCGAACTCCCATTTCTTGGATGAAAACCAAGTGTCCTAACCGGTAGACGAACGGACCAATAATCCTTTTAGGATCAATCTTTATCTCAAATTAATGAGTTTTGTAGTCCCTGGGGGAATCGAACCCCCCTTACCAGGATGAAAACCTGGCGTCCTAACCGATAGACGAAGGGACCATCCTTCTGTATTGCGGATGCAAAAATACAACTATTTTTTGTTCGCACAATAGCTGACGTAAAATTTTTTATTTTTTTTTAATACGCCTTAGCAAACAGCACTCTTCCAGAAGACGGATTACCAGTAAACACACAGCTTCCCGACTCTTTTACCCTATCCAAAGGAATACATCTAATGGTTGCTTTGGTCAATTCTTTAATCGTTTCTTCCGTCTCAGCTGTTCCATCCCAATGCGCTGAAACAAAGCCTCCTTCACCATTTAATACCGTTTTAAACTCTTCAAAACTGTTTACCTCAACAATGTGAGAATTTCTATAATCCAACGCTTTTTGGAACAAATCTTTTTGAATTTGCTCCAATAATTCACCGATATAAGTCACGATTCCATCTTTCGAAACCACTTCTTTTGTCAAAACATCTCTTCTAGCCACTTCAAAAGTTCCGTTTTCTAGATCTTTTGGCCCTACTGCAATACGAACTGGCACTCCTTTTAATTCCCATTCAGCAAATTTGAATCCTGGTTTTTGAGTAGTTCTATTATCGAATTTTACCGAAATATTAAGCTTCTTGAATTCTAAAATTAATCCATTCACAACAGCAGAAATTTTATCCAATTGTTCATCCGTTTTATATATAGGAACAATTACCACTTGAATTGGCGCTAAACTTGGAGGTAAAACCAATCCTTGATCATCAGAATGTGTCATAACTAGCGCCCCCATCAATCGGGTTGAAACTCCCCAAGAAGTTCCCCAAACGTGTTCTTGTTTTCCTTCAGCATTGGCAAACTTCACATCAAAAGCTTTGGCAAAATTTTGTCCTAAAAAGTGCGATGTTCCAGCTTGCAGTGCTTTCCCGTCTTGCATTAAAGCCTCTATACAATAGGTCTCTTCGGCTCCAGCAAAACGCTCTGTCTCGGTTTTCAATCCTTTTATTACTGGAATGGCCATAAAATTCTCGGCGAAATCAGCATAAACGTTCATCATTTTTTCAGATTCTTCAATTGCTTCCGCTTTTGTAGTATGTGCGGTATGTCCTTCTTGCCATAAAAATTCGGCTGTTCTTAGAAACAAACGCGTTCTCATTTCCCATCGCACGACATTTGCCCATTGGTTAATCAACAATGGTAAATCTCTATACGATTGAATCCAGCCTTTATAAGTAGACCAAATAATAGCTTCACTCGTAGGGCGAACTATTAATTCTTCTTCTAATTTTGCATTCGGATCTACAATTAACTTACCTGGATTATCAGGGTCATTTTTCAATCTATAATGAGTCACAATGGCACATTCCTTAGCAAAACCTTCTGCGTTTTTTTCTTCTGCTTCGAACATACTTTTGGGAACAAACAAAGGAAAATAGGCATTTTGATGTCCTGTTTCCTTGAACATTCTATCTAATTCTGCTTGCATTTTTTCCCAAATTGCATAGCCGTAAGGCTTAATAACCATGCATCCTCTAACTCCTGAATTTTCAGCCAAATCGGCTTTCACAACCAGCTCATTATACCATTTAGAATAGTCGTCTGCTCGTGTGGTAAGGTTCTTGCTCATATTGTATAGTTTGGCACAAATTTTGTAATAATTATTTTTACTAATAGTTCAGCAAAACTAACTATTTTTGCAATGTGCAACAATAAAAAAACCTATTGATATGAAAACAAATCTATTTTTCTCGAGAAATGCTACTCTTTATACGTTAATTGGTTTTTTAAGTATTCTTGTGGCATCTTGCGGTTCTTATCAAAATAGTTCCTATTATGATAGTGATGGAATATATGGAAATTCTGCAAAAGCAGTTCAAAACTCTTCAAGCAAACACTACCAAGAGTATTTCAGTTCTTTGCAAAATGAAAATAAAACTTTAGGCGACACGATTCAAGTTTCAAATCAGGATTATCCTGGTTGGGGAGACAATCCTTCATCTACTTCAGTAAATATATATACTGACCCTTGGAGCATGTCGATTGGCTTTGGTTTTGGATACGGATACGGATATGGATATGGTTATCCATATTATGGCTATGGATACCCTTACTATGACTACGGCTGGGGCTATCCATATTATGGTTATGGTTATCCTTACTACGGTTATGGTTATGGCTATCCTTACTACGGATACGGCTATCCTAATTATGGCTACAACAACAACAATTATTCATACAACACTGGACGAAGAGGCTCATCCTACTCTAATGGAACAAATGGCAGTACTAGATATTCTCAAAACTCTACCTCTACAAGGGACGTAAGCGGCTCTGATTATAGAAGAACCTCAACTAATACTAATAGTGTAACTAGAAATAACTCTACCTTTATGACACGAGATTATTCACAATCTCAAAATAACAATTCGGGACGAACAAGAACCAATACAAACACAAGCACAAACAGCACCAGAAGCCAAAGCTACACTCCTACAAGATCATACAACGACACTCCAAGTTCAACCAATTACAGCAACGGAAGAACATCTAGTGGTAGTTCATATAGTAGTGGGTCATATAGCAGTGGGTCATATGGCGGGTCTAGTGGTGGATCTAGTGGCGGTGGAGGAAGATCTTCTGGTGGAGGAGGCGGAAGAAGATAATTATCTTTTCTTTTTCTAAAATAAAAACACAAACCTAATTGACTAAATGATGAAAAAATACATATACCTTTTATTATCCAGCCTCACTTTTAGCGTAGTACAATCGCAAGATATCTCTGATGCCATACGTTATGCACAAGATAATTTGAGTGGAACGGCTCGATTTAGAGCAATGGGCGGAGCTTTTGGAGCTCTTGGAGGTGATTTATCTTCCATCAATGTAAATCCTGCGGGTTCAGCGGTTTTCTCCAATAATCAAATCACGTTGACCTTAAGCAACTTCAGTACGAAAAACAATTCAACTTATTTTGGAACTAACACTTCAACTTGTGACAATTCTTTTGATATGAATCAAACTGGTGGAGTTTTTGTTTTCAAGAACCACAACCCAAATAGCGACTGGAAAAAATTGTCTTTTTCCATAAACTATGAAAACACGAATAATTTTGACAACTCTGTTTATTCAGCCGGTGTAAATGAAAACAATTCCGTGGATGGCTATTTCTTGAGTCATGCAAATTTTGGAAATGGAGGAGCGCCAGTACCACAAGAATTTGTAAACACTAATACTGGTGAATCAATTTCAGATTTATATGCATTTTTAGGGAGTAACTTACCTAATATGCAATATCCAAACCTGAGTGGATTTGCTGCACAACAAGCTATGATGGGGTATCAAGGTTATATTATAAATGCAGTAGACGACACAAATAACAATTCTCCATACGTTACAAATGTTACTCCTGGAGGGAATTATTACCAACAAAATAGTATTTATTCTAATGGGTATAACGGGAAACTATCCTTTAATATGGCTACTTCCTATAAAGACAAACTATATATCGGAATAAACTTGAATTCACACTTCACTGATTTCTATCGATCAACCAGTTTTTATGAAGACAACACTAATCCCTTAAGTAATGACTATACTGTAAGAAGAGTCAATTTCGACAATGATTTATACACTTACGGAACAGGATTTTCATTTCAAATTGGAGCTATCGCAAAAGTGACTAATGAAGTCCGTCTAGGATTAGCTTATGAGTCCCCTACTTGGTACCATTTGAGTGATGAATTTTCTCAAAATTTAGTGGCTGTAAGCAAAAACATTTCTGGAGAATTGCTTCCAGATTACGTAAATCCTAATATTACGAACTATTATGCTCCTTACAAATTACAAACTCCTGGGAAGTTAACCGGAAGTTTTGCTTACGTTTTTGGCAAAACTGGGTTAATTAGTCTTGATTATGCGATAAAAGATTATGGCAGCACACAATTTCAACCCGAAAACGATTCTTATTTCAGAGACATCAACAATGAAATGAGCAACACTCTTGCCACTACAAGCGAAGTTAGAATTGGTGGTGAATACAAAATAAAAGCACTCAGTCTTAGAGGCGGATATCGTTTTGAACAAAGTCCATACAAAAACTCTTCAACCGTTGGCGATTTGAATTCTTTTTCAGGAGGATTGGGTTATAATTTTGGCGTTTTCAAATTAGATCTTGCTTATGCTTACTCCGAAAGAAATTCACAACAATCTTTCTTTAATCAAGGATTGACGGATGTTGCCAGAATTAATACCAGAAACAATAATGTATCAATGACTTTACTGTTTGAAATGTAAACTTTTGAAAACTAACTTTTGAATGATTTAATTGGGAACCATTTCATTTATTGAAGTGGTTTTTCTTTTGGAGAGGTTTTATGAAATACAAAAAGTCATAAAATAGCCCCGATGATAGCGGCATCCTCTTGAGGTGGGGTTCACCACAAGAGATATAGCGAACAGCGGGAGAAAAGTTCTATAAAAAAATAAAGGGTTATGCTTCTAAAAATAAAAATCGTAATTTTGCAAAATTCCCAAAATATCGGGATTATATATCTATGAGAACCAAGTCTTTAAAAAAGAATAAAATAAACGTGATCACTCTTGGGTGTTCAAAAAATGTATATGACAGCGAAGTACTAATGGGACAACTTCGTGCCAGCGGAAAAGATGTTGTACATGAACAAGAAGGAAACATCGTTGTTATCAATACCTGTGGATTTATTGATAATGCCAAGGCAGAATCTGTAAATATGATTCTAGAATATGCCGACAAAAAAGAAAAAGGATTAGTTGACAAAGTGTTTGTCACTGGATGTTTGTCTGAACGTTACAGACCCGACTTAGAAAAAGAAATTCCCAATGTGGACCAGTTTTTTGGAACTACCGAATTGCCTGCCTTGCTAAAAGCTTTGGGAGCCGACTATAAACACGAATTATTGGGAGAACGTTTGACAACGACTCCTAAAAATTATGCTTACCTAAAAATTGCCGAAGGTTGCGACAGACCTTGCAGTTTTTGCGCCATTCCAATTATGCGTGGTAAACACGTTTCGCAAACCATCGAAAAATTGGTTAAAGAAGCGGAAGGCTTAGCAAAAAATGGCGTAAAAGAATTGATTTTGATTGCGCAGGATTTGACTTATTATGGTTTGGATATTTACAAAAAACGTAATCTTGGCGAATTATTGGAAGCTTTGGTAAAAGTCGAAGGAATCGAATGGATTCGTTTGCACTACGCCTTCCCTACTGGTTTCCCGATGGATGTTTTGGAAATTATGAAGCGTGAGCCAAAAATTTGCAATTACATTGACATTCCTTTGCAACACATTTCAGATTCTATTTTGAAATCGATGAAACGCGGCACCACAAAAGCGAAAACGACCAAATTATTGAAAGAATTCCGTGAAGCTGTTCCTGGAATGACCATTAGAACCACATTAATAGTGGGTTATCCTGGAGAAACACAGGAAGACTTCGAGATTATGAGGGATTGGGTTCAAGAAATGAAGTTTGAACGTTTGGGTTGTTTCACCTATTCACATGAAGAAAACACAAGTGCATTTGACTTGGTTGACGATGTTCCCGATGATGTTAAACAAAGTCGCGCCAATGAAATTATGGAATTGCAGTCGCAAATTTCTTGGGATTTGAACCAAGAGAAAATTGGCAAAACCTTCCGTTGCATCATTGACCGAAAAGAAGGTGAGCATTTCGTGGGAAGAACTGAATTTGACAGCCCAGATGTGGACAATGAAGTTCTTATTGACGCATCAAAACATTATGTGAAAACAGGAGAATTTATAATGGTCAAAATTACCGATGCTACCGAGTTTGATTTATTTGCAGAACCTATCTAAACCTATTTTTTAAATACTAACTATGAGAACAAAACAAACATTTCTAGTATTTGCTTTTATACTATTATCAATCACAAGTATTTCTGCTCAATACGGCGGAAATGGATACGGTGGAAATGGTTACGGAGGTGGTGGTTATGGTGGTAATGGCTATGGCGGTGGAATGAACCAAATGGGCAGCGCAATGAATCAACAAAGTCAACCGGAAAAACCAAAAGAAATCCCCGCTGATGTAACTGCTGCCAAAATTGTGGAAGAAATGAAGCCTGCTTTAAATCTTGATGAACTTCAAGTAATTGCAATAAAAAATGTTCTTATTGAAAGCCTCAACACACAAGGTAGAATACTAAAACAAGTCACAACTCAAGATGAACAAATAAAAGATTTTCAAGCACTTTCAGAATCTACAGACCGAAAAATAAATCAATTTTTGAGCAAGGAGCAAAAAGAAAAATATCTTGTTTTTAAAGAAGATAGAAAAAATCAGAAAAAATCAAAAGATAAATCTAAATCCAAAACAAAGGATAAACAAAAAGAAAAAGAAAGTCAGGAATAATTTCATTTTTTTGAATATCAAATACCCTTAAAAATCGTGAAACACATAGCAAACCAAGTTTTTTTTTATCTGATTTTAGCAATTATCATTACTTCTTGCTCGACAAATCCGTATAAAAAAAGTGAGAAGTCATATAAAGAGCAGTTACACAATTATAAAGAGACCATTTCGAATATGGAGCCTGCAAAGTTGGAAACCAGCAGCACTACCATAACCGAGCTACCAAATGAGCCCGCTCCTGTTGACCCTTTAGTGCTTTACAAGGACACTTTGTCCATAAAGGCACCTGTGGTTTTATCTAACGGAATCAGCACCGAATGGATCAGCACCGTTAATTTTAATCTTAGGAAACCTAATTTTATTATTCTTCATCACACTGCCCAAGATTCATTAGCACAAACATTAAAAACATTTACCAAAACAACATCTCAAGTTAGTTCGCACTACGTAATAGCTGAAGATGGCAGAGTAGTTCAAATGGTAAATGATTATCTTAGAGCTTGGCATGGAGGAAATGCTACTTGGGGAAAAAACAGCGATATTAATTCAGCATCGATAGGAATAGAATTAGACAATAACGGAATCAAACCTTTCTCTGATAAACAAATAATAAGTTTATTGGCTTTATTGACAAAACTAAAAAAAGACTATAATATTCCTGTACAAAATATAATTGGTCATTCCGATATTGCACCAACTAGAAAAAAAGACCCAAGCGCATTATTTCCTTGGAAACTTTTAGCTATAAATGGTTTTGGAATTTGGCCAGAAGACGTTTTAGAACCCGCTCCAGCTGATTTCAATGTAGAACAAGGTTTGCGAATTATTGGCTACAATACCAAGAATCTTCCTTCTGCAATTATGGCGTTTAAACTTCATTATATTCAATCAGAAGTTAATGCTGTTTTAGATGAAAAAACGATAAACACCATATATAATATATACAAGAAGCAACAATAATTAGCTTAAAATAATGGTTAACGAAAAGCGGTCTTTGAAATAATTCAAAGACCGCTTTTTTGTTTTAATATCCTAATTTTAATAATTGACATTACCACATATCATACATTAAAGCAGTACAACGGTTTTGATGATTTTAGCCATTAAAAGAAATCAACACAATATAAATTTAAATGGTTAGCGAGAATGACCTAAAGGCGAAAACAGAATTACTTTAATCTTTTCAATGACAAGAAAGCAATTATAAAAAAGCACATTATAAAGAAACTATTCTGGGTAAAATAAATCCCATAAAAACATAACGCCAATAACTAACTACAAAATCAACCCCCTTTCAGACAAGACATAAAAAAACTGCCAAGACACTAATAAGTTGCATCTTGGCAGTAAAAAAAATATTTTTATATATTATTTCATATAGCTTTTAGAATCCGTAAACTACGGCTAAAACAACTTGAGAAGCTGATTTAGTTGGAGCCATATCAGAGTCAACGAATACTTCTTCAGAATTATTATCGAATCTAAACTCTGGGATAAAAGTGAATCCTCCTGCTTTTAAGTTAGCAGACAAAGTCAAAGCAGTTACATCAGTATCTCCAGAACCTTCTTTATAAGCAAAATACTCACCACGTAATCCTAAACCAAAGGTATCGCTAATAGCGTAAGAAGGATACAAAGCTACTCCAGTATATCCAACATCACCAGTGTTAGAAAAATCAGCAGCATTTAAACCCAATTTGAATTTTTCAGAAAGTTGGAATGTAGCAGTTAAATCAACAATAGTTCCACTAACTGATCCATCCATAAAGTTAAGGTAGGCACTAACTGGACCACCAACATAAGACAATTGAGCACCAACAGCATTTAATCCTTTAACCGGATCAGCTTTGTATGAATTCCAACTATCGTTAAACAAACCTACCATCGCACCGAATTTATCAGTTATTTTATAATTGGCTTTAACACCTGCATTTTGGAATGGTCCGTTAGTAAACAAATAAGAAGTAGAGTAGTGGAAATTTCCAACTGGAGAGATTACCTCATAACCAATAAAAGTTCCCATATAACCTGCAGTCATACTAAATTTATCAGTGAATGCATAAGTAGCATACAAATTTTGAATGTGGAATGAATTTCCATCAACACCATCACCATTTGGTATTGATTGGTATTGTCCTCTTGGACCAAAAGATACTTCACCTACAAAAGATGCTTTTCCCACAGATTTCTTTAAAGCAATATCAAGCATTCCCAAAGAAAGAGAATTTTGATCTGTTGCAAAACTTGTTGGGATGTTTCCTGTTTTTGAAAAATCATACTTGTAATACAAATCACCAGAACCTGAAATTTCTAATGGCGTTGATTTTGGAGCTTCTGCATCTTGTGCAAAAGTTGCAGCGCTTGCTAGCATTAATGCGAAAATAAGTGTTACTTTTTTCATGTTTAGTTTAGTTTAATTATTAATTAGTTTTGTTTGTTTTTAAAATTAAAACTGTTAAAAATATTTTCAAAAAAATCAAAAACATCATTTTACAGTCCTAAATTTATGCAGGAAGATCTTTTTACCTGTGGCAAATCTATTAACTTATATTTTACTTGAATACAAAAAAATCACTTTTTTAACTGTTTTTCGAAAGAATTATCAATAACCAAGAAATGATTGTTAAATAATATACATTCCGTATTTTAAACAGTTTTTTTTACAAAATCAATATCTAACTTTTTCACTATACCCCCATTATTTTTTAACTAAACTAGATTAAAAAGATAAAAAAAGGCCGTAATAGTGATTTTAAATCATTAAAAATAACAAACACCCCCAAAAAAATTTAAACACATCGCTTTTTTATTAAAAATTCAAAAAACACCCCGTCAACTAGTCATTTATGAACAATACCGAATTTAAAACCCAAAAAGAGTCATTTTTCCAAGCAAAAACACTTTGTTTTATTCACCGATAATTAGAATAATTTAAAAGATTCCTACATTGTGATTTTATTCAACATTGACAGTCCCTTTAAAAAAGCCTTGTTATATAAAACCTAAAAAAAAAGAAACCCAGATGTTAATTTTATTTTAAATTTGCCAAAATATCTTTGATTCCATTAGTTAAATTCTATTTTTGCGGTTATGAAGATAATGGCACAACTATTATTGTTTGTTTTTATAACTTTTCTTGCTACACCAACTGTTGTTAGTATAATAAAGAAAGGTGCAGATACGTCTATATTTTACAGTTTTTCTGAAGAAGAGAAAGCACACAAGGAAATTAAAGCCATATTTTATTTTGATACTGTAAACGCGCCTGTTCTTCTATCAAATTTAAATTCTGGTTTAATCCACTCCGAGAATTTATCCAAGCACGATAAAATTACCTCCAAAATATTCATACCCCCACCCGAACAAGTTTAATACATAGTTGATTTTATTTTTTAAAATCTCAAATGCTCACATTTATTTATGTGACAAAATATTTGTATTCAATTTTTAGTAAGGTATTATGACAAAAAAAATCAATCTTTTTGCTAACCTAAAATCTGATTTTGCATCAGGTTTAGTGGTTTTTTTGGTGGCGCTTCCGTTATGTTTAGGTATTGCTATGGCTTCTGGGGCACCCTTGTTTTCAGGTATAATTTCCGGTGTTATTGGCGGAATAGTCGTGGGTTATTTAAGTAGATCCCACATTAGTGTCTCAGGTCCAGCCGCAGGTTTAACAGCAATTGTATTAACCGCAATCACCGATTTGGGAGCCTTCGATGTTTTCTTGACGGCTGTTTTTATTGCAGGTTTAATTCAATTGGCACTGGGATTCATCAAAGCCGGGAGTATTTCGAATTATTTTCCGACCAATGTAATCGAAGGAATGTTGGCTGGTATCGGAGTTATTATTATCCTGAAACAGCTACCTCACGCTTTTGGTTATGACAGTGATTTTGAAGGTGATCAAGCTTTTACACAAATTGATGGGGGAAATACATTTTCCTCTCTATTCAACATCTTAAACTACATACAATTAGGATCTGTAGTAATAGCTGTTATATCCTTGATTATATTAATATCTTGGGACAAGGTTCCTTTTCTGAAAAAATTAAAATTAATTCCTGGCGCACTTATAGCAGTAATTCTGGGAGTGGTATTGAATGAGCTTTTCATCTCATCTGGAAGTTCATTGGCCATTGCAAAAGAACATTTGGTTTCTTTGCCTGTCCCTTCTTCCTTGGAAGAGTTCAAACAAATTATTGTCACACCCGACTTTTCGGGAATTACCAATCCAAAAGTTTGGATTATTGGTTTGACCATTGCCATCGTGGCTTCGATAGAAACATTATTATGCATTGAAGCATCCGACAGAATGGATGCGCACAAACGCTACACCGATACCAATGTGGAATTGAAAGCCCAAGGAATTGGAAATCTCATAAGTGCTCTTTTGGGAGGTTTACCAATGACTTCGGTAGTAGTACGATCTTCGGCAAACAACAATGCAGGAGCAAAATCTAAAATGTCAACCATAATCCATGGAGTATTGTTACTTATAAGCGTAGTTACCATTCCCGTAATTTTGAACAAAATACCATTGGCAACATTGGCTGCAATCTTGTTAATGGTAGGTTATAAATTGGCAAAACCAGCAACATTCAAGCATTTTTGGAACAACGGAAAATACCAGTTTGTTCCGTTCATAGCCACTTTTGGAGCCGTAGTCTTTTTGGATCTATTAAAAGGAGTTGCATTAGGAATGATTATTAGCGTTTTCGCCATTCTGAGAGGAAACATGAAAAGGGCTTACTTCTTTAGAAAAGAAGAATATCATGACGGTGATGTCATTCATATCGATTTAGCCCAAGAAGTATCTTTCTTGAACAAAGCAGCAATTAAATCGACTTTAAGCAAAATTCCAGGAAATTCAAAAGTAATCATCAATGCCGAAAATACGGTTTATATTGCTCATGACGTTTTAGATTTAATTAAAGAATTCAAAAAAATCACAGCCAAAGAAGAAAACATAAAAGTAAAACTAGTTGGATTCAAAAAGGAATATAACCTAACAAATACAGGCGAAGAAGAAAAACATGTATTCGTTTCCCATTCATAACCCAATAATTTAGACACACAAATGAGAACACATAACAAAGAAACACAATCACAATTAACTCCAAGACTAGCATTAGAAATTTTGCAAGAAGGAAATATTCGTTTTATTAAAAACTTACAAGCCAACCGCGATTTATTACAGCAAGCCAATGAAACTAAAGAAGGACAATGGCCGTTTGCAATAATATTAAGTTGTATTGACAGTAGAACATCAGCTGAACTAATTTTCGACCAAGGTTTAGGCGATATTTTTTCGGCAAGAATAGCTGGAAATGTTGTCAACACTGACATTCTTGGGAGTATGGAATTCGCTTGTAAAGTAGCTGGATCCAAACTAATCGTAGTTTTAGGTCATAGTAAATGTGGTGCTATAAAAGGCGCTTGCGACCATGTAGAAATGGGAAATCTTACGGAATTGCTATCTAAAATACAACCCGCAATTTACCAAGAAAAAGAAACCATAGCAGATAGAACATCTAAAAACTCCACTTTTGTTGAAAATGTTGCTCAAATAAACGTAAAACGAAGCGTAAAAAGCATTTTAGGTCGCAGTTTTATTTTAGAACAAATGGTTGAAAATGGTGAAATTGGTGTTGTTGGTGCCATGCACAACATCGAGACAGGTAAAGTAGAATTCTACACTGATGTAATGTATATTAAAGATGATAAAAATCCGAAATTTTCGGTAGCCGATTTAAGGCATTAATTTTCTAAAAATATAATTTTGATTTTAAGACAGTGGTAGAAAAAATTTTACCACTGTTTTTTTTTTAACATTATTTCGATAAAATTTATTTAAGCAGATTTATCTCTATTTATAATTAATTTCTGTAATTTCGGGCTATGATTTTTAAGAAGTTTCAATTACCGTTTTTTGTTTTATTGGCAGTATTTCTTGCTTTACAATCCTGTGAAAAAAAATCTAAAAACAAGCTCAAAAAAAAGAGCAATCTAACCGAAATCAATCGAGTTATCGAGTTAGGCGAAAAGCACTTTAAAAACACGAAATATGATAGTTCTTATTATTATTTCAGCAAAGCTAAATCACTTTGTGACATACAAAAAGATACTACCGAAATTATTTATTCTATATTACAACTAGCCTATATTGAACAAAACCAAGGCAATTATTCGGGTTGCGAATCTACTTTCCTTGAGGCTTTTCCTTATTTAAAAAATAATCCAAAACCAAACCATCATTGGGCTTTATACAGCATAATTGGGCTTAATTATTTGTTGACACTCGATTATAAACTTGCTCTATATTATTATAATCAAGCCTTACGACTAAAAACAAACCAATTTAGAAAAGCTTGTATCAAAAATAATATCGCGGTAGTCTATATGGAGATGCAAAATTATCATAAAGCCATACAACTTCTGGTGCCATTGACTTTAGAAAAAGAAATTACAAATAGACCAGAAGAATTTTCTAAAATCCTGAATAATTTAGGGTATAGCTATTTCAAAATTGGAAATCAAAAAGGAATTGGTTATATGAATCAAGCTTTAAAAATCAGGAAACAAATAAAGGATGACTGGGGAATGGCCGGAAGCTATATTTATTTTTCTGAATATCACCGAAAAAATAATCCAAAACTTGCAAAACGATATGCACAAATAGCCTTTGAAAAAGCAACAAAAGTAAACAACCCCGATGACCGATTAGAATCCCTGAAACTATTAATACAAAACAGCACTGGAAACCAATTGAAAAAATTTTCATTAGATTATATCAGAATCAACGATAGCCTTGTTAAAGCGAGACAAAAAGCCAAAAATCAATTTGCCAAAATAAAATACGATTCCAAACTGGACAAAGAAGAAAATCTAAAATTAAAAACCCAGAAAGCTGAGACGGCCCTTGAATTGGAAAAACAAAAAAACCAAAACATAATTTTGAATTTTCTGGTTATAACTGGAATTCTCTCCACTATTTTTCTGTATTATTATTTAAAAGCAATAAACAAAAAAGAAAAATTCCAAACTTCATACGAAACAGAAACCAGAATTGCCAAAAAATTGCACGACGAATTAGCCAACGACGTCTATCACACTATGGCTTTTGCCGAAACACAGGATTTGTCTACCAACCAGAACAAGGAGTCTTTGCTCAATAATCTAGATGCCATCTATTCCAGAACCCGCAATATTTCGAAGGAAAACAGTTCCGTTGATACTGGATCAAAATATGTTGAAGGCTTGAAAGAAATGATATCGGGATTCAATACCAGTACCATCACCATATTGGTAAATGGAATGGATTCTATTGATTGGCTTACATTGGAACACAATAAAAAAATCATTGTTTATCGTGTTATCCAGGAATTATTGGTCAATATGAAAAAACACAGTCAATGTAGTTTAGCTGTAATATCTTTCAAGAAAAATGAAAATAAATTACAAATAGATTACAGTGACAATGGGATTGGAGCGGTACTTGAAAAAATAAATTCAAAAAATGGACTGCAAAATGTGGAAAACCGTATTCACTCCATAAACGGAATTATTACATTTGATACTAAATCAAACAAGGGATTCAAAACTAGTTTTATTATTCCTGTGTAATTAACTATCGATATGTTCAAAAAAGTTTTAGTAGCCGAAGATTTTGACAGCATCAGCATTGCCGTTGGACAAGCACTGGAAGAACTTTCGGTTTCCGAAATTCACCACGCTAAGTATTGTGATGATGCTTTTTTAAAAATAAAAAAAGCAATCCATGACGATGCTCCTTATGATTTATTGGTCAGCGATTTGTCATTCAAAACGGATCATCGAGAAAACAAGTTGAATTCAGGCGAAGAATTGATTGCTACCGTAAAAAAAATACAACCAGATATAAAAACTATTGTTTTTTCAATCGAAGACAAATCTTTCAGGGTGAAATCCCTTTTTAATAATTTAGGAATTAATGCCTATATTTCAAAAGGGCGTGACAGCATTCCAGAACTCAAAAGAGCCATCACGGAAATTTTCAACACCAACTCAAAAATACTTTCTACTGGTTTATCCCACGCTTTAAGAGACAAATCATTAATCGAAATAGAAACTTACGATATTGAAATTCTGAAATTATTATCTGTAGGACATACTTTAGATGAAATTTCATCTGAATTTAAGTCAATAAATATTTCTCCGAATGGCAGCAGCAGCCTCGAAAAACGCATCAACAGGCTAAAAATATACTTCAAAGCCAACAACAACGTACATCTCATAGCTATTGCAAAAGACTTGGGTTTAGTATAATTACATTATTTTATTTTTTTATTATTTTTTTGACTCTTTACGGTTTCCCGTAAGGATACCGTTTTAATTGGATTTATTTTTGCTTTAATATAAAGACCTACAATGAAAACCAATAATGAAATAAAGTCATTTGCCCCAAAAATGAACTTCATAAAGAGCAATAATTCAATCGTTACAACTCCTAATGTTATTGTTATAACGGCCGGAATCCTGTCATCCATCATTTTGTTGTTAATAAAAATAAGCTGGATAAATATCAATTGGAAAATCCTCCTTATTCCATTAATAATTGCTTTACAAATTATTTTTCTGCTATCGGCCATAAAAAATAGGTATAAAAAGTTATAACTATCGACAACCTGAAACTATTTTAAGCTAATTCGGATATAAAATTCTATTTATAAAAAAATTATGAGCGAAAACAATATAAGGATTACAGCTAAAATCGTGGATAATGGCACTGAAAAACCACTCAATACCAAATGGGACAAATACCTCGTTGACTACAATAATTACACAAAAGAATACATCAAGCATTACAAAAAATCTATTGATGGCAATTCGAATTCGTTGTCAAAATATCCTTATATGAAAGCTAAATCGGATGTATTATATGTAAAGCTATTTGATGCCAAAAAAAAAGGCGTCTTGACAGAAAAACAAATAGAAAGGTTTTATAAAATTCAGCTAAAAATTGCAAACAACTGCCTTGCCTAAACCACCCAAATATAAATAGAATGAAAATACTTAACTTAATCCAATTCCAATTCTTGTGCCACATCCTGCTTTCTTGTCATTCGAAACCAGAAATTAAAAAACAACAACCCCGAGTAGAATACACTATCCAAAATTATAAATTGGATGATGATGAATTAGCCAAAAGAAAAATAGAAGCCTCCAAAGTAGACAAGCCAACCAAAGAGAAAAAATCACTAAACAGCAAAAAACAAACCACTACAAATTAAAAATATTTTGGTTTTGTTGATAATCTTAAAGTCTAAACTCTGTCTGTTTAACAGGAAAGTTAAAAAAAAACCAAACTACTTGTCTTCAAAACTTCACAAAACAAAACAAAAAGAGCCACCCCAATGCCCTGTCACTAGGTGGTTCTTTTGAATTATACCTTAATTTATTTCAAAATTATTCGTCTCCGGAAGTATGATGAACAGGTACTGGTTTATTGGATTTAATACTTGAATTAAGATAAAAAAACAATCTTAAAGTATGATTCATATCATATTGATAACCCGTATATTTTTGTTGATAAACATTCATATAGCCAAAATCAAAACTAAGTTTAGGATTAATCGACTGTCTAATTCCAATAAACAAACGGTTTTGGTCAAAAGTATTATATATTACTTCTTGTCCAAAATGTATTAAAATCTCATCCGAAAGCACTAATAAGGGAGCCGTTTTTTTCTTGAAAACTGGAATGTTAAAACTAACCAAATAACGAACTCTATCCGTGAAGCGGTTTTCTCCCGTAGACTCATCATTAGCTATTTTTTCCTGCCAGCGTTGTTCGTTTCTAAGCCTTTGTAGCACACTCACTTTTCCGAGTTTAGTATTCATTTGTGCTTGTTGGTAAATCCTGTTTTCGTCTGAATAGGTACTCCAGCCTTCTTTTGTTGGAGCAAGCCACATATGTGCATAACCAGCCGTTATAGAAACTGAAGGATTTGGAATATAAGTAATCCCCCCTCTTAGAAAATAAAAATTATTGTCATGAAAAATTTCATTACTTCTGATATGGGCATCAGCAACAATCCCCCAATGGTCACTAAATTTAGTTACCGTATTTATGGAAACCCAAGTTTGTGTTTGCTGATTGATTACTTTTTCTGTTTGAGCTTGTCCCAAAACAATTATGGGCAATAAAACAGCCAAAATTATAAGTTTACATCTTTGCATAGAGAATATTTTTTTTTAAAAGAATGGCGATGTTATTATTTACTTGCAAAGTAAAACAATAAAAAAAACCGAGATATGATAATAGTCACTTTCAAACATTTTCTACAAACTTATTCAAAATTAGTCAACCCAATACCAAGATTAAAAAAATTATATATTACATGAGCAATCGGAAAACATATTCATTACCCTATGAATGATGCCCAAAATGAGTTAATGAGTTCGCATCATTTTTATAATAAAAGAACAATCTCAGCGTGTGATTCATATCGTATTGATAACCTGATTTTTTTTCCTGATAAACATTCATATAGCCAAAATCAAAACTAAGTTTAGGACTTATCGATTGCTTAATACCAATAAAAAACCAGTTTTGATCAAAAGTATTATAAACAATTTCCTTACCAAATTGAATCAGTATCTCATCAGAAATAACTAGTCTTGGCAATGTTTTTTTCTTGAAAATTGGAATATCAAAACTTATTAAATAGCGAAGTCTGTCGGAAAATCTTTTATCTCCAGTATAAGCATCATTAACAATTACTTGCTGCCAACGTTGCTCATTTCTAAAGCGATTCAAGACTGATATATTTCCTACCTTGGCACTAAACTCAAACATTTGATACGTCAAATCTTCATTACAAAAAGTTTTCCAATCGGGATTTGAAGGGGCTGTCCACATATGACCATAACCCAAGGCAATTACTTTTTTAGTTTCGGTTATATAAGCTACTGCAGCTCTAGCCAAGTAAAAATTGTCAGTATTTACAAAATCGTTTCTTCTTAATTGAAAATCGGCTAATAATCCCCAATGCTTATCAAATGTAATGGTGTTATTTAAGGCAAACCAAGATTGTGCTTGTTCGTTAATTACTTTTTCTTTTTGCACTTGTCCAATACTGATTAATGAAAACAACATGGCTAGCATTACAATTCTAAACTTCAACATACAAATAATTTTTATCTGATTGACCTCTTACTTATTTAGCACAAATTAACGCACTTAAAAAAATTTGAAGTATGATAAAAATCATATTGAAAGATAAAATTACCTAGAAAAACAAGGATAATTTTTAATAGATCAAGAAGTATTAATTTTTAGGTTTTCTGTTTCTTTTTTCTGGCTGCAGGAAACAAAACATTATTCAAAATCAACCGATATCCTGGAGAATTGGGATGCAAATCCAAAACGGTCACTGGATCTCCTACTCTATGCTGGTAATCTTCTGGATCATGACCACCATAAAAAGTATACATTCCTTTGCCTTTTTCGCCGTGAATGTAACGTGCTTCGCCATCAAGTTCACAAGTTCCCATCACCAACACATTCGATTTTATGAGGGTTGGGTCAAAAGAAGTAGTTTGTCCCATAAAACCTTTAATTAACTGAGTATGATTTTGGCATAACATACTCGGAATCGGATCCCATTTTGCTGAAAATTCCATCAAGCTAAAATAGTCTTTCTCCATTGGAATTCGCCTTTTTTCAGTCATATCAATATCCGAAAACTCATAATGCTCGGGTTTTCGGTCTAAAATAAAATCCTTGAAGGCAAAGGAATTTGCATAATTGATTTTGGATTGATAATTGGGTTCACTGGCATCGCCGTCAAACATCGATTCGCAAATATCAACACCATCTGCCGCCAAAGCAATGTCAAAACTATCCGTTGCAGAGCACATCGCAAACATAAAGCCACCGCCAATAACGAAATCTCTAATTTTTTTGGCTACTGCCAATTTTTCTTCCGAAACTTTTTTATAGCCCAATTTGGTTGCTAAAACCTCGGCATCTTTCTTTTGGTCTATGTACCAAGGTGAATTTCTATTGGATCCAAAAAATTTCCCATATTGTCCCGTGAAATCTTCATGATGCAAATGTAGCCAGTCGTAAAGCAAGAGTTGGTCACTCAAAACTTCCTCGTCATAAATAGGCGTAAACGGAATTTCGGCATACGTCAAGACCAATGTCACTGCATCGTCCCAAGGTTGTTTGCCTTTAGGAGTATAAACAGCAACTTTAGGTGCTTTTTCGAGCACAACCGCTTCCATATTTTGGGAAGGACTAGATATTTCTTCCAGAATCTGATTGGTTTCGGCATCGCTCAACACTTCAAAACTTACACCTCTAATTTGGCATTCTTTTCTAATTTCTGGGGCATCGGCCAACAAAAATGAGCCACCGCGATAATTGAGTAACCAGCTGGCTTTGTATTTTTTGTCAATACACCAATAAGTAATCCCGTAAGCTTTCAAATGATTTTGCTGCGTGGTTTCGTCCATAGGCAACAAAATAAACGAAGCTTTCACCGAAAAGGAAATCAGGATTAAAACAATAAAAAATACCTTTTTCGAAGCCATTTTGTAATTTTTAAGTCAAATATACTCGTTTTTATTGACGAAAAGGAATAAAAAAATCGCTTAAAAAAGCGATTTTTTTTGTTTTTAGAACGGCATATCATCATCGTCATCGTTCAAATTACTGCCGAAGGCTTCATTTGGAGATGGAAGATTTTTAGTTTGGAAAGGATTTTCTTCGTGATTCATACTCGAAGGCAAATCATCATAACTACCGTTGTAATCATCAAGATTATCAAATTTACCCAAGTGACCTATAAATTTCAATCGAACGTTTTCTATACTACCATTACGGTGTTTGGCAATCATTATTTCTGCCTGACCAGCCGTTGGCGAAGCCTCATCATCATCCCATTCGTCAATTTTATAATATTCCGGACGGTATAAAAACGAAACAATATCGGCATCTTGCTCAATCGCTCCCGATTCACGAAGGTCAGAAAGCAATGGTCTTTTGCTGGATCCACGCGTTTCAACCGCACGGGACAACTGCGAGAGTGCTATTACAGGAACATTCAACTCCTTGGCTAAAGCCTTCAAGTTTCGAGAAATAGTCGATATTTCCTGCTCTCTATTTCCTCCCCCTTTACCATTTCCACCGGCAGTCATCAATTGCAAATAATCGACAATAATGATTTTGATGCCGTGTTGTGAAACCAAACGTCTGGATTTGGCACGTAAATCAAAAATAGAAAGTGATGGAGTATCATCAATAAACAAAGGAGCTTTTTCCAAATTTTTTACCTTGGTACTCAACATCGTCCATTCGTGAGGTTCTAATTTACCGGTACGCAATTTCTCCGAAGACAAACCAGTTTCAGATGAAATCAAACGAGTAATCAACTGCACCGATGCCATCTCCAACGAGAATAACGCTACAGGATGACCATAATCGATAGCAATATTTCTGGCCATCGATAGTACGAACGCTGTTTTTCCCATCGCTGGTCTTGCCGCAATGATAATTAAATCGCTCGGCTGCCAGCCAGAAGTAAGTTTGTCTAGATTGGTAAAACCAGTCTCCACTCCACTTAATCCCTCTTGCTTACTAATTTCTTCAATTCTTTTTTTAGCTTGCAATACTAAACTTTGGGCAGTTTCAGAACTTCGTTTGATGTTTCCTTGAGTAACTTCGTACAGTTTAGATTCCGCTCTATCCAATAAATCAAAAACATCGGTTGTTTCGTCATAAGAATCTTCAATAATTTCAGTAGAAATCCGAATCAAACTACGTTGAATAAACTTTTGAAGAATGATTCTAGAATGGAATTCAATGTGTGCCGAAGACGAAATTTTCTGTGTCAGTTGAATTAAATAAAAATCGCCTCCTGCAAGCTCTAATTTTCCATTTTTTTTGAGCTGGGCCGAAACGGTTAATAAGTCAATAGGCTGCGTTTCTGTAAAGAGCTGAACAATAGCCTCAAAAATATATTTATGGGAATCTTTATAAAAAGCATCAGCTTGCAAAATATCAATTACATCATCTACACCTTTCTTGTCAATCATCATTGCGCCAAGTACAGCCTCTTCTAGCTCTAAAACTTGAGGTTGCAATTTGCCTTTTTCAAGGTTGATAATGGTTGTTTTATCTATTCTAATTGGGTTTATATTCTTGACATTTTCCATAGAGCGAAAGTAACTAAAAATAAAAAAAATTTACTATTGACTTATTAGAAATAATTGTTAATAAGCAAACTTTTTTTGTTGATAACCCAAAAAAAATCCGAAACTGCAAGGCTTCGGATTAATTAATAATTCGTAAGATTTTTAGTCTTTATACTCTCCCATTTCAAGGTATTTCTCCATTCTTTGGGCAACTAAATCAGCTGTTGATAAGTCTTTTAACTCATTGAATCCTTTCATAATATATTGCTCCACTGTTTTGAATGCAGCTTCTCTATCGTAGTGAGCTCCACCAAGTGGTTCCGGGATAATATCATCAACTAATTTTTGTTTTTTCATATCGGCTGAAGTCAATTTCAAAGCCTCGGCAGCTTGTTCTTTGTAATCCCAGCTTTTCCATAAAATAGAAGAACATGATTCTGGAGAAATAACGGAATACCAAGTGTTTTCCATCATATAAACGCGATCTCCAACACCAATTCCCAATGCACCACCAGAAGCACCTTCACCAACGATAACAACGATAATAGGCACTTTCAAGCTAATCATTTCAATAATGTTTCTGGCAATAGCTTCTCCTTGTCCACGTTCTTCGGCTTCAATTCCAGGAAAAGCTCCAGGTGTGTCCACAAGAGTTAAAACAGGAATCCCAAATTTCTCCGCCATTTTCATTAATCGCAACGCTTTTCTGTACCCTTCTGGGTTGGGCATTCCAAAATTTCTGTATTGACGTGTTTTGGTATTGAATCCCTTTTGTTGGCCAATAATCATAAACGATTGTCCATCGATTTTTCCCAAACCACCAATCATCGCTTTGTCGTCTTTAAACCCTCTATCGCCGTGAAGTTCTAGAAAAGTGTCGCCACACAGTGCTTTGATATGATCTAAGGTATAAGGTCTATTTGGATGTCTTGACAATTGTACGCGTTGCCAAGCGGTAAGATTTTTATAAATATGCCTTTTGGTTTCTTCCAGTTTCTTGTTGATTTGTTTACAAGTGTTTGTCACATCAACGTCTGATTCTTGACCAATAACTACACATTTGTCTAACTGGTCTTCAAGTTCTTTTATTGGAAGCTCAAAATCTAAATATTCCATAGGGTGTGTGCTTTTTTTGTTCTGATTTGAAATGCAAATATAAAATTTAAAATTATCAAAATGGTTAATTTGCCATCTAAATGCAAATAAATTGACAAAAAGAGGCTCTCAAAATCATTATTCTTTATCTCCAAAATAGTGTTTCACAATGCCATTCAGGATAACTGTCAGCACAATGAGTAGGGCTCCAATATAAAACTCGAAGCTCATTTTTTCTTTTCCGCCAAGGATAAAATAGGCTAAAATAATTCCGTAAACTGGCTCCAAACTTGTGGTAAGCATTATTGTATATGGAGAAAGCATTCGCATTACTTTTACCGAAGCCGTAAAAGCATATGCCGTACAAACCGACGACAGAATCAACAATAAAATCCAATCATTGGCAGTAAGCATAAAAAAGTCGGCATTGAATTTATTTTGGATTAAAAAATAAATCGAAATAAAAAAAACTCCTGCCAAGAATTCATAAAAAGTAATAACGGAAGATTCGTGTTTTTCTGTTAATTTTCCGTTCATAAGCGTAAACAAAACGCCCATAATTACAGAAACCAAAGCGTACATCATCCCTTCGAAATAATTCATTTCGACCTGCAAAATTATGCCTAGTCCAGCAATAATTACTAGTCCAAAGAATACTTCGTACCAAAGTACTTTTCGTCCGTAAAACAAAGGTTCGAGTAGTGATGCAAAAAAAGCTCCCAACGAAAAAACAGCCAAGGTGATGGAAACATTAGAAATATGTATGGCCTTAAAAAAAAATATCCAATGAATCGCTATTAATAATCCAACAAAAATTAATTTGACAAATTCCTTTGGCGGTACCACGAATGATTTCTTTTTATAGACAATAAACAGGAATAAAAAAACGGATGCAAAAAGCATTCGATACCAAACCAAAGCATCAGCATTTATGGATATTAAAGCACCCAAAACCGCTGTGAATCCCCAAATAAACACAATTAAATGAAGATTTAAATAGCTTCCTAATTTA
The DNA here is from genome assembly GCA_014379405.1 of Flavobacterium sp. GTDB lineage: Bacteria > Bacteroidota > Bacteroidia > Flavobacteriales > Flavobacteriaceae > Flavobacterium. The sequence continues at coordinate 91,542 of JACMLU010000029.1, read as the reverse complement.
CCTTTTTGCATTGCGCAGTAAATAAATTGCTAAAATCCCGAAAACAATATTAGGAAACCAAACTGCCAAAAAAGGAGGGAAAGTCGACTTTTCGGCCAAGGTGCCAAATATTTTGTCGAAAAACACAAAAGCAAAAGCAAGACCAATTCCTATGGCCAAACTCAATCCCATTCCTCCTCTTCGTTTCATTGCCGAAACTGCAACGGCAATAATGGTCAAAATAAATGCCGAAACTGGAATGCTGAATTTTTTATATAAAACCACCATATACACATTGATATTGGAGGAACCTCTCTTTTTTTCTTTTTCAATAAATCGGTTCAGTTCTCCTAAAGTTAAAGTTTCGGCGATATAAACTACGGGGGTTAAATCCGCTAAATCAAAACTGAATTTTGCATCTTTTTTATCAACCTTTTCGATTTTGTCTCCTAACTCGCCCACAGTTCTTTTAACATAATCATACATCGAATAATTCTTGGTTTTCGGATTCCATTGTATCCTGCTGGCCGTAATTTTAAACTCTAATTTATCTTTTTTAAACCTTTCGTAACTAAAATTGTAGGCCGTTTTAGTTTCTGTATTAAAACTATTGACATAGATAAATTCGTTATCGCTAATTTGACGGTAAACATCCGTATTGTCCCCTCTCATAGCCTGTTTTCCATCACCTCTTAAATAGGTATACCTGAAATTATTGAATCCTTCGCTGGCTTTTGGCACAATAAAAAATCCCATCAGCAACACAAAAACCGAAATAATGGAAGCACCAATTATGTAAGGCCTCAAAAATCGCGTAAATGATATTCCGGAACTTAATATGGCAATGATTTCGGTATTATTGGCCAATTTAGACGTGAACCAAATTACAGACAAGAACAAAAATATCGGAAACAAAAGATTCATGAAATAGATGGTAAAATGATAATAATAAATCAAAATTTCCGTAAGCGGAATTTTGTTTTCTATCATTTTATTCACCTTCTCCGAAACATCAATGATAATCCCAATAGGTGCAAACAAAGCCAACATCACCGCAAAAGTGGATAGGTATTTCTTTAGAATATATTTGTCTATTATCGTTAACATATTTTAATTTATGAGTTATGAATTATGAGTTATAAATTATGCGCTACAAGCTAACTCATAATTCATAATTATTTTAAAGTCTCTGGCTCATATTGCGAACCATCATATCTTTCCAAGTTCTAAAATCTCCTGCTAAGATATGTTTTCTGGCTTCACGAACCAACCACATATAAAACCCAAGATTATGTATTGTGGCAATTTGTTTTCCAAGGTACTCATTGGCGGCAAACAAGTGACGCAAATACGCTTTCGTGTATTCCGTGTCCACAAAAGTGTGTCCCATTTCGTCTACTGGCGAAAAATCATCTTCCCATTTTTTGTTTTTGATGTTGATGGTTCCATTTGCAGTAAACAACATTCCGTTTCGGGCGTTTCGTGTTGGCATAACACAGTCGAACATATCAATTCCTAGGGCAATATTCTCCAAAATATTGATTGGAGTTCCAACGCCCATCAAATATCTTGGTTTGTCTTCTGGAAGAATTTCACAAACTATTTCGGTCATCGCATACATTTCCTCGGCTGGTTCTCCTACCGAAAGTCCACCGATGGCGTTCCCTTGTTGACCTGAATTCGCAATATATTCTGCTGATTGTTGGCGCAAATCTTTGTAGGTACTACCTTGAACAATCGGGAAAAAAGTTTGGTCGTAACCATATTTTGTTGGCACTTTTTCTAAATGGTTGATGCATCTGTCCAACCAACGGTGTGTCATTTTCATCGACTTTTGGGCATAACGATAATCGCATGGATAAGGAGTACATTCGTCGAAAGCCATAATGATGTCGGCACCAATGGTTCGTTGAATTTCCATCACATTTTCGGGTGTGAAAAAATGATAGGATCCGTCGATATGCGATTTAAATTTTACGCCTTCTTCCTTGATTTTTCTGTTGGCCGAAAGCGAATACACTTGGTAACCTCCAGAATCGGTCAAAATATTTCTGTCCCAATTCATAAATTTATGCAAACCACCCGCTTTTTCGAGAATTTGGGTTTGTGGACGCAAGTATAAATGATAGGTATTCCCGAGGATAATATCCGGGTTTATTTCTTCTTTCAATTCGCGTTGGTGCACTCCTTTTACCGAGGCAACCGTTCCAACAGGCATAAAAATAGGGGTTTCAATCACGCCGTGATCAGTAGTTATACTTCCTGCTCTGGCTTTGGTATGTGGATCTTTTTGTAATAAATCAAACTTCATAAGGACTTTTTTCAGTGCGCAAAGATAATTTATTTAAGATTTAGGAATTGGGATTTAGGATTTTATTTAACATTAGTATTTTCACTAGAAAATTATATTTCTGTTTCTTTGGAAATGATTGCTTTTAGGAAGTAAAATCATTAGGTTTGTAAATAGAGATAAACACTACTTTTATCAGACAAAGCTACCTAGTTTAAGGTGGATAGTGGTAGTTTTATCAGACCAATCTACAAGTTATGTGCAATAATTCCTATACATACAATGAAATCTATAAAAGAATCAGTTGATAAAATTTTAGAATATTTTGATAATAATGACATTTCAATTGATGTATTTCAAGAAGATGAAATGAAAATTTTGTATTCGATTTTCCAAGAGAAATTGAACATTATGAAATTTCCGATGAAGAACTTATAGAATTTGCAAACGAAATACAGTATCTGGAAATGAATAAAAATTTTGCAAGAACAAAATATAAAATTCAATTCCCATTCTTTCTAAATGATTCTTTAGAAATTCTATTCGAAAAATTAAATTTTAACTTTGAAAATGAAAATTTTAAGATTACAATTTTAACAAAACCTTTGCTAATTGGCATTGCTAACGTCAAACTTAATCTTTATTCTAAATATGCATCTCCTTTGACAACATATTATGGTATTGAAATTCTAAAAAAATCAAAGGCAGAGATGTCAATAGATGAAGCTACTAAACTATTAAAGAGCTTTATTCTTGAATTTAATCAAGCCACCAATATGATAATTGAAATCTCTGAACTACACGATTTTGATTCTGATTATTATGGGTATGAGGAAGAGGAAGAGGAAGAAGAAAATTTAGAAAATCCAAGCTCTACAATTAATATATCCGAATTACCCAATTATAGTGAAGCCATTGAGTTTTATCTAAAAGCACAATCAACTTCGGATGACGAAATCAAGTTTTTATACTATTATAAAATTATTGAATATTTCTCACCAAAGGTAGCAAAGCTAAAAGCGTATGAGGTTTTAGTAAAAAAATTAGATTCAATTAAATATAAAAACACAAAATCAAGTGATCTAGATACTATTATAGATATTTCAGAATCATTAAGAAAATCTAAATCCGATAGTGAACTAGCCAAAACGGTCTTGTCTACTGGAATAGATATTATAGATTTGTTTGACTTGTTGCCAGAAAATACCAGAAAATTAATATGTAAAAATATTGGTATAAATAGCAATACTGTTGATTACAACTTATCAATTGATAAGATTGAATCTATTTCTCAATCGTTAGGTAAAATATTATATAGTACACGAAATAGTATTGTTCACGCTAAATCAAACTATACACCTGATTCGTTTGAATGTAAAACTGAGGATTTGTCTCAAATGAACACCTTCTTATATAAAGCAACTTATCAAGTTTTGAAATGGAATGATAACCTCCCAAAACATTCAAAATAATTACTGCACATAACAGCTACAACGGATTTGGGCAATTGGCTTATTGGAAAGTTGGTTTTGTATTTGGGAGATTTGGCAAATCCGAGAATAGGGCTTAATTTAGTCCCAAACCCGCTGTAGTAACAGAACATTAAAACCTATTTCTTCAAAACCTCCCCAATCTTCAGCGCACATTTTTCGCCATCAATTGCTGCCGAGATAATCCCACCAGCATAACCTGCACCTTCACCACAAGGATACAATCCTTTAATTTGAAGGTGTTCCAATGTTTCTGCATCTCTGGGAATTCGCACTGGCGATGATGTTCTGGATTCTGGCGCGTGAATAACGGCTTCGTTGGTCAAAAAACCACGCATTGATTTACCAAATTCAACAAAACCTTCCCGTAATATTTGGGTAAGAAATCCTGGAAAAACTTCGCCCATTTCCACCGAAGTGGTTCCGGGAACATAAGACGTTTTTGGGATGTTGGTAGATATTTTGTTTTGTGTAAAATCGACCATTTTCTGGGCTGGAACTTTTTGGGTTTCTCCTGCCAAATGCCAAGCTTTTTGCTCGATGCTTTTTTGGAATTCCATCCCAGCCAAAGCGCCAAATTTGGCAAAAGGCTTGAAATCTTCGAGTTTCAATTCGATAACTATTCCTGAATTGGCAGTGGCCTGATCTCTTTTGGATGGAGACCATCCATTCGTAACCACTTCGCCCGGACTTGTCGCACAAGGCGCAATCACGCCACCGGGACACATACAAAAAGAATACATTCCCCTTCCTCCTACTTGCTTCACAATAGAATATGGCGATGGTGGTAAATATTCTCCACGATAATCACAACTGTACTGAATGCTGTCAATCAAGGATTGTGGATGTTCGGCTCGAACGCCTAAGGCAAAAGCTTTGGCTTCGATAAAAATTTGTTTTCTGTCTAATAATTCAAAAATATCTCGGGCAGAATGTCCAGTGGCCAAGATTATTTTGTTGGCAAGAATTGTGTCGCCATTTTTGGTAACAATACCTTGCACTTCATTATTTTTTATGATGATATCGGTCAATCGAGTTTCGAAAAGGACTTTTCCTCCCATTTCGATTATTTTCTTCCGCATATCCTGAATGATTTGTGGTAATTTATTGGTTCCAATATGTGGATGGGCATCGACCAAAATATCGTGTGAAGCTCCATAAGCCACAAATAATTCCAAGATTCGGGTCACGTCGCCACGCTTTTTGGAACGGGTGTATAATTTTCCGTCCGAATAAGTTCCTGCTCCACCTTCGCCAAAACAATAATTGGAATCTTCATCGACAATATGATCCCTGTTGATGGCTTTCAAATCTCTTCTTCTTCCTCGAACGTCTTTTCCACGTTCTATAAGTATTGGCTTTAAGCCCAATTCTATCAATTGCAAAGCAGCGAATAATCCCGCAGGACCAGCACCCACAACGATAACTTCTTGAGCGTTTTCTACATTTTTATATTCTGGTAATTCTATTTTGGCTTCCTGAACAAGTTCACCAACCAAATAAACAGTTACTTTCAAATTGAATTTCACGGCTTTTTGTCGTGCATCAATCGAACGTTTTAGAATAGAAATGTGTTTTATTTCTTTGGCATCAACCCGAATTAATTTGGAAATATGTTGTTTGAGCAACAATTCGTTTGTGGCTATTTCTGGCGATACTTGAAAGAGAAGTTCTTGTGGCATTGTTGCAGTTGATTGAGTTATTTGAATCCAATAACGAAATGCAAAAATAGTACTTTGAAACGAACTTTACTTATTGATTACAAAATCCATTTTCAAATTTTGAAATTGGACTTTTTTTAAATTAGACTTTGTAACTTTACATTCTAAAAACATTTAAAATGTCTCGACAAATAAAACTAATCTGGGATTTTCGTGGCCCTGCTTCGGCAAAAACAGCCGAACATCACGAAATTCATTTAAAGGAATATATTGCAGCCGAAAAATTATCACCCAATATTACTGGTTTTAAAGTGGTAAACGAAATGTACGCTACTGCTTTTATGGTGGTTACAGATGAAACGATGATTCAAGTTCGAGATGCCTTGAAACCGCATCGAGGGGAGGTTTTTTAGTAACAGTATTCAGTCGCAGTTTTCAGTTCTACTGAGACTAAACACTGCGACTGTAAACTTCTTTAATTTGCTACTTCGCTGATAAATTTAATTCGCATCAAGCGCAATTCATCAATATCATAATCTCCTTCAAATTCCCGGAGTGCTACCTCAATATTATCAGAATTTGATTCCATAAAATAGTCGTGAATTTCTTCCTGCTGATCGTCGTCCAGCATTTCATCAATCCAATACTTTATATTCAGTTTGGTTCCAGAATTCACAATTTGTTCCATTTCTGTAATCAAGGCTTCCATCGTCAAACCTTTTGCAGATGCAATATCGCTAAGCGGCAATTTCCTGTCAATATTTTGGATAATGTATAATTTATTGATAGAATTGGCTCCTGTAGATTTTACTACCAAATCATCTGGACGAACAATGTCATTGTCATCCACGTATTGACTAATTAATGCTATAAATTCTTTGCCGTATTTTTTTGCTTTTCCTTCTCCAACTCCGTGTGTATTGATTAACTCATCCATAGAAATTGGATATTTCAAGGCCATATCTTCAAGTGAAGGATCTTGAAAAACCACAAAAGGAGGAACACCTAATTTTTTGGCAACTTTTTTACGCAAGTCACGCAGCATTCCCATCAAAACCTCATCGGCAACTCCAGTTGATTTTGCAGCGGTAACGATAGCTTCATCTTCAGATTCATTGTATTCATGATCTTCGGACATCATAAAAGATTGTGGTTTTTTGATAAAATCCAATCCTTTCTTGGTAATTTTAACGATACCGTAGGTTTCAATATCTTTGGATAATAATCCATCTACCAATACTTGGCGCAACAATGCCATCCAATATTTGTCATCATGATCAACACCCGATCCGAAAAAAGGCTGAACATCAGTTCTATGCGCTTTTATCACTGCGTTGACGCGACCAATCAAAGTGAAGACCACTTCTTTTGATTTATAGATATGCTTGGTATCGCGCACTACTTCAAGTAATTTGACAACTTGGTCTTTGGCTTCAATCTTGACTTTTGGATTGCGAACATTGTCGTCCATATCGCCACCGTCTCCAGTTTCGTTATCGAATTCTTCACCAAAATAATGCAAAAGAAATTTCCTTCTCGACATAGATGTTTCGGCATAAGCCACTACTTCCTGCAATAAAGCGAAACCAATTTCCTGTTCGGCAACAGGTTTCCCAGACAAGAATTTCTCCAGTTTTTCTACATCTTTATACGAATAATAAGCAAGACAATGCCCTTCTCCACCATCGCGACCTGCACGACCTGTTTCTTGATAATAACTTTCCAAAGATTTTGGAATATCATGATGAATTACAAAACGAACATCGGGTTTATCGATTCCCATTCCAAAAGCAATTGTCGCCACCACCACATCCACGTCTTCCATAAGGAACATATCTTGATGTTTAGCACGTGTTTTGGCATCTAATCCTGCATGATAAGGTACTGCACTAATTCCGTTTACCTGTAAAACTTCAGCAATGGCTTCCACTTTTTTGCGACTTAAGCAATAAATAATTCCTGATTTGCCTTTATGTTGTTTGATAAAACGAATAATATCCGATTCAATATTTTTAGTTTTCGTACGTACTTCGTAATACAAATTAGGCCTGTTGAACGAAGCTTTATAGGTTGTTGCATCTGACATATCCAAATTCTTGAGGATATCTTCCTGCACTTTTGGTGTGGCTGTCGCCGTAAGACCTATAATTGAAACATCTCCCAACTGCTTGATAATCCCTTTCAAATTTCGATATTCTGGTCTGAAATCATGTCCCCATTCCGAGATGCAATGCGCTTCATCGATGGCAACAAAAGAAATCGGCACCGTTTGAAGAAAATTCAAATATTCTTCTTTTGTCAAGGATTCTGGGGCTACATACAATAGTTTTGTCAAACCAGAGGTAATATCTTTTTTGACTTGGGCAATCTCCGTTTTAGTCAGCGAAGAGTTAAGCACATGAGCAATTCCATTTTCTGAAGACAAACTTCGAATGGCATCAACTTGATTTTTCATCAAAGCAATCAGTGGAGAAACAACAATAGCTGTTCCACCTTGAATCAAGGCGGGTAATTGGTAACAAAGTGATTTACCACCACCCGTTGGCATAATTACGAAAGTATTTTCAGTGTTGAGAATACTTTTTATGACCTGCTCTTGTAACCCTTTGAATTGGTTAAAGCCGAAATACTTCTTTAATTCTTTGTGGATATCAATTTCGTTTGAATTCATTCTTTATTAATGGTATTTTATCTAAATTTGCACCACTAAAGATACTAATTTCTTTTATACATACAAATTTTTATAAAAATTCTATTTTGGACACAAAGGAAAATATACTAATTTCAGCAAAAAACACCATTCTTTCCGAGAGTGAGTCCATCGCAAAACTAATTGATTACATTGATGTTAACTTCGCAGATGCTACACAAATTATTTTTAATTCAAAAGGAAGATTGATTGTTACAGGTATTGGAAAAAGTGCGATTATAGCCCAAAAAATGGTAGCCACGTTCAATTCAACAGGAACTCCATCTATCTTTTTGCACGCCACCGAGGCTATTCATGGGGATTTAGGTATGGTACAAACAGACGATATTGTCCTCTGTATTTCAAAAAGTGGCAACAGTCCCGAAATAAAAGCACTCATTCCTTTATTGAAAAATTTCGGAAATCAATTAATCGGTATGACCGGAAATATGACTTCTTTCTTGGCAAAAGAATCCAAATATGTTCTGAATACAACAGTTGATGCCGAAGCCTGTCCAAACAATCTAGCACCAACCAATAGCACCACAGCTCAACTTGTTATGGGAGATGCACTTGCCGTTTGTTTGATGCACTTGCGAAATTTTACCAGCGAGGATTTTGCCAAATACCATCCTGGTGGCGCATTGGGTAAAAAATTATTGCTTCGAGTGAAAGATATGCTTGAAAACTCTTTGAAACCAATGGTTGAATCCGATGCTCCTATTAAAAAAGTAATTTTCGAAATATCCGAAAAACGCTTGGGAGTTACCGCTGTTGTTGAAAACGAAAAAGTAATCGGAATCATTACTGATGGAGATCTTCGAAGAATGCTGAACAATAACGACACTTTTACTCATTTGTCTGCCAAAGACATAATGACAAAAAAACCTAAAATGATACAATCCACGACTATGGTGGTAGATGCACTGAATATTCTGGAGGATTTTTCCATCACGCAATTGATAGTCGTTGACGATGGAGAATACAAAGGCGTGTTGCATTTACATGACATTTTAAAAGAGGGAATCATATAATGGAAAAGAAGGAACTTAAAGAAATGTCATTTTTAGACCATCTCGAGGAATTACGATGGTTGTTAGTAAGAAGTACATCAGCCATATTGATTTTTGCCGCTGTTGCTTTTTTTGTGAGTGATTACATTTTTGACGTCATCATTTTTGGGCCAAAAAGCCCTGATTTTATAACTTATCGATTTTTTTGTGATTTATCCCACCAATTGGGCTTTGCCGATAGTATTTGCGTTAGCGAAATGCCTTTTATTATCCAAAACACCAATGTAGAGGGACAGGTCAACATATTGGTTTGGACGTGTATAACTGCTGGTTTTATACTGGCATTCCCTTATATCTTATTGCAATTATGGAATTTTATCAGCCCAGCCTTGTATGAAAACGAGCGGAAACATGCCAAACTCTTTATTTTTATTGCTAGTCTTTTGTTCTTTTTAGGGGTGCTTTTTGGCTATTTTGTCATCGTGCCAATGTCTATTAATTTCTTTGCCACCTTCAAGGTCAGTGATGTGGTGGAGAATCAATTTAACATTGATTCTTATATTGGAATGATAAAAACATCGGTTATTGCCTGTGGATTGTTTTTTGAATTACCGATAATCATCTACTTTTTGACAAAATTAGGTTTGGTTACTCCAAAATTTTTAAGACAATCTTGGAAATATGCCGTAATAATCATCCTGATAGTAGCCGCAATTGTAACTCCTCCAGACGTAGTAAGCCAATTGATTGTAGCCATCCCGATGTTATTAATCTATGAAGCCAGCATATTTATTTCGTCAATTGTTTATAAAAACCAACAAAAAAGAGATGGGCAACTTAGTTAAAGAATTCAATGACTATCGTTCTAAAATGAACGATAAATTATTGGCAGACAACAACAAAATTGTAAAGCGAATTTTCAATCTTGACACCAATGCCTATGCAGCAGGAGCACTTGACGTAAAGACCAAGGAACTATTGGGATTAGTAGCTTCGACGGTGTTGCGGTGTGACGACTGCGTGAAATACCACTTGGAAAACTGCCATAAAGAAGGCATTTCCAAAGAAGAAATGATGGAAGCGATGGGAATTGCCACATTGGTAGGCGGAACAATTGTCATACCTCATTTGCGCCGAGCCTATGAATTTTGGGAAGAATTGGAAGAAGACAAATAATTGTTAAATGGTAGATCTGGTGATTTGTTTATTCGTTAATTTGTCGAATAAACAAATAACCGAATAATCGAATAATCTCAAAAAATGAAATTAAGAGCCGAAAATTTAATTAAAACATATAAAGGAAGAAGTGTGGTCAAAGGCATTTCTGTAGAAGTAAATCAAGGCGAAATCGTGGGGCTTTTAGGACCAAACGGTGCTGGAAAAACAACTTCTTTTTATATGATCGTGGGATTGGTAAAACCTAATATGGGTAACATTTATCTTGACGATTTGGATATTACTCATTATCCAATGTACAAAAGAGCCCAACAAGGTATTGGTTATTTGGCTCAAGAAGCTTCCGTTTTTAGAAAACTGAGCATTGAAGACAACATTTTGAGCGTTTTGCAATTGACAAATCTTTCTAAAGAAGCCCAAGAAGCTAAAATGGAAAGCCTGATTGCCGAATTTAGCCTAGAACACATTCGAACCAATCGTGGCGATTTGCTTTCAGGAGGAGAACGTCGTCGTACTGAAATAGCACGTTGTTTGGCCACCGACCCAAAATTTATATTATTGGACGAACCTTTTGCAGGTGTTGACCCAGTTGCCGTTGAAGACATTCAAAGAATTGTAGCTCAATTAAAAAATAAAAATATCGGCATTCTAATCACCGATCACAACGTACAAGAAACACTGGCCATTACCGACAAAACTTATCTTATGTTTGAAGGCGGTATTCTAAAAGCTGGTATTCCCGAAGAATTGGTCGAAGACGAAATGGTACGAAGAGTTTATTTAGGACAGAATTTCGAATTGCGAAAGAAAAAATTAGAATTTTAGAAATGGAAGATCCAGACAATCCAAGTCCCGAAATACAAGAAAGATGGAGCAAAGATCCCAATAATTGGATTTGGGGACTAATCTATTACAATAGAGAAGACAAACGTTTGTTGCCTCCAAAAAGAAACCCATCGATGGGTTTTACAGTCAATTTTGCCAATCCAAAATCGGTGTTGTTTATGATTGGTTTTATATTATTTGCTGTGTTTATTGTTTCAATGATTGTACGAAAACATTAATTTATTCCATCGTAATAAACCGCAACTGTTCGACATCGCCATTGTAAATATTAACATCCACATTACCCTTAATTCCTGGAACGGAAGCCTTTTCTGTAAATTGCCAAAACAACCAATCTTCGCCTATTTTCTCCCGATAAAAATTATAATTGGCAATCCAAAAAAGATAATCCGAGAAATCTTCTTTCAAAAAATCATCGTAATATTTCTCTCCTGTATAAATAATCGGTTTGACTTTATAATGGGCTTCCACGGCTTTCAACCAACGTCTTAACCCTATTTTCAAGCTATCCAAAGATTGACCTTTTGGTAATTTTTCGATGTCTAAAACGGGTGGCAAATCGCCTTTGTGAAGGTGAACGGTTTTGATAAAAAGCTGGGCTTGTTCCAACGAATTTTCGTTGGGACGGTAATAATGATAAGCACCACGAATCATTTTTCGTTTTTTGGCACCAAGCCAATTTTCCTCAAATCGACCATCTTCCCTATCATTTCCTGCCGTGGCACGAATAAAAACAAATTCCAACGGATGATTTTCTTCAATGGTTTCGACCAAAGTCCAATCGATTTTTCCTTGAAACTCGGAAACATCCAAACCTATTGCTTTACCTTGATGATTTTCTAGAACTTGGTAATTGCGAACATCCGAAATACGTTTGGCTTCGGCGGCTTCGTATTTTAATTTATAGGATTTAAAACCCAAATAATACAGCAATCCATCACGATAATGATAGCCTGTACCAAGAAACAGCAAGATAAAAAATCCAATTATCGAATAACTACGAACCTTACCAGAGAAAAAGGAAGTTTTCTTTCGTGGTTTTCGTCTGATTACAGTTTTTCTTCGGGTGGTAGTTCGCCTCATTAAAAAATTACTTTTTCAGAAACTTGTTGTTGATAACCGACAACAAAACGTAAGTAACAATAACCAACGGAATCGCCAAATATTGGAAGAAAACCAACAATAAAACACACAAAGTCAAAAAGACGATTTGAAGTGCATTTTTCTTAAAGGTAAAATCTTTTATTTTTAAGGAAAACAACGGAATTTCAGCATTCAGGATATAAGCACTGAATAAAGTAATTCCTAACAAAACCCATGGATTACTCAGAATTTCGAAAATAACCAACGAATCCGAATACTTTATAACCAAAGGCAAACTTAATATAAACAAGGCGTTGGCAGGCGTTGGTAAACCTATAAAAGAATCAGTTTGGCGGGTATCAATATTAAAATTGGCCAAACGATAACAAGATCCCAAAGTGATGATGAATCCCAAATAAGGTAAAATCAAAATTGGAGCAGCAGGATCTTGGCTTTGTTGCAGCAACCAATACATTACATAACCCGGAACTACTCCGCTGGTAACCATATCTGCCAAAGAATCCAATTGCAAACCAAGTGGACCAGCAACCTTAAACAATCTTGCGAAAAACCCATCAAAAAAATCCAAAAAAATACCCAAACACACAAAATAGAATGCCATTTCAAAATTTAATTCAGCCACAAAAACTATGGCAATACAGCCGCAAAGAAGATTGAGTAACGTAATTATATTCGGAATGTGTTTTTTAATTTGCATAATTCGGTAGATTTAATGTTTCGAAGTTCACAAATTTAATATAATAAGTGAATGAGAAGTGCGTTTTTAAAGAGATTTTCAACAACAAAATCTTTGGCTCTCAATATTTAACTAAAGTAAGGAGTAAGCTCATTAAAAAATTATATTTTTGGAAAAAATTAAACGGTACTTCAGTCTGAGAAACAATCAATGCTAAAAAAAATTCCATTCTTCTTCCTCCTTTTGATTTGCGCCAGTTCGTATGCACAAACGGTCAGAAAATATTCGAACGAGTTTATGAATATTGGTGTTGATGCCGCAGCATTGGGAATGGCGAATGCGATGGCTTCTCACACTAACAACGTGAATTCCGGCTATTGGAATCCAGCTGGATTAGTTCATCTTGAAGACCATGAAATATCCTTGATGCACGCCAATTATTTTGCCAATATTGCCCAATACGATTACATAGCTTACGCAAAACCTATCGACGACGAAAGTGCTTGGGGCATTTCACTAATCCGTTTTGGTGTGGACGACATTATGAATACGACCGAATTAATCGACAGTCAAGGCAATATCGACTACAATCGCATCAGTCTTTTTTCGACTGCGGATTATGGAGTTACCTTTTCTTATGCTAGAAGATTACAAGTTCCGGGATTTCAATATGGTATCAATGCCAAAGTGATTCGCAGAGTTATTGGCCAATTTGCCAGTTCTTGGGGTTTTGGATTCGATGCAGGAATACAATTCGAAAATGACGACTGGCAATTTGGTTTGATGCTTCGAGATATTACAACTACTTATAATGTTTGGAGTATTGACGAAGCTGAATACAAAAAAATAGCCGACGCCATTCCGGGACAAAATCAGGAATTACCCGAAAGCACCGAAATTACGGCTCCAAAAGCTCAATTGGGTTTGTCTAAAAAGTTCATAATCCGATACGATTACAGTCTTTTGGCTGCAGCCAATATCAATATGGTTTTCACCAAAACAAACGACATCATTTCAACAGATTTTGCAAGTATCGATCCCGCACTGGGTTTTGAATTTGGCTACACTGACTTAGTTTTCTTGCGTGCTGGTGTTGGGAATTTTCAAAACATACAACAAATTGACAATACGGAAAAAGTTGGCTTTCAACCCAATATCGGTTTGGGATTCAAATATAAAGGCATCCAAATTGATTATGCATTGACCAATTTAGGTAATCAAAGTGCCGCCTTGTATTCGAATATATTTTCGGTAAAAGTAGATTTGGGGCAGTTCAGAAATTAATTTTACATCTTTATAAATGAATTCATTACTAAAAAAAATATTTTTTTTTACATTGCTAATCAGTTCTATAATCAGTTTTGGACAGAACTTTCCTTTATCAAATAACGCCCGTGTCAGCGTAATCACTTGCGACACTGGCAACGAATCCTATTCGCTTTTTGGGCACACCGCACTTAGAATAACCGACACTGACAACAATCTTGATGTTGTATACAATTATGGTGCTTTCGATTTTGGCACGCCTAATTTTGTTGCCAAATTTGCCAAAGGAGATTTACAATATTTTGCTATTGCCCATTCCTTTTCAGATTTTATGAGTCAATATACTTATGAACAAAGAAGTGTTTTCGAACAGGAATTACTTATTTCATTAGCACACAAACAGCAATTATTTGACAACTTGAATACTGTACTGGCTTCGGAAGATCGCTACTACACCTATAAATTCATTGATAGAAATTGTACTTCGATGGTTGTTGAAATCCTTAATAAAACATTAAAATCGGAGGTGATTTTCAAAAAATCCGGTACCGACAAAACTTACAGAAGCATTCTTTATCCTTATTTTGACAATTCTTTTTATCAAAAATTAGGCACCAGCATCATCTTCGGAAGCAAGGTAGATAACTATGGAACAAGAATATTCCTGCCATTAGAATTGCATAAAAGTCTGCAACAAACTCAATTTAAAAACCAGCCACTTTGCAAGGAAAGTAAAACCATTTTAGATTTCAAAAAAGAAGCGCCAAGTTCTTGGTTGGACAACATTTACACCTTTATTTTAGCACTTGGGATCCTTGTAATGGTAAACAAAAAAAGTGTCGATGTATTTTATTTTTCGATAATGGGGTTTTTGGGATTATTTTTTGGCTTTATGGGATTTTATTCTTTTCATCAAGAGTTGGCTAATAATTACAACATCTTATTGTTTAATCCGCTCTTGCTACTATTCCTTTATTTTATTTACACTCAAAAAAAGAAATGGATTATCAATTTATCCTTATTGAATCTCTTTTTCATTCTTGTTTACGTAGTCTTTATGCTAAACAAAATACATTTATTGATTGTATTACCTCTTGTATTAACGAGTTCGGCATTGTTGATAAAAACAGCCTTTCAAAACAGTAAACGTATTCCAGTAGTAATTTAGAACTATTGACCTCTATAAAACAAGACCGTACTGATGGTTTTAATGCTTATGTTCAAATCCAGAAAAACACTTCGATGTTTGATATAATACAAATCATATTGTAGTTTTATCAAACTATCTTCGATAGATTCTCCGTAGGAATAATTTACTTGTGCCCACCCTGTAAGCCCTGGTCTAATAACGTGACGGGTTTCATAGAAAGGCATTATTTCGGCAATTTCCTTGACAAAGAAAGGTCTTTCTGGTCGTGGCCCAATGACTGCCATTTCGCCTTTTAAAATATTGACAAATTGTGGAATTTCGTCGATTCTAGTTTTGCGCATAAATTTTCCAAAAGGAGTTACTCGGCTATCATTGGTGGTTGAAAAAAAAACGCCTTCCCTTTCGGCATTATTAACCATAGTCCGAAACTTGAGAATCTCGAATATTTTGCCATTTTTCCCAACTCGCTCTTGGGTATAAAACAATTTTCCTTTATTACCAATGGCATTTCCAATTAAAACCAAAGGAATTATAAACACTCCAAACATCAATCCAACAATGGAAATCAGGGTTTCCATAATTTTTAAATTCAGCAAATACAGTTGGTTGCTATTGGTTCTATTGAAGGGGAAAAACTTGTAAAAATCCCTAGTCATATAATGCACGGGTATACGTTGTGTTTTATTTTCATAAACTTGTGTATATTCGCGAATAGTTGTTCCGTTTTCTAATAAATGAAGTAGTTTTTGGTACAATTCAACAGTAATATCTTCTGTTTTATGTGAGGCAACAACAATTTCAAACAGGTTATTTTCCTTAACAAACGGTACCAAATCATCTACTTCAAGAAGTTGCACAAAATGGTATTCACGACGAATATTAATGTTGCTATCAGAATTAACATAAGCAACTATTCGATAATGTGGATCCGACTTTTCAAGCTCCCTTACTAATTCCTCTACTTGCTCCAGATTACAAATCAAAACCACATTTTGCACAAATCTATTGGAAGCCAAAAATTTGACGTAAAAAGTTCGCCATAAAACTAAGGCCAAAATTACAGTAAAATAAAAGATTAAAATTTGAAACCTATTTGAAGGCAATTCAGCAGAAAAAATAGGAGTCAACAGATAAAACAAAACAGTAGTCGAAGCTGTGAGAATAGTGCTTTTCAATACTTGGTATTGATTACTGGCGACCTGTAAATCATACATTTCAAATACAGTCCCAACTCCATTAAGATAAAGCGCAAGAACTATGGAATAATGAAAATGAATTGTTGAATCGACGAGATATTTCAAATCCAATAAATCCCCAGTAAAATGCAAAGCAAATAAAACAAATACAACATCAAAAATCCGAAGCAACACTTTTCGTTCAGACACTTCAAAATGTATTTTATTATTTTTGTTCATTGCTATAATTACTGATTCAATTTAAAAAAACAAATCTACACAAACCACCAATGAAATCATTAAAAAATCGGTAAACTACTATTATTATTAGTTAAACTAATTGAATGGAGTAAATTTCTTAATGCAATAAATATGAATTCCCCAAATTTCAGCAAAAAAGATTTTAATTAATTTATTCCATAAAATTGGAATCCGATTTATAATTCTGCTATAGACTTCTTTTTGGGAATCTCACTAAAATATATATTGAGCAAAGACAAAGAATACACAAATGCAGGTGCTGCCGTTCGCATAGCCGCATGATTGATTGTAAAAAACCAAAAGGCTACAAAACACAATAAATACATATTGAACTTGTTTTCCAAATACAAAAACAAAGGAGTAAAAAACAGAATCAATAATCCAATAATCCCTAAAGTACCATGTTCAGCCAGCATTCTGGTAATCTCATCATGTGACAAAGTACCATCTCCAGTTTCCGCTTTTCGAACTTCGACTCCTTTCCCAACGCCAACGCCAAAAATTGGGTTATCCAAAAAAACATCAATTTCTCCCTTGGCAACTTCTTCCCTACCCGTAAACCTACTTTCCTTCACCCTTCCTGCTGCATCTTTATTCGCATAACGCTTATCTATAAGTCCTCCTGTTTGAAAAGAGGTATATGCCCATGTTGCCGTCATAGCAACAGACAATAATACTATTAAATAATTAAGTTTTACTCTTCCAGTATAATTAGATTTAGTATAGAGAAAGAACAGTAATAAAATTATCATCAGAAAACCAGTGACCATTCCACCACGAGAAAAAGTAACCATGCCTCGATAAGTAATATTCAGGGCAATAATCAAATTAATAATGACTAAATATTTAGTCTGTGATTCCAAAATTATTCTAGAAAAGAATATAAACATTCCCATTCCCAAAATGGTAGCCACTTGATTGGGACCAAATCCTCCCGAAGTTTCAAAACTAGATTGGGTACTGGTAATCACATCTCTAATATTTGGAGTATAAAAAGTCAAATACACCATACAACTAATGATAGGCAAACCCAAACAAAGAAGTATTGAATTCATTTGGGTCAAGGGTATTTTTCGTCTAAAAGTATAGAGCGACGAAACTCCCAAACATACAGGCCCCGAAATATTAAAAGCGATAGTATTCCTCATATTGGTATCAAAATTCAACACAAAAGTCGTCAATACCACACTGGGCACCAACAACAATAAAAATAACCAATACGGCGTGGCATTTTTTGAAAATCCGCTAAAATACATCCCCATAAAAACAAAAGCCATTACACCATATTTGGAAATTTCATATAAGGGGTTTCCACCTGTCATCCTCAAAAACACTTCACTACCCACCACATAAGCAGCGGCCATTAGAGCTTCATTATTTTTGTTTTGCGTTTTTAGAATAATGTAAGCCCCAAATATAAAAATGGAATACCCGTATATTTTTGAAAAAAACGGAAAAACAAACACCAAAAACCCAATGGCAACATGCAACAGGATTAAATTGAGATATAGGATTTCGTCTTTTTTCATTTTTTATTTTTTTGTCAACCAACCTAAATATTTATCTATTACACTTTGTTCTGAATACTTATTATTAATAGTCTGTTGCAGTTCATTACCAAAATCGATTTGCAAGGTTTCATTATTCATCAATTTAACCAATGAATCATAAAACGCTGGCGCATTTCCCGTTTCAACCATAAATCCGTTTTTACCATCTTGAATCAGCAAAGGAATTTCTCCCACATTGGTCACGACAACGGGTTTTGCATAACATCCGTATTCCAGCAATGCCACTGGCAAACCTTCTGATTGTGATGTTAAGACGGCAATAGTTGACTGCTCCACGATATTTTTGACATCATTTTTCGAACCGTAAATAAATACATTATTTTTCAGATTGAACTCTAAAATTTGTCTCTTAATTTCTTTCGAATAATCATCTTCAAAATCTTTTCCCACTAAATGGAATGTCCACTCGGGATGAGATAGTTGCACTTTTTTGGCCACTTCCAACAACAGGAAATGATTTTTTTGCACTCTCAAATTCGCCAAAGATACTATTCGTTTTCCTTGGATTCCTTGCAAAATCGTGTTTTCCAAAACATTATTCTCTGCCGATGGAAAATTAGGCAAATAAACAACATTTTTAAAATGCATTTTTTGTTCCGCCCAAAGTTTTAGATTTTGATTTACGGCTATAATGCCATCGAAAAAAGACAACATTAGTCGCAAAGCCAGCGAAGGCCTTTTGGACAAAAACTCGCTGTCGCCATAATGGTCGTGCCAAATTAATTTCACCTTCGGACAAGTTAACTTTAAAAGAAAAGCCAGAAAAAAAGAAGTGCTATGTGCGTGAACTATTTCTACATTATTTTTTAGCACAAATTTCCGCAATCTAGAAACTGCTTTTATATCAACCGTTCCTTTCTTGCTCAAATACAGATAAGAAACCTTGTTGCTGACTTGATTCAAAAGTGGCCCTTCCTTTCGGGTCACCACCAATCCTGAAAAATCTATTCTATCGCCTAGGGCATTGGCATAATTAACCGCCATTCGTTCGGCACCGCCAGCCTCAAGAGAATCTATGATTTGGAGTATTCTCATTGTGTCAGCAATTTTTCTATTTCCTTCTCGAAAACATCCAAGGTATATTTTCTAGACCAATCACTCGCCTTTTTGCTTTTCGTTGAATAATCTTTTTCATTTTTCAAAATAGCCGCCAATTGATTGGCATCTTTTTCCAAATCTATTTCCAACAAAATGCCACGATTTCCATAATCCAGCATAAAAGGTACACAGGAAACTTTTGTCGCCACTGGAACACAACCCCAAAACATTCCTTCGGCAACGGCTTTTGGCCAACCTTCACTATCGGATGGCAAAATGACGAAATGGCTTTGTTCATAAACTTTTCTGATCCTTTCCTGAGTTTGATTTCCTTTTAATGAAATAATGTCTTCCAGATTATTTTGGCTAATATATTGTTCCAATTTATGTCGTTCTGCTCCTTCTCCATACAAATTCAGAGCAACATTATGACCTTTTCTAAATAATTTTTCTACCAATTGAATGGCGTACAACGGATTTTTACCCGACACCAAAACTCCCACAAAAACAAAACAAATCTGTTTTTTCAAATCTTTAGAAACGATAGGTGATTTATCAACTTCATTATAAGTTGCCGTGAAAAATGGCTTAATGTTTTTAGAACTTCCCTCCCATTTTCCATAAACCAAAACCTGTATATTTCGAGTCAAAAATGTATTCGACAATATCCATTTTTGCAATTTATAACTCAAAGGTTGCTTCGATTTCGGATCCCAATTACCTGCGTATTTGGCTGTTTTTATTTTATTGGGAAATAAGATTTGGATGAAACTTGCCAATAAACCCATGTTTCCGGGACAGCGTAGATGAATGTGATCCGCTTTTTGCATAACAGTATAAATATTCCAACAAATTCCGGGAATTTTAAAAATAGTGCCAAAAATAGATTTTAAGCCCAATACATCAAAACCATTAACAGCCACGAATTCAATGTTGACGTGTTCGTAACGAATGTCGACTGGAGTCTTCTTGGATTTAGATTCTGGAGCGACAATAATCACTTTATCTACCTTTTTAATCCAAATATTCATTTCACGGACATAAGGAGCGTAAGCAAAATAGTGATTCTGCTCCAAAATATGCGGCACGTGAGTAATGATGACAAAATTCATTTAATGATATTCAGTTGCGAATTTGTATTTCCAGCAGTAAATGTATTGCTAAATCTAATCATTATCAAAGGGAAAATTAAATTTTGTAGTTAACTTCTTTAAAGAAAATGCTTTCGAAACCAATTGAAACTCGAAGGACAATTTTATAAAAGTTGGCTACTAATCAGACCTTAACATTTGTTAACAAAATAGATTTTCAGAAACCATAATTAATTGTATTTTTACCGTTCAAAATTTAGAAAAATAAATGGGCAAAATCATTGCGATTGCTAATCAAAAAGGAGGAGTTGGAAAGACGACAACGTCTATCAATCTCGCTGCCTCACTAGGTGTTTTAGAAAAGAAAGTATTACTAATAGACGCTGACCCTCAAGCAAATGCTACTTCAGGATTAGGAATTGATGTGGAAACCGTAGAAATTGGGACCTATCAAATTCTGGAGCATAGCAACACACCAAAGGAAGCAATAATAAAAAGTACTGCGCCAAATGTGGACGTGATTCCCTCTCATATTGACCTTGTAGCCATCGAAATCGAATTGGTTGACAAAGAAAACAGGGAATATATGCTAAAAAAAGCCTTGGAAAGCATCAAGGACGAGTATGATTATATCATTATCGATTGTGCACCTTCTCTTGGTTTACTTACTCTAAATGCATTGACAGCAGCAGATTCAGTAATTATCCCAATTCAATGCGAATATTTTGCATTGGAAGGTTTGGGCAAATTATTGAATACCATAAAAAGCATTCAAAAAATCCACAATACCGATTTAGACATCGAAGGATTACTCTTGACAATGTTTGACTCCAGATTGCGTTTATCCAATCAAGTGGTTGAAGAGGTTCAAAAACACTTTAACGATATGGTTTTTGAAACCATAATTCAAAGAAACGTCAAATTGAGCGAGGCACCAAGTTTTGGCGAAAGCATCATAAACTATGACGCCACAAGTAAAGGAGCTACAAATTACCTGCATTTAGCACAGGAAGTTATAAAGAAAAACAGCAAATAGTTTTATGGCAAAAGCACTGAAAAAACAAGCCTTAGGAAGAGGATTATCGGCATTATTGAAAGACCCGGAAAACGACATAAAATCAGTAGCCGATAAAAATGCCGACAAAGTGGTTGGAAATATTATTGAGCTTGAAATTGATGCTATCGAAATAAACCCATTTCAGCCTAGAAGCAATTTTAACGAGGAATCTTTAAGAGAATTAGCGACTTCCATAAAAGAATTAGGTGTAATTCAACCTATTACTGTTCGAAAATTAGACTTCAACAAATACCAGTTAATTTCGGGAGAACGACGTCTTCGTGCATCAACTTTGGTTGGATTGACTACCGTTCCTGCTTATATCCGAATTGCAAACGACAATGAATCCCTGATTATGGCTTTGGTTGAAAATATTCAACGCCACGATTTAGATCCCATAGAAATTGCACTTTCGTACCAACGATTAATTGACGAAATTCAATTGACACAAGAGCAAATGAGCGAACGTGTGGGAAAAAAACGTTCTACTATTGCCAATTACTTGAGACTTTTAAAACTAGACCCGATTATCCAAACCGGAATCCGAGATGGTTTCATCAGTATGGGACACGGTCGAGCAATAATCAACATCGAAGACCAAGACATTCAAGCCGATATTTACCAAAAAATCGTTAGCCAGAATCTTTCGGTTCGTGATACCGAAGCGTTGGTCAAAAATTATCAAGAAAGTTTAAAACCGAAACCTGCAGCCAAAGCAAAAACGACTTCTTTTGAAATTGACGATACCGAGAAAAACACCTTCAACACCTATTTTGGCACCAAAGTCGATGTTAAAGTCGCCGGAAATGGTAAAGGAAAAATCACAATTCCATTCCACTCCGAAGAAGACTTCAACCGAATTATTAAACTAATAAAAGGGTAGTGAATAAATTATTTTTCATAGGTTTACTCTTCTTTTTTTTAGGAAGCAACACTGTTTTTTCTCAAAAGAAAAACGATGATGCCGTCCTGGTTGCAAAAGACACCTTGAAATCAAACGACATCGACCCTTTAACACCTGCCAAAGCAGCCTTTTACTCGGCAGTTTTACCGGGATTGGGACAAGCTTACAATAAAAAATACTGGAAAATCCCCATTGTTTACGGAGCCATCGGAACAAGTATGTATTTTTATATTGACAGCAACAAAAAATACAACCAATACCGAGATGAATACAAAAGAAGACTGGAAGGTTTTGGAAGAGGCGAAGAATTGGCTCGATATGATGATGCCACTTTAATATCTGCCCAGAAATTTTACCAACGAAACCGAGATTTATCAGCACTGTTTGTTGTTGGTTTTTATGTATTAAACATCATCGATGCTAATGTTGATGCAGCTTTAATACAATTTAACGTGAATGAAAATTTGTCGTTGAAACCAAATATTTATTTGAATGATGTAACATCTAGGACAAATGTTGGACTAACATTTAATTATAATTTTTAGAAATAACGAAATGAAAATTGCACTTTTAGGATACGGAAAAATGGGGCAGGTAATCGAAAGAATTGCCACGGAAAGAGGACATAAAATTGTTTTGAAAAAAGACGAATTCAATACTTATGATGGACTTTCTACAGCTGATGTAGCCATCGATTTCAGTGTTCCATCAGCTGCAGTAGAAAATATATCCAGTTGTTTCCACGCCAATGTACCCGTGATTTCAGGAACTACGGGCTGGTTAGAACATTATGACGAAATGTTGACACTTTGCAAGGAAAAAAATGGAGGATTTATTTCGAGTTCCAACTTTAGTTTGGGTGTAAATCTTTTCTTTGAACTCAATGAATATTTGGCAAAAATGATGTCCAAATTTGAAAATTATTCTGTTGATATGGAAGAAATTCATCATACCCAAAAACTAGATGCTCCAAGTGGAACTGCCATCTCTTTAGCAAAAGGAGTAATTGAAAATAGTAATTACACGAATTGGACAATGGAAACTCCTGAATCCAATCAAATTCATATCGAAGCCAAAAGAATCGGAACCGTTCCGGGCACACATACTGTAACTTACAATTCGCCAATAGACAGTATCGAAATCATACATACCGCCCACAATCGTGAAGGTTTTGCACTTGGTGCGGTAATTGCTGCCGAATGGATTGTTGGAAAACACGGTGTTTTCACAATGAGAGACGTTTTAAATTCAAAATAAATAACGCATAAATTAAATTTTGCATTTCTACCGAAATCTAAAATCTAATTCCGATAGCTATCGGAACTAAAATCTAAAATTATGACAGCATTTCAATGGTTTGTGTTTTTCTTGCTTTTACAAGTAATACACTTTTTAGGAACTTGGAAATTATATGTAGCAGCTGGCAGACAACGTTGGGAAGCCGCTATTCCTGTATATAATTCGATTGTTTTAATGAAAATCATCGGTCGTCCCACTTGGTGGACACTTTTGCTTTTCATTCCTATTATCAACCTGATTATGTTTCCTGTCATTTGGGTGGAGACTTTAAGAAGTTTTGGAAAACGTTCCTCTTTGGACACTTTTTTAGGTATAGCCACTTTTGGTTTCTATATTTATTATATCAATTATACACAGCAATTAAATTATGTGGCCGACAGAAATTTGAATGCAGAAAACCAAACTGCTAGCACAGTAAGCTCACTACTTTTTGCCATTATTGTGGCAACATTAGTGCACACTTATGTGATACAACCCTTTACCATTCCTACATCTTCATTGGAAAAATCATTATTGGTTGGCGACTTTTTGTTTGTAAGCAAAATGAATTATGGAGCCAGAGTTCCTATGACAGCAGTAGCTTTACCAATGGTTCATGACTCGATTCCTTTGACCAAAAGTAAATCCTATCTAAACTGGCCTCAATTGCCTTATTTAAGATTGCCTTCATTCCAAAAAATTAAAAATTGTGATATTGTCGTTTTCAACTGGCCTGTAGACACCGTATACAAATTCAGGGATAATTCGGGTAGAAAAGCCGACAAACCCATCGATAAAAAATCGAATTATGTAAAACGTTGCGTAGGGATTCCTGGTGATAGTTTGCAAATAAAAGATGGAATTGTTTACATCAACGGTCAGCTATTGGCATTGCCAGAAAGAGCAAAACCGCAATATTCTTACAAAATAGCATTGGACGGAAAAACGCCTATCGATTTTGAATTTTTATTCAAAGACATGAATGTAACCGATGGTGCCGGTTTTACGAGTGAAAAAAGAGACACATTATTTGTTTCTGCATTGACAACTGCCAGTGTCGAAAGGTTGAAAAACGTTCCTGGAATTACGTCCGTTACCAGAGAAATAGCAAAAGGAGTTGAAGACGGTATTTTCCCTCATATCAACAAATGGAACCGAGACAATTTTGGCCCAATATACATTCCACAAGAAGGAAAATCAGTAAAAATCGACTTAAACAATTTATCTTTCTATAGTAGAATAATCACCGAATACGAAAAGAATAAACTGGAAATTAAAGGCAGTGATATTTATATCAATGGTATCAAAACCAATACTTACAGCTTCAAACAAGATTATTTTTGGATGATGGGAGACAATCGCCACAACTCGGAAGACAGCCGCTATTGGGGCTATGTTCCCGAAGATCATGTCGTGGGGAAACCAGTATTCATCTGGATGAGTTGGGATACCAATGGCAAAGGATTTGGAAAAATCCGTTGGGAGAGATTGTTTACTACCGTTGGTGGGGACGGACAACCGCAATCCTATTTTAAAATTTTCTTGTTTCTATTGGCCGCCTTTTTTGTTGGGGAATATTTTTGGAACAAAAGAAAAGCAAATAAAGCATAAATAATCTTTTCAAGATTCAGGTTTCAAGTTTCAACCCAAAACCTGAACTTGAAACTTGAAACAAATAATACAAATGAATTCATTATTGCTTCCCACCTACTTCCCATCAATTAGTCATTTTGTTGCTATGGCACAATCTGAAAAAATTGTGTTTGAAATGGAAGATAATTTCCAAAAGCAAACCAATCGTAACCGAACTTATATCTATAGCCCAAACGGAATTCAGTTATTAAACATTCCCGTAAAACACGCTACACAAACGCATCAAAAAACGAAGGATGTCAAAATAGAAACCGATTTTGACTGGCAGAAAAAACATTTCAAATCATTGGAAGCGGCTTTCAGAAGTTCCCCTTTTTTTGAATATTTTGAAGATGACATTCGTCCCATATTCGAAAAAAAACACGTTTTTTTAATGGATTTGAATTTCGAAGCGATGCAAATTGTTGCCAAATGTTTGCGAATGAAATTCGAATACAATACAACAACCGAGTACTTCGGCGAAGTGGACACGAACACGATTTTGGATTTCAGGACTTTGGCGGACGGAAAAAAAGATACTTCCCAATTCGAAACTTATACCCAAGTTTTCGAAGAAAAACACGGTTTTTTGAATAATCTAAGCATCCTGGATTTATTGTTTAATGAAGGTAGATACGCTTTGGATTATTTAAAAAATCAAACGTTGATTTTAAAGTAGAAAATCAACTCCATTATTCCATTGACAAAGTTGCCATAATTGGATAATGATCCGAGTTTTCAAAATCAGGAAAACTTTCGAATTTTTTGACTTTCATCGTATTGTCGGCAAAAACATAATCAATTCTGGCTGGATAATATCGGAATTTATAAGTAGCTCCAAAACCTTTTCCGGCTTCTTCAAAACTGTCTTTCAATTTTCCTTTGATATTTCGATACACATACGAAAAGGCGCTGTTGTTCATATCTCCACAAATAATTGTTGGATAAGAACAGTCCTTTTTGTGTTCCTTAAATATTTCGGCTTGCTGTTGCTGCTGCATAAAAGCTTTACTTATTCTGGTAAAAAGTTTTTGTGATTTTCCACCTTGATTTATGGCATCAATATTTTCATCTATTTCGGTGACATCTGGAGAAATTTTGATGGATTGCAGATGCATATTATACACCCTGATGATGTCTTTTCCTTTTTTGATGTCGGCAAAAACGACATTATTGCTGGAATTTGGAAACACGATATGCCCTTGATCGATGATAGGAAATTTGGAAAAAATGGCTTGCCCCGTTTTAATTTGATTGCCTTCCATAAAAATATACCGATGCGGATATACCTTTAAATCAATATTAGCCGAATTGGAATATTCTTGAATACACAATATGTCTGGATTTTTTTCATTAATGAAAGCTAGAATATCATCTGGAACATCATCTCGATCCAACCACTTAAACACATTGAACAGCCTCACATTATAACTCATCACAACAAAGTCTTTCTCATCAACTGGATATTCTTTTGCTGAAAATTTATAAAATTTATTGATAAAAGTAATCCCCATCAAAAGTACCAAACCGGACAGGATCATACGCTTCTTGAATTGAATTCCCCAATACAGGAAAAACAATCCATTCAACACAAAAAACAAAGGCATAAACAAAGTCAACACTGATAAAAGAGGAAAAACCTTTGGAGCCAAAAATGGTAAAACATAAGCAACGAAAGTCGATACGGTAAGTACCATATTCAA
Source organism: Flavobacterium sp. (assembly GCA_014379405.1). Lineage (GTDB taxonomy): Bacteria > Bacteroidota > Bacteroidia > Flavobacteriales > Flavobacteriaceae > Flavobacterium. Next base: position 64,492 of record JACMLU010000029.1, on the reverse strand, counting down.
AAAAAACATTAGCTTATTAAACCAAGAAAGGTTTTTCATTTTATGTTTGTTGTTTATCGGTTATCGTTTATCGTTTGCAGTTTAACTATAAACCACAAACCCTAAACTACAAACCATTTTACTTCCCTGCTTTAAACAAGAATTCTTTTTCTTCTTTTGTCAAACAATCATAGCCCGAACGACTGATTTTATCCAGTATTTCGTCTATTTGTTGTTGTGTCTTGTCTTTTGTGACAATCCTTGAAGTAGTCTTCTCCGTTGGTTTTTTATAATTTTTGTGAACCTTTTTGAATGGTTTTGACGGCGATTTCTTGAACAAATTAACGAAAAAATCTATTATACTGGAAACAATTCTACTCAAATCAGTTCCGTTTTCCAATAATTTAATAAAAATAAAACCAAAAAAAGCACCCGCCAAATGGGCAATATGTCCACCTGAATTCTCCAAGCGAATTTGCATTAGGTCAATCACTAGAATCACAACCGTAATATGCCAAAGTTTGACATTACCGATAAGCAATAACCGCACATTCATCAAAGGACTATATGTAGTTGCTGCAACCAAAACAGCCATAATTGCTGCCGATGCACCCACAATTGGAGCAGGAGTTAAATTCAAGAAATAATAGCCCAAAACAAACGCAAAACCAGCAAATATCGCACTCAAAACATACAATCCCAGTAATTGTTTTTGGTTAAAAAAAGTAAGGAACAAAGTGCTCGAAAAATTTAAAATGATCATATTGATAAATATATGTCCGAATCCATTGTGAAAGAAAGCATACGTTAATAAAGTCCAGGGCTTTGTAATAAAAATGAAGGGCTCTGATGACAATGCCAACCAATTAGGAAAATCAAAGATACCAAGCTTGAATTGGTAAAAAAACACTAACGAAACCAGGAAGCAAGCGATATTCCAGTAGATTAACCTTTGGGTCATTCCACCGAATTTATATTGCATTTTTAAGTCGTCTATAATACTTGCCATTTTAGAGTTTATATTTTAAATTCCTAACTTCTGAACACTGATTTCTGAAATCTGCTATCTGGGAATTAATTCCAACGATTTTTATTGAATTGGTTTTTCTTCCAGATCCACATCATCAAGAAACCGGATAACGCGCCGCCAACGTGAGCAAAATGTGCAACTCCCGTGCTTCCTGCGCCAAAAATGGATTGCCCCTTGAATCCTAAAAACAAATCGATTGCCAATAATCCAGGTACAAAATACTTGGCTTTAATAGGAACAGGAATAAACAACAAAGCCAGTTCCGCATTAGGAAACATAAAAGCAAAAGCAGCCAGTAACCCATAAATGGCTCCCGAAGCTCCAACAACTGTACCTTTTGAAATCATAGAGGCTTCAACAATGGTATTAAATTGTTGTTGTGTACAATGAACTCTTTCCAAAATAGTATTAACCTCTCCAGCCATCATCTGCCCTTTTTCGTCAAATAGAACACTATAATCCGCATTCAACAATTGATGTATTTCCGAAGTAGATAAATTCAAACTGGCAACTTCTGACAACAAGGATTGTATTTCAAAATAATTCACGCCAGTATGCAATAATGCCGCACCTAATCCACAAGAAATGTAGAAAAACAAGAATTTTTTTCCACCCCAAAAATGTTCCAAAGCACTTCCAAAAGAATACAAAGCAAACATGTTGAACAAAATATGCGCAATATTTGGAAAAGGCGCATGCATAAACATGTGGGTGATAAATTGCCAACCCTTGAATTTATCGCTTTCAGGATAATATAGAGCAAAAAAATCATAGGCTACCGGCACAAAATAGGAACCAATAAAAAAGAGAATGTTAATTATTAAAAGTTGTTTGACAACTGGCGTGATGTTCATCATAAAGCAAATTTTTTGTCTAAATCTTCCACACGCATCGTTATGAAAGTAGGTTTATGAAATGGGGAAACGTTCGGATCTTTACAGGCAAAAAGCCCATTTACCAAGTTTTCCTGTTCTTTTTGTGTTAAATAAGTTCCGGTTTTTACCGCCAAACTCCGTGCCATCGATTTGGCAATGGTATCATTCTGGCTGAAACTGCTTTCTGGAATTCCGTCTTGCAAATCGCTTAAAAGTTGTTCCAAAACTATCGAAGCTTCACTTTCGGAAACATTGACAGGCAATCCCGAAATAACGACGCTATCTTCATTGGTTTCTTCGAAAACAAAACCTGTATTTGTAAGTGATGGTTTCAATTCTGCTATCAATTGCATTTCCCCATTGGAAAAATACAAATGCAACGGAAACAACAACTGCTGGCTTGACGCCAAATTAACCGTGATATTAGTCAAAAACTGTTCGTACAAAATACGTTGGTGTGCCCGTTGTTGATCCACAATTATCATTCCTGATTTTATCGGATTAACGATGTATTTTTTATGGATTTGGTGCGTTTTATGTACCGCATGTTCCACTTCTTCATTATCAAACAAAGAAGAAGTTACTTCGTCATTCTCAAAAGAAATCTTATTTTCGAAAGTCATCGTTTCAATTTCCTCGGTATCGTGTTTCAAACCCACATACAAACTTTCCCAGTTTGCTGTCGATTCTGGTTTTCTATAACTGGAATTTGAATTTCTAAAATGCTTGTTGGGCTTTTCCTCTTCCGAAAACGGATTAAAACTACCGTCCACCTGAATTGTTGGCGTTGAACCTTCCAAATCTTTATAATGATAAGGTGTATCCAGATTAGCATCACGCTCAAAATCCAAAACGGGTGCGACATTAAATTGCCCTAAACTGTGTTTTATCGAAGCCCTCAAAATAGCATACAAAGCCGATTCGTCATCAAACTTGATCTCGGTTTTTGTAGGATGAATGTTAATATCAATAGAATTGGGTGGCACTTGAAGATACAAAAAGTAGCTCGGTTGCGCACCGTCTTTCAAAAGTCCGTCATAAGCTGCCATCACGGCGTGGTGCAAATAACCACTTTTTATAAAACGATCATTGACAAAGAAAAACTGTTCTCCCCTATTTTTCTTGGCAAACTCGGGCTTGCAAACAAAACCTTGGATGTTTACAATTTCAGTTTCTTCGTTTACAGGAACCAATTTTTCATTGGTTTTCCCCGAAAAAATATTCACAATACGTTGTCTGTAACTCGACGCTTGTAAATTGAACATTTCGCTTCCGTTGTGATAAAACGTAAAATAAATTTGAGGATGTGCCAATGCCACGCGTTGAAACTCATCGACGATATGGCGAAATTCTACCGTGTCCGACTTCAAGAAATTGCGTCGAGCAGGAATATTAAAAAATAAATTTTTGACCGCAAAAGAAGTTCCTTTTGGCAAAACTGCCATATCTTGAGACACAAACTTACTGCCTTCAATAACGATGTGTGTTCCCAGTTCTTCTTGATCTTGTTTGGTTTTCATTTCCACATGGGCAATTGCGGCAATCGACGCTAATGCTTCTCCACGAAAACCTTTGGTATGCAAAGAAAATAAATCTTCTGCCTGGCGAATTTTGGAAGTAGCGTGACGCTCAAAACACAAACGAGCATCAGTAACGCTCATTCCTTTTCCATTATCTATTACTTGAACTAACGATTTCCCAGCGTCTTTTAGTATTAATTTGATATCATTTGCACCCGCATCAACGGCATTTTCCAGCAATTCCTTGACTACCGAAGCTGGTCGCTGAACGACTTCTCCAGCGGCAATTTGATTGGCAACGTGATCAGGAAGTAATTGAATGATACTCGACATTATTTCAGTTTGTGATTTTTAATTTTTGGCTTATAGTTAAAACCAACGGTGAGCAAATTTAAGGAATTTCTATTTGGATTAATAGCTAAATTAATCATAAAAAACAAAAAACCTATACCGTCAAAAACGGTATAGGTTTTAGAATTGTATCTTTTTAATTTATTCTTCCAACAACTTCAAACCTTCTATTTGCAAAGGTCCCGTAGACAATAATTGTTGATTTTTTTGGTGACTAAACGAAGCTTGATATCTCAAATAAGCCATTTTTATGGCAGCAATCGCAGCTTCAGTACCTTTATTTCCGTGAATCCCTCCACTTCTATCTATGGATTGTTGCATCGTGTTATCAGTCAAAACACAAAAAATTACAGGAATATCCGTTTGAACATTCAAGTCTTTTATACCTTGGGTAACGCCTTCGCATACAAAATCAAAATGTTTTGTTTGTCCTTGAATCACGCAACCAATAACAATAACTGCATCTACATTTTGAGTTTGCAACATTTTTTTGGCTCCATAAACCAATTCAAAACTCCCAGGAACATTCCATCTAATGATGTGTTCCGTAGGTACTTCATTTTCCAAAAGACCTGCAATGGCTCCTTTAAAAAGCCCTTCTGTTATGGTATCATTCCACTCTGAAACAACAATCCCAAATCGAAAATTTTTCGCGTCTGGGATTGAGTTTTTATCGTAATCGGATAAATTTTTATTTATTGTAGCCATATTTTTTTAGTTTTCAGTGTTCAGTAGCAGTATTCAGTGCCAGAGCAAACTGCCAACTGCTACTGAACACTGAATACTTTTTTATTGTGCTAGTCCAATCAATACATCAACTGAAGCAGCTTCAGGAGAGGCGTCAAAATTCTCTTTTATATCAGTAAAATATTTAAGAGCATCTTCGTTATTTTTTAATTCCAAAGCAACTTTTCCTGCTTTCAACAAGAAACGTGGCGTAGTAAAATCATTTTTATTAGATTCAGCGGCTTTGATATAAAATTCCAAAGCTTCTTTTGGTTGTTTATTTTGAGAATAAGCATCTCCAATAGCTCCTTTTGCCAAAGCACTTAAAACAACATCATCCGATTTGAATTTTTCTAAATAGTCAATCGCTTCTGTATATTTACCTGTATTTAAATAAGCAATTCCTGCATAATAATTAGCAAGATTTCCAGCGTCTGTTCCTGAATATTTGTCTGCAATATCAACAAAACCGAATTTTCCTTCAGCTCCTTTTAAAGACAATTTATATAATGAATCGCTTGCAACTCCGTCGGTCGCTTGTTGAAAATATTGTTGAGCTTGAAACATTTCAGTTGCAGCTTCATCTTGTTTTGGCGCAGCTACAAATTTTTGATAAGCTAAATATCCAACTAATACTAAAGCAATTGCTCCAACTACTCCAATAATAATATTTTGATTTTTAGCTACAAAATCTTCAGTTTTAGAAGCAGTTTCGTCCAATGTTGAAAAAACACCTGCAGTGGCGCTATCTTTTTCAATAACTTTTATGTCTTCTGTAACTTCAGTAACTTCTTTTTCCTTCGTTGCTTTATATCCTCTTTTATTATAAGTAGCCATTTAAATTTTAATTTAGTGAGTGGCAAAAATATAATATTTATTCAAATCTAAAACCTCTTTTATCGATATTTTTCAATAATTTGCACCCACCTAAAAAAAATGCCTCAAAAGCAGCAAGTTTCTCAATACCAGCAAGCCTTACAAATGTATTTAAAAAAGATTTCTCTATTCAATTACAAGAATTTTTCAGAAGCAGATTTCGAATTTGTGGGCAAAATAAATTGTTTTGTGGGCAAAAACGGAATTGGAAAGACCAATGTACTCGATGCAATCTACCATTTGTCTTACGGAAAAAGTTATTTCAATCCGTTGGCTGTCCAAAATATCAAACATGGGGAAGAATTTTTTGTCATCGACGGCGAATTTGAAATCAACGAAAGAAACGAGCAAATTGTTTGCAGTCTAAAAAAAGGACAAAAAAAAATATTGAAGCGCAACGGAAAAGTCTACGACAAATTTTCGGAACACGTTGGGTTCATTCCGTTAGTAATCATCTCGCCTGCCGACAGGGATTTGATTGTGGAAGGAAGTGAAACACGCCGGAAATTTATGGATAGCGTGATTTCGCAATTGGACTCCCAATACTTGAAGCAACTCATCCAATACCAAAAAGTGATGAGCCAGCGCAATGCCTTGTTGAAATATTTTGCATTGAATTTTGTTTTCGACAACGACACACTATCAATATACAATGAGCAACTGGATGTTTTTGGGAAATACATCTTCGATAAGCGAAAAGAATTTATCGAGCAGTTTATCCCTATTTTCAACTCGCATCATCAAGCCATAACTGGATCCGAAGAAACGGTGCAATTGGCTTACGAAAGTCATTTATTCGAAAATAATTTATTGACTCTTTTAGAAGAAAACATCAATAAAGACAGAGCTTTACATTACACCAGCGTCGGAATTCACAAAGATGATTTGTCGTTTGAAATTGACAATCATCCCATAAAAAAATTTGGTTCCCAAGGCCAACAAAAATCATTTCTAATTGCTTTGAAACTGGCACAATTCGAATTCATAAAGAACCAATGCGGCTTAAAACCTATTTTACTTTTTGACGACATCTTCGATAAATTAGACGAAAGTCGCGTTGCCAAAATAGTCGAAATGGTCAACAGTGACACTTTTGGACAACTTTTCATTTCAGACACACATCCGGAACGTACAGAAAACATAGTAAAATCGACACACCAGACGTATAAAATTTTCAATTTGTAATTTAATTGATTGACTAAAAACAGAAAATTAAGATTAGCTAAATATAAGATTTCTTTAACTGAATCTTAGTCAGTTCCAAATGTAAATTCCTTATTTTAGCCTCATTAAAATTAAATTAAAACTAAAATGAAATTTCGCCTCCTTTCCTTTTTATTAATATCATTTGTGATCTTGTCCTGCAACGGACAAACTTCAAAAAAAATTGAAAGTGCCACTCCAGAAGTTTTTGCCTAAAAAATAAAAACCACTCCAAATGCCCAAATCCTAGATGTGAGAACTCCAGAAGAATTCGCATCGGAACATCTTGATAATGCTGTAAACATTAATTGGCTTGCTGATGATTTTGTAACAAATACAAATAAATTAGACAAATCAAATCCTGTCTTTGTGTATTGCAAAAGTGGAGCAAGAAGCGCAAAAGCCGCTGCAAAATTAGAGGAACTGGGATTCAAGAAAATATACCAACTGGAAGGTGGAATATTGAAATGGAACACTGCCGGATTATCTAAACCAGATGACAAAATCATCGGGATGTGCAGCCAGGAATATGCCGAATTATTGAAAACCGATAAAAAAGTGCTGATTGATTTTTATGCCGAATGGTGTGCCCCTTGCAAAATAATGACACCTTATCTTTTGGAAATGCAAAAAGAATTGGCAGACAAAGTTGTCATCATTCGACTGAATGCAGACGAAAACAAAACATTGATGAAAGAAATGAAAATCGATGTACTTCCTACCCTTTTATTATATAAAAACAAGGAAGTTAAATGGAAGCATTCGGGTTTCATCAGCGAAGAAGATTTGAAAAAACAATTGTAATAATTCAACAAATATGCTTTCAAAAGATAGTGTACAATTTATCGACGATTTAAAAGCCAATAACAATCGGGATTGGTTCTTGGACAATAAAAAAAGATACGAAGTTTTCAAAAAAGATTATCATCAATTGGTGGCAGAAATTCTGGACGCCATGAAACCTCTTGATCCCACATTAGAAATGTTGGAAGTCAAAAATTGTACTTTTAGAATCAATCGTGACATTCGATTTTCAAAAGACAAATCACCTTACAAAGATCATATCGGGGTCTGGATTTCGAGTGGATCCAAAGGAATGAACCGTTCGGGTTATTATATTCACATCGCAAGAGCCGGGAGTTTTATTGCAGGTGGATTCTATTGTCCCGAAGCTGACGACTTGAAAAAAGTACGAAAAGAAATTGCCTATTTCCACGAGGATTTGGAAGAAATAATAGCCAATAAAAACTTCCAAAAAGAGTTTAAGGATTTTGACAGAAATGAAAAAAACTTACTAAAAAACCCACCCAGAGGCTACGAAAAAGACCATCCTGCCATAGAATTCCTGAAATTAAAAAGTTTTGAGACTTCACAAAAATTCGACATTAATGAAGTTACGAAAGAAGATTTCGTCGCCAAAATGGTCAAAAAACTAATTGTGTTGAAACCCTTGAACGATTTCATCAATCGGGCACTAACTTCCGAAGACTAATTTATAAAAATGGAAAAACGCAAAATTCTTTTTCTTGGAGAAACCTACCGAGCCGACGCCATCACTTGGATGAACGGCTTGAAAGAATTTGGCGATTTTGAAATTATCACTTGGGAACTCAAAACTCCCAGCAATACTTTTTTGAATAGATTACTACGGATTTTCGAATTCAGTACCGCACTTTATCATATCAGGAAGCTCATCAAAAAACACAAACCCCATATGGTTATTGCCGAAAGAACAACCAGTTATGGTTTTCTTGCCTCTTTATCGGGCGTAAAACCAGTGGCAATCGCACAACAAGGAAGAACAGATTTATGGCCTGAAAATTCCATTTTGCTGCCACTCAAAATAATCATTCAACATTATGCTTTTAAAAAAGCAACTTTAATTCACGCTTGGGGACCAGTAATGACAATCTCAATGCGGGAAGCCAATGTCGATATGGAAAAAGTTTTGGTCTTGCCAAAAGGAATTGATTTGGAGCAATTTGAAAATAAAGAAAATACTCATTCAGAAAAAATAACCGCCATAGTAACCCGGTCTTTAATGCCGGAATACCGTCACACGACTATTCTGAAAGCCTTTGGGATTTTAAACCAAAAAGGAATAGATTTCGTACTTACCATTGTTGGTGATGGAAAACTATTGCCAATGCTGAAAGAATTAGCAAAAAAACTGAACATCGAAAACAAGGTCGTTTTTACGGGTCGAATTCCAAACACAAAATTACCAGAACTATTGCAGCAATCTAATTTTTACATCAGTATGCCCGTAACCGAAGGCGTTTCGGCCTCTTTATTTGAAGCAATGGCTTCAAATTGTTATCCTTTGGTTACGGATATTCCAGGAAATCAAAGTTGGATTAAGCACCGAAAAAACGGACAATTAATACCAATTGATGATTATAAAATGCTTTCCAAAGAACTACTTTGGGCATTCGAAAACAGTGAACATCGAAACAAAGCCGTTATAAAAAACAGAAAATTTGTGGAAGAAAATGCAGATTACAATACCAATATGGAAATCATTGCCAACAAGTATCACGAATTAATCAACACATCTAAAAAAGACTAGATATGTGTGGAATTAATGGAATCTTGCATTTGCAAACCCAACGAAAAGTTGATGAACGCCTCTTGACGAAAATGCGCGATTCGCTGGAACATCGGGGTCCTGACGACAAGGGATTATTCATTGAAAACAACATTGGCTTAGGGCATCGAAGACTATCTATATTGGATGTTTCAGACGCTGGACATCAACCGTTCCTTTCCGAAAATGGTCGTTATGTAATGGTGTATAATGGCGAAATATATAATTTCAAGGACTTCTATCCCGAACTAAAAAGTAACGGATTTGACATTCGAACCAGTTCCGATACCGAGGTTTTAATGAAATTATTCGAATTGTACGGCACAAAAATGCTTCACCGTCTCAACGGAATGTTTGCCTTTGTTATTTGGGACAAAAAAGAACGAAAACTTACAGCAGTTCGAGACAGAATGGGTGTAAAACCTTTGTATTACTCCTTTTATAATGAAACCTTTTACTTCGCTTCGGAACAAAAAGCCTTGTTCTTAGTTGGAGTTCCATTAAAAATGGCAAAAGACGGAATCGAAGAATATATTTTTAACCGATTTGTAGCTGGCGAAAATACCCTTTATGAAAACGTAAAAAAAGTACTTCCCGGACACATTTTGACAATTCACGAAAGTGGGAAAACAACTTCTGAAAAATGGTGGGATTTAAAAGCTGAAATCCAAAACCAGCCAAAAATTAAAAACCCGGTAGAATGGTTTCGGGAAACTTTCGATGATTCCGTAAAATTACGAATGGTAAGTGACGTTCCTGTGGGAGTTTTATTGAGCGGTGGACTTGATTCTTCCTCAATTTTAGCTTCTCTGAATCAACAGAATTTCAAGGATATTCAAACTTTCAATATTGGTTTCAAGGAAAAAGAACATAATGAATCGCATTTGGCCAAAATGATGTCCGATAAATTTGGTTATGGTTTTCACACTATGCAACTAGAAGACAACGCTCTTTTTGAAAAGCTGATCGATTCTACTTATTTTCAGGATGAACCTATTATGCATTTGAGCGAACCGCATATTTTGGCCTTGTCACAATTGGCCAAACCATCAATAAAAGTCTTGCTTTCTGGAGAAGGTGCTGATGAATTGATGGGCGGTTATGTACGATACAAAGCGCTAAAATATCCATCATTATTGAATACTATTGCTGCGATTGGTCATATGGATTATTTTACTACTAAGCCACGTTATGAAAAACTAGCACGCTATTCTCTATTAAAAAATCATGACGATTTAGTTATTTATAATGGTTGCAATATTTATCCCAATGATATTGTTAAGAATTATGGAATTGTTAATCCTCCTGAAAACAAATATCGAAATCAAATTCTAGAAGATGCAAAATCCTTGTATCCTAACAATTTAAGAAGGCAAGCACTTTATTTTGACCAACACACTTATTTATGTTCGCTGTTGGATAGAAACGACCGCTGCACGATGGGCGCTTCTATCGAATGCAGGGAGCCTTTCCTAGATCAAAGACTCGTTGCTGGCTTAGGTTCTTTAGACGACAAATGGCTTTTTACTGGAAAAAAATGGAAATTCATCCTAAAATCGGCGATGGCAAATCGTCTTCCCGATGAAATCTTGAATTTCAAAAAAGTAGGATTGAGCGTTCCTTGGGGTGATTACTTGGTAAAAAGTCCTGGATTCATTGAAGAATTAGAGTCTTTTTCGAAAAGTGATTTGTTCAAAATGCCGTATTTCGAAAATATCGATGCCCAGAAACTAGTCTTGAATTTACGAAAAGGCGACACCAAAATGATTCCTTACATTATGCCACTATTTATGATTCATATTTGGTTAAAAACCTATGCAAATAAATTTTAATACTTACTTTTGGTCAAGATTAAAAAACGCAAAAACCTTTATGGAAATACAAACTAATTTCTCTTTAAAAAACTACAATACTTTTGGCATTGAAGCTAAAGCCAACCAATTCGTTGCCGTTCACAATACAGAAGAATTAAGAACCATTTTAGAACAAAAAAAATCTGAAAAAAAATTTATTCTGGGTGGTGGAAGTAATATGCTTTTGACCAAAGATATCGATGCTTTGGTTATTCACGTGGATTTAAAAGGAAAAAAAATCATCAAGGAAGAAGACGATTTTGTTTGGGTCGAAAGTCAAGCCGGCGAAAACTGGCACGAATTTGTACTTTGGACCATTGATCAAAACTTTGGTGGATTAGAAAATATGTCATTGATTCCAGGAAATATAGGTACAACTCCTGTTCAAAATATTGGTGCTTACGGTGCCGAAATAAAAGACACTTTTGTTTCTTGCGAAACAATAGCCATCGAAAATCAAGAAATAAAAACCTTTACCAAAGAAGAATGCCATTTTGGATACAGGGAAAGCATTTTCAAAAATGAGGCTAAAGACCAATATGTTATTACTTCGGTAGTTTTTAAACTGACGAAACGCAACCATAAAATCAATGTTTCCTATGGCGACATTAGTGGAGAATTGGCAAAAAATAACATCACGAATCCTACTTTAAAAGACGTGAGCAATGCAGTTATTGCCATTCGTCAAAGCAAATTGCCCGATCCAAAAGAATTGGGAAACAGCGGAAGTTTCTTTAAAAACCCAATCCTTTTAAAATCGGATTTCAAGAAAATCCATCAAAAATTTCCTGAAATGAAATACTACGATGTTTCGGAAACTGAAGTAAAAGTTCCTGCAGGTTGGCTTATAGAACAAGCTGGTTTCAAGGGAAAACGTTTTGGAGATGCAGGAATCCACAAAAACCAAGCCTTAGTATTAGTAAACTATGGAAACGCAACGGGACAGGAAATTCTAGATGTTTCTAAAACTATTCAAAACACAATTTTTAAGACTTTTGGTATTCATATAGAAGCTGAAGTGAACGTAATTTAAGGTTATAATTTTTAGGCTTTTGATTTGCTTCGCCAGTTCACACGGCATTCACATTTGAATCTTTTAACCACAAATTACACGAATTATCACAAATATCATTACTATTTAAACTGAATTTGCTACACCGATTTGCTTTGCTCGGGTTACGAATTTTATTATTTTAAGAATTTGCAGGAATTCGTGTAATTTGTGGTCAACATTTAAAAAAAAGCGAATACCCTCGCCTGTTCTCCATTCTGGCTCGAGTTGATTTTAGATTTGAATAATCCGGAAACTAATTGCCGTTTATCGATGGTTTATTGATAATTGATAATTACCTTTGCACAGATTTTAAAAGAAGCCAAGCCTATATGTTAATCTTTACTTTATACTTTTTTATTGTTGTAGTTGCCATTCAACTTGCGTATTATCTGATTGTTTTTGGGAAATTTGCTTTCGCCAAAGCCCAGAAATCAAATCCAAAAAGAATCTCTATTTCCGTTATTGTTTGCGCCAAAAATGAAGGCGAAAATGTGGCCAAATATATCCCGTTGCTTGCGGAACAAAATTATCCCGATTTTGAAATCATCTTGATAGACGATGCATCGAGCGACAATACTTTGGAAATTTTTGAAGAATTCGAAAAACAATATTCCAATGTTAGATTGGTAAAAGTGCAAAACAACGAGGCATTTTGGGGAAACAAAAAATACGCTCTGACCCTTGGAATAAAAGCTTCCAAAAAAGACTATTTGATTTTCACGGATGCCGATTGTTATCCTGCTTCAAAAGATTGGATTACGACAATGAGTTCTCAATTTACAATGCACAAAACCATAGTTTTGGGTTATGGTGCTTATGAAAAAGTGGCAAATTCCTTCCTGAACAAAATCATCCGTTTTGAAACCTTGCTTACGGCAGTCCAATATTTTTCATGGGCAAAAATAGGACATCCTTATATGGGAATCGGTCGCAATTTAGCCTACAAAAAGGAAGAATTTTTTAACGTAAACGGATTCATAAGTCACATACAGGTTCGCTCTGGCGACGACGATTTATTCATCAATCAAGTGGCAAAAAGTAAGAACACAGCACTGTGTTACGCACCTGAAAGTTTCACTTATTCACAACCCAAAACAAAATTCAAGGATTGGTTTACCCAAAAAAGAAGACACGTTTCCACAGCAAAATTGTATAAACCTTTTGACAAAATCCAATTGGGACTTTTTTATGTTTCGCAATTGCTGTTTTTGCTTTTGGCAATTCTTTTATTGGCCTTTCAATACCAATGGATTATTGTTTTGAGCTTGGTGGGTTTCCGCTATTTATTTGCTTGGTTAACACTTGGTTTCTCGGCAGGAAAATTAAAAGAAAAAGATGTGATGTATTGGTTTCCTGTTATTGAAATTGTGCTTATCTTCACGCAATTAAATGTGTTTATCACAAATATTTTTTCAAAACCGGTATATTGGAAATAAATCAACAAATAGAAAAAGCAAAAAAAGGCGATCAAACGGCCTTTACTTTTCTATTGGATTTTTATTGGAACGAGGTCTATGGTTTTATGCTCAAACGCACCGAAAACGAAACCAATGCCGAAGACATTACCATCGAAACTTTCTCGAAAGCATTCGATAAAATAGCCAGTTACAATCCTGAATTCCAGTTCAACACTTGGCTGATTGCCATCGCCAAAAACGTCCACATCGATTTAATGCGCAAAAAGAAAGCAAGCCTTTTTATCGAAATAACAGACGACGAAGACCAGCAAGCCTATAACATTGCCGACACCACTCCATCGGCCGAAGATGAATTGATTACCGAGCAAAATCTTTCGCAATTGCTACAATTCATCAAGCAACTCAAACCGCATTATCAAGAAGTAATTCAGCTGCGTTATTTTCAGGAAATGAGCTATCAGGAAATTGCCAACAAAATTGACGAACCCCTAAGTAATGTCAAAATAAAACTACTTCGCGCCAAGAAATTATTGGCAGAAATCATTCAGGATAAGCGGTAGTTTATTTGGGCGTGCTTACTCCAAAAAAAACTGTTTTGTCATTCAATTATTACTACAAACCCCGAAAACAGTGACTCCTATTCTTCTTGTTAAAATAATTCAAAAATAATCACAATTTTATATATTATATCGAATAACTTTTACGTTATATGTTAAAAGACACTGCTTATGACTTGATAAATACCTAACCATAAAAACTACAAATTATGTCTAGATTAAGTATTTTCGAAACCCGCTGGATTGACCTTATTTTTGAAAACAGAAACCAAGAATACGGTGCCTACCAATTGCGCCGTGAAAGTGTCAAAAGCTCCCTTACTGCCCTATTTATGGGATTGTTATTTGTGGCTTCCATCGGAGGAATTACAACTATTGTCAGTAATTTTAAAACCGTAGTCGAACCCGAAACACCAACTATTCAAGATTCTCCTCCAATTGTCATAACCCAAGTAGATCTTCATAAAATAGAAAAACCTGAATTACCCCAAATACAAGCTCAAGCTTCAGAAGCTACAATTATAAAAAAACAACTTATCAATCCAGAAATCGTACATCCGCAAGACGCTACTCCTAACATTGCCACCAACGTGGAAAACAGGAATGTGACTGATTTAATTTCAGACGGAACAGGACCAATAGGCTTGAATCCGACTACTTCAGGAACAGCTACAGGAACAGACACTCCTGTAGATGTAGATTATGGAACCAAGGTTGTCAACACGACACTATTAGACAAAATGCCCGAATTTCCAGGTGGAATTGAAAAGTTTTACAAATATGTGGGCAACAATTTTGAAAAACCTGAAATTGATGACCTCAACACACTTAGAGTTTATGTTTCATTCGTTATCGAAAAAGACGGCAGTATGACGGATATCAAAGTTAGCAGAGATCCCGGTTATGGTTTGGGAAGAGAAGCTATTCGCGTTTTGAAATCCTTGCGAACTAAATGGTCACCAGGAATGATTAATTCAAAACCGGTTAGAACCTCATATAATTTACCAATAGTTTTGGAAATGAAATAAATAAATTATCAGACCGTCATAAAATTAAAAAGCAGAACCGAAAAGTTCTGCTTTTGTTTTATAAAACCAAATTGAAATCAAATAGCTATTTTTTTGTAGTAGAGGTAGTTTTCGTAGTAGTCGTTTTGGTAGTCGTTTTGGTAGTCGTTTTCGGTTTGGCTACAACCGGCATTTTATGTACATAAGCTTTGTACAATCCTTCCTTCTCGGCTCTTTTCTTGGCGTTTTCGGATCTTTCTTTTGAATCTGGATGTGAACTCATCATTTTAGTCAAAAAATCCATTTGAGTTCCTTCGCTCATTTTTGCCAAAATAGAAAAAGCAGATTCAACGGCATTTACGTCATATCCATTTTTTTTCATAAAATCATACGCAAATGTATCGGCTTCAGATTCCTGTTTTCGGCTGTGTTTGCTATCAATCATTACACTTCCAATTTTTCCCAGTTGACTGTCTGTTATCGCAGCCACTTTGCCCGATTGCGAAGCAACTCCATCTATCAAGGCTTCTTTTTGATATGCCGCTTTGATGGCGTCTCGGGAATCGTGATTAACCACATGGCCTATTTCGTGACCAATAACCACAAGTAATTCGTTGTCATCCATAACATCCATTAATCCCGTGTAAACGCGAACACTTCCATCAGCAGTGGCGAAAGCATTTACTTCTTTAAGAACATAAACTTTATAGTTTAAAGCCAATCCGTAAGCATTAGTATATTTTCCAAAAATCTTGTTTAGTCGAATGGTGTATGGATCGGTTGGACCAGCAATTACGTGTTCCGCATCCATTTTAGCTACAGCCTCTTTTGATAATTGAGCAGCCTGTGCATCACTAAAAGTCAAACCTGTCACTCCTTTTTGAACAGCGCCCAAGGCTTTTTCTCCAAAATTAATCTGCGCATTGACATTTGAAAAACCAAAAATGGATACTATCACCACTAAAAATATAGATATTTTTTTCATCTTTTTAAGTATTTGTTTATGGCAACAAATATAATATTAGTTTGGCTTTACTAAAACTATTTCCTAATTTACACCATAAATTTCAAGACAAAAAATAATTTTTTCTTCTTTTCGCCAATAAAAATCATCCTTTTTTAAATGTTAAAAAAACGTTAAACGAAAATTAAACAGTTGTTTAATTAAACAGTTGTTTAATTTTGCGCTTTTAAAATCAAAAAACAGTGGAAAACGATTTAAACGACAAACAAATCCAAATTTTAAAAGTAGCAGAAACGCTATTTGCCGAGAAAGGTTTTGACGGCACTTCGATTCGGGATATTTCAAAAGAGGCGAAGATAAACGTCGCAATGGTTTCGTACTATTTTGGTAGCAAAGAAAAATTACTGGAATCTTTGGTCTTATTTAAAACTTCAGGATTGAAAGAGCAACTAATCAATTTGATTGAAGAGAATCTTGAACCTATTGAAAAAATAAACAAGCTGATTGATCTTTACATCAATCGACTCAATTGCAACAGGGGAATTTACCGCATCTTACATTTTGAATTGGCATCAAAAAAGAAGGCTTTGGAATTGGAGTCTTTTTCAGATATAAAAAAGTCAAACTTAAAATCATTGGAACTAATCATTCAAGAAGGTCAAGCCAAAGGGGTTTTCAGGAAAGACGTCATTATCCCTTTGATAACACCAACCATTTTGGGAACTTATTTTCATTTTCAGATGAACAAACCTTTTTTTGAAGACATTTTAAATTTGAAATCGGAAGAATCATTCAACAATTACATAAAAAACGATTTAACAAAACACATTCAGCAAACCATTAAAGCGCTTTTGATATATGAAATCAACACTAAAGGCTAGTTTGCCAAAGCAAACTCCAATAAATAAAAAGGTGATACTATATATGACCGCTATAAATAAAATCTACATAAATGAAAATTAGACAATTATTACTCTTTGGAATTTCTATAATTGGAATAGCATCAGTAACAGCTCAAGAGAAAATAAGTTTGACCCTAGACGAAGCCGTTAAGCTGGCTTGGACAAAAAGCAACGAAGTTACGCTTGCAGACACTAAGGTAAACACAAAAAAATACGAATTGCAAACGGTAAAAAACAATCAATATCCCGATTTTAAAGTATCTGGACAATACCAGCGTTTGACAAAAGCTTCTGTTGAAATGGCAAATGCCGATCCCGATGCAGCGCCACTTCCCGCTCCAGACCAATTGATACTGGCTCAGGCAACTGCAAGTTTACCTATATTCTCAGGATTCAAAATTCAGAATAGTATTAAATTATCGGATAATTTATATCAAGCAGAAAATGCTAATGCTGCTAAGACAAAAGAAGATATTACAATGCGAGTGGTTAATTATTACACTGCTTTGTATAAGGCTCAAAAAACATTAGATCTTTTAAAGGAAAATCAAAAAAGTGCCCAACAGCGTGTAACTGATTTTATTGAATTAGAGAAAAATGGGATTATTCCGAGAAATGATTTATTGAAAGCACAATTGTTGGTTTCAAGAACCCAATTATCTATTGATGAAGCCAATAACAATCTGAATAATATTAATTTTTATTTAACGACTTTATTGAAATTGAATCCTGGCACGAAACTAACCGTTAACGAAAGTGATTTCTTCACTTTAAAAACGGAAAATACACCAAAATCGGATGCACCAGCATTAGAAAACAGAAAAGATTTAGAAGCCATTCATTTTCAACAAAAAGCCAACGAAGCTAATATCAAAATAGCAAAAGCTGCCTATTATCCTTCGATTTCATTATTAGGCGGTTATACAGCTTTGGATTTAAAAGATATTGTTACCGTAAAATATGCCATGAATTTTGGAGTTGGTGTATCGTATGACCTAGGAGGAATTCTAAAAAATAAAGCCCACGTAAAAGTAGCAGAAAGCAAAGCATTGGAAGTCAAAAATACCGAAGCTATCCTAACAGACCGTATTAAAGTAGAAGTTCAAAAAGCCATTGAAGATTATGATTTAGCCATCAACCAAAATATAGTTTATAACGAAGCTGTTCAACAAACTTCTGAAAACTACCGAATTGTAAAAGATAAATTTGACAATGGTTTATCGGACACTAATGATTTAGTAGATGCAGATGTTGAAAATCTTTCTGCAAAAATAAATACAGCGTTATCAAAAGCAACCATCATTCAAAAATATTACGAATTACTTTCGACGACAGGACAATTATCACAAACTTTCAATCTCCCGATAGCTATCGGGACAAAAAACTAATATAATCAACACTTCTTATGGAAAAGAAAAAAACCAATAAAAAATTCATCATCATATTTGCCGTATTAATCCTAGTGGGTGGTACTTATGGAACATATAAATACCTGCATTCTTTATCTCACGAACATACCGATGACGCTCAAATCGAGAAAAATATGAATCCAATAATTCCCAAAGTTTCTGGATATGTGAGCAAAGTGTACATCAAGGACAATGATTTCGTAAAGAAAGGCGATACTCTATTTACCATCGACACTCGCGATTATCAATTAAAAATTGAAGATGCAAACGCAGCATTGGCAGGAGCCGAAGGAAGTTATGAAGTAGCCAAAGCAGATATTGGAAGCGCTATGGCAAGTATTTCAGTTTCTGATGCCAACGTGCAATCAGCAGGTGGAAATATTGAATCGGCAAAAATCAGGTTAAATCAAGTAACCAATGATTACAACAGATACAATAATTTGTATAAAAATCACACCATTACCAAACAACAATACGAACAAGCATTGACAGCCAAACAAGAAGCTGAAAATCAGGTTCGTATTTTGCAACAACAACAAAAAGCAAGCTCTTATCAAAAATCAGCCATAGTAGCAAAATCGAATGTTTCGAACAAACAAACAGAAGTGGCTGCTGCCAATATCAAAAGAGCCAAAGCCCAACTTGATTCCGCAAAACTGAATTTATCTTACACTGTTATCACGGCAGCGATTGATGGACAAGTTTCGAAAATTGACATCCAACCGGGACAATTGGTGCAACCAGGACAATCTTTGTTTTACATCATCAACAACTCCACAGCATGGGTAATTGCTAATTTCAAGGAAACGCAATTGAACAAAATGATTATTGGACAACACGTAACGCTAAAAGTAGATGCTTATCCTCATTATGATTTTGAAGGAACAATTACCTCCTTTTCTCCTGCAACAGGATCTAAATTCTCTTTGTTACCTCCAGATAATGCGACAGGAAACTTCGTAAAAACGATTCAAAGATTGCCTGTAAAAATAAGCTTGAATACGTCTAACGATGCCGAAAAAATAAAATTACTACGTCCGGGAATGAATGTGGATGTAGATGTTCATTTGAATTAACACGACCATTTTTTTTTAAGAAATTACAATTTATACTTAATGCAAAATGGTACAAACAGGAGCAGAAGATGATTTAGTAGAGTATGGTTTTAGGAGGGTTATTATTACCATAACTGCCGTCCTTTGTGCCTTGCTGGAAATTGTGGATACCACGATTGTAAACGTGGCTTTGAACAATATGCGAGGTAGTCTTGGCGCCACGCTTACGGATATTGCCTGGGTAATTACCGCTTATGCCATTGCGAACGTAATCGTGATTCCGATGACGAGTTGGCTTTCGCAACAATTTGGACGACGTAATTATTTTGCCGCCTCCATTATTATATTTACTGTGGCCTCTTTTTTATGTGGTAACGCAGATAATATTTGGGAACTCGTTGCCTTCAGATTTATTCAAGGACTTGGCGGAGGAGCTTTACTAGTAACAGCACAAACCATCATTACCGAAAGTTATCCCGCAGCCAAAAGAGGAATGGCACAGGCCATTTACGGAATGGGAGTTATTGTAGGACCAACGCTTGGGCCACCTTTGGGAGGTTATATCGTGGATCATTTTTCTTGGCCTTATATATTTTACATCAACATTCCAATTGGAATTATTGCAGCGATTCTTACGATGATGTTTGTTAAAAGTCCAAAATATGGCGACAAACTCAAAGCCAATCAAGTTGATTGGTGGGGAATAGTTTTTTTGGCTTCTTTCATCGGTTCTTTGCAATTTGTCTTGGAACACGGACAACAAGACGACTGGTTTAGCGATAGCTTAATTACGACTTTAAGTGTGTTTTCGGTATTCGGTTTATTGCTTTTCATACAAAGAGAACTCACTTATAAGCATCCAATTGTCAACTTAAAAGTACTAAAAGACACTAATTTAAGAGTTGGAACCATTATGAGTTTCATTATGGGATTTGGATTGTACGGATCGACTTTTATTGTACCTATTTACACACAATCGGTTTTGGGTTGGAGTGCCACTGATGCTGGTTTATTATTGATTCCGAGTTCAATTACAACTGGAATTATGATGCCTTTTATTGGAAAAATGATTCAAAGAGGCGTACCTCAGTCCTATATGGTAGCAGTGGGATTCTTGATCTTTTTCTTTTTTACTTTTTGGATGCACAACATCATCACGCCGGACACCAGTGCCGATCAAATGTTTTGGCCATTGATTTTGAGAGGTGTTGGATTAGGATTGCTATTTGTACCTATAACAACATTGTCCTTGTCTACACTCAAAGGGAAACATATTGGCGAAGGTGCTGCTTTTACAGGTATGATGCGACAATTGGGAGGTTCGTTTGGAATTGCCATTATCACGACTTTTATGGCAATATTCAATCAGCAACATCGTGTGAATTTGATTTCACATTTGGATCAAACTTCTTTTCAAGTGCAACAAACGGTACAAAGAATGCAACAAGGATTTATGGCTAAAGGATTTAGTTTCAACGAAGCTTTGGCAAAAGCCTATAAAGCCATTGAGTTTAAAGTTATGGTGCAAAGCTCTGTATTGACGTATATGGATATTTTTATGTATTTAGGAATCCTGTTTTTGCTTTGTATTCCTTTCATTCTTATGATTAAAAAAGGAAAAAACAAAATTGATCCTGCTGATGCGATGCATTAGAATGCAGGTAGCAGGTAGCAGGTAGCAGGTAGCAGGTAGCAAAAAAACGAAAACGTAATGAGAAATCAAGACATTTTCGTTTTTTTGCTACATATAAGTTTAATATTCTCGATCTGAAATCTGAAATTTGCTAGCTGGAATCTATCTCGTAAAAACCAAATGATTTCCTTTCGATAAATTGGAGTCAAATTGATAGCCTTCATAGTTGAAACCTTTCAAATCGTCAACTGTTTCAGCATTGGTGTCAATGATGTAACGCACCATCAAACCTCTCGCTTTCTTGGCAAAAAAACTGATTATCTTTAGCTTACCATCTTTGTAATCTTTGAATTCTGGTGTGATTACAGGAACTTTCAATGCTTTGACATCCACAGCCGAGAAATATTCGTTACTTGCCAAATTCACAAACAACTCCCCTTTTTTAAGTTCCTTGTTTAATGCTTTGGCAATTATGGGTTTCCAAAATTCATACAGATTTTTGCTTTCGCCAATGGGTAATTTGGTTCCCATTTCCAATCTGTAAGCTTGCATCAAATCCAATGGTTTCAAGAGTCCGTACAAACCCGACAAGATTCGCAAACGCTCTTGCAAAACGTCCAGTTTTTCCATTGGAATCGAATAGGCATCCAAACCCGTGTAAACATCGCCATCGAATGTAAAAACGGCGGGACGAGAATTTTCGGGAGTAAAAGGCGTTTTCCATTCCTTGTTGCGTTGCCAATTTAAATCAGCCAGTTTATCCGAAATATCCATTAATTCCGAAAGGTCTTTGGGAGATTTTTGCTTCAAAACTTTGTGAACTTGGCGAGACTCTTTTAGAAAATGCGGTTCTGAATGTTTTGCGGTTGGCAATACTTTTTCGAAGTTTAACGATTTGGCTGGCGATATAACGATTTTCATAATTGGTGACTCTGGTTTGAAAGGTTCAAAAGTACAAATTGAAAAACCGAAAACGAAAATTAGGAAAGATTTTATTATAATTTGATTCTATTTTCAAAATATCTCGTAGGGATTAAATATTGGTAGAAATATTTTAGTATCTAGTGCAATTGTCCCGTTAGGGACTATACAATTTTGGACAAATGTGTAGTCCCTAACGGGACAAAATAAAATCGAATCTTTTTGTTCTACCAGTATATAATCCCTACGGGATAAAATAATCACTAAAATTTACAATCAAAAAACAACATTGGTTTCACTCATTTACCCAAATTATTTATAGTTTTACAAAAATCCATTTGTTCCGTTAGGAACTAAATATTGGTAGAAAGACTATTAACCACACCAAGCTGCCCCGTCAGGGACTATACAAATTATGGCAAACACTTATACTCAAATCCATATTCATTTTGTTTTCGCGGTGAAATTTAGAAATGGAATTATTCAAAATCATTGGAAAGATAATTTATACAAATACATAACGGGAATAGTTCAAAACAATAATCATAAACTTTTGGCAATTAATGGAATGCCGGATCACATTCATATTTTAATTGGAATTAGACCGTCACAATCTATTTCGGATTTAATGAAAGATGTCAAACAAGGTTCTTCTTTATGGATAAATGAAAACAAATTGACTAACGGACATTTTGAATGGCAAGAAGGGTATGGAGCATTTTCCTATAGCAAATCACAACTTAACACAGTAATTGAATATATCCAAAATCAAGAAATTCATCATAAAAAAAGAACCTTTAGAGAAGAATATATTGAATTCCTTGATAAATTTGAAATTGATTATGATGAAAAATTTATTTTCAAAGATTTAGTTTAAAAATCATATCCCGTAGGGATTTCATATCGGTAGCAATATATTTGTATTTGGGATTTGTCCCGTCAGGGACTATACAATTCTGGGCAAACGTGTAGTCCCTAACGGGACAAAATAAACAACCCAAACTTTTTGCTACCAATATTTAGTTCCTAACGGAACATCAAAGCAAAATCAATCAATCAATCAATCAATCAATCAATTCAAAAAAGCATTATTTCTACATATAAGTCATCCCTTTTACAATGAACAACAAACCCCATTGGAATCTCCTTTTATCTGATTTTGTCAATAAAAATCAATTGATTAAAACCTTGCTTTCCGGGAACAGCACTGGCGAATTGGCCGTTTACAACAACTTGAAAGGCATTCTTTTTTCGGATATTGCCATTCAACAATTTATAGAAAGAGAAGAGCAATACGACACTCTTGAAGCTGCTTCCAACCGAAAATTGCGCAGTTTCTCGGCGGGCGAACAAAAAAAGGAATACATGAAATATTGCCTGAACCAAAATCCAGATTACATTATTTTGGACAATCCTTTCGACCATTTGGATCAAACTTCCCGAAAAACATTGGCGGATTCTTTGAAACAATTATCGAAAACTTTGGGTTTCATCCAATTGGTCAACCGCTCGGAAGATTTACTTTCTTTCATTGAAAACAAGGCGCAGATAACCGATGATTCTTTTACAATAAAACCCATCGATATTTCGGTAAATAATTTCCAAAAAACACATACCAGCCAAATTCCAAAACCTTTGCATTCCTTTGAACGCAACAGCGACATCCTCGTGAAAATGGATGGCATTTCGGTAAGCTACAACGAAAACCCCATTATAGATTCCATTTTTTGGACGATCAAACAAGGGGAATTTTGGCAACTTGTTGGCCCCAACGGTTCTGGAAAAAGCACGATTTTATCCATGATTACGGGAGAAAACCCCAAAGGTTACGGACAAGAATTGTATCTTTTTGGACGTAAAAAAGGAAGTGGCGAAAGCGTTTGGGACATCAAGAAAAACATCGGGATTTTCTCGACTTCGATGACGCATTTATTCAAACGCAACGATACTTTGGAACAAATGATTCTGTCTGGATTTTTCGATTCTATCGGATTGTACATCCAACCCACCATTTTACAAAAACAAATTGCCGCACAATGGCTGGAAGTCATCGGGATGAGCGCTTTGAAAAACAAATCGTTCCTTCAATTGTCTTTGGGGCAACAAAGAGTTATTTTGATTGTTCGTGCCGTTCTAAAACATCCGCCCTTGATTATTTTGGATGAACCTCTCGAAGGTCTCGACGACAACAATTCCGTTTTGGTTACCGACCTCATCAACCTCCTGCTTCAAGAAACCAACATGACGATTATTTATGTTTCGCATCGAATGGAACCCAGACTGAAACCCACTTCGGTTTTTGAATTGATTCCAATGGAAACCGGTTCGATTGGCAAAATAAAGCATCCATCTAATCACGTTCAATAAATCGGATTTCGTATTTTTGAAGAATGAAGACAACACCCCATTCAGAAGCCAAGGGATACAACAATTACGGCGCACACTTGCGTGAAAAATACAACGGACAACGCGTTTACAAAGTCATTGTCGATGGAGGTTTTTCCTGTCCCAACCGAGACGGAAGCAAAGGCTTCGGCGGTTGCACCTATTGCAATGTCGATTCGTTCACGCCGGAAATTTCCAGAACATCCTTGACAATGCAATCGCAGTTGAAGGACGGAATGGAACGTGCCAAAAACCACTATAAAGCCGATAAATTCATTGTTTATTTTCAGCCGAATTCCAATACCTATGCGCCTGTTTCCCTTTTGAAAACAATGTACGACGAAGCTTTGTCCATCAATACCGAGGATGTGGTCGGTTTTTCCGTTGGCACGCGACCGGATTGCATCGATGCCGAAAAAGTGGCTTTGCTGGAAAGCTATTGCGATAGATTTGACGTTGATTTGGAAATGGGAATGGAATCGATTTATGACGAAACCTTGGAGCAAATCAACCGAGGTTGCAGCCACGCCGAATTTGTCGCCGCAGTGGAATTGTTGAAAGGCAGCCCTCTCGATTTATGCGTCCACACCATTTTTGGTTTTCCTTGGGAAACTCGGGAAATGATGCTGAATTACATTCACGAAATCAACCGTTTTCCACAGATCAAGTTCGTGAAATTCCACCATTTGCACATCGTCGAAGGCTCGATTATGGGAGTTAAATACAAGAGAAATCCTTTCAAACTCTTCACTTTGGAAGAATACACCGACTTACTTTGTGAATTGATTCCGCTGTTGCGTCCCGATATTGTCATCCAGCGTTTGTTTGGAATCTCCGATTGGAATTTGCTGATTGCACCCAATTGGGGCTTGAAAAAAACCCAGATTCAAACCTATATCGAGAAAGAAATCGAACGCAGGGGAATTGTACAGGGTTCAAAGTATATTGCCAAATAACAACCTCAAATCACCCAATATGATTACCATCAAAAGAACAAATTCTGACGACATTGATTTTCAAGAATTGGTAAAATTATTGGATCTTGAATTACAGGAACGTGACGGCGAAGAACATTCATTTTATGCCGCATTAAATAAAACCAACACCCTAAATTATGTCGTTATGGCTTTCGACCAAAACGAACCCATTGGTTGCGGTGCGTTAAGAGCTTACTCGCACGACACTATGGAAGTCAAACGAATGTTTGTTCCGCTACACAAACGAAGACAAGGAATAGCCTCGACAATTCTGGCTGCATTGGAAATTTGGTGTAGAGAGTTGAGCATCAAAAAATGTATTCTAGAAACAGGCAAAAACCAACCCGAAGCAATAGTACTTTATAAAAAGAATCGCTACATCATAATTCCTAATTTCGGGAAGTATGAAGGTGTGGAGAATAGCGTTTGTTTTGAGAAGATGTTGTAGGTAAATTTCGCCTTGTTTATTTTGGTATATTTGGGGGGATTAAGATTGAGTTTTTAACTAAGCAATCTAATAATAAATAAATTCAACAACTTTATAACTTAAATACGAGTGTTTAAGTAACATAAAAAAAAATGGAAACAAAAGATTACTTAATAATAGGATTGGGGCTATTAGGTTGGATTTGGGGGATAGTCCAATTTCGTTTAAACAGAAAGTATCAAAAATCAGACACGGCAATTGAAAAAAGATTTGATGTTTATTCAAACTTTATGAATCAAATGGACGAAATGAGTTTGAGTATGAGAAATGACCCAAAAATGATATATGGAATTGGTAATGAATTTATGTCCGAAATAGTGACTGGAGATGAAAACCGAATTAATAATGCTTTACTAAAATTTAACGCTGACTTACTCGAGACAACTAAAAGATCCTTACAACCAATGATGATTATTAATCAAGAATTAAATAAATTAAAATTAGTAGCAAGTGATAAATTACTTCCCAAAATTAATGAATATAAAAGTATTGTAAACGATTTTACAGAGGACTTTCAATCTGTATTAAACAGAATGTCTGGTTCTAATAGTTTAGAACAAAATGTAACCGAATTACAAAGTATTGGGCAAATAGAGAGAAGTGAAAAAATGACAAAATTATGGCAAGAGATTGAACTGTTAATGAGAAACGAAATTGATTATTATAAAAAATAAAGTTTTCACAAAATCCTAGCTAATAAAAACTATCCTGCCCATACTAATCCTAACAAAATCAATTCCTTAAATTTAAGCACTACAAAACACTATTTAAGGCAACCTTTACGTTATTAACCTTACTCATAAATTAAATACTTAAAGTTATGGCAAAATCACACATTTATCCAGGAGCCAACTCGCTTAATCCTTACATCAACATTAAAGGCTGCAGCGATGCCATTGCATTTTACAAAAAAGCATTTGGAGCAATCGAAAAATTGCGTTTGTTAATGCCTGATGGTAAAATAGCCCACGCAGAACTAGAAATAGAAGGTTCATTATTAATGATGGCTGACGAAAACCCAGATTGGGGAACCAAAAGTCCTGAAACATTAGGCGGTAATCCAGTAACCATTGGTTTGTATGTTGCAGATGTTGACCAAGTATTCCAAAAAGCAATCGATGCCGGAGCTACCGTAATTATGCCTGTAAAAGACGAATTTTATGGAGACCGGACCGGGCAAGTCCTTGACCCTTTTGGTTATAAATGGATGATAGCAACCCACATTGAAGACGTTTCCCAAGAAGAAATGCAAATCCGAATGGACAAAATGTTTTCGGAACAACCAAAAGACTGTTAAACACAAAAAAGCCCCAAATTGGGGCTTTATCATTTTATATTTTCAAAACAACACCGAAAAAAATCCGTTTTTATCCGCCAAAATCAGCGTAATCGGCGTCCCAATCTTTACTCCTCTTCGTTAGCGTGTGTTTTCGAATAGCCTCTCCATTTTTCGATACAATCCTGAAAATCTTGCGGCAATTCAGTATCAAAACGCATATATTCTCCCGTGTTCGGATGAACAAATCCAAGTGTTTTGGCGTGCAAAGCCTGACGTGGCAAAGCCTTGAAACAGTTTTCTATGAATTGTTTGTATTTGGTAAACGTGGTTCCTTTCAAAATCAAATGACCGCCATAACGCTCGTCATTGAAAAGTGGATGCCCAATGTGTTTCATGTGAACGCGAATCTGGTGCGTTCTTCCTGTTTCCAAAATACAGGAAACCAAAGTCACGTAACCAAAACGTTCCAAAACTTTGTAATGTGTTACGGCCGGTTTTCCAATTTCGGGATCGGCAAAAACCGCCATTTGCATACGGTCTTTTACGTGACGGGCAATGTTGCCTTCAATCGTTCCTTCCTCTTCCACCACATTTCCCCAAACTAAAGCGATGTATTCTCTTTCGGTAGTTTTGGCTTCAAACTGCTTGGCAAGATGCGTCATAGCTGCTTCCGTTTTGGCAATAACCAAAAGTCCCGAAGTGTCTTTGTCAATTCGGTGAACCAATCCCGGACGTTCGCTGCTGTTCATTGGCAAATTCTCGAAATGATACGCCAAGGCATTCACCAAGGTTCCCGTATAATTACCGTGACCTGGATGAACCACAAAATCTGGCGGTTTGTTTACCAGCAAAAGTGCATCATCTTCATAGACAATATTCAATGGAATATTTTCAGGATCTACCCTGTTTTCAAACGGCGGATGCGACAACATAATGCGTATCACGTCCAAAGGTTTTACTTTATAATTCGATTTTACGGGAATATCATTCACATAAATATCGCCGGCAGTTGCAGCATTTTGGATTTTGTTCCGAGTCGCATTCGGAATCATATTCATCAAATACTTGTCAATCCTCAAAAACTCCTGTCCTTTAGGAACGTCAAATCGATAATGTTCAAATAATTCGTCTTCTAAATCCTCGGTAGTATCAATATTATTGTTCATTCGGTAATTCCTCAATTGGTGGTGTGGCTGTAGAGTCCACTTCTTCTACATAACTTTCTTTTCCGTCGCCTAACACCAAATCAATTTTGGAAGCTTTCAAAACTCGGTCGCCTGCTTTAACATTTCTTCCTTTGTAACGCATTTCCAGCACCATGTCTTTTCCAAGATTCGGAATATACGTAATGGTTCCTTCTTCAAGCCCCAAGGCTTTTAATGTTGGTACCGCTTCACGATAGGTTTTGTCAATCAAATCAGGAATTCGCACAGACGAAAACCCGGAAGCATTTATTTTTATATACACTTTTCTACCTTCTTTTACTTTGGCACCCGGTAAAGGATCTTGCTCCACCACGCTGTATTTTGGATAATCGCTGTTGTAATCCACACTGTCCAAAAGCACGTAATCCAAGTCCAACTCATCCAATTTTTCTTCCACTTGTTCCTCTGTCAATTTGGCCAAATTAGGTACGGTAATTTCGTGACCGTGATCGGTAGTAAAAGTCAACCAATGCATGAACAAATAACTCAAAACGGCAAGAATGACAAGTGCAGCTAATGCTTGTGCAAAAAAAACACGACTGGTAAGATACTTACGTAAGCTCATAAATTTATTTTTATAAGTCGCAAAGATAAAGCTATTTCGTTCCAAAAAAAATTCTAATTTTGTTTAGAATACGTTAAATCGATTAATCATTTAACACCTAAACCTATTAAACTTATAAAATGAAAAACATTGCCATCATAATGGGCGGATATTCAAGCGAATACAAAATATCCTTAATCAGCGGAAACGTTGTTTATCAATTTCTTGACAAAACCAAATACAACGGATTCAGAATCCATATCTTCAAAGAAAAATGGGTTTATGTCGATAACAATGAAGCTGAATTCCCAATAGACAAAAATGATTTTTCAACTACGGTGAACGGAACCAAAATCACATTCGACTGTGTTTTCAATGCCATACATGGAACTCCGGGCGAAGATGGATTGATGCAGGCGTATTTTGAATTAATCGGTCTACCACAATCTTCCTGCGATTATTACCAAGCCGCATTGACATTCAATAAACGCGATTTACTTTCGGTCCTAAAACCTTACGGCATCAAAACCGCCACTTCTTATTATTTGAACAAAGGCGAACACATCAACACTGCCGAAATCGTGAAAACCGTAGGTTTGCCTTGTTTCGTGAAACCCAACAAATCAGGTTCAAGTTTTGGAATTTCCAAAGTAAAAACCGAAGCCGAATTACCAATCGCTATTGAAGTGGCTTACCAAGAAGATAACGAAATCATTATCGAAAGTTTCTTGGACGGAACCGAAGTTTCTGTTGGTGTCATCAATTACCAAGGAGAAATAATCGTTTTGCCGATAACCGAAATAGTTTCAGAAAACGACTTTTTCGATTATGAAGCCAAATACCAAGGAAAATCACAGGAAATCACACCTGCCAGAATCTCCGAAGAAATGACCCTAAAAGTAAGCGAAGCAGCGAAACGTGCTTATGAAGTCCTGAAAATGAAAGGTTTCTCCAGAAGCGAATTCATCTTTGTAAATGGGGAACCTCATATGCTTGAAATGAACACAATCCCAGGTCTTACCACCGAAAGTTTGATTCCGCAGCAAGCCAAAGCAGCAGGAATTTCATTGGAGGATTTGTTCACCAACGCCATTGAGTTAAGCCTTAAAAACTAAACAATCATGAAAGAAATTTTTGAATGGAATAGAATATTTTATAATGATTTGCCTGAGAATTTTATTTTAGAAGTTATATTTCGTTCAACTGTAATGTTCATAATTTTATTGTTGACATTAAAACTAGCAGGAAAACGCGGCGTCAAACAATTATCTATTTTTGAAACTGTAATCATTATCGCATTAGGCTCTGCGGCGGGAGACCCTATGTTTTATGAAGATGTAGGGATTTTACCTGCGGCAGTAGTTTTTCTGGTCATCATTATTTTATACCGCTCGGTTACCTGGCTTACGGGAAAAAGCAAAAAATTCGAAGAATTCATTGAAGGAAAAACAGAATGTATTATCTATGAAGGAAAATTTTCTGTGACTACTTTCAAAAAAGAAAGCTTGGCACAAGATGAATTTTTCTCTGAACTTCGAATCAAATCCATAGAACATTTAGGCCAGATAAAAAATGCTTTTCTAGAAACCACCGGGGAAGTCAGTGTATTTTATTATGAAGACCAACAGGTAAAACACGGATTACCTATTTTGCCCTCTTTATTCCATAAAAAAAGTAAAACCATTCCAACCAGCGGCATTTATTCCTGTACTTTTTGTGGACATACCGAAAAACAAAAAGTTGGAACTGCCATATGTGAGATATGCTCCAAAGAAGAATGGGTTGAGGCAATAAAAACGTTGAGAATAGTATAATCTAAATTAGCCTTTGGTTTAAGTATACTACCAAATTGATTATAACCTAATAAATAATTATTTCGTTAACTTTGTAAAAAACAAAATCATTATGATTGATTACAAACAATATATCGCAATAAATTCCGAAATACGCTTTGGCAAACCAATCATAATCAGTACAAGAATTACGGTTTTTGACGTTTTAAATTGGTTAGCCAACGGAATGACAATAAATGAAATTATTGAAGGTTTTCCAGAACTTGACGAAAATCAAATTAGGGCTTGTCTTTCCTACGCAGCTTATAGAGAGCATAAAATTCAAATTGCATCGTGAGATTGCTGTTTGGAAATTAAATAAATTAAAACTATGAACAAAAGCAGACTCGAAGCCTTTAGCGATGGCGTATTGGCCATTATCATCACCATAATGGTATTGGAAATAAAAGCACCCGAAGACGATAGTTTTGAATCCTTACTACATTTAATTCCAGTTTTCTTAAGTTATGTTTTAAGCTTTATCTACGTGGGGATTTATTGGAACAACCATCATCATATGTTTCAAGTAGTTAAGAGAATCAATGGTTCTATTTTGTGGGGTAATTTATTTTTACTTTTTTGGCTGTCCTTGATTCCTTTTGCCACAAGTTGGGTTGGAGAACATCATTTTTCGGCAGTACCTATGAGTATTTATGGTTTTGTATTGCTGATGTGTGCGGTTGCTTATAACATACTCCAAAATAAAATTATAAAATTAGAAGGCAACGAGTCTATTTTACACAAAGCAGTTGAAAAAGACCTCAAAGGTAAAATATCAACCTTAGTTTATGTTTCAGCAATTCCGTTGGCTTTTATTTCACCTTGGATTTCAGGATTACTCTATATTGCAATCGCGCTACTTTGGATTGTTCCAGATTCGAGAATTGAAAAACAAATAAATTAATATTAAAATGAGAAAAGCTATTTTTCCGGGATCTTTTGACCCCATTACATTGGGACACGAAGATATTATAAGAAGAGGAATTACTTTGTTTGACGAAATTGTAATTGCCATTGGAGTCAACGCCGAGAAAAAATATATGTTTTCACTCGAGGAAAGAAAACAATTCCTCGAAGAAACTTTCAAAGACCAACCTAAAGTTTCTATAATCACTTATGAAGGCTTGACGATTGATTTATGTAAAAAAATCAATGCCAATTTTATTCTTCGTGGCCTACGAAATCCAGCCGATTTCGAGTTCGAAAAAGCCATTGCCCACGCCAATAGAAGAATGTCTAAAATTGAAACCGTGTTTTTATTAACTGCTGCAAAAACATCCTTTATAAGTTCCAGCATCGTTAGAGACGTGATTCGACATAAAGGTCAATATGAATTATTGGTTCCTGATGCAGTACGAGTTAAAAAATAAAATTAAAAAACTCCATTTATAGCCTACTTTCGCCAAAAAAATAACATAACAAAAAATGAGTATAGAAAGAGAATTAATCAAACGCAGCGGTGGAAAATGTGAACTTTCTGGCGTTACCGAAGATTTAAAAGTATATCAAATTCTTCCAACCCGAAAAGGTGGAATAGACGAAAGTATTTTGGCCAGTAAAACCCATATCGACCAAATCGAGAATCCTGAAAAAATGGATGTAAACCTTTGGAGATGCTTGAATGATAGTATGTGGAGCGAACATCTTCCAGTTCAAGTTGTTTCTTGGAGAATGTTGAGTCGTTTAGGTAACCAAGAATTGTTGGAACAAATGTATTTGGACGAAGACGATTTGGCTTGGGCTCAAGCTTCTGGCGAAGGCGAAGAAGATGAGAACAAAGTGATTCACCGTGATAGCAACGGAGTGATTCTGGAAACTGGAGATTCTGTTGTCTTGATTAAAGATTTGAAAGTAAAAGGGTCGAGTATGGTAGCCAAACAAGGAACTGCCGTGAGAAACATCAGACTAGACCACGAAAACGCCGAATATATTGAAGGTCGAGTTGATGGTCAAACTATCGTTATTATCACACAATACGTGAAGAAAATATAATTTAGTTTTCAGTCGCAGTCTCAGTTTTCAGTATACTGTGACTGTAAACTGCGACTGATTATTACTCCTCTTCTTTCTTGATAACCTTTCTGGCTACTTCAATTTTGAACTTCTTTCCCTTCATTTTTTCATCCTTGATGTTGTGAAGCAAGTCTTTGACTTTATTGAATTTTACGGCAGCAAACGAAATAAAATCCTTCACTTCGATTAGTCCCAAGTCGCCTTTTTCCAATTTTCCTTTTTGGGAGAAGAATCCAACGACATCAATTTTGTTCAATTTGTTTTTCTTTCCACCGCTGATGTAGATGGTTTGAAATTCGGGTGGTTTTGGCAAAGTCGTGCTGTTTTCCACTTTCAAGACTTCCATGTCATAATTGATGTAATCCAGCTTTTTCTCGCTATCATTCACAATCAAATAAGCCGTTCCAGAAGCTTGCATACGAGCCGTTCTTCCGTTTCTATGCGTGAATTCATCTTCCTTCAATGGCAAATGATAATGAATTACGTGCTTCATTTCGGGGATATCGAGTCCACGGGCAGCCAAATCAGTTGTGATTAAATAGCTCACGCTTCCGTTTCTGAATTGGATTAAAGCACGTTCTCGCTCGTCTTGATCCATTCCTCCATGATAATAAGTAGCGTAAATTCCTTTTTCGTTCAAAGTGTCGCTAATGCGTTCTGCAGCATCTCTATGATTGCAAAACACGATGGCCGATTGCGATTTCAAAGAACAAATCAAGTTGAACAAACTTCCCATTTTATCTTTTTCCTTTGAAATCACGATTTTCGTGGCCAAATTGCTAGTTTCTTCTTCATTTGGAATAAAATCCAAAATCGTAGGATTGACCACTCTGGTATATTTTGGTATTTCAATATCAGAAGTTGCCGAAACCAAAACGCGTTTGTTCAGTTTGGAAAGTTTTCCAATAATGAAAGACATTTGCTCGTGAAAACCCAACTGCAACGATTTATCGAATTCGTCAAGAATCAGAGTTTCAATTTTGTCCAAACGAAAAGTACCTCGGTCAATATGATCGGCGATTCTTCCCGGTGTTCCAATTAAAACTGCTGGCGGATTGCTTAAATTCTTGATTTCAGTTTCGATGGAATGCCCGCCATAGCAAACGTTTACTTTGTAATCGGTGCCCATTTTTTTCCATACTTGCTCAATTTGAAGTCCTAATTCACGTGATGGAACCAGAATCAAACATTGCACAGAAAGAATTTCGGGTTTCAACATTTCGAAAATTGGCAACAAGAAAGCCAAAGTTTTCCCGGAACCTGTTGGCGATAAAAGCAAAATATTGTTGTCGCTCAAAATGGTTTCTTGGGCAGCGATTTGCATTTCGTTTAGGTTTTCGATACCTAAATTGAGTAATATATTGTTGGAATGGTGTTTTTTATTCATTTTGCAAAGATAGTAAAAAAGTTGGCAGTGGTCTGTGGCAGATTTCAGCCCAGAAACCAAACATCAATTGAGTAAACTAAAACTCACTATACAATCCTGTAACCTGAAAACTGTAATCTGACTACTGCAAACTAATATTCTCTTCTTCGAATAATAATTTTATATTTTCATACGATTTTTTCAAAACATCAGGCATTTCTTTCGGACTGAGCCAAACTGCTTTTTCTATACCTTCGTCAATTTGTCCAACGGGAATACCTTCGAAATCGGAATGCATTTCAAACCATTGGGTGATTTTTAGCTTATAAACACCATTTCGCTTGAAAACATGGTAAGTTTTTTGGAGTTTTTTGGTAATTCTTAATTGGTCGACACCAGTTTCTTCTTCCACTTCCCGCATGGCGGTTTCTTCAATGTCTTCTCCTTTTTCGGTTCCTCCTTTGGGTAAATCCCATTTCCCGCCCCTGAAAATAAACAAAACTTCTCCTTTTTTGTTGTAAACTAATCCTCCTCCCGCTTTGGAAACAGGAATTTTGGATTTCAAAGTTTTCATAATTTCCTTTTCATCAGGATGATAAAGATAGGCTTTCTGAATTTTATTTTGAAATATTTTAACTATAAGTTGTTCTATATCAACACTTTCTAA
Organism: Flavobacterium sp.; assembly: GCA_014379405.1. Lineage (GTDB taxonomy): Bacteria > Bacteroidota > Bacteroidia > Flavobacteriales > Flavobacteriaceae > Flavobacterium. The sequence continues at coordinate 29,817 of JACMLU010000029.1, read as the reverse complement.
TAAAAACAACTGAAAATTAGTCTCTTTGGAGATTTCATTTGTCAAAAAAAGTGGTTTGTCGTTCACAAAAACTTTATACATTTGTATTATGATATTTAATAAAGATACTGCCGAGAAAACTGCCGAATTGCTTTTGCAAATAAATGCAATTAAATTGAATCCAAGAAATCCTTTTACATGGGCTTCGGGATGGCAATCACCAATTTATTGTGATAACCGACTAATATTGTCATTTCCGCTCATAAGAAATTATGTTCGAGATGAATTTTCCAAACACATAGAAAAACAATTTGGAAAACCAGATGTTATTGCTGGAGTCGCCACTGGTGCCATTGGAATTGGAATTTTAGTTGCCGAAATTATGGGATTACCGTTTGTTTACGTAAGACCAGAACCTAAAAAACATGGTCGCCAAAACCAAGTGGAAGGTTTTTTGCAAAAAGGACAAAACGTGGTAATTGTAGAAGATTTAATCAGTACTGGAAACAGTAGTTTGCTTGCCGTGGAAGCCTTGCGTGCCGCTGGAGCCAATATAAAAGGTATGGCCGCCATATTTACTTATGGTTTTGATATAGCCCAAGAAAACTTCAAAAATGCTAATGTTGATTTACTTACCTTGAGTAATTATCAAAATTTATTGAATTTGGCTGTTGCCAAAAAATATATTACCGAGGAAGAAGAACAAACCTTGAGAGATTGGAGTTCAAAGCCATCAACTTGGAGCATCGAAGCATAAATTGATTTATAAACAACTACTATCAACCCACCCCCTTTCGGAATAAAATAAAATTACAAAAATGAACCTAGAAAGCCCCAGAGTTACTGTCGAAAAATCAGCACAAGAATTATTTGATTTGTTGAGTGATGTGCAAAATTTCGAAAAACTGATGCCTGAAAATATTGCGAAATTTGAAGTTATTGGAGGCGATTCTTTTATTTTTGGACTAAAAGGAATGCCTGAAATTCAACTAAAAATGAAAGAAAAAGTAGCTCCAAACAAAATAGTTCTTGGTGCTGCTAGCGATAAATTACCTTTCACATTGGAAGCAGACATTCATACAGTTTCTGAAAATTCTTGTAATGTTCAATTGCTTTTTCAAGGAGAATTCAATGCTATGATGGGAATGATGATAAAAGGTCCTATTGGAAAATTTATCGAAACATTGGCCTTGAATATGAATAAATTGTAAATCCATTTTAAATAAAACAAAGAAAACCTTTCAGTTTATCCTGAAAGGTTTCTTTGTTTTATAAAAATTTCAATATTTAATAAAGCATTTGAACCTCTTTAATATCAAACTCTGAAATAGAATCATCTTCCAAAAGGATTTGAAGTTTACCAATTGCAGAAACTCCTTGAATAATTCCCATAAAATTTTGTTGATTTCCATCCGCAAATGGCATTGGGATTCCAATTTTAAAAAGTCTACTGGTAAAATATTCCCATAAAGAATCCTTGTTTTGATTCCAAAATTGGATGTTTCGTTCGAGTTCTTCAACAATCTTCAAAAGGATTTCTTCTTTATCAAAACTGGTGTTGCAAATTGCGGCTAATGAAGAGGCTTTTGGCAAATGTTCGAAATCAATTTGATTGACATTCAACCCTAAACCTACTATAGAAATAATATCGCCATCGCTTTTTATGCTGTTTTCAATCAAAACACCGCCTATCTTTTTATTGTATGACATAATGTCGTTTGGCCATTTGATACTCAATTCAGGAATATTATAAGATTCCAAGGCCTGAATTACCGAAACTGCTGTCACAATATTAATATCAAAAATCTGGTTATTGTTAATCAAAAAATCCCTAACCAAAACACTCATTATTAGATTCTTACTAGGTTCAGAAACCCAAACAGCACCCATTTGTCCCTTGCCTTTGGTCTGGATTTCGGCAGTAACTACAGTAAAGTTTTCAATAGTCTGGTTACTCGATAATCCTTTCAGGAATTCATTTGTCGAATCTATGGCATCGAGTTTGATTAGCTTCATAAGAAATTATTTGTGATATAGAATTTAATATTATGTTAAGGTTCAAAAATAATCACAAAAAATGGTAACTTTACAAACTTATATTAAAAATAATTCATGGCTAAAAAAACTATAAATAATGATGTTCTACTAGCAAACATCATCAAGGGAATAGAAGAAGTAAAAGGAAATGACATCGATATTCTTGACTTAAGAGAAATAGACACCGCTGTTTGCGACTATTTTATCGTATGCAACGGAAATTCAAACACTCAGGTTAACGCCATAGTTAACTCCATCCAAAAAACAGTTTCAAAAGAATTAAAAGACAAGCCTTGGCATGTTGAAGGAACCGATAATGCGGAATGGGTTCTTATGGACTATGTAAACATCGTTGTACATGTTTTCCAAAAACACATTCGCGAATACTACAACATTGAAAGTCTTTGGGGTGATGCTAAAATTACCACAATCCAAAATAAATACTAAAGAAAGATATTGTAATGGCTAAAGATAATAATCCGAATTCAAACAAATTTAAAGTAAGTCCTTGGTTAGTTTATACAGCAATACTATTGATTTTCTTGTTCATAAGTTATATTACTGGCGGATCTAGTTTTCAAGAACCGGCACAATTAACCTCTTCTAGTTTTAATGCATATCTAGAAAAAGGTGAAATTGAAAAAGTAATAGTTTACAATAAAGCGGAAGCTGAAGTATTCCTTACTCCCGCAGCTCTAAAAGAGTCTGCTAATAAAAAAGTAGCGAAAGATGTTTTTAACAATCCAAATAAAGGACCTCATTACACTTTTATAATTGGTAATGACCAATTATTTCAAACCAAACTAGAAAAAGCGGTTGCCACAGGAAAATTAAAAGATTTTAATTTCTTGCCAAAAAACAATTGGAGCGATATAATCATAAGCTTATTACCAATTATCATCATTATTGGTGTATGGATATTTATTATGCGAAGAATGTCTGGAGGTGCTGGAGGTGGTGGCGGACAGATTTTCAATATCGGAAAATCGAAAGCCAAACTTTTTGACGAAAAAACAGATATTAAAACTTCGTTTAAAGATGTTGCAGGTTTAGAAGGTGCGAAAGAAGAAATTCAGGAAATCGTAGAATTCTTGAAAAATCCTGAAAAATACACCAACCTTGGAGGTAAAATTCCGAAAGGGGCTTTGCTCGTTGGCCCTCCTGGAACAGGTAAAACATTATTGGCAAAAGCCGTTGCTGGCGAAGCCCAAGTTCCATTCTTCTCCCTGTCAGGTTCTGATTTCGTGGAAATGTTTGTTGGAGTTGGTGCCTCAAGAGTACGTGATTTATTCAAACAAGCCAAAGAAAAATCTCCAGCTATCATCTTTATTGATGAAATTGATGCCGTGGGTAGAGCCAGAGGAAAAAACAATATGTCGGGTGGAAACGATGAACGCGAAAACACCTTGAACCAATTGCTTACCGAAATGGATGGTTTTGGAACCAATTCGAACGTAATTGTTTTGGCGGCTACCAACAGAGCCGATGTTTTAGACAAAGCTTTGATGCGTGCGGGTCGTTTTGACAGACAAATTTTTGTGGACTTGCCGGACATTCGCGAACGTGCCGAAATATTCCAAGTACACCTTGCGCCATTAAAAAAAGTAGAAGGTCTTGATCTTGACTTTCTTGCCAAACAAACTCCAGGTTTCTCTGGTGCCGATATTGCCAATGTATGTAACGAAGCAGCTTTAATTGCTGCCAGAAACAACAAAACGGCAGTGGACAAGCAAGATTTCTTGGATGCTGTCGATAGAATTATTGGTGGTTTGGAAAAGAAAAACAAAATAATCACTCCCGAAGAGAAGAAGGCCATTGCGATTCACGAAGCTGGTCACGCAACAGTAAGCTGGATGCTGGAACACGCTGCACCACTTATAAAAGTAACCATTGTTCCTCGTGGACAAAGTTTAGGAGCTGCATGGTATCTTCCTGAAGAAAGACAAATCGTGAGAACCGACCAAATGCTGGACGAAATGTGTGCCACAATGGGTGGAAGAGCTGCCGAAAAAGTAACTTTCGACAGAATTTCGACTGGCGCTCTTAGCGATTTAGAAAAAGTGACCCGCCAAGCTCGCGCTATGGTAACCATTTATGGTTTGAATGATAAAATAGGAAATGTTACTTATTATGATTCAACAGGACAAAGCGAATACAGTTTTTCAAAACCTTACTCTGATGAAACTGCCAAAGTAATTGACACCGAAATTTCGTTATTAATAGAAAGTCAGTACCAAAGAGCCATCCAAATATTGGAAGCTAACAAAGACAAATTGAATCAATTAGCCGATATCCTGATAGAAAAAGAGGTCATCTTCAAAGACGACTTGGAAACCATTTTTGGAAAAAGAACATTTGACTCTAATCTTGAAGAAGTAGTCTCTTAATACCCAAAATCATATATTATTTTAAAATCTTAATTCAAAATCCACTTTTGAATTAAGATTTTTTTATCTTTGGACGTTTACAAATAATATTTTAAGTAGCATAAAAAAATATGAGTCTTTTTAGAAAATTTTTTGGTTCAAATAACCCGGCTTCTGAGGAAGATAAAGATAATGAGTACAGCAAATTCTCACCAGAAAACGATGCGCCTATAGAAGAGCAATTTGTCTACAATTTCAAAAAAAATGGAGGTAAATTTCTATATTGCGAAAACGAAACTGAAGTCAAAGATCACTTAGAACACATTCTCGAAGAAAACGATTGGTTCGAAAGCGAAGCATTGTGCTATGAACCCGAACTTTTTAATTTACTAGAAGAAAATAAAATTGCTTTTGACAAACCCACAAATGCAACTTTCCTTTTGGCAGGTTGCGAAAATTTGATTGCAGACGAGGGTTCCATCTTGTTTTCCTCTAAACAAATCAAGCAACGCAAACCAAACGAATTACCAGCAAATATTGTCATTATTGCCACCACGAGCCAAATCATTGGAACTAAAAGTGATGGACTTAGTGTCATTAAAAAGAAATACGTAAAAGATTATCCTACAAATATTACTACTATAAAATATTTCGAAAAGGCGGCTGAAGAAGATTTTACTCAATACGGAAGTACGGCAAAAAACCTATATTTATTGCTTTTAGAAGACCTTTAATATGAATGAAACACTCAAGAGAACATTATCGGGTGCTGTTTATGTAATTTCATTACTGGCTTCAATACTGTTTTCGACTGAAAGTTTTTTTATCTTGTTTGGAATATTTCTAATAATTGCAATTTATGAATTTTGCAATTTAATTCAAGTACATAAAACATTTCCCATCCTTTTCGGAATCGTTTTATATACTACTGTAACATTAGTAAGCCATTACAATAAAATCACCACTAACACTATCAATCAGGTGTTCAATACTGATATAGAAATAGCCATAAACATTCAACAATTAGACCTCGTTTTATTGGTTATCGCAATGGTAGTTTCCCTAAAATGCATTCTTTTCTTGTTTTATGACAACATTCAAAAAATAAGTACCTCGTCAAAATATTTGTATTTATTGGGGTATATCATTCTGCCATTTGTATTTATTACCAAAATATCATTTGGAATAAATGATTACAATCCTAAAATCATAATTGGATTGTTTATCTTGATTTGGACAAACGACACCTTTGCTTATATAGTGGGAAAATCTATAGGCAAAAACAAATTATTCGAAAAAATATCACCAAAAAAAACCATAGAAGGGTTCTTTGGCGGGATCGTTTTTGCCGTTTTGGCTGGTTATTTAATATCAAAATACTATATAAAGGCTAAACCTGAATTCAGCGAAAAATCTATCTTAATCTGGACTTCAATCGCAGTTATTGTTGGGATTGCGGGCACAGTAGGAGATTTAATCGAATCCAAATTCAAACGTATTGCTGGTGTAAAAGACAGCGGATCTTTCATGCCTGGCCACGGAGGCATACTAGATCGACTAGATAGTGTTATATTTGTAGCACCAATAATATTTTTATTTTACCAAATTCTAAACTATGTTTCATAAAGAAGGAGCTCAATCTATTTTACTAGGCACTGTTTTCACAGCTGTCGTGCTTTTATTGTCTGATAAATTCATTGACACTTATTGGATTCAAAAAACAATTCAAATAGCAACATTTGTGTTGTTGATTATCATTTTACAATTTTTCAGAAATCCAAAACGCAACTATATTCTCAATGAAAATCAAATTTTGTCTCCAGTAGATGGAAAAGTAGTTGTAATTGAAGAGGTTTATGAGGGCGAATATTTTAAAGAAAAACGCATTCAAGTTTCTATATTTATGTCGCCAATAAACGTTCACGTAACGCGTTATGGACTTAGTGGTCTTGTAAAATTCAGCAAATACCATCCCGGAAAATTCTTGGTGGCTTGGCATCCAAAAGCAAGTGAGGAAAACGAAAGAACGACCATAGTTATCGAAAACAAGACTTTTGGCGAGGTGCTTTACCGTCAAATTGCAGGAGCTTTGGCAAGAAGAATTGTCAATTATGCAAAAGAAGGAACGCAAGTAGTTCAATGCGAAGATGCTGGTTTTATAAAATTTGGTTCTAGAGTTGATGTGTTTTTACCTCTTGGAACACCTATTAATGTTGTACTTAACCAAAAAGCAGTTGGTGGTAAAACCATTATTGCCTCAAAATCTTAATGAACAAAAAAGATTTAAATAAACGATTTGAAGAAGCCGTAGAAATAGCTTCACAGATGACACAGGCATCATTGCCTCAAGATGTCCAGCTAAGACTATACGCCTTTTACAAACAGGCAACCTTTGGAACGTTAAATTATAATCTTTCGGATAATTTTGATTTGAGAAATGCATTCAAAACCAATGCCTGGATTCAAATCAGTCATTTATCCATTGAAGAAGCAAAAGAACAATACATAGAAATTATAAATTCCTTAATAAAAAAATAATTGTCGTCATGAAAAACATTCGTATTCTAGTATTGAATTTACTCTTGGCAACCGTTTTACTTTCCTGTAACAAAAAGAAATATACCGAAGTTGTCGAAGTTCCCCTTCCTACTGCACAAGAAAGAGTGATGATGGGAATGCCGGACGATGTAAAGGCAGACGAAGGTTCATTCCAATTGGAAAAACTACCTTATAGTTATGATGCTTTGGCACCCAGCATAGCCGCATTGACTATAGAAATGCATTACTCCAAACATTATTTGACCTACACCAACAACCTCAACAAAGCCATTGCAGGAACTCCATTAGAAAATCTAACGATTGAAGAAGTGCTAGCCAAACTTGACCCAAGTGTTCCCGAAATCAAGAATAATGCGGGAGGCTATTATAATCATTCCCTCTATTTTAAATGTATGGGCTCAAAATCAGAAGGACAACCTAAAGACACTTTGGCTGCAGCCATTACCAAAAAATTTGGTTCATTTGATGAATTTACCACTGCTTTCAAAGATGAAGCTGCCAAGCAATTTGGTTCTTCTTGGGTTTGGTTAATCGTGGATAGATCTGGAAACCTTCAAATTACAAGTACCCAAAATCAAGACAATCCGTTGATGCGAAATGCCCTTGTTCCTGGAAAACCAATTCTGGCATTAGACCTTTGGGAACACGCTTATTACCTGGATTACCAATACAAAAGAAAAAATTATGTTGATGCTTTTTTCAATGTGATTGACTGGAACAAGGTGAGCGAAAATTATGAAGAAGCTCTGAAGAAGTAATTTATATAAAATGAAAAAGCAGGTGTAATATCAAAACTACACCTGCTTTTTTTTATATACATTATTTTACAACTGATAAATAAACGATTCCGATGGAGCAATACTAATTTTAGCTTTTCCTTCTCCGTTTTCCACTCGCAATTGCACGCTACTTTTTTGATACAATTGGTCTGTAATCGTATAAGTTCCATCTTTCAAATTCCATTTTCGAATAATATCTGCAGGTATTTTCAATTCGAAATTACTGGTTGTTAGCCAAGAAAAATTAGTCACAATAATCAACTTTTGAAAGTCCGACCATCGCGTATAAGTATAAATTCCAGGATCATATCCCTCAGTCGATTGACGATTAATGGTTTGAATTTCTTGAAATTTCCCCATCAAGGCTGGACTGTTGATAGAAAAATTCAACAATCTTTTATAGAAATCACGCAAGTCTCTCTCCTCAAGTGAAAGTTGACCTCCATCAAATCCCCCCCCGTTCATCCAACGTTGGTGATTGGGAACCCCCACATAATCAAAAATAGAAGTTCTGGAACTTGTCCCGAAACCACCATCTTCATTTCCAGCTTCTCCTACTTCTTGACCAAAATATACCATCGTTGGCGAAGTACTTATCGTTGTCGAAACTACCATTAATGGTTTTCCGTTTTCGGCCGTACCGGCAAATTCGTCACTTGCCAATCTTTGTTCATCGTGATTGTCCAAGAAATGTAACATATGATGCTCAATGTCGGCCATTCGGTTTTGAATATCCGAAAGTCCATCAGGCAATGATTTTCCTTGAATTACTTCTTTCAATTTATCATAAGTTTCAACTTTGTCATACAAATAATCCATTTTTCCAAGACGAATATAATTTCGATATTCATTCGGGTTGTAGACTTCCGCCAATAAGAAAGCGTCTGGATTTTTCATTTTAATCGATGAATTCAAATAACTCCAAAATTCATACGGCACCATTTCGGCCATATCGTATCGGAAACCATCCACGCCTTTGGCAGTCCAATACAAGGCAATATCTCGGAATTTTATCCAAGAATTAGGCACGCTTTTGGAAGACCAAAAAGTAAAATGTTCTTGGTATGATTTGGTTTCAAAACCTACTGGAAGTTCCGGAAAATCCTTAGATCCATCTGGACGAATTCCGTAATTAACTTTCACGGTTTCATACCAATCGTTGCGGTCTGGTTTAGCTTTCCGTGAACCATTCCCTGTCCATTTTGCTGGATATTCATCAAATTTTCCGTCAATAAGTGGGTTTCTTTCACCGTTTAGGGGTAGATCACCATCGGGTACTTCAAAAGGAGTATTTGGAATATAATAAAAATTATTGTCGCGTTTGTATTCTACCGAAACATCATCGTCGGCACCAAAATCCCTTACGCCTTTTGGATTGTTTTTCCCTTCATATTTTCGGGCGATGTGATTGGGAACAATATCAATAATCACCTTCAAACCTGCTTTATGGGTTCTGGCAATCAAAGCTTCAAATTCCTGTAAACGATTGACTGGATTCACTGCCAAATCTGGGTCGACATCATAATAATCTTTTACTGCATAAGGCGAACCGGCACGACCTTTTACCGCTTCGGGATCATCATTTGTAATACCTATCGAAGTGTAATCTCGTACCAATGCATGATGTGGAACTCCTGTGTACCAAATATAAGTAACTCCTAAATCCCTGATTTCATTGAGCGCTTTATCAGTAAAATCGTTGAACTTCCCTACTCCATTTTCCTCAACAGTTCCCCATGGCTTGTTCGTTGTGTTTTTGTTTCCAAATAATCGGGTAAAAACCTGATAAACAACTATCTTTTTTTCAGAGACTGGCTCTTTCTTGTCTGCATTCATTTTTATTCCTGAAGTTTTACAGGCTGTTGCTAAAAGTAGCGCACTTATTACGGTAACAGCAGTTATTTTTTTTATCATAATACTATTTTCTTTTATTTTGCTTTTTATGTCATTCAACCCTTTTAAAATTAATCCTGACTAAATTTAATACATTTTTTCATAAATAAAAGACAGTTATTCGGAATTAACACAGGCGAAAAACTAATATTTTCTACTACAACGTAATACTACCCGTGTTTGTTGATAAGTTTGAAAACCAAATCAATTGCCCTTCTCATCATTTTCAAAAGGTTATAAATAAATCATAATATAGATTCAGGTTGTTTGCTTTTTCTTAAATTTGGCAAAAAATAAATCCATTGAAGAAGTTACTCCTTTTCATCAGTTGTTGTTTGACAATTCTAGGTACTCAAAACCTTCTGGCTCAAACACCAAAAAAAATAATTATCGAAAATTCTGATTATTTTGATGTAAACCAAATTGAAGCTCCCGATGCTGCATTGCTTACCGGAAATGTCCGAGTTAATCACGATGGTGTAATCATGACATGTAACAAAGCCTATTATTTCGAAAAGGAAAACTACATCAAGGCCTTTGGAGACGTACAATTGGTTCAAGGCGACACTTTATTTCTCAACAGTAAATATGCCGAATATAACGGTAATATGAAACAAGCTTACGCTACGGGAAATGCCATTATGCGCTCACCAGAATCTACATTGGTCACCGACACCATCAACTTCAACCGTAACACTCAAGAAGTCTATTACAATTCGAACGGAACGATTACCAATAGAGAAAACACACTGAAAAGCAAGTCCGGAAAATATTATGTTGCCGAAAAAAAATTCCAATTCCTCACGGCGGTTACCATCACGAATCCTAAATATGTCATTAAGTCCAATCATTTGGATTATTACAGCAATTCTGGGCATTCGTACCTTTTTGGCCCATCAACCATTACCAGTAAAACGAATTTTATTTATACCGAAAAAGGGTTTTATGACACCAAAAGAAATCTGGCGCATTTTCTTCGGAAGTCCTACATCAAATACGATGATCGCTTGATTGAAGGCGACAGTTTGTATTATGACCGAAATAAGGAATTTGCCTCGGCAACACGAAACGTAAAAATTACCGACTCCGTCAATCGAGGCATCGTCAAGGGTCATTATGCCGAATTATACAAAAATCAAGACTCGATGTTTGTTACTAAAAGAGCTGTGGCAGTAAACTTTGTCGAAAATGATTCGGTTTATATCCACGGGAAAAAACTGATGGTTACTGGACCCGAGGGCGACCGAATTATTCGCGCTTTCAGCAATGTCCGTTTCTTTAAAACCGATATGAGTGGCAAATGTGATTCAATACATTCCAGTGCCAAAATAGGATTGACCAAATTAATAAGAAATCCTATTCTTTGGAACGGAGAAAGCCAGATTACGGGCGACATTATGCACCTCATTGGCAACCAAACAACCCAAAAACTCGATTCGCTCAAAGTGCTAAACAACACTTTTATCGTCTCGAAAGACACACTCGGAACCGGTTTTAACCAAGTCAAAGGGCAAAATCTGTTTGGCAAATTCCTGGAAGGGAAACTACACGATGTTGACATCATCAAAAATGCCGAAGTCATTTATTATATGCGAAATGACGCCCAAGAACTCATTGGCATCAACAAAAACGTGAGTAGCAAAATCAACATTATTTTTGATAAAAAAGAAATAGAAACTATCTCTTTTTTCAAGCAAGTCGATGGAACGATTTACCCCGAAAAAGACTTACCCGAACCCGACAGAAAACTGCGTGGACTGGTCTGGCGTGGCGATGAAAAAATCAAATCGAAAGACGATATTTTTACGGACGAAGACAATGAACTCAACGACAAACTGGTCAAACAAGGAAAAGCAGAAGATGCCAAGGAAAACGTTCCAATGAAAATCAGGAAGGAAACCTTGAATTACGACAAGAAGAAAAAGAAGTAATCAGTGGTCAGTTTTTAGTGGTCAGTTTGCAAAAAACCAATTGGACAGAACCCAAAGATTGCACAACAAAACCATAACCAACGGTTTCAACCGTTGGAATATTGACGGTAATAATAATCATCATTCGTTTCCCACGGTTGAAACCGTGGGTTATTGGATAAAACTCCGTAAACTTTGCGCCTTTGCGGTAAAAAAAACATAAAACGTGGACAACGATTTCATAAAATACCAAGCCCAAACTTCTCCCTACCCATTGGGAATGGAAGTTTCACACGCCAAAGGTTCTTATATCTTCGACACCAACAATAAAAAATACCTGGATTTTGTGGCTGGCGTTTCGGCTTGCACGCTTGGACATCAACCGCCAAGAGTCAATCAAGCGATAAAAGACCAATTGGACAAATATTCGCACGTGATGGTGTATGGCGAATATTCGCAAAGTCCTGCTGTGGAATATTGCAAATTGATGGCTTCACTCCTACCAGAACCTTTGAACAAAACCTATTTGGTCAATTCAGGTACCGAAGCTATCGAAGGTGCTTTAAAACTAGCCAGAAGAACCACGGGAAGAAGCCAATTGATTTCTTGCCACAATGCCTATCACGGCAATACAATGGGTTCGATGAGCGTGATGGGATTTGAAGAACGCAAACGCATTTTTCGTCCGTTGATTCCCGATGTCGACTTCATCACTTTTAACAACGAAGCCGATTTAGAAAAAATAACTACCAAAACTGCCGGAATTATTCTCGAAACAATTCAAGGTGGCGCTGGTTTTATAGAACCTCACAACAATTTCCTAAAAAAAGTTAGAGAACGTTGCACCGAAGTGGGCGCGATCATGATTCTCGACGAAATCCAACCGGGTTTTGGAAGAACAGGCAAGCTTTTCGGATTCCAAAATTACGATGTCATTCCCGATATTGTGGTTATGGGAAAAGGAATGGGCGGCGGAATGCCCGTGGGTGCTTTCACGGCATCTCCGGAAATGATGGATTTGTTGAGCCACGATCCCAAATTGGGCCATATCACAACTTTTGGAGGTCATCCTGTCATTGCGGCAGCCTGCTTGGCGACTTTGCAGGAAATAACCGAAACAAACCTAATGGAAGAAACTTTGGAGAAAGAAAAGCTCTTCAAATCACTTTTGGTACATCCTTTGATAAAAGAAATAAGAGGAAAAGGATTAATGTTGGCGGCAATGACAGAAAGTGCAGCCATAACCAATGAAGTGATTCTGAAATGCCAAGACAAGGGACTCATTCTATTTTGGCTTTTATTCGAAGCTAATGCCATCAGAATAACCCCTCCATTGACCATTTCGGAAGATGAAATTCGAGAAGGTTGTGCTATAATACTTGAAGTGATGGATTCTATTGTTGATAGTTTATAGTTTTGGGTTTATGGTTTATGCCCAGGAAACGACAAACTATCAACGACAAACCACAAACCACAAACAAAAATAACTGTTGATTAAATTGTTCACAACAATTCTAGATTTTCCTCATAATAACACCAAGGTTGCCTAATTTTATTTTAGGCAAACTCAAAAAAATTAATTATGCAATTAAGCGACGAGGAAGAAGACTATAACCTATCCCTATCCAAATTTGAGTCAATGTTGAAAACCAACAAAGTGCTCTTTTTTGACTCCGAGGAATTCGAAGACATCATCCTTCACTATCTCGATATGGGAAAAGCCAATTTGGCAAAAAAAGCCTTAAAACTAGCATTGGAACAACACCCAAAATCAACTGGACTGAAACTAGTCCAGGTGGAAATGCTAATCTATGACGACAAACTAGAACCAGCCGAAAAGCTGCTCAACGAGTTGTACGCCATCGAACCCAACAACGAAGAAATCTACATTCAAAAAGCAAACATTTGCTCTAAGAGAGACCAACACGAAAAGGCGGTCGAATTGCTCGAAATTGCTTTGAAATTCACAGACGACTATGCCGATGTCTATAATTTAATTGGGATGGAATACCTGTTTATGGACAATCTTGAAAAGGCTAAAGAAAGCTTCATCAAATGTCTGGAAGAAGATTTCGAAGACCAATCGGCTTTGTATAACGTGGTGTATTGCTTCGAATTTTTGGATCAAAACCAAGAAGCCATCACCTATTTGACACAATACATCGATAAAAATCCATACAGCGAAATCGCTTGGCATCAGCTGGGTCGTTTGCATTATGGCGTAAAGGAATATGAAGAAGCCATTCGCGCTTTTGATTATGCCACATTAATCGACGACGAATTCTTGGGCGCTTTTATGGAAAGAGCCAAAGCTTTGGAACGATTGAAAAAATACGAAGAAGCCATCGAAAGTTACAACAGAACCATCGAATTAGACGATGCAACTTCCTATGCTTTGCTTCGAATTGGTAAATGTTACGAAAAATTAGGCAACAAAGTTTTGGCTTTGAAATTTTACAACCAAACCGTTCACGAAGATCCTTTGCTGGACAAAGGTTGGATTGCCATTACCGATTTTTACGTTCGCCAAAAGAACTTCCAGAAAGCCTTGTTTTTTGTCAACAAAGCCTTGGCGATTGATAATCAGAATCGTTTGTATTGGAAACGTTATGCCACCATCAACAAGCAAATGAACTTCTATGAAGAAGCCGAATTTGGTTACCGAAAAGCAGTGGAGTTTGGTGATTACGCATTGGACACTTGGTTGTATTGGGTAAATATTCTACAATTTTTGGGTGAATTCGAAAGCGCGATTCAAACCTTATTGCAAGCTTCAGAATATTTTCCAGAAGAGAGTGAAGTCGAATATCGTTTGGCAGGATTGTATTTTATGATTCAAGACACTACCAAAGCCAAGTTTCATTTGAGCAATGCTTTGCGATTGAATTTTGATAACTACATCATCTTGGAAGATTTATTTCCTGTGGTTTGGACTCGAAAAATGGTTCAAAACTACATAGCCAAACACAAAAAATAAATTATTATACATAGCCACAAATTTCACAAATTCTCACAAATTAATTAGTGGAAATTTGTGAAATTTGTGGTTAATTTTTTAAAAACTAAAAGACAAATGCACTGAAAGGGCATAGTTTAAATCTAAATTTCAATTCATAAAATGCTAGACACAATACGAAAACGCTTTGGTTTACTTGGACGCAACATCAGTTATTCCTTTTCAAGAGGTTATTTTACCGATAAATTCAAATCTGAAAATATTGAAAATTGTAGTTATGAAAATTTTGATATTCCCGAAATAACAGAGTTTTCGAAAATTATTGAAAACAATTCCGATATTTTTGGGATGAATGTGACCATTCCGTACAAAGAACAAGTTATTCCTTATTTGGACAAGTTGTCAAAAAAAGCAGCTAAAATTGGAGCCGTTAACACTATAAAATTCACTAAAAAAGGCAAACTAAAAGGCTATAATACCGATTATTATGGTTTTATGGAATCGTTGAAACCCTTACTAGAATCCCATCACAAAAAAGCCCTAATTCTGGGAACAGGAGGCGCATCGAAAGGTGTAGCTTTTGCCTTGGAAGAATTAGGAATTGACTATACTTTCGTCTCTAGAACTGAAAAAGAAACTATTATTTCTTACGAGAAAATTAATGCTTCCTCTTTTGATAAATACCAAATCGTTATTAATTGTTCTCCTGTGGGAACAAGCCCAAATACAGATGCTTTTCCTTTGATTCCTTACGAATATTTCACAAAGAAACACATTGCTTACGACTTGATTTACAATCCTGCTGAAACTCAATTCCTCAAGAAAGCAAAAGCACAAGGAGCGCAAACCAAAAACGGACAGGATATGCTCGTTTTTCAGGCGGAAAAGTCTTGGAAGATTTGGAATAAATAATCTTTTTATTTCAGTTTTTTTTGTAATAAAAATCTTTATCTTTGATTTAATAAAAACACTCTTTAAATAAAAAGTATATAAATGAAAAACATTTTAGGAATCCTGTTTTTGGGATTATTTTTTAACACTAACGCGCAAAATGTTAGCGTTGAAAAATCAATTTTTGGAATACAAACCGGATTTATGGGGATTTGGTTAAACAATGAAATCAAACTTTCAAACAGTTTGGCATTTAGAAGTGAAATTGGAATTGAAAATGATTTTTCGGTTGGAGATCATTATGAGGGTGCTGGTTTTATTCTACAACCAGTTTTAACATTGGAACCCAGATATTACTATAATTTAAAAAAAAGAAATGCCAAAGGAAGAAATATATCCAACAATGGCGGAAATTATTTATCTCTCAAAACAAGTTATCATCCAGATTGGTTTGTAATAAATTTAGATGAAAACATAACCAAAACTGCAGATTTAGCCATTGTCCCAACTTGGGGTATAAAACGCCAAATAGGGATTCATTTCACTTACGAAACAGGATTAGGATTAGGCCTAAGAATAGTATATTTAAAACCAAACTACTACAATGGCAACGCACAAAATGTAGATGATTCACCCGAAAACCAACTTCAATATGTTCCCTATTTAAACTTACGAATTGGGTATGTTTTTTAGGTAAACAAACAAGTAAACACATTCTCAACAACAACATAAAATTGCCCCAATATGTCTTCTACTTTTCGCAACATTTTTGCAATTGCCATTTTTACCATATTTTTTTCTAACCTAGCAAAAGCCCAACCAAGAAAAGGTGAATTCATTAAAGCTTCTGTAGGCCTAGGACTAACAGCTCCATATGACGAAGAAGATATTACAGGTTCTGGTTTTTATGCCCAAGGGGAATATGTATTTGGCATCACCAAATGGTTTGGCCTAAGACCCTATGCCGGATTCGTTTTAACATCAGCAGATAAAAATACTGACCCACAAAACCAACCTGAATACAAGGTTACATCTAAAGCTTTTTTGCTTGGTGGAAAAGCACGTATACTAGCTCCAATTCCTTGGGTTGCTCCCTATTTTGAAGTTGGCGTTGGTGCTTCCATCGGTTCATTTGAAACCTATACACCCTATACTAACATAAAAAAGAATGGAATAGTAACACATATCCCTTTCACTGTTGGACTAGCATTAGGGCCCAAACATAATTTAGACCTTGCATTTACCTATTATTACCAACCTTCTGTACAACAGTTTTCAGGAGCGACAGCCATTGGTTTTTCTTTTCCTTTAAATTAAGAAAGCTTGTATGATTTGGAATAAGTAATTCACCAAATTGACAACTTCAGCTTTAGTTACCTGTTGATTTTTTAATAAATAAAAATATGTGTTTCAAAAAACTGACTTTCTTGTCATTAAGTGTTCTATTTCTATTGTCTTCCAACATTTATAGCCAAGTGACGCTCCCGAAAATCCTAGGGCATAATATGGTTTTACAACAAAAGAAAAAAGTGGCTATTTGGGGAACTGCCGCTTCCGGCGAAAAAATAACGGTAACTTTTGCGGGTCAAAACAAAACAACGGTGGCAGACACTGCTGGAAAATGGATAGTAAAACTCAGCCCGATGAAAGCCTCTTTTACGCCGCGTGAAATGACCATCAAAGGAAGTAACACCATCGTACTGAAAAACATTTTGGTTGGCGAAGTCTGGTTGTGTTCAGGACAATCGAACATGGAATATGCAATGCGAAAATACAGTAAATTCCAAACGGCAGTGAAGGGAAACAAACCACCTGAAGATGATTTAAACACGGCAAACAATCCTAATATTCGCATTTTTCTGGATCGACGAAAATACATGGAGCCAAGTCCAGAACATCTCGGTTGGGACTCGGCAATAGGACGACCATTGGTTGATTTTTCGGCGGTGGGTTATTATTTCGCGAAAGATTTGTATGCCAAATTACATGTGCCTATCGGAATGATTTCGGCAGCTGTGCCTGGTAGTCGAATTGAACCTTGGATTCAGGCTTCTAAAATGGAAGTGGCACCCAAAATGAAAAACGGAAAAACCTTAGAAAAACTAAGTGTCAATGATGGCGGTTCTGGTAAATTTTACGACACTATGATCCAACCGCTAATTCCTTTTACTTTAAAAGGAATGTTGTGGTATCAGGGCGAATCCAATTGTTTTCTTAACGAAAACATTCGTTATGCTTATAAGCTAAAAATCCTAATAGAAAGTTGGCGTACCGATTGGAACGATCAAAAAATGTCTTTTTATTTTGTTCAAATTGCACCCTACAATTATTCTGCGTCTAAAGACCGTCCACTTAGCAATGAAAATCTACCTGAATTCTGGGAAGCACAAAGGCTGGCCTTGCATTTAAAGAACACCAACACGATAGTAATTACCGATTTGGTCGATAGCATCGCCGATTTGCATCCCGGTTACAAATGGGAAGTAGGTCGCCGTTTGAGTCTAGTAGCCGCCAATAAAGCATACGGACAAAAAAATATCGTTTATTCTGGTCCAGTGTATCAAAAAATGAAAATCGTAAACAACACTATCGAAGTCAGTTTTTCGAATGTGGGAAGTGGTTTGGCAAGCCGTAACGGAAAACCGCTTACTTGGTTTAGTATCGCAGGAACCGATGGAAAATTTGTACTGGCAAAAGCGGAAATAGTAGGCAATAAAGTAATCGTTGCTGCTCCCGAAGTACCACATCCTGTTTCCGTTCGTTTTGGCTGGAACGACGCGGCCCAATCCAATTTTATAAACAAAGAAGGACTTCCTGCCACTCCTTTTAGAAGTGATAATCCTTGGTATAAACTTTTTTAGTGCAATAATTTAATCCGGAAACACAAACTATTCATCGTAAAATCCAAACCTGCTCCGCAAAGTCTCCGACTTTGAGGTAGTGAATTTCGGTTTTCAACCGATTTGTTTTAGATTCTTTTATGTCAGTCACAGACTGACATAAACATCCTCAAAGTCGGAGACTTTGCGGAGCGACAACAAATCAAGTCTTTAGCAAAGGACTGCAACTGGCAAAAAGCATTAAATCCTAATCCGGAAATACAAACTCATTCATCGTAAAATCCAAAACATCCGATTTTACGGCTGTGCGAATGAAAGACTTAAACAGTTATCATAAACTTTACCCAAAAGAAATTGCCGATTCTTTTTTTGCGGATTTAATTTACTAAATTTAATAATACTAACATTAAAAAAGTTAAAATGAACACTTCAAAAATAATCGCAATAATACTGATTATAGCCAGTTTCGGAATAGGATATGCGGGTTATAATAAAATAGCCGAAAGCACAAATCAGGTCAATTTATTAGGCCTAAAAATCGAAGCATCAAATGAATCTGGCAAACAGGAAGGCTATCTGTTTCTGGGTGTCGCCGCTTTACTTTTTTTGGGGGGAATCTATTCCTTGAATAAATCCAAGAATTAAATCTTTTTTTTCCAAGAATCTAATCAGGAAACACAAATTCATTCATCGTAAAATCTAAAACATCTGATTTTACGGCAGTGCGAATGATTTCGTCGATTCCTTTTTCGAGTAATAAAGGTGTGGTATATTTTCGACTGGTGGCAATTACGGCTTCTTCGAGCATCATCTTAAAAAAATACTTTCCGTTGGCTGCTCTTGCTTTCACGTAAGTGTATTTTTCGATGTTTGCCTTAATTTCTTCTATACTTTCTTCGCATTCCATCTTGAGCTCCATAGAAGGACTCGTGAAAATAGTTTTCCCTTTTCGGGACGTGAATACAAATTTGTAGCGATCATCAAATCGCTTGCTGATAACGAATGTTCCCATAAATTACTTTGAATTATAATTTATTTTTTAGGTTTTCTTTCACTTCATCGAACCATTCGTTTCGAAGGATACTCAAAATAATGCTGTCTCGTCGTGCTTCGCTCCCAAAGGTTGGCATATGATTACGCAACACGCCTTCAACTTTGCAACCGATACTTTTCATTGCAGCAATACTTCGTTCATTATTGTTATCCGCACGAAATTCCACACGCTCCATTCCAAGGGTTTCGAAAGCGAATTGCAAAAGCAAGAATTTGCAATGTTTGTTGAGTCCCGTTCCCCTGAAATATTTTCCGTACCAAGTGTAACCCAATTGCAGGGTTTTGAACGGCAATTGAATGTCGTAAAAACGAGTACTACCAGCATATTTCCCTGATTTCTTGTCGAAAACGATAAAAGGAAATTCAGTTTGCTTTGCCCTGGCTTTTAAAGCTATTTGAATGTAATTTTCTAAATTTTCTTTTCCGTTGGCTCGAACCAACGAATATTCCCAAGTTTCGGGTTCGTTGATGGAAATTTCCAATAAATTTTCTACATCAGATTCCTGTAACGGACGAAGCAAAACAAAGTCGTCTTCGAGGATTAGATTTTGCGGGATTTCTAAAATTTCTTTCATTGCGGTAATTTTAAAATAGGCCACGGATGACACAGATGAAACGGATTTTTGATTGGATAGAATGAAGAAAAATCTATTCGTTCATTTCGTCGTAACGCACCGGAATTTGCGGATCGTACAACGGACATTTGAATTCATCCAAAGTATCAGCAAGCAAATTCATTGTTTTTCCTTCGGTTCCGTAACAATCGATTTGGATACTTTGTGGCGTAGTTTTGACGTGAAAAGCACCTTTTCCTTTGGTGTTTTTCCAACTGTTTTCATCTACTTTTTCCCAGTTTGAAAAAACCGAATTAATACGATTCAAGATAACTTGAACGGGAAGAATTTCAAGACCTTCTACTTCTTGCTGTTCGACCAAGGCTTCGTAAACCAAATGATGGTTGAGATAAATTCCGTCTTGATATTGCCAAAAAAGTAGTTCGTACATTTAAAAAAAATTGAAAGATTAAAGAATTAAAAGATTGAAAAATTAGCAATCAATTAAAGTTTTCTAATATTCGAAAGTACCGTATTCGCTGGTAATGGTCAATTTCTTGGTATCGGCCGCTTCTACTCTACCCACGATTTGTGCGTTGACATTGAACGATTTTGAAATCGCAATAATGTCTTGGGCAACGGCTTCAGGAACGTAAATTTCCATACGATGACCGCAGTTGAACACTTGATACATTTCTTTCCAATCGGTTTTGGATTGTTCTTGAATTAACTTGAACAATGGTGGAACCGGAAACAAATTATCTTTTATGATATGTAGATCATTTACAAAATGTAGAATCTTGGTTTGGGCTCCTCCACTGCAATGTACCATTCCGTGAATTTCATTGGACGAATAGTTGTCCAATATTTTCTTGATGATTGGTGCATAAGTTCTTGTTGGTGAAAGCACTAATTGTCCTGCATCGATTGGCGAATTTTCGACAGCATCGGTCAATTTTACTTGACCTGAATAAATCAAATCTTCAGGAACGGCGGCATCGTAACTTTCAGGATACTTGGTGGCCAAATATTTACCGAAAACATCGTGACGCGCTGATGTCAATCCGTTGCTTCCCATTCCGCCATTATAGCTTTTTTCGTAAGTGGCTTGACCGAAAGATTCCAATCCCACGATTACGTCACCCGCTTTTATATTGGCATTATCAATAACTTTAGAACGTTTCATACGTGCCGTAACTGTTGAATCTACTATGATGGTGCGAACAATATCGCCCACATCAGCAGTTTCTCCACCTGTTGAATGAATGGTCACTCCAAAAGAATCGAGTTCTTTGATCAATTCTTCGGTTCCGTTGATGATGGCCGAAATTACTTCGGCAGTTATTAGGTTTTTGTTTCTTCCAATAGTGGATGAAAGCAAAATATTGTCGGTTGCTCCTACGCACAATAAATCGTCGATATTCATAATCAAAGCATCTTGTGCAATGCCTTTCCAAACTGAAATATCACCCGTTTCTTTCCAATACATATACGCCAAAGACGATTTTGTACCTGCACCATCTGCATGCATTATCAAACAATAATCTTCATCATTGGTTAAATAATCTGGGACAATTTTGCAAAAAGCCTGTGGAAATAATCCTTTGTCGATGTTTTTTATGGCGTTGTGCACATCTTCTTTAGATGCTGAAACTCCTCTTTGTGCATAACGTTTGCTAGAATCTGAACTCATTTTATAGGTGTGTAGTTGTGGCGCAAATATAATTATTTTTTTGGGTTTTGCCTATTGGGTTTTTAACGGCTTTTAGGAATTTTAAAGTTGACGCCAATGAAATGAAATTATTTTATTAAATTTGATACACTTATCTGATTTTAAACTATTTAAAAAAGTGGAAACCAGCAACCACATAAAAAAACGGGGCAAAACCGAAAAGCCATAGGAGTAGGAAATTAAAAACCAAAAAGATGCCTAAGTACGTAATTGAAAGAGAGATTCCCGGAGCAGGTAAACTTAGCCCGGAGCAATTGAAAGCTATTTCACAAACTTCTTGTGGAGTATTAAGCAAAATGGGACCAGAAATTCAGTGGGTTCACAGCTATGTAACTGGTGATAAAATCTATTGCATTTACAACGCCGCAAACGAAGAAATGGTTCGGGAACACGCCAAACAAGGAGGATTTCCCGCAAATTCGGTAAGTGAAGTAGCAACTATCATTGACCCTGTAACGGCAGAGTAATTTATTAGAAAATCAAAAATGCCTCTTCAAATAAAACTGAAGAGGCATTTTTAGCAAATTGTAGGTTACTCTTATTTAGTCAGCAACAATTCCCTGTATTTGGTCAATGTCCAATTTTCGTCATCTACCAATAATTCTAGTTTATCACAGTGATTTCTAATTTCTTCGAAATAAGGTTTCACTTTATTACAATACGCTTCCGCCATTTCTTGTGCGCTCTCCAAATGATTGGCTTTCTTTCTTTCGTTAGTCATCGCCTCTACTTTAGAATTGATTCCTTCGATATGTCCAGAAACTTCCCTGATGAGAATAATTTGTTCCTTGGCTAATGTTTTGAACTCATCGCCAAAAATCTCTTTCAAACCTTTTACGTTTTCAATCAAGGTATTTTGGTACCGAATGGCTGTTGGAATCACGTGATTTTGAGAAAGATCACCCAAAACTCTGCCTTCAATTTGGATTTTCTTAGTATATTCTTCCAATTCGATTTCGTAACGTGCTTCCACTTCAACGTGGTTCATAATTCCCATTTCCGAAAACAAATCCAAGGCTTGTTTAGAAGCTCTGGCTTTCAATGCTTCTGGAGTTGTTTTGAAATTACTCAAACCTCTTTTGACAGCTTCATTTTCCCAAGCTTCACTGTAACCGTCTCCTTCGAAAAGGATTTTTTTAGAAAGCTTGATATATTCTCTCAACACGTTAAAAATGGCATCGTCTTTCTTCATATCCTTGCTTTCAATCAAGGCATCAACTTCAACTTTGAAATCTTTCAGTTGTTTTGCAACGATGGTATTTAAAGTAGTCATAGCATTCGAACAGTTGGCAGAAGAACCTACAGCCCTGAACTCAAATTTATTTCCAGTAAAGGCAAATGGCGAAGTCCTGTTTCTGTCGGTATTGTCCAAAAGAACGTCTGGAATTTTACCAACTACATTTAATTTTAAATCCGTTTTTTCTTCCGGTGATAATTTACCTTTGGTTACACCTTCCAATTCCTCCAAAACCTTGGTCAATTGTTCTCCAATAAACACGGAAATAATGGCTGGTGGCGCTTCATTCGCCCCCAATCTATGATCATTACTTGCTGTTGCAATTGCACCTCTTAATAAAGATTCATAATCATTTACCGCTTTAATCGTATTGATAAAGAAAGTTAAAAATTGTAAATTACTCATCGGCGTTTTGCTCGGACTCAATAAGTTAACCCCAGTATCTGTTGCCAATGACCAGTTGTTGTGTTTTCCGGAACCATTTACCCCTTTGAATGGTTTTTCGTGAAATAAAACTTTAAAATCGTGACGTTCTGCTACTTTTTGCATCACATCCATCAACAAACAGTTATGATCTACAGCCAAGTTTGTTTCTTCGAAAATAGGTGCCAACTCAAATTGATTAGGAGCAACCTCATTATGACGGGTTTTTACCGGAATTCCAAGCAACATACATTCTTGTTCCAAGTCTCTCATATAAGTCAAGGCTCGAGTTGGAATGGAACCAAAATAATGATCGTCTAATTGTTGCCCTTTGGCAGAAGTATGTCCTAATAAAGTTCTACCAGTCATTATAAGATCAGGACGAGAATTTGCCAAGGCACTGTCAACCAAGAAATATTCTTGCTCCCAACCCAAAGTGGCAGTCACTTTTTTTACATTCTTGTCGAAATATTTACAAATTTCAGTTGCTGCTTCATCTATTGCAGACAATGCTCTCAACAAAGGAATTTTATTATCCAATGCTTCTCCTGTATAAGAGATAAAAACCGTCGGAATACATAAAGTGGTTCCATATATAAACGCTGGAGATGTTGGATCCCAAGCGGTATAACCTCTTGCCTCGAATGTATTTCTGATTCCTCCATTTGGAAAACTAGATGCATCTGGTTCTTGTTGCACCAATTGCCCTCCGCCAAATTTTTCTACTGGATCGCTGCCGTCATAAGAAGTTTCAAAAAAAGCATCATGTTTTTCGGCAGTAGTTCCTGTTAGAGGCTGAAACCAGTGTGTATAATGGGTTACGCCTTTTGACAAAGCCCACTCTTTCATCCCCATTGCGATATAATCGGCTAGTTTTCTATCAATTTTAGTACCGTGTAAAATTGCTCCTTGCACTCCTTTTAAAGCATCAGAAGTCAAATATTGCTTCATTGCTTTTTCGTTGAATACATTAGAACCAAAGAGGATTGATTTTTTATCTGTTTCTTCAAATTGTACCGCCTTTCTTGTTGAAGCTTCTTTCAAAGCTTGAAAACGTAATGTTGACATAATAATATCTTTTGTTGAATTAATATTGACTTTTCATAAATATTTAAGGACAAATATAAAAAATATAACAGAACTAGAATATCTATTTAACACATTACTATTTCATTTACCAAAGGATAAAACTATATTCCACAACCTAAAAAAAGTTAACATTGTATTAAACTACAACTAAGGAATAACTAGCTAATTTTAAATAAATTATATTAAAAAAAACAAAGAAAGAAATAGACCTGCTTCTTTTGGCAATAAAAACCTTAACTATTTGTTATTCTCAACAAACAACATTTTACGAATTTAATTTTTATACCCAATTAAAATTCCTTTTTTATAGTTATACCCCCATAAAATTGCAGTTTTATGAAAAATAATACTCTACTAAATAAAAAATACCCCTCAATTTTTACCCATAGTTAAATTAATATATATTTGCACCAGAATATCAAAAAAAATTAATTTATATATTTTATATCATGGCTAAAATTAAATTAGAGTACCTTTGGTTAGACGGTTATGAACCAACTCAAAATCTTAGAAGTAAGACCAAAGTAGAAGAACACGAAAATTTTCAAGGAACATTAGAGGAAATTGGAAATTGGTCTTTTGATGGTTCATCAACTAGACAAGCAGAAGGTGGTTCTTCTGACTGTTTATTAGTACCTGTTGCCATTTACCCAGATCCAACTCGTATCAATGGATACTTGGTAATGACCGAAGTTATGTTTGCTGACGGAAAACCACACCCATCGAATGGTAGATCTACAATTGATGATGATGGTGATTTCTGGTTTGGTTTCGAGCAAGAATATTTCATTATGGACACTAAAACATTATTACCTTTAGGATTCCCAGTTGGTGGATATCCTGCACCACAAGGTATGTACTATTGTTCAGTAGGTGGAAAAAACACTCACGGAAGAAAATTAGTTGAAGAGCATGCAGATTTATGTATCTCTGCTGGACTTAACTTTGAAGGAATCAATCAAGAAGTTGCTTGTGGACAATGGGAATTCCAATTGTTTGCTAAAGGAGCTAAAAAAGCAGGTGATGAAATCTGGGTTGCTAGATACTTACTAGATCGTTTGACTGAAAAATACGGTTATTATATTGAATACCACCCAAAACCACTAGGTGATACTGACTGGAATGGTTCAGGTATGCACGCTAACTTCTCTAACGAAGTGTTAAGAACATGTGGAGACAAAGCAGTATATGACAAAATATGTGAAGCTTTCCGTCCAGTTGTTGAAGAGCACATCGCAGTTTACGGAGCTTATAATGAGCAACGTTTGACTGGTAAACATGAAACTGCATCTATTCATGATTTCTCTTATGGAGTATCTGATAGAGGAGCTTCAATCAGAATTCCATTATATACTGTACAACATGGTTGGAAAGGATATTTGGAAGATAGAAGACCAGCATCCAATGGTGACCCATACAAAATTGCTGCTAGAATTATCAAAACTGTAAAATCAGCTTTGTAATTTCTAAACAATAATAACTAAAAAGTGCTTTCAGGAATGAAGGCACTTTTTTTTGCCCTAATTATTTTATCTGAACTTTATTTTGAAATAAGTCAAGAACTTAAAAAATCAAAAAGTATCTTTGTCTATCTAACAACAAAATTATAAATTTATGATTGTCTGGATCTCTTTTTTAGCTGCTATACTATTATTTCTTGGGCTTGATTTAGGCGTTTTCAACAAAACACCACATATTGTTAGCACAAAGGAAGCCAGTAAGTGGACAGCTATATTTGTAACAATTTCTCTCCTCTTTTCCGGAGTTATTTATTGGCTCTACGGAAACAATTACATCGCCAACCCCGATGAGCTAAAACCTGCCGCCGCATCCATAAAATACCTTACTGGATACTTAATTGAATTATCATTGAGTGTTGATAACATATTCGTGATTGCCATCATATTTTCTTCATTCAAAATACCACAAAAACTCCAACATCGCGTATTGTTTTGGGGAATTATTGGAGCTATTGTATTCAGGGGCTTAATGATTTATTTTGGTGTTTTACTTATCAATAAATTCAGTTGGACGACCTACTTGTTTGGTGGCTTCTTGATTTTTACTGCTATAAAAATGTTGCTTACTAAAGAGGAGGAAGAGTTTAAACCAAAAAACTCGTTAATCTATAAGTTATTGGGTAAAATAATCCCAATTACCAATTATGTCGAAAAGGAACATTTTTTTGTAAAAATAGAGAACAAAACTTTTGCAACTCCTTTATTTGTGGCGCTAATCGTTATTGAAGTAATGGACGTATTATTTGCACTTGACAGTGTCCCTGCTATTTTGGCCATTACCTCAGACCCTTTTTTAGTTTTCAGCTCCAATATTTTTGCCATCTTGGGTTTGCGTTCAATGTATTTCTTTTTGGCACATATGCTGGAGAAATTTGCCCATTTAGAGTACAGCCTTATTGCTATTTTGAGTTTTGTTGGACTAAAAATGTTGCTTAAAGACTTTATAGAAATTCCAGAATGGGTTTCCTTGACTTTTATAGCCCTTTCGCTTATTACAGGAGTTATTGTTTCTTTGCAACTGAGTAATGACAAATCTCCCAAGAAAAAATAAATAAATCCAACTTCAAATCATAAAAAAAAGGAAATCTTGCGATTTCCTTTTTTTATTTGGGGCAAAATTTTTAAAAATTTATCTTTTGAATTTGATTTTCGTTTACTTTTAGAGCTGCCATAACCGCAGGATAATTGTTTTTATCAACCCCATATATAAGTTCGGCAGGTACTACAACTATACGAAAAATTTGATTTAATCTATAAGCTGCATCAAGAGTTCCCAAATTATTACCTTCTAAATAAATTTGAACATCATTTCTAGTGAAATCAAAATTATAACTAAAATTTCTTGTCCCATCAGCAAAATAATGAGTTTCTGGCAAAAATTCCCATAAATCATTTCCATTTGAGGCTCCTGTCAATCGATATACCAATACCATATCAGACTCATAAATCATACTTGGAAATGTATATCTGACGGTATAGCTAGTTGGTAAAAAACTAACTTGCTTAGTTTCAAAAACTGTACTTATAGTATCATTATCAACATAAGTATTATCTGTTGTTGTACAACTTTGGAAACTAAACATTCCAATCACGGCTAAAAGTGTAATTATCTTTTTCATAATTTATTGTTTTTTTTATGGGTTCATATACGCTATTCCAAAAACCAAACCAAAATTATGATTTTTAATGAATTTATTGAAAATAAATTAAATTGTATTTCAAATTACAAAAAAGAAACTAAGACTACAGTCAGTAATACTAGGCTTTACAAACAAAGTCAGGCTTTTGAAGCAGCACGATTTTTTTTTTAAAGTATTCAATTGCACTTAATGAATTGTTTCAAAAAAAACACTAATTACAAATTGAATAAAATAATAACTAAAAACCATTATAACAACAAAAGCATCCCTTTCGAGATGCTTTTGTATTTAAAAGATTAGATTAAAATTAATTTTTTATAACTTGTCTTGAACTTGATCCAATATTAGTAATTACTGTTATGATATAAGTACCCGATGCAGTAAAATTATAAGGAAGAAGAACTTGTTTGTCCAAAGAACTAGGAGTAGGATCTTGATAAGTAGCCAATAAGATGCCTCCAACAGTACTTCTCACTTCAATTGTCACAGGCGAAGCATAGCTAAATTTATAAGTAACAGTAGCTTGACTAACAATTGGAACAGGATTAACAATAAATGACGCTCTGTCTTCAATACAAGTTAATGGTTTTTGATTATAACCCATAGAGATTCTACATTCATCAAAAGCATTGTTGATTATATCAACAGCACTAGCGAGTGAAGACAAGGTTATTCCTGCAGGAAGAGTACCTCCACCCAATGCTTTATTGGCCATGTCAAACAATCCTTTAACCGTTTTGTTAGGCAAAAGATTAACAACCGCCGGAATATCAAAGTATTTATACTCGTTAATTGTTGGAGTGTAGATGTCATACGAACAACTTCTTGGCATAGGAATATCAGAACCACAACCTCCTAGCGGAGCAGCAGTTGCCAGTTTTCCTGATTGTAGAACAAAATCTCCTAGTTCACTGTTAATACCCAAATTAAGTCCTAAAGTAATAGTCTGGGCCAATAACGTGCTGTTGATTTTTCCTTTTTTCAAATATGAACTGGAACCTCCTGCAATATCACTTATTTTTTTATCCGCCAATGGCAATACATAACTGCTTCCTCCACCAGGTAAAACCCTAATGATATCGTCAATATCTTCTGTTGATTTTATCCAAACAGAACGACCAGGTAAACCAATAGTCATTATACTTGAAGGATAAGATTCCAAAGCTTTTTGTATAAGCCCCGCGGTAGAGTAACTAGTGCCATTTTCTTCTCCGGCACAAGATTTACCACCTGCATTTCCATAATACCCTTGAGTATAAGTACATAAAGCAACACTACAAGATTCAACTTTTATAGAAAATTGTTGTACCGTAGGACAACCTGTAGCTTCTAGAATCTGTTTCAAATAAATAACATATTCACCTGGTTCCGCAGTATAATTTAAAACATCGGCTGGTGTAATTTGGTCTGCTGTTGCTTGAGAATCTCTCCAAAAAGTTATTTTATCTAAAACTTCTGGTGATAATACATCAAGTATTGCTTCACGTAAATTTATCGGTAATGGGAAACAAATCTCAAGATTTTTTACTCCTAATGGGGTTGGTGTTGCTGTGTTCAAGTCAACAGAAACTTCGTCGCTTGCTTTACAGCCTGCTAAAGAGGTAACCGTTAAAGTATAGGTACCTACAGCATCTACTGTTGGAGTAAGCGTATCTGCTCCAGAGACAATATTTCCTCCATTGCTGGCTACCCAAGCATAGGTTGCTCCTGCGGTTACCGAAGAACCACCCAAGATTACCGATTTCGTTATGCAGGTCAATGTTTTAGCTGGACCTGCATCTGCATCTGGCAAAGGATTGACTATCACATTTACTTGTTTAGTATCTTTACAACCATTTGCATCCGTAGCCACAATAGTATATGTACCATTAGTTGAAACTGAGAAAGGTGAAGAAGCACTATTGCCATTTACTGTATATGTTTTATTTCCCGTTCCTCCAGTCGCACTGAATGTAATTGTACCACTTTGTCCTTGACAAAATTCAGTTCCATTGGCGGTCAAAGCAACTGCTGTTGGAGTACCCACGGTGATTTGTGCTGATTTCTCACAACCATTGGCGTCTTTAACCCAAACGGTGTGTGAACCTGCAGCTAATCCAGCAAACTCTTTTGCAGAGGTCGCAGCAGCATAGGCTCCTGCATCTATTTTAGCCATATAAGGACCTGTTCCTCCTCCAAAAGTCGCTGTAACTTTTCCGTTGGAATCTCCAAAACACAAAACGTCTGTTTTTGATAAACCTAATGTTACCACTGTTGGAGTTCCCACGGTGATTTGTGCTGATTTCTCACAACCATTGGCGTCTTTAACCCAAACGGTGTGTGAACCTGCAGCCAGACCAGCAAACTCTTTTGCAGAGGT
>JACMLU010000028.1 GCA_014379405.1 Flavobacterium sp. | reverse complement strand
CCTGATCAAATGCATCTCCAAAACCAAATTAAAATGAGAACCTATAAAACAAAAAACAGTAGTAAACTATTGCTTACTACTGTCTAAAAATTGTACTTTTATTTTTTATTAATCCTGTATCGGTTTTTCAGGACTAGACAATATAATTCTTTAATTCAACTTAAAGTTAATCTGCATTTTCTCCAATTCCACCAACAGCTCATTCGAAATCATGATTTTCAATTTTCGGCTTGGCATAGATAGGAAAGTAACAATTTTGGTTTCTTCAACTATTTTTTTTCAATAACTACTGTGTTTTCGGTTTGTAGATTCTACTTAGTTTCAGTAAAATTTAAACTTTGACAAAGGTTATCAGTTAACAAATATGTTAAATATTTTCTGTTTCTAACACGTTTAATGTATTTGTGACTATATTTGCATAGGCAATTTTGATATAGCACAATCTGCACTTGCAGAGGTTACCAGTATTGGTACGGCTAATCAAAGATTGCTTTTTTTGTTTATATAGCCATCAGTTTTAAATTCGCTAGCTTTTTCTATCTCAAATTTATTCTTTACAGGATGGTAATAATTACTGCTTTTACTTCCAAATTTTTCAAAATCGTATAAATCAATTATCAAATTCATTATTTTACTAAAGCATTATAAAATCTACTGTCTTTAAGAAGAATGTAGCGTTGTAAAGCCCACATCAAATAATCAATAATACTTAACTCAGGAGTAATATCGCTTGGAATTGTTCTGCAGTCATAATGAATGGTTATTGGTTTTTTTCTTTTTTTATTGTCTCTTTCAATTGCTTTTTCAATTGCTTCCTTTAATTTTTCTCCTGAATTTCCAGCTCTCGTAGATAACAATATTTGATAAAAAACAGATGAATCATTTAATCTATCCTTTAACAAATGATAAACTATGTCAAAATAAAATTCACTTTCAGATTTGTTATGCTTTTTATGAAATAAATCTAAACGTTTTCTTCCAATAACGATATAAGATTTAAAACCTTCCATTTTTCTAATCAACTCGATAAATTTTGTTCTAATTTCTGGTTGATCATTTCTAGCATGAAAATACCACCCTTTAGGATTTGAAACACATTTTAAAGAGTTGTATAATGTGTCATTTTTTATGTCTTCTTGAAGGCTTTTAATTGTATTGTGTATTTGTTTTTTGTCTTCTAAAACTATCAAGCCGAGCAACAATAATGGTTGGAAACCATCAGTTCCTACAAGTAATTTGTTCTTTTTGGCATAAAAAGACGCATCGCCACTTTCGTCGATAAACAAATATACTTTCTTTTTATCCATACTAATTCAACTTAAAATTTATCTGCATTTTCTCCAATTCCACCAACAGCTCATTAGAAATCTTGATTTTCAATTTTCGACTTGGCATAGATAATTTGGTAATCACTTTAATTTCGTCCACTTCATTTGCGACAATAGTTGCCGCATTTCCGTTTTCTAAAATGTTCCCATCTTCGTCCATAATGATTTCGTCAACATCAATTTCTATTGGTGCCAACTCCACTTGTTTTTTGACGGTTTCCAATTCCATTACTTCAAACGTGACTTGATTATCTCCTTTATTGGCTTGAAAAACAGTATTCAGTTTGTGAATTAAATCCGTTTGCAAGTCTTTTATGTTCAGGTGAATGATTAGTTTTTTGGCAAAAATACCCAAGATATCTTGCAATTGTTTTGCGTCAGTAAACTGAATTCTTGGATCCGATTTTTTGCCCGTGTCTTTATTAACCCAACCTTCTTTGATGAGAATTTTAAAATAAACAAAATTATTAGGAAGCAGGTAGCGATGAAAATTCAAATAGTCTTCATTGAAAATTTTAAATTCAAAACTTTCATCATAGCCTTCTAAGTTAAAAATCGCCCATTCCTTGCCATTCTTGGCAATTCGTCTTTGAACGTTGGAAACAATTCCGCCAAAAGCAAGCGTTTTCCCAACATAAAGGTCTAAATTCTTAAGCATCTCTAATTTAGAATTGCAGAAATAATTCATTTCAAATCTAAAATCATCCAATGGATGTCCCGAAATATAAATCCCGACCACTTCTTTTTCCTTGGCCAATTTTTCCATCGTGCTCCAGTCCTCGCAAGGCGGCACAATAGGTTCTGCAATCTGGACGTCGCTGCTTTCGCCAAACAAACTTACCTGCGATGAATTTTCGTTTTCCTGAAACTTCGCACCATAACGAATGGCTTTTTCGTAGAACGTAATTCCGTCGCCATCATTGTGAAAATATTGGGCTCGGGTTGTCCCGCCAAACGAATCAAAACCACCTGCCAAAGCTAGGTTTTCAATCGCTTTTTTATTGGCTGCACGCAAATCAATCCGCTTTGTCAAATCAAAAATCGATTTGTATTTGCCATCTTTTCTTTTCTCAACAATAGCCTCTACAGCACTTTGCCCAACACCTTTTATCGCTCCCATTCCGAAACGAACTGCATAATCATCGTTTACCGTAAATTTATAAAATGACTCATTCACATCGGGACCCAAAACCTGCAATCCCATACGTTTACATTCTTCCATAAAAAAGGAAACCTGCTTGATATCGCTCATATTATTGGACAAAACCGCCGCCATGTATTCGGCAGGATAATTCGCTTTCAAATAAGCCGTCTGGTAAGCAATCCAAGCATAACAAGTAGAGTGTGATTTATTAAAAGCATATTCCGCAAAGGCTTTCCAGTCGTTCCAGATTTTCTCCAACTTGTCTTTGGCGTGTCCTTTTGCCATCGCTTGCGAGATAAATTTTGGCTCCATTTTCGCCAAAACATCAATCATCTTTTTTCCCATCGCTTTACGCAAAACGTCGGCGTCACCTTTGGAGAAATCTGCCAGTTTTTGAGACAAAAGCATTACCTGTTCTTGGTAAACGGTAATTCCATAGGTGTCTTTCAGTAATTCTTCGCAGTCATCCAAATCGTATTCGATAGGTTCTTCTCCGTTTTTACGTTTAATAAAACTCGGGATATAAGCAATTGGACCCGGACGATACAAGGCATTCATGGCAATCAAATCCGGAAAAACCGTAGGCTTCAATTCCTTCATATATTTTTGCATTCCGGCACTTTCGTACTGAAAAATCCCCACTGTTTCCCCGCGTTGAAAAAGTTCGTATGTCTTTAAATCATCAATAGGGAATTCATCGGGATTGAGTTCAATTCCCGTTCTATATTTTACCAGTTTAACGGTATCTTTTATCAAGGTTAGGGTCTTCAAACCTAAGAAGTCCATCTTCAGCAAACCGGCACTTTCCACGACCGAGTTGTCAAACTGAGTGACATACAAATCCGAATCTTTGGCGGTTGCCACAGGAACGAAATCGGTAATATCGCTTGGCGTAATAATCACCCCACAAGCGTGAATCCCTGTATTTCTTAGGTTTCCTTCCAATACTTTGGCTTGCTGAATGGTTTCTCCACCCAAATCATCTTCACCTGCCAAACCAATTAATTCCTTGATTTTATCGTATTCTTCAGGACGAACCGCTTTCTTTATTGCATCTTCCTTTTCATTTAAAAAACGCGCTAAATTCCATTTGGACGGCATCATTCCCGGAATTAATTTGGCTATTTTATCTGCTTCGAACAAAGGCAAATCAAGCACACGAGCCGTATCACGAATCGCCGATTTGGTTGCCATTTTACCATAAGTGATAATTTGCGCCACTTGTTTGGAACCGTATTTTCGAATCACATAATCCATTACGCTGCTTCGTCCTTCGTCATCAAAATCGATATCAATATCGGGTAATGACACACGATCCGGATTCAGGAAACGCTCAAAAAGCAGGTTGTATAGCAAGGGGTCAATATTGGTAATTTTCAAACAATACGCCACCACCGAACCTGCCGCTGAACCCCTGCCGGGTCCGACAGAAACACCCATATTCCGAGCTTCGGCGATGAAATCCTGCACAATCAAGAAATAACCCGGATAACCTGAATTTTCTATGGTCAGCAATTCAAAATCCAGTCTCTCCTGAATTTCAGGCGTGATTTCCTTGTATCTTCGTCTGGCTCCTTCAAAAGTAAGATGTTTTAAATAGGCATTTTCACCTCGTACACCTCCATCTATGGCATCTTCTGGGATATTAAATTCTACTGGAATTTCGAATTTTGGAAGCAAAACTTCACGTGCCAAATTGTATATTTCTATCTTATCGACAATTTCGGAAATGTTCGAAATCGCTTCCGGCAAATTGTTGAAGAGTTTTTTCATCTCATCACCCGACTTGAAATAATATTCCTGGTTCGGTAAACCATAACGGTAACCACGTCCACGTCCTATTGGTGTGGTTTGTTTTTCTCCGTCACGAACACAAAGCAAAATATCGTGCGCATTGGCATTGTCTTTCTCAATGTAGAAAGTGTTATTTGTAGCAACAATTTTCACATCGTGCTTTCTAGCCAATGAAATCAAGGCTTCGTTCACGCGGTTTTCATCTTCTTGATTGTGGCGCATTACCTCAATATAGAAGTCTTCGCCAAATTCTTCTTTCCACCAAAGCAAGGCTTCTTCGGCTTGATTTTCACCTAAATTTAAAATCTTGCTTGGAATTTCCCCATAGAGATTTCCCGACAAAACAATGATGTCTTCTTTGTATTGTTGAATGACTTTTCGGTCTATTCTTGGCACATAATAAAATCCTTCGGTGTATCCAATGGAAGACATTTTAGCCAAATTATGATAGCCTTTTTTGGTCTTCGCCAAAAGAACGACTTGGTAACCATTGTCTTTTACCGACTTGTTATGATGATCTTCGCAAACAAAAAATTCACAACCAACGATAGGTTTCATTGGAACTTCTGTCGGTTCTTCACCTTTTTCTGTGGCTTCCTTATTTTTGGCTTCGGCCGCTTTGTTATGGTATAAAATATCGCGAACAAAGTGAAAAGCTCCCATCAAATTAGCGTTGTCAGTCATTGCAACCGCTGGCATTTTTTGTTGTGAAGCCGCTTTAACTAAAG
Source organism: Flavobacterium sp. (assembly GCA_014379405.1). Taxonomy (GTDB): domain Bacteria; phylum Bacteroidota; class Bacteroidia; order Flavobacteriales; family Flavobacteriaceae; genus Flavobacterium. The sequence goes on along the minus strand of JACMLU010000028.1, from coordinate 137,859 downwards.
CCGCAATACTTATGGTAGATTGCAAGACCGAAAATTGAGTGTGATTGTGCAAATGCACAAAATCAGTATCAATTAATATTTGTTTGTTATCCGAAAGTTCCTGTTTAGAAATGGGTGTTTCTTGTTTGGCTCCCAGTTGCTGGCGAATTTTATCAGACGCTTCTTTTAAATTAATGTGTTTTAAACCAATGAGTTGAATTTCCTTCGGATTTTTTAATTGGAAATCCTCGAAATATTCCTGTTCAACTTCCAGTTCTTGTTTGGTAAAAACTTTGGTACGGATCAATTCGAAAAAGCAACGCGTGGTTGCCTCGACATCGGCAGTGGCGTTGTGTGCTTCAGAAAAAGGTTTGTTGAAAAGATATTGGTGCAATTCGGTTAATGTAGGCAATTTGAATTTTCCTCCGCGACCTCCAGGCAATTTCAATAATGAAGCTGTAACTTCAGTACAAGTATCCAAAATTGGCATCGAACCCATTGGACTTTCAATGCCCAATCTATAAAATTCGCAACCCATAATATTGATGTCAAAACCTAGATTTTGACCCACAATAAATTTGGTTTTCGATAAAGCGATATTGAATTTCTCTAAAACTTCGGCCAAAGGAATACCTTCGGCTTCGGCCAATTCAGTTGAAATTCCGTGAATTCTCTCGGCATCATACGGAATATTGAATCCTTCCGGCTTGACCAAATAGTCTTGATGTTCGATGACTTTTCCCATATCATCGTGGAGCTGCCAAGCAATTTGAATACATCTTGGCCAGTTGTCCGTGTCTGAAATGGGAGCGCCCCAACGCTTTGGTAAACCTGTGGTTTCGGTATCGAATATTAAGTACATAGTTGGATTTTAATGCTTTGCAATTGACTGAAATTGTTTTTAGCAGTTTCCAAATTTAGAATTTTTTAGCCGAAAAAAGTATCTAAGTTATCAACAAAAAAGTGACTTTAAACTCGGAACCCCGATTATTGTTTTTAGTAAATATTCATTCCATAATTTACAAAAAAATCCAAAAATCTATTTTTTGGATGTCGTAGTATTTTATCAAAAAAATATCGTTTGCGACAGCCAAAGCTATTCTTTTTTAAAGACCAAAAATGCAAAAAACGAGTTTTATTTGGCAATATCATCAAGTCGTAAACTTTGCAAATTATTACTATTTTTATTCGTTTTGTTACATTTTACAGCTACAAACTCACTTATTTACACCAAAATAGAGGTAAATTTGCAAAAAATTAAAAACATTTTTTTTACATTGAAAGCAATGTTAAAAAGAGAATTAAAGTCAAAATTAAAAAGCCACATCTTAGCTACCAATAAATATTTGAAGTAGTTCAGCATTGTAAAATACTTTTGGGTATCGTATATAATGAAATAGTATAATTGACACTTTTAATTCTTTTTATAAATTTGCTGCCATTGTTATAATTATGGACAATTGCCAAAATTGTAAAAAAAGAAATACACTTAAAAAAAATTAAAATGAGTAAGACATTATTTGACAAAGTATGGGATGCGCACGTAGTACGTAAAATTGAAGATGGACCAGACGTGTTTTTTATTGACCGTCATTTCATTCACGAAGTTACAAGTCCTGTTGCTTTTTTAGGTTTAAAAGGTAGAGGTGTCAAGGTTTTATACCCAGAGCGTACTTTTGCAACTGCCGATCACAACACACCAACTATAAACCAACACTTACCTGTTGCTGATGCATTATCTGCTAATCAATTGAAAGCATTAGAAGATAACGCTGCAGAATATGGTATTTCTCACTGGGGATTAGGTCACATAAAAAATGGAATTGTACACGTAGTAGGACCTGAAAACGGAATTACTTTGCCAGGTGCAACTATCGTTTGTGGAGATTCACATACATCTACTCACGGTGCTTTTGGAGCTATTGCTTTTGGTATCGGAACTTCTGAAGTGGAAATGGTTATGGCTACTCAATGTATTATGCAGCCAAAACCAAAGAAAATGCGTATCAATGTAAACGGAGCTTTGAGTAAAGGTGTTGGGCCAAAAGATGTGGCTTTGTACATCATTTCAAAATTGACTACTTCTGGAGGAACTGGATATTTTGCTGAATACGCCGGAAATGTTTTTGAAGAAATGTCTATGGAAGGTCGAATGACTGTGTGTAACCTTTCTATCGAAATGGGTGCTCGTGGTGGTATGATTGCTCCTGACCAAAAAACTTTCGATTTCTTGGAAGGAAGATTATTCGCTCCAAAAGGAGAAGCTTGGACAAAAGCTGTTGAATATTGGAAAACTTTAAAAACAGATGCTGATGCTATTTTCGATACTGAATTGAATATCGATGCAGCAGATATTGAACCAATGATTACTTATGGAACCAATCCTGGAATGGGAATTGGTATCTCTAAACATATTCCAAACGCCAATCAAGTAGAAGGCGGCGAGGAAACTTACAAGAAATCTTTAGCTTATATGGGCTTTGAAGAAGATGATGTGATGATTGGAAAACCAATTGATTATGTTTTCTTAGGAAGTTGTACCAATGGTCGTATTGAAGATTTTAGAGCTTTTACAGAAATCGTAAAAGGAAGAAAAAAAGCAGACAACGTTACCGCTTGGTTAGTTCCAGGTTCACACGTTGTAGAAGCACAAATCAAAGAAGAAGGTCTTTTGGACATTCTTACTGAAGCTGGTTTTGTATTGCGTCAGCCAGGTTGTTCGGCTTGTTTGGCAATGAACGATGATAAAGTTCCTGCTGGAAAATATGCAGTAAGTACATCCAACAGAAACTTCGAAGGTCGTCAGGGTCCAGGTTCAAGAACGTTGTTAGCTTCTCCAATTATGGCAGCAGCAGCAGCAGTTACTGGAAAATTAACTGACCCTAGAGATTTGTTTTAATATTTCAGATTGAAGATTAACGATTTCTGAATTGCTTCGCCTATTCGCTGTCGCTCGAGTCAGATTTCGTTAATCTTTAAATTCTTTTAAAAACATTCAGTTTACAATACAATATTTAGATTACACAAAATAACATTAGCGTTTACGATTACATTTTACTACGGTAAATCTAAAATCAGAAATCGTTAATCAAAAATCAAAAATCAAATGGCATACGATAAATTTAATATCCTTACGAGTAGCGCAGTGCCGTTACCAATAGAAAACGTAGATACCGATCAAATCATCCCAGCTCGTTTCTTGAAAGCAACAAAACGTGAAGCTTTTGGAGACAACCTTTTCAGAGACTGGAGATACAGTGGAGACGATACTCCAAAAGCTGATTTCGTGTTAAACGACAAAACTTACAGTGGAAAAATCCTTGTTGGAGGAAAAAACTTCGGTTCAGGTTCTTCTCGTGAACACGCTGCTTGGGCAGTTTACGATTACGGTTTCCGTGCGGTTGTTTCTAGTTTCTTTGCTGATATCTTCAAAGGAAACTGTTTGAATATTGGTGTTTTGCCAGTACAAATCAGTCCTGAATTTGCCGATACTATTTTCAAAGCTATCGAAGCAGATCCAAACACGCAATTGGAAATCAATTTGCCGGAACAAACCATTACTTTATTGGCAACTGGACAAAAAGAATCTTTTGATATCAACGGATACAAAAAGAACAATATGATTAACGGTTTTGACGATATCGATTATTTGCAAAACATCAAAGGAGATATTGTAGCATTTGCTGACAAGCTTCCTTTCTAATAAAAAAACCTAAAAAAATGCAGTTACTGAAGCATTCCCTATGGGTTTGCCGAAGTAACTGCTTTTAGTGTTTTTATATAAAATACAAAATTCCGATTTCAAATTAGAGAAATCACCTAGCATCAGATTTAATATGAAAAAAAGAAAAATTGAAATAATGGATACGACGCTCCGTGATGGTGAACAAACCTCAGGAGTATCTTTTTCTGCCGCAGAAAAATTAACCATTGCGCAATTATTGCTAGAAGAATTAAATATTGACCGTATCGAAATTGCCTCAGCTCGTGTTAGCGAAGGCGAATTTCAAGGTGTAAAAGGCATTATGGCATGGGCATCAGCAAAAGGTTATAACGACCGTGTTGAAGTCTTGACCTTTGTAGACGGCGGACTTTCTATAGAATGGATGAAAAAAACGGGCGCTAAAGTTCAAAATTTATTGACCAAAGGTTCATTAAACCATTTGACCCATCAATTAAAAAAAACGCCAGAACAGCATTTTTCCGAAATAGCACAGGCTATTGCATTGGCCAATGAAAACGGAATTGCAACTAATGTTTATTTGGAAGATTGGAGTAATGGTATGCGTAATTCTCCAGAATATGTTTTCCAATATTTAGATTTCTTGGCAACTCAACCCGTTAAAAGAATATTATTACCTGATACTTTAGGAGTTCTTATTCCTTCGGATACTTTTGCATTTATTTCCAAGATTACCGCAAAGTATCCAAACATTCATTTCGATTTTCATGCACATAACGATTACGATTTAAGTATTGCCAATGTGATGGAAGCAGTGAAAGCAGGCATCAACGGTTTGCACGTAACGGTAAACGGAATGGGAGAACGTGCTGGAAATGCTCCTCTCGAAAGTACCGTGGCCGTGATTAACGATTTTATGCCTGAGGTGAAAATCAACATCAAGGAATCTTCATTGTATTCGGTTAGTAAATTGGTCGAAACTTTTACAGGTTACAGAATTCCAGCAAACAAGCCTATCGTTGGAGACAACGTGTTTACTCAAACCGCAGGAATCCACGCCGATGGTGACAACAAAAACAATTTATATTTCAACGATTTGCTTCCAGAGCGTTTCGGAAGAAAACGAAAATATGCTTTAGGAAAAACTTCGGGCAAAGCCAATATTGAAAAAAACCTTCAAGAACTAGGATTGCAACTCAATCAAGAAGATTTGAAATTGGTAACCCAACGCATCATTGAATTGGGAGACAAAAAAGAAACAGTTACCAAAGAAGACTTGCCTTACATCATTTCCGATGTTTTGGACAGTCATACTTATGAAGATAAAATTGTTATTGAATCCTATGTTTTGGTTCACTCCAAAGGATTTCAGCCATCGACATCCTTACAATTGAAAATAGACGGCGAAATCATCGAAGAGCACGCTCAAGGCGATGGTCAATTTGATGCTTTTATGAATGCTTTGACTAAAATATACAAGAGTAGGAAACTCACTTTGCCAAAACTAATTGATTATGCAGTGCGAATTCCGCCTGGAAGTAGTTCCGATGCGTTGTGCGAAACCATTATCACCTGGACCAACAACGGAAAAGAATTCAAAACTAGAGGACTCGATTCAGACCAAACGGTAGCAGCAATCAAGGCAACCCAAAAAATGCTGAATGTAGTATCTGCATAATTCATATAAAATTAAAATAATATAAAATTCAATCTAAAAATAATGAAATTTAACATCGCCCTTTTAGCCGGAGACGGAATCGGACCAGAAGTAATTGATCAAGCAGTAAAAGTATCAGATGCAATTGCACAAAAATTTGGACATGAAATTACTTGGAAACCAGCTTTAACTGGAGCTGCAGCAATTGATGCAGTAGGGGAGCCTTATCCAGATGCTACACATGAAATTTGTAAAAACGCTGATGCTGTTTTATTTGGTGCTATTGGTCACCCAAAATATGATAACGATCCTTCTGCGCCAGTACGTCCAGAGCAAGGTTTGTTAAAAATGCGTAAAGCCTTAGGTTTGTTCGCAAACGTAAGACCTACATTTACATTCCCATCTTTATTGGATAAATCACCTTTGAAAAGAGAAAGAATCGAAGGAACTGATTTAGTTTTCTTAAGAGAATTGACTGGAGGAATTTATTTTGGAGAAAAAGGAAGAAGAGACAACGGAGATACTGCTTTTGATAACTGTGTTTACACAAGACATGAGGTACAACGTTTAGCAAAAAAAGGTTTTGAATTAGCTATGACACGTTCTAAAAAATTGTGTTGTGTAGATAAAGCTAACGTTTTAGAAACATCCCGTTTGTGGAGAGAAACCGTTCAAGCGATGGAAAAAGATTATCCAGAAGTTACTGTTTCTTACGAATTTGTTGATGCTGTTGCTATGCGTTTGGTTCAATGGCCAAACTCTTATGATGTATTGATTACTGAAAACTTATTTGGAGATATCTTAACAGATGAGGCTTCTGTAATTTCTGGATCTATGGGATTAATGCCATCTGCATCTATGGGAGCTGAGGTTTCTTTGTTTGAGCCAATTCACGGTTCGTATCCACAAGCAACTGGTTTGAATATCGCTAACCCAATGGCTACTGTTTTATCTGCTGCTATGATGTTTGAAAACTTTGGTTTAATGGAAGAAGGGAAAGCAATGAGAGATGCAGTTAACAAAGCTTTAGAGGCAGGAATTGTTACAGAAGATTTAGCAGATGGTGGTAAAGCTTATGGGACAAAAGAAGTTGGAGATTGGTTAGCAGCTAATATCTAAAAATAAAATTCACTTTCAGTTCCCTCTCTTCGGAGAGGGTTTGAAGTGAGAGCAAACAAAAAAGGTGTCAATTTTCATTGACACCTTTTTTTTATGTTTTTAAAAGAAAATATTAATATCTTCCTCCTCTGTCTCCACCTCCACGGTTGTCTCCACCACGGCTGTTTCCACCACCATAACCTCCGCGTGAATCTCCACCACGGCTGTTGCTGTTAAAACTTCTTCTTTCGCCTTCTGGTTTTGGCTCAGATTTATTTACTACGATAGCACGACCTTGAACAGTCGCTCCGTTTAACTCATCAATTGCTTTTTGAGCCTCGTCATCATTTGGCATTTCAACAAAACCGAATCCTTTACTTCTTCCAGTAAATTTATCAGTAATAATTTTTACAGAATCAACTGCTCCGTAAGCCTCGAAAGACTCTCTTAAATCTGCTTCCTCAATACTGAATGGAAGGCTTCCAACAAAAATATTCATATGTACTTATTTATAATATGTGACAAATGTAGTCTTATTTTTCTCTAATCTACTACACATTAGCTTATTTATGATTTTTTTATTTAAAAATCAGGGAGTTCCTGGTAGCGAAGTGACTAAAGATGAGGTGGTGGAAACAGGTATTTTATAAAAGTTACCGTATTGAAAATTTAAAACCGGTCCAGCCAATGGATTATTGTATATGTTCTCCGCATTAAATTTAAAAGTGCCTGAAACTGTTCCGTTTACGGCATCATATTGTTCTATTACGATTTGACCTTCACCTATTCCAAATCCTGTCGCAAAAGTAATTGTACCGGTGGCATCCGTCAAAACATAAGTAGCCGTTTTGGAAGTACTGGTTCCCAAAGGATAAGTTTGAGCCGTTGTAGAAGTAGTTTTTAATGTCAGCTTTTCGTTTCTGGTATAACCTTCGATGCTCAATGAACCATCTGCTGCAAGTATGGCTTTATAATCAATAGCTCTCCAAAACACATTGTCTTTCTGACCTTCGAATGAAGGATTATTGAACTTTACATCATCTTGACATGAAATAAAAGCGAAGAACAAGAATAGGTATAGTAACTGTTTTTTCATAAATGTAAATTTTGATTTTTCAATGGTCATTTATGGTATCGCTTTTATTTATTGATGTTTGTTTGCAACAAACTCGTTTTTAGTGGCGATTTCATAATAAGAGGTATTTATACATACAAAAGTATATTATTTTCATTTAATAACTGAAATGCAAACAAAAATTCACACATAAAATCACCCTAATGAAGTGTCAATCATTAAAATACAATTGGAATTAGTATTTATCGATAAAAGATGTATCTTTGCACCCTTAATTAATCGAGGTCGAGTACCTCAAAATTTAATCATACGATTATGTCAGTAAAAATTAGATTACAAAGACACGGTAAAAAACAAAAACCGTTTTACTGGGTTGTAGCAGCAGATGCTCGCTCAAAAAGAGATGGTAAATACCTAGAAAAAATTGGTACTTACAATCCTAACACAAATCCTGCAACTATCGAATTGAACTTGGATAGCGCAGTAAAATGGTTGCACAATGGTGCTCAACCAACTGATACAGCAAAAGCGATTCTTTCTTACAAAGGAGCTTTATTGAAACACCACCTTGATGGAGGTATTCGTAAAGGAGCTTTGACTCAAGAACAAGCTGATGCAAAATTAGCTGCTTGGTTAGAGGCTAAAGCTGGAAAAGTAGATGCTAAAAAAGAAGGTTTGACTAAAGCTCAAGCTGCTGATAAAGCAAAAGCGTTCAAAGCAGAACAAGAAGTAAATGCAAAACGTTTAGCTGCTGCTGCTCAAGCTGAAGCTGATGCTATTGCTGCTGCAACTCCTGCTGTTGAAGAAGAAGCTGCTGTTGAAGAAGTAGTTGCTGAAGTTGAAGCTGAAGAAGCTCCTGCTGCAGAAGAAAATAACGAAACAACTGAAGCATAATTTTAGAAGGCGAAAATGCGTAAAGAGGATTGTTTCTATTTAGGTAAAATAGCCAAAAAATTTAGTTTCAAAGGGGAAGTTCTAGCCTATTTAGACACGGACGAACCTGAGTTATATCAAAACTTGGAATCAGTGTTTGTTGAATGCAACAAACACTTGGTTCCTTTTTTTATTGAAAGCAGCTCACTGCACAAAAACGATTTCCTCAGAATTCGTTTCGAAGATGTAAACACCGAAGAAGAAGCCGATGCTTTACTCGGAAATGATTTATACCTTCCTTTAAAAATGTTGCCCAAACTTACGGGCAACAAATTCTACTTCCACGAAGTAATTGGTTTTGAAGTAGAAGACAAACGTCTGGGATATGTTGGAGAAATTCAATCCATCAACGACACCACGGCTCAACCGCTTTTTGAAGTCCTCAAAGACGGAGCAGAAATTCTTATTCCAATGATTGATCATTTCTTGGTTAAAATTGACCGTGAAAACAAAAAAGTCATCATGGATTTACCCGAAGGCTTGATTGAAATGTACCTTTAAAAAAGTGTTCAGTATTCAGTTTTTGGTGTTCAGTTGCTCAAAAATCAGAAATCAGCATTCGTTAATCTACAATCAAAAATCTTATGTTCCAATTCAAACAATTTTCTGTTCAACAAGATCGAACAGCTATGAAAATTGGCACAGATGGAGTTTTGCTTGGTGCTTGGACTCCTATTGAAAACAATCCTTTCAGTATTTTAGACATTGGAACCGGAACTGGAATCATTGCTTTAATGTTGGCTCAAAGAAGTGCTGCACAGCAAATCGATGCTTTAGAGATTGACGAAGATGCCTACGAACAAGCAACCGATAATTTCGAAAATTCCCCTTGGAATGACCGCTTGTTTTGTTTTCATGCCGGCTTGGACGAATTTGTCGAAGAACCTGAAGACGAGTACGATTTAATAGTTTCCAATCCTCCTTTTTATAGCGAAGATTTTAAATCCAGTAACGACCAACGCGATTTGGCGCGTTTTCAAGATGCAATGCCTTTCGAGGATTTGATTGAAGCTGCTGCTTTGTTACTTTCCGAAAACGGAATCTTCTCAGTTATCATTCCTTTCAAAGAAGAAGAAAATTTCTTAGCTCTTGCCGCAGCATACGAATTATTTCCCCTAAAAATTACCCGCGTAAAAGGAACTCCAACCACCGAAATCAAACGCAGTCTTTTGGCTTTTGGCCGAAATGAAATCTCCAATTTTCCTATTGATGAATTAATCATCGAAACCGCACGACATATTTACACTCCAGAATACATCGAATTGACAAAGGATTTTTATTTGAAGATGTAATCTCTTTATTTCTCAATCAAACGCACAGCCTCTTTTATATACAATTCTGGATCATAATTTTTAGCACTCTCTTTAACATAATGATCTATATGCAAACCATTTCTTTGCACACCTTCCCCGTTAGGATAAAAACCTCCAAGACCTGTAAAATTAACATTAGTCTTGTCAGACATCATATAATTAACTATATTAAGTGGCGAACCAGCGGTTTGTTCCCCTAAAGTTGTACAGTCTGGAGCTTGCTGAATTGCCATTCCAATATATTCTGCTTTACTCTGTGTTGTTCTATCCACAAGCAAAACAACTTTGCCTTTATAATAATTTGAATTACTGCTTCCTGCATTAAAAGGATTCATTATCAATTTCAAAGGAGCTTCGCCATCATAATCTCCATAAGAAGGATTATTTTCAATTGGAAAAAGAACTTTTACAAATTCTTTTCTCTCAGGGTAAAGATATTTAGCCAAATCATTAGGCGAAATATTTTTAGGATAATTTCTTAAATCTAAAATCAATCCTTTGGTATTCTCTATTTGTTTAAAAATAACATCTAGTTCATTTTTGGTAATTTGATCTAATTTCACATAGGCAATATTAGGTTGTAGATAAAACCATTTCTCTTTTTTTGGAACAACCAAAAAAACAGGATTTTCTCTCTTATAAGTTTTGTACAGATGGATATATTTATTTATTTGAGTGCCGTTTTTCTTTATTATGTCTACATTAATAGAATCCTTGTAATTAAAAAACAACCAATAACTATATCTTTTTAAAATAGTTGAATTTGAAACTGACAATATAGGGGCAACTTTTTCATTTAAGCAAGAAAAAATACTTTTGTTGTTTATTTTGACAATAATATCACCCAATTCTATATCATCCTTCTGGGCTAAAGTTTTATTATAAACTGATTCTATTACTAATGAATCATTTACTGCTTTTATACCGAAAACAGAGTAGTGTTTATATAGATCCCTAAAAATAATTGGAGGATAATGATAGGAATGAGTATCATTTAACTTAGTAATCAATTTTGATTTAGCAATTTCAAATTCTAAATCTGTTTTACAGTCCAAGAACTCTTTTGTCATTACCTCTAAATTATCAGACCATTTGGTATCCATTAAATATTTATTCACACCCCAATATTGTATGGCATTCCAGAAATTATACAACAAGAGCATTCTATGACTTTTGATAGCATAATCGAAATCTTTAAAACCCTTTTCGTTTTCAAAAGACAGCATTCTCGACATCTTACTAGTTGAAGCATAATAGTTATTTATGTTTCCATTTTCTTTGATTTCTACAAGAGTTTTTGTCAGTTGATTACCAAAAACAGATGAATCTATCCAGTCGTAATCTAAGTTTTTTGTAAACAACTTTTCAGAATCAATTTTCTTTGCTTTCAACTTGTCCGTTCTATATTTTGAAACAAAACTTAACAACAAATCATTCATTTCTTCTTGATTGTTCACAGCATCTACTTTATCAGATAATTTGATAAACTCTGAATCCCAATCATATTTGCCATTACTAATATCAGGATGATGGTATTTTAGCAAACCCCATACTAGACCAATTTGCTTATATTTCTGAGCCACTGGAAGGATTGTCTGTGAAAATAACTGTACCGACGATAGAATTAGAAAACAAAATAATATTTTTTTCATAATAAACACTGTGTTAAAATGCCAAATATATAAGAGCTTTACTTACAATATTTATCTTTTAACAAAAGTTTAGTTTAAAAATACAACATTTCATTGTCGTTTCCTTCCCTTTCTTTCCGTAGCTTTGTTAGACCTTCAATTTCCAAACTATGAAACCAGACTTATTCCAAGCTCCAGATTATTACAACCTTGACGAATTATTGACGGACGAACATAAATTGGTGCGTCAAGCCGCTCGAGAATGGGTAAAACGCGAAGTTTCTCCCATCATCGAAGAATATGCTCAAAAAGCAGAATTCCCAAAACAAATCATCAAAGGTTTGGCTGAAATTGGTGCTTTTGGACCTTATATTCCTGAAGAATATGGCGGAGCTGGATTGGATCAAATTTCCTATGGATTGATTATGCAGGAAATCGAAAGAGGCGATTCTGGCGTTAGATCAACGGCTTCGGTTCAATCTTCGTTGGTGATGTATCCCATTTGGAAATATGGAAACGAGGAACAACGCTTGAAATATTTACCCAAACTGGCTTCTGGAGAATGGATGGGTTGCTTTGGCTTGACCGAACCCAATTATGGTTCCGATCCAGGAAGTATGATTACTAATTTCAAGGATAAAGGTGACCATTATTTATTGAATGGTGCCAAAATGTGGATTTCGAATGCGCCTTTTGCTGATATTGCCATCGTTTGGGCAAAAGACGAAACAGGAAGAATACACGGATTGATTGTTGAACGTGGAATGGCGGGTTTTACAACTCCCGAAACACATAACAAATGGTCACTCCGTGCATCGGCAACTGGAGAATTGATTTTTGGCAACGTGAAAGTGCCAAAAGAAAATATTTTGCCTAACAAATCGGGATTGGGCGCGCCTCTTGGTTGTTTGGATTCGGCTCGTTATGGAATTGCTTGGGGAGCCATTGGCGCTGCAATGGATTGTTACGACACCGCTTTGCGCTATGCCAAGGAAAGAATCCAATTTGACAAACCCATTGCTGGAACACAATTGCAACAGAAAAAATTGGCTGAAATGATTACCGAAATCACCAAAGCACAATTGCTGACTTGGCGATTGGGTGTTTTGAGAAATGAAGGAAAAGCAACGACGGCACAAATCTCAATGGCCAAAAGAAATAATGTAGATATGGCGATTCACATTGCTCGTGAAGCCCGACAAATGCTAGGCGGAATGGGAATCACTGGCGAATATTCGATTATGCGTCATATGATGAATTTAGAATCGGTCATCACTTATGAAGGAACTCATGACATTCATCTGTTGATTACGGGAATGGATATTACCGGGATTTCTGCTTTTAAATAACTAATAAGCGTTTCATTGAATGTTAGTTGGCAGCTTTATTTATTTTTATCCTTGGTTTCATTTGTTCTAAATTTCCCAGGTGTAGTTCCTGTTCTTTGCAAAAAGGAGGAAGTAAAATGTTGTATCGATGAAAACCCACAAGAATAGGCAATGTCCGACATCGACTTGTTTTTAGGATTTAAAATTAGTGCAATGGCTTTTTCTATTTTTAGATTAATGATGTAGCTATTGGGCGGGTATCCAGTAAGTCTTTTTACTTCATAGGTGAATTTTGTTTTCCCCATTCCAAAGCGATGTGCCAAGTCGTCAATGTTCCACTTTTTACTGATATCTTCTGAAATGATTTTGGTAAATTTATCGATAAAATTGGTTTCCTCTACCGTTTTTAGACCTTTGCCCGAAAGTTGCCGGTATAAATCTATTAATAGGTTTTCTAAAATGTTTCCAACCATTATTTCATAACCTTCCTCTTGATTGGCTAATTCTTTTCTAATTTCTATAAAATATTTTTCAAAAGTTTTAGCTTTTTCCAAGACTACATTGCTGTTGTCGGCAATCAAATTACCTAGGTTTTCTTGAATGCTTTTTGATAATTTGGTCCAGTTACCTAGATTTAATTTCTTTTTTTGACCGTATTCTTGCGGTTTTAGTATAATCCAATCAATGTATCCAATGTCCATTTTGCCATTTGGACTTCCGTTCCAATGCCAAGGCGCTGTAACCGATAAATTGCCGGGTAATAATTCAATTTGGTTTCCTTCGACAACCCAATCGTACTTTCCGCTGGTCACGAAATGAATTTCAATGCCGTCATTTAAATGGGGTCGCATATTTTCGTCCATTTGCACTTTGGTAAAACGCATACTTCCAAATTGCTTGATGAAAGGGAGGTTGGCCAATGGACCAGGATTATTTTCGTGCCACCAAACACCTGAATTTCCAGTATTGCTTTTTGATACGCCATTAGAATTTATACTGTCCATAATTATAAAGAAGTTGTGAAGTTGCTTTTCAAGGGGTTAAATTACAAAATAATTATAGAATTGTTCGTTGTTTAAAAATAGCACGGAATAATTATATAAATACTACTTTTATCTTTTAAATAATTATTGCTTGGATTAAATGCAATATTCTCGGAAATAGATTACTATAATTGGGATTAATAAATAAAAGATGCAAATATATTGACACTTTCCGGATGTGGAAAACATATTTTGTCAATTAATAATTACTATTTAATATGAATTTAAAGCAACAACGTAAACTATTTTTGGTTTTTCTTCTAATAGGAATGCTGTTTTCGGCAAATGCTGCTGAAATTTGGGTTTCTGTTCAAGGAAATGATACCAACATAGGTACAAAATCAAGTCCGTTGGCAACCGTTCAAATTGCAGTCAGAAAAGCCAGAGAATTACGTCGCCTGAAAGATGCTTCCATCAAAGACGGAATCCATATTGTAGTAATGAACGGAACGTATTATTTAAACGAACCCTTATTCATAAGACCCGAAGATTCAGGAACGGCCGAAAGTCCAACTACAATTGAAGCCGATGCAAACGCAAAACCAATCCTAAGCGGTGGATTTGAAATCAAAAACTGGAAAAAATCGACTGTTTCTATAAATGGATTAAAAGCAGGAACGGTTTGGGAAGCCGACGCTCCAGCAAAAGCAGGTGAAATCATCAATTACCGACAATTGTGGGTCAACGAAAAAAAAGCCGTTAGAGCCAAAAGCACGACTGGAAACAAAATGGATCGTATTTTGTCTTGGGATGCGGCAACCGAGAATTGCTGGATTCCTTTCAAAGACAAATCCGTCAAGTTTGAACCCGGAATGGAAATGTTTATTGTCCAATGGTGGGCGATTGCCAATCTGCGTATCAAAAACATAGAAGTAAAAAAAGACAGTGCCAGACTTTCATTCGAACAGCCGGAAAGCCGCATCCAAAGCGAACATCCTTGGCCTGCGCCTTGGATTTCAAAAAACAACGGAAACTCGGCATTCTATTTAAACAACGGATTTTCAATGTTGAACGAAGCGGGAGAATGGTATTTGGACAGAAAAAAAGCCAAGGTTTATTATATTCCAAGAGCAGGCGAGAATATGAGTTCCGCAAAAGTAACGATTCCTGTTTTGGAAAATTTAGTCGAAGTTAAAGGAACTTTAGATTCGCCCGTACATCATTTTAATTTCAAGGGAATTTCGTTTCAGTACAGTAATTGGCTTCGTCCTTCGCAGCAAGGTCACGTTCCGTTGCAGGCAGGAATGTATTTATTGGATGCCTATAAATTGAAAACGCCAGGAACTCCAAATCAAGCGAATTTAGAAAATCAAGGTTGGGTTGGAAGACCAAGAGCCGCCGTTGAGGTAAATTATGCCAACAATACACTATTCGAAAGTTGCAGTTTTGAGCATTTGTCTTCCACGGGATTGGATTTTCATAGAGGAACGAATCATAATATTGTTAAAGGAAATTTATTCAAAGACATTGGCGGCAACGGAATTAATTTAGGTGTTTTCTCTGACGAAGCTTTTGAAGCCCATTTGCCATTACAAGTAAAAGATGAAAGAGAAATTTGTTCGGATGAATTAATTGCGGATAATTTGATTACCAATGTCGCCAACGAAGATTGGGGATGTTTAGGAATCGCAGCTGGTTTCATAAAGAATTTGACTATCGAGCACAATGAAATTTCGGATGTAGCCTACAGCGGAATTTCAATGGGTTGGGGTTGGACATCTACCGAAAACGTGATGCGCAACAACAAAATTCTAGCTAACAAAATCCATCATTATGCCAAACATTTACACGATGTAGCCGGAATTTATACACTTTCTTCCCAACCTGACAGCAGAATAGAAGAGAATTATATTGACAAGGTTTACAATAGTCCATTTACGCACGATCCGTTTTTGTGGTTGTATTTGTACACCGACGAAGGAACGCAGGGTTTTACCATCAAAAACAACTGGATTCCGATTCAAAAAACATTGAAAAACCACAATGGCCCTTCGGGAAATGTTTGGCAGGACAATTATCCTTTCGTGAATCCTGAAATCAAGAAAAACGCAGGTATTCGCGAACCATACAGCAATGTATTAACGAAAGAAGTTGTCATTGACGAAGCCTGGGGATTGCAGGAAATGCCAAAATCGGTAGTCATCGAATTAATCGGGAAGGATTTTGATATGGAAAAAATCAAATCAACCATAAAAGGTTTCCGAATTGTGGGCGAAGAATTGTACCAATGGGAAAATCATTTGGTGATTTACGGTTTGATGAATCAACCTGAAAGAACGAAAAGAAAACTGGCTTTGGCTTTTCCAGCATTGGAAATCAAAATCTATGAAAAACCAATTTATGATTTCCAAAATTTCGAAAGATGCAAAGATGTAAAAGTAACATCCGAATGGGAAAATATCATTTTGACTGCCAATTTAGTTGATGATGCCAAAATGCAAAAAGAATATGTTGATTATCACACCACCCAATTCGAAAAGTGGCCAGAAATAGCCAAAGGCTTCTGCAATGCCGATTTTCAGCAATTGCAGGTTTTCAAAAACGGAAGACAATTAATGTTGGTGATTAGTATTCCAAAAGGAGAGAGCCTGGATAAACTGAATCCAAAAACAACCGAAAACAATCCACGTGTGGACGATTGGAATGCCTTAATGAAGAAATACCAAACAGGAATCGAAAGAACAAAACCGGGAGAAACCTGGATGTTTTTGAAGAAAGTAAATACAAAATAATTTATTCACGTTTAGACCCGACAGGTTTTCAAAACCTGTCGGGTCTGTTTTGAAAACCAAATAAAGATGTTAAAAATAGCCATTTTAGGTCTCGGTGAGGGACGAAGTACAATGTCGGCCGCTTTAAAAAGCAGCAAATTAGAGTTGGTAAAAATATGCGACAGGAATGAGGAATTGTGCCAACAAAGAGCACAGGAATTTGATTTTCATTCTTACACAACAAATTACGATGATTTATTGAATGACAGCGCAATCGATATCATCGCTATTTATACACCAGACCATTTGCACGCTGAGCACGTAAAACAAGCTTTGTTGCACGGAAAACACGTGGTTTGCACCAAACCTTTTATCGATGATCTTTCGGATGCCAAAGCATTATTGGAACTGAGCGAGAAAACAGGTAAAAAAGTGTTCATTGGTCAAAGTTCGAGATTTTTCGAACCGGCAAAAAGACAAAGAGCCGATTTTGAAGCGGGTTTAATAGGAGATTTAATTACGATTGAATCGCATTATCACGCCGATCACAGATGGTTTTTGGAAAAAGAATGGTCGCTATTGCAATCTTTCAAATGGTTGTATGGTGGTTTGAGTCATCCCGTGGATTTCATCAGATGGTATTTGCCGAACATAGAAGAAGTAATGGGGTACGGAATGATCAGCAGCAACGGAAGTGTGGCAGGTTTGAAAAACGAAGACACGATGCATTTTATTTTTAAGGCTACTGACGGAAGAATTGCTCGTGTTAGCGGTGTTTATACTTCGCCAACCCAACCGACACAAAGAGACAGTGGAATGAGCGTAATTTTAAGAGCTACTGAAGGCGCCAGTCAAGCAGATTATCACGAATTACGTTATGCAATTACGGACAAAACAGGCGAAGAAAAAGCCGTAACTTGGGGCGATGCTACCTTAAAACATTATTTCCGTTTTGAAGGGCAAAGCCATCACGCTGGAGAATACCAAAATTATTTGGAGTATTTCGTGGATAGCATCGAGCAGGATTTTGTGGCTTATCCAAATATGGAAGAAGGCATCGCAACCGTGGCATTATTGCAGGCAATGGATAAAAGTTTACAAATCGGAATGCCAGTAAAAATTGCTGATGTTTTAAAAGAATATAACTTATGAATAATACCATTTACGACAAGTTAACTGCATTAGATTTTATAATTGTCGCCATTTATTTGGTGATATTATTGGTCATTGGTTATGTGGTGAGCGTGAAGCAAAGCAAAAAGAACGAAACGCTTTTTATGGCGGGAAATTCCTTGAATTGGTACAATATCGGGTTCAATATGTGGGGAACTAATGTTGGACCTTCGTCCTTGTTGGCTTTTGCCAGTATTGGTTATGCGACGGGAATTGTTGCCGGAAATTTCGAATGGTACGCTTTTGTTTTCTTATTGCTTTTGGCAATGGTTTTTGCTCCAAAATATATTGCTAGTAAAGTCAGCACGATGCCCGAATATATGGGAAAACGCTATGGCGACAGTACTCAAACCATTTTGGCTTGGTATGCAATGGTGAAAATTTTAGTGAGTTGGTTGTCGTTGGGATTGTTCAGCGGAGGAATTTTGGTACGCCAGATTTTAGGAATCCCGATGTGGCAAAGTGTGACGGTATTAGTAATTTTTTCGGGAATTTTTACTTTCGCAGGAGGTTTGAAAGCCATTGCCAAAGTGAACGTATTCCAAATGATTTTATTGATTGTAGTGTCGCTTACATTGTCCTATTTAGGTTTGGAAAAAGTGGGTGGAATCAGCGCATTAATTGCCAAAACACCTTCTAATTTTTGGAACTTGGTTCAGCCGGCAAACGATCCCAATTATCCTTGGCCAGCTATTTTATTGGGTTATCCCGTGGCCGCAGTAGCTTTCTTTTGTACAGACCAATCGATGGTGCAAAGCGTATTGGGAGCCAAAAATTTAGAGCAAGGACAATTGGGAGTGAACTTCATAGGTTGGCTAAAAGTGTTGGCTTTGCCATTGTTTATTTTACCAGGAATTCTGTGTTCCGTTTTGTATCCAGAGTTAGGCAAAAATTCGGATTTGGCTTATATGACTATGGTGACCAATTTATTCCCAAGCGGAATGAATGGTTTGGTTATTTGCGTGATGATTGCTGTATTGGTAGCAACAATTGGATCATCGTTGAATGCCTTGAGTACGGTTTACACCAATGATATTTATGTGAAAAAAATCAATCCAGCGGCGACGATTAAAGAGCAAATAAAAATGGGACGTATCACCGTTGCGGCAGGATGCGTGTTTGCAATCCTTATCGCGATTGCGATTGACAATATAAAAGGACAAAATTTATTCAACATCTTTCAGGCAGTTTTGGGCTTTTTGGCACCCTCTTTGTCGGTAGTGTTTTTGTTGAGTATTTTTTGGAAAAGAACGACCAAAAAAGCCGTGAATGCTACTTTATCCTGGGGTTCAGCCTTTAGTTTATTTGTTGGAGTATTGTATTTATGGATTTTCCCAGCCGATGTTTACACGGCTTGGCCACATTTCTTGTTGATTTCCTTTTACATTTTTGCAGTTTTAATGGTTTCGGCGATTGTCATTTCATTGGTGGATAAAAGTCCGGAAACGAATTTCGTGAGCGAAACCGATGTTCCAAAAACCAGCAAGAAAGTAAAAATATTGTTCGCCTTGTTGGGACTAGCCATTTTAAGTTTATACCTCATTTTTAATTTCAATTAATATGAACACATTGTCTTCTTTACGCCAAAGTTTAAAAACGATTCTTTGCGTTGGTGCATTATTATTGTTGTCAGAAGCCGCTTCGGCACAAACTTGGATTTGGTATCCGGGCGATTTCGAAGTTTGGTTAAGCAATAAAATGCAAGTAAGACGTACGGAACGCGAAGCGGTATTTCCACCGCTTTGGCAATATTACAGTCCTTATGCTTTGGTAACTTTTCAAACAGAAGTGGATATTCCAGAACCAGACGAGATAAAAATCTATTCGGAAGGATCTTTTCAATTACTTTTAGATGGTGCTCAAGTTTACGGGCAGCCAAAATCATTAAAAATTCCTGCCGGGAAACACAAAATTTCCTTTAAAGTATACAATCAGGAAGTGTTGCCAGCTATTTACATTGCCGGTAAGCATGTTAAATCTGATGCGTCTTGGAAGGTGACCAACGAAGATAAACTTTGGATTGATGAAACGGGAAAAGCACAACAATCAGGCACACCTTGGGTTCCTGTTGGTTCTTGGAATTTTGATTCACCAGAGAGTAAACCTTCCGGGTTTAAACTAACAACCACACCTTGGAACGCCAAAAAAACAGAAAAAATAGGAGCTGGTCAGTTGGTGGATTTTGGTAAAGAAACTTTTGGTTACATTAAAATTCACGGCTTAAAAGGAAAAGGTAAAGTGGCACTTTATTATGGTGAATCTCGCGAGGAAGCTCTGGATACTGCCAAATGCGAAACACTGGACCATTTATCTTTTGATGGAAACCAGCCTCAAACATACACACATGATGGTTCCAAAGCATTCCGCTATGTTCAAGTACAAGCAGATGCATCGGTAAAATATGATTCCATTTCGATGCTTTATGAATACTTGCCATTGGAGCATCGCGGTTCATTCAAATCTTCAGACCAAGAATTGAATAAAATTTGGGACGTGTCGGCTTACACGATGCATTTGACATCCCGCGAATTTTTTATAGACGGGATCAAACGCGACCGGTGGGTTTGGTCTGGCGATGCTTATCAAAGTTATTTAATGAATTATTATTTATTCTTTGATTCGGCTTCCGTGGAACGAACGCTGTTGGCTCTTCGTGGCAAAGAACCTGTGACGGCTCATGTAAATATCATAATGGATTATTCGCTGTATTGGTTTGTGGGAGTTTACGATTACTATTTACACACGGGCGACACGAAATTCATCAAAACTTTTTATCCACGAATGAAATCATTGATGGAATTCTGCTTGGAAAGAAGAAACAAAAACGGATTCCTAGAACCATTGGAAGGCGATTGGGTTTTCATTGATTGGGCAAACGGATTGCCAAAAACTGGGGAGGTTAGTTTTGAGCAAATGCTTTTGGCGAGAAGCTTGGAAGCCATGGCTGTTAGTGCTGAAATTGCAGGTGAAAAGGATGACCAAAAACAGTATCAAAAATTAGCTGTTGATTTAAAAACAAAATTGTTTGACGTGTTTTGGGACAAAAAGGAAAACGTGATGAAGCACCAGCGCATAGATGGTAAAATGCAGGATATTGTAACCAGATACGCCAATATGTTCGGTATTTTTTTCAATTATTTTGATGAAGAACAAAAACAAAGCATCAAAAAGAAGGTGTTGCTCAATGATAAAATTCTTCAAATCACTACACCATACATGCGTTTTTATGAGTTGGAAGCTTTGTGTGCGATGGGTGAACAAGACTATGTTTTGAAAGAAATGAAAGACTATTGGGGAGGAATGTTAAAAGAAGGCGCTACTTCTTTCTGGGAAGAATACAATCCAACGAAAAAAGGAACAGAACATTTAGCGATGTATGGACGTCCTTATGGAAAAAGTCTTTGCCACGCCTGGGGTTCTAGTCCAATTTATTTGCTGGGAAAATATTATTTAGGTGTAAAACCAACTGCTCCGGGCTATTCCGAATATGAAATCAAACCAAATCTTGGTGGTTTGGAATGGATGGAAGGAAAAGTGCCAACTCCAAACGGAGAAGTTGCCGTATATTGTAGTACCAAAGAAATCAAAGTAAAAGCCTCTGAAGGCGAAGGAAAATTGATTTTCGAAAGTTCAAGCAAGCCAAAAGCAAGTTCAGGAACGATTACAGAATTGGCAAAAAACAAATACCAATTGATCGTAAAACTGAATGTGGAATACAAAGTAAGTTATAAAGCAGTTAAATAATGATTCAAAAAAGTAAACATATTTATTGGTTATTCTTGGTTTTTTTGAGCTTTCAAGTTTCAGCTCAAAACTCATCTTGGCAACCCGCTTCTTTTGAAGTGGTAAAATCCAATTACAAAACTTTCAAAACCACACAATACGCTCACGTTTTTTCGGGTAGCAAACACAATATTGTAGGTTTGGCTCCAGAATTGCAAGGATTAACAGGAGTTGAATTACCATTAAATGCGTATAAAAATGGAACGAATGCTCCATTAAAACTAAAATTCAAAGAGAAGGTTCAAGTGCTGATAGGAGTTTTTCAGGAAAAAGATAATGCGGAATATTTTCAATTAAATTATAATCCAAATGCCAAATTGGTGCTTGAAAATGGTGTAACCATAACAGGTTTGTCTCCCGTAAATGTGTACGCCGTTTCTTTTTCAAAAGGAACACACATCATCAATCCCGAAGGGAAAGGTTTGTTTGCAGTTTTGGGTGTAATCAAAAATAATCCTCAAATTGTTTCCCGCAATGCTGAACTTCCAGACGGAAAACTTTGGAATCCAACTTATATAGTTGAAGGATTCTCCGATGAAAAACCGCTTTTTGAAATCATCGGTGGAGAAAATAAAGCCGTGATTGGTGAAGGAATGCCCGGAACCGAAGATATTCAGGGAGGTTTTGAAGGCGGTCGCGTTGTAAAAGTAGGCGATACCTATCATATGTTTCCAACGGAAAGAGCAGGTGAAAAAGGAATTGAAATGTATTACGACCGTGTAAAAACCAAAATCGGACATTGGACAAGTAAAGATGCCATTCACTGGAAAAGAGAATCCACCATTTACCAGGCCAGCGGAGTGTATGCCGTTACCGAAGATGACAATCCAATGAACGACCGTCGTTCGGCGATTTGGTCGTACATGCCGGTTTTTAACGAAAAAGCAAACAAATGGTACGGCTATTATTTGGCATACACCGTTCACAAAGAAATTCAACCCAATCATTCTTTTGGTCGTATTTGGCGTTGTGAATCCACGGTCGATGGAATCCACGGAATCGGTGGTCCGTACAAAGACATGGGCATCATTATGGAACCGGGCTTGGATTCACAGCCTTGGGAAGGACGTCAGGGAGTCGCTTCTTTTTTTCCGTACAAAGTCGGCGATAAATATTTCGGTTTTTACAGCGGAGCTTATCCATTTGCCTCTTGGGCAGATTATCCGAAGAAATCAGGAAAAGGTTGGTTCGTGGCTTTGGCAGAATCGAACAGTTTGGAAGGCCCATGGAAACGATTAAACAAAGGTTTGGAACCAATAAAAACGATCCATCCGCAATTTGTCGAAAATCCGATTGTGAGTCAGTTGCCAAACGGTTTGTACATCGCCATTTTTGATGGAGGCCCTGAAGGCTGGGGACATCACTTACCAAATATGATTGGATATTCACTTTCAAAAGATGGAATCAATTGGGGAGAAGCAAGATATTTACCCATAGAAACCAAAGTCGATAAATGGTGGGATATTATGAGAACACCGCTTTGTTTGATTCCTGAAGGAAATGATGTTTATACAATCGTGTACAACGCCATCGATCTGAAAAGAAGATTTCATCCCACAGGAATGGTAAAAGTAAAACTGAACAAAGACGTAATGGAATCCAGATTGAAGGAATTGAAATAAAAATGGAAACAGATTTTTTGCCACAGATTTCACAGATTCACACAGATTATAAGTTAGTTTAAAAAAATCTGTGAAAATCTGTGAAATCTGTGGCAAGATTAAAAAATAAAGAAATCCGCGAAAATCAGTTCGATCCGTGTCATCTGCGTTCCATTGAAGCAAATTAAATTTGAAATGAAAAATAGAATACAATATCTCGTAATTGGAATCACAGTTTTGCTAATAGCGAGTTGTGCAACCAAATACAAAAAAAGAGAAATCACCGAAACCGTAATGCAGGAGATTTACAACGAAATTAAAACGCCTCACAAATATGGTTTGGTGATGGTGCCAACTGACAATTCGTATAAAATGGATTGCCCGAGTGTTTTCAGAAAAGACGGAAAATGGTTTATGACGTATTTGATTTATGACGGAAGAGGCTATGAAACCTGGTTAGCAGAAAGCGATGATTTATTGCATTGGAAATATTTAGGAAAAGTAATGTCCTTCTCAGAAAATGAAAAACACTGGGATGTCAACCAAAAAGCGGGATATATTTCACTACAAGATCCAACCTGGGGCGGAAGTTACGAATGGGAGAAATATGATGATAAATACTGGATGAGTTATTTTGGAGGAGACAGCAAAGGCTACGAAGCCGGAGTATTGTCAATCGGAATGGCATACACCAAAGCATCACCGACAAAAGCACACGAATTCCAAAGACTGGAAAATCCGGTTTTAACGCCAAAAGACAAAGATGTAAGCTGGTGGGACAACAGCACGATGTATAAAAACAGCGTCATTCGTGACAAAGATAAATTGACTGGACACAATTTTATTATGTACTACAATGCCCGCGGCGACAGTTTGAAACCGCAAAAGGGTGCAGAAAGAATTGGAATGGCAGTTTCTGACGATATGAAAACCTGGAAACGTTTCGGAAAAAATCCGGTATTGAACAATCATAAAGGAATTACAGGTGATGCTTACATTCAAAGAGTTAATGACACCTGGGTGATGTTTTATTTCGGTGCTTTTTGGACGGGTTGGGATCAAGGTGCATTTAACCGTTTTGCGGTTTCAAACGATTTAATTCATTGGAACGACTGGAAAGGCGACAATTTAATACAGTCATCAGAACCGTATGATAATATGTTTGCGCACAAATCATTTGTCCTAAAACACAAAGGAGTCGTATATCATTTTTATTGTGCGGTAAACAAAGCAGAACAAAGAGGAATTGCAGTAGCCACCTCAAAAGATTTAGGAAATAGTGAAACGAACTTTGTTGCTCCGCCAGAGAAAAAAGAGAAGAAATAATGAACAATTTTAAAGTACTATTTTTTATCCTGTTTGGACTAACTGTCCAAGCACAATCCGTAACCGGAGAGCCTGCGGGAATTCCTGAATTACACAAAAAATATGAATTTGCCCCTTGGGAAGATCCAACTGTTACGAGTATCAACAGACAGCCATCAAGAGCGACGGCTTACTCGTATAGCAATATTGAAGATGCGCTAAAAGGTGACAGAACCAAAAGCCGAATCCAAATGCTGAATGGCGATTGGGATTTCAAATATGCAGTGAATCTGAAACAAGCTTCGAAAGATTTTTATAAAACCACCGTATCAGGCTGGGATAAAATAGAAGTCCCTTCCAACTGGGAAATGAAAGGCTACGATAATCCGATTTACAAAAGTGCCGTTTATCCGTTTAGACCAATAAATCCGCCTTATATTCCTAAAGATTATAACGGAATTGGTTCGTATCAGCACAGTTTTACAGTTCCTACAAATTGGAAAGATATGACCGTGACTTTGCATTTTGGCGGGGTAAGTTCAGGCTTTCAGGTGTGGTTGAATGGAGAGTTTTTGGGTTATGGAGAAGACAGCTGTCTCCCGTCCGAATTTGATATTTCACCTTATTTGAAAGAAGGCGAAAATGTAGTTTCGGTACAAGTCATTCGTTGGGCAGACGGTTCATATCTGGAAGATCAGGATCACTGGCGTATGAGCGGAATCCAGCGTGAAGTTTTTATTATGGCTGAGCCAAAACTACGAATTCAGGATTTCTTTGTTCAAACGAAATTAGACAAACAATACACAGATGCTATTTTTAAATTGCGTCCAAAAGTGGAGAATCTGACTGGAGAAAAAGTCAAGGATTATACGATGAATGTTCAGTTGTACGATGCGAATAATACGGCAATGTTTAAAGAACCGCTTCAAAGACCTGTAATCGATTTAATTAACGAAAGTTACCCACGTCTGGACAATGTTCGTTTTGGATTCTTTCAGGAAACCATTAAAAATCCAAAGAAATGGAGTTCAGAAGAACCAAATTTATACACTTTGGTACTTTCGATAAAGGATAAAAATGGAAACATTACCGAAGCCAAAAGCTGTAAAGTGGGTTTCCGTTCAATCGAATTTTCCAAAGAAAATGGAAAAATGCTCATCAACGGAAAAGAGACTTATGTGTATGGAGTGAACCGTCATGATCATCATCCAACACGTGGAAAAGCTGTTACAAGAGACGATATCAAACAGGATATTACAACGATAAAGAAGTTTAATTTCAACTTTATTCGTACCAGCCATTATCCAAACGATCCTTATTTTTATGAATTATGCGATCAATACGGAATCATGGTGATGGATGAAGCCAATCAGGAAACACACGGAATTGGTGGAAAATTAGCCAACGACCCAAAATGGACAAACGCCTATTTGGAGCGTATGACTCGAATGGTCGAAAGAGATAAAAATCATCCGTCTGTGGTGATGTGGAGTTTGGGTAACGAAGGAGGAAAGGGACCAAACCATTCCGCAATGTCGGGTTGGGTTCACGATTTTGATATCACGCGTCCGGTGCATTACGAACCTGCGCAAGGAAATGCGAAGTTAGATGGTTATATCGATCCGCTTGATCCTAAATATCCTAAAACAATCGATCACGCCTACCGATTCGAGAATCCTCAGGATGATTCGTATGTGGATATGGTCAGCCGATTTTATCCGGGCGTTTTTACGCCTAAATTTTTGGTCGATCAAAAGAAAGATACACGACCAATTATTTTCGTTGAATACTCGCACGCGATGGGGAATTCGGTTGGAAATTTAAAAGAATTATGGGATGAATTCCGTTCGCTTCCAAGAGTTATTGGAGGATGCATGTGGGAATTTAAAGATCAGGGATTGGTAAAATTCGATTCCAGATCAGGTCAGAATTATTTCGCCCACGGTGGAGATTTTGGTGAAAGATACCACGATGGAAATTTCAATACCAAGGGAATTGTAGATTCAAACGGAAAACCAAAAGGCTCTCTTTTTGAAAATAAATGGGTCTATCAGCCGGCAACTTCAACGTTGAAAGACGGTAATCTATTGGAAATAAAAAACCGCAGTGCTGTAAAATCGTTGGCAGAATATACTCCAGTTTTAAAAATTTTGGAAAACGGAAACGTAATCAAAACGCAGATTTTGAAACCTTTCAATTTAGCAGCAGGAGAATCGACAACTTTAAATGTAAGTCAGTATCTGCCGAAGATGAAAGCAGATGCAGAGTATATTCTAAATATTGAATTCCAGCTTTCGAAAGACGAACTTTGGGCTTCTAAAGGTTACGCTGTGGCGGAAGATCAATTTCTGCTAAAAAAGAAGGAAGTTGTTTTAGAATCTAAAAAAGGAAATGTAAATGTTTCCGAATCAGATTCCGATTTTAACATCAAAGGAAAAGCTTTTGATATAAAAATAAATAAAGTAAACGGAGCCTTGAGTTCGTATGTTTTCAATGGCGAAGAACAAGTTTTTGCACCGTTGCTTCCCAATTTCGTGAGACCGCTTACGGATAATGACAAGCGCGGATGGAAATCGCAAAAGCTTTTGAAACAATGGTATAAAGCGAAACCAAAATTGGTTAATATTAAAATTGAAAAGTCAAATTCAGAGATTAAAATCACAAGCGATTACGAAATCATAAAAGACAGCGCGAGTGTAAATGTAGTGTACAATATCAAACCAGATGGAACCATAAAAGTTGATTACAGTCTGAAAGCGTCAAATAAATTACCAAACATTCCAAAAATCGGAATGCAAATGGGCGTTCAAAGAAAGTTTGACCAAATTTCGTGGTACGGAAAAGGCGAACTCGAAAATTACAACGACAGAAGTTTTGGCTCGTTTGTTGGTAAATATTCGCTTCCAATTAATGACTTTATCGAACATTATCCAAAACCACAGGAAAACGGAAACAGAACCGAAGTACGATGGATGGCATTAACGACTCCGCAGAAAAATAAAGGATTTGTGATTGTAAACAACACCAAAGTTTTAAGTATGAGTGCCTGGCCTTACACACAGGAAAATTTAAGTTCGGCGACACATACATATGAATTAAAGGACCCGGGATTTTTGACCGTGAACATTGATTTAATCCAGATGGGCGTGGGTGGAAATGACAGCTGGTCACCAGTGGCAGCACCTATAGAAAAATATCAGATTTCTTCGGGAGATTATCAGTATAGTTTTTATTTGATTCCTTTTTCGGGTTCAAAAAATGATTTGGAAAGCAACTTGAAGAAGTTTAAATATTAGTTAGAATTTAAACCTGACAGGTTTTTAAAACCTGTCAGGTTTAATGATTAAAAACAACAATAATGTTTCAAAAAAAACACCTCTTTTTTATTTTACTTCTTGCGGGATTCGTTTCCGCACAGGAAGTTCCTAAAAAAGAAAACACCTTGTTTCAGCCTACAATCGAATCCTCAAGACCTTGGGTGTATTGGTATTGGATGCAAAGCGCTTATTCAAAACCCAGCATCACAGCCGATTTGGAAGCGATGAAACAAGCCGGAATTGGAGGTGCTTATTTGATGACCATAAAAGGTCCAGCAAATCCACCGTTGATGGATCCTCCCGTTTTGCAGTTAAGCAAGGAATTTTGGGAGTTGGTACATTGGGCATTGACCGAAGCCAACCGATTGGGCGTAAAAATTGCTTTTCACCCTGCCGATGGTTTTGCTGTTGCGGGAGGGCCTTGGATAACGCCTGAAATGTCGATGCAAAAAGTGGTTTGGGCGGATGTTACGGTGAATGGGAATAGCTTTAAAAATCTGCAATTACCAGTTCCAAATCATTACAAAGAGTATTACAAAGATATCGCTGTGTTTGCCATTCCCGTTACCGAAAGTTATATCACATCCAATCAGAATCGTCCAAAAATCACTTCTACTCTTGGCGATTTTGACGCTTCATTTTTGAGTGATTCAAAAAAAGGCGATCAGTTTCGATTAAAGGAAAAAGGCTGGATTCAATACGAATTTGATCAGCCGTTTTTGTGTAAATCCATTCAAATCGAAACCAAAGGAAATAATTATCAGGCGCATCGTTTACTAATTGAAGTGAGTGATGATGGCGTAAATTTTAAAAGTCTGGGTCGATTGACAACACCACGTCAAGGGTGGCAAGACACTGATGCGTTTTACATCCACAGTATCGTTCCAACAAAAGCCAAGTTTTTCAGATTTGTTTATGATCCCGAAGGAACAGAACCCGGCGCGGAAGATTTGGATCCTGCCAAATGGAATCAAGGATTGAAAGTTGCCAAAATTTATTTGTCCAATGAACCGCTGATTGACAATTATCAAGGAAAATCAGGAGCCATTTGGCGTTTGAGTCCGCAAACTTCTGTGGAACAAATTGGAAAAAATGATTGTGTTGATCAATCAAAAATGATTAACATTTCGAAGTTTGTTGACGAAAAAGGCTTTCTAAATTGGAAAGCTCCTTTAAAAGGGAATTGGCGCATTATCCGTTTTGGACATACTTCCACAGGACACGAAAATGCCACTGCAGGCGCAGGACGAGGATTGGAAGTCGATAAATTCAATGCCGAAGCGGTTCGTTTTCAACTGGATCATTGGTTTGGCGAAATGCTACGAACTGCAGGTCCTGAACTAGCAACCAAAGTGGTCAAGATTTTGCATATGGACAGCTGGGAATGTGGCAGTCAAAACTGGTCGCCTGTTTTTCATGCAGAATTTAAAAAGCGCAGAGGCTACAATATTGTAGATTATTTGCCGGTTATGGCGGGTATACCAATAAATGACATTGAAACTTCGGAGAAAGTATTGTATGATGTTCGCAAAACGATTTCGGAATTAATTGTCGATAATTTCTTTGGCACGATGGCAGATGAAGCCAAAAAAGCAGGAGTGAAATTCAGTTCCGAAAATGTAGCGCCAACGATGATGAGTGACGGACTTTTACATTTTAAACATATCGATTATCCGAGTGGCGAATTTTGGCTGAAAAGCCCAACACACGACAAACCAAATGATATGCTTGATGCCATTTCAGGAGGGCATATTTACGGAAAAGACATTATTCAAGCGGAAGCTTTTACGGAGTTAAAAATGGATTGGGACGAACATCCTGGGAATTTGAAGACGTTGGCCGATAGAAATTATGCCCTCGGAATCAACCGATTTTTCTATCACGTTTTTGTTCATAATCCTTGGACGGACAGAAAACCCGGAATGACATTGGACGGCGTTGGGTCTTATTTTCAGCGAGATCAAACCTGGTGGAAACCCGGAAAAGCTTGGGTGGATTATTGTCAGAGAGTACAATTTCAATTGCAAAAAGGGAAACCGGTAATCGATTTGGCGGTTTTCATTGGCGAAGATTTTCCGTCGCGTTCGGTACTTCCGGATCGATTGGTGCCGTTCATTCCGAATGTTTTTGGAAAAGAGCGTCTGGAAAGTGAAGCCATTCGATTGAAAAACGAAGGTCAGCCAAGCATAAAAATACCGAAAGAAGTGACCTCGACTAAAAATTCAACCGATTTGTCACAATGGATAAACGCAATGAATGGTTATCAATACGATTCTTTCAATGCCGATGTATTATTGAATAATGCGAAAGTCGTAAACGGAAAAGTAATCTTGAGTAACAGTATCGAGTATGGAGCTTTGTTGTTTCCTGGAAGTCATAAAATGGCGCCGAATAAAATGATTTCTTTGGCTGTAGCCGAAAAAATATTACAATTGGTAAATGAAGGAGCAACTGTTTTTATTGACGAAAAACCGAATTTACAACCCGGAATACGATCAGAAGCTGATCAAAAAAAATGGAAGAATGTGGTTGATGAAATTTGGAATAATTCAAATTCATCAACTTGGAAAATCGGAAAAGGAACTATAATTAAATTGCCATATTTAGGAAACGATTTTGCAGAAATTGGAATTACACAGGATGTTTATTTTCCAAATTTAAACAGAGCCGAATCCGAAACAATCGCTTGGACACATCGTAAATCTGACAACGAGGAAATTTATTTTCTTTCGAATCAGAAAGAACAAAAGAGACAATTTGAAGCATCATTTAGAATAGCAGGAAAAATTCCCGTTTGGTACAATCCTGTGACCGACAAAAGCAAAGCATTAACCAATTGGAAAATAGAAAATGTGCGTACAATCGTCCAAATAATATTAGATGCAAATGAATCCGGTTTTGTGATTTTTAAAGAAGAAACCAAAGAGCTTTTCGCGAAAGGAAATGAATCTGAATTTGAAACCGTTCAAACATTGGACGAAAACTGGGAACTGCAATTCGACCATGCATTTAAAGGGCCAAAAGACATCGTAAAAATCAACAAGCTTTTCGATTGGAGCACTTCGGAGAACGACAATATCAAATATTATTCAGGAACGGCAACCTATCAAAAAGAATTGGTTTGGAAAGGGAAAACCGATGATAAAATTTGGTTGGATTTGGGTATCATTGCCAACATTGCTGAGGTGAGCATCAACGGAAAAGACTGCGGAACACTTTGGACTTTTCCTTATAAAGTGGACATTTCGGAAGCATTGAAAAAAGGAAAAAATACAATAGTCATAAAAATCACGAATACTTGGGCCAACCGATTAATTGGTGACCAAAAGTTACCAAAAGAAGAAAGATTAACCTGGACAACGGCTCCTTTTAGATTGGAAGGAGAGCCATTGCTTAAAGCAGGATTATTGGGGCCAGTTACCATTGTAAAAGAAAAAACAGAAAAGAAATGACACATTTTAGAAACTATATTATTGCAATTTTTTTGATTTTAGGAAGTTTTCAAATTAATGCCAAAATAAAATTACCGGCTTTGTTTTCGGACAATATGATGCTACAGCAAAAGGCAAATGCACCAATGTGGGGCTGGGCAGACAAGAACGCCAATGTTGTAATAAAAACCTCTTGGGATTCTAAAACCTACAAGCTGAAAGCAGACAATTCTGGAAAATGGAAAGCAGAATTACAAACACCATCTTTTGGTGGACCATTTACGATTGAAGTTTCGGAAGGAAGCGAAAAAGTAGTCGTAAAAAATGTATTAATTGGCGAAGTTTGGCTGTGTTCTGGTCAGTCGAATATGGAAATGCCTTTGAAAGGTTTTCCGGGACAACCCGTTAAAAATGGCAACGAAATCATCGTTAGATCAACCAATAAAAACATTCGTTTGATTACGATTCCGCGTGCTACTGTTTTGGAACCTTTGGATAATTTTGAAGGAAAATGGGAAACGGCTTCACCAAGATCTGTTGGTAATTTTAGTGCGACGGCTTGGTACTTCGGTTCGCTTTTGCAGGAAGTTTTACAAGTTCCGGTTGGGTTGATTCACGTTTCTTACGGCGGATCCAGTATGGAAGCTTGGATGAATCAGGAAATGCTGAAAGATTTTGCAAGCGCCAAAATTCCAACCACGAAAGAGGAATTGGCAAAAGACCCAAACCGTGTGCCGACGACTTTGTTCAACGGAATGCTTTCACCTGTTATAGGTTACGGAATCAAAGGTTGTATCTGGTATCAAGGCGAATCAAATTACGAACGGGCATCAGAATATACCGCTTTGATGAAAAAGATGGTCGGCAGTTGGAGAGAGTTGTGGAAACAAGGCGATTTCCCTTTTTATTATGCTCAAATCGCCCCGTTTAATTATGCACAATTTCATCCAAAAGATAATTTAGAAAAATACAATTCGGCTTATTTGAGAGAAGCACAATTGAAAGCTTCAAAGGGAATTCCGAATTCAGGAATGGTCGTTTTGATGGATATTGGCGAAGAAAATAATATCCATCCAGTAGATAAAGAAAAGGGAGGAAATCGCTTGGGATATTTGGCTTTGGCCAAAACCTACGGAATAGAAGGCTTTGAATTTGAGAGTCCAAAATTTAAAGGTATGGAAATTGTGGATGCGAAAGCAACGGTGTCTTTTGACGATGCGCCCAACGGAATTACAGCTTACGGAAAAGAAGTAACAGGTTTTGAAATTGCTGGAGAGGACAAGGTTTTTTATCCTGCCAAAGCCGAAGTTCGCCGAAAATCGGTCGTACTTACTTCGGATAAAGTTGCAAAACCAGCGGCGGTTCGATATTTATTCAAGGATTTTGCCAAAGCGGAATTGTTCAGTACGGGAGGTTTACCAGTTTCGTCGTTCCGTACGGATGAGTGGTAGTTTCTTAATAGACCTGACAGGTTTTTAAAACCTGTCAGGTCTGCGTTGAGAATCAAAACAAGGAAAATCATTGAGATGAAACATATAATTTACATATTTCTTTTTTTTACGCTTTTAGTAAAGGCGCAGATTCCTGTGCTTGAGAATTACAATCAAATTTGGATCACACAAAGCAACAATTCATCAGAATCAATGCCTATGGGCGGTGGAGATGTTGGGTTGAATGTTTGGGTAGAAAAAGGCGATTTGTATTTTTATTTTTCTAGAAGTGGCACTTTTGACGAGCACAATAAGTTGCTGAAACTAGGCCGTGTAAAAGTTACGTTAACGCCTAATCCTTTTGTCGATAATGAAGGCTTTCATCAGGAATTGGTTTTGAAAGACGGTTATATTTTGATTGCTCAAAGGGATACCAAAATCAAACTTTGGGTCGATGTTTTCAAGCCGATAATTCATTTGGATTTAGAAAGTGAAAATCCACTGAAAATGACGGCTTCCTACGAAAGTTGGCGTTACAAAAACCGAGATTCCAAAGGGAAAGCCAATAATGCCAATTCCTATAAATGGGCACCGCAAGGAGATATTGTTACTTACAAAGATTCAATCACTTTTGAAAATAACGGAATCAAATTTTACCACCGAAACCGTGAAGAAACCGTATTTGATGTTGCCGTAAAGCAGCAAAAAATGGAATCGGTTAAGGATCAAATGATGAACCCAATTATGGATTTGACGTTCGGCGGATTGATGAAAGGTGATAATTTAAAACCGGACGGAACTTACTTTGGTAAATACCAAGATACAGATTTTAAAGGTTTTAATGTAACGAGCATAGAATCTTCGAAAAAACAGTCACTGGAGATTTATCTGAATACCAGCCAATTTGATTATAATACTTGGAATAACGGTTTGAAAAGTTTGATTTCTTTAAATAAAAGAACAGCCAAGCAAGCCGAAAAAAATACTGTAAAATGGTGGAATAATTTCTGGAATCGTTCTTTTATTTATACACAAAAAAAGCATTCGACTGAAAAAGATTCCGTTTATCAAATCGGGCAAAATTATCAGTTGTTTCGCTATATGCTGGGCTGCAATGCTCACGGAAAATATCCAACTAAATTCAACGGCGGATTATTTACAGTCGATCCTGTTTTTACTAATCCCGATTTGAACTTTACACCCGATTTCAGAAATTGGGGAGGCGGAACAATGACGGCTCAAAACCAGCGATTGGTTTATTTTCCGATGGTGAAAAGCGGTGATTTTGATATGATGAAATCGCAATTGGATTATTATTTGAGTTTGCAAAAAAATGCCGAATTGCGTTCGCAAGTCTATTGGAAACACGGCGGAGCAGCTTTTACAGAGCAATTGGAAAATTTTGGTTTACCTAATCCTGCCGAATACGAGTGGAAACGACCAGCCGATTATGATCCAGGAATGGAGTACAATGCTTGGTTGGAATATGAATGGGACACGGTTTTTGAGTTTTGTCAAATGATGTTGCAACAGAAAGAATATGCCAATGAAAATATTCAAAAATACAATCAGTTTATCGTGAGTTGTGTTCGGTTTTTTGATGAACATTACCAATATTTGGCCAAACAAAGAGGCAGAAAACCTTTGGATGGCAATAGTCATTTGATTCTATATCCAGGTTCGGGTGCCGAAACTTACAAAATGGCGTATAATTCCAATAGCACTATTTCCGCTTTGCAAGTAATTACGGAAAAGATTTTAACTCTTTCGGAAAAAGAACTGTCAAAAGAAGATTTAGAATATTTGAAAGGTTTTCAAACCCGAATTCCTCCATTGAATTTTGGACAAGTAGATAATCATAAAGTATTGGTTCCAGCAAAATCTTGGGAAAGAATCAATAATTCTGAAGTGCCACAATTGTATTCCGTTTTTCCATGGGGAATCTATGGAATTGGAAAACCCGATTTAAAAACGGCCTTAAATACTTTTAAATACGATACGGATGCGATTAAATTCAGAAGTCATATCGGCTGGAAACAGGATAATATTTTTGCGGCTCGTTTGGGTTTGACCAACGATGCGGCCAAATACAATTTGTTGAAAATGGCCAATTCAGACCGAAGATTTCCTGCCTTTTGGGGCCCAGGATATGATTGGGTTCCGGATCATAATTGGGGAGGAAGCGGAATGATTGGAATGCAAGAAATGCTTTTGCAAGAAGCCGATGGGAAAATTTATCTTTTTCCAGCTTGGCCAAAAGACTGGAATGTGCATTTCAAATTGCACGCACCAAAAAACACTACTGTTGAAGTGGAACTCGTAAATGGTGAATTGAAAGTTTTAAAGGTAATTCCTGAAGAAAGGAAAAAAGATATAATCAATCTGCTAGGTAAATCAGAGGTAGAAAAAATCAAATTAAATTAAAAGAAGATGAAAAGATTAGTAAGTTGTTTGGCTTTGTCGGCTATTTTGGCTGTAAATACGCAAGCGCAATCATTAAAAAGTGGGACGGAGAAACAAATCGTGAAAGTAGATTTTGATTTTTCGCAAAGGAGAGTGGAAGAAGTAAATGACACCAATTATAATTCTTGGCCGATAAGCGAACAAAAGCAAGCCGAGAAATCTTTCAAAAACCTAACCTTCAAGTTGAAAGGAAACTTTAATGCAAAATGGTATAAAGTGGGGATGAATGCGCCTTTTTACAGTAAATTGGCAAGTGATGGTTTGGCTACAGCCGAAAACTTGGAATTAACAATTAGCGGTCTGAAAGCGGGAGAACATTCTTTGCTTACGTTTCACAACACTTTCGACAAAATCGAAGGCAAAACATTTGCACCAGTAAAAATTTATGTGAACAATAAATTGGTGGAAACAGTAACGCCAAGTAATCGTTCCAATTCCAAAATAGAAACGGCAACAGCTTATATCCTGTTTAATGCCGAGGCCAACAAGGATGTGGTGATTCGTTTTGAATTAGATGCAAAATCCCCGGATTTTATCCAACAAATGGTCATTAACGGATTTGAAATTGACACTCCAAATTTGAAAAAGCAATCGCATACGCCAAAGCCTGAAAACGCGAATGAACATGTGATGATTGATAAAAAATTGATATTGAATTGGGAATCGGCAAAAGATGCAGTTGCCCACCAAATCTATTATGGAACCGACAAAAAAGCCGTTTCAAATGCCACCGAAAAATCTCCTGAATTTAAAGGAAAATTAACCTCGAACAAATTTGAACTTGGAAAATTATACAGTGGAACAACTTATTACTGGCGTGTGGATGAATTGGATGCCAAAGGAAATGCAACTTTGGGAACAGTTTGGTCATTCAGGCCAGCACAATTGGCGTTCCCGGGAGCCGAAGGATATGGTCGTTTTGCCTTGGGTGGAAGAGGCGGAAAAGTGGTCGAAGTGAACAACTTGAATGACAATGGATCAGGCAGTTTGCGTGATGCCGTTGATCAGCCTATTGGTCCGCGAACCATTGTGTTTAATGTTTCGGGAAATATAAAATTGGCTTCAAGATTAGTGGTGAATCAACCTTACATAACAATTGCTGGGCAAACCGCTCCGGGTGAAGGGATCACTATTAGTAGGGCACCTGTTGGACTGACAGGAAATGATGGAGTAATCCGATTTTTGAAAGTTCGAATTGGCGGCGGAACTACTTACGACGGAATGGGACTTACGGGCGCCAACCATAGTATTATAGACCACTGTTCTATCAGCTGGACGATTGATGAGTCTTTTAGTTCTCGAGGTTCACACAATATTACTATGCAACGCACTTTGATTTCAGAAGCCTTGAATGTGGCGGGTCACGATAAATATCCAGCAGGAAAAATGCACGGATATGCGGCGACTATTGGTGGTGATATCGGAAGTTTTCACCACAATTTATTGGCACACAATGAAGGCAGAAATTGGAGTATTGGCGGTGGTTTGAATGGTGATGGTTTTTATGGAGGACGAGTGGATATTCGTAATAATGTGGTGTACAATTGGGGACACCGAACTACAGACGGCGGTGCGAGTGAAGTGAATTTTGTCAATAATTTTTATAAACCGGGAGTTTCAACTAAAATATTCGTGGCGCTTAATGCACAAATTGAGGGTGTTGGAAAAGGGAAACAGCAATATTATTTTGATGGAAACGTGATGCCGGGTTATTTCAATGAAAAGAATCAGGATAAAGGGAGAAAGTTTACAATATCTAATAAAGCAATTGTGGATTATGATGTGTTTTTGCCAAAACCATTTTTCGAATCTTTTGTAGCTAATCAGACTGCAGAAGCAGCTTACAAGGATGTGCTTTCTGATGTTGGTGCCACTCAGCCTTTCTTCGACAAACACGATATTCGTATTGTTGAGGAAACTTTGAAAGGAACTTATACTTTCAAAGGAAGCAAAAGTGGTTTGGGAGGACTTATAGACAATGAAGCCGA
Source organism: Flavobacterium sp. (assembly GCA_014379405.1). GTDB lineage: Bacteria > Bacteroidota > Bacteroidia > Flavobacteriales > Flavobacteriaceae > Flavobacterium. The sequence continues at coordinate 100,918 of JACMLU010000028.1, read as the reverse complement.
CGCTGGAGGATTTCCAAATTTCGCCAATGAAAAACGAACAGCCGATTGGGATACAGATCACGATGGATTGCCAAACTGGTGGGAAGAAGCCAAAGGATCAAATGTGAATACGAAAGTAGGAGATTTTTCAGATGCTAATTCGGATAAAGACAAAGACGGTTTTACCCAATTGGACGACTATTTAGATTGGATGGCAAAACCACACTTTTTTATCAATTCAGGTGGAAAATTGACTTTGGATGCCAAAGATTATTTCAAAGGATACGAGAAAAAACTAGCATATTCTTTCTCTGATGTTACCAACGGAAAAGTTATAGTAAAAGGTTCAACGATTGAATTTACAGCTGTCCAAAAAGGATTGGCTTCGTTAAAAATAACCGTAACCGACAAAGATGGGGACACGATGACTCGTGTTATCAACGTTTTTGTAAAATAAAACAGGTCTAATTTTTTACCGCAGATTCACTGATTTTTTATTGAATTTTTAAAAAATAATCTGCGAATCTGCGGTGGAATTTTACTTTTTAATCTGTGGCAAAATATTTAAAATATAATTATAAAATGAAAAAGCAAATCATTCTATTATCAACGATACTTTTTTCTACAGCCTTTGTGGCGCAGAATAAAGGCCTGGTTGCCAATTCGGAAAGTCCTTATTCTAAATTGCAAAGTCTGAATTTGCAGGACGTACAATGGACAAATGGTTTTTGGAAAGAACAATTTGATGTGGAAACCAAAAATACCTTGCCGTATATGTGGAATTTGTATCATAACGATTCGATTTCGCACGCCTATAAAAATTTCGAAATCGCGGCTGGTGAAAGTAAAGGAACTTTTAAAGGACCCTCTTTTCACGACGGAGATTTTTACAAGATTTTTGAAGGAATGGCTGCTACTTATGCCGTTACGAAAGACAAGAAATTGGATGCGGAAATGGACAAAGCCATTGCGCTTTTTGCAAAAACACAACGCAAAGACGGCTATTTGCATACTCTCGTTTTAATAGACGAACGTTGGGGAACTTTAGGGCCGGAAGAAGTAAAAAAACAGTTGGGTTTCGAGAAATACAATATGGGACATTTGATGACTGCCGCTTGCGTGCATTATCGTGCCACCGGAAAAACCAATTTCTTGAATATCGCCAAAGGTGTTGCTGATTATCTGTATGATTTCTATAAAAAAGCATCGCCAGATTTAGCTCGAAATGCTATTTGCCCTTCTCATTATATGGGAATTGTCGAAATGTATCGCACCACGAAAAATCCAAAATATTTAGAATTGGCCAATAATCTAATTGATATTAGAGGAGCAACCAATGACGGAACAGACGATAATCAAGACAGAATTCCGTTCAGGCAACAGACTACGGCAATGGGTCACGCGGTTAGAGCCAATTATTTGTATGCTGGTGTTGCCGATTTATATGCCGAAACGGGAGAGAAGAAATTATTGGGTAATTTGGAATCCATTTGGAATGACGTTGCTTATCGAAAAATGTACATTACCGGAGCTTGCGGTTCTTTGTATGACGGCGTTTCGCCAGACGGAACTTCGTATAATCCTGCCGATGTACAAAAAATTCATCAAGCTTACGGAAGACCGTTTCAATTGCCAAATGCCACGGCTCATACAGAAACCTGTGCCAATATCGGGAATGTTTTGTGGAATTGGAGAATGCTTCAAATTACTGCCGATGCAAAATATGCCGATATTGTGGAATTGGCGCTTTATAATAGTGTGTTGTCTGGAATCAGTTTGGAAGGAACCGAATTTTTTTACAACAATCCGTTGAATGTTTCCAAAGATTTACCTTTCAAACAAAGATGGAGCAAAGAACGTGAAGGTTATATTGCCTTGTCGAATTGCTGTGCGCCAAACGTGACGAGAACCATAGCCGAGATCAGCAATTACGCTTATAATTTTTCGAAAGAAGGATTGTATGTGAATTTGTACGGCAGCAACAGTTTGAATTCAACTACGCTTACAGGAGAAAAAATCGAAATTGAACAACAAACCAATTATCCTTGGGATGGAAAAATCACTTTGAAAATTGTGAAAGCTCCCAAAGACGAACAAGCTTTTTTCTTGAGAATTCCGGGTTGGAGTCAAGGAACTACAATTTCAATCAATGGTAGAAATATTGATGATGCTATTGTTTCAGGTTCGTACCAAAAAATAGTGCAAAAATGGAAAAAAGGGGAGGTCATAGAATTGAATATCCCAATGCCGGTTGAATTGATGCAAGCCAATCCGCTAGTAGAAGAAATCAAGAATCAAGTGGCTGTAAAACGTGGGCCAATAGTGTATTGTTTGGAATCCAATCAACTTCCGGCGAACACTAAAGTGAATGATGTTTTGTTGAATCTAAATTCTACATTTACCACTGATTTTATTAAAATTGACAATCGAAATTTACTCAGTATTAATGCCAGTTCGTCCATTACTCCAGATAATTCTTGGGATAAAAAGTTATACCAACCCATTCCTAAAAACGAAGGTAAAACATATTCCATAAAATTAATTCCTTATTTTGCATGGGGGAATCAAGGCAAAGGCGAAATGTCAGTTTGGTTGTCGCATTAATACAATTTAAAAAACTCTATGAAAAAAATAATACCGTTTCTATTGCTGTTTGCAATTGTTGAATCTCAAGCACAAGAATTTATTCCGCTTTGGACAAAGGGAAAAATGCCGAATTCCAAAGGACTGGTTGTGAAAGACAGCATCAATAATGAGCGTGTAATGCAGGTGGGAATGCCTGGCGTTCACGCTTTTTTCACTTCCATTCAAGAAAATAAAGGTGCGACAGTTTTGATAATTCCAGGTGGAGGTTATCATCATTTGTCGTATAATATCAGTGGATTTCAATTGGCAAAATGGTTCAATACAATGGGAATTAATGCTTTCGTATTGACGCATCGATTGCCGATTTCAGCCGATATCAAAGAAAGAGAAAAAGCACCTTTGCAAGATGCCGAAAGAGCGATGCGAATTATTCGCAAGAATGCCGCCGCTTGGAAAATTGACACGAATAAAATTGGAGTAATGGGCTGTTCGGCAGGAGGACATTTGGCGGCAAGCCTAGGAACAATCAAAGATGATTTTGCTAAAATTGGCGATGATTTGGATACTTTTTCATTTAAACCCGATTTTATGATTTTGATATCTCCGGTAATCGATATGGGGATTTTGGGACATAAGGCAAGCACGGAAAATCTACTTGGACCCAATCCATCAGCAGAATTGCTCAAAAAATATTCGTTGCAATTTCAGGTAAGCGATTACACGCCGCCCACTTTTATGGCTCACGCTTTTAACGATAAAACCGTTTCACCCAAAAACAGTTTGTTGTTTTACGATGCTTTGTTAACTAATAAAATTCCTTCGAGTTTGCACATTTTTAATCAAGGAGGTCACGCCATTGCATTGAGAAATAATCCAGGATCAACGAATATATGGACTGATATTTGTGAAGAGTGGCTGGCGGAAATAAATATCCTAAAAAAATAATTTTAAATAACTAACCACTAACCATCATTTTAAAAATTTATGAAACGTATTTTAATCCTATTGCTGTCATTAAGTTCTATCTTGTCGTCAGCACAAACTATGGATAATTTGTTCGAACTAGCTGTTGCTCAAGATGGTTCAGGGAATTTTAAAACCATACAAGAAGCCATAAACAATGTTAGAGATCACGCAGAAATGCGCGTGACTATTTTGATCAAACCTGGAGTTTACAATGAAAAAGTGGTCATTCCTTCATTCAAAAGAAATATCACTTTGAAAGGATTAGACAAAGAAAAAACCGTTATTTCATACAATGATTATTCTGGTAAACCATTCCGAGGGATTGATGTTACAGGAGATACAAAATTCAGCACCTACACTTCTTATACTTTATTGGTTCAGGGGAATGATTGTTCAATAGAAAATTTGACAATAGAAAACAAAGCAGGCAAAGTAGGTCAGGCCGTGGCGTTACATACTGAAGGAGATCGATTGGTTTTTAAAAACTGCTCGATTTTAGGAAATCAAGATACGTTGTATTTAGCAAAAGGAGGAACAAGAAATTATTTTGAAAACTGTTATATCAATGGTACAACTGATTTTATTTTCGGTGCAGCAACAGCCTATTTTTACAATTGCACTATCGAAAGTTTAAGTAATTCTTATGTTACTGCAGCATCAACAACCCAGCAAGATGTCTATGGTTTTGTATTCGTGGATTGCATACTTACGGCAACGGATGATGCTGTTACCAAAGTTTTTCTAGGGAGACCTTGGCGACCTTTTGCTCAAACGGTATTTATCAATACTGAAATGGGTTCGCATATTGTTCCAGAAGGTTGGAATCCATGGAAAGGTGACAAGAATTTTCCTGACAAAGAAAGAACTGTTTTTTATGCTGAATACGGTAGCAAAGGAGTAGGAGCAAAAAACATTTCAAAAAGAGTTTCTTGGTCACACCAATTAAAAAAATCAGATATTAAAAAATATACTTTGTATAAAGTATTGAACGGGTGGAATCCTAAAATCTAACCCATTTTTTTCCCATTATTATTATTAGGGAGCTATTAATTATTTTAGGTTTTCATAGCGAGTTTTTATCTGAGATATTCCATTAGGTAAAATTCAACACCCATTTTCAAGTTTATTAATAAAAGATATTATATGGTTATCATTTGATGTTATGAAGAAATATTAATTTTTAGAACTAATTGCTCATCCTTTAAATCATAGATTAAAAACGATGCTTAATCGTTAAAGCAAAACTGTAGGAATTTACTTTTTTTGCCAAAAAATCTTCATTGAATGTGAATTTTAACACTTTTAAATAAATCAGTTAATACGTTGTTTCAGCTACAAATTAAAAAGATATTTTTGTCCTTTTTAAAATTAAAAAAATAAAAATATTTTTTTGTTTTATTTTTTTTAAAGTATTGAAAATTAAATAATTACGTTTATTATTTATGATTTTTTACAGTGATGTTTTATATAATAATACTATAAAACACCAATTTTTAGGATTTGCTTTTAAGAAGTGGATTTGGCATTTATCGTTTCTAAAAATGAATCTTAAATATCATTTATTATCTGTTCTGTTATGATTTTTATGTGTTTCCTTTAACAAAACTTGCAAATGCAAGCTTTAAATTAATTATAATTAGTATTTCTTCTCTTTTTTTTGTTAATTTTATTTTTGAGCCGTTTTTTTATTAATATGATTTATTTTTTGCTACTTTTATTTGATAAAAAGACTGAACCAGCATAGTGCAGGATAGTTTCGATTATTTGACCCAATAAATTTGACTCAAATATGATAATTGTATTTTCCACATTTATTTTTTTGAAGTAAACTTCAATCAATGTTTTGAAACCAATTTTTTTATTCAACTAACTAAACTAATTTTAATTTAATTGAAAAACACTTATGAAACAAACTATTAAACAGGTATGTGGTGTACTGTTATTTGCTCTGTTGAGTTTGTCGGGCTTTGCTCAAACAACTAATGGAGATAAAATAATTATCACTGGGAAGGTAATCGATAACACAGGTTTGGGCTTACCTGGTGCAAACGTTGTTGAAAAGGGAACAAAAAGTAGTACAACTACCGATGTGGATGGAAATTATAAAATTTCTGTGAATAAAGGGGCGATTCTTTTATTTGCTTTTATTGGAATGGACAGGGTAGAGAAAACAGTCGGAAATCAAACTGTTATTAATGTATCGTTGAAGGATGATACAACGACTCTGGATGAAGTTGTTGTTGTGGGGTATGGTACACAGAAAAGAAATAAGATTACTGGTGCTGTTGCAACTATAAATCCAGAAAATATTCAAGATTTACCTGTTTCTAATTTAGCAGAGGCTTTAAGAGGATTGACTCCAGGTTTATCAGTAAGCAATGGTAATGGATCTAGTCGTCCTGGAGGAGCTGCAGATATTCAAATTCGTCAAAGTTATGGTTTTTCTAAAGATGGTCATTCCACAGTTCCATTGATTGTGATTGATGATATGGTTCAGGTGGATCCAGAAACAGGAAAGCCTACACAAGAAACTTTCAATAGATTAGATCCTTCAGAAATTGAAAGTATTACTATTTTGAAAGATGGTTCTGCGGCTATTTATGGTTCTCGTGCTTCTCAAGGGGCAATTATTGTAAAAACAAAAAGGGGTAAAGAGGGTAAGGCGAAGTTTACATACTATAGCCAATTTGCTGTGAATGATGCCATAAGTCATGTGAAAACAATGAGTGCTAATGAACATGGAATTTGGAAAAATAGATTCTTAAATTCTAATCTAAACGCTACTCCTGCCAATTATTTTTCTGCAGCTGAATTAGAGCAAATGAAAGGATTAGATTATGATTGGTTAAAAGAAGCTTGGAAACCAGCGACACAACAAAGACACGTTTTTAATGTGAGTGGAGGAACTGATAAAGCAACCTATTTTGCTGGATTAACTTACTTTACTCAAGGAGCTAACTTAGGATCACAAGATTATGATAAATGGAATTTCCGTACAGGTACTAATGTGAAAGTCAGTAATAGTTTGGATTTTTCTGCTTCTATTGCAGTTAGTACATACGATTTAGAAAAATCATTTTCAAAAGCTTCAGCAAATTTGAATGACAGTAGTTTTGGTTCACTAGGTGCTGGAGAGCAGGCTGACTATATGTATTTATTGCATATGCCTAAATATGTGCCTTGGCAAACGAATCGTAATGGAGTAGATTATTGGATGTCACCATTCCCTCGTACTGATCGTAACTTAGGAAGTGCTAATGCGAATACTACTATTGCAGGATGGAATTATTTTGCAGCTCAAGATGCTGGGAAACAAATCGATCAAGAATTTACATACAATGTGAATTTAAATTTAACATATAAAGTTCCTTTTATAGAGGGAATGTCTGTTAAAGGAAGTTATGCCAGAAGTCAATCTAGTGCTAATACTGAACAAGTTCAGTTGCCTTATGACTTACTTAGAATTACTAATCATCATCTTGAAGATAATCATCTTTTGAATCCTAATTCTACATATGCAAATAATGGTTTACCAGAAACCAATATTCGTGGTTCAAGAGTATATTATAATACTGATTTGACTAATTTGGTTCAAGCGAATATTTTTGCCAATTATTCAAGAACTTTTGGAGACCATTCTGTAGCTGGTATGGTAGGTATGGAGCGTTCTGAATCAGATTATAAAACAGTACGTTTGGCTTATGAGGGAACAGGTAAAGATTATTTAGGTTCTAGTACTTCTGCGGGACCAATTAGTTCAAATTCTCTTGCTGACAAGGGAGAGGCAGGAACGCTTTCTTACTTAGGACGTTTGAATTATAGTTATAAAGATAAATATTTAATAGAAGCACTTTTCCGTTCGGATGCTTCTACTAAATTCGCTCCTGAAAATTATTGGGGATTTTTCCCAGGTGCACAAGTGGGTTGGGTTGTATCTAAGGAGAATTGGTTTTCTGAAAATGTATCATGGGTAGATAATTTGAAATTGCGTTATTCTATTGGTAAAACAGGAAATGATAATCTTCAGACATGGCGTTGGTTGCAACTATGGGAGCCAATTGTTGATAAAGGAGCTCAATTTGGAGGCGCAGGAGGTACTTTAGGTTCAGGTATAACTCCTAGAGTTACTCCCAATAGAGATATAAGATGGGATTCTACTTTGAAAAATAACTTTGGTATTGATTTAGCCTTATTAAATAATAGATTGCAAATTACGGCAGATTATTATTTTGATAAAAAAACAGATATGTTGGTTACTTTAGCTAGTCAAGCTGGTACTCCAATTTCTGTAGGTGGTGCAACTGCTGAGTCAAATTATGCAGCAATGAATACTTGGGGAACTGAGTTCAGTTTAAATTGGAGAGACAATATAAAAAATAATTTCAGTTATAATGTAGGGGTTAACTTTGGTTTTTCTAATAATGAGATTAAAAAATATCCTGAAGCAGCTTTGACTGATCCGTCATTTAATCCTAGGGTTGCAGGTAGCTCATTAATAACTCCTGTTTGGGGATTCAAAACTTGGAAAGATACTTCAACAGGAGATGGTATTTTGCGTACGGATCAGGATGTCACTAACTATTGGCAATACTTAACAGAGCGTGCTACAGCAGTAGGAGGAACTCCAAATTATATGAATATAACAAGTGTAACAAATATGAGAAAAGGGATGCTTGCTTATGAAGATGTTGGAGGAGCTTTTGATGTTGCTACTGGTGAGAGACGTCCTGCTGATGGAAAAATTACCAGAAACGACGATTATCAAAAATTGGTTAACCAAAATAGAACTTATGGTTTTACTACTAATTTAGGAATGAAATACAAAAGTTTTTCTTTAAGAACACAAATTTCTACTTCTTGGGGTGGTTACAATACACTTGATATGGTTAAACAAGGAACTTCTTCTGCACATAATGATTGGGGTCATGAAAGTTTCTGGAATGATATGTATGATGCTACGGATAATCCTAATGGAAAATACCCTAACATGGGGCAACAAGATTATATTTTTGCTCCATCCGATTTTTGGCAACTAAATACTTTCAGATGTGTGGTTAGAAACTTGACAGTAGGTTTTGCACTTCCTAAAGAGGCGCTAAAATCTATAAAAATTGATGGTCTTAATTTTGGTATAACGGGTCAAAATTTATGGGACTTATACAATCCATACCCAGATAAATACCGTAATATGTATGATGATTCATCTACAAAATATCCCACGCTTAGAACTTGGTCGCTTAGTATGAATGTGTCATTCTAATTTAATTTAATTGCAATTATGAAAACAAAAATTAATAAATATATAGTAGTATCACTTTTTCTGGTTTTAGGAGCTTCTTCCTGTAGTGATGATTTTTTAGAAGAAAAAAAACAATTTAAATACTATGACGAGGAGTTTTATCAAGGTGAAGAGCGTGTAAATCAATACGTGAATAATTTGTATTATGATTTTTTTGATGGTTATAAAACCCCTACTGCAATTAGAGTAGGTTCTTTTACTACAACTGAAACTTCATATACAGAAGAAATAGGGGGGATTTCTAATTTTATTAATCCTAATATTACTTTAGTAAATGCACAAGATGGTTCAGGTTACTATGGACCAGCTCTAAGAGATGCTTTTGATAATGTACCGTACAATCGAATTAGAGATTGTAATGCCATGTTAGAAAATCTAGATGTGTTAGGTGCTAATTTGGCACAACAATTTCGTGATAGAATAAAAGGGCAATTATATTATTTGCGTGCACTTCAGTATTATGATTTAATGCGTACGTTTGGTGGAGTTCCGATTGTCACAACAGTTCAGGTTGCTACTAATACTGACGAATCTATCAAATTGCCTAGGGCTACAGTAGCACAAGTAGTGAATCAGATAGTTGCTGACTTAGATAAGGCGGCTACTTTATTGCCTCCAAATTGGGATGCTGCAAATTATGGACGTTATACCAAAGGTGCAGCAATTGCTCAAAAATCTCGTGTATTATTAACATATGCTAGTCCTTTGTTTAATAAAAACTGGGATACAGATAACAGTCGTTGGGATGCTGCTTTGGCAGCGGGTTTGGCAGCTGAAACTCAGTTAACTCAAGATGGCTATGGCTTATATGGAACAACTGCTAAACAATGGGCTGAAATGTTTTATATTAATAATAATGCCTTTAATAAAGAAGCAATTACTATTAAACTTTTATCAGATGGTAATACAGGTTCATTATTTTCAAATAATTCTTGGGAAAGAACAATTCGTTTGGCTAGTCAAGGTGGTCAAGGTAGTGGAGGTGTTGATGTACCAAAAAGTATGATTGATTTATTTCCAACAAATACTGGAGCCAGACCAGTTGCTGGTACTAATTATGATCCATTTCTTTTCTTTAAAGATCGTGATCCTCGTTTTTACAGAACTTTTGGTTTTTCAGGATCTTATTGGCCTTACAATAATACCATTACTACTACAACTACTCAACCAACAGTGTGGGCATATCGTTGGTCAACTAATGCAACTACAGGTGTAGCTTATAGTATGGGGAATGATGTTTCCAGTCCAGCTTTTGTTCGTAAAATGTCGAGTCCTACAGTTAGTAATGCGTCAAATTTCCAGTTTTCAGGGACTGATATTATGGAATATCGTTATGCTGAATTATTGTTGAATATCGCTGAATGTTATGCGGCTAAAAATGATATTTCAAATACTATAACGTATTTGAGTAAAGTTAGAAACCGTGTAGGAATTTCTTCAGCTAACAATTATGGTATTGGAACTTTAACTACGAAATATGCTGCTTTAGAAGCATGTTTGTATGAGCGTAGAGTGGAATTAGCTTATGAAGGTAAACGTTTTTATGATATTCAACGTTGGTTGCTGTATAGCGATGATGCAAGTTTAAATGACAACACCAATGCTAAACTTGGTATTGCTACATTAAACGGAACACAAAGAATAGGTAATTATTTACATTACAAAAATGGTACTAGTGCTACAAATACAGATCCATTGGCTACTGCCAGAGCAGCTATATCAGTTGATCCGGATGCTAGTAATTTTGCAGCTCAAATTACAGCTTTAGCTACTTTCTACACAAGTAACTTTGTATTACGTTCTCCTCCAACACCTATGGATGCTGTGAATAATGTGGCAACTAATATTGATTGGAAATCGAATTATTATATTATGGGACTTAATCTTACTGTTTTGTCTCAAAATCCATGGTTATCACAAACTAAAGGGTGGAATGATGCTTCTGGTAATTCAGGGACTTATGATTATCAAAATTAATATTGATTATAATTAATAAATGTTAATTATACAATTATTAATGTTTGTGGCATCATATTTGAATCTAAGCCAACGAAGACAAGGGTTTATTAATCCAATTAATATTAAAAATTAGTATTATAAATCACCTGTATTTCAACAAGAATACAGGTGATTTAGTTATACGACATCACCGTAATTGAAAATTATTATGAAAAAATCCATTTTATTTATTTTACCCCTGCTATTTTTAGGGAATGCAAAATGTTTTGCACAGTACCCTTCACTATCTCCAGAAGTCCAAGCGCAATCCAAGGTTATTATGGATGATGCTACGAAACGTTCCGATGAAGCTTGGGAAAAAGCGAGCATAATTATTGAACAAGAAGCCAAACAAGGAAAACCATTCATTCCTTGGGCATCAAGACCAAACGATTTGCCGCAAGCATCAATCCCTGCTTTTCCAGGAGCCGAAGGTGGAGGAATGTACACATTTGGTGGTCGTGGGGGAAATGTTTACACTGTAACAAGTTTAGAAGACAGAGGTCCTGGAACCTTGCGTGAAGCTTGCGAAAAAGGTGGAGCCAGAATTATCGTTTTTAATGTTTCGGGAATTATAAAAATCATTAGTCCATTAATTATCCGTGCTCCTTATATTACTATTGCGGGACAAACTGCTCCAGGTGATGGTATTTGTGTAGCGGGAGAATCCGTTTGGATTAATACTCACGATGTAGTTATAAGACACATGCGTTTTCGTAGGGGAGAAACTTTTGTAGGTCGTAGAGATGACGCCATCGGAGGAAATCCAGTAGGAAATATTATGATAGATCACGTTTCGGCAACTTGGGGATTAGATGAAAATATGTCGATGTACCGTCATATGTACAGCCCGGGTGCTGGTTATCCAGACGAGAAGAAAGGTACTGTAAACATCACCATTCAAAACAGTTTGTTCGGAGAAGCATTGGATACTTACAACCATGCTTTTGGTAGTACATTGGGAGGAGAAAATTGTTCTTTTATGAGAAATATGTGGGCCAATAATGCCGGTAGAAACCCTTCAATTGGTTGGAATGGTATTTTCAATTTTGTTAACAATGTTATTTTTAACTGGTATAACAGATCGACTGATGGTGGCGATTATACGGCCAACTACAATATCATTAACAATTTTTACAAGCCAGGACCGGTGACTAATTTAGCGGAGCCTATAAGCTATAGAATTTTAAAACCAGAATCAGGAAGAAGCAAATTGCCTTATATGGTTTATGGTAGAGCTCACGTTAATGGAAATGTGATTAACAATAACGAAAAAGTAACCAAAAACAATTGGGATGGCGGTATTCAAATCGAAAATAAGAAAGGGGAATTAATGACTTATGATGAAGCCAAACCATTTTTTGACAAAATGAAAAGCGACAAACCTTTTCCAATGCCTTGGTTTAATAAAATTATGACTGCCGAAGAATCGTATGATTTTGTACTTAAAAATGTTGGTGCAACTTTACCAATCAGAGACAAAGTTGACGAAAGAATAGTTAGAACAGTAAAAACTGGGGTTCCAGAATATGCCAAAGGATTAGAGAAAAAAACATTCTATCAATTTCAGCACCGTCGTTTACCTGCTGATTCATACAAACAAGGTATCATTACCGATATTTCTCAAGTAGGTGGTTATCCAGAATACAAAGGTAAACCTTATGTAGATACTGATAAAGATGGTATTCCTGATATTTGGGAGAAAAAACACGGTCTTAATCCAAATGATCCATCTGATGCTAAAGGCGATTTGAACAACGATGGTTATGCTAATATCGAAGATTACATCAATGGTGTAAATCCAGCGATGAAAGTAGATTGGAAAGATTTAGCGAATAATAAAGAGACTTTAACAAGACCTTTGTTGGATTAAATTCAAAAGTAGCAAGACAAAGTTTTCTTAACTTTATGACCTTTGACTTGCTACTTTATTAAAAAATTAAAATTATGTCAATTAAAAAATTAAGTCTAAGTCTATTGTTGCTGCTGTTTGCTTTTTGCAAAATCAGTGCTCAAAATACAGACCCAGAATATATCAAAGTTACCAATGAACGAGCAGCCAAAATTGTGGCTAAATTAGCTTTGGCAAATACTAAAAAAGAAGTAGCCGTAACTAATATTATTGCGCAACAATTTCGTGATTTGAGTAAAATTCAGGATGCTAGAGATGCTGAAATCGCTAAAGTAAAAAGTGGAACTTTAGCTAAAGAAAAACAAAACGCAGCAATTGATAAACTGAAAGCCGATGCCGACAAAGCAATTGATAAATTGCACAAATCCTATTTGAAAAAATTAGGCACTCAATTAAACGAAGCTAAAATTATCGAAGTAAAAGACGGAATGACGTATGGCGTTTTGCCAATTACGGTTGCCGGTTATAACGATATGTTACCTAATTTAACCGAAGCACAAAAAAAATACATTTACGATGCTTTGGTTGAAGCCAGAGAACACGCAATGGACGGAGGTTCATCCAAAGAAAAACACGCTTGGTTTGGTAAATACAAAGGAAGAATCAATAATTATTTATCTAAAGAAGGATACGATTTGAACAAAGAAAGTACCGATTGGCACAAACGTGTGGAAGAACGCGAAAAAGCTAAATCGGGTAAATAAGTTCTGATTTTTTAAAAGTATAATTACTAAAAACAATTTCAATGTTTAACATTTTTCAAAATAACTTTTCGAAGAAGGTAATGATGGCAATAACTTTTTGCCTGACTTTTTCATCGGTATTTGCCCAATATCCAGAAATTCCTAAAGAACTTCAAGCCAAAACAGATTCTATTTTGGCAAAAGAAGAAATCCGATTAGGTGAAATTTGGAAAAGCAACGAAAATGTGCTCAAGGAAGAAGCAAAACACGGCAGACCTTATTTACCTTGGGCTTCGTATCCTAAAGATTTTGTACCTTCCGAAATTCCAGCATTTCCTGGAGCCGAAGGTGGTGGAGCTTTTACCCAAGGTGGTCGTGGCGGAAAGATATTTGTGATAACTAGCTTGGAAGATAATGGAAAAGGAACTTTCAGGGAAGCTTGCGAAGCAGTTGGTACAAGAACCATCGTATTCAATGTTTCGGGAATTATCCGATTGAAAAACCGCATCAGTATGCGTGCTCCTTATGTTACTATTGCGGGTCAAACAGCGCCGGGCGATGGTATTTGTATCGCAGGCGAAACTTTGGAAATCGATACGCACGATGTTATCATAAGACATATGCGTTTTCGTAGAGGTGCCACCGATGTAACTCGAAGAGATGATGCATTGGGAGGAAATCCAATGGGGAACATCATCATTGATCACTGCTCGGTAAGTTGGGGTTTAGACGAAAATATTTCTTTGTACAGACACCAGTTTCAGGCAAATGATAAATCCAAATTGGAAAAATTACCAGCGGTAAATATTACCATTCAAAACACGATTTCTTCAGAAGGGATGGACACTTACAATCACGCTTTCGGAAGTACTATTGGAGGTTTGAACAGTACCTTTATGCGAAATTTATGGGCCGATAACATTTCCAGAAATGCTTCTATCGGGATGTATGGCGACTTCAATTTTGTAAATAACGTGATTTTCAATTGGTGGAACCGTTCTTTGGATGGCGGAGATTATCGTTCCATGTTTAATATCATCAACAATTATTTCAAGCCGGGACCAATAACTCCTAAAGACGAGCCTATTCGTTACAGAATCTTGAAGCCAGAATCGGGTTATATGAAACCAAAAACTTTTGGTAGAGCTTATGTTTCTGGAAATTATATAAATGGATCTCCTGAAGTTACTGCCGACAATTGGAATGGTGGAATTCAACTCGAAGACCTTTCGTTGGAACAATCAAAAGAATATTTAGAATTAATCAAACAGCCAAAACCATTCGCAATGCCACAATTTAAAATAATGAAGGCAGAAGAAGCGTATGAGTTTGTGTTGAACAATGTTGGGGCAACAATTCCAAAAAGGGATGCCGTTGACGAACGAATTATCAAACAAGTTCGAACAGGAAAAATTGAGGTTAAAGACGGTTTAGAAAACAACATTGGCAAAGAATTTATCAAAAGAAGATTGCCTGCCGATTCGTATAAAAAAGGAATTATAACCAACCCAAATCAAGTGGGCGGTTATCCAGAATACAAAGGGAAAGCTTATAAAGACTCGGATAATGACGGAATTCCGGACAACTGGGAGAAGAAATATGGTTTGAATCCAAAAGATGCTACTGATGCTAATAAAGATTTGAATGGAGATGGATATACCAACTTAGAAAAATATTTTAACGGTATCGATCCAACTCAAAAAACTGATTGGTCGAAAGCCGAAAACAATACCGATACTTTGGCAAAGTCCAAAGGATTATTGCAGTAAAATAGAGCCTTAGGCTCGGTGCATTTTTTTAGGTATAATCAAAGAATCAACTTACCAAACAATATTTAAAAGTTTAAAAGTGAATTTTATACAACTCAAAAATAGAATCGCTCTTCAAAAAGATAAAATGATTTTGTCCGGTTTTGTTTTGCTTTTTTGCATCATCAATGGAGTTGCACAAAACACATTTCCTGATATTGCAAAAACCAAAGAAGGAAAACTTTCTGTTACTTCAGATAAACTAGGAAACCACCCGAGCCTGAAAGGCGAACTGGCGAAGCAAATTCCTGATTTTTCGTATGCCGGTTATATGGCTTCTGAAAAAGCAATTCCGAATGTGGAAAATAAAATTTTTGTTCCAAAACAAGAACAAGATGCCACCCAAATTATCCAAGCAGCAATTGATTATGTCAGTGCATTAAAACCAAACAAATCGGGTTTTCGTGGCGCAGTTCTTTTAGATAAAGGAACGTTTAAAGTTAGCGGAACTTTATACATCAAAACTTCGGGTGTTGTTTTGCGCGGAAGTGGAAACAATGATAATGGAACAGTATTGTTGGGAACTGGATTAAAAAGAGAATCTGTAATCCGAGTTTTGGGAGTGGATGATAAAAAGTTGGGAGATACTTTTGAATTTGCGATTTCTTATACACCGCTTGGAATACAAAAAATCCAATTAAAAAACGCTTCCAAATTAAAAACATCCGACGAAATTATCATTAGCAAACCTTTGACCGATAATTGGATCAAGGAATTGAAGATGGATGATTTTGGAGCCGAAACTTCTTGGATTGGCTGGAAAAAAAATGATTGGGATATCTCTTGGAATAGAGTGGTGACCAAAGTAAATGGGAATGAAGTGACATTAAATGCTCCTTTGACAATGGCTTTGGACGATGCTTATGGAACTTCAAAAGTTACAATATACACTTGGTCGGGAAGAATCGAACAAATTGGAATTGAAAATATTTTGATGAAATCAACCTATAATGCTTCGAATCCAAAAGACGAAGAACACAGATGGTTAGGAATTAGCATCGAAAACGCAAAGAATATTTGGGTAAAACAAGTCAATTTTAAGCACTTTGCAGGTGGAGCGGTTTCTCTACTAAAATCAGCCCAACAAATTACTGTTGAAGATTGTATCGCAACCGAACCAATCTCGGAAATTGCAGGTTTCAGAAGACACACTTTTTATACCGAAGGTCAACAAACTTTGTTTCAACGTTGTTACTCCGAATACGGCTATCACGATTTTGCAGTTGGCGGATTTGGAACTACGGGACCCAATGTTTTTGTACAATGCGAATCCCATTTGCCTTTTAATAACAGTGGAGCTATTGGTAGTTGGGCCACGGGCGTATTATTTGATATTGCCTATATTGATGGCAATGCTTTGAACTTTAACAACCGAGAGCAAAATGGTAGAGGTGCTGGTTGGACTGCCGCCAATAGTGTGATTTGGGAAACTTCAGCCTCAAAAATAGAATGTTACAATCCACCAACGGCGCAAAACTGGGCTTTTGGAGTTTGGGGTGGCATTATGGCTGGGGACGGTCATTGGAAAGAGGTAAACGGCCATATTAGTCCTAGAAGTTTGTTTTATGCACAGTTAGAAAATAGACTAGGAAAACTTCCGGTAGATTCCCATATTTATGATTTAGGTTCGGAGCCTTCCTCTAGTCCTGCTGTTGAAGTGGCTCAAGAATTGACTAAAAATTCAGTGGCTGTAAAGCAGAGTTTACCAGAATTTATTGCCGAAGTTTCTAAATCCAATCCAATTAATTCAAATGCTTCGGGGCTTAAAAACGCCAACGATTTAAAAATAAATTCTACAATTGCCAACAATAAATCTAAAGTAATGACCCAAAATGGTTGGCTTACTTATGATGATAAATTAATTGCCGGAAACCGATTAAGCGTGCCTTGGTGGCGAGGTAGTCTTAGAGATAGTGATGTTTCTAAAGCTGTGCCACATATAACCCGATTTGTTCCAGGTAGAACAGGTACTGGATTAACGGATAATATCAACGAAGTGGTTGATTATTTGGCGACTAATAATATGATAGCCTTAGAACATAATTATGGCTTGTGGTACGAACGAAGAATGGATGATCACGAGCGCGTTCGCCGTTTCGATTCGGATGTTTGGCCTCCGTTTTACGAGCAACCATTCGCCAGAAGCGGACAGGATTTGGCTTGGGATCAATTAAGCAAATATGATTTGACAAAATTCAATGATTGGTATTGGAATCGATTGGCTCGTTTTGCCAATTTAGCGGAAACGAACGGACAATTGTTGGTCAACCAACAGTATTTCCAGCACAATATTATAGAAGCGGGTGCGCATTGGTCTAGTTCTCCTTGGCGTTCGGCTAATAATATCAGCAGTACAGGTTTTCCTGAACCACCGCCTTATGCTGGAGACAAGCGTATTTTTATGGCGGAACAATTTTATGACGTTACGAATCCGGCAAGAAGAAAATTACACCAAGGATTTATCCGAAAATCATTGGAAAATTTTCAAGATAATTCTAACGTCATTCAGTTGACCAGTGCCGAATATACAGGCCCACTTCACTTTATGCAATTTTGGTTGGATGAAGTCCAAAAATGGAAAACGGAAACAGGCAAAAATGGAATCATCGGATTGAGCGCCACCAAAGATGTGCAAGATGCTATTTTGAATGATGCCAATAGAGCCAAAACTGTAGATGCAATCGATATTCGGTATTGGTATTACAAAGAAGACGGAACAGCTTATGCTCCTGAAGGCGGTTTGAATTTAGCACCACGCCAACACGCCCGAAAATTGAGAGTAGGCAAAGAAACAGATGATCAGGTATACAGGGCTGTTCGTGAATATCGCGAAAAATATTCGGAGAAAGTAGTCTTGTATTCTACCGATGGATCTTCTCGTTTTGGATGGTCGGTTTTAATGGCGGGTGGGTCGTTGCCTAATATTCCAAAAATAGAAATTCCGGCATTCTATTCGGCGATTAGTAGTATGAAATTTGTTAATGGAAATTCTTTCTCAGACAATCTTTGGACATTGGAAAATAAAGGGAAAGCCTATCTTTTTTACACGAAGAATTCTCAAGATATTTCATTAGATCTTTCAGCATATAAAGGGGATTTCGATGTCTATTCAATTAATGCAACCAATGGAAGCGTATCGGAAAATGCAAACATTAGTGGTGGAAAAAAAGTTACAATTCCAGCTTCTGATGTGAAGGAAAAAGTACTGTTCATAATAAAAAAATAATTTCAAAATACTTTCAAAAATGAATCTGAAAATAAAATATTTATATGCCCTTTGTATATGCTTTATGTTTACGGCACAAAGCGGATTTTCGCAATCCAAAAAATTGCCAAAACTTAAAGTATCCAAAAACCAGCATTATTTCGTAACCGAAGATGGAAAACCGTTTTTCTGGTTGGGTGATACCGGTTGGCTGACCTTTGGAAAGTTAGACAGAGCAGGAGTTGATAAATATTTTCAGGACAGAAAAGCAAAAGGATTCAACGTAATTCAGGTGATGGTTTTGCATAACATCAATGCGGTAAATGTGTATGGAGATAAAGCTTTAGTTAATGAAGACGTTTCGAAACCGATAACAACTCCGGGAAATAATTTCAATAACAAAGAAGAATACGATTATTGGGATCACGTAGATTACACTTTGGAAGTGGCCCAAAAAAACGGAATTTATGTAGCGATGGTACCCGTTTGGGGAACCAATGTTTCAAAAGGAGATAAAGTCAACAAAGATCAGGCAACTAAATACGCCAAGTTTTTGGCCGACCGATATAAAAACAGAACCAATGTGATTTGGCTTAACGGTGGCGATACCTATGGAGATAAATTTCAAGACATTTGGAACGCACTCGGAAGTATTTTAAAAACAAGTAACCCAGATCAATTGGTAACGTTCCACCCATTCGGAAGAACCGATTCATCAGAGAATTTTCATAACGCAAGCTGGCTGGATTTCAATATGTTTCAATCAGGTCACAGAAGATACGATCAGGATACTTTGAAAAACTCTTTCAAAGAAGACAATTTCAAATTTGTTCAAAGAGACTGGGATTTAAAACCAACCAAACCAACCCTTGACGGAGAACCATCATACGAAGGAATTCCACACGGTCTGCACGATACTTTACAGCCAAAATGGACTGCCAATGATGTAAGACGCTATGGATATTGGTCCGTTTTTGCAGGAGGAGCAGGTTACATATACGGGCACAATGCCGTAATGCAAATGTTCAGAAAAGGCGACAATCCGGCCTACGGAAACAAAGAATTATGGTCATCGGCCATCAATGCGCCGGGAGCCGGACAAATGGTGTACATCAAAAATCTGATGTTGGAATTTCCGTATTTAGAAAGAGTTCCAGACCAGACATTAGTGGCCAATCAAGGCAAAAAATACGATTATCAGGTCGCCACCCGAGGAAATGATTATGCTTTGATTTATACCTATACCGGAAGAAAAATTACCGTAAATATGGGCAAAATTTCAGGAGATAAAGTAACCGCAACCTGGTACGACCCAAGAAACGGTGAAAAAACAAAGATTGGAATTTTTGATAACAAAGGAACTAAAGAATTCCAGCCTTCCGGCAAAAAAGAAGACGGAAACGACTGGGTACTAATTCTAACGTCAAACAAATAATCTGCAAAAATCAGCCGAATCTGCGTGCTAAAAAAATATCAATATGAAAATCAAAAATATCATAATAATACTCTTCTTCATAACAGGATTAAACACCGCTTTCGCAAACGACGGCTGGTTAAACATCTTAAATGAAGGCGGAAACAACAAAGGCATAAAATGCACCGAAGCCATTCAGAACGCCATCGAAAAAGCATCTAAAAACGGAGGCGGAACCATATTTTTTCCTGCCGGAGAATATTTAACCGGAGCTTTAAAACTAAAAAGCAACATCACCATCCATTTAGATTCCGGTGCGCTTTTAAAATTTTCAGAGAATTTCGATGATTACCTTCCGTATGTAGAAATGCGTTACGAAGGAATCGTGATGCAGTCATTCTCGCCATTATTTTATGCCAAAGATGTGGAGAATATCACCATCAAAGGGAGAGGCGTAATCGACGGACAAGGAAAAGCGTGGTGGAACGAAGTCTACAGAATCGAAACCGCCAAAGGCCCGATTCCGGAAACCAAATACCAAAAAATGTGGGTCGAGCAAAACAAAGAAATCGTTTACGAGCCTTACTACAAAAGAACAATTGACAAACACTTTTTCAGACCTTCTTTTTTCCAGGCTTATAATTGCAAGAATATTTTAATAGAAGGCGTAACCTTCAAAAACTCGCCTTTCTGGACCATAAATCCTGAATTTTGCGACAATGTAAACATAACGGGAATTACAATTAACAATCCACATTCCCCAAATACTGACGGAATCAATCCTTCGTCCTGTACCAACGTACACATTTCAAACTGTCACATCAGCGTTGGCGACGACTGTATCACCATCAAATCGGGTCGCGATGCAGACGGTCGTAAATACGGAAAAGCAACCGAGAACGTAACCATTACAAACTGTACAATGTTAAGCGGTCACGGAGGTGTTGTCATTGGAAGCGAAATGTCGGGCGGAATCAAAAAAATCACGATTTCGAACTGTGTTTTTGACGGAACTGACAGAGGAATTAGAATCAAATCGGCCCGTGGTCGTGGAGGAGTGGTCGAAGACATTCGCGTCGACAATATCGTGATGAAAAACATCAAGGAAGAAGCCATTATTCTGGATTTGTTCTATGATAAAGACAATGCGGTGGAGCCCGTTACAGAGCGCACGCCAATTTTCAGAAACATCCACATCAGCAATGTTACGGGCGGAAACGTAAACAAAGCCGGATTCGTTCGCGGAATCAGTGAAATGCCAATTCAAAACATATCTTTTTCGAATATCAATATGGATGGCAAAGAAGGTTTTACGGTGATTACAGCAACAGATGTTGAATTTCACGATGTAAAAGTGAATGCAACAGTGGGTTCGTCTTTCAAAATTTCGGATGCCAAGAACCTCATTTTGGACAACGTAGGTTCTTCAACTCCAATCAAGGGAGTTCCGGTTATCAAAATCGACAACGCATCAAATATTATGATCAACAACAATTTTCCATTCAACACCACCGATGTTTTTATCGAAGCCGATGGAAAAGAAACCAAGAATATTTTCCTGAAAAACAATGTATTTAATAATGTAAGTACCGTTGTGAAAAAAGGGAAAGATCTGGATAAAAAAGCAATTACAGAATAAAAAACAATTGTTAGGCATCTTTGTCAAAGTTCAAAACTTTGACAAAGATTAAACCAATAACGGTACAATGAAAAAAATATTCATCATACTAACGCTTTCACTTTTTGCTGTCAGCTATTCCCAGAAAAAAAAGGAAATTTTTCTTTTCACTTCTTTCAGGGAACCCGCTACAGAAGGTTTGTATTTAGCATACAGTGAAGACGGCTACAACTGGAAAGGTTTGGAAGGATCATTCCTAAAACCCGAAATCGGAGCCAGCAAAATAATGCGTGATCCCTCCATCACAAAAGGTGCTGACGGAACCTACCATATGGTTTGGACAACCGACTGGAAAGGCGGAAACGGTTTTGGATACGCCAGTTCTAACGATTTGATTCATTGGTCAAAGCAGGAATACATTCCCGTAATGAAACACGAATCCGAAGTCGTAAACGTATGGGCACCCGAAATTTTTTATGACGATGTCAAAAAAGAATACATCATTATTTGGGCATCCACAATCCCATTCCGATTCGAAAAAGGAGTAGAAGACGAGAAAAATAACCACCGTATGTATTATGTAACCACAAAGGATTTCAAAACCTTTTCGGATACCAAATTATATTACGACCCAGGTTTCAGCGTCATCGATTGTGTGATTGTAAAAAAAGGTAAAAAGGATTACGTTCTGGTTTTAAAAGACAACACGAGACCAATGCGAAACATAGAAGTAGCTTTCGGAAAATCACCTTTAGGACCATTCGAAAAAAGATCAAAACCCTTAACAGAATATTTATCAGAAGGACCAACAGTTGTTAAAGTCGGTAAAAACTGGTTGCTGTATTATGACAATTACGGCTCCAAAAATTACAAAGCCTTAAGCACTTCCGATTTTGTAAATTTCGAAGATGTGTCGTATAAAATATCTCTTCCCGAAGGGCACAAACACGGAACGATTACGACAATTTCGTCAGCTGTTTTAAAAGGATTAATTGAAAAGAAGTAAAAAAATAATCTGCTAAATCTGCTAAATCTGCGAGAGTAAATTTTTCACGCAGATTTGACAGATTGAGCAGATAAAAAGTTGAAAATAATGATTGTATTTCAAAACATAAAAACCAATATCGTATCAGCAACAACAATTTTGTTAAGCTGTGTCGCTGTCAATTCTGCGCAAGCCCAACAAGACACGATACGATATACAGGCAAAACACTTTCCAATGTCGATTACCACCACGGACAATTAAGTCCAGCGGTTGGTGTTCACGCTACGCAAATTATGCGTGCCAGCCGTGAACATCCGGAAAAAGCAGATGGTTTTGGCTGGACGTACAACCACCAATCAATGATGGCGTATTGGAACAATACATTTTACCTGCATTATTTAAGCGATCCGTCCGGAGAACACATTCCGCCGAGCCAGACTTTTATAATGACTTCAAAAGATGGGGTAACTTGGACAAAACCAGCCGTACTTTTCCCAATTTATCACGTTCCCGACGGCTTCAAAAAAGAAGGAGTAGAAGGCGTAGCGAAAAACATCGATGCCATTATGCACCAGCGAATGGGATTCTATGTTTCATCCGACAACAGATTATTGACTTTGGCATATTACGGAGTAGCTTTAGACAAAAAAGACGATCCCAACGACGGAAAAGGAATTGGACGTGTTGTTCGTGAAATCTACAAAGACGGAACTTATGGTCCCATTTATTTTATCAGATACAATAAAACCGGAAATCCACTGCCAACAACATTTCCATTTTATACCAAAAGCAAAGACAAAAAATTTATTAAAGCTTGTGACGAATTATTGTCAAAACCTTTGATGATGCAACAATGGGTCGAAGAAGCTGATCGTGACGATGCTTTGGTTCCATTAAAAAAACAATACAAAGCCTTCAATTATTACCATTTGCCAAACGGAAACGTAGTCGGTTTATGGAAATTTGCTTTGACATCCATTAGTAAAGACGAAGGGAAAACTTGGCAATACAATCCGACAAGAGCGCCAGGATTTGTAAATAGTAATGCGAAAATCTGGGGACAAAAAACCTCGGATAATCGTTATGCAACCGTTTATAATCCATCAGAATACCGTTGGCCATTGGCAATATCCACCAGTGACGATGGACTGAATTACAAGGATTTATTATTGGTTCACGGCGAAGTAAGTCCGATGCGCTATGGTGGAAACTACAAATCAGCCGGCCCGCAATACGTCCGCGGAATTCTCGAAGGAAACGGAACTCCGCCAGACGGCAAACTTTGGGTAAGTTACAGTGTGAACAAGGAAGATATTTGGGTGGCATCTGTACCAGTTCCTGTGACAAGTGAAGTGAAGGAAAACGCCAATGATGTTTTTAATGATTTGCCAAACGGTGACGAGCTAAAACTTTGGAATACCTATGATTTGTCTTGGGCATCAACCAAAATAGAAAAGAAAACCGATGGAAAAAAATGGTTGACATTGCGTGATCAGGATGCTTTTGATTATTCCCGTGCCGAACGCGTAATTCCTTTTGCTCAAAAAATGGAAGCGACTTTCACAGTAAAACCCGAACAAAATAATCACGGTTTATTGCAGGTTGAATTCCAAAACAAACAAGGATTGCCTGCAATTCGCATCGTTTTCGATTCGGATGGAGAAATAAAAGCAAAACACGGAGCCCGTCACGGCGGAATTGGCAAATACGAAGCCGGTGCAGCATATACGATTACTGTAAAACTGGACGTAACTTCCCGATCGTACACTGTTAAAGTAAATGACGGCAAAGAAACTAACAAAATATTTTATGCTCCGGTTGACGGAATTTCAAGAATAATGTTTCGCACAGGCGATCAGCGTTACACACCAAATGCCGACACCGAACCAGACACACCGGATTTTACAGATTTACCGGATACAGGAAAATTAATTCCGGAAGCGGTATTTAATATTAAATCATTGGTTACTAAAAAATTATAAAAAATATAACCACAAATTCCCGCAAATCTTTTAGCTGAAATAAAAAGAATAATTTGTGAAAATTTGTGCAATTTGTGGTAAAAAAATAAAAGCGTGAAGTTTTTCAAAAACATATTATTCCTCTTTTGTCTTTTGACAACTTTCATTTCGAATGGACAAATTTCTGCTGTGCGTTTAAGATGTGAAATGACAGAAAACCCATTGGCTGTAAACACAACTCAACCAAGATTAAGCTGGCAATTGGTTTCCCAAAAATCAAATGTATCTCAAACGGGATATCAAATATTGGTTGCTTCATCTGAGGAAAAATTAAACAAAAACGAAGGAGATATCTGGAACAGCGGAAAAGTAGTTTCCAATAAAAATCTTCAAATCAGTTACAACGGAAAACCTTTAAAAACCGAATTCAAATATTTCTGGAAAGTAAAAGTCTGGAGTCAAAAAGACAAATCTTCCAATTGGAGCAAAACAGCTTCTTTCAGAATCGCACCTTCAGCATCAGCATTAAATCCAATTTGGATTGGTGCGATTACCAAAGCCGACAGTCATTTACCGGAGGGCAGAAATTACCACACTGCCACTTTCAACAAAGAGAAAAAAGCATCATTAATCAATGCTTCTGATTCATTGTCGCGCAGAAGTATTATACTTCGAAAACCATTTTCGGTTAACAAGGAAATTAAGGAAGCCGTAGTTTATATTTCAGGTTTAGGACACTACGAATTAACCATCAACGGAAAGAAAATCGGCAACAGCGAGTTTGCCCCTTTATGGACAGACTACGACAAAACGGTTAATTATAATACCTATGAATTATCGGCTAATCAATTACAAAACGGAGAAAATGTAATTGGCGTTTTATTAGGCAACGGAATGTACAACACACTTGCCGAACGTTATTCGAAATTCTATATAAGTTTTGGTCCGCCGACTTTGTTCTTCAAAATGAAAGTGATTTATAAAGACGGCTCCGAAGATCTTATAAAATCAGATGAAAGTTGGAAATACAGTAAAAGCCCAATTACCTACAACAGTATTTTTGGTGGAGAAGATTACAACGCCAATTTGGAACAAAAAGGCTGGAACGAAAAAGAATTCAATGATAACAATTGGAAAAAAGTAATCGTTCAGGAAGCGCCAAAAGGTATTTTGAGACCACAGATTACAACGCCAATTACAATCCAAAAACAATACGAAGTTAAAACGGCAAAAGAACTGAAACCTAATTTCTATATTTTCAATATGGGACAAAATCTTTCGGGATTTACCACCATAAAAGTTAAAGGAAAGAAAGGACAAACCGTTCGGGTTTGGGTAGGCGAAAGTTTAAATGAAGACGGAACTGTCGGACAGGGAAAAACAGGAAAACCCTATTATTATGATTACACTTTAAAAGGCGAAGGCGTTGAAGAGTGGCAACCAAAATTCAGTTATTACGGTTTTCAATATGTGCAGATTGAGAACATCAATTACAAGGAAACCAAAGATGAAAATCTGCCGACGTTAGTTGATTTGAAATCGAATTTTATTTACAATTCGGCAGGAGAAGCAGGAACTTTTGAATCTTCCAATGACATTTTCAACAAAACACATTTGTTGATTAACAACGCCATAAAAAGTAATTTTCAAAGCGTTTTGACTGATTGTCCGCACCGTGAAAAACTGGGTTGGATAGAGGAAATTCACTTGAATGGTCCGGGATTATTGTTCAATTATAATCTGGAAAGTTTTATTCCGGCAACAATGCAAAACATATCGGATTCACAAAGAGACAACGGTCTGATTCCAACCATCGTTCCTGAATATGTAGTTTTTGGAGGCGATTTTACCGATTCACCAGAATGGGGTGTGACAGGCGTAATTCTGCCGTGGATATATTACGAATATTACGGCGACGCTTCTCTAATCGAAAAACAGTATCCCGTGATGAAAAGATATGTGGATTATTTAGGAACCAAAGCAACCAATCATATCGTTTCGCACGGATTGGGCGATTGGTACGATTACGGAACGCATCCAGCGGGTTATTCCAAAAACAGCCCAATTGCACTTTCGGCCACTTCTCATTATTTTTACGGAGCGAGTTTGCTGGCAAAAGCTTGCAAATTATTAAACAAAACAGAAGACATTGCAAAGTACGAAAAGCTGACTTCGAACATCAAAAACGCTTTCAATAAAGAGTTTTTTAATCCTGAAACCAAACAATACGGAACTAGCAGTCAATTCAGTAATGCCGTTCCCGTTTTTATGGATATCGTGGAACCGGAATACAAACAGGCCGTAATGCAGAATTTATTGAAGGACATCAAAGCCAAAGGCGACCGATTAACAACTGGCGATGTAGGGAATCGTTATTTGTTTCAGGCTTTGGCACGAAACGGCGAAAACGAAACGATGTACAAAATGAACAATCATTACGATGCGCCGGGTTATGGATTTCAGATTAAATTTGGATTAACGACATTAACCGAGCAATGGAATCCGCGCAAAGGAAATTCGTGGAATCATTTTATGATGGGACAAATCGAGGAATGGTTTTACCAAAGCCTGGCCGGAATCGTTCCAGATGATCAAAATCCGGGATTCAAACATTTCTTTATTCAGCCGGAAATTGTGGGCGATATGACTTTTGTCAAAGCAACCTATAAATCCATTTACGGAAATATCGCTTCGGCCTGGGAGAAAAAAGACGGAAAATTAATCCTGAAAGTGGAGATTCCTGCCAATACATCAGCGACTATAAAATTGTCAATCGCAAAGAATTCAGAAATAAAAGTCAACGGAAAACCGACTAAAGATTTGAAATTAGGTTCAGGAAAATATACAATTGAATGCAAAATATAACATTTAAAATGACTACAATTAAAAACATACTGTTTGCTTTTTTGGTTTCAATTTTCGGATTGACAATTGCAAACGCGCAATGCACCTCGGATACGAATTTTAGAAAACTGGTTACGGAAACGATAAAAAATATCGAAACCATTTTTAAAATCACCGTAATTGATGACAGAGGTTTATTGAAAGGAAAAGAACTAGACTATGCAGATTGGCGAATCGAACAAGGCAATTTGGAAGTTTCTCTGGCAAATGTTTTGGTGCCTTTTGAGTTGACGTATTTCAAACAACCCGATGGAAAATACCAAATCAGAAAATATGAAAACCATAAAGTTTCAGTCGATAAAGGAAAAGAGCGTTTGGATTATTTAAGGACTTTGTATTCCAATACAGCTGAATGGGAAGCACGTAAGAAAGAAATAAAAGCCTGTATGATCACGTCATTTGGTTTGGACAAAGCACCTCCAACACCAAAATCAAAACCCATCTTAACACCAAAAAGAATTTATAAAGATTACAGCGTCGAGAATATTGCATTGGAAATTCTTCCCGGCGTTTATACAACAGGATCCATTTACAAACCCTATCCGTTAAATAAAAAGTCGGCGATTATCTTAACGCCCGACGGACATTTCGGCGACGGAAGATACAGAAAAGACGAGCAGTACCGTTGTGCCATAATGGCCAAAATGGGCGCCATTGTCGTGAGTTACGATTTGTTTGCCTGGGGAGAATCCTTGTTGCAATTCCCCGAAGAAACGCACCGAAACAGCATCGCCTCAACCGTTCAGGTCTTAAGCGGAATCAGATTATTGGATTATTTGGCAACCATAAAAAATGCCGATGTTTCGCGGGTTGGCGTTACAGGCGGTTCCGGCGGAGGTTCGCACACGATGTTTTTGGCCGCTTTAGACGATCGAATCACGGTTTCGGCTCCGGTGGTAATGGTTTCTTCGCATTTTTCGGGCGGTTGTCCGTGCGAGAGCGGTCGCGGAATCCACCTTTGCGGAAACGGAACCAATAATGCCGAAATCTCCGCAATGATGGCGCCAAAACCACAGTTGATTGTGTCAGACGGAAAAGACTGGACACTGGCAGTTCCCGAATTGGAATTCCCTTTTATCCAAAGAACTTACGAACTCTACGGCAAAAAAAACCTTGTAGAAAATGCCCATTTTGCTAAGGAAGGTCACGATTTTGGCGTTTCAAAACGTATGGCGTTGTACCCGTTTATGGCGAAATATTTAGGTCTGGATCTGAACAAAGTGAAGAACGAAAAAGGCGAAATCGACGAATCGACTTGCGTGATTGAACCGTATAATAAATTATATGTTTTTGGCAACAAAGCTGAAAATTTACCTAAAAATGCCCTGAAAGACATCAACAAATTATATGAAATGTTCGGAGAAAAAAATCTGAAAGTGTATGAAGTCAAGAAGTAATAGTTGGGCGTGACCCAATTTGAAAAAGGGGGCAACTCTCGAAACTGTTTAGTCGCCCCCTTTCCCAAATCGGGTCGGGCTATCCGCGCTACTTCGGTAGCTTGCTTCTATCCCTCACGCGCTCTCGGAACTTGAAGAAATTTGCGCTAATTTGTGCAATTTGTGGTTAAAAAATAATTAGGGTCTTGCCTAAAAAATGTAAAATATGAATTTAAGAAATAAAATTACAGCCCTCTGTTTCGGAATTGTTTCAATCGCCACAACAGCGCAAACCAAAAGCGAACTAAAATTGTGGTACGACAAACCCGCTACCATCTGGAACGAAGCTTTGCCTTTAGGTAACGGTCGTTTGGGTGCAATGGTTTTTGGAGATCCCGCTGTAGAGCGTTTGCAGTTAAACGAAGAAACCATTTGGGCAGGTTCGCCAAACAGCAACGCACATACCAAATCAATCGAGGCTTTGCCAAAAGTTAGGAAGCTTGTTTTTGAAGGAAAATTTGATGAAGCACAGGCTTTGGCAACACAGGATATTATGTCGCAAACCAATGACGGAATGCCATACCAGACTTTTGGAAGCGCTTATATTTCGTTTCCGGGACATCAAAAATACACGAATTATTACCGTGATTTGGATATCGAAAACGCTACGGCAAAAGTAAAATACACCGTAAACGGAGTAGAATTTACCAGAGAAATACTGACTTCCTTTTCCGATCAGGTGATTGTGGTAAAATTGTCGGCAAGTCAGCCGGGACAGATTACGGCGAATGTTTTTATGAACAGCCCGATTGACAAAACCGTTCCGTCAACGGAAGGCAACCAAATTATACTTTCGGGAGTTGGGACTAATTTCGAAAACGTAAAAGGAAAAGTGAAATTTCAGGGACGAATTGAAGCCAAAAATAAAGGCGGTGAAGTTTCGGCAAGCAACGGAATCCTAATCATCAACAAAGCGGATGAGGTAACACTTTATATTTCGATAGCGACCAATTTCAAAAACTATCAGGACATTACCGAAGACGAAGTAGCGAAAAGCAAATCGTATTTGGAGAAAGCTTTGCCGAAAAGTTTTGATGAAATCAAAAAAGCGCACGTTGCCTATTATCAAAAATTCTTCAACAGGGTTGCTTTGGATTTAGGTTCAAACGATGCCATCAAGAAACCGACTAACGAAAGAATCCGTGATTTTAAAAATCAGTTCGATCCGCAATTGGCAAGTTTGTATTTTCAATTTGGGCGTTATTTACTGATTTCAAGTTCACAGCCGGGAGGTCAGCCAGCCAATTTACAGGGAATTTGGAATGATATGGTCACTCCGCCCTGGGACAGTAAATACACAACCAACATCAACGCCGAGATGAATTATTGGCCGGCAGAAGTGACCAATCTTACCGAAATGCACGAGCCTTTTATCCAAATGGCAAAAGAATTGAGCGTTACAGGAGCCGTAACTGCAAAGACAATGTACAACGCCAACGGCTGGGTTTTGCACCACAACACCGATATCTGGCGCGTAACCGCTCCGGTAGATTCGGCCGCGTCAGGAATGTGGATGACTGGGGGTGCTTGGGTTTCGCAGGATTTGTGGGAACGCTATTTGTACACAGGCGATATCAATTATTTAAAAGAAATTTATCCTGTAATCAAAGGAGCAGCGGATTTCTTTTTGGATTTTATGATTATGGATCCAAACACAGGGTATTTGGTGGTGGTGCCATCAAGTTCTCCTGAAAACACCCACGCTGGCGGAACCGGAAAATCAACAATTGCTTCGGGAACTACGATGGACAATCAGTTGGTTTTTGATTTGTTTTCGAATGTGATTAAAGCATCAAAACTGGTTGCTCCGGATGAAGATTATACTAAAAAATTAAGTGAAGCATTGGCAAAAATGCCTCCGATGAAAATTGGAAAACACAGTCAGTTGCAGGAATGGCAGGACGATTGGGACAACCCAAAAGACAACCACCGACACGTTTCGCATTTGTACGGTTTGTTTCCGAGTAATCAGATTTCGCCAATCAAAACACCCGAATTATTTGAAGGTGCCAAACAATCGTTGATTTACAGAACAGACGAATCAACAGGCTGGTCAATGGGCTGGAAAGTGAATTTATGGGCCAGATTATTAGACGGAAATCACGCTTATAAATTAATCCAAGATCAATTGCATTTGGTAACCGCTGACCAAAGAAAAGGCGGTGGAACCTACCCTAATATGCTGGATGCACACCAGCCGTTTCAGATTGACGGGAACTTTGGGTGTACTGCCGGAATTGCCGAAATGCTGATGCAGAGCCAGGAAGATGCGATTCATTTATTGCCTGCTTTGCCAACGGTTTGGAAAGACGGAAGCATCAAAGGCTTGGTAACCCGAGGCGGTTTTGTAATTGATATGACCTGGAAAAACAATAAAGTTTCGACTTTGAAAATGTACTCCAAAATTGGAGGAAACTGCCGATTGAAATTAGAAAACACATTAAAAGCAGAAAAAGGAATTGTGCTTAAAAAAGCAAAAGGCAAAAATCCGAATCCGTTGTTTTATGATGTTGATGTAAAGAAACCGATTATTTCTAAAGAAGCCAAATTGCCTAAAGTGCAATTGCCAAAGTACAATGAATATGATGTAGAAATGAAAGCGGGGCAGACTTTTACTTTTTATGGGAATTAATTATTAATCATAAGTTTATAAGTCTAGTTTGTCATTCCGAGGAACGAGGAATCTCCGTTGCAGGATCGACAAAGATTGGGGATTTTGATTGTAGAGTTACTTGCGGAGATTCCTCGTTCCTCGGAATGACAAAATTGGGGAAAAGAATTGAAGATTAGAATCAAACCTAGAAGGTTTTGGAAACCTTGAAGGAGTAGAATAAAATAAAACGTGATTGTTATCCGCGTGAGTGATGGCAGTGGAGCTCTTTTTTTGAGAGGCTTTTTTCAGCCGAACAAAAAAAAGCGGGAACGTACAGCACGACCCAAAGTTTTTCACGAAGGGTCACGCCCAAAAAATTAAAATAATTTGAATATGTTAAATCAATTAAAATACAAAATAATTGCTTTTGTTATCCTGATTTCGGCTTTGAATAGCGGATGTAAATCGGGTGCGGGGCATTCTAAAAAAGGAACTTCTGTTGTCTTGAAAGCCGATAATTTCAAGCATTATGTGGATTATTTTAACACGATGGAAGACGAGAATCTGAAATTTGCGATTCCGAATGACAGTGCGTGGGCGTGGATGGAAAAGAATGTTCCGTTGTTTGAATGTCCACAGCAGAATTTTGAGGAGATTTATTATTATCGTTGGTGGACGGCTCGAAAACACATCAAGAAAACGCCACTCGGTTTCGGAATTACCGAGTTTTTAGTGGATCGTTCATATGCCGATAAATACAATTTGATTGCTTGTGCAGTGGGGCATCATATCAATGAATTTCGCTGGGTGCACGATCCGCAGTACATTGAGCAGGATGTGAAAATTTGGTACCGTGGTAATGAAGGAAAACCGATGAACAAATTGTATAAATTCAGTAGCTGGACGGCTGATGCGTTGTACAATCGGTATTTGGTAAATAAGGATGAAAAATTCTTATTGGATATGTACCCGGATATGGTGACGGATTATGCGGTTTGGGAAAAAGACCGTCAGCGCAAAGATGGTTTGTTTTGGCAACACGATGTAAAGGACGGTATGGAAGAATCGTTGAGTGGCGGGCGAAAAGTGCAAAATGCAAGACCAACGATTAACAGTTATATGTTTGGAAATGCTGTGGCGATTTCGAAAATGGCATCGATGAAAGGCGACAAAGAAGTAGAGGCTAAATTTAAAGCCAAAGCGGATGTTTTACAAAAATTAGTGGAAACGAAATTATGGAATCCGAAAAGTGAATTCTTTGAAACGTTTACCGAAAAAGATACGCTGGCGCAGGTTCGGGAGGCGATTGGATTTATTCCGTGGTATTTTAACCTGCCACAAAAAGACAAAGGTTTTGAAAAAGCCTGGGAACAGATTAAGGATGAAAAAGGGTTTTCGGCTCCTTTTGGATTGACGACAGCGGAGCGCAGAAGTCCGCGTTTTAGGACACACGGAACTGGAACCTGCGAATGGGACGGTGCGATTTGGCCTTTTGCGAGTTCGCAGACTTTGACGGCTTTGGCAAATGTTTTGAATAATTACAATCAGAATTTTGTTGCCAAAACCGATTATTTTAAGCAAATGGATTTGTATGTGCAGTCGCAATATTACAGAGGAAAACCATACATTGGAGAATATCTGGATGAAACAACGGGTTATTGGTTGATGGGCGACAAAGAAAGAAGCCGTTACTATAATCATTCAACTTTTAACGATTTGATGATTACGGGA
The DNA here is from genome assembly GCA_014379405.1 of Flavobacterium sp. Lineage (GTDB taxonomy): Bacteria > Bacteroidota > Bacteroidia > Flavobacteriales > Flavobacteriaceae > Flavobacterium. The sequence goes on along the minus strand of JACMLU010000028.1, from coordinate 67,839 downwards.
GTGGTGGGTTTGCGCCCGAAAGTAGATGAAAAAATTGAAGTAAATCCATTAATTCCTCAGGATAAATGGGATTGGTTTTGTTTGGACAATGTGTTGTATCACGGGAATATCATCACGATTCTTTGGGACAAAACAGGCGAGAAATACAAGAAAGGAAAAGGATTTAGAATTTTCAAAAACGGTAAGGAAATTGCGGTTTCAGAAAAATTGGAGAAATTAGTATCGGAATAAATATTAGTATTATACCTGACAGGTTTTAAAAACCTGTCAGGTCTAGACTGCTTAAATAACAACTTATGAAAAAATCATTTCTATATACATTCATCCTCATTGCATCGCTCTGTTTTTCTTTGGCGCAAGCCCAAAACAAAATCAGCGTAACAAACCTACAATGCGAAATGCTGAACAATCCCGAAGGAATTGATGTGGTTCAACCCCGTTTAAGTTGGCAGATAAAGTCGGATGTGAATGATGTAAAACAAACGGCTTATCAAATTATTGTCGCTTCGACTTTAGAAAATCTGAATGTGAACAAAGCCGATTTGTGGGATAGCGGAAAAGTAGCAAGCAACGAATCGATTAATATTATTTACAACGGAAAAAAGTTGGGCGACCGACAAAATGCGTTTTGGAAAGTAACTGTTTTTACCAATAAAGGCGAAATTAAATCGGCTACAACTGCCCATTTCAGCATTGGGATTTTAACTTATACAGATTGGAAATCGACTCGCTGGATAGGCTATGAAAAATTGTCGAAAGACGACAGTATTTCCCAGTATTCGAGATTATCTGCGCGTTATTTGAGAAAAGAAATTGATTTGAAAAAACAAGTCAAAAGTGCCAAAGTTTATATAATGGGGATGGGCTTGTATGAGCTGTACATCAACGGAAATAAAATAGGCGATCAGGTTTTGGCACCCGTTCCGACGGATTACACCAAAAACGTAAAATACAATGTTTTTGATGTGACTTCGCAATTGAAAGAAGGCAAAAATATGCTGGGAACAATTTTAGGAAACGGACGTTTTTTTGCGATGCGTCAGGATTACAAACCGTATAAAATAAAATCATTTGGTTTCCCGAAAATGGCTTTGCAGTTGTTTGTCGAATACACCGATGGAACCAAAGACATCATCCGAACTGACGACACCTGGAAACTAACTACCGACGGACCGATTTTGTCCAACAACGAATACGACGGCGAAGAGTACGATGCCCGCAAGGAAATGAAAGGCTGGGCTACGACCAATTTTGATGATGCAACCTGGGTAAATGCCAGATACGTTCAGGAACCGGGTGGTTTTTACGAGGCGCAGATGATGCCGAATATGAAGATAATGGGAGAGGTAAAACCAATTTCCATAAAAGCGACTGCCAAAGGAACTTACATTTTGGATATGGGTCAGAATATGGTGGGCTGGTTACAACTGAAAGTCAAAGGCAAAAGCGGTGACCAAATCACGATGAAATTTGCAGAATCATTGCAGGCTGATGGTTCGCTGTACATTGCCAATTTGCGTGATGCGAAAACGACTGATGTTTATACTTTAAAAGGTGGAGGCGAAGAAATCTGGGAGCCTCGTTTTATCTTTCACGGTTTTCGATTTGTAGAAATTTCGGGCTTTCCGACCAAACCAACATTGGATAATTTCATCGGGAAAGTGGTTTATGACGATATCAAAACGACGGGAACTTTCGAATCTTCGGATGCGACGATGAACCAGATTTTTAAAAATGCCTGGTGGGGAATCAGCGGAAATTACAAAGGAATGCCAATCGATTGTCCGCAAAGAAATGAGCGTCAACCGTGGTTGGGAGACCGAACAACGGGTGCTTATGGCGAAAGTTTTTTATTCGACAACCAGACTTTGTATGCCAAATGGCTGGATGATATTAAATATTCCCAAACTCAAGATGGAGGATTACCTGATGTGGCGCCGGCATTTTGGCGTTATTATGGTGATAATGTGACTTGGCCGGGAACGTATATCACGGTGGGTGATATGCTGTACCAACAATTTGGCGATAAAGAAGTGATTAAAAAACAATACCCGTCTATGAAAAAATGGATGACGTATATGGAGGAAAATTATCTTCAAAATGATTTAATGGACAAGGATAAATACGGTGATTGGTGTGTTCCGCCGGAATCATTAGAGTTGATTCGTTCCAAAGATCCTGCCCGTTTAACGGATGGACAATTGTTATCGAGTGCGTTTTATTATCAACTTTTGAGCATTATGAAAAAGTTTGCCAAAATCGCAAATGCTGATGCCGATATTGCGCATTACAATGATTTGACAACGAGGATCAAAAAAGCATTCAATGCTAAATTTTTAAATACCGAAAAAAGCTACTACGCCAATAATACCGTAACGGCAAATGTATTGCCATTAGCTTTTGGTCTGGTTCCTGAAAATTTAATAGACAAGGTTTTTCAAAATATGGTTCACGAAGTGGAGGTGACCAAAAACGGTCATATCAGCACAGGCGTAATCGGAACACAATTTTTGATGCGAACTTTGACGAATTTCGGAAGAGGAGATTTGGCTTATAAATTGGCTTCCAATAAAACCTATCCAAGCTGGGGTTATATGGTCGAAAACGGAGCAACTACCATTTGGGAATTATGGAACGGAAACACCGCCGACCCCACAATGAATTCTCAAAATCATGTAATGCTTTTGGGTGATTTGCTGATTTGGTATTACGAAAATATGGCAGGAATCAAGAGCAATCCCGAAACTCCGGGTTTCAAACAAATCATTATGAAACCAGATTTTAATGCGGGATTAACCTTTGTAAATGCCTCTTACAAATCTATTTATGGTCTGATAAAAAGCGACTGGAAGAAAACCAAAAACACTTTAGAATGGAAAATCACCATTCCCGCCAATACATCGGCGGTAGTTTATTTGCCAACAACCAATGCTTCGAATGTGAAAGTAAATAAGGAAAAAGTATCGAAAAACTATAAAACAGAAAACAACCAATTGGTTCTTGAACTGCCTTCGGGAACGTATCAACTGAATGTAAATAATATAAAATAATAATTAATGAAATGAGAATAACCGATAATTGGTCGAAAATACCAATTAAGATATGCGACTCGAGCTTCAGCGAACTGGAGAAGCAATTACATGTGACCTTAAAAAAACAATAAATATCAACATATGAGAACCTTAAAGACAACAACCCTTCTTATTTTAACCGTAATCCTTTTAGGAAGCTGTAGATCGGCTTTGGAAAAAAAGACTTGGAAAGAAGGAATTTTAGTAGATCAATTTATATACGATAAAGCGCCTTATCCTTCCTGTCATGCGGTAACCATTGTGGAAGCAACCAATGGAGATTTAGTGTCATCTTGGTTTGGCGGAACCGCTGAAAGAAATCCGGATGTTTGTATTTACGTAAGCATCAAACCTAAAGGAAGTGATAAATGGGGTGAAGGTGTGAAGGTGGCTGATGGTGTAATGAAAGAAGGGCCAAGATTGCCCACTTGGAATCCTGTTTTGTACCAAATCCCAAATGGTGATTTGATGCTTTTTTACAAAATTGGACCAAAACCATCAGAATGGTGGGGAATGTTAAGAAGATCTTCGGATGGTGGAAAAACTTGGTCGGTAGCCGAAAAAATGCCTGACGGATTTTTAGGGCCTATCAAAAATAAACCCGTTTTATTGAGCAATGGAACACTATTGCTTCCATCAAGTATCGAAGGTGACGGATGGCGTTTGCGTATGGAATCGACTCCGGATTTCGGTAAAACTTGGGTTATGGGAGACACTTTATCCAGAGAAAAAAAACAAATTAATGCCATTCAACCTAGTATTTTATTTCATAAAGACGGAAGTATTCAGGCGATTGGAAGAACCAGAAACAGAGCTATTTTCATTGCGTTTTCTAAAGACAGCGGAAAAACTTGGTCGGAGGTATCCTTGATTGGTTTGCCAAACAACAATTCGGGAACCGATGCCGTAACGCTTAAAAACGGAAAACATTTATTGGTGTACAATCACGTTTTGCCTCCGGGAACCGAGGCTAAAGGGCCAAGAACCCCATTGAATGTTTCTGTTTCCAAAGATGGAATAAATTGGAGCGCTGCCTTGGTTTTGGAAGATTCGAAAATCAGCCAGTATTCGTATCCATCGATGATTCAAAGTTCTGACGGAATGGTGCATATCGTTTACACTTGGAGAAGAGAAAAATTGAAATACGTAAAAATCGACCCTAGCAAATTAGTGGCTTTGCCAATCAAAAACGGAATTTGGCCTGGAGATGAAAATAAAGAGGTAAAAGCCGTTAAAGCGGAAGAAGAATAAAAAAAATAACTACAATGTTTTTTCCAGTTTCGGCTCCCTCTCCTTTGGAGAGGGTCGGGGTGAGGTTTTTACAAAAGCATTTGTGCAATTTGGGATAAAAAAATAATTATGAAGAATAGTATTTTCAATAGAAGTTTAATCAAAACTACTGCCATAGTTCTGACAGTCATATTTGCGGGAATGTTCAATAGCACAGTTTCTGCTCAAACGAACAAGAAGCAACGCTATAAAGTGGCAGTCTGTGATTGGATGATTTTAAAAAGACAAAAACTGGGTTCATTTGCTTTGGCTGCAGAAATAAAAGCAGACGGAATCGAACTCGATATGGGCGGGTTGGGAAACAGACCCACTTTTGACAGCAAATTGGGTGATCCAATCGAAAGACAAAAATTCTTGGATAAGTCCAAAGAATTAGGTGTCGGAATCAGTTCGATTGCGATGTCTGGATTTTATGCACAGTCTTTTGCCAAAAGAGAATCCATAGCCTTGATGATTGAGGATTGCGTTAAAGCAATGAAAAATATGAAGGTAAAAGTCGCTTATTTGCCTCTTGGTACAGAAAGCGATTTAAATAAAAATCCTGAATTGCGTCCTATTATTATCGAAAGATTAAAATGGGCAGGAAAACAAGTCGGTAAAATAGGAGGGGTAATCGCAATCGAAACTTCACTAAACGCTACCGAAGAGAAAAAACTTTTGGAAGAAATTGGTTGCAAACACATCAAAAGTTCTTTCAATTTTGCGAATGCAGTCGATAACGGAAGAGATATTGCCACCGAATTAAAGATTTTAGGCAAAAAACATTTGGCACAAATTCACGCTTCCACAACAGATAAAGTCTGGTTGGAAAATGATAAAGCAGTAGATATGCCAAAAATCAAAAAAACGTTAGACGAAATGAAATGGAGTGGCTGGTTAATCGTAGAACGCTCCCGTGATGTAACGCAGGTGCATAACGTAAAAGCGAATTACGGAGCAAACGTAGCATATTTGAAGAAAATTTTTCAGAATTAATATCGGAATCAAACAGACCCGACAGGTTTTTGAAACCTGTCGGGTCTAAGAATAAAAAACACAATACAATGAAATATTTAAGCTTACTTTTTTTAGGTCTATGTGCCATTTTTGCATCAGCCCAAAACATTACCATTGTTCGGGATGCGAAAGCGCCAAGAGCACAATTTGGAGCAGAAAAACTTTCGGAAATAGCGATAACCAAAGGCTTTAAAGTAGTTTTTGCCGATAAAACTCCCAAAAAATCAAAAGACAAAGTAATTGTCATTGGGGAAAAAGGAACCGATTTTTGGAAACAAAACTCGAAAAGTGCTAAAATAGACGACAGCAAACTGACCAAAAAAGAAGGTTTCCAAATCAATACGCAAAAAAACTTCATTTACATTGAAGGAACTGATGCCACCGGAGCGTTGTACGGCGCAATGGAATTGGTAGATTGCATCAAGACTTCTGGCGAAATTCCATCCGAAATCAATATCGACGACAGTCCCGAAATGGTTTTGAGAGGTGCTTGTATCGGAATGCAAAAACCCGTTTATCTTCCGGGTAGGGACGTTTATGAATATCCATACACACCCGAAACTTTCCCTTGGTTTTACGATAAAAAACTGTGGACAAAGTATTTGGATATGATGGTCGATAATAGAATGAATTCCTTGTATTTGTGGAATGGTCATCCTTTTGCATCTTTGGTGAAATTAAAAGACTATCCGTTTGCGTTGGAAGTTAGCGAAGAGGATTTCAAAAAGAACGAAGAAATTTATAAATACCTTACCGTTGAAGCCAACAAAAGAGGAATCTGGGTTATTCAAATGTTTTACAATATCATAGTTTCGAAACCTTTTGCGGAGCATTACAACATCAAAACACAAGACCGTTCGCGTCCAATTACGCCTTTGCTTTCAGATTATACTAGAAAATCAATTGCGGCTTTTATCGAAAAATACCCAAATGTGGGATTGTTGGTGTGTTTGGGAGAAGCTATCAATACGGTTGATGATGATGTGGAATGGTTTACCAAAACCATTATTCCGGGAGTGCAGGATGGTTTAAAAGCATTGGGAAGAACGCATGAGCCGCCAATTATTTTGCGTTCTCACGATACCGACGCGCCTTTGGTAATGAGTAAAGCGCTTCCATTGTATAAAAATTTGTACACGGAGAGCAAATACACAGGAGAATCCTTGACTACTTACGCGCCTGGCGGCCCTTGGGGAGAAACGCATAAACAACTAAGTGCTTTAAAATCCATTCACATTGAAAACGTGCATATTTTGGCGAATCTGGAACCTTTCCGATATGGTTCTCCTGATTTTATCCAAAAAACCGTTAAGGCGATGCACAGCATTCACGGAGCCAATGCGCTGCATTTGTATCCGCAGGCATCCTATTGGGATTGGCCCTATTCGGCAGATAAAACGAAAACAGGTGAAAGGTTGCTCGAAATGGATCGTGACTGGATTTGGTACAAGGCTTGGTCAAGATACGCTTGGGACAGTAAAAGAGACCGAAATGAAGAGGTTAAATTCTGGGATAAAGATTTGGCTGCGAAATACGGAACCGATGACGAAGCTGGAAACAATATTTTGAAAGCCTATGAAGAAGCCGGAGAAATCGCTCCAAAAACATTAAGACAATTTGGAATTACCGAAGGAAATCGCCAAACATTGCTATTGGGAATGTTTGAAAGCCAGTTGATCAACCCAGCAAAATGGCGTGTGTATCCTGGATTCCACGAATCTTGTGGGCCAATTACCGAATTACTTTTGGATTATGCCAAAAAAGAATGGAATCACGAAGCACATTCAGGTGAAACTCCACCTCAAATCATAAGCGAAATCACAGAACACGGAAGATTGGCCGTTGAAGCCATTGACAAAGCTGAAGCAAAAGTAACCAAAGACAAGGACGAATTTTTACGTCTTAAAAACGATATGCACGCTTACAAAGCCTTCGCCGATTTCTTTTCGGAGAAAGTAAAAGCCGCAATGTTGGTCTTGCGTTACAGCTATTCCAATGATATTTCCGATTTGGATCAAGCCTTGCCACATTTGGAAAAAAGCATCGAACATTACCAATTATTGGTCAATTTAACCAAAGACAGTTATTTGTATGCCAACAGTATGCAGACCGCTCAACGCCGAATCCCAATTGGTGGAGACGATGGAAATAACAAAACTTGGGCAGAATTATTGCCGCATTACGAACGTGAGTTGGTTAATTTCAAACGAAATTTAGCTCTTTTGAAATCGTCGAAAGATGGTAAAATTGCAACCAAAGAAGGAAAACCTTGGCAAACCGCCGAAGTGATTTTACTAAGTGAAAACAAAGGAACTTATGCCGTTAAAAATGGAACAAAAGTCTATGGAACTCCAATTTCAGAATTGGTAAAAAGTGCTCCCGAATTGCAAAATCTAAAAGGAATTGTCTTCGATGAAACGGCACAAAATGAAAATGGAACACATCTGAAATTCAAAAATACCAAGGCCGTAAAACTGGTTGTCGGTTATTTCAATTCCGATCAAAAAAGATTTTTATTTCCACCAAGTTTGGAAACTGATGCAGCCGGGAATGCCCACGGTCAGGCCGAAGTGATCCTGGCAAGCGCAATGAATTTGAAGGAATTACCACGAATCAACATTCACACCTATACCTTTCAACCGGGCGAAAACAAATTGGATTTAGGCAAAGGAAGAGTCCTGATTTTGGGCTTTATCGATGCCAACCAAACCATTACGTCTCGCGATGTCGGATATATCGATGCAGGTGAAAAAGGTGCAATTGATTGGTTATTCTATTAAAATGAAGAAATTAATTTGCATACTATTTTTTATAACTACTTTTTCTTGGTCGCAAACCCAAGAAAGGGCAACATCCTTTCGCAAAGAAGTTTCGCTGAACTCCTCTTGGGAAACCATTGTTCTGGACCAGCTTCCGGAGCAGGAAGAAACCTTTGTGCAAAATCCAAAAGTAGATTCGCAATGGCAAAAAGTAAACGTGCCCCACAATTGGGACCAATATTACGGATTCCGAAGAACCAAACACGGCAATTTGCACGGAACGGCTTGGTATCAAAAAACTTTAAAGCTGGATAAATCCGATTCTGGAAAAAGACTTTTCCTTTATTTTGAAGGCGTAAGTTCGTATGCAACAGTTTGGGTAAATGGTAAAAAAGTCGGCGAACACAAAGGCGGAAGAACCACATTTACAGTCGATATTACAAAAGCCGTTTCTTTCGAAAAGGAAAATAACGTGATGGTCAAAGCCTCGCATCCATCCTTCATTGCCGATTTGCCTTGGGTTTGTGGCGGATGCTCCGGAGAATGGGGATTCTCTGAAGGCTCCCAGCCAATGGGTATTTTCAGACCTGTGACAATAGTCGTGACCGATGAAGTTCGCATAGAACCTTTCGGCGTTCATATCTGGAATGACAAATCAACATCCAAAGAAAAAGCGATTTTGAATGTTACTACCGAAATCAAAAACTACGGAAATTCCAACCGAAAATTAACTATTGTCAATACACTTTTTGATGGAGCAGGAAAAAAAGTCGCTTCTTCTCAAACTGAACTCAATAACATTACAGGAGAAACCAAAGAATTGCTGCATACGTTACCAGCAATTTTGCAACCTAAACTATGGTCACCATCAAATCCGTATTTGTATCAATTAGTCACCACAATTTCTGAAAACGGAAAGAAAATAGATGAATTAAAAACACCTTACGGAATCCGTTGGGTAAGCTGGCCGGTTAGTCGTGACGGAAAAGACAATCGTTTTTACATCAACGATGAACCATTATTCATTAACGGAACCTGTGAATACGAGCACCTAATAGGAAACAGCCATTCGTTTTCTGATGAGCAAATCCATTCGAGAATTGAACAAATAAAAGCAGGAGGATTCAATGCTTTTCGCGAAGCACATCAGCCTCATAATTTAAAATATCAGAAAGAACTGGATCAAAACGGAATCCTGTTTTGGAGTCAGTTTTCGGCACATATTTGGTATGACACACCGGAATTCAAAGAAAATTTCAAAACCTTATTGCGAGAATGGATTAAAGAACGCCGAAATAATGCCTCGGTGGTAATGTGGGGATTGCAAAACGAAAGCACCATTCCAAAAGAATTTGCTGAAGAATGTACCCAAATCATTCGCGAAATGGATCCAATGTCCGCATCGCAACGCATCGTAACCACCTGTAACGGAGGTGAAGGAACCGATTGGAATGTCGTGCAAAACTGGTCGGGAACCTATGGCGGTGATCCGTTCAATTATGATGTCGAAATGAGCACGCAATTGCTAAACGGAGAATACGGCGCCTGGCGTTCGCACGATTTACACACCGAAGGCGAATTCGACCAAAAAGGAGTTTTAAGCGAAAATCGTTTCTCACAATTAATGGAAATCAAAGTGCGTGAAGCCGAATCGGTAAAAGATAAAATCGCAGGACAATTCAACTGGCTTTTTGCTTCACACGAAAATCCGGGACGCGTTCAAAACGGTGAAGGTTTTAGAGATATTGACAAGGTTGGACCAGTCAATTACAAAGGACTTTTCAGCATTTGGGGCGAACCTCTGGATGCGTATTATATGTACCGCGCCAATTATGTTTCGAACAAAACCAACCCGATGGTGTATATCGTTTCGCACACCTGGCCGAATCGTTGGGATGCACCCGGAATCAAAAACGGAATCGATATCTATTCAAATTGTGATGCCGTCGAATTGTTCAATGATATCAATAAAACATCCCTCGGAAAACTAAAACATCCGGGATTGGGTCAGCATTTTCAGTGGAACAATGTCAATGTTCAATACAATGTTTTATACGCCGTTGGTTATGTAAACGGAAAAGCCGTTGCCAAAGATTATATCGTATTGAACAGTTTGCCAAAAGCGCCAAATTTCAACACATTAGAAACCAAAAAAGAAACACTTTTACAACCTCAAAAAAACTACAACTACATTTACAGAGTCAATAGTGGTGGAAGCGAAATCACGGATTCTCTCGGTAATTTGTGGCAGGCGGATGTTCATAAAAGCGGAGAAAACACCTGGGGTTCATTATCGTGGACAGATAATTTCAAACAATTACCTGATTTTTATGCCAGTCAAAGAAGCACTTCCGACCCGATTGCGGGAACAAAAGACTGGAAATTGTTTCAGAGTTTCAGATACGGAATAGACAAATTACGTTACGAATTTCCAGCTCCTGACGGAGAATATTTGGTAGAATTGTATTTCACAGAACCTTGGTACGGAACTGGTGGCGGACTGGATTGCAATGGCTGGCGTTTGTTTGACGTCGCCATCAATGATAATGTCGTGTTGAAAGATTTGGATATCTGGAGTGAAGTCGGACACGATTTTGCTTTAAAGAAAACTTTTGTAGTAAAAAGCAAAAACGGAAAAATCGTCATTTCTTTCCCGAATGTAAAAGCTGGTCAGGCCATTATTTCGGCAATTGCCATAGCCACCAAAGATAAAACGGCAAAAGGAGCTTCTGCTTCACCACGAAATATTCAAAACATTGCAAGTAATTCCGCAACTAAAATCGGTTCTTGGCTGGATATTAATTCCAAACAATATTCGGAGTCCGAAGTTGTTTTTACCCAATTGCCTGCTGAAGTTTATGGAGCTGATTATTTGCAGTTTTCTGCAAAGGCAAAATCTTCTGGTTCATTTCTAACTAAAGAAGATTCTGATATTTACTTAATGTTTATTAAAAAAAATATTCGACTTAGAATAGATTCTGGTATGGATTCAATTGCAGGTTGTCAAAAAATGAAAGAAATTGTAAAAAATAATAAAGGAGTTGAATTCAATATTTTTCATAAAAAAGTTAAAAAAGGAGAGAAAGTACTTTTTGAAAATTATCCATCGGAAGCTACAATTGCTGTTGTTCCAACGTACGATATGGGCGAAAAAGACGATTCGAGACCCGTTGTACTTTTAGAAGCAGAAACAGCCAAAACGACCGGAACCGGAATCGAAAAGGGCAATTTCAAAAAAGCCGATTACATCGAATTTACCCAAAAAACAAAAAACAGCATCCAGTTTGAAGTAAAACCTGGAGTTGCGGGAATTTACCTGATGCGTTTCCGATTTATGAACAGAAACGAAACGCCATTAAAAGTCAAATTCAAAATGGAAGACGCCTATGGAATCCTGATGCGAAATGACACAATTGAATTTCCTTCGGCAACAGAAAAATGGAAGATATTAAATACAACTTCCGGAGGTTACATCAACGCAGGAACCTATAAAATCACAATAGAATCAGAAGATATGAAAGGCTTGCTTTTGGATTCTTTTGAGTTTCAGTAGTGAGAAAATAGAGGAAAGAGTAAAGAAGAAAGATTTCAAAAACTTATATGACTTATATGGTTTTAAAAATAATTACAATGGTAAAAAAACATAAAAACGTTTTACAAAAAATAACAATTGTATTGGCATTATCGCTTCTGGTTGCCTGTGCTTCAAAAAGTAAAAACGCCAGAATCGTCGAAGACTTCAATCAAAACTGGAACTTCAAATTAGGAGATTATCCAACGGCAATCGAATCCAATTTCAATACTGCCGATTGGAGAACCTTGCAATTGCCACACGATTGGAGCATCGAAGGAGCGTTTAATAAAGACAATCCAACCAAACAGGCACAAGCATTTTTGCCGGCAGGAAAAGGCTGGTACCGCAAAACATTTACACTTCCGGAAGATTGGAAGAACAAAAACGTTTCGATAGAATTTGACGGTGTTTTTAAAAACAGCGAAGTATTCATCAACGGACATTCATTAGGAATGCGCCCGAACGGATACATTTCATTTACTTACGAATTATCACAATATCTGAACTTTGGAAAGGAAAACATCATCGCCGTAAAAGTCGATAACGATGCACAACCCAATTCAAGATGGTACACCGGTTCCGGAATTTACAGAAATGTACGATTGGTGGCCAGTGAAAAACTGCACGTAGCACAATGGGGAACCTTTGTAACGACACCAGAAGTTTCAAAAGAAAAAGCATCGGTGCATTTGGAGGTAACCATCGAAAATAAAACCAATTCCGAAAAAGAATTCCAGTTGGTAACTTCAATTCTGGATGCGAATAATAAAGAAGTGGCGAATGCCAAAACAACAGAAAAAATAGGTGCTAATACCAATGCAAAAAAGGTTCACAAACTAAACGTGAATCAGCCAAAATTGTGGGATACCGAAAATCCGAACCTGTATAAAATTGTTACTACGATTTATGAAAATTCAAAAGCAGTCGATAATTACGAAACACCATTAGGATTCCGATTCTTCAATTTCGATGCCGAAAAAGGATTTTCATTAAATGGAAAACCAACCAAAATATTAGGCGTTTGCCTGCATCACGACAACGGTGCTTTGGGAGCTGTCGAGAACATTCACGCCGTAAAAAGAAAACTGAAAATCCTGAAAGAAATGGGAACCAACGCCATCAGAATGTCGCATAACCCCCATTCTTTGGAGATGATGCAGTTGTGTGACGAAATGGGATTTATTGTTCAGGATGAGTTTACCGATGTGTGGAAAAAGAAAAAAGTAACCAACGATTACCATAAAGACTGGGATGCGTGGCACAAACAGGATTTGGAAGATTTCATCAAAAGAGACCGAAATCATCCGTCGGTAATAATGTGGAGTATCGGAAACGAAATCCGTGAACAATTTGACAGCACCGGAATTGCGATTACCAGAGAACTGGCTCAAATCGTAAAATCGCTCGACACAACCCGTCCCGTTACGAGTGCTTTGACCGAGAATGTTATCGAGAAAAATTTCATTTACCAATCGGGTGCTTTGGATTTGTTGGGATTCAATTATAAACACGAAGATTACAAAGATTTCCCCGTTCGTTTTAAAGGGCAAAAAATACTCGCTTCCGAAAGTGTTTCGGCACTTGAAACCCGTGGGCATTACGATTTTCCTTCGGATGGCATCAAAGCCTGGCCTCCAAAACACGGCGCGCCTTTTGACGGAAATGCAGACTGGACCGTTACGGCTTTCGATCAGGTGCAATCCTATTGGGGAACCACGCACGAAGCCAATTGGAAAACCATCAAAAAACAGGATTTTATGGCAGGAACTTTCATTTGGACGGGCTTCGATTATCTGGGAGAACCCGATCCTTATCCGTATCCTGCAAGGAGTTCTTATTTTGGAATCGTAGATTTGGCTGGCTTTCCAAAGGATGTTTATTATATGTACCAAAGTGAATGGACCACAAAACCTGTTTTGCATCTATTTCCGCATTGGAACTGGACAGCAGGTCAGGAAGTTGATGTTTGGGCGTATTACAACAATGCCGATGAAGTGGAATTATTTCTCAACGGAAAATCATTGGGCAAAAAAGCCAAACAAAATGACGATTTGCACATTTCTTGGCGCGTGAAATTCGAGCCGGGAACATTAAAAGCCATTTCCAGAAAAGACGGAAAAGTGGTTTTGGAAAAAGAAATTCATACTGCCGGAACGGCTTCAAGAATAGCTTTGGCAGGTGACAAACACACCCTGAAAAATGACAGCTATGATTTGGTTTACGTAACCGTTTCCATTACGGATAAAGATGGAAATATGGTGCCAAACGCCAATGATTTAATTAATTTTGAAGTGAGCGGCGGAGGAAAACTGGTGGGAGTTGACAATGGCTATCAAGCAGGTTTAGATTCGTTCAAAGCCAATACTTACAAAGTTTATAATGGTAAATGTATCGCAATCATTCAATCGAATGGGAAGAAAGAAAACATTCAGTTAAGAGCTTCTACAGGAAATGGGATTGCTGATAAAGTGATTTCTATAAAATTGGAATAATGATTATAATTTTATAGAAAGCGTCTTCAGGAATGAGGTTTTTTGCTATTAATTGACTTGCTTTGTGATTATATTTATACTTTTAAACAAATTATTATTTCTCCTGTATTATGCAATCAATTCAATTTTACGAATCTTTGTTTATTCTTCATAAATGTAGTTTAAATCTTGAAAGACTTAAAAACTTAATGACCTTTATTGATAATAGCAATGAAACTAATAAAGAAGATTACATTCTGTTGAGTATTTTTTACATAAATCTTGAAGCTTGTAGTTTTTTGGAAGAGTTCAGGAAGGGTTTTCAATCCGATGTTTTGAAAAATAGAATAATGGAATTTAGAAAAATTACTTTGCCAATTTTAAAAAGAATTAATAAATGGGAAGATCTTGAAAAATTTCGTAGCTCAATTGTAGCGCATCCTTGGCGAGACAAAAGGAAGCAATTTATTGTTCCCAATGTAGGATGCTTTAAAGTTCCTAGAAATCGCTTTGAAATATATTTGTTATTAAATTTAATGAAATATTTATGGGATCTACTTGAGGCAGAATTTGGTAATGAAATTATTGAAGCAATATCGTACGTTTCAAGATTACAAAACCGTGAGGGAGCATTAAATGATTATAGGAATATAAATATCGATCATATTGAAATGGTAAACGAGGTTAATGAGAATTGTAAATTGTATGAGAGAGATTATTTTTTAAAAATTTTTCTATATGAATTTGATGATATTCAGGAATAAAATTTTCCAATCTGGCGCTCGTTTGCAACGAGTGCCTATTTAGTTTTAAGTACTCAACAAAAGAGTTTGTAACGAGGATTAATTTAATTAGTTTTAAAACCGCGTAATGTTTTTAAGGTAAGTTTAAAAAATATGTGCACAAGAAATATTGATATATTTTGTATATTTGAAAAATAATTATTCCACAATTATGAAAACACAAACAGCATTGCTAATAGACTTGGCGAAAAAACTTGAAAAAAGACAAAGCTCTAAAGAATCAGCTATAAAATCTTTGAGTTCTGCTGGCATTGTTACTAAAGAAGGAAAAATGACTAAATCTTTTCCTAACTTGGAACGCGTACTATCTGTTGCTGAATAGATGTATAGTTCGAGGTCTAATCTTTTAATTGGATTTCACGGTTGCGATGAATCTATTGCACAACAACTTCTTACAAAACCCAAAAACATACAAATTAGCGAAAAACCATTTGATTGGCTCGGTCACGGATTTTATGTTTGGGAAAACAATTACGACAGAGCTTTACAGTGGGCTAAAGACAAAGAGAAAAAAGACAAAATTAAAAAAGCTTCTGTAATTGGCGTTGTATTTACATTAGATTATTGTCTTGATTTGATTGATAGTGAATTCATAAAAATGCTTTCTGTATATTATGAATTGATGCAAAAGGATTTTCATAGCATCGAAAAAGAACTGCCAAAAAATAAAGATGTAAAAGAAGACGAGCACAAAGATTTATTAATACGAGAATTAGATTGTGCTGTAATTCAATATCTTCATCAAAAAATAAAAGAAGAAATAGAGCAAGATAATACAACTTCCTTAAGAGAGTTTGACTCAGTAAGGGGTGTTTTTACAGAAGGAGGTCCTGCATTTCCAGGCGCAGGTGTACAAAAGAAAAGTCACATACAAATATGCATTCGGAATATGGACTGTATTAAAGGATTCTTTTTACCTCGAAAATAAAGATTGGGTTTTTATTATCATATCAAAAGTACAGTCTACCGCTATAATTTTTAGATTTATACATATCCTTAAGTGTAAATTTATTTATTTTTATCCCAACCCAAAATAAACCCACCCAACCCTCACACTGCAGGACAGTTCCTTTCTTTAAAATTCTTTAATTTAGAATCTTAAAATAAAATTAGAATGGAAAGAGTTTTTGCAGAATATCTTATCGAAACCCCTTATGAGGTGGAACAGGCTGCGGCGGTTTTGGCTGGAGAGCAGTCCTCTGGAACTTTTGTGTCTGTTCCGGGTGAAACCGAAGAATTGAAAAAACGTTTTTCCGCCAGGGTAGAGGATATTCAGTTGTTGGATTTGGCAGACGAACCATCCATTCCGGGCGGAAGTATTCCCGGGAAAAAATACCAAAAAGCAAGGGTAAAAGTAAGCTGGTCGATAGAAAACTTCGGTTATAATCTGCCGGTTTTGATTAGCACTTTACAAGGAAATTTATACGAAATCACGCAATTCACCGGTTTGAAACTAATGGATTTTGAACTTCCGGATTCTTTCGCAACTCATTTTAAGGGACCAAAATTTGGTATAAAAGGTTCTAAATTATCTTGTGGCGTAGCCGACAGACCGATGATTGGAACAATCATCAAACCAAGCATTGGGATGAGTATCGATGAAACTGCGACTTTGGTAAAATCATTGATTGATGCCGGAATTGATTTTATCAAAGACGATGAATTGATGGGATCAGCCGCTAATTCTCCGTTTGATGAAAGGGTAAAAGTGATTATGAAAGTCATTCGGGACAATGAACAAAAAACAGGTAAAAAAGTAATGTACGCCTTCAATATCAGCGATGAAATTGACGAGATGCAACGAAAATACGATTTGATTAAAAAAGAAGAAGGAAGTTGTGCTATGGTCAGCATCAACAGTGTTGGTTTGTCGGGAACAAAGAAAATTTGTGATCAGGGCGAACTCGTAATTCACGGACACAGAAACGGCTGGGGAATGCTGAACCGACATCCGTTGTTAGGAATTGAGTTTCCAGCGTATCAAAAAATTCAGCGATTGGCTGGAGTCGATCAATTGCACGTAAACGGAATCCAGAATAAATTTTGGGAATCCGACGATTCGGTGGTGAATTCGATAAAATCCTGTTTGAAACCCTTTTTGGGCGGATACGAAATATTGCCGGTAGTGTCTTCGGGACAATGGGGCGGACAAGCCGTAGAAACCTACCGAAGAGCGCAAACCACCGATTTACTGTATATGGCAGGTGGCGGAATTTTGGCACATCCAATGGGACCCAAAGCCGGAGTAAATGCATTACAGCAAGCCTGGACAGGAGCCGTTGACGGTTTGTCTGTGGAAGAAACGGCGTTGAAATATCCTGAATTTGCCGAATCGGTAAAGAAATTTTCGAAATAATGAAGAACGATAAATTGCTATTGGCCTATTATGGCGACGATTTTACGGGCTCTACGGATGCCCTTGAATTCCTGACCCTGGCCGGAGTGAAAACCGTTCTTTTTCTTCGAAAACCGGAACAAAAAGACTTGAATCGTTTTCCGGGAATTCAGGCAATTGGTCTGGCGGGAAAAAGCAGATCGATGTCACCGTCGGAAATGGAAATGGAACTTTTTCCCGCTTTCGAAAATCTGAAAAGTTTTGAACCGGCACATTTTCATTATAAAGTCTGTTCCACTTTCGATTCGGCGCCACACGTCGGTAACATCGGAAAAGCAATCGAAATCGGAAGCCAGGTTTTTAATCAAAAAACTGTTTTGGTTTCGCCATCAGCACCACATTTGGGACGATTTTGCGTGTTCGGAAATCTGTTTGCTCGAATGGGAACGATTGGAAACGGCGAAATTTATCGTATCGACCGTCATCCGTCAATGAGCAAACATCCTGTTACACCAGCTTTGGAGGGTGATTTGACTCTTCATTTGGCTAAACAAACAGACAAATCCATCAATCTTATCAACTTAACTACAATCGAAAAAGGGACTTCAGAAGTTCTCGAAGCGGTTACAAATAATGAAGCCGAAATTCTGTTTTTTGACGGTTTCAATTTGGAACATCTCAAAACAATTGGAAATGTTTTCAACCAATTGGCAACCCAAAAAACATTGTTTTCAGTAGGTTCATCCGGAATCGAAATGGCTTTGGGATTGGATTGGCAGGATAAAAAAATCATCGGAAACCAAATAGCATTTGAATCAGCAGGAGAAGTTTCGCCTATACTTGTTTTATCGGGAAGCTGTTCTCCAGTAACTTCCAGCCAAATTGAATATGCTCTCGAAAATGGATTTCTGGAAATCGCTTTAGAAAGCAAAGCCGTCGATATTCAGAATCAGGAAGCAATTATAAAAAATACTATTGCCCAAATTATCGAGAATTTCAATCAGGGAAAAAGCACAATTCTGCATACAAGCACTGGTCCAAACGATTTGCGTATTGCAGAAACTGAAGTGTATTTCAGATCAAAAGGAATTTCGAAAAACGATATTCAAAAACAATGCAGTTCGATTTACGGAAGTGTTTTGGGAGAAATAACCAAAGAAGTATTAAAGGCTGTCAAAATAAAAAGAATTCTTTTTGCAGGTGGTGATACGTCCAGTTATGCAGCCTCGGAATTGGATATTCTGGCATTGGAAATGATTGCTCCATTAGCTCCCGGAGCACCGCTTTGCAAGGCTGTTTCGGTCAATGAATGGGTAAATGGAATAGAAATGAATTTTAAAGGAGGTCAAGTTGGTACCCCTGATTATTTTATAAAAGTTTTAAAAGGAGAAAAATTATGAGCGCAAAAGTTTTAGGTTTTGTACATACATCGGCAACCTTGGTTCCTTTGTTTCAACAGTTGACAAATGAGTTTTTAAGTGGAGTGGAAACCTTCAATATTGTGGATGACAGTTTGATAAAAGATGTCATCAAAAAAGGAAAATTAATGCCCAATACGGCTGCCAGAGTAGTGAATCACGTTCAGGCTGCAGAAGCTGCAGGTGCTGATGTGATTTTAGTTACTTGTTCGTCCATTGGCGTAGCGATTGAAACGGCAGCTACATTAAGCGGGGTTCCCGTGATTCGAGTAGATCAGGCAATGGCAGATGAAGCGGTGCAAATTAGCAACAAAATTGGTGTTATTGCGACTTTGCCAACAACATTGGAACCCACCAGCGATTTGGTTAGAAGAAGAGCAGAATTGGCAGGTAAAAATGTAACTATTTCTTCCAAATTATGCGAAGGCGCTTTTGAAGCTTTAATGAGTGGAGACGCTGCAAAACACGACGATATGGTGGCCAAAGCCCTGAAAGAATTAATGAAAGAAGTTGATGTGATTGTTTTGGCACAAGCCTCAATGGCGCGAGTTGTCGATGGTTTAAGTGCCGAAGAAAAACTAGTGCCGATTTTGGCGAGCCCAGCTATTGCAATGAAAAAATTGGCGGAGCTTTATTTTTAATTAATTTTTAAACAAATTATATGCGTAAATATTTTCTTTGGGCTGCCCCAATATTTTTTATTGTTGCCGGTTTAGGTTGGTTACAACAAATCGACATTATTTGGAAAATGGGATTGATTTTGGGTTTTTCAAGTATTGCCATTGGGGTAGGACATCTGAAAGTATTAAGCGGCTATCAATACACGTTTTGGATTATCACTGCCGTTTGTGCCGGATTGCTGTATCCTGATTTTTTTCTGCACGTTGGCAGTTTCGATATGCGGAATAAATGGCTTATTGTGATTATCATTCAAATGGTGATGTTCGGAATGGGAACCCAAATGAGTATCGAGGATTTTACGGGCATCCGAAAATCGGGAAAAGGTGTGCTTATTGGTTTGTTGGGACATTTTACCATTATGCCGATTATGGGTTTTCTGATTGCCAAGACTTTTGGTTTTGAACCCGAAATCGCCGCAGGAATTATCCTTATTGGTTCGTGCAGCAGCGGATTGGCTTCGAACGTGATGACGTATATTGCCAAAGGAAATTTGGTTTTGTCCGTAACCGTAACTGCAATGTCCACTTTGGCAGCGCCTATTATGACGCCGTTTTTGATGAAAATATTTGCAGGAACTTTAGTTGAGGTTCATTTTTTCAATATGATGATGGAAATTATCAAGATTGTTCTTGTTCCTTTGGTTGCGGCAATGGTTCACGATGTTTTAAAAAATTATGGAATTGGAGCGCAAAGAAAAATAGTTGTTTTGACTGTAATTTCAACGCTTTGGTTGGGGACTGTTTTTCTCTTTGGCAATTCTTTCGCACTTGCCGAAGACAGTACGGCAGCACATTTATTGGAAATCGTGAACTTCTTGTGCGGTGCATTAATTGTGGGTTCCTTGTATCATTTGTTGTATAAAGTATTTCCAAAAATTGACGCAATTATGCCTTATTTTTCGATGTTCGGAATCATCTATTTTACATTGGTTACTACTGCTGCCGGAAGAGATAATTTGATCCAGATTGGATTTTTGCTTTTTCTGGCGTCTGTTTTGCACAATGGAGCGGGTTACTTTTTTGGCTATTGGCTCAGCAGAATAAGTGGTCTCGACAAAAAGAGCAGTCAAACCATTGCTTTCGAAGTTGGTCTCCAAAACGGCGGAATGGCTTCAGGACTTGCCGGGTCTATGGGGAAACTGGCAACCTTAGGATTGGCTTCAGCTGTATTTAGTCCTTGGATGAATGTTTCGGGTTCTTTGTTGGCGAATTATTGGCGTAAAAAAGGAGATAAGGAAGAAGAAGTTGTTGTCTGATTTTCCGATGATTTTATAAAAGAGAAACCCCGCTTAAATTGCTTTAAGCGGGGTTCTTTATTTGGTTTAGTAGGCTAAACTTGATGTGATGACTAAAAGTAATGCTCATAGAAACAAATCATTCTACAGTAAAATTGCCTTCTAAGCCACTTTCGGCATCGGAAGCAATCCAAACTTTGAAATCACCTGCTTCGGTTTTATAAATCATTTGGTCATCGTAGAAAGCGAGTTCTGAAATAGGAATAGTAAATTGTACTTTTTTAATTTCCCCAGGATTGAGTTCGATTTGCTTGAAATCCTTCAGTTCTCGAATCGGTCGAACGGTGCTTCCAGTTATATCTCGGATGTACAATTGCACGGTTTCGGTTCCTTTTACTTTTCCTGTGTTGCTAAGAGTTGCTGTTACAACTAAATTGTCTTTTTGCGTCAGTTTTGGTTTTTCTATAACCAAATCTGTATAGGTAAATTGCGTGTAAGACAGACCGAAACCAAAAGGGAATTGAGGCGTATAACCAGCATCAAGATAGTGAGAATTATTACCTAATGAGCTTTGCCATGCTTCGATTGGAATGTCTTTGATGCCTACAAATGTTTTAGGATCAGCGGGTCTTCCTGTATTTGGATGGTTGTAATAAATAGGAATTTGTCCCACGGTTTTTGGCCAAGTCACGGGCAGTTTGCCTGATGGATTTGCTTTGCCAGAAATGATATCTATTATTGCTGGTCCCGTCATAGTTCCGGGATGCCATGCCATAATCACCGCCGAAACCTGAGGGAGAATGGTTTCCATAGTTATAGGTCTTCCAGCAAGAATTATGAGTACAATAGGTTTGCCTGTTTTGGATAATTCGGTAATTAATTGTTCTTGAATCCCCGGTAAACGGATATCAGCTCTGGAATGCGCTTCGCCAGAAAGTATAGCTTCTTCGCCACCGAAAAACACTATAATGTCTGATTTTTTTGCAGCTTCTATTGCAGCTTGAAAACCTTCTTTTGTTTCGGATCTGCTGTGGGAAAGTCCTGCGGCATAGTTGATGTTAGTTTCTCCATAAGTTTGAAGAAAAGCTTTTAGAGGTGTTTGCGAATCTGATTTGTTGCCGTCAAATATCCATGTTCCTAGTTGCTCTCTAGGGGCATCGGCTAATGGACCAATAAGTGCTATCTTTTTATTTGAAGTAAGCGGAAGGATTTCTTTTTCATTTTTTAGAAGAACGCAACTTTTAACAGCTGCATTTTTGGCTAGCACTAAAGCATTGGCATCTAATAAAGCGAATTTTTCTTTGTCTTTGAAATAGGGATTTTCAAAAATTCCTGCACGAAATTTTATTCGGAGAACATTTCGAACCATATCATCGAGTTGTTTTTCGGTTATTTTTTTCTCGGCGATTAAAGTTTTTAGATGATGTTCATAGGCTTGACTGGTCATTTCCATATCCAATCCAGCTGATGCGGATTTGAATGCAGTATCTTTTTCGTCGAGGCAAAAGCCATGAATTATCATTTCAGTTACTGAGTTCCAATCGCTAACTACAAATCCATCAAATTTCCATTCGTTGCGTAATACTTTTTGAAGCAGAAATTTGTTTCCTGAGGCTGGAATTCCGTTAACATCATTAAAGGAAGTCATAAAAGTAGCAGCTCCAGCTTGGACAGCAGCTTCAAATGGTTTGAGATAAATGTTTCTAAGTAGCGATTCGGAAATATTTACGGTGTTATAATCTCTACCTCCTTCGGCAGCGCCATAACCTGCAAAATGTTTGGCGCAAGCAAGTATTCTACCGGGTTGTGAAGGGTTGGTTCCTTGAAATCCTTTGATGTATGCTGCACCTATTCGAGAAGCTAGAAGAGGGTCTTCGCCAGGGGATTCGGCAATTCGTCCCCAACGGGCATCACGGCAAATATCAACCATTGGTGCAAATGTCCAATTAATACTTCTAGAATAGGATTCATTCGCTGCAACTACTGAAGTTTTTTCAATCAAATCCATATCCCAAGAAGCAGCTAGACCAAGCGGAATTGGGAATATTGTTTTGTAACCATGGATTACGTCACGACCAAATAATAACGGAATATGACTAGGACTTTCTTCGATGGCTATTTTTTGGATTTCTGCCACATTTATAGGGTCGGTTAGGTTTATTATGGCTCCGACTAGTCCTTTTCTAACTTCATTTTTGAGTTCTTCCGATAAGCCTTTACTTCTGCTGGAAGTTCCTTTTACATTAGTTTGACCAATTTTTTCTTCAATAGTCATGCTTTTAAGCATTTTGTCTATTTGTGTTTCAATTTTTTTATTTTGAGAAAATGAAGATAAGGAAAGGGAGACAAAGAAAATCGTACCCCAGTATTTTTTGAAGTTAACTTGCATCTAGATAATTGGTTTGGTTATTTAATAGGTTCTAAATGTACAAAAAAATAGTACTTTTCATAATTGAAAAATTATGGTACTGAAGAAAGTAAGAGAATTTATGTTTTTGACAATCCTTTTAATAATTTGGTTGGCTAAATTGGCAACTTTAGGATTGGCATCAGATGTGTTTAGTCCGTGGATGAATGTTTCGGATTCTTTGTTGGCTAATTTTTGGCTAAAAAAGGAGATAAGGAAGAAGCGAAAGTATCAAAACCTTGGAGACTAGTTTAGGGAACCAATATGTTTTCTAAAAAAAATAAGACATAAAAAAACTCCATTATTTCTAATGGAGTTTTTCTGTTTTACTTTTAGTTCAGGTATTTTGATTTTTATTTAATTAATACTTTCAAGTTATTGTTTAAATCTTCGCCTGTAATATTTAATATGTAAACACCAGGCATATATCTTTTGGTCAGATTAATCTTGAAATTGCCTTTGCTGTTACCGTTATTGTCTAAAGTTTCTGTAAGAACTATATTTCCTGTAGGATCCATTAAAGTAGCAGTAATTTTAGGAGCAATATAAGACGGAATATTGATATTGATTTGCTCTTTTACAGGATTTGGATGGATGACGATTTCGTTTGTTGTTATTCTGAAACTCCATATATCTCCTGTTGTTGTTCCGTAGTCATTTGAAGTGTCCACTCTCCAGTAGTAATACACTCTAGAAGTTAAATCTGTTGGAAGCTGGTATGATGGATTTTCTGAATAAGGGACATCAGTCAGTTTACTTAGATTTTCTGGGTTGGTACCAAAATAAACGTTATAATTTGTTGCATCAATACCGCTTGTCCAAGCTAAATTAAAGTTTTGTGTAGGTAATTCTAAGAAATAAGTACCATTTGCAGGACTTGGATTAATCGCTTTTACTGGTGCTGGAGCAGCTTCTGTAGTTGCTTCAAATACTTCGCTGTAATTCGAAGAATCGGTTTTGTTAGTTGCTTTTAATCGATAGTAGTATTTGGTGTTATGAACGACATCGGTATCAGTATAAGTAGTGGTGTTGGCTCCAAGTTCTGCTATTTTGTTAAAAGAAGTGCCATCTGATGAACGTTCCAATACAAAATTAGCTTCGTTATTTGAATTGTCATTCCAGTTTAAGATGGCTGTAGTTGAAGCTAATGGTGTTGCAATAGTGTGGCTTTCGAAAGTTAAATTCGATGGTGCATTGATAACTGTTGTGTTATAGATTGCTGTAATTTCCGTTGCAGATAATGCGTAGTTAAATATTTTTAACTCATCTAATTTTCCTTTGTAAGGAGCAGGGGTAGTATTTGCAAACAACTCAAGTGCTCCGATATTACCAATTACTAAATCAGTTGGTTCACCAATACCCACAGATGTTCCTGTTCCATCAGCCTTCTCACCAGTTAAAGCACCATTAGTATATATTCTCAATTTTGCCGCAGTAACATCTCTTATGATAACTACATGTACCCAATTTCCATTAAAATAACTAGTTGCGGCTAATGTTGAATTAAGTTCAGTTTTTGTTTTATCATCATCAATGGCAAATCGGAATTGATTACTTTTAATTTCTACATTAAATCTTTTACCTGTTGCGCCTGTTGTGGGATTTTTTGTCATCGAGCCTTTGCACAATATATAAGAACTCAAAGTTGAGCCAGTGGGCATTAAACTGGCATCAGCCTTCATCCAAAATGAAACAGTAAATGAACTTTTATCAAATAAAAGGTTATCTTGATGTGGGACACTTACCATAAGTTTGTTCGGTAATAATGTTCCAAAATCTATTGCATTATTGGCTTTTCCAGATACTCTAACGGTAGCTTTGTCGAAAGCAGTATCTAATCGGCCATCATTAGCATAACTTGAAATATCCGCAATTTGATCACCATCTCCTGCTGTTTCTTTAAAGGGCCAATGACCTACAAGTTCTGGATTTAGAGTGCGGAAATTCCATAAATCTCCAGTCACAATTCCTTTAGCATTAGAAGCATCAATTCTCCAATAGTACGTTGTTTCTGGACTTAGAGTAGTAAGCAAATAGGTTGGAGCTGCAACATAAGCTAAATCGCCTAATTTTGTCAAGTTGTCAGGATTTGTTCCAAAATATACAGAATAGGTTGTTGTATTTGAACTGCCTGTCCATTTTAAAGTTAGAGTACCATTTATCAGCTCTGCTGTATTCAGTCCTGTAGCAGGAGTTGGGGCAGCTGCTTTAGTTGGGGCTGATGGAATAGCTGGCGTAGTAACAGAATTCACATCGCCATAACTTGAAGATTCGGTAGCAGTTAATGCTTTTACACGATAATAGTATTTAGTATTTGGGGTTAAATTATTGTCGGTATAAGTGATTACGTTTGCTGCAACTTGTGCAATTTGAGTGAAGGAAGTTCCATCTGTTGAACGCTCAATTACAAAATTAGTTTCGTTATCTGAATTGTCTTTCCAATTTAAAATCACCTTGCTCGATGGAGTTGGGATTTCAACGGAACTTGCATTGAAAGTAATCGAAGTTGGGGGGATAATAAAATCTGGAGGTGTTTGATTTGTTAAACCATTAATGTATACTTCAATATTCAAATATGGCGCCTGGGTTGCACTTACTGTCAAAGCATCAGCGCTGTTTTTATTCAAACCGTTTGAATCTTCCCAAGCATCTGGCATACCATCATTATCGGTATCCAAAGGAGCTGGAGCTCCATAAACATGACCCGCTCCACCGTTTATAAAACCAAACTTTGATGTTAAATCGGTTTGAACATAAACATAAGTAGCAGTCGTTCCTTTAGACATCAAATCGGAAATCATTAGATTGTCTACCTGATCACGTCTTGGATAGGATGCTCCAACACTTGATACAATTTTATTATACGCATCTTGAGCAGTCAGGCTTGAGCTTTTCATTGGATAATCATAAGGATTTGCAAGAATTGTTGTTTCATCACCAGTCGGATATCCTGTTAGGTCTTGAGGGACTATGGTTCCGTCTAAACTGCCATTTCTATTGTTGTCGAAATAGTTTCCTGAACCATAAACAAAGAAGTTAGCATTGCCTCTATTAAAAGGAGTAGTAACCGAAGAACTTGTGTTTGGTCCTCCAATAAAATAATTATTAATAATGTTTACGTCTGATCTTCCTTGAGAATCTCCACCCATAATATATGCATCACCAGACTCACTATGCCCATAGGTGTTTCCGTAGTTCCCCCAATTATAGACAACGTTGTTTACAAACTCATTAATTCCTTTTATTTTATTGTTGCGGGTTTTGTTACAGATGTATAAATTTCCAATTAAACTGATCTTACCACCTTCTGAGGGCTGGATTAATCCTCCGGCAGAATGATTATGACGGTGTAATCCTTGGCCTATAATTGAATTCTGAATTGTGATGTTATCAGGACTTGTGCCTTTACTATCCCAGTTAATCGAAAACACTTCATCTGTACCCCAGGTAAAAGTCATGTGGTCAAAAATCATGTTTGCACCATTTGCTAAACCTGATGCGTCTTGATTTTGAGCGGTACCTCCATAACGAATTCGAAGATATCGGGCTATGGTATTGCTAGCCCCTGTAAATGTTACTCTTGATCCTAAAAATACGATCCCCTCCCCAGGAGCTGTTTGTCCTGCAATGGTTGTGTTTTTTGCTACTACAATTTGAGATTGCAAGTTAACGATACCTCCAACTTTAAATATCACAAAATGGCCTTCTTGACTGACTGCATCACGAAACGAACCCGGTCCGCTATCATTTAAATTGGTTACTAAATAAATTTGAGGATTAGCGGCTCCTCTTGCTCCGGTTGTATACCTACCAAATCCCGTAGCTTCTGGGAAGGCTAATGTTTGGGAATTTGAATTCCCAGAACTTAATGCAAGTCCGCAAATCAGCAGGGCTTTTGGAACTTGTTTAAAAAGTAAAGTTTTTAATTTCATAAACTTGGTTTGTTTAAGGTTAGATGTTTTAAAACTAATTATTTAGTATTTTATCAGCATCCTGTTCTGTCCTGTTGTTTTTTATGAAATCAGTTTTTTATTATAAAACTTAATTCTATCATTAAAAAAATAATTAATTAAAAATTTAATATCTTGTAATTTTAACTAAAAGAGATGTGTTTTACGAGACGAAAGGTGTCAGCAAATATGGAGTTTTCCCTTTATAGACTAATCAATATTTATGCTTAGTTTTTTGATTCTTGCAAACCTGTTTGCAAACCATTTTTTCAGGACGGGTCATTTTATAAATAAAGAACCCCGCTTAAAGCAATTTAAGCGGGGTTCTTATTTATTTAAAATATTAAGCTTATTCTAACTTACTTTCCACCGTTTTTACTTTGTGTCCAACCACACCAAAATAAAGAATAACCAAGAAGCAAACCAATGGAATAATGTATCCAGCTTGAATATCATCGTGTTTGATGTCAATTAAAGTTCCCATTCCATAAGGAAGAATTGCTCCACCGACAATGGACATTACCAGCCAAGACGAACCTGTTTCGGTATTGGATTTTAATCCTACCAGACCCAAAGAGAAAATAGTGGGGAACATGATTGACATAAAGAATCCAATGCCGCCCAATGCATAAATTATATAAATTCCTGATCCGTAAATAGCAACCAAGCAAAGAAAAACGCTTATTACACAATAGATGGAAAGCAAGATGTAATCTTTGACGAATTTTAAAAAGAACGTTCCGCTAAATCGACCCGCCATAAACAAGAAGCCATAAATACCAAGGTAATAAGCAGCTGTTTTTTCATCTAACCCAGCTTCTTTTTGTGCTATTCGAACAAAAAAACTGGTTACGCAAACTTGAGCTCCCACATAAAAAAACTGTGCGACAACTGCCCAACTTAGATGAGAAAATTTCAAAACCGAGAAAAATCCAGGTTTTACTTCCACTTCCGTGTGTTGCGGTTTCATCGAAGGCAAATGCATGAAAGAAAACAAGATGGCTACCAAAACCAAAATACTTCCCAAAATGATATAAGGCAATTTTACTGCTGCAGCTTCTTCCAATAAATAAGCCGCTTTTGTTGCTTCAGGCATAGCTGTCATTTGTTCTGGCGTAAAGTTGACTCCCGAAAGTATAAAAACGCCTCCCAAAAAAGGAGCTATTGTTACTGCCAAACCATTAAACGAAGCTGCCAAATTCAATCTAGTGGAAGACGATTCTGGAGGACCTAATATGGCTGCATAAGGATTGGCACTGGTTTCCAAAATGGTTAATCCACAACCAATTATAAATAAAGCAAATAAGAAAAGTTCGAAGTTTGTGCTATTTGCTGCGGGTACAAAGAGGAATGCTCCTGTGGCAAAAACCAATAAACCAGTAATAATACTGTTTTTATAACCTATTTTTTTAATAATCATCCCGGCTGGAATGGCCATTATAAAATACGCAAAAAAGATGGACGTATCTATCAAAGTAGATTGTCTGTTGTTGAGCTGGCATGCTTTTTTTAAGTGCGGAATCAAAATACCGTCTAGACCGTGTGCCATTCCCCAAAGGAAAAACAAGCTGGTTATTAATATAAAAGGCAAAAGGTATTTTTTTCCTGTTCCTGTTCCTTCTTCTGTTGGCACTTCGTGTTGATCGCCAATTTGGTTCGTTACTTGCATAATTATAATTGTGGTTTTTAAGGTTATTTCTTTTTTACTAATAATAGATGATCGCATACCAAAACCACCTCACCTCTTTGGTTAATGATTTCAACGTGCTCTGTCACGGTACCCATTTCGGGTCTTTTGGCTTCACCTTTTTCAGTAATGGTGATTTCGGAATGGATGGTGTCGCCAATGTGTACGGGTTTCACGAATCGCATTCGGTCATAGCCTTTTGAAAAAGCTTCTGGATTTATTTCGGATGCGGTCAAGCCAATGCCAATGCTGAAAATCATTGTTCCGTGGGCAATTCGTTGGCCGAAAGGCTGAGTTTTGCACCATTCTTCATCCATGTGATGTGGAAAAAAATCACCTGTGTGGCCGGCATGAACCACAAAATCGGTTTCGGTTATGGTTCTTCCCAAGGTTACTCGTTTGTCGTTGATGTGGTAGTCTTCGAAAAAGGTGGATTTGAAATACATATTTTTTTATTTTTTATAATTCATTTAATGAAACGCCTCCGTTTTTGTTGCTGATGTAACAAGCTTCAACCACTTTCATAGTATCCAAAACGTCCTGCACGCTTGCCAATAATTTATCGTCGGAACCTTCCTTGAAGCGCATCAAATTGGACATTGTGCCAATAAAAGCTTCCGGAAACCAAGAACCCTCCAATTCGATTTTCTTCCATTCGAATGCACCTTCGTCATTCGCCAAAGCAATTTCAAATTCGTCGGGCATACCGTCGGGATAATTCATCAACAAGCCCATTTTAGCTTTAATCGCTCCCTTGGTTCCTTCCCATTTGATGTAACTTTCTTCGTGTTTTGGTCCAAAATGATGATCGTGGTTGGTGTTGATAACCACACGCATCGCCTCGTCATAATTCAAAATAATCGAAGAACGGCAAGATGATAATTTTTTCAAAGGATGATGGCTTGTTTTGGCATAAACCCCTTTTGGATTTCCCAAAAACGAACGAATGCAATCAATGTAATGCACACTGTGAAAAAGGATTTCCAACCTCGGATGTTCCTTGATAAGCGGAAACAATTCCCAAGGCGTGTTTACGGTAACCTTAAATTCAAAATCATATAAATCACCAATAATTCCTTGGTTGATGATGTATCTGGCCGCACTTACAAAAGAAGCATAACGCAACTGGAAGTTGATGGCTGCAACCAATTTTTTCCGTTCGCAAACCGCAACAATTTCTCTGGCTTGCGCCAAATCATTACCCATAGGTTTTTGAATAAGAACCGCGGCTCCGTCAGGTAATTGCTCCAAGATTTCGATGTATTGATCGGGCAAAACGGTAATGTCGTAAACCGTATTTGATGGAGCATTTTTTACGGCATCGGCTACGTTTTCAAAAACATTTGGAATGCCAAATTGTTTTGCCATATCCTGTGCTTTCGAAAGTGTTCTGTTCGTGATGCCAAAAACGTTGAAACCGGCCATTTCATAAGCAGGCAAATGGGCGTCTTTCACGATTCCGCTGGCGCCAATGATGATGATGGGCTGCTGGGTTTCGGGTAATAAAGGTTTATAGGGAATGTTCATTTGTTATATGTTTTTTGATTAAACTTTGTCAAAGTTCAAAACTTTGACAAAGTTGTCAATTAGCTATGTTTTGAATAGTGATTTGTGTTTCTTCGACTAGTTTTTTAGAGGAAATGTCGGTTTTCAATGCCTTCAAGATCATTTTGTCTATCAATTCGGCGACTTTTGGCCAGATTGGAGTTTGAGGCAAGGTCAAAGCAGTTTCGTGCAAGAGTTCCAACTTGTGATAATACGGAATCGTTTCATTGATTTCGGCATTATTCCAAGTGGATTTTCGGCATCCAATTCCGCCTTCGGTAGTCAACAATTTGTCGCTTTCGGGACTAGTGGCAAATCGAATAAAGTCGAAAGCCAGTTTTTGATGCTTGCTTCCTGAACCAATCGTGTACAACCAATACACGTTCAAGGAGGCGGTTCCGTGCTTTTCGTCGTGTGGCAATTCGGTAATATCGACTTTTCCTTTCACTTTCGATTCTTCAATGACTTCACACATTGAGGCAAAACCAAACCAGTTGATGGACATCGCCACTTCACCTTTGGCGAAAGCCATTCCCGCTTCCACGGAACCAAAATCTATCGATTTAGGATGAACGGCATTTTTGTTATTGGAAATTTTTCTATAATAATCCAAAGCGGCAACAGCTTCGGGACGGTTGATGTCGATTTGATTTCGGGAATTCAACAAAGAACCTCCTTTGGTCCAAAACAACAAACAAAAGATGAAAACCATATTGTGTCCGTCGGGATAATTGGCAAAAACACAGCCGTAGAGATTGTCTTTGGGTCTGTTGAAAAACTCGGCTATTTGTGTAAATTCCGTCCAGGTTTTTGGGGGAAGCAATTCATAGCCAAATTGCTTTTTGAAGTTTTGTTTTTCGATTGGGTTTTCGAATAAATCTTTTCTATAAATCAAACATTCCGGACCGTCATGAAAAGGCAGTCCGTATGTGCCGTTGTTGATTTCTTGTAAATGCAACAACGATTGATGCCAACCTTCGGGGTAATTTTGTGGTGCATTTTCGGCAATCAATGGGTTCAAATCGAGAACCGCTTTTTCATTGGCAGCATCAAAAATCCAGTCCGTATTGAGGTGGGCTATGTCCCAATCGCCATTTTTTAATCCATTTTTGGCAATGGTTTCTTCGTACAAGTCGTTCAATTCCAAAGGAATCATTTCGGCTTCAACAGTGATGTTGTTTTTTAGGCAAAACAAGTCCCAAAGCTTTTGCAAGGTGCTTTCGAACGGGTCGAATTTTCGGATGGCGATTCTTATTTTATCCATTAGCAATTAATAAATTCATTCATAATTCGCTCGTTGTCTTGCCCTAATTTTGGAGAACCTTTGCTTGAAGTAAAATATTCACCGTCTATTTTAATTGGACATCTTGTTGTTTGGTAGGAATAGCCATCGAGCATTTCGACATTTTGTGTAAACTCCAAAACTTTGAAACCTTCTTCGGTAAATAGCTCTTGATAGTTCAATACTTTGGCGCACCAAATATCAGCTGGTTCTAAAATGGATAACCAAAACTCGGTATTCTGCGTAAGCAAATGCGTGGCCAAAATATTCTTTATTTCGTCTCTTAACGAAAATTTATTCTCAGGAAATTGTAACAGCGCATCGCATTTTAATAGTTCAGCCAAAACAGGAATGGAACCCATTGCCAAAGCTAAAAAACCATTTTGGGTTTTGTAAATTCCATAAGGTGCACCCAAATAAGCGTGAGCATTGTTGC
Source organism: Flavobacterium sp. (assembly GCA_014379405.1). Taxonomy (GTDB): domain Bacteria; phylum Bacteroidota; class Bacteroidia; order Flavobacteriales; family Flavobacteriaceae; genus Flavobacterium. The sequence goes on along the minus strand of JACMLU010000028.1, from coordinate 35,900 downwards.
TTTTGGTTCGAACAGGCAATTCTCCACCGTCATTGAAATACGTCGTAATGGTTTCGAACTGAAAATCGAAAGCCGATTCCAGCATGCTCACCTGAACCAATGCTCCGATGTTGTGCGTGGCTTTTCTGTACAAAGCCGCCAAAATCCCTTGTGCCAAATGCGCTCCCGCCAACATATCCACGATAGACAAACCCATTGGAACCGGGCCGTCTTCTTGATTACCACTCAGCCAAGTCATGGCGGTCAACGATTGCAGCAATAAATCTTGTCCCGGTAAATCTTTCAAATCTGGATGGTTTCCGTAGCCGGAAATTTCGGCATAGACTACATTGGGATTGATTTTTTTGACTTCATCATAACTCAAACCTACACGTTCCATAACTCCGGGTCTGAAATTGTGCATCACGACATCGGCTTTCGCCAATAATTTTTTTAATTTTTCGAGCTCATCGGCTTGTTTGAAATCGATGGCAAACGATTCTTTGTTTCGGTTGATGGTATGAAAAATGGACGATTCCCCATTCATTATCAAATCCGAAGTATATAAGGTTCTGCAAATATCTCCAGTGCCGGGTTTCTCAATTTTGATGACACGAGCACCCAAATCCGCCAACCGCAAACTGGCTGATGGTCCCGAAAGAAACTGGCTAAAATCTACTATTAAATAATCTTCTAATGGTTTCATGTGTCGTTTTTATTTTTTTTCAATGGTCACATGCAGCATCCTCTTTTCGTTTTTCTTTATTATAATGATTCGCTCAGGATGTGTCATCTACTCGTTTAAAAATTGTTCGTGTATTGCTAAATTATCTTCACCTACTTTTGGTGCCGCTTTAGAACTGGCTAAAATTTCGCCATCCAATTGAATCGGGCTTCTGGTGGTGACCAATGTTTCTCCTGCCGAATTTTTTACGGTTTGTTTCAACTGCAATTCTTTTACATAAGGCTGGCTGTCTAAATCATTGTAATTTAATACTTTTCCACACCAAACGCCTTTGCTTTGTAATAAATTTAACCAATGCTCTGTTGTTTGTGTACTTAATCTTGCAGCCAACAATTCTCTTATTTTATCCCTCGAAGCAAACCATTTGTGCTTGTCGGCGTACTTTTCTAGATTAATTTCCAATAGGTTTCCAATGAAAAGCAAATCGCCCATTGCCAAAGAAATATAACCGTCTTGTGTTTGATAAACCCCATACGGAGCACTCAAAAATGCGTGGGCACTTCCTTTGACATCGCCTCTTTCAGGCAATTGTCCGCCGTCATTCAAAAAGGAAGTAATCGATTCGAATTGAATATCCAAAACCGATTCGAGTAAACTCACTTCTACTTGAACACCTTTTCCTGTTTTGGCTCTTTTCAATAAAGCTGTCAAAATTCCTTGCACAAAATGATTGCCACACATTAAATCGGCTACGGCCAAACCAAAAGGAACAGGTTCTTGACTTTTTCGACCGCTTAACCAACTCAATCCAGAAAGAGATTGCAACAATAAATCTTGTCCCGGTTTTTTTGCCCAAGGGCCTTTTTCTCCGTAACCGGTTATTGTTCCGTAGATTATTTTCGGATTAATATTTAAAGCATCTTCAAAAGTTAAACCTATTTTGTCCATCACACCCGGACGGAAATTGTGGGTCATAATATCAGCCTTGGCAATCAGTTTTTTTACCAATATTAAATCCTCTGGGTTTTTTAAATCTGCGGCAAAAGATTCCTTGTTTCTGTTGATGGTGTGAAACAACAAACTGCTTTCATCCACAAAAAGGTCTTTGATGCTGAGTTGTCGGCAAGCTTCGCCTTTTATCGGTCGTTCAATTTTGATGACTCTGGCGCCTAAATCGGCTAATTTTAATCCCGCAGAAGGACCTGCCAAAAATTGACAAAATTCCAATACGACTAATCCTTCTAATGGTTTCATTTCGCTTGCAAGTTTAAAGACTTCGCGTAAAGTGCATCCAATTCTGTTAAGACTGTTTCTTCGTTACCGCCATTCATCAAATAATCCCGAACAACGTCGCCGGCGTGATCCTGAAAATACATATGTCCCGAATATCTTGGACGCAAGAAAGCTCTTTCCAAGGCTGGCAAGGTGTTTTTGAAATAATCGTGTGTGATTCCGTTGATTCGATCGCTTTTCCAAGCTTGCAAATGTCCCGGTTGTCCGCCATTATCGGCAAATATATTTTGTTGCACTTGGGATGAACCCGTGAATTCGGCATATTTTATGGCTTCGGGAATGTGCAGACTAAAAGAAGAAACCGCCAAACCTGTTCCGCCCAAAGAGCTAATCATCGGTTGGTCATTCAAACGTACCAAATCATAAAAATGAAGCAAATTTTTGCTGTAGCCAATTCTTGAATAATTGGAATAGCCATAAGCAAAAGGGCAGTAGGCAATTTCGTCCGAGTTGACCATCGCTTCATACACTTGAATTGGATTTCTATTGAAATTGGCTGGATCAATTAATTGCGCCAATATTCGGAACATTTGCAAGGCTTTTGTTCCTGTTTCTACCGAAACTGCTTTTTCTTCGGATTGAAAAGGAGCTTCGCCCAGACTACAACAATACATATAGAAACTCATTAATACATCCACGGGAATTCCGGCGAAAGCGACCAATCCTTTTTTGGCCAAAGCCAATAAATCGTCATAAGTTTGAGGAACTTTTAAACCCTGTTTATCCAAAATGTCCAATCGAGCCGAAGCTACTGGAGTTGCCGCATCGATTGGTAATGCCCATAATTTATCGCTAAAAACATAACTTCCGTATGAACGTCCAACGGTATTTATTTCTTGGTCTTTGATATATTCCGGAGAAAGGTAATCGGATAAAGGAAGAATGGCATTGGTGTGAGCACCAAAACCCGTCCATGGATGGTCGATAACCAACAAGTCAAATCTTTTAGCTAAATCTTCGATGGAAGCATCGGCAAATTCTTGTAAACTTCTTTTCTCCCAACTAATCTCGATTCCTGGATTCAGCTCCGTAAAACGTTGAGATGTCGCAACCATTGGCAATAAACCTCTAGTGTGATTCCACGTAATCCCTTTCAGTTTTTTCATTTTATTTTCTTGTAATTAGTGTTGATGACGTTAGTTGTAATAGTATAACGCCAAAATGTCAATTACAAATATAAAAATAAGATTGGATTGCGCAATCGATTACGTGTAAATACTACACTTTTAATAATAAGTGTTGATTTAGTTGTTTTTTTGATAGGAAAGAGGTGATAAATTAATTTAGCTTATTCACTATTTGGTTAAACGCATCAAGTTGGTTGGCGTGTTGTAAAGCTGTAACGTTGGAACGCAGGTTCAATCTTGTAAAAACATGGATGTCGGAATCCATTAATTGAACATCAATATGAGTTCCTGTACTTGTTTTCAAGCCTTTGTAGATTAGGACAGTACTTGTGGTGCTTGCAACGGGATCGTGTAACGAATGAAATGCTTTCAAATAAGTCCCGGGTGGAAGTGTCATTCCGTCTTCTAGGCCTTTCCGCACTGTTTTCATTACATCATTCAGCTCGTTAATTGTTTCATAAGGTCTAAATCGATACCAATATTTATTTTCTTGTGTACTCTGGTCTGATTCAACGTAAACCAACATTGGGCCAACAATACTTGTAATGGATTGTAGTTTACTTGTAGGGACGACAATTGGATCGATTAAAAATAAATTTTTAGGAGGTAGATGAGAATTAAAATAGCCCGATTTTACTAATTCCAGAATCAGGGTTCCTCCAGTTGATGAACCAGCAATGCTGATTTTAGTGTAGCCCATTGCTATTAATTTTTCGTATTCGTCAGTAATGGCAGAACGCCAGTCTTCCCATTGTGATGCTTTAAAAGAGTTGTAATCTTTACCATGTCCGTCCAGTAAAACTTGTGATATTCTATAAGTAGATTCATTAGACCAATCTTTAAATTCTTGCCATTCGAAAGTGGTTGCCGAATAGCCATGAATTACAAGTATAATATGCTTGCTTAAATCTAGAGGAGTTGGCGCAGGATATTTTGCCGATACTAAAAATTGCTCAGGATTATATAATGAAGGTTCAAAGATGACATTGCCATCGAGCAAATCATCTGTGATTTTTGGATCACTACACGAATTGAATACTATTGTAATCAAGACTAATAGAAGGAAGCTTAATTTATTCATTAGGTTTATTTTTTAAATAGCGTGTAATAAATGTCAAAATGAAAGTATAAAGGTTGCAAAGTTCCTGGCGAGTAGCCCTCTTTTGCAGTAATGATATAAAATCCAGTACCCAAATTTAACGAGATTGGGACTTTTTTGAAATCATAGTTAAAGCCTAATTCAGGCGCCAAAAGAAAGGAAGTATTTGGAATTTCTTTGAAGATATCTTCTTCTAAATCCGAATAAAAGTAACCCATATTTAATCGGGTTACAAAATGATAAGGCTTGCTTTTGTTGAATAACCAACTGCCAGAAAACAGGTAATTGTCTTGTTTGATGGCGTTCGAATTATAGGCAGATCCTAATCTGGACGTAACATAATCAAACCCAATAAAAAATTGGTTGGGTTTAAATTTGGCAAAAGAATATTGGGCTGAAATTCCATTTTCCCAATACATCTGTTGTGTTTTCTGTATGCGAATACCAGCTTTAAACGTTTGAGCCTTAGTAATGATACTGCATAAAATAAATGAAATTATAAGTATTTTTTTCAATAGTGGTGGTTTAGGTTAATGGCGTCAAATTATGATCTTCGGATATAAAAGATTTATACCGAAAGTATGATTTTTATTTTAAAGCAAAGATTTATGGCATAAATAGTTTAAGAAAACCAAGGAGATAGTTCTAAAATGTAATCTGTTTCTGGTTTTTTTATTCTTTTATTTTGTGGCACTTACCCGCCAAATCGTGTTTGTTTTGTCGTCTGTAATTAACAAATCTCCATCAGGCATTACAATTACGCCAACAGGTCTTCCACGGACGATGTCTTTATCTGGATCAACAATGAAACCAGTTAGAAAGTCTTCTGATTTGCCTGAAGGTTTTCCATTTTTAAAAGGGACGAAAATCACGCGATAACCGGAAATTATTTTCCGATTCCAGGAGCCATGTTGTGCTATAAAAGCGCCATTTCTGTACTTTTCAGGAAAAGACGTTCCGGTGTAAAATGCAAGACCAAGCGAAGCTGTATGTGAACCAAGCGCAAAGTCAGGAACCAAGGTTTTTTTTACCAATTCGGGTTTCATTTCCTTTACTCTTATATCTTCGTGCTGTCCAAAATAGGCGTACGGCCAACCATAAAAACCATTTTCTTTAACTGAAGTCAGATAGTCGGGAACGAGGTTTTCTCCCAATCCATCACGTTCGTTTACTGCTGTCCAAAGTGTTTTAGTTCCAGGAGCCCAACCCATTCCAACAGGATTGCGGAGTCCTGCTGCAAAAACCCGTAAATCGGAACCGTCGGGATTTACTTCTAATATATTGGCGCGAAGCAGCTCGTTTTCAATTCCGTTTTCGGCTATGTTTGACCCAGAACCCACGGCAATATAAATTTTAGAGTTGTCGCTATTGGCAATAATATTTCTAGACCAGTGTCTGTTGTGCTTCCCTGCCGGAAGATCGACAATCTTTTCTCCCTTGCCCGTTATTTTTGTTTGGCCAGCTTTATAGGGAAAACGCAATATCGCATTTGTATTGGCGACATAAAACCAGTTACCAATTACTAACATTCCGAATGGCTGATTGAGTCCGTTATCCTTGGTAAGAAAAGTTTCCCTCAAATCGGGAATACCGTCTTTATTGCTGTCTTGAAGTAAGGTAATAATATTGGCACTATGTTTTAAATTGTTGGATCTCCATACTCCTTTCAATGTAGCTCCAATTTGTTTGAGTAGGCTGTAATTGGAATTACTTTGGGCAACCAGCACATCACCATTTGGAGTTACATACATCCAACGAGGATTTTTAAAACCATCTGCATATTTTGTCACCTTAAATCCAGGAGGTGCTATAGGGGTTTGACCGTCTTTCCATCCAATTACTTTAGAAAAATTACCGTAAGACTTGGTGGGAGCTCCCAGCGAATCAATCTTGATTGTACTTTGTGCTATACAAAAAAATGGCAATATGAATAAAAGGATATTTTTTTTCATAATTATTTAATTTTTAAATACTTACTAAGTTAAGTGGAGATTTTGTTATTCTTTTTATATTATTTTGAAAGATAGTTATATAATTATTGTACGATGCAGTTGAATATTTCTTTTTAGATAAAACGTCAACTAATTTGAAAAAGCAACTAACGATAAAATTGAAGGCTTAAAGTATTTGTGTAAAAAAGCTCCTAGACTTTTAAAAAGTTAGGAGTTTTGATTGTATTTATAGATCTATTTGACAGGTTTTTGAATAAACACTATTTTGAAGGTAGTGCCTTCGTTTAGTTTGCTGGTAATGCTTATTTCTCCTCCCATAGCTTCTACTTGTGCTTTGGTTAGGAAAAGTCCGATTCCTTTTGCTTCGGGGTGTTTGTGGAATGTTTTATGTAATCCAAAAATGTGTGATTTGTTTTTAGAAAGATCAATCCCCAGACCATTGTCACTTACCGTCATTACAAAGTTATTGTTGAAAATGTTTGTTTCAAAATGAATAACGGGATTTCGTTTTGGTGAGCTGTATTTCAAAGCATTACTCAACAGATTTTGCATAATGCTTTCCAAATAGGTTGACGAGTATTTCATTTGAGGAACTCTTGAAAAATCAGCTGTTACGATGGCTTTTGATTTTAAAATCTGTCCTTGGAATGTTTCTGTCATTTTAGAAAAAATGGTTTCAAAATCAACTTTTTCTCTATCTTTTTTGGATTGATGCCTTATGGAAACAACCTCCAATAATTCATTAAGAGTATTTCCAATGTTATTGACTGTTTTTTCCAACATTTTCATCATTTCATCTTTTTCTTCTATAGTTTTACCTTCTTTGTAGAAGTCTAAAAGAGAATTTAAATTGCTGACTGGGCCACGGAGATTATGGGAAATAATATGTGTAAAATCTTCTAATTGTTTATTTTGATTGGTCAAATAAATAGTGCGGTCGTGTACTATTTTTTCGAGATTTTTATTGGTTTTAATTATTTTATTTTCGGCTTTAATTCTTTTGATATCTATTCGGTTTAGTTGTCGTGAAGTTGAGGCAATAAAATACAAGGTCACAATAATGAATGAAGTGCCTAAAAGAACTATTCCAAAATATTCCGATATCATTCGTTGCCTAATTATATATAATTCCAACAAAGTGAGTAGGATAATAGAGATTGTTATTTTGGGAAAAAGCTTGCGAGCCAGAAGGTTTCCGATATTGGTTCCAGTAAATATCCCGGTAATCCCTCTGTGTTTTTGAATAAAAGAAGTGGCAATTGACAACATAAAAAAAGCCAACGCGGTATGAAAAGCAATATTGGTAAGAAAAGCAAGTTTGTAAAATGCGGCAACAGAAAACAAGTAGCCTAAAAGAGCAATGAAAGAAATCAGCGTGATGAGGTGAAGGCTATATTGGGCTAGTTTTTTTAAACGCAAATTATGTGACGTTATGCCCAGTAATGCAAAGCCGTACAGGCTGAAACAGAAAGCTGCAGTTGGCGAAGGGCGACCTGGATATGATAATCCATTTTTGATGGCGTCATAATCGGTTATTAATAATTGATCAATTCCCAAGTTGTAGTTGAAAATGTTTTGCGAAAAAGTGGCAACTCCAAATGCTAAAATGAAAAATGCCATAAGTCGACAACCATTATTCCATCTGCCCATTTTCAAGCACATTAAGAGTATTCCAGAAAACAAAAAACAAATGGCAGTGTTTATTTTCATAGAAATAAATCCCGGAACGATTGATTGTAATATAGCAACATTAAAAAACCATCCTGTAATAACAGATAGTGCCAAGATAATGGTAAACAGGCTTACAGAGGTAAGTAATGTAGGTTTGTAATTAATAGTCATTATTCTAATGGGGGCTTCTGGGAGCGACATTCTAAATCTTGCAATTTGTATTAAAAAATGTAATGTGATGGTTTTCAATTGTAAAGATGGTGAAATTTAATAAAGGAAACAAATCTAAAGTTATTTTTTTGTAAAAAAAAGAAGATAAAAATATCTTAATTAGTAATCTTTTTTTTATAAAAAAAACTCCTAGACTTTTGGGAGAATAGGACTTTTGATGTTGTATGTTGAATTACTTGTTACTGTGGTGTGAATATTATGTCAAAGTCATATTAAAAATTCTTCATCCTGAGAAATTAATTCTTTATTAATGTCAATTAATTTATTAATTAAAAATTTTATTTTATCGGTGTCTTCTTTTGACAGATAGGTTTTTACTAAATGAACCATAAGAATAAAACTATAACTATTGATAGCACTAATTACTCTAAAATCATTTTTTTTAGGATAATTATTTAATGAAAATCCAGATTCTGTATTTCCATTTGTGTAATATTTGAAAACTAAATCAAAATTTCCGTGAACCGATGAACTTGCTGAAGAATAAGATAAATTATAAAAATTTTTATCTGTGATTACATCTGTGTATCTCGATTTAAAACTACCCCAAGATGAATTATTTGTTATTTCATTTTCTTTAATGCCAACTCTATTTAAAACCTCATTGATAGAACCTTCAATTCTATTTGCAATTATTGGATTTTTAAAACCGCTTTCCTTATCTAATTCATTTGGCCTTAGCTCTTTATTTAATATTTCTCTTAAGTCTTTAAGGCTTTTATTAATATAATTTGAAATTCTTATTTTTAAAGTAGTAGTTTCTTTCGTTATATAGAGTAAGTTAATGCAAGATTCAAAATGTATTCTTTGTAATACTTGAAGAGTTTCAATATTTGTAGATTTATTTTCAGACAAAATAACTATTGAGTGAATAAAATGAGTTATTCTGACAATGTTTGCCTTAATAATGGCTTCTTCGATAGATAAACTTTCTTTTTTTTCAGAAAGCTTATTGAATTTTAAAGTGTTTAAAAACCCAAAAACATCATAAGATATTTTTAATTGGTTAATACTGTAATCAAGAATTTTATCTCTGTTGGTTAGAGTTAATTTTATTTTCTCAAAATTCTCAAGATAATCAAATGCTTTTTCTATATCCATATTCAAATATAATCAAAAAAACCCTCACATTGCTGCAAGGGTTTCTAAAAACAAAACCCGACAGGTTTTTAAAACCTGTCGGGTTTGAAATATCATTAAATCCAGATTTAGTATCTGTAATACTCTGGTTTAAATGGTCCTTCAATAGGAACTCCAATATAATCTGCTTGATCAACACGCAAAGTTTCCAATTCAACACCTAGTTTAGCCAAGTGCAACATAGCTACTTTTTCGTCCAAATGTTTTGGTAACATATACACGTCATTGTTGTATGCCGCGCTGTTTTTCCATAATTCGATTTGAGCTAGAGTTTGGTTAGTAAAGGAGTTACTCATTACAAAACTTGGGTGACCTGTAGCACAACCAAGGTTTACCAAACGACCTTCGGCCAAAATGATAATGTCTTTTCCTGCGATTGTATATTTGTCTACTTGTGGTTTGATTTCGATTTTTGATGCACCGTGGTTTTCGTTCAACCAAGCCATATCAATTTCGTTATCAAAATGTCCGATGTTACAAACAATAGTTTTGTCTTTCATTTTTTCGAAATGAGAACCCAAAACGATGTCTTTGTTTCCAGTAGTTGTAATAATAATATCGGCAGTTGCGATAACTGTGTCCAATTTTTTAACTTCAAAACCGTCCATTGCAGCTTGTAACGCACAAATCGGGTCAATTTCAGTTACTGTTACAATAGAACCAGCACCTCTAAAAGAAGCAGCAGTTCCTTTTCCAACATCACCATAACCACAAACGATTACTCTTTTTGCAGCAAGCATAATATCGGTAGCACGACGAACTGCATCAACTGCACTTTCTTTACAACCGTATTTGTTGTCAAATTTCGATTTAGTAACCGAGTCATTCACGTTGATAGCAGGCATTGGCAACGTTCCCGCTTTTACTCTTTCGTATAATCTGTGAACTCCAGTTGTAGTTTCTTCGGACAAACCTTTGATTCCAGCAACCAATTCTGGGAAGCGGTCAATAACCATATTCGTCAAATCTCCACCGTCGTCTAGAATCATATTTAATGGTTTTCTGTCTTCGCCAAAGAATAAAGTTTGCTCAATACACCAGTCGAAATCAGGCTCGTTCAAACCTTTCCAAGCATAAACCTGGATTCCAGCAGCAGCAATTGCAGCAGCAGCTTGATCTTGAGTAGAGAAAATGTTACATGATGACCAAGTAACTTCAGCTCCAAGAGCGATTAAAGTTTCGATTAAAACTGCAGTTTGAATCGTCATGTGCAAACATCCTGCAATACGAGCACCAGCAAGCGGTTGTTCGTCTTTGTATTCTGCACGAAGCGCCATCAAACCTGGCATTTCAGCTTCTGCTAATTCAATTTCTTTTCTTCCCCAAGCCGCTAGAGAAATGTCTTTTACTTTGAAAGCCACATAAGGCATAGTCGTTGTACTCATTTATAGTATATTTGTATTGTAAAATTTTTTGCAAATTTACGGAATAACTTATTATTTAAAAAGCATTCGGGAACATTTATGAATTGTTTAATACCCTAATCTTTTGAATTATAATGAAATAATTATTTTAAGAAGCTAATCCTGCTGTACACTATATCTTTTATGGCTCCCGATAGCTATCGGGACGCCATAAAAGGATGCCGTTTCCATCAGGGCTAGGAAATCAGCTGTCACTATGCCACTTTACAAAACTATTAACTATAATTCCTCAACCCAAATCTTAGTTTGGAAAATTACCGAATCCCTAGAGGAATTATTGGGCAAAGTGCTTTTAAAAGAAAAAACCCAGCTTCGGTTAAACAAAATGAAGTCTGAAATCCATCAACGCGCTTTCTTAAGCGTTCGAATGTTGTTGCAATTATCTGGTTATACTGATTTCGATTTGCATTATGACGAATTCGGAAAACCTTATTTTTTGGATGGAAAACACGTTTCTATTACCCATTCGAATTATTTTTCTGCCATTATTATCAGTGATGAGACCGTTGGAATCGACATCGAACTCCAACGAGAAAAAATCATTCGCATCGCCGATAAATTTGTAAACGATAAGGAGTTGAATCGCTTAAAAAGTTTTGATTCCGAAGATTATATCCGAAAACTAACTGTAAAATGGGGAGCCAAAGAAGCCATTTTCAAAATCCGAAACGAAAAAGGAATCAGTTTCAAAGATCACATTCAAGTCAATACATTTGAACTTGATGATGAAAAAACCATTGCCATTCTTGATTTCGAAAACATAAAACAACAATTCTCCATTTACTTCGAAGAATTCGACAATTTTACTTTAGTTTACGCTTTCGAAAATTAAAAAATCAGTGCAAATCCGTATAAATCCGTTTCATCCGAGTGCTAATAATGACTAACATCTACAACCATATTCTAAAATCTAAAATAGAAAGTAAAAAATTACTCGCCATTCTTCTCGATCCCGACAAAATCGATTTGAGTAAGGCAGCGATTTTAATCGAAAAAATAAACCAATCGCCAGCAACCCATATTTTTATTGGTGGAAGCCTTGTCGAAAACAATATTCTCGACGAATTAATTATAAAGATTAAACAAAATTGCGATTTGCCAATTGTGCTTTTTCCTGGAAATCCTTCCCAGATTTCAGACCAAGCCGATGCTATTTTGTTTTTGACTTTAATTTCTGGTAGAAACCCAGATTTCCTAATCGAACACCAAGTCAAAGCAGTCCCAATCCTAAAACAAACCGACTTGGAAATTATTTCCACTGGATATATTTTGGTAGAAAGCGGAACAGAAACCGCCGTAGAACGTGTGAGTAAAACCAAACCATTAGACCGAAATAACATTGAATTTGTTGTTCATACTGCGCAAGCTGGCGAAATGCTTGGGCTTAAAATCATATATCTCGAAGCGGGAAGCGGTGCTAAACAAGCCGTTCCGATAGAAATGATTCAATTAGTTTCTCAAAACATCGAAATCCCGTTAATTGTTGGAGGAGGAATTATAGATTTGCAAGGAATTCAAAAGGCCTACGATTCTGGTGCCGATTTGGTTGTAATTGGAACGGCATTTGAAAATGATATTAATTTTTTCAATAAATAAAATATGATAGAATTTTTTCTGAATGCCTATAAAAATGCGTCAACTACCCAAATAGTATTGGAATTTATCGCATTTGTATTCGGGATTTTAAGTGTTTGGTTTGCCAAAAAAGAAAATATTTGGGTGTATCCCACAGGCTTGATTGCCACAATAATCACGACCTATTTGCTTTTTATTGCAGGTTATTTGGGAGACATGATGGTTAATGGATATTTTGCCATAATGAGTGTTTATGGCTGGTATAAATGGGCAAAAAAGGAAGATGAAACCGATAATCTTGCTATTTCGAGAACCAATACTAGAGAAAAAATAATAGGAATTGCATTGTTCTTTATTACCATTTTGGTAGTTTTTGGGATTTATAATTTCTTTGATTATGAAATAAAAGCAGCCAATTATATCGATATATTTGCCTCCGGAATATTTTTCACAGGAATGTGGTATATGGCTCTCAAAAAAATCGAAAACTGGACACTTTGGATTTTTGGTGATATAATTGTGACACCATTGTATGCTTATCGAGGCCTGGGAATGTTGTCGTTGCAATATTTAATTTTTACAATTTTGGCTATTTCAGCTTATTTAGAATGGAGAAAAATCTTAAACAAGAACAATCAGAGATAATTAGGATCGCGCTTTTTGGTCCAGAGTCTACAGGGAAAACTACTTTGGCAATACAACTTGCCGAGCACTTTAATACAGCTTGGGCTCCTGAATTTGCACGTGATTATCTTCAAGAAAAATGGGATAAGAAAGAACAAATTTGTGATGTCGACGATATGTTGCCAATTGCTTATGGTCAGACTAAATTAGAAAATGATGCTCTTTCGATTGCAAACAAATACCTTTTTTGCGACACGAATTTGATGGTGACCAAAGTGTTTTCGGAGGTGTATTACAATTTTTGTGACCCACTTTTAGATAAAGCCGCAAGGAAACACAAATACGATTTAATTTTTTTGACAGACATTGATGTTCCTTGGGAAAAAGACGATTTGAGAGACAAGGTTGAAGGTAGAGAATCAGTTTTTGCTGTTTTCAAAGAGGCCTTAATTAAGAATAACAAGCCATTTATTACGCTTTCGGGAGATAAGGATTTGCGTTTAAAGAAAGCTGTTGCCATTATTGATGATTTGGAAAAAGCTTTAAAAATGGGTTTTTCTTCACAAGATTTTGTTCAAATTTACGAATATGGAATTCCATTGGAAAACATTCAAAAGCAATTGACTATTTTCAAAAAAGGAATTTCAAAAACAATTTTGGTCGAGCCAGCAACGGCGTCTAATGGTCTTTTGAAGATTTCAGCAAAAGATTTTCAGCAAAAAGCCCAATTTTTTGATGACAATAAATCAACTTTAAAACTAAATAAATTTGTCCCCGCTTCTGGAGCGGCAAGCAGAATGTTCAAGTTTCTGAGCGAATTTTTGAATGATTTTGACATCGAAAAAGAAAGTATCAACGCCTACATCAACAGAAAAAAAGACAGCGAATTATCCATCTTTATAGTTGGGATGAACAAATTTCCATTTTTTAAAGCCGTATATGAAAAATTGAAAGAAACATTTCCTGATTTTGATAGTTTGGAAAGAGATTATAAAAATTATTATTTCATAAAACTCCTCTTGTCGTCTGATTATTTTGATTATGCCAACAAACCAAAAGGAGTGCTTCCATTTCATAAATATAAAACCCATATCGCAACGGCAGTGGAAGAGCATTTGCACGAATGTGCATTTTACGCTAGTTCAAACGGAGTTTCAAATTTACATTTTACCGTTTCGGAAGCCCATCAAATTCAATTTGAAGAGATTATAAAATCAGTAAAAAGTAACGTGGAAAAAGAATCGGCAACGAATATAAACACAAGCTATTCATTTCAAAATAAAAGCACCGATACTATTGCAGTTGACTTAAAGAATAAGCCGTTCAGGGATAAAAATGACAAATTGGTTTTTAGACCTGGAGGACATGGCGCACTGATCGAGAACCTAAATAATTTGGATGCCGATATTGTTTTTATTAAAAACATCGACAACGTTATTCAAAACCATATCGAAAGCATCGCTTTATACAAAAAAGCATTGGCGGGAATTCTGGTGGAATTGCAACAAAGCGTTTTTCAAAATTTGAATGAAATCGATAATGGCAGAATCGAACATTTGGATGAAATTGTCGATTTTGCCAAAAACAAATTGAATGTAGTGTTCATTGATGATTTTTCGAAATTCACTTTAGAGAATAAAACCAATTATATTAAATACATTCTTGATCGACCAATTCGAATTTGCGGAATGGTAAAGAATGAAGGCGAACCTGGAGGTGGGCCATTTTGGATTCAGGATTCGAAAGGTACAGTTTCTCTGCAAATTGTTGAGACTTCGCAGGTAGATTTGACGAATGCCAATCAAGCCAAAATTTTAGCAAACGCCACTCATTTCAATCCAGTAGATTTGGTTTGTGGAATAAAAAATTATAAAAACGAAAGATTCAATTTGACTCAATTTGTCGATCACAATAGTGGTTTTATTGTCGAGAAAACTCAAAACGGAAAACCATTAAAAGGTTATGAATTGCCGGGGTTGTGGAATGGAGCGATGGCAAAATGGATAACTGTTTTTGTCGAAGTTCCGTTGATAAGCTTCAGTCCAGTGAAAACAGTGAACGATTTGTTGAAAGATTCGCACCAACCCACATAGTTTTGGAAACCGATAAAATAATATCCGAATTACAGTATAAAGCCGTCCGAAGCAGTGGAGCAGGCGGTCAAAACGTGAACAAAGTTTCCTCGAAAGTGGTATTGTCTTTCGATTTAAAAAATTCCCAGGCCTTGACGGAAGAGGAAAAAATGTTGCTTGAAAATAAATTGGCCACCAGATTAACATCGGAACAAATCCTGATTTTAAATTGTGACGAAGATAGAAGTCAACTCAAGAACAAAGCTATTGTAACCAAGCGGTTTTTAGATATTATCACAACTGGATTGCATGTTCCAAAAATTAGAAAAGCTACAAAAATCCCGAAATCGGTCATTCGAAAACGAATCAAGGATAAAAAGAATGTTTCCGATTTAAAGAAGAACAGAAGGAAGCCGGATTTTTAATAGTAAGAATGAAATTTAAAAATTTTGATACTTGATACTTTTATCCTAAATACTTTTCTATCTTTGCAGCCGTCTCAAAGGGGTGCTCTAAATAACGAGCTGAGATTATACCCATAGAACCTGAACAGGTAATGCTGTTAAGGGAAATAGATTTAAGATGAAGTGCACGTCATTCTGAAAATCTGAATAAATCATTTTTTAATTTAACAAAAGAATAATTCCCCCTTTTATTCGTAAATCATTTTACGGATGAACACTTTATTTTATTTTATTTGCCGCAAAGGCACAAAGGCACAAAGTTCAAGTTTTTTGATGTCTATTTTCTTTTCTCTATTCTCTTTACTTTCTTTTTCTCAAGTAAAAGACACCACCAAAGTCAACCAACTCGACGAGGTTTTGGTTTCAGCTATTCGAGTTACCACAAAAACGCCGGTAACCTTTTCTAATGTTAGCAAGGAAGAATTGGCACAACGCAATTTGGGACAAGACATTCCTGTATTGTTGAATTATTTGCCGTCAGTGGTTACTACAACCGAAGCCGGAAATGGAGTCGGTTATACTGGAATTCGTGTTCGTGGAAGCGATGCTACCAGAGTAAACGTAACGATCAACGGAATTCCTTACAATGATTCTGAAAGTCAGGGAACCTATTGGGTAAATATGCCTGATTTTGTTTCTTCGGTAGAAAGTTTGCAATTGCAACGTGGAGTGGGAACATCCACAAACGGAGCAGGTGCTTTTGGAGCGAGTTTGAATATGTTGACCGATTCATATTTAGCTAAAGCTTCGGGCGAAATTTCAAGTTCTTACGGAAGTTTCAATACCAATAAAAATACGGTAAAATTCAGTACCGGTTTGATGAACGACCATTTCGAAATTGCCGGACGTTTGTCGACTTTGAAATCAGATGGTTATGTGGATAGGGCCAGTTCCAACTTGAAATCGTATTTCCTGCAAGGAACTTATGTGGGGAAAACTACCTTAATCAAGGCGTTGGCTTTTGGAGGAAAAGAAAAAACTTATCAAGCTTGGTATGGAGTGGATGCAGAAAAATTAGAAATTGACAGAACCTTCAATTATGCTGGAATGTTTACGGATGAATCCGGGAATCCTCGCTTTTATGACAATCAAACCGATAATTACCAACAAGATCATTATCAATTGCATTGGAATGAAAAAATAGCCGAAAATTGGAGCACGAATTTGGCGGTTCATTATACCAAAGGAAAAGGATATTATGAAGAATATCAAGAAGACCAAGATTTTGCAGATTATGGTTTAATGCCTATTGTTGCAGCGCCAACAGTAAATTCAACTGATTTAGTTCGTCAAAAATGGTTGGACAATGATTTTTATGGAACCACTTTTTCGGCTAATTATAAAAAAGATAAGCTGGATTTAATTTTTGGTGGAGCTTACAACAGATACGAAGGCGATCATTTTGGGAAAGTAATCTGGGCGAGATATGCTTCGCAAACAGAGTTGGGAGACCGTTATTACGATGATTTTTCAACAAAAAATGACGGGAACGTATTTGCAAAGGTCAATTATCAATTGTTGGACAACTTAAGTTTTTATGGCGATTTGCAATACAGAAATGTACAATACAAAGCCAATAGCGATGATACAGGTTTGGTAAATGACG
The DNA here is from genome assembly GCA_014379405.1 of Flavobacterium sp. Taxonomy (GTDB): domain Bacteria; phylum Bacteroidota; class Bacteroidia; order Flavobacteriales; family Flavobacteriaceae; genus Flavobacterium. The sequence goes on along the minus strand of JACMLU010000028.1, from coordinate 18,958 downwards.
ATTTCAACTTCTTTAATCCAAAAGCAGGATTTACTTTTGATCTCAACAAGCAAAACTCCTTGTATTTTTCGTATGCCAAAGCCAATCGTGAACCCAACAGGACCGATTATGAAAATGGAAGTCCAAAGCCGGAAAAATTGAACGATTTTGAATTAGGATGGCGCTTGAAAGCACCTAAATATCAGGTAAATGTTAACGGATATTATATGGGTTACAAAGACCAATTAGTATTGACAGGGGAGTTGGATGATGTGGGAAGTCCCATTCGAAAAAATAGCGGAGATAGTTACAGATTGGGATTGGAAGTTGATGCCACTTTAAAACTTTCAAAAAAATGGGCAATTGCTCCCAATTTCACGATAAGCAGCAATAAGAATGTTGATTTTATTTCAGATGTAAATGGTACTTTGACCAATTTAGGTAATACAAATATTGCTTATTCTCCTAATTTTATTGCAGGAAATATTTTGACTTTTTCGCCAAAGCCAGCCTTTAGACTTAGTTTGTTGTCTAAGTATGTTAGCGAACAGTATATGAATAATATTGACGATGCCAGTGGTAAGTTGAAGGATTATTTTGTCAATGATTTTAATATTTCTTACGAAATTACAACCAAATCCATTTTCAAATCTATTGTTGTAAACGCTTTGGCAAACAACATATTTAATGTAGATTATGTTTCTAATGGAGCCGATTATGGTGGAGGATATGTTTATTATTATCCACAAGCAGGATCCAACTTTTTGATTGGATTGACGCTTAAGTTTTAGATTTTTTTGTTATACTTTGTTAAATCCTGATGGTTTATACTGTCAGGATTTTTTTTTTAATTATAAACTCTCAAAATAGTTCCGTTCTCTTCTACACGATATTGCTTCAATGGATATTGTTTACCCGCACTTTGCCCTGAAAACAAACTGTATTCTGCATTGTCGCAAGGGCAAACCACTGTTGTTTTGTCAATTTTTAATGGGTCATTAGGGTCAAGCTTTTTGAAAGCCATCGTAGAACAACTACTAAGAGCCTGGTTGGGACAAGCGGCATCAAAGGCAACGTAACCACTACCAGTATTGAAAATAAAAAAACCACGCCCAGCGCCTTGATTGGGATAATAAACAGCATTGCTTACATATTTAAGATCCGAATAAGCAGGTAAATTCATATTGATGTCTACTGTAAAAGTATAATTGGGTAAGTAAGGATTCTTGTTGTTGACTTTGTCCGTGCTACAGCCAAAAAGCATTGGGAAAACAAGCAATAAAAAGAAATATTTTTTCATTATTTGAAATATATTAAAAGAATTAGTGAAACAAATTTAATTTATTTATATTTGGGATATATATGATTAACATAAAATTGTAAATTAAAAATTAAAAATAATATCTTTGTGGAAAGAAATCCCGTCCTGATGGGATTTTTTCTATTTTATATAAATGATGAAGTTATGACGAAAGTATCTTATTACACAGCTGAAGGATTAAAAAAATTAAGAGAAGAATTAGACCATTTGAAGAGCGTGATGCGTCCTAAAGCATCTGCGGATATAGCTGAAGCAAGAGATAAAGGAGATTTGTCCGAGAATGCAGAATACGATGCAGCCAAAGAAGCACAAGGAATGTTGGAAATGAGAATTGCCAAGCTGGAAGAGGTACATTCGAACGCTAGATTAATCGATGAAACCCATCTTGATGTTTCCAAAGTATTGGTGTTGTCGAATGTGAAAATCAAGAATCAAGCCAATGGAATGGAAATGAAATACACGCTTGTTGCCGAAAGTGAAGCCGACTTGAAAACAGGGAAAATTTCCGTGACTTCGCCAATTGGTAGAGGTTTATTAGGGAAATCTGTTGGAGAAGTTGCTGAAATAACAGTTCCAAACGGCGTTTTGAAATTTGAAATTCTGGAAGTTTCTAGAGACTAGCTTCAGATTGTAGTTTTCAGTTTTCAGATTGCTTAACCTTTAAACTCTTCAAACTTCCATCTTCTAACTCCCAACTTCCTATGAGTTCCATTTTTACCAAAATCATCAACGGAGAAATTCCTTGCTACAAAATAGCCGAGGATGATAATTTCTTTGCTTTTTTGGATATCAATCCAAATGCAAAAGGACATACCTTATGTGTGCCGAAAAAGGAAGTAGACAAATTGTTTGATCTCGATGACAATTTGTACCTAGGCTTGATGCAGTTTTCCAAAAAAATTGCCGCAGCACTCGAAAAAACGGTTCCTTGTAATAGAATTGGAATGACGGTGATAGGTCTTGAAGTGCCTCACGCCCACGTTCATCTGATTCCTTTGAACGAAATGGGAGAAATGACATTCAAACACAAAGTAAGTTTGAACAAAGAAGAATTTGAAGCTTTGGCAAATAACATTCAAGCCAATTTATAATATCTTATGAATGAATTGGTATAGTTTTCGTTAAGTAAGGGAATGGGTGAAAATCCATTCCCTTTTAATTTATGATTTATACTGCAAGATGAAAAATATTTATTTAATACTTTTATCCCTTTTCTCTGTTTTATGTTTCGGTCAAACCAATGTTGGTTATGCTTTAGTCGATGCTAAAATGACTGCTATTCCTGCCAATTCCAGTGAGGCAATTGCTAAATACATCAACGCCAATTTCAAAACGGAAAACGATAAAATTCGGGCTGTTTTTTATTGGACGGCATCAAACATTAGCTATGATGTTGCCAATATGTTTGCGGTCGATATTACGGAAACCCCAAAAGACAGAATTACAAAAACATTAAAAACCAAAAAAGGAATTTGTGGGGACTATGCCTTGATTTTTAATGAAATTGCTAATTTAGTCGGCATAAAATCGGTTGTTGTTGAAGGCTACACGAAGCAAAACGGAAAAGTGGCTACCTTGGCACATGCTTGGTGTGCCGCCAAAATAGAAAACAAGTGGTATTTGTTTGACCCAACATGGGGTTCAGGTTACGTCAATAACAGTAAATACACTCGAAAAATCAACAATGTCCACTTTAAAGTGGAACCTTCAAAAATGATAAATTCGCACATGCCTTTCGATTATTTGTGGCAATTTATCAATTACCCTATAACCAATCAAGAGTTTATTGATGGGAAAACCCAAATCAACAAAGCTAAAAAGAACTTCGATTTTGAAAGTGAAATAACGAAGTATGAATCTTTGCCTAAAATTGACCAGTTTTTTGAATCAGCACAAAGAATCGAAAAAAATGGAATAAAAAACCAATTGATTTCGTTGGCTTATACTTATGCAAAAACGTCTTGGAACAACGAAAGGGAAAATGAAAATGGCGCTAAATACAATGCGATTGTAAACCAATATAATGAAGCTATTAATGATTTGAATGATTTTATATATTATCGAAATAATAAATTCAAACCCATTTTGCCGGACAATGAAATTAAATCAAAAATTCAAATTCCAATTGAGAAGTTCAAGAAATGTCAAGAATCTCTTTTTAGAATAGGCTCTATGGGTAGTGAAAATGCGGCCAGTATTAGTACTTTAAAAAAATCGGTTGCCGATGCGTTGGTTCAATCTGAAACTCATCTTGAATTTGTAAATAACTATTTAAGTAAGTCAAAACTCGTCAGAAAATCAATGTTTTCGAAAGTGTCTTGGTTTGGAATTCCCTTAAATTAATTTCCTTTTCATTAAACAACTTGCGTCCTCATAATTTTATCAATCTGATAATTTGTACGAGGAAGAATTTAAAACATTGACAAAAGCATTGAAGCCAATTTATAATATTTGTAAATAAAACAAATTGGTATGGTTTTCGTTTAGAAAGGGAATGGGTATAAATCCATTCCCTTTTTAATTAAAACTTACCCTTGTAAGATGAAAAATATTTATTTATTGCTTTCTTTCTTTTTCTCCCTAATGAGTTTAGGACAAGTGAATACAGACTACGCTTTAGTAGATGCGAAAATGGATGTTATTTCGGTTAAAGCTACTGTTTCTACCGACGCAATTGCTAAATATATCAATGCCAATTTCAAAACAGAAAACGATAAAATCCGAGCCGTTTTTTATTGGACAGCATCAAATATCAGTTACGATGTTGCAAATATGTATACCGTAACAATTAGTGAAACTTCCGAAAACAAAATCAAGAAAGCACTTGAAACCAGAAAAGGAGTTTGTAGTAATTATGCCGAAATTTTTAATGATATTGCCAATAAGGTTGGAATCAAGTCTGTAATTATTCAGGGATATACAAAGCAATACGGAAAAGTAGCTGACTTTGCACACGCTTGGTGCGGGGCAAAAATCGAAAATAAATGGTATGTTTTTGACCCAACTTGGGGGTCGGGCTATGTCAATAATAGTAGATTTTTACAAAAAATAAACAATTATTATTTTAAAGCAGAACCAAGTAAAATAATCTCCTCCCATATTCCATTTGATTATTTATGGCAATTTTCAAGTTATCCCATTACCAATGCCGAGTTTTATGAAGGGGAAATCCAAATCAACAAAAACAAGAAATACTTCGATTTTGAACGTGAAATTTTGAAGTACGAGGATTCATCTGAAATGGATAATTTGATAGCTTCGGCTGAAAGAATAGAAAGTAATGGTGTTAAAAATACAATGATTTTTGATAGGCTTTCCTATAAAAAAAGCAAAATAGAATACATTAAACAATCCAAAAAAAATGAAGATTTTAATCGTATCGTGGATTTGTATAATGAAGGAATTAGAGAATTAAACGAATACATACATTTCAGAAACAAACAATTCAAACCCAATGTTTCAGACGAAGAATTGGTCAGAATGATACAAGACCCAAAGGCGAAGTTGCTTGAAAGTCAGGAATTACTTGGCAATTTAGATAAAAGTAATTCGGTAAACGTAAATTCGATGAGAAAGGGAATCATAAAAACCATTCAACAAGTTGAGGATCAAGAAATTTTTGTAATTAACTATTTAAATCAACCTAAAATGGTCAGAAAAACAATGTTTTCAAAACGGACTGGCGTGGAAATACTTTAAATTAGCCCACTTTCTTAAAAATAACCTGCATTGTCGTTCCTTTTCCAATCACGGAATGCAGCACTTTTATGGTTCCTTTGTGGTATTCTTCGACAATTCTTTTTGTGAGGGAAAGACCTAGACCCCAACCACGTTTTTTGGTTGTAAAGCCTGGTTCAAAGACACTTTTGAATTGGGTTTTCGGAATCCCGTTTCCTGTATCCGAAACGTTTATTTTTACCAAATCACCGTCTTGGATTACTTCCAAAGATAACTGGCCTCTTCCTTTCATCGCATCGATGGCATTTTTTACCAAGTTTTCTATCGTCCAACTGTGCAAAGTGGGATTCATCAAAACCATAATGGGTTCTTTGGGTGCATTAAAAGAAAACTCTACTTGTTTGGAGAATCTAGATTGCAAATAGTCGCATGATTTTTGGGTTTCCTCGATAACATCCTTGTTTTCTAATTTGGGTTCCGAACCTATTTTTGAAAACCGTTCCGTGATGGTTTGCAATCGGTCAATGTCCTTTTCGATTTCGACAATGGTGGTTTCTTCCACATCATCGGCTTTCAGAATTTCGACCCAGCCAATTAATGAAGAAAGAGGCGTTCCTATTTGATGCGCCGTTTCCTTTGCCATTCCTGCCCAAAGTTTGTTTTGGGTCGCCATTTTGGTACTTCTGTAAAAATTATACACCAGTCCTGCAAAAAGCACAATGATAAGCAACAAAGCAACTGGATAATACTTTAGTTTGTTTAACAAAGCCGAATCTCCATAATATAAATATTGAAATTTCCCCGGCACATATTCAATTTCAATCGGTTCATTTTCGCTTTTTAAACCAGACAAGAAGTCTTTAGCTCTTTCCTTGTTCTTTACAATTTCTTCGTCAATATTGACCGTGTTGATGATGCTGTCGTTCTCGGTCAGAATTATCGGGATGGTGGTGTTGTTCTTGAAAATTTCAAGTGGAAGTTCCAAATCTGTTGTTTCGCCAGCATTGATGAGTGTTTTTTGTGCATTGGCCCAAAGGTTCATTTTCAGCCGCTCTTCGTGTTTGAATATTTGGAAAAAAGTGTAGGTATTCCAAAGTATCATCGAAATAATTAAAAAAGAGGCAAAAATGATGACCCAACGGGTTGTGTTTCTACTTTTGGAAAACTGCATAAAATGTTTTTTGTGGCATAAATATAACGAAATAATCTATGTAAGATTGTGTTTTTTTTGGAGCTACTTCCTGCTGTCCGTTTTATTCCCGATAAATAAAAACTACGGCTTAAAAAAAGCCTTGTTTTTCTAAATCGGGAGATGCCACTTCCATCAGGGCTAGGGCAGTTGTGTTCTTCAATGATTTTTAGATTATTTATTCAAAATTCTGCATCTTAATTTCTTACTTTTGTTTAAATACAAATCAAATGATTAGCATTGAACCAAAGGAACTTACTCTAGTTAAATTGCAAAGTTATTTGCAAGCTGCAGTTGCGCCGAGGCCTATTGCTTTTGCCAGTACAATGAGTAAAAAGGGAAAGCCTAATTTATCTCCTTTCAGTTTTTTCAATGTCTTTAGTTCAAATCCACCCATACTTGTTTTTTCGCCTTTAGTGCGTAGAGATAATTCAAAAAAACATACTTTAATCAATTGTGAAGCCACTCGTGAAGTGGTGATTAATATAGTAAATTATGACATTGTACAACAAGCATCATTGTCAAGTACAGAATATCCCGAGGGCATAAATGAATTCCTGAAATCTGGTTTGACGCAAATACCGTCGGATATCGTGAAACCGTATCGCGTTGCCGAAAGTCCAGTGCAGTTGGAATGCAAAGTCAACGAAATAATTGCTTTGGGAAAAGAAGGTGGCGCAGGAAATTTAATTATTTGCGAAGTAGTCAAAATCCATATCAAAGAAACTATCCTTGACGAAAATGGCGACATCGATCCCAAAAAAATCGATTTGGTTTCTCGAATGGGAGCCAATTGGTATTCTCGAGCAAAAATGGGATTGTTCGAAGTCGAAAAACCTTTGCAAAACTTGGGAATTGGAGTGGACTCCTTTCCTGATTTCGTCAAGCAAAGTCCTGTGTTTGATGGGAATGATTTTGGAAAATTAGGAAACATCAATTGTTTGCCTACTAATGAAGAAATTGATATATTTGTAAAGCAAAATTTTGTCATAAAAGGAGTATTGAGCTCTGATGATATTCAAAAAATACATTTGAAAGCCAAAGCATATTTGGATGAAAATGACACACTTTCGGCTTGGAAACTGCTTCTCGCCAAAGGAATTTAAACCGAATAACAACAATATAAATAAATAAAATTAAGATGGAAGTTACAGGAAAAATCAAAATGATCGATCAAACCAAAGAGGTTGGATCTGCAGGTTTCAAAAAAAGAGATGTTGTTGTTACAACAGATGAACAATATCCACAACATATTTTGGTTCAGTTTGTTCAAGACAAATGTGATTTGTTGAATAATTTCCAAGTGGGAGATGCCGTGAAAATCGACATTAATTTGAGAGGTCGCGAATGGACTAATCCACAAGGAGAAATGGTTTATTTCAATACCATTCAAGGTTGGAGAATTGCAAAAGCACAAGCCGAAGCTGCTCCAGCACAAGCACCACCAATGTCTGCAGCAGCTGCATTTCCACCAGCAACAAGCTTAAACGAAGAAGAGCCGGACGATTTACCGTTCTAACAAATAGATTAAATTGTTAAAAAAAATGCCTTGATTTTATCGAGGCATTTTTTTTGGATTTTTTTGAAGTTTAAGTTTTAAATAGCTTTAGCTTAAATGAACTTATATGCCTTATATGGTAAAATGAATTTGATTAATGTTAATTCAGTTGAATTAGTGCTCCCAGCCCAATTTGACTTCCAATTTGGGGATAAACGAAAGCCGTTGTTTTTTTCTTTTTTCCAAAAGTCACCGACTTAAACGGATTCCAATACGAAACAATCAATCCTGATGCCAATCCTATTCCTGCACCGGCAAGAACATCAGAAGTGTAATGACTGTTATTCGCGATTCGGAGTATTCCCGTTGCCGATGCAAACAAAAATCCACTGCTGGCATACCATAAATTCGAATCTTTGTACTCGTAATATAAAAGAGCGGCGTTTGTAAAAACGATTGCCGTATGACCGGAGGGAAAACTCAAATCATCTGATTGGTCTGGTCTTTCTTCTTTAACGGTGTGTTTTAATGTCGTGAAGACCGCAGCGCCTATGGTATTGGCAACAATGATATTTATCGTTTGCTGCTTGAAATTATTCTTTGGCTTAAATCCCAAAGATTTACCCAAATAGATTTGCACAACAGGAACAAATGGAAGATAATTATCTGTAGTTGTATAAAAATCCTCCCCAAAAAAGCGGTTGGCATTGGATTGTAAATCCTCGTTAAGAACTGTGTTTAAAAGCAAAGCTCCCGATGTTATAAGTACTACTGGAGCGATAAATTGTTTACACGAGATTTTATCTTCTTTTTTTATCGAGGAAATAGTGTCTTTCGTTTGGGCATTTCCCATAAAAACCAATAATAGAAAAAAGGATGTAATAAGTTTGGTTTTCATAGTATTTATAAAAGTTTTAGGATTGAATTTTAAAATGTAATTTAGCGTTGCCAAATTTATACTTTTGTTCCTTTAGTATGTACGTTTTATCCCAAGAATTATTTTTTCCTCCAGTTTCCAATTCTAATTTGGATGGAATCCTCGCCATTGGTGGCGATTTGTATCCTGAACGATTATTATTGGCTTACAAAAGCGGTATTTTTCCTTGGTTTGAAGACGATGAACCTATAATTTGGTGGTCGCCAAATCCCAGAATGGTTTTGTTTTTAGATGAATTGGTGGTTTCAAAAAGTATGCGAAATATCCTGAACCGAAATATTTTCACTGTCACTTTCAACCAGAATTTTAGGGATGTAATTTCTAATTGCCAAAAAATAAAACGTGATGGTCAAAATGGAACTTGGATTACCAATGATATGATTGAAGCCTATTGCAAATTGAATGAAATGGGAATTGCAAAATCGGTAGAAGTATGGCAAAATGATGAGTTGGTCGGTGGTTTGTATGGTGTCGATTTGGGACATATTTTTTGTGGAGAAAGTATGTTTTCCAAGGTTTCGAATGCCTCAAAAATAGCTTTTATAGCTTTGGTTAATCAATTAAAAGAGAAGAATTATAAACTTCTGGATTGCCAAGTATATAATGATCACCTCGAAAGTTTGGGCTGTCGCGAAATTGACAGAACCGATTTTATGGAATTTCTAAAAAGTGAATAATTATGAATTACCTTGTAACGGAATTATATATTTACCCAATAAAAAGCCTTGCTGGAATTGCTATTCAAACTGCCAAAGCGGAAGAAATGGGTTTTGAAAACGACCGAAGATGGATGTTGGTAGACGAAGAAAATCAATTTATAACCCAACGAGAACATCCTAATTTAAGTCAGTTTTATCCAAAAATTAGGGAAGGTAAAATTGTTATTTCACATCAAGATGAAAAGCACGAATTTTTAATCGATGAAAGTTTAGAAGAAGCTATTTTTTTAAAAGTTTGGGATGATGAGAGCAAAGTCGTTGAAGTCAATAAAGCAACTTCAAAATGGTTTAGTGAAGCGCTTGGTTTTAGTTGTAAATTAGTAAAGATTGTCAATAAAGGCGACAGAAAACACAATAGTTCTCGATTGAATCAAACCCTGAATGTCAGCCTGGCAGATGGATATCCTTATTTGCTAATTGGTTCAAAAAGTTTGGATTTTTTAAACGAAAAACTAGAAGAAAAAATCACTATTCAACGATTCAGACCGAATATTGTTATTAGTAGTAATCTTCCTCACGAAGAAGATTTCTTTGAAACATTCCAAATTGGGAATGTGAAATTTCAAAATGTTAAACCTTCCGGCAGATGTGTAATGGTCAACAACAATCCGACGACAGGAATTTTAAAGAAAGAACCATTAAAGACATTAAGCACTTACCGAACCTCAAATAACAATGTGTATTTTGGTGCCAATATATTCTGTTTGAATGAAGGAACAATTGCTGTTGGCGATTCGTTAAGTTTTTAAAATGAAGACTTTGCGCCTTTGTGTTTTTGCAGTTGAAATTAATTTGTACTTCCTTAAAATTTAAGTTTATTGAAACTCCAATTCAAGGTATTGAAGAGTACCAATTCGTTTTCTAATATTGGCAAATCCATTATCAATTTCAAGGTTTCGTGCGCCATCATTGTGCCAATTATTCCCGGAAGTGTTCCCATCACGCCGTTTAAATTGCAGTTAGGAACATCTTCAGAATTTGGTGGTTCAGGAAATAAGTCGCGGAGATTCTTGCTTCCGTTATGATTAAAAACTGCCATTTGTCCTTCGTATTTCAATATGCTGCCATAAACTAACGATTTTCCTAAAGTCACGCAAGTGTCATTTACTAAATACCGAGTGGTAAAATTATCGCTTCCATCCACAATCACATCAAAATCTTGAATGATTTGAATTGCGTTTTCAATAGTTAGTTTTTCTTCAAAAGCAATAACGCTAATCAAGGGATTCAAGGTTTCCAAGACCGATTTTGCCGTTGTGGCTTTGGGTTTTCCAACTTGATTTTCAACATATAAAATTTGGCGGTGCAAGTTGTGCAATTCAATTTTGTCAAAATCTACAATTCCGATGGTTCCTACACCTGCTGTGGCAATGTATTGCAAAATAGGACAGCCCAAACCGCCTGCGCCAATAACCAAAACCTTGGCATTCTTGAGTTTTTCTTGCCCGGAATCACCTATTTCAGGTAACATCATTTGTCGGTTGTATCGTAAAAATTCTTGTATAACGCTCATTTGATTTTAGATTAACGATTGAAGATTTCGGATTTAGTGTTGGTAAATAATAAGATTATCGATTTTACGGGATTGTGACATCTGCAATCTTCAATCGTTAATCAAAAATCTGCAATCATAACTTCTGTCCCAATCTTTCCAAACGGGTTCGTATCCGATACTGGAAATAAGTGCTGCAATTTCAGAAGCAGAACGTTCGTCACTGATTTCGAATTGTTCCAAGGATTGCGGGTCAACTACATAACCACCAGGATTGGTTTTGGAACCTGCACTCATACTAGTAATTCCCAATGGAATTATGTTGTTCCGGAATTTTTCATTCTCCCTGGTTGATAGCGAAATCTCCAAATCTTCATTCCACAAACGATAGGCGCAAATAAGTTGTGCCAAATCTTTGTCGTCCATAATAAAGTTGGGTTTAATGACTCCTTCGGCGGGACGCAATCGTGGAAAAGATACCGTGTATTTGGTTTGCCAATAGGTTTTTTGCAAATAATCCAAATGCAGGGCGTTGAAAAAGCTGTCGGTTCGCCAATCTTCCAATCCCAATAAAACGCCCAAACCTATTTTATGAATCCCCGCAGTTCCAACTCGATCTGGAGTTTCCAACCGAAAGTCAAAATTGGATTTTTTCCCTTTGGTATGGTATTTTTTGTAAACTTCCTGATGATAAGTTTCTTGATATACCAAAACAGAATAGACACCAGCCGCGCGCAATTGTTCGTATTCTTCGGTTGACAAAGGCTGTACTTCGACAGAAATGGTCGAAAAATATTTTTTTATTTGAGACACCGATTTCAAAAAATAATCAATGTTTACGGTATAATTGGCTTCGCCTGTCACTAGTAAAACGTGGTCGAATCCTGCTTTTTTCAAGGCTTCAACTTCTAGTATGATTTCGTTTTCGTTTAGGGTTTTTCGTTTGATTTTGTTGTCTAAACTAAAACCGCAATAGGTACAAATGTTTTGGCATTCGTTGCTCAAATACAAAGGCGCATACATTTGAATGGTTTTGCCAAAGCGTTTTTTTGTTAATTCGTGACTTATTTGAGCCATTTGTTCCAAATAAGGTTGGGCAGCCGGTGAAATCAAAGCCAGAAAATCATCCAGATTGCGTTTGTTTTTAGACAAAGCAATTTCGACTTCCTTTATAGAAGTTTGGTATATTTTGGTTTGAATTGTGTCCCAGTCGTATCTTTCAAAAACCGATTTGAATGTGTTCATTTTTTCTTTTTTTTTGCCACAAAGACGGAAAGACACAAAGTTTTTTTATCGTAAGATTTGTGAACTTTGTGCTTTCCTTCGTGTCTTCGTGGTTAAATTATTCATATAAAAATGCCGTCAAAGGACTCGAAGCCATTGCTTGTTTATATTGTTGTCCTAGTTTGGCTTCATAGGCTTTTCGTCCAGCGATGACGGCTTCTCTAAAAGCTTCTGCCATTAATCTTGGATTTCCGGCAACTGCAATGGCCGTGTTGACCAAAACGGCATCAGCGCCCAGTTCCATTGCTTTTGCGGCATCGGATGGCGCACCAATTCCTGCATCGATGATTACAGGAACTTTAGATTGTTCGATGATGATTTCTAAAAAATCTATGGTTTTTAATCCTTTGTTGCTTCCAATTGGTGAGCCCAAAGGCATCACGGCCGATGTTCCTGCATCTTCCAAACGTTTGCATAAAACGGGATCAGCGTGAATGTAAGGCAAGACTATAAATCCCATCTTAGCCAGTTCTTCGGTAGCTTTCAAGGTTTCGATGGCATCTGGCATCAAGTATCTTGGATCAGGATGGATTTCCAGTTTTAGCCAATTGGTTTCCAGGGCTTCCCGAGCCAATTGTGCTGCAAAAATGGCTTCTTTGGCATTTCGAGCGCCAGATGTATTGGGCAACAAATTAATTCGAGGATGTTTTAGATGTGTTAAAATCGCATCAGTTTCCGTTTCTAAATCGATACGTTTCAGTGCAACAGTCACTAATTCGGTTCCTGATGCAAGAATGGCTTCTTCCATTTTTTGATTGGATCCGAATTTTCCCGTTCCCAAAAACAAGCGGGATTCGAATATTTTGTCTCCTATTTTAAATAATGATGTTGGCATATAATTTTTCGTTAAGTTCAGTAATGAGTTTGTTTTTTTGGTCACTTTTAGTAATGATTCCAGAAACGGCAATACCATGAACGCCAGTTGTCATTAAATCATCGACATTTTCTAGTGTAATACCACCAATGGCATAGATGGGTATTTCAATTTGTTGCTCTCTCAGTTTGCTAATAATGGATTGGTAGCCCTCAAGTCCCAGAATCGGACTTAAATTATTTTTGGTTTTCGTATATTGAAAAGGACCTAAACCAATGTAATCACAGCCATTATTTACTTGACTGATTATGTCTTCAATCGTATTTGCTGTTGCTCCGATGATTTTGGTTTTGCCCAAAATAGCTCTTGCTTCAGCAACGCCCATATCCGAAAGTCCAAGATGAACACCGTCGGCAGCAAATTGTTTGGCTAAATCTGCATTGTCGTTGATGATGAAATTGGCGAGGTATTCTTCGCATAAAAATTTCACGGCTTCCGCCAAAGCGAATGTATTTTTTGGTTTCTGGTGCTTGAATCGCATTTGAATCCAGTCGCAGCCATTGTCCAAGGCTTGATGAATGTTGTACAATTGTTCTTCGACGCTTTCGCCTTGAGATATATATTGTAATTTGTTATACATAATGGTATCCTAATTTAGTAAGGTTTGATTGCAAGTAGGTTTCTATATAATTTTTGGCATTGATGCAAGCTGTTATTAAATCTTGATCTAATGCTAAATTGGCTGTAATGGCTGATGACAATACGCAACCCGAGCCATGTTTGCTTATAATTTCAATGTTGGCGTTTGGAGTTAGACTAAAAAATCTGTTTTTTAGGTATAAATGATCAACGCCAATTTCTTCTAGATTATGGCCGCCTTTTAATAAAACTGGGCAATATTTCGAAAGTAGTATTGCCGTAGTTTCGGCATTCATTCCTTTTGAAGATAATTGTAAAATCTCATCGTAATTGGGTGTAATCAAATCGATTTTTTTCATTATTTCAATCAAAATAGTTTGTTTTTCAATTTTCAAAAAATCAAATTCTGTTGTTGATTTCAAAATTGTATCCCATACAATTTTTGTTTCTGGGGAAAGCCTTTTTATTGAAGAAACAATTTCTTTTAAATAATCCAATGATGGAACAATTCCAATTTTAACAGCTTTTATAGAATAGCTTTCGAATAATTTCTCTAATGATTTCTGAACAAATTCCAAATCAGTCCATTGTATTTCAAAAAACTCCATTTCGGTTTGAATAGTATTGCCTGTATTAATTGCAAAAGCATACACTTGATGTTGTTCGAATGTTTTTACATCTGCCAAAACTCCAGCTCCCGCCGAAGGATCGAAGCCTGCGATGGTTAATACGTAAGGTCTATTTTGTTGCATAGTTTAAAATTTTCTAAAGGATTGTTACTGTTCCAAATGCTGCCCAAAAGAGCCACATCGTCAAAACCTGCTTCAATTGTTTCGCCGATGTTTTCTGACGATATACCTCCCAAGGCAATTAATTGAGTCGAGAAATTTGTCCTGCTTTTTATGGTCTCAAATAAATCGGTATCAGAGCTATAATTTATTTTTGAAATACTTGGAAAAACAGGACTCAAAAAACTATATTCAAAAAAGATTCTCAAGTCATTAAAAGATTCAATGCTATGCGTTGAAGTTGATAAACGAACTCCTTTTTCATTATATAAATACAGCGTTTCTGGACCTATTTCATTTCTGATATTTTGAGTTAAATGAATTCGATTAATTCCAAATGCTGGAGCCAATTGATGATGGCTGTGTAAAACCAATTGTTGCATGAATTCTAATTTTATTTCAAATAAGAAAGCTTTCATTTCTGCTGCTGAAAAATCAGGTTTCCGAATATGTAGCAACTCCAATCCATTCTCAAAAAGAGAATGAATGGTGTCGATTTCATTGGGTATCGGAATTGGATTTGTGATTACTATCATTTTAAGTTAGAAGTGGGAAGTTAGAGGTGGGAAGTGGGGATGTAGCTTTAACTTCAACTTCCCACTTCTGACTTCTAACTTTTTTATATATAAATTTCTTTCCCTTGCACGATAAACTCTTCTGATTTGGCCGCCATTCCTTTTTCTGCTTCGGCCACGTCGCGGATTTCCTGCGAGATTTTCATCGAACAGAATTTTGGCCCGCACATAGAGCAGAAATGAGCCACTTTGGCACCATCTGCCGGCAAGGTTTCATCGTGAAATTTACGGGCTGTGTCTGGATCTAACGACAAGTTGAATTGGTCTTCCCAACGGAATTCGAAACGCGCTTTGCTCAAGGTATTGTCACGATATTGCGATCCTGGATGCCCTTTGGCCAAATCGGCAGCGTGTGCCGCAATTTTATATGTGATAACACCATCTTTTACATCTTTTTTGTTGGGTAAACCAAGGTGTTCTTTTGGCGTAACATAACACAACATCGCACAGCCATACCAACCAATCATTGCAGCGCCAATGGCAGAAGTGATGTGGTCATAACCCGGAGCAATATCAGTAGTTAATGGACCTAAAGTATAGAAAGGTGCTTCGTCACAATGCTCCAATTGTTTGTCCATATTTTCTTTAATCATATGCATTGGCACGTGACCTGGACCTTCAATAAAGACTTGGACATCGTGTTTCCAAGCGATTTTTGTCAGTTGGCCCAAAGTTTCCAATTCGGCGAATTGTGCAGCATCATTGGCGTCGGCAATAGAACCCGGACGTAATCCGTCGCCCAATGAAAAGGCTACGTCATATTGTTTCATAATTTCGCAAATGTCTTCGAAATGGGTGTAAAGGAAGTTTTCCTTGTGATGAAATAAACACCATTTTGCCATAATCGAGCCACCACGGGAAACAATTCCGGTAACACGATTGGCTGTTAAATGAATGTAACGCAATAAAACGCCAGCGTGAATAGTGAAATAAGAAACGCCTTGTTCGGCTTGTTCGATTAAAGTATCACGGAATACTTCCCAAGTCAAGTCTTCAGCAACGCCATTTACTTTTTCTAAAGCTTGGTAAATGGGCACAGTTCCGATGGGTACAGGAGAATTTCGGATAATCCATTCTCTGGTTTCGTGAATGTTTTTTCCTGTGGACAAATCCATAATAGTATCAGCTCCCCAACGGCAAGCCCAAACTGCTTTTTCCACTTCTTCTTCAATGCTGGAAGTTACTGCGCTGTTCCCGATGTTGGCGTTTATTTTTACCAAGAAATTACGTCCCACAATCATTGGCTCGCTTTCAGGATGGTTGATGTTATTTGGAATAATGGCGCGACCTCTAGCTACTTCGCTACGAACAAATTCAGGAGTTATTTTAGATTTTGGCGTATTAGCTCCAAAACTGTTTCCTCTATGTTGGCATTGCATTACTTTGGTTTGCTCGTTTATCAATTCCAAACGCTGGTTTTCACGAATGGCGATGTATTCCATTTCGGGAGTGATGATGCCTTGTTTGGCGTAGTATAATTGCGAAACGTTGGCTCCTTTTTTGGCACGCATTGGTTTGTGCAAATATTCAAAACGCAATTCGTTCAGTTTCTCGTCATTCAAACGGGATTTTCCGTATTCGGAGGAGATTTCGGTTAATTCTTCTACGTCATTTCGGTCTAGAATCCATTGTTCACGAATGCGAGGCAATCCTTTTCGGATGTCGATTTCGATGTTTGGATCAGTGAATGGACCTGAAGTATCGTAAACGGTTACGGGTAGATTTTTTTCTATTCTTCCGTTTGACATTTTAGTGTCTGCGAGTGAAATTTCACGCATCGCTACTTTTATGGGATGAATGGTTCCGTCTACGTAAATTTTTGTAGAATTTGGAAACGGGGTTCTTGAGATTTTTTCTTCGTTGTTCATATTTTTTAATTGAAAAATTTAAGAATTAAAAAAAATCAAAGATTG
The DNA here is from genome assembly GCA_014379405.1 of Flavobacterium sp. Taxonomy (GTDB): domain Bacteria; phylum Bacteroidota; class Bacteroidia; order Flavobacteriales; family Flavobacteriaceae; genus Flavobacterium. The sequence continues at coordinate 2,132 of JACMLU010000028.1, read as the reverse complement.
AAGAGATGGTATTTGATAAATATTTTAATCATTAAATCTTTCAATCTTTTAATTAAAATATTTATCCGCCTTGGGTGGCAGAAATGATCAGGATGTCGTCGGTTTCTTTTATGAGGTGGGAATTCCAATCAGATTTTGGAATAACGGTATTGTTGATGGCCAGGGCAATTCCTTTTTGTTTTACGGGAATTTCCAAGTCAAGAAGTGCCTGAACAGTGAGGTTGTCAGTAGCAAATTGTTTCGTTTGATTGTTGATTTTGAGCTCCATTCCTTTTGAATTTAGTATGTAATTATACTTTAGGAATGGCTACTATTGCCCAAAAAATTGGACTACGGAAGTCATCTTACTTTTTCCTACGCTAGTATGAACTAGATCAGGTTCGAGGGTAAAATCTCAGCCTACATTTTGTAGACACCCCTAAAGTGTGGAGCAAATGTAATTAAAAAAGTTTAAAAATTTAGAAGTTTAAAGTTTAAACTTGTTGAAGCGGAACTGTTTTTGTGATATTTTGAAAACTTCAAACTGATTACTGACCACTTTTTCTCCAACAATCTACAACGTGATCGTCGACCATTCCTGTGGCTTGCATATGTGCGTAAACCACTGTGGAACCCACAAATTTAAAGCCTCGTTTTTTCAAATCTTTGCTGATTTCGTCAGAAAGTGGGGAAGTGGCAGGGACTTCTTTTAAGGATTGTCGTTTGTTGTCTATGGGTTTTCCTCCAGTAAATCCCCAGATGTATTTGCTGAAACTACCAAACTCTTCCTGTACTTTCATAAAGGCAACGGCATTAGAAACGGCAGCGCGAATTTTTAATTGGTTTCGAATAATTCCGGCATCTTGCATTAATTCCTGAATTTTATCTTCGGAATAATTGGCTACTTTTTTATAGTCAAAATTATCAAAAGCCAATCGGAAATTATCCCTTTTTTTCAAGATGGTTATCCAACTCAATCCTGCTTGAAAGGTTTCGAGTATTAGGAATTCGAATATTTTTTGGTCGTCATAAACGGGAACGCCCCATTCTTCGTCATGGTAGTTTTTGTACAAATCGCTTGATAAGCACCAGTTGCATCTTTTAGGTTCTTCTTCCATTATTTTCCAATTTGCCAATAGTATCCTTTTACTGTTGGGATGTAAGCTGAACGTCCTATTAGGTATAAATCAGTGTACATTTTCTTTTCGTATTTGATGCTTATAGCTCCACCTGAAGTATACATTTTGTTTTTTTCGAAGCGCACTTTAAGTATTCCGTCATTAAATTTTGCGTCGGACATTTTTTCTATAAGCCAAGTCGATTTCCATTTAATATCCAGTTCGTTCTCGGATATTTTGGTAACACTTTTGACTAATTGTATAGCTTCTTCGGGAATGTTATAATTGGCTTGCAAATCTTTTTGTGTCATTGGAACTCCAATTTGACATTCATGCAATATTTTTTTGATGTAAACAAAAGAAGGTGCTTTAGCTTTTTTGATTGTAGGTTTGTCAGATGGGATAGTCGTTTCTGATGTTTCCATTGATTTATCATCAGACGTTTCAGTATTTTTCTCTGTTTGCTCTTTTTTCTTGATATTTTGTTTTCTTAAAATAGAATTTTTGACTGCTCTTATACTGTCCTCGGGTGATTCGTAAGTAATTTCATTTTTTTGAGGATCAGGAGCAGCAGTGGTTTCTTGCTCGTAGTGTGGCTCATTTTTTTGTTCTAATTCATGCTCCTCATTTTCTTTATTTTTGCCACAACTAATCACACTGAAAATAATTAAAAAAAGGAATATTTTTTTGTAAATGGACATTTGATAAAATAAAGTTTGTTATTAATATTTTCAATAATAGTAAATACGATTCTTTTTGATGATTGACTATCAGAAATCAAATTTAGCTTTTTATTTTATATTATAGAAAAGCATTATCGAATCTAAATAAAAAAAATTGGTATAAAATAAAAAGAGAGACTTGAATTAACAAGTCTCTCTTTTTTTGTATTGAATGTCCCGTCCTGAAATAGCGATACACAAAAAACATCGTTATGGAAGAAAACACAAATTATGTTAAGCGTAGTCAGCGAGATTACAGTATGTCTTTAAAACTTCAAATCGTTAGTGATATTGAAAGAGGTCTTATTTCGAT
>JACMLU010000027.1 GCA_014379405.1 Flavobacterium sp. | reverse complement strand
CAAGAAATAGTCGAGTATATAGAATACTATAATAATGATAGAATAAAACTTAATCTAAAAGGAATGAGCCCGATACAATATCGAGCTCATTATTATCAAATTTAATTATAAATTCGTCCAAACTTTTGGGTGCAGTCTATTACTGAGCGGCTTCTGCTGAAATAAACGAATTAATAATCAATAATTTTTGCTAATTTAATTTTGTAAAGAAGCCTCGATAATCACGTTGGCAACAGCTTGGGGTTGTGAAATATAAACCACATGACCTGCTTTTAGTTCTGTCACTTTTACTTTAGCATTTTGGTACATACTTCGTTGAAGATCCGGATTGATAGTTCTATCTTTAAGAGTCAAAATACCATAGCTTGGTTTTGTTCTCCATGCGGCATCAGAGAGAGGAGCGTCAAAGCTATCTTTGTGGATAGGTATTTGTGATGCATTCATAAAATCAGCATCTTCTTTGCTTAAATCACCTGCTACACCTGCCCTAAAAGTACTTCTGTCATAGAAAACGAATCCTCCAGTGTCTGGAGACTCTGTTCTCATTTCAGGAAGTTTTGGAAAGGATTTTGCCAATTTTCTTGTTGTTTCACCTTTATCAGGCATAAACCCTGCTACATATACCAAACCCACTACTTTTGGATGAATTCCTGCTTCAGTAATCACAGTTCCACCCCAAGAATGCCCAACTAAAATAGTTGGTCCGTCTTGATTGTTAAGAATATTAGTGGTTGCCTCCACATCATCTTTTAATGAGGTAAGTGGATTTTGTACTAAGGTTACCTGATACCCTTTTTTAGTTAGAATGGAGTAGACTCCTTTCCAACCGGAGGCATCTAAGTAGTGACCATGTACAATCACAATATTCTTAGCGAATTTTCCCTGTGCATTAACTTTTGCAGTTCCTAGAAATAATGCCGAAAAGACTAATGTAATGGCGGCAAGTTTTTTTAACCACATTGGTTGTTTTAATCCGGTTTTCATTTTTTGCCTAATATTAAATTAAGTTAATTATAACCTTGATGTTACCGCGTGTGGCTTTTGAATAAGGACATGTTTGATGAGCACCATCAACGATTTTTTGAGCCACTTCAGGATCTAATCCAGGTAAGCTTACGTTTAAACGCGCTTGCAACGAATAGCCATCATCATTTGATACTAAGTCAATCTCAGTGTTTACGTAATGATCTACGGGAAGTTTTACATTCAAATTACTAGCTGCCTTTCCCATGGCACCAATAAAGCAAGCTGACCAACCTGCAGCAAATAATTGTTCCGGATTTGTACCTGGTCCATTACTTCCTGGAGAAGAAAGTGTAATGTCTAATTTACCATCAGAACTTTTAGATTCACCTGTTCTGCCGCCTGTTGTGTGTGTTACTCCTGTGTAAAGCACTTTTTCATTGTTTGTTTCCATTTTTTTTTGAATTTAAAATTAAAATTATGGGGCAAATTTATTTTGACAATTCGCTAAACAGAATTGATATTATGGTGAAACGGGCGAAGATGACCGTGAATTAGACATTTCAAAACGGGAACATTTTGTTGCTCAACTTTTGCGCAATATTTAACCGCTTTTCTAAGATTATAAGTTGTTTGACCATAAACAAAATGCTCAAAGTACTTCAGCTTGCCATTTGCCTGATTGACCCTTTATTATGCCTTGTTCCGTTAATTTTAGATTTTATTAGAGAAAGTTGTCCAATAATTTTGCTTAAAAATATAAACATTATGAGACAGCTTAAGTACATTTTTTTAGTGGCATTTTTTGTAAGCGTCAGCGCAAATGCTCAGATAATAACTCCTGTAAAGTGGCAGGCAGAGATTGAAAAAAAATCGGATAGCGATTTCCAATTGACTTTTAACGGTGCTATTGAAAAAGACTGGCACCTTTATTCTCAATTTACACCAAAAGGAGGCCCAGCACCTTTACAACTTTTATTTCCCAATACAAAAGGTAATTTCGATATTATTGGAAAGGCAACAGAAAGTCCTACTACGACAAAGTTTAATGCTGTTTTTGGAGTTGATGAAACCTTTTTTTTGAATAAAGTTCGGATTCAACAATCTATTAAAGTAATCAAGCCTGAAAACAATTTAATCCAAGTTGAACTTTCTTTTCAAGTTTGCAAAGAAGTTTGTATTCCACAACGTGTCTACTTTGAATTTGACATTGCAAATCTAGAAGGTAAAACTGTTAAAAGTTTTACTACCGTTAAAAAAGAAACGGTAATAACTGCAGTTGCCAAAAAACCGGTTCCTGTAACTGAAAGAGGTTTGTGGTCCATTTTCTTTATTTCCTTTTTTTCAGGTTTTGCAGCTTTACTGACTCCTTGCGTTTTTCCTATGATCCCTATGACAGTAAGTTTCTTTACTAAACAAAGCAAGACCAAAACAAAAGGGATTAAAAATGCCATTTTTTATGGCCTTTCAATTATCCTGATTTATCTGTTTTTAGGCAGCGTTATTACGTTGTTATTTGGCTCAGATGCATTAAATGCTTTGTCAACTAATGTTTGGTTTAACCTTATATTCTTTGCGTTATTGTTGGTTTTTGCATCTTCATTTTTGGGTGCTTTTGAAATTTTACTCCCTAATTCTTGGGCCAATAAACTAGACAAACAATCGGATAGAGGAGGAATAATTGGGATTTTATTTATGGCTTTAGCCTTGGCGATTGTATCCTTCTCCTGTACTGGTCCGATAGTCGGAACTTTACTTGTTGAGGCTGCGTCTAAAGGCGGTTTAGCACCAATTGTAGGAATGTTAGGGTTTTCTACAGCATTAGCCTTGCCGTTTATGCTGTTTGCTTTGTTTCCAGGATGGTTAAATTCACTGCCAAAATCAGGTAGTTGGTTGCATACCGTGAAAGTATGTTTGGGATTTTTAGAACTGGCATTAGCATTCAAGTTTTTATCAAATGCTGATTTAGTATTGCAATTGCACTTGTTTGAACGTGAAATGTTTTTAGCCATTTGGATTGCTATTTTTGGAACATTTGCTCTATATCTGTTTGGAAAAATCAACTTGTCACATCATACAGCAGGCGAGATTACTGTAGGGAGATTGTTTTTAGGAATGTTGTTATTGTCTTTTACGATTTATATGATACCCGGTCTTTGGGGAGCGCCTTTAAAGTTGATTAGTGGTTTTCCGCCGCCATTGTCTTATGCTGAGGCGCCTAAAGGAGTTGGAGGATCTGCTGATGCAAAAACTGTGATGGTATTGCCATCAGGTGCTGTGTTAGGTCCGCATAATATCACAGCTTTTACGGATTATGATAAAGGATTGGCTTATGCTAAATCAGTCAATAAACCGATTCTCTTGGATTTTACAGGATATGCTTGTGTTAATTGCCGCAAAATAGAAGATAATGTTTGGTCGGACCCGGCAATATTGTCTATCTTAAAAAATGACGTTGTACTGATTTCATTGTATGTTGACGACAAGCGGATATTACCGGAAAGCGAACAATATGTATCAGAGGAAACGGGTAAAAACATTGAGACCGTTGGAAACAAATGGAGTGATTTTCAGATTACAAGATATAAAGCCAATGCACAGCCTTTTTACGTTGTTTTAGATTCTGATGGGAACGATTTGAATCAGCCAGCAGGTTATATTCCTGACATACAGGAATATAAATTTTGGCTTCAAACCGGTATTTCAAAATAATTGAACATAGATTTTGACTACTTTGAGGATTAATTTGTCTGCTTCGGACAGTTTGTAATTTCCCGCTTGATCTTTAGCAACTAATTTCGTGTAATAAATAATTAAAAATCTTTACAAATGACACACATTAAATTAAATTTCGTTTTCTTGCTTTTAGCAATTGCCTTTAGCGTTACAGCTTTTGGGCAAAGTAGTACCAACAACGCTGCAAAAAAAGGTTTTGCAGTATTAGAACTGTTCACTTCAGAAGGCTGTTCGAGTTGTCCGCCGGCAGATGAACTAATGGGTAAAATCCAAAATGAATACAAAGACAAAACTGTTTATGTTCTTTCATACCACGTTGATTACTGGGATGATCTAGGCTGGAAAGATATATTCAGCAACCCGGACTATACCAAGAGACAATATGATTATGCCAGGTGGCTAAAAAAGGAACCTGTCTATACGCCTCAGTTGATTATCAATGGTAAAACAGATTATATTGGTTCTCAAGAAGCAGTTATTAGAGGCGGAATTGCTAAGGCAATTTCTAGACCAAATGAAGTTGACTTAGATATATCGGTAAAACAAGGAAAAAGCTGGGCAATAGTTAACTATAAGGTTTCTAGAAATTCAAAAAACACCCAATTAGTATTAGCCTTAGTTCAGAAATCGGTAAAAAGCAAAGTGAAACGCGGAGAAAATGAAGGTAAGTTACTTTCTCATTCCCAAGTAGTGAGAAATTTGGTTTACCAAAAATTAGCGGTTAATGAAAAAGGAAGCCTGAACGTATATTTCCCAAAGAATTTTGATTCTAGAAATGGGGAAATCATAGGATTTATTCAAGATAAAACTACAGGAACCATTTTAGGAGCTGCAAAATTTGGTTTTTGATATCTGTAAAATTAAAACAGTATTGTAATGGAAAATAAGGATAAAGTAGTATGGATAACTGGGGCTTCTTCAGGTATTGGGAAAGCTATTTCTAAACTTTTGTTGGAATACGGCTATGTGGTTTACGCATCAGCACGAAAGAAAGAAAAGTTGTTGGATTTGAAGCGACTGGGTGCTCATATTATGCAGATGGATATTACTAAGAATGGAGATATGCAAAACGGAATAGATGAAATAATTGCCAATGAAGGACGAATTGATATCCTAATAAACAATACCCGATTTGGATTATTAGAAATGGTAGAAGGCGCACCTATTTTGGAGGCTAAATATCAATTTGATGTAAACGTATTTGGATTGGCACAATTATCACAATTGGTTTTGCCCTATATGAAGAGAGAAAAGTCTGGAAAAATAGTTATGATCTCGTCTATTTACAGTAATAGAAATGTTGAATTGTCAGGATGGTATAATTCCAGCAGGTATGCGTTAGAAGCTATTAGCAGCAGCATCAGGAAAGCAGCAAAGCCTTTTGGTATTGATGTTATTCTTAGCGAGAAGGGCGTTGGAAAATCGCAAAGGAACACTGTTGCAGCTGAAACTTTGCAAAAAATATCAGAAGGCAAGGGGTACAGTAAAATGGCAGAGCAATTTTGGCATTGGCAAAGTTAACCTTCCGAAAAATGATATGCAGGGTACAGTTGTTATCTTTGTTTTAAAATTTATTATTGATGTAAAAAGAGGAGTTATAACTGTTTTAAATTGATTGCCAATTATTTTACTGGATTTAACCATAAGTTTTTAATTTTATGTTGGTACCAATAGCAGATTTAATTAATTATTAAAACCGGACAAGATGGAAATTCTTAATGATTTATTACAGACTGAACCCAACTGGGTTTATACTTTATGCAGAGTGGTGGCTGGAATTATTATTTTTCCTTATGGAATGCAAAAGTTATTTGGTTGGTTTGAGGATTTTGGAGGAGGAGTAGGTATTGGGCAATCACTCGAAACCTTCAGGAGTAAAAAAGTTCCGTTCGCTATTGCTTGGATGGTTATAATTGGCCAATCTATTGGGAGTATGTTGCTGATAATAGGTTTGCTTGGAAGGTTTGCGGCATTTGCTAATTTTATAATATTTAGTGGTGCCCTGTTTAGCCACCGTAAGGAAGGATGGGTTATGAATTGGGTCGGAAAAAAGAAAGGTGAAGGCATTGAGTATTTTATATTATTATTGACTCTTCTTATAATTATTTTATTTAAAGGAAGTGGAGCGCTCTCTATTGATTTTTGGCTGTGGCAAAAAGTTAAGTAGCGACGTATATACTGAAAAATAAAAAAGGAACTGAATATGCTAATTTAACTATGAGATGTTGTTAAGAGAATATATAAGGGTTGCCTCGATAGATTTTAAATACAAACCAAAACTAAGAAAGTGTTTTCAAACCCATTATTTTTAAATTTGACTTATGATAGAAAAAATAACTAAATTTAAGATACAATTATCATACGAAGAAATGAGTATTATAAATTAAGGTAACAATTAAATAAAATATTTACCTTTGAAACCACTATCAATGTACTCATTAAAAAAAAACTTCAAATTAGTTTGAAGTTTTTTTTTTAATTGAAAAGTATTTCTTGATTTAGAACATAAGCTAAACTATCTTAATATTTAATACTGATATAAATTGAAAAGAATTGGAATCGTAATTGTTTTTTTTAGTCTTATACTTAATTTGTATTCACAAAATCAGCAAATTTATCCTGTGCAATTGCCTGATCCAAATTTTTTTGGAGGTAAAGTGAATTGTATCTTTCAGGATAAAGTAGGCTTTCTATGGATAGGAAAAGAGGGTGGATTATTTCGATATGACGGTAATGAGATGAAAGCTTATCTTCATAATAATGCTGATTCTTCAAGTATAGCAGGAAACGTTATTTTGTCAATTGCCGAAGACTTAAACGGTGATTTGTGGATAGGCACCAAAGGTTTTGGCTTAGATAAATACAATCGGTCTACAGAGAAGTTTTCACACTTTGTTCATAATTCAAAGGATCCAAACTCGATTAGTCATAATGAAGTCTACACCATTAAGCCAGATGGGAAAGGCAACTTTTGGATAGGAACTGACGGGGGAGGTGTTGATTATTTTGAACCCAAAAAAAACAAATTTAAAAGTTACCAATATAATTCCACAGGACTACAAAGCAATAATGTGCTTTGTATAACTGATGGTCCAAAAGGGAAGTATTGGGTAGGCACTTTTTCAGGAGGATTACATCTTTTTGATATAAAAAACCGAAAATTCACTCACATTGGGTCCGATACTCCATATGCCAAGATAAATGTTTTCGTTATTAAAGAAGTTAGCAAAGGTGTTTTATGGTTGGCTACCTGGAGGCAAGGTTTATTGTCGTATGATATTAAATCAAATAAATTTAAAAAAGTTATTGATGCTTCAATCGCTCCTAAGTTTAGAGATTTAAAAGTAACAGAAAAAGGTGAAATTTGGGCTAGTTCGAATACTTCTTTATTTTATTTTTCTTCTCCAAATGCCCCATACAAGATAGTAAAGACAAATGATGATTTTCAGGATATTTGGCGAGTTTTTATTGATCGCTCCAAAACGATATGGTTTGGAAGTGAAAATGGAGCATTAGGAAAGTTAAATACTCTCACAAACAGATTCTCAGTGATTCCGTCCACATACCCATTCTATAATGGCTTTCCTTATGCTGTTTTAGCAGACAAACAAAGAGGAACTATATATTTTACTACGCAAAAACGCCTGATTGAATTTAATCCTAAATTAAAAAGCTATAAAACATATACATCACCATTTGATGATATAATAGCAATCGCCAATATGCCAGAAGATAATAGTGTTCTTGTGGCCTCAGGATTTTCATTGTGTACCTTTGATAAGGTTAGTGGTAAGTTTTCTAAAATTGTTTTTGATAAGAAAAGCCAATCTATTTTAGAAGGTTGTCAATTAAAATCGATAACAGCTGCGGACTCCTTTACTTATTGGTAGGAACTGAACCTCAAGCAATTAGAATTGGTTGTGCTAAAAATTCAAAGTTATGGAACGTGGTGGAGGCTATATATTCGGGAAAAGGTAAGGACATTTATGATTCTCATTCTACTATAAGTGTAGTCAAAGGTAGAAATGGCGATTTATATATAGGCACATTGGGTGGCGGATTAAGTGTGCGTAAAGCGGGACAAAAACGTTTTACACATTTTATATACGAGAAATCTAATGCTAATTCAATTTCAGATAACTATATTGAATGTATGGTTGAAAACAAGAATGGGGAAATAATAATTGGTACACATGTTGGATTAAATATATGACCCAAAAACTTCAACATTTCGTGTTTATACAATGAAAGATGGGCTTGCTAATAATGAAATAATGGCTTTAGCAATCGATAAGAAAAATAGAATTTGGTTAAGTTCCCAAAAAGGTATTTCAACTATGTCAATGGATGGAAAGGAAATACGTAACTATGATTATTTAGATGGGCTTCCGTCAGATAATTTTTTAGCTCGTGCAGTGGCATCAGATGCTGCGGGAAATTTATATTTTGGCTCAAGAGGTGGCTTGGTTTGGTTTAATCCAGACCATTTAACTCTAAACCCCATTTTGCCTATACCAAGATTAGTTGGTTTTAAGATAAATGATTTGGATGTTTCAATATCAGATTCGTCCCCTTTGAAAAAGAGCATTGAATATACCGACGAAATTTATTTGGATTATAGTCAATCGTCGTTTTCTTTCAAAATGGCAGCCTTAAATAGTTATGTCAATCCCCGAAAAAATCGTATTAAATATAAATTAATCGGATATGATGAGGAATGGAAAATAGCTGATATAGACCAAAGTGCCATTTACTCCCAAATACCTTCAGGAAATTATACTTTTTCATTAATGGTTTCAAATGAAGATGGGATTTGGAACACAAAAGTTAAAAATCTAGATATAAAAATTGGTCGTGCCCCTTGGTTATCAGTCTGGGCATTTCTTATTTATTTTGTTGTTCTTTCAGGTGCAGCTTTTTATTTCTATTATATTTCAAATAGATTGAAAGCAATTGCATTATTATCTCAAATTACCCCTAATAAATTTAAAAGAACCCCTAATCCAGAATTAGTCAAACCGAATGCAATTGATATTTAATCTGCAGATAAACAGTTTGTGGAGAAGATAATAAAAGTTATAGAAGAGAATATCTCAGATTCCGAATTTGGGGTGGATCAATTGTGTGATAAAATGTTTCTTGGACAGCGCCAGCTATACCGAAAAATTAATGCAATTACCGGATTGACAGTTTCTGAATTCATTAAAGAAATACGTCTTAAAAGAGCTGAGCAATTAGTTTTGATGAAATGTGGCACTATATCTGAAATTGCTTATAAAGTTGGTTTTAATGACCCTAAATATTTCAGTAAATGCTTTAAACAGCAGTTTGGAGTTACTCCAGCTCAGTATTCCAGTAAACAAGTCTGATTTACCCCCCCCTAAAAGGCAGATGAGTTCACCTCATTTTATTTTCTTAGTTATATCTTCGTTACGATAATTTTACTATTTCGTAACGAATTTTTTGCGTTTAATAATTTTTGATAATTAATTCAAGTTGCTAGTTTAGATAGGATAAAAAACAAAGCAGAGGTTTAGTAAATTTGTTTTGCGAACCAATAAACAGAACCAATGCTTTGTAAAGACAAAATTATATCAATTTTTTGTTTAATAGATGATATTTTGTAAGGAATTAATCACGTAGAAGATGTAAGAAGACAAGTTAGTGATAGCGAAATTATCTTGACCGCAATAGTTTCTTCAACAAGTTTTTACGGCAATCATTCGTCAGCCATAAAGTTTATGAAGCAGTATGGATTTATCCCCAATATGCTGGATAAAAGTAAATTTAACAGGCGATTACATAAAATCGGAAAACTTTTATATGAGTTATTTGAGATTGTAAGTTCTTATTATAAAGACCTTTGTTGTGAATTGCATTACATCATAGATTCTTTTCCAGTTGCTGTATGTAATAATATGCGCATTGCAAACTGCAAGATTTTTAAAGATAAAAAATGGAGAGGTTACACCGCTAGTATGCGAAATTACTTTTATGGAGTTAAAGTACAATTACTCACCACAAAAGACGGAATTCCAATAGCTTTTCATTTCACGCCAGGTAAAACTGGCGATGCAAAAGCATTAGGAAAAATGATTGACAAATTACCTGCGGAAGCCTCGTTATATGGCGATAGTGCTTATACAGATTATGGATTAGAAGATATTGCTCTAGATAGAAAATGCATTTTCTTAAAAATTCAACGCAAGTCAAACGCTAAGAGAATAGATACATTAGAACAAAAATATGAAAAGCTAAAAATTAGAAAAAGAGTAGAAACAGCAATAAGTGATATCAAGAAAATGTTTCCAAGAACAATACACGCAGTTACACTGGAAGGCTTTCTTATAAAACTAACTTTATTTGTGTTTGGACTCCAATTAAATAAATCGATTAACTAGCAACTTGAATTAATTAATAATAATAATGAAGTAATCACCATTTTGTTTTCGGAACTTAACAAAGTTTATATTAAAAAAAGAAAATTTAGTTTTTATAATAAAATAGGATTGTTATCCATGATGTTAATTCTAACAGCCATTTTTACTATTTATTTTCCTATAGAGATTGAATTGCTTGCGTCAATTTTTTATATTCCAATTATTGTTAAGATGAATACATACAAAAGCTATCAAATAAATTTACAGCTTTATGATGGGACATTTTTTATTAAAAGTTTTAAAAAGAATACAAAGCAGGAGTATATTAAACTAGTCAACGTGGTTAGAAAAGAAATTTTCGACAATCAAATGGAGTCTAATATTCGATTTAATAAAACTATTGAAAATTCTACAATAGAAGAGGAGTTTGTATTTTCGGATTTAAACATCAAGTTTGGTTCAATTCATAACTAAATGTATATATTACAGACAATAAATATACTAAAATCAAATAATTTAATTTCAGTCTGTTGGTTATTTTAAATATTTTCTAAATTAAAAAAAAAACAAATTAGCATATAAATTAATTAAGTACTAGCTTTGAAAACTTTATATTAAAATTAAAGTTTGAATCAATATATCACGTCTGATTTTTACCCCTAGAATGTCTTATAAATCTACCTTATTTTTAAAACAGCCTTCTTCTTTGAAAAATGATTAATTCTATTAAAGGCTTGTTTTTTTATTAGTAATTAAATTAAAAATAACTTATTTATGAGTACTCAAAAAAGAATAAAAAAAAGCATAAAAAAATCTAAAATTGATTAAATAATTATTTAATAATAAAAATTTGATATGAAATTTAATTTAATAAAAACAGTTTCCTTCTTAGGAATACTTGTTTTGTTTTCTAGTTTTACAACCAAAAAACATACTTCAAAAAAAATAATTGTAACAAATTCTCTTGCTATAAATAGAGAAAATGAAGTGGTTTCGATTAATTTGAAACAATTGCAAAATCTTACAGATTCTTATCAAAATTTATTGATTAAAGATGAGAATGGGAATCTTTTAGTTACTCAAATTATAGATAATAATCTTGATGGCAAACCTGATGAATTACTCTTTCGAGTAACAGTTTTGGCTCATTCGCGTGTTATTTATACTGCTTTTGTGAATAAAAAGGCATCAAAGAAAAGGCCTTTAAGCCCATATACAACCTATGCTCGTTTTGTCCCTGAAAGAACCGATGATTTTACTTGGGAAAATGATAAAGTAGCTTTTCGTACCTATGGCCCCACAGCACAAAAATTAGTAGAGGAAGGTAAGCAAGGGGGGACACTTTCAAGTGGAATTGATTTGTGGTTGAAAAAAGTAAATTATTCTATTATTGATAAATGGTATTCTAACAATCTTCAGACAGCGGGCTATTATCATATTGATCATGGTGAAGGCTATGACCCCTATCATGTAGGTAAAAGTAGGGGTACAGGTGGAAATGGAATTTGGCTAAATGATTCTTTACACGTATCTAAAAACTTTGTGAATTACAGGGTAATTGCAACAGGACCTATTAGAACAATTTTTGAATTAGACTATAATTCTTGGAGTAAGTTCGGAGTAAAAGAAACTAAAAGGATTTCACTTGATTTAGGATCAAATTTCACCAAATTTGAAAATACAATTTCCTCTGAATTTGATATTCCGAATTATACCTTGGGAATTACATTACATGATCAAAAGGGAAAAGTTGACCTGAATATTACAAAAGGTATTTTTCGTTATTGGGAACCTATTGATGATTCTTTTGTGGGAGAAGGAATTGTGATAGCTCCAAATTTAGTAAAAACGGCACTTAATCACCATTCAAAATCTCCTGACCAAAGCCAAATTTTAGTAGTGACGGAACCTAAAAACAAAAAAATAGTTTACTATGTGGGTTTTGCTTGGTTGAAAAGCGGACAAGTAAACTCTGTAGCCGATTGGGATTCTCTACTGGAAAGACAACAAGCAATAATTAATAGTCCACTCATTATTACTATGTGATGCTACAATTTGATTCGGGAAAATTTATACTCTTTTCGATGAATCTCTTGGTATAAGTGCTGGCTTTAAATGAGTTTTTTTGGAATTTTATTTTTCTTTAAACTGTACGGAATTTATATTAATTGCAACCTTCCAGTTATAATATGAATAAACAATAAACAACAAACAACAAATAATAAACAACAAATAATAAATTATTAATTAAGTAATGAACAACAATTATACAACTCGTTATGCTTCAAGCCCGCAAGCGGTAAAGCACTATGACACAAAACAATTAAGAAATGAATTCTTGATTGACAATCTAATGGAAGAAGGAAAAATCACTTTTACCTACTCTCATTACGATAGATATATTACAGGTTCGGCAGTGCCAACAACTGCGCCACTTCAACTTGAAACTATTGATGTTTTAAAAATGCCTAATTTTTTAGACAGAAGAGAAATGGGTATCATCAATGTTGGAGGAAATGGATCTGTTGTTGTTGAAGGAACTTCTTATGAATTAGGATTCAAAGACGCGCTGTATATTGGAAGTGGAAATGCAGAAGTTATTTTCAAAAGTGACGATGCCAAAAATCCAGCCAAGTTTTATATTAATTCAGCTCCAGCGCATACCGATTACCCTACCAAAAAAGTAAGTTTGGCGGAAGCCAACAAACTACAATTGGGTACAATGGAAACAGCCAATCACCGTACGGTTAACCAAATGATTATTGGCGGAATCGTTACTACCTGTCAATTGCAAATGGGAATGACAGAATTGAAACCAGGAAGCGTTTGGAACACAATGCCAGCGCACGTTCACGATCGTAGAATGGAAGTTTACTTTTATATGGACATCCCAGAAAACCAAGCCGTATGTCACTTTATGGGCGAACCACAAGAAACAAGACACATTTGGATGAACAACCACCAAGCGGTTATTTCTCCACCTTGGTCAATACATTCGGGTTCTGGAACCAGCAATTACACCTTTATTTGGGGAATGGCCGGCGAAAACTTGGACTACGCAGATATGGATGTTTGTAAAATAACAGAACTAAGATAAACAACAATAAAATAAAATTTAAAAATAGAATCATGTCAATTAACTTATTTGATTTAACTGGAAAAACGGCGCTTATAACAGGAGGAGTTCACGGTTTAGGAATGGCAATGGCCAAAGGTCTTGGACAAGCAGGAGCCAAAATTGTAGTAAATGATATTTCACAAGAAGCCTTGGATAAAGCTGTAGCTGAATACAAAGCTGTAGGGCTCGAAGCCTATGGATATGTATTTAATGTTTGCGACGAAAAAGCTGTTATCGCAAGTATTGCAAAAATTGAAGCTGAAGTTGGTCCTATCGATATTTTGATCAACAACGCAGGGATAATCAAAAGAACGCCTATTGTAGATATGACTGTTGAAGATTTCACGGCGGTAATCACTGTAGATTTGATAAGCCCTTTTATTGTTTCTAAAAATGTTGCCAAAGGAATGATTCAACGTGGTGGTGGAAAAATCATCAATATTTGTTCGATGATGAGCGAATTGGGTAGAGATTCTGTAAGTGCTTATGCAGCTGCCAAAGGTGGATTAAAAATGCTTACTAAAAATATGGCTACCGAATGGGCTAAATTCAACATTCAAACTAACGGAATTGGACCTGGTTATTTTGCCACGACCCAAACGGCTCCAATTAGAGTGGACGGACATCCATTTAATGATTTTATCATCAGCAGAACACCAGCTGCTCGTTGGGGAGAACCTGAAGATTTGCAAGGCGCTGCCATCTTCTTGTCGTCAAAAGCAAGTGATTTTGTAAATGGTCACATTCTTTACGTAGATGGAGGAATCCTTGCCACTATTGGAAAACCATCCAACGAGTAGTTATTATGCCTCAAAACAAGGTTCAAACAGATAAATAATTTTGACAAGTCCTAAAAAATCTGCATTGATTTTTTAGGACTTGTCATTCAAATACGTCCCGATCACAGTCACCAAATGTTGGATTACCACGATGCTCAAACCGGAAATTATAGAGCTTTAGAATTAGCTATAAAAGGTGGTGGTGAGTATGGCGATATTGCTACACCCGATCTTGGTGGACGTGTGGGAGCCGAAAACTATTGTTTCAAAGCACAAATTGTAAGCGCTATGCAATACAGAGCACAAGCTGAAATTTGGAAAAGAAACAAATTTAATGATGAAGAAAAGTTTAGTACAGGTTATGCATTGTGGACTGTAAATAATACTCATCCTAAACTTGATCCTCGTTTATACAATTATACAATTATACAATTATACATTAGAACCTACAGCTTCTCTTTTCTATTTTAAACGTGCAAATACTACTCCGTTACATGCTCAGTTTGATTATTATTTTAATGATATAACCATTGTA
Organism: Flavobacterium sp.; assembly: GCA_014379405.1. Lineage (GTDB taxonomy): Bacteria > Bacteroidota > Bacteroidia > Flavobacteriales > Flavobacteriaceae > Flavobacterium. The sequence goes on along the minus strand of JACMLU010000027.1, from coordinate 194,701 downwards.
AATGATACTTATAAAGACCAAAAGGGACTAACAGTTACAGCAGAAATTCGCAATCTCGATTGGAGTTTAATCTGGACAAAAACTGTAAGTGACGTTGCAGTAAAAAGCGATCTTTCGAAACGTGGAATTTTTAAACTTCTTTCAAAAGACAGTTCTGAATTTGACGATGTATATTTTATTGATCTGACTTTACGTGATAGCAAGGGGACAGTTATTGATAAAGAAATTTATTGGCGTGCTAAAAATGACCCGCATTATGGTGCCCAAGGTTCGTTTAAAGCTATGAACAATATGGGAAAAGTGAAATTAAATTTGTCGAGTACTTTAAAAACAATTAACGGTAAAAGTAAAGTGACTCTAACATTGGAAAATCCAACATCTAAATTGGCGTTTTTTACACGTCTAAAGATATATTCAGATAAATCATAGAAATTGTTACAACCATGCTACTATTCCGATAATTATTTCTCTTTACGTCCATCTGAAAAGAAAACGGTAACACTTGAATATGATCCGGCTGATTTAGGCGGTGAAGCTCCATTATTGATTATGGAAGGATGGAATATGGATACGGTAACTTATCCTTTAATTAACTCCGTAAAATAAGCTTGTTAATTTTAGTTCTTATAAATGAATTTTTTTAAGAATCGGGCACGAATCTTATAGGATTTACAGAACAAAGAGGAACTTCATTTATGAGGTTCCTTTTTTTTTAAATATTATTTATGCTTGTCCTGAAAAAAACTAGAAGGGTGAATGGCAAGTCAGGATGAAATTGATAGCTATCTCTTTCAGCTTTTGTTGTTGTCAGATAATGGGTTGTCCGTCAGGCAATAATTGGCTAAACCAAGGTTATTTCTATAATTTCTAAATGAACCATTTTTATATTTTAATTGAATTGGTAGTCAATTTTAATCAAAAGAATTCCTCGAGACTCTGCCTCGGGGTTACGCGTAAAAAGATTAGTATATTTGTTTGAAGAGTGAACATATTTTCAAACGGCATAATAAAAGCTTGTTGCTTTATCATTTGGTTTGCCCGATAAAATATCGTAGAAATGTTTTGTCTTCGGATGTTGAAATGAGTTTGGTTGAAGTATGTAAAAATATTTCTGAACGGTATGAAATTCATTTTGTTGAAATAGGCGCGGATGAAAATCACATGCATTTTTTGATACAAAGTGTAGTAAAGATTCCCGTTGAAATTATTGTCAGGACAGTAAAGAGTATTACTGCAAAAGAGATTTTTCGATTGCATCCAGAAGTTAAAAGTAAGTTGTGGGGTGGTAATTTTTGGACAAGTGGATATTATGTAAATACTGTTGGCCAGTATGGGAACGAGGATGTGATTCAAAAATACATTCAAAATCAAGGAGATGAAAAGACAGTTTACAAATCGTTTAAGAAGAATTAACTACGACTATCTTTCGATTAACACGATACCTCGAGGCTCTGCCTCGGGTAATTCATTAAAAAGCCGCATTAAAGATAAAAAAAGTAAACCCTAAACATTTTTAAGTGTTTAGGGTTTTTTGTAACTATATTTTAGGTCAAAATTTTATTCCAATACCAATTCGCCCAAGGCTTCTTTACTGAATCCTATAAGCTCATTTGTTTTTCCGGATTTTATTTTTGCAGTCCAGTTGGGGTCGGACAACAAAGGTCTTCCAACGGCAACCAAATCAAAATCACCTCTGTCGAAACGTCTGTTTAATTCATCCAATGAAGTAGGCTGAGAACTTTCGCCTGCAAAAGCACCAAAGAAATCACCTGAAAGTCCAACAGAACCAACGGTAATGGTGGGAGCTCCAGTTACTTTTTTAGCCCAGCCTGCAAAATTCAAATCCGATTTTTCGAATTCAGGTTCCCAGAAACGACGTTGTGAACAATGCAAAATATCGACACCGGCATCAACAAGAGGCGTGAGCCAGGCGTCTAATTCTTGCGGATTTTTGGCCAATTTATAATTGTAATCCGATGGTTTGAATTGGGAGAAACGCATAATAACCGCAAAATCGTTGCCGACTTGTTTTCTAATTTCTTTCACTACTTCAATGGCAAAACGATTACGTTCCTGCAATGTTTTTCCGCCATAAATATCCGTGCGCAAATTGGTTTCTGCCCTGAAGAACTGGTCGATTAAGTAACCGTGGGCACCGTGAATTTCGATGGTGTCAAAACCCAATCTTTTGGCATCGGCAGCCGCTTTTCCGAAAGCAAGAATGGTGTCTTCAATAGCTGCTTCAGACATAGTATTTCCATTACTGAAACCAGGGCGATTTAATCCCGACGGACCTTCGAAAGGCACTGGTGGTACCCAGCCAGATTGATGATTGTCCATAATTCCCATGTGCCAGATTTGCGGCCCCATTTGACCTCCGGCAGCCTGAACTTCATTGATTACTTTTTGCCATCCTTTTAGTGCTTTATCACCATAAAAGTGTGGAACATTTCCATCATTGGATGACGAAGGCCTGTCGATAACGGTTCCTTCGGATAATATTAAACCTACTTCGCCTTCTGCTCTTTTCTGATAGTAGGCGGCTACCTCATCTGTCGGAATTCCGTTTGGAGAAAAGGAACGCGTCATAGGCGCCATTACGATTCTGTTTTTAAGATTTAGTGACTTCAAATTGAAGGGCTTAAATAAATTATTCGTGCTCATACTGTTTATGATTTTAGATTAGATTAATATGTTTTGTATTATAGAATTAATTATGCTCCGTTGGTTGTAATTATCTAATTGATAGAAATAAAAAATTGAAACACACTTCGACATCGCTCATTGCGGGCTAGAATCATAGAAAAAATGAGTTTGATAGCCCATTTCTTGGGTTCACATAGCTATGATTTACTATTACAAAGTGAAACGACTAAATTAAATTCAACAATAGCAATGATTCTATGTGTTTAAAATAAAAGCTTGAATTAAACCCAACGGATTAATAATATCAATTAGAGATTTTATCTCCAGCCTCCGCCTAATGCACGATACAATTCGATATTGGCAGAAAGTTGTTGTCTTTTTATGTTGGCTAATTCCAACTCACTTTGCAATATATTAGCCTGCGCTGTAATTACTTCAAGATAATCTGCCATTCCGTTTCTGAATAATAAGTTCGAATTCGTAATCGCTTGTTGCAATATTTTTACGCGTTCTTTAAGAAAGAATTGTTGTTTTTCCAATTTTTCAATTTTTACCAAAGCATCCGATACTTCACTAACCGATACCAGAACCGATTGTCTGAAGTTTATTACTGCTTTTTCTCTTTCTACTTTAGCAATATTGTATTCCGTTCTTATCTTTTTGTTGTTTAACAATGGTTGTGTTAAACCTCCAACGACAGAACCAAATAACGAAGCTGGAATGTTGAACCAATTGCTGGTTTCGAACGAATTCAATCCGCCTTGTGCCGTGATTCTTAAAGCTGGGTATAAATCAGCTTTTGTGATTCCGACATTGGCATTGGCTACTTTTAATGCCAATTCAGCAGTTTTTACATCAGGTCTTCTGCTTACCAACGTAGAGGGAATTCCTGCAGTTAAATTCTCTTTAAGCTGTATTGAATTTAGCGTAATTGTTCTCTCTTTTGCACTTGGAAACGAACCTGTCAATACACTAAGTGCATTTTCCTGAATGGCAATATTTTGTTCCAATAAAGGAATTAATTGTGCGGCAATTAGTTTTTGCGCTTCCGATTGCTGTATGGCCAACGAAGTTACTTGTCCTGCATCGTATTTTAATTTGATGATGAAAGTTGTACTGTCATTCAGTTTCAGGTTTTGTCTGGCGATTTCCAATTGAGCGTCCAGCATCAAAAGGTTGTAATAGCCTTTAGAAACATTGGCAACAATAGTCGTTTGCAAAGCTTTTTTAACTTCTCCAGATTGAAGATATCCTGCATACGCTTCTTTCTTCTGATTTTTGATTTTACCCCAAATATCAGCTTCCCACGAAAGTGAAACTCCGGCAGAATAATCTTCGATATGTTTAACACCTAAAGCCTGATTCAAATTCATTCCTGTAAAACTATTGTCTGAAGGATTGCTGGAACTGGCATTCACAGACAAATTTACTTGAGGTACATTTCCCCATTTGGATTGTGTGAATCGGTATTGCGCAATTTCGATGTTTTTGGTTGCAATTTGCAAATCGTTATTTCTGGTAACTGCGCTATCGATTAATTGAATAATATCTTTTTCGGTAAAGAAGTTTTTCCATTCCAAATCGCCAATACTTGTTGTATCGCTTGAAGTTGATGCATTCCTGAAATTCTCAGGAAAGGCATCTTTTGGAACTTCAATATCCTTGGAAACATTACAGGATAGTATTGTGGTGATCAAAAAAGTGACCATCACGATTTTGCTTATATATTTTTTCATTTTTATATTTTCTTTAATTTTCTGGACAGGTATTTTTTTTAGTTTCAAGATCTTTTGAAACTTTATAGGATATGAATCCGATGGCAGCAAAAACTGTGATCAGAATTGTGGCGATATAATTTTCCATTTTTATTTTTCTTCGTTATGAATTACGGCTACTGGTTTTCCAGAAATCTTTTCTTGTAAATGCTGGAATACAATGAATAAAACGGGGATGATTAACAATCCAAGAATTACTCCTGAAATCATTCCTCCAGCAGCACCAATACTAATCGAATGGTTTCCCATTGCGGATGGTCCTGTGGCAATCGTCATCGGAATTAATCCCACAACGAAAGCCAGTGATGTCATGATAATTGGTCGTAAACGCAATTTTGCTGCATCTATGGAGGCTTTGACTAATGCCTGACCAGATTTTCTTTTCTGGACTGCAAATTCAACTATCAGAATCGCATTTTTGGCGAGTAATCCAATCAACATAACAAGGGCAACTTGTACATAAATATTATTTTCTATTCCGGTCAAACCGATAGCTACAAATACTCCGAAGATTCCGGTTGGGATAGACAAGATTACGGCCAAAGGCAAAATGTAACTTTCGTATTGCGCAGCGAGCAAGAAATAAATGAATATCAAACACAAAAAGAAAATCGTTGCTGATTGGCCTGCTGAAGAAATCTCTTCACGGGTTTGTCCCGAGAATTCATAGCCATAACCTGTCGGCAATTGTTGTGCTGCAACTTCTTCGATTGCTTTAATGGCATCTCCGGAGCTAAATCCAGGTTTCGGAATCGCATTGATCGAAATCGAGTTAAACAAATTGTATCTCGATGCTGTTTCAGAACCATAAATACGAGTTAGTTTTACCAAAGTACTGATGGGTACCATTTCGCCATTTTTGTTTTTGACGAAAACTCGATCTATTGATGAAGGATCGGCTCTGTCGGCAATATCTGCTTGAACAACTACTCTGTAATATTTACCAAAACGGTTAAAGTCCGATGCTTGTGCACTACCAAAATACGCCTGCATCGTTTGCAGAATGTCTTTGACTTTTACACCCAATTGATCGGCTTTTGCGTCATCAATATCCAGTTGTAATTGTGGATAGTCGGCTTTGAAACTGGTAAAAGCTACAGCGATTTCAGGTCGTTTCATCAATTCTCCGATGAAGTTCTTGGAGATTCCACTGAATTTATCCAGTTTACCACCGGTTTTGTCCTGAAGCACCATATCCAAGGCTTCTACATTACTAAAACCAGGAACGGTTGGAAAACTAAATACGAAGAAACTACCGCCAGAAATGGCTCCTAACTTCCCACGAACTATATTCATTATCTCGTCGATATTTTTGACATCGCCACGCTTTTCATTTGGTTTAAGCAAAACGAAAACCACCGCCGAGGAAGGACTTGTAGATTTTGTTAACAAGTTGAAACCAGAAATCGCGGTCACAAATTCTGAAGCAGGTAATCCTCTTAAAGTGTTTTCAGCTTCGGTCATTATTTTCTGGGTTCCGTCTAAAGATGTTCCTGAAGGCGTGTTTACAGCAATCGCAATAAACCCTTTGTCTTCTGACGGTATAAATCCTGAAGGTGTCGTTTTTACCATTACAATAGTTGCAATTGTAATTAATGCTAATCCACCTAAACTAACCCATTTGTTGCGAATCAAGAATTTCAATCCACCAACATAACGGTTGGTTAAAGAGTTGAAACTATTGTTGAATCCAGTAAAGAATTTCTCTTTAAATCCTTTTTTCTCATAAGGTTTATCAGCGTCAGCAGCGTGATTGTCTTTCAAGAATAAAGCGGCTAGGGCAGGACTTAAAGTCAGAGCGTTAACTGCTGAAATTACAATTGCTATTGCCATCGTAAAAGCAAACTGACGATAGAAAACTCCCGTAGAACCTTCCATAAAACCAACTGGCAAGAATACCGCTGCCATTACCAAAGTAATCGAAATAATCGCTCCCGTAATTTCGTGCATCGCTTCGTGTGTGGCTACTTTTGGCGATAAATGTTTGTGTTCCATTTTCGCATGAACAGCCTCGACGACGACAATCGCATCATCGACCACAATACCAATGGCAAGAATCAAGGCGAACAATGTCAATAAGTTTATCGAAAATCCAAACAACTGCATAAAGAAGAACGTACCCAAAATCGCCACCGGAACCGCAATCGCTGGAATCAAAGTAGATCTAAAATCCTGCAGGAAGATAAATACAACGATAAATACTAATATAAAAGCTTCTAGCAAAGTGTGTTTTACCTGATCTATCGATTGGTCTAAAGATACTTTTGTACTATAAAAATTATTGTGTTTTATACCTGTTGGGAAATCTTTTGATGCTTTTACCATCAGTTTATTAATCGCAATCTGGATGTCATTTGAGTTGGAACCAGCCAGCTGAATAATACCAATTACAATTCCTTTTTTACCATTCAAACGCGTTAAACTGTTGTATGAATAAGCACCAAGTTCAACTCTGGCTACATCTTTCAGGCGAAGAATAGAACCATCGGCGTTAGAACGGATTGCAATATTTTGATATTCTTCTGGTTTGGTTAGTTTTCCTTTGTATTTGATTACATATTCGAAAACTTCTTTACTTCTTTCTCCAAATTTCCCTGGAGCAGCTTCCAAACTTTTGTCTTGAATGGCAGCCATAACTTCATTTGGCGTAACATTGTGTGTCGACATTTGAGTTGGATTTAACCAAACTCTCATAGAGTAATCTTTTACGCCTCCAAAAATACTGGCGGAACCAACTCCTGGAATACGTTTGATTTCGGGAATAATATTAATTTGGGCATAATTGGCAACAAAAGTCTGGTCGTATTTCGATTCATTTTCGGTATACATTCCAATAGCCATGATGAAACTATTTTGTTGTTTTGCAGTAGTCACACCTTGCTGGACAACCTCTGCAGGCAACTGACTTGTCGCTTGCGCCACTCTGTTCTGGACGTTAACCGCAGCCTGATCAGCATCGGTTCCTAATTTAAAGAAAACGGTAATCGCTAACGTACCGTCGTTACTAGCTGTAGAACTCATATACGTCATATTTTCCACACCGTTTATCGATTCTTCTAGCGATGGCGCAACAGAACGTAAAACAGTTTCAGCGTTTGCTCCCGGATAGACTGCCGTTACCAAAACCGATGGCGGCGCGATATCAGGAAACTGTTGTAAGGGCAACTTCGTAAGACCAAGTATACCTAATATGACCAATAAAATGGAAATAACGGTTGCCAATACAGGTCTTTGTATAAATATTTTGAACATTTGTAAAAATTATTTTTTGTTAATGATTTGAGCCACTTTTGGAGTTGATTTCTCGGGCTGAATTAGTTGTCCTTCCTGAAGTTTATCGATACCGCTTAATACGATTTGGTCGCCTGATTTTACACCATCTTTAATGAGGTAGTTGGTACCACTTTTACCGATAACCGTGATTGGGATTTTACTGACTTTGTTTTCTTTATTTAAAGTGAAAACAAAAATCTTATCTTGCATTTCAACAGTTGCCGATTGTGGAACCAAAATCGCGTCCTCATGCTGAATTCCCAATCGAATTTTCCCTGTATTTCCCGAACGTAAAGTTCCGTTGGCATTTGGAAAAGTGGCTCTCAAAGTAATAGCGCCAGTGGTTTTGTCAAATTGACCATCGACCATATCGATTTTCCCTGTTTGTGGATAAGCGTTGTTGTCAGCCAAGATTAAAGTAACTGGAGGCAATTTTTTGATTTTGTCGCTAATGGTATTTCCAGCGTATTGGGATTTAAAATTGATAAAATCGGTTTCACTCAAAGAGAAATAAGCAACAACTTCGTGCACGTCTGAAAGTGTAGTTAAAGGTTCAATATCAGATGCGGATACTAAACTTCCTTGTTTTTTTGGAAGCCTTCCAATGTAACCGTTTACCGATGCTGTAACATTTGTGTAGCCTAGATTAATTCTGGCAGATGCTACCATTGCTTTTGCCTGCTCAATATTGGAAGCAGCAATTCGGTACGATGATTTAGCTGATTTTAATTGATAATCAGAAACAACTTTGTTTAGTACCAAAGGCGTTAGTTTGTCGACTTCCAACTGTGCGTTGATTAAAGCAGCTTCAGCACCATGAAGGTTTGCCAACGCATTATTTAATTGCTCGCGATAAGGTCTTTCGTTTATTTTGAATAAAGTTTGTCCTTTGGTTACATACGAACCTTCGTCAACATAAACTTTGTCAAGGTTTCCGTTTACTTGCGGGCGAATTTCGACATCAACTTTTCCTTGTATTGAAGCAGGATATTCGGAATCGGTAATCGTGTTTTCGATTTTTATGGCTGCAACTGGCAAAATTGGAGCTGGTGGAGCAGTAGGGGCTTGCGATTTATCGGCACAGCTGATTAAAAGTACAGCCATTAAGATTAAAAATGTGATTTTTTTCATAATTGGAATTGGATTTAAATTGGTATTGGATATAATTGTTTTTGGAATAATCGTTTCAGAATTCATACTGTTTTTTATTTAATGGTTATTGTTTTAGTAAAGCGATAATTCTGGAATAAACGTTTCAGAATCAATGCTGTAATTTAAAAATGCGTATGCTTATTGTTAATCATTTTCTGAAATAAGCGTTCCAGAATTTATGTAAAAAAAAGAGGTTATTTGAATATATTTTTAATCAGGAATTCTGACATTTTTTTGATTTTGATTGGATTTCCATGAAGGATATACGATTGCTTCCAACCTGTAAAAGAAGTTGCAATGTATTCAGCCATTAATGCTGCATCTTCCGAATCATCCATTTCTCCGTCATCCATAGCTTTTTGAACTGTTTGAGCCAAGAATTCAATGAAAACATCATTGTTTTTGCTCATCTGGTTACGGACTGTGTAATCATCCGGAGCAATTTCAAAAATCGTTTTCATTCCCAAGCATCCTTTGTCGCAGGATACAACCCAATCCGCCTTATCGCTAATAATTTTAATTAATGCTGCTTTGGCCGATGCTTCTTTGGCCACTTTTTCTTTTATTTCCAACATGGCATTATCAAAATAATTGCCAATACATTTCATAAATAACTGATGCTTGTCGCCAATGGTGTTGTATAAACTGCTTCTGTTGATTTGCATAGCATCCACTAAATCCTGCATTGAAGTAGCATTATATCCTTTTTCCCAAAAGACATTCATTGCTTTTTCAATTTTTTCGACCTCGTTAAATTCTACACAGCGAGCCATACCATTTAATTTTACACTGCAAAGGTAAAACTATTTTTGAAACAATCGTTTCAGAATTGATATTTTTTTTAATTTTTTTTTAAAGAGCAATAAAAATGATTCAATGGGATTACAATTTCCATAAATAAAAACGAATGTGGGCTAAATGTGGAAATAAAAACACTAACATCTTTGTTTATAGGGGTTAGTGTTATTTTTCAGTGGAGATAATTCATTGCAGCTGACTACTTTTACAGCAGTGATTTTTGGCATTATGTGAAACCTTCCATTTTTTTTCAAGCCAAATAGTGCAGGAAAATAGAAAGCGATATATTCGGTAGTTCCGTCTTTTATTATTTTGGGAACTTTATCCACAGGAATTCGATACCATAATTGCTCAGTGGCAATAAGCCAATCCATAGGTTGGGGCATATAGGCAACGAGTAGGGAGGGTTGGGTTTGCAATAGTATTTACATTTTAAATTAAAGCGTTCTCTTGATGTAGTCTCAATGAAAAAGTAAAATTGGCATCTGTACTATGTTTGGACATTAACCAATCATATACTTCCTTTTCGTAGTCTTTATAGCTAATCATTTATTGATAATGTTTTTCTGTTTTCATAGATATAATTTTTAAAATCCGTAAGCACTGTTATGAATCCTAGCGTATAATCTAGAATTTCTTTTTTCTCATTGACCAATAAAAAACGAAAGTATAGAGCGATAAAAATGCTGCAACTCCGTGCAATTCCATAATTTTGCGGTAAATGAAGTAACCGGCTTCTTGATAACATACTATGAACAATACATTTTCTGACAGTAGCCAAATTGGAATGGTAGCCACTTTTTCGGAATTGGTAAATACGGATTTTAAGGGAGAAACGAATGCCCTATGCTGGTACCGAAATTTGGATGGCGATTTTGCTGCGATTGTAGCGCAACTGCAACTAAAAGATAATATAACGGAAGTGGATCCCAAAGATTTATTGGCACTACAATTATCCGAAAAGGGGAATAGGGCAAGGGAAATTATCTTGAATGATATGCGATTATTAGCCGATTTCGGAGCTTCACCCACTCTTAATTTATTGAAGTGTTACGAACGAGACGATGAATTCGATTTCATTTCCACGGATGTGTATTCGTTTCATGTGGATCGTTCGCCCATTGCAACGGATACTTTTTTATGTACCTACCACGGAGCGGCAAGTGATATTATTTCCAATGCCCAAGCGGAGCAAAAAATCCTGATTCCTGAAATCCGAAAAAAGCTTGAAGAACTGCATAATGGCCCATCGGAGGAATTTGAAAACTTTTTGACCGAAAATTATTTTGATTTGCATTATCAGGCGAAACCCCAGGCAGTGCCCATTAATTTAGGATTGGGACATCTTTGGCGACTGGCGGTGGATCATCCAAAACAACAGGTGCTGCCTTGTATTCACAGAGCACCAATAGAAAAGGAAGGGGAATATCGTTTGTTGTTGATTTGTTGAAAAAAGCAGTTCCAGTTTTGAGGAATTATCCGGATTAAGAAATTTGATAGATTGAACAGTATTTTGATTTAGTAATTTGATAAATTTACAAAATTAGGAACGTAAGAAAGGGTTGTTTTAATAGAAAAAAAAAGTAATTAACGATATGACAGGTTCAGAATAGGCTGAATTGGTCGTGAACTTTTTTCAGAGCGAGCCATAGGTAAGTGTAAGGAATGTAATTCCGCCTATCGGGTATAAATTTTTAGTTTGTTTTCTTAATGCTTCATCTGACAATTCTAAATCAAAATTAGTTTTATCTTTTGACCATTAATCCCAAAAATCAACAGTAGCCTTTTTTTGTTTGATTGTTGGTTTGTCAATTTGAACCCTGCTAGGCAATAATGATGCATCATCAATAATTAGAGCTTCACCAAAATCTAGGAATCTGGCATAAAATTAATCACGAAATGAAGATTGATTTTCACTGCCTTGTAATAGATTAGATGTAAAAAATCCATAACCATACTCGTAAGAAATTAGATTTTATAAAAGTAAAATCATTAAATTTTCTTGAGTATATCTGCGGTAGAATTTTAAATATCCCAAATAAGTAATATAAGTTAAAAATGATGAAATAAATAAAATAATTGATTCAATATTAAACTCTTCAAATATATTTATATTGAGATTTTCGTTAAATAAAAATATCTTCAGAAGCATAAAAATACTTAGTAAATTTAAAAGAAAACTGATAACCCTTAAAAAGCCATATAATGAAACATAGTTCATAAGTTTAGGTTGGTGTGGTACGTTGATATTATAGCTATGATGAATTAATAATTTGTTATAATCGTGCTTTATTAAATCAATTTGTAAGTTATTATCTAATCCTCTGAAAAGACCTTCTATTTTAGTTTTAATTAAACTAATGTATGGCTCTTTTAATGACTTTTTATAAACAGAGTTGTTTAAATCTAATACCTCGCCTATTGTGATGCTTAAAAATGAAATTGGAGCCAAGAAAATAAATAGTAAAAATCTAAGACTATAAGACAGATATGTTGCTTTTTTATTAATATTTAGATTTTTGTATTTTTTTTCAAAATATTTTTCCGTACCATAAATACCCAAGAGATTTTTAGAAGGATAACCAAGCATCCATACTGCAAAATTTTCAATAGTTAAAGTAGAAAGAAAACTTAGAATATGACCTAAGGTATATGATAATATCACAAAGAAAGTTATGTAAAGAAATGAGATGTCAGTATTTAAATTTTTAATATTATCAACTTCAAAATAATATTCTAATCCAGCATTATTTTGTAAAAAATAAAATAAAAATAAACCAAAAGCACCTGGTATAAAATAACCAAGAAAGTCGAAAAGAGAAAAAGGATTTTTTTCCATCTGATAATAATTTTTAATCAAATGTAATTATAATTATACGAACTTGTAGTAAAATATGTGTGAAATGAATCGGCAAACAAATTGTTGAAAAATACTTTATCAAATTATTCATAACTAATAATTTTTACGAATAAAAAAGATATTTTTGGTTTTTATAATTTTATTTAAAAAATATTGATTTATGCCAATCAGAGTAGTTGAGCTTTTTGCAGGAGTAGGTGGTTTTAGAATTGGTCTTGAAGGTCTTCCTCGAAGAGATGAGAATTATCAGGTAGTTTGGAGTAATCAATGGGAGCCTAGTACAAAGATACAACATGCAAATATGGTGTATCAAAATCGCTGGCCAGAAGCAAATCATTGTGGAGAAAATATTGAAGATGTAATAGAAAATAGATTCAATGAAATACCAAATCATGATTTATTGGTTGGTGGATTTCCATGTCAAGATTATTCTGTAGCTACCACGTTAAAAAACTCAAGAGGTTTAACTGGAAAGAAAGGAGTTTTATGGTGGAGTATTGAAGCAATTTTGCGTTTAAAAGAAGATAATAAGCCACAGTATCTTATGCTGGAGAATGTTGATAGATTATTGAAATCCCCTTCAAAACAAAGAGGTCGTGATTTTGCTGTAATACTGTCTTCACTTAATAATTTGGGATATGCTGTTGAATGGAGAGTAATAAATGCCGCTGAATATGGAATGCCGCAAAGAAGAAGAAGAATATTTATATTAGCTTATCGTAACAATACAGCTATTTACAGACAAATAAATGAAACTGTAAATAAAGAAGATTGGTTAGAAACTACTGGAATAATTGCAACCGCTTTTCCAATCAGAGAATTAACTGAAAATATTAGAAGAGGTGTAATTCAAAACGATTTATTAAGAGTTTCAGAAGAATTTAATTTAGAAGGAAATGATAGTCCTTTCGAAAATTGTGGTTTAATGATAAATGGCGAATTTACTACAGTAAAAACTAGACCAAATTATAATGGTGTAATGCAAACTCTTGGAAGTAATTTAATTGATGAACAAGAAGTTCCTGAAGAATTTTTTATTTCAAATGAAGATGTGAATAAGCACAAAGGTTGGAAGTATCTTAAAGGGTCTAAAAGCGAAGTTAGGGAGACGAAAGATGGGTTTAAATATAATTATAGCGAAGGGAGTATGATTTTTCCAGATGCTTTAGATAATGCTTCTAGAACTATAATAACCGGAGAAGGAGGGAAATCTCCATCTCGATTTAAGCATGTTGTTGAGCAAAATGGTAGATTAAGAAGACTAACACCTATTGAGCTAGAACGTTTAAATATGTTTCCGGATAGACACACTGAATTAGATGGAATAACTGATACTAAAAGAGCTTTCTTTATGGGAAATGCTTTAGTTGTTGGAATAGTACAAAAGTTAGGTCAAAAGTTAAGTGAGAGGATTGATGTAAATATAAACCGAGAACAATTTGCATAAAGATTTACTATACGATAAGAAAGATCCATTTTCACTTGAAAATTATGCTCAAGGATTATTAAATAAATCCCTGAGGGATTTATATGGTAAAGATTTAAAAAATGAATATTCTGGAAAAGGAAAACTCGGACAACTAGTAGAGTCCTTGCATTTTGGTTATAAACCTAATTCAAATTCTGAACCAGATTTTTTGGAAGCTGGAGTTGAGTTAAAAACAACTCCCATTAAAAAAAATTCTAAAGGATTAGTTTCAAAAGAACGATTAGTTTTTAATATTATAGATTTTGAAGAAGAATATAAATTCTCTTTTAATGAAAGTAGTTTCTGGAAAAAAAATAGTCTTTTACTTCTACTTTTTTATTTATATGAAAATGATAAATGTGATATAGACTATATTTTTAAAATAGCTAGACTTTGGCGCTTTCCACTGACAGATTTAAAGATTATAAAAGACGATTGGAATACGATTGTTGGAAAAATTAAATCAGGTAATGCTCATGAAATTTCTGAAGGAGATACATTATATCTTGGTGCCTGCACTAAAGGTTCTACAGCATTAAAATCTAATAGAAATCAGCCTTTTTCTACTCAAAAAGCACCACAAAGAGCATTTTCTTTAAAATCTAAATATTTAAACTTTATTATTTCAAAAAGTTTAAAAGGAGATTTTAATTTAACAAAATTAGATGATGAATATCTACATTTTTTAAAGGTAGATAATAATCCATTAAAGGAACCTTCAAGTGGATATGGAAATCTTTTTGATAATACTGAACCCATAATAAAGAATATTTCAGAGTACAAAAAAGGTCAAACTTTTGAAGATGTCATTCTTGAAAAATTTTCGAAATATTATGATTATTCTGAGCAAGAGTTAATTACTGAATTCAATCTGAATATTAATTTAAAGGCAAAGAATAAAAATTTTGTAATTGTTAAATCTATTTTAGGAATTAGTAAAGAAAAAATTGAAGAATTTGAAAAAGCAGAAATTGAAATAAAAACAATTAAACTTGAAGCGACAGGAACTTTAAAAGAAAGCATGTCTTTTGCTCAGATAAAATATAAAGAAATTGTAAATGAAGATTGGGAAGATTCTTATTGGTATAATAAACTTACGAAACGTTTTTTCTTGGTTATCTTTCAAAAAGATAAAGAGAATATAGCAAGACTTAAAAAAGCTATGTTTTGGACTATGCCTACACAAGATTTAAAAGTTGCCTATAAGTTTTGGACTCAAACTAAAACTAATATTAAGAATGGGGACTATGAAAATTTTTGGCAACTAAAAAATCACAATATCTGTCATGTAAGACCAAAAGCAACGAATTCTTTAGATTTAATGGAAACACCTCAAAATACATTGGAAAAAAAGAAAAGTTATTGGTTAAATAGTGAATATATATTAAAACAAATTCAAAATGATTGATTCTATTGAAAAAAATATAGCTGACTGGAGAATTACAATAAATGATAACGGTATTACTGGGCGTAATAAAACAAATACAAATAAATTAAATTTTTTATCTAATGATAGAGTTTGTAAAGTAGTTGGGTGTACTGGACAGATACGAATTAATAAAACATCTGGATTATGCACTATTCACGAATTTCATGAACACGATTTGTATTTAGAGTTACATGATCCTGAAGGAAATTTAGTTAGTGCGCCAGCTCACAAAGATATAATAGATGCTTTAATTGAATGGTCGTCGTCAAGAAATTTTGGTTTGCTGCCTTTTTTTTCGAGTCTTTCTTTTAATACTCTCGGAAATGTTCCTGATGTTTCGACAATTGCTGGAAAGACGATTCATACGGGTGTCATTTTGCCTTCATTGGATAGTATATACGATTCATTAATTCAAGTAACAAACAATTACTTTCCGATTAATAATAATTCTTCTTATCAACCATTGAAAACTCCAAGAGGAGATATTCCTGCAATTGTTTTAGCATTTACTTTTGCAGGTCTTTTAATTTGTGAAGAAGCGAATAGAGGTGACCGTTGGTTTTGTAGAATTATAAGAAAGGATGAATCTAAAACAACACAATTAGGAGCAGCAATGCCTATTGCATATTTTGCTACTAGAATCTTTCCTTGGGGAGTAGAAATGAACAAATCATCGAGGAATTTGACTCTTTAAACTTAATTAGTGTTCCTGAGTTATTTGGAATAAGCCTTACCAATATCGATTAATTCCAATAAAATCCATAAAACAATTTACAGGAAAATATTTATTTATTTTTTCTTTAATAAAAAAATTGAAACCTATTTTGTCAATTTTTACGGTTTTCCACATTCTCATTAAATATAAATAGTATGCTATTTGATATCATCGCTTGTCATTCTAGTTAATATTAAAACTAACAAGGTTTCACCTATTTCGCATTCTGGAACGAAGCCGGTTGCCGTAAAGTATTTCAATTTCGGAAGCGGATAGGCTAGAGATGAGGTGGAAGATGGAATTATTTTCGACAAACTTTGGATTGTTCCTATTATAAAACGAATGTGGGCTAAATGTGGAAATAAAAAACCCTAACGCTTTTTTTACAAGGGTTAGGGTTTTAGTTCAGTGGAGGAGGAGGGACTCTAAATCTTCCCGACTTTCCCGGCTTTTCCAAATCCAGGACTGTTCTCACGTAATGCCAACAAAATAGGAAGTATCGTTTTTGACCTTGGGTGCAGTTGTTTCAGTTATGGTTGCATCCAAGGTTTTTGAATCATTCTCTGAAGCGCATGAACTTAATGCTAACAGACCCACTAGTAGTATTGCTTTCGTTTTTTACCATTTAAATAAAAATAAAGGAGGAAGCAACAATAAAATTGATGCTATTAAAAATACCAGCATTCTTGGTAACATCCATTTAAACCATTTACTGTATGGTATTTTTGCAAGAGTGAGTGCGCCCATGGTAACACCACTTGTTGGAATGATGAGATTGGTTAGACCATCTCCCAATTGAAAAGTCAACACAGCCATTTGTCTGCTAATGCCCGAAAGATCACAAATAGGAATAATAATCGGCATCGTTAATGATGCCTGTCCAGAACCTGAAGGAATAAAAAAGTTCAAAAAGGATTGAAAGAAAAATATAGATATTGCAGAAACTACTGGTGCGGTGTTTTGGGTAACGGATACAATCGAATTAAGAATGGTATCGATTATTTTGCCGTCTTGTGAAATGATTAAAAGCCCTTTTGCCAAACCAATTACCAAAGCCGCAGTCATCATGTCCTTGGCTCCATCTACAAAAGCATCAACAGCTTTGGCCATTTGCATTCGATATATAATGGCAACAAAAATACCCAATGCCAAAAACAAACCGGCAATTTCATTAATATACCAAGCAAAATTACTTACCCCATAAATCAAGATTATTATGGAAGCCAAAAGCGCTACCAAAATCACCTTTCTAGTACCATTTAAATCAAAATCTGAAGTGTCAATGTTACTTTCTTCTTTACCTGCGTTCATACCAAATAATAAGCTTTTTTCAGGATTTTTTTCAATTTTCATTGCATATTGGGTGATTACCACACAAGCAATAGTGGTTAAAACAAACCATACAAAAATTCGATATTCCATTCCACTAAAAATTGGAATTTGGGCAATACCTTGTGCAATACCAATAGTAAAGGGATTACTGAATGCTCCGCCAAAGCCAACACCAGTACCCACAATTGGTATGGCTGCCCCAACTATTGCATCGTACCCCATGGCTTTTGCCATAGGGACAGTAATCAAAATGAAAATTAAAATTTCCTCACTCATTCCAAAAGTAGCTCCAGCAAATGAAAACAATGTCACTAGAAAAGGGACGATAAAAAATTTGTATTTGGGTCTTTTTTCGCTGAATTGAATTACATTGAAAAGCCCAGCATTTATGGCTCCTGTAGTGTTTATGATAGCAAAAGCACCTCCAACCAAAAAAACAAAAGCAATAATTTGTGCAGCAGAAATAAAACCTTTAATGGGTGCAACCAAAAATGCTTCAATTCCCTGAGGAGCTGCTGCTACATGCTGGTAAGAGCCCGCAATAATTTTCTCTGTGTTGTCAGCAATTGTTCTATCAAATTCTCCTGCAGGAATTACCCATGTTAAGCCAATAAAAAGGACCGTTATCGCTAAAATTATAGTAATCGTGTCTGGGAATTTTTCTAATATTTTCATCTGTTATAGTTTAAAGTTTTCTCCGGGAAGAAGGATTTCTAACTTGATATCTTTACTACCTAATAATCCATTCTTTACATGGATGCTTTTTTTGTCATTATTGTGAATTATGACAACTTGAGAATTTCCAGTGACTCTGGCGGAGTTGCCTTCCACCACAATAGCAGTAGATTCATCAATACCAATTGCCATTTGATTTGGATTTTCCAATGCAACAGATAACAAACGGTTCATTCGCATTCGGCGAATAAAGTGTTGATCGATTATAGCATTAGAGAGCAAGCCCAATCCCGTTTTTATCTCAAAGTTTTCGGCTTCAATAGCACGAAAATCTCCAGTATATTTTGGGTGTTTAAACTCATTTCCTGTAATCATTTTTTGGCTCATTACAGCCGCACCAGCACTTGTTCCTGCAATGGTTGCACCTTGTTGATAAGCGATGTGAATTGCATCATATGCTTTCGTGTTCAAAACCGATTGCATAAACAAATTTTGATCACCACCAGTAATGTAAATCAGGCTTGCCTTGCTAAGCGAATCTAATTGTGTCTTTTTCTGATTATTTATATCAAAATTAAAAGACTTGATTTTATTTGGATTAATACCTAAAGCAATGAACTGTTTTGCGGTATAATAAACCGCCGAATCAGGTTCCTCGCTTGCCATTGGAAGTATAACCATAAAGTTCTCCTTTTTAAGATTACTCAAAGCAATTAATTCGGAAATCAATGCATCTGATTTTTTTCCACCTCCAATTATAAATAATTTACCAAGTGCGCTAGTATTTGATTTAGTAATCAAATCTGAATTCTGAATCTTTTTAGCCTCATTTTGTGACTGGCAAGATAGCATTAGCAATAAAAAAGCTGTCGTAAAAAAATGAATAGTTTTCATAATTTAAGGTATTACTACTTCTTCATTATCCCAAATATAGATTTTCTTCTCATTCGTTTTCTGGCTTACATATCCACGATACATTCCATCTGAATTGTAAGAAAAATTTACATTTCCTTGGTTGTCTATTGCAATAAGTCCTCCTTCACCGCCTAATTGAGTCAAATGCTCCTTAATTGTTATCTGTGTTGCTTGTTCCAGTGTTTTTTTACCGTATTCCATCAAGTTGGAAACTAATGAGGCAACAGTCGCTCTAATAAAATATTCGCCAACGCCAGTACAAGATACACCACAAGTTTTGTTATTGGCATAAGTACCCGCTCCTATAATTGCCGAATCGCCAATGCGACCATCTAATTTATTAGTCATGCCACCTGTGGAAGTAGCTGCAGCAATATTGCCAAAGCTATCAATAGCTACTGCACCAACTGTTCCCATTTTTAAATTAGTATGATCTAAAAAAGTGCCCGTTTCAGAAATCTTTTTGGCTTCAATGAGTTGTTGTTTTCTGAAATCAGTATCGAAATAAGTGTTTTCAACCATTTCGTGATTTGTTTTCTCTGCCAATATATCTGCCTCGTCACCAGAAATCATAACTATTTCTTGATTTGCCAATAAACTTTTTGCAAATAAAACAGGATTTTTAATTTTCATGCTATTGGCAACTGCTCCAGCTTTGAGAGTAGCGCCATCCATAATAGACGCTTCCAATAAATGCTTTCCAGTTCGCGTATAAACAGCACCTTTTCCAGCATTAAAATGAATGCTGTTTTCTAAAGCTACTACGGCTGCCGCAACAGCATCTATGGCACTTCCACCTTTTACTAAAATTTCTTCTCCTGCATTTAAGGCCAGAATCAAATCGGCATTTATTAATTTTTTATCTTCTTCTGAAAGATTTTCGGGAGTTATTACGCCTGCACCCCCATGAATACATAGTGAGAATGGTGTTTTTTTTGTCATTTTTTTTAAAAATAGTAAAAAAAACTAATCGGAATTCTTTAATAAAAAAGAATTCCGAATTAATTTTCTTTTGGGTTTTGTTAATTATAATCAGGGTTTTGTTCTAAAACGCCTTTTGCAACGGTAATTTCATTTTGAGGAATAGGATAAACCGTTCTAAAAGCAGGGATGTTTAATAATGATGTCGCTCTGCCTAAACGAACAATACTAAACCATCTGTGTCCTTCAAAACCTAATTCTCTACCACTTTCATCCAATAAAACAGTAATGAATGCATTTAAATTAGGAACATCAATTAATGTAAAAGGTTTGGATGGTAATGCTCTTGTGCGTACTACATTCAAATCAGCCAAAGCTAAGGTCAAGTTGTTTGGATTTTTCTTGGCCAAAGCTTCTGCCCTAATTAAATAGATTTCGGATAATTTGATAATAATGCTATTATTATCAATTTGGCTATCATTTGTACCATATTTGTCTACATAAACTACTTTGCTATCATCATAATAACGGTAACTTCTTGGATCATTATCAGCATCCATTGGTTCAAAAAAGTCGTCATAATTGGCCGATATTTCTGGAGGAGAAACCGATAATATTTCCGTAAAACCGTTTCCATCTGTTCCTAAAAACTGTAATTCAAATATTGCTTCGCCAGAGCCTTCAACATCATAAATATCATTGTATTTAGCGTTCAATTTATAAGTAGCATTTGCAATAACTTTATTAGCATAAACTATTGCATTATCATTATCCCCTTTATACAAATAGACTCTTGCCAATAAAGCCTCAGCAGCTGCTTTTGTAATGGTAAATCGACTGCTACCATATTTCAGCAATGTAATGGAAGCATTCAAATCAGTAATGATTTGCTGATACGAATTGGCAACTGTTGCTCTCGATATTGTCAATGCCGATTTTGAATCTAAATATTGCGTAGAAACTGGGATTCCATATTTTGAGTTCAAATCTGTAAATTGTCCAAATTGTCTCAAAGCATCAAAATGTCCCAAAGCCCTACAAAAAAGTGCAGTTCCTTTTGAAGCATCATCTACCAGTTGTAATTCGTCAATTTTAGATAAAATCAAATTACTGGCATTTACCAAGTTATACACATCAACCCAACTGTTTTGAATATAAGTGTTAGAAGGAGGAACTATAGCTTTGTCCAACTGTGCAAAACGCTCTTGAAAACCAGTAGCATCAGCGATACCTCCAGTTAATTCCTGAGCTAACACAAATTCGCCTCCATAGTAGGTTTCACTTTGCATAATATCATAAAGTCCAACTACCGCCGATTTTAAAGAAATACCATCTGTAATAGCTGTTTCAGCCGGAACTTCATCATCAAGTTTAGTGTCTAATATATCATCACAACTTACAAAAGTAATGGCAAGTAACATATATAGGCATACATATATATTTATTTTTTTCATGATTTCAAATTTTAAAATGTTGTACTTAATCCAATTGTAAACGTTCTTGCCTGACCTAATGTTCCAAAATCCTCCCCTTGCAAAATATTAAGATCCTCTTGAGAAGAAGTATTTGTAGAAACTTCTGGATCAAAACCTAAATAATCAGTTAATGTAAATAAGTTTTGAGCTTGTACATAAATAGAAAGGTTATTTAAACCCATTTTACCAATGATATCTGTTGGTAATTTGTATGTCAGATTTAAGGTTTTTAAACGAATGTAATCTCCATCTTCTAAAAATTGAGTACTAAAACGCTGCATTTGTCCTGCTTCCGTAGAAGGTCTTGGCACATTAGTGATTTGACCCGGAGTTCTCCAATAATTATCATAGACTCTTTCGCTAATATTAGAATAAGGAATATCGCTTCTGGTAAAACCATAATTGTCGTACACGTGTCTACTTTGGTTGAATATTTTGTTACCTCCTGAGAATAAAAAGTTAGCTGTTAATGTAAAACGTTTGTAACTAAAATTATTTGTCCATCCTCCATAATAAGTAGGTATGGCTCCTCCAACTATTTGCCTGTCGGAGAAATCAATAATTCCATCTTTATTTACATCATCAAATAGTGCATCTCCGTTATCTGGATTAACCCCTAAAAATTTAATTAAGTACAAAGTACTAACTGCTTCGCCTTCTTTTAGAATATGGTTTCTACCAATTTCTTCTCCGTCGTTATTTAACTTTGTAATCTTATTTTCTAACAAAGTAAGATTCACCCCAGTATTCCATTTGAATTGTTCACCATCAATAACAGCAGCATTAATTGCAATTTCAAATCCCTTGTTCTGGATAGCTCCCACGTTTTGGAAAACGGAATTAAAACCTGTCAAACCAGAAACTTTTGATTGTAATAACAAATCGTCGGTTTTCTTGTCAAAATAATCAGCAGTCAAGCTAATTCTATTTTTAAATAAACCAAAATCTAAACCTATGTTCGTTTGTGTGGTGGTTTCCCAACCCAAATCTGGATTTCCCAAGCGGCTAGGAGCTATACCTGGAACACCATTATAATTAGCATTTAATGAATAAGTACCTTTCCAATTTGAGCTTATTTCTTGATTTCCCGTAATACCGTAACTAGCTCGAATTTTAAAATCAGAAATCGTTTTGATTTTGAAGAAATCTTCTTTGTTTACTCTCCAAGCAACGGATCCTGAAGGAAAATAACCATATCTGTTATTTTCTCCAAAACGAGATGAACCATCAGCTCTTACTGTAAATGAAGCGATATATTTGTCATTATAGACATAATCAGCCCTTCCAAAAAAAGATTGCAAGCCATATTGATTTTTTCCCGAAGTACTAGAAGTTATAGTACTTGCTGCTGAAATACTAGCAGTAGAATTTGTAGCATAACCAACACCTGATTGATCTGAAAACAAGGCCTGATTTCCTTGTAATGTCCAACCTAGGATAGTGCCAAAATTATGTTTTTCTCCAAATTGTTTTTTGTAGTTTAAAGTGTTCTCTACTAACCAATTGGTTTCTTCATAAGTAGCATAAATACCTTCTCCTGTTTTAGATTTATTAGTTCCAGATGGTACGTATGAACTTTCTACTAAGTTTGAATAATCCATAGACAAAGCAGTTTTGAACTTTAGATCTGGTATAATTCTCCATTCTAAATAAGTAGAACCCTGAACACGTGTCGATTGTGAAATGTTTTTATATTCATTGGCAATTTGCACTGGATTTTCTAAAGGCCACCAAGTATTGTATTTAAAAGGATTGGTGTAATCACCATTTTCTTTATATATTGGTTGAGTAGGATCCCAACCTTGAGCATTGATGACAACACCGTATTCATCATTTTCGCCTATGGTTCTTTGATGATTGCTTCGAGTAACAAATAAAGTATTTCCAACTTTAAATTTATCATTAATGGCATGATCTAAATTTAAACGACCGCTTAATCGTTTAAAACCTTGCCCTATTTGGATACCATCTTGGTTAAAATAATTTCCACTTACATAGAAACTAGTTTTTTCATTACCGCCTTTCAAACTCAAATCTAAATTTTGAGCAACTCCTAATCTGAAAATTTCATCATAAATATTGGTATTAATGCCTTTTGAAGTATCAATCCAATCAAAATAATCAGCACCTAAACCATCAAACTCAGCAGCTGTGTTAAAGAAGCTTTTAAATTTATTACTATCCACCATTTTTGGATAATTAGTGATTTCAGAAATCGATGAGTAATAATTTACATTAACAGAACTTACGCCTGTTTTTCCTCTTTTTGTGGTAATTAATATAACACCATTAGCACCTCTAGATCCATAAATGGCTGCTGCCGCTGCATCTTTTAAAATAGAAAATGATTCGATGTCTGCTGGATTTATATCAGCCAAAGGATTGACAGGTTGAATATTTGCATTCAATGCTGAATTATTTCTAGATACCATTGGCACACCATCAATAATGTACAATGGCTGACTGCTTGCTGATATGGAAGACACCCCTCGGATGTTTACACTAACAGCGCTACCTGGCGTAGCCGATGAGGAGCTGATATTTACACCTGCTGTTTGTCCTTGCAATGTATTCTCAAAACTTGAGGTAGTACCTTGGGGTAAATCTTCAGCTTTAATATATTGAAGACTCGTACTAATGTCCTTTCTGGATTGTTTTCCATAACCTATAACTACTACTTCCTCTAAATCTTGTCCAGAGCTCATAATAATAGTATAGTTAGAATTTTCATTTAAAGTTACTTTTTGGTTCTGAAAACCGATGAAAGAAGCTTCGATTGTTGTTGCGTTTTCTGGCACGTCTAATTTGAATTTCCCATCAAAATTAGAGATAGTACCTGATTTAGAATTGAGAGCACTAATATTAACTCCAGGAATTGGTTGCTTATTTTCTTTATCGATAACGATTCCTGTTATGGTTTTTTGTGCGTAGGTTGATATACATGTCAACAACACAACAAACAGTATTAATTTACTATTGAATTTCATTTTTTTATTTTTTAAAATTTAATAAAATTGATAATAGATATACGCTGACTGAACCTAAAAAGGAGCCGCATTTGGTATAGCAATCTGTAAACTGAGAGGAGACTATTTTAACAATTGAATATTGGTTGCAATCCTTTTAGGTAAAATGATTTGCAATCAATACAAACGAGCTTTAAATTGGTGAAATTCATTGGTTATGTTTAAGAAATTTTAAAAAATACATAAAACTAAATTGATCGAAGTGAAACTCTATGAGGCAGAGTCTTTATATCAATTTATATTCAACAATTGAAGATAGGTTGAAGTCCTCTTAAGGAAAGAGATTTTGTGTTTATGACTGTATTAATTTTTCTTGAAATCAAAATATAGGTCTTTAAATTTTTGTTAAAAGTAAAAAAAAAATTGAAACAAAAAAATAAATTTTCTTATTTTATTGAATTTTATTTACCTAATCACTCATATTGCTATATTTTAATCAACAAAATAGCGAATATTGTAAATAAATTATAAAATAATACCCGAAATTAGTAGAAAATCAAAAAAGGAGATACCTCTATCTGCAAAAACCTCATCATATAATTAGAATAATGCTTTAGATTGAGTTATGATACTCTAGAAAATAGTTTTTCAGCATCATAAATGCAACGAATGTAAATCATAATTTAAATAATCTTTAGCAAGTATGAACTCTATAATCGGCTTATATTCTATCTTTAAAAAATTCCTTTAGTTGTTCTCTGAAGTAAATGAAATCAATTACAATTTGTTTGATTGAGATAGAGTCTTTTATAATTTCTATTTTTTATTTTAAAATTAATATAAAAAAAAAGATGAACTGTGGGCTAAATGTGGGCTAAAACTAGAAACAAAAAACCCTAACTAATTGATGATCAATTGTTAGGGTTTTAATTTCGCGGAGAAAGAGGGATTTGTATCTCTCTTTTTATGCTAGTGTTTATAAGGCTTTAGCGGTAATATGTTTCAATAGGTCATTAAATAGGTCACTAGTAAAAACCAGTAAAGAACGTCAAATAATATTTGATATAAATTTAGTCATTAATTCTTTATAATCCAACAGATTGTACTACTATTTGAACTACTTATTGAACTGGTTTCCAATGATTATAGAACTGCTCTAGAGCTTCGTTGAAGCATCAAAACCTATCCAATTATACAGCGTAAAACGTGTTCAATTTGTAGTCCTGAAAAGCTGCAAAATTCCTCAATGGAAACGAATTGATGTGGCTCTTTGTTGAGGTTTTCTTTGACCTTGTTCAAATACAATCTTGCTTGTCTGTATGTTTTACCTGTAATACGTTGTACATCTTTGGGATAAATACATACCCTAGTGTTACTTCCTATCACTTTTATCTAGTTTTAATACATTATCTATGCCTTTGGTATGGCTATGAGTAACCTCACCTTGCTATCTGTCCCGTCCTATTTTTTATTACAAAGTTATAAAAACTAAGGTATGAATAAGTTATTTAAATAGGCAATTATAGTCGTTTTTGTACTGTTATTGACATCCTCCTTTTGAAATGTGTTTTGAAAAGTGGAAACTTTGTTTGAAATCATTCAAGATTTAGTTGCAACGAATATTCGGAATGAAAGGAAAAAATGATTGTTAATTTAAATTTCAGAAATTATGGCAAGACAAAAAGGCATAATTAAATTGAAAGGTACTATCGGGGATATTACCTTTTACAAAACCCAAGACGGGCATTTGGCACGTGAAAAAGGAGGCATCGATGCCAGCAGAATCAAGAATGATCCTGCGTTCCAAAGAACGCGTGAAAACGGTTCGGAATTTGGTAGAGCAGGTACAGCTGGCAAGATTTTGAGAACGGCCTTGAGGGCTTTGCTCTTGAATACTGCCGATGGTAGAATGGTGAGTCGATTGACCCAAGCCATGGTCAAAGTGATCCAGGCTGACGTGACGAGCGTTAGAGGGTTGCGAAACGTGATTGATGGTGAGGCGGAATTGCTTACCGGTTTTGAATTCAACATCAGGGGAAAACTGGGCACGAGTTTGTTTGCGCCTTATGTGGGAGCAATTGACCGCGTTTCCGGTGAGATTACCGTCGATATTGATCCTTTTGTTCCTGCAAACATGATTGCTGCCCCTAGTGGCACTACTCACTTCAAGATTATTTCGGCTGGTGCCGAGATTGATTTTGAAACTGAAACTTTTGTTGAAGCGCATTCAGAAACTGCTGTTTTACCTTGGGATTCCGTGGCTACGGTTGCCATCAATCAGGTCAATACCGTGACTCCAAACAGCACTAAACCCTTGTTTTTGGCTTTGGGTGTCGAGTTTTACCAAGAAGTGAATGGTCAAATGTACCCATTGAAAAATGGTGCATACAACCCATTGGCATTGGTTCAGGTGAGTGGCTTGTAGGATGGTTTTGTGGCTGTCAAGAACTTATTTCCCTGATGGAACCAATGGTAAACTCGAATGCGAGGGCAAATTTATCTGCAACACGATTGAATTGCCTTGGAAGAATAACGAAACGAAGGTTTCCTGCATTCCGGAGGGGAAATATTTTATAAAAAATCGGTACAGCAACAAGTTTAAATGGCATTTGGAAATAGTAAACATTAAAAACAGAAGCTTGATTTTGTTTCATCCTGCCAATAATGCTCAAAGAGAATTGAATGGTTGTATTGCTCCCGTAACGAAACTTTCTGGACCTGGTTTAGGCCTGATGTCAAGAAAAGCTTTTAACAAGTTAAAAGACTTGGTTTATAAAGCTTTGGACAACAAAGAAAGTGTTGAATTGATTGTTCAATCAGGATTCCTGACTATGGAGGGATGAAAGAAAAAAATGTAAAGAGATGAATATTGTAAAACGGGTAAAAGCTCCCACACCGAAATTTTTTAAAGTGCTTCGAAATATAGGGTTGGCATTGGCTGCCGTGGGCGGAACGATTCTGGCTGCACCCATAGCTTTGCCGCTCGTGGTGACCACTGTAGGAGGTTATTTGGCTGTTGCCGGTGGTGTGGTATCGGCTGTAAGCCAACTGACCACAGGGGAAGCGATTCTTCCCTCCTTCGACGAGCCCAGAATGGCTAACGAGGATGACGACCGGTAATCATACCCTGATGGGTACAGCTGGAGGCACATTTTTGAGTGTATTGCCGAATTTGCATTCGGAAGATGTTTTTAAAACTATTATATTAGCTTCTCTTGGAGCGATTGTCAGTTTTATTATATCGATGACACTCAAATACCTCATCAAGAAGCACAAAAAATAGTCTAATTTTAGTTGTGCCCCGATAGCTATCGGGGTTTGGATTAGACAAAATGAAAGCCCAAACCGCAAGGAATGGGCTTTTTTATTTTCAATAAGCAGGCATATTTATTAGTTTAAAGTATTCTTCAAAGCAGCCAATATCGGAATTAATTCGGGCTTTAATAATTGTCGTCACTTCATTTTCGATAATTGTGGTATCTGTCAATAGTATACGGTCTTGTTTGCATCGAAATCATCCATAATGGCTTGAATTAGCTTTTTCTTGATAGTCCGCAAACCTGGTTTGCAACTAATTATTGCAATAATTCGATCATTGCCCGTTGTCAGAAGCAGATAGCCTTGACTTTTAAATTTTGTCCTCATTTCTAAATTTCTTTAAATTCATTGATTGTTATCTCTATAATTACCACTTCGGAGTTACAAGAGAAAAGTTCATTCCATTTTGCAGATTCGATTGCTTTGATTCTGCTGTCGAAAATTCCAAAACATACTCTTGAAGCCTTGGATTTCCATTTGTCGGTTTGGTATAAAATAAATAGTCCCATATTAATAAATTTAGTTGATGATTATTTCCTGCAATAGCGGTATAAAATGGCATTACGGATGTCATTTATGAGGCAGATGTCCTCTTTGCGTTGTTTTTCTTTTTGCTCCAACAGTTTGAGCGCTTCCACATTTTTGAGGTGCTGCTCGTGTTCCACCATCATCAAACTGGATTGCGGATTGAACTCCCTTTTGAAGTCTGTAAGGGTCAAAAATGGGATGACTGAACCGCAAAGGTGTGGGAACCAAAATTTTGTTTTCCACAGGCTGTATGCAACTAGGAAGATGTCTTCACGGTCCTTTTCCTCAGAAAAAATGATAACAAAGCTGTTTGTGAAAGGCTCGTCTTGGGGTTTTCCGCTGTTCATCCCCTTGTTAAGAATGAATAAATGGGGTTTGTTGTAAAGGGTGTCTTTTCGGTGGGTCTTGATGATAAAATTGGTCATGGCTTCGGATTTAAAATTGATTCGCTTTTCAATTTTCATTTATTTTCCGTTGAACTATCTATGTGCTTCGCTACGCTTCGCCCCATAAAATTTTTCAAAAGAAAAAAAAGAAAAAAAGAAAGCCATTCGTTCAAGTGGAAGGTTTCAAAAATGCAAGTTTTTTTGATAAAATACTACCCGAATGGGTGGAGATTTTATCAAAAACCGGAGGCTTGAACTTGCTTTTTTGTAAACCTGGAACTTACCTTTGCCTTCTTTTTTTTATTTTTTTATTTTCTTTTTAACCGAGGTTTTTCCATTACTAACCGATCAAAAAAAAGTTTTCTTAAAAGAGGAATTTTTTGGAAAGGGTATGGATTTTTAAAACAGAAAAAAACTATAACCACCATTCCAAATCTTTTTCGGTTTTAAAAATCCATACTCTTGTTTGGACTTGATTTTGTGTGTGCAGACCATTACTTTATTGGAATCTTATATTTCAGGAATCAACTTTGCAAGTAATGGTCTGCACTCACAAAAACAATGCATAATAATACCTAGTGCGATGGGGCAGTAGCGCAGGCAAGTGTATTGTTTTTTTATTTGCTTACTGGAGTTTTCTGATTGCTTTTGTGGAAAAGCTGGTGCCTGATATAGTGTTGAGAGTGCTAAAGGAGAAAGAATTTATATCAGGACGGTATGGCAGCTGCTTTTCCGGAAAAGGAATTACTGCTTATTTTGTGGCAAATAAAAAAACGATACTCTTGCTGGCTTTTTGATTTTGTGTGTAGAAAAAATGGCTTTATCCCTAGGCAAAACCACTACAATTCAAAGCCATTTTTTCTACTCACAAAATCAATGCAAAAACTACCGATTTCAACACCAAGTTGCTAAAACCATCATAAGTTATCAGCGAGAAGGAATCGTTAATTTAAAGATATAATTTCTTCGTGAGGTATATAAGTGGTTTGTGAAGGGCAGCTTCTTGAGCGGCTGTTCCTCGACTGCGCTCGGGATGACCAATGTTCTTACAGCCGCTCAAGAAGTTGTTCTGGAGCAAACCACCGGCGCGTTGGCCGAGCGGCTGTTTTACATAAATGATATTATAACTTCATCGCAAAAACAAAAAAAACAATATAAAAGCTTTGTGATGAATTATAATACTCAATTATGTAACACAGCTTGGGGGAAAAAATTACTGGCGCGAGTCACGCAGTGTAAGTGTTTTTTCTAAAAACTGTGCCAGTAATTTTTTTTGGAGCGTTGGGAAGGAGTGGCAACATCTAAGTAATTTTCCCTTCCATTATCACTTAGCTTAGATGAAATGCAATCAATACGGAAACAAAAGTACCCGATTCAAATATCGTTTTTGCGCCGTCAACACTATTAGGTCATATTGGTCTTAATCAATTCCTGAAAATAGAAACTTCCAGCAGACCAAGATAACCAAACATTGTATTATATGGTAATGAAGCCTATGATTTATAAATTTATGGAATAAATGCAAAAATTATTCATAGGCCAGGGCATAAACCAGCTTATTTATCAGTTGTACTTGAAAATGGAGAGGCTATCATAATTGATTTAACTTCGTCAGGAATACTTCTTGGTGGTATAGCTTTTAATTCAGCAATGAAACATCCCCATTTAACGACAATTTAGAGCAAGTGAAAAATAGTATCACCAATATACTCTCATTAATTACAGAAAATTTTTATCCTGGACTTGGAAACCGAGTTTCAAGAAAATCATTAATAAATTATTGAAATAAATTATTGAAATGAGTAAAAATGGCTTCCGATCACGCAGTATTTAGGTTATTGTGGGTTTTAGCCTTCATGTAAAGTTTATTTTTTATCTTTGAGTTCAGTGCAAAAACGTAAGTTCAGCTTATTTAGTCCGCACCAGCGTACAGCCTGGAAACAGTAGAGGTAATATAAACAACAAAAAATGCAGTCATTAATAACATATTTTGAAAGGATGGGATTTTCTGAAAATCAATTAACTCCATTTTTAAACTGTATCAAAACGCGTCAATATAAAGCGAACGAATTAATTATTTCAAAAGGACAAATAGAAAACTATTTGTCCTTTATTGATGTAGGTATCGTTCGCTATTTTGTTGTAGCAAAGGATAAAGAAATCACGATAGATTTCGCATTTAAAAGCTCCTTTTATTGTGCCTATGATTCATTTTATGACAGATCAGATACTGATATTTATATTGAAGCGTTAACTGATGTACAGCTGTATTCGATATCACATAAAGATTTACAAAACTTATATACTAATTGTGAAATTACAAAGAAATTAGGACGATTAGCAACGGAAAACCTTTTGTCAAAAAAAGTCAAAAGAGAAATTAACCTTTTAACAAAATCACCACAAGAACGATACGAAGAACTACTTCGGGAACAACCAAAATACATTCTTCAAATTCCTCTAAAATTTATCGCATCTTATCTCGGTGTAGTTCCCGAAACTCTTAGTCGCATTCGCAAACGTATTTCTTGACCAAAGTCAATTGTGGTGTAATCTATTAAGTTCAATTTTGAACTATTATTTTAACTAAATAAATGAATGCAAAATGAATGTTACAATAACACATATTGACACGGCTTGTGTTTTAATAAACATAAATGGTTACAAAATCTTAACAGACCCAACTTTAGATAATAAAGATGGTTTTCTTCCGCAATATGTGAGTAGGCCACTCGCCTTTTCTAAAAAATATATTGATCCGGCGCTTTCAATGGATGAAATTGGTATGGTAGACTTAGTATTGCTCAGTCACGACCACCATAGCGACAATTTAGACAAAAATGGAAAAAAGTTTATTAAAACGGTTCCACTTGTTTTGTCAACTAAAGATGCGGTAAGACGCTTGAAAAATGATAACACTGTCGGATTGGATAATTGGGGAGAATATGAAATAAATGATAAACGTGTAAAAGGATTAAAGATCACAGCTATTCCGGCACAGCATACCAACATCAAAAGACTAGACAAGGTAATGGGTAAAGTATTAGGCTTCACCATTGAATGGGACGGTCAGGAAAACGGTTGTATTTATATTTCGGGCGACACAGTCCTTTTTGAAGGCATTTATGAATTAGCAAGAAAGAAAAACATAGATATTGCTATTTTGCATTTAGGTGCTGGGGCATTCCCTTACCTAAAAAGAAATTTAAGAGTGACAATGAATGGTGAGGAGGCAATTGAAACTACAAAACTTTTAAACCCAAATATGGTTATTCCAATTCACTATGAAGGTTGGTGGCACTTTAGACAAACCGCCAGATCGTTAAAAAATGAAATCGAAAAGTCAGCACAAAACGATAAATTTTTATGGCTCAAAAGTGGGGTTAAAACTGAATTAATGATAAAAACGAGAGCACAATAAAGCCATGCCAAAATAAGTTGATTTACCGCCACATGAAGATTCCACTTCCTTTAAACATCGACTAAATCGCTTAACATATAAATATTAGGAGTATTTTAAAATCCGACGACCTTTGCAAAAACAAAATCATAAAAAATGAAACCATTAATAGTATTAATTGCAGTTTTCTTAATATCAATCCTTGCCATTAGGTTACTAACTGAAAAATACGACTTGTTATTATCCGCAAGAATTGGAATGTGTGCTATGCTTTCCTTTACAGCGATAGGACATTTTGCTTTTACAAAAGGTATGACGATGATGATACCATCCATAATACCACTAAAAACTGAAATAGTATATCTAACTGGTATATTAGAAATTCTATTAGGAATTGGATTGATAATTCCGAGTTTTAGAGTTTATTCGGCTTGGATTTTAATTATCTTCTTTATCCTGCTACTTCCTGCAAACATTAACGCTGCCGTAAAACATGTTGACTATCAGAAAGGAACGTTTGACGGAAGTGGTCTGACCTATTTGTGGTTCAGAGTTCCTTTACAAATATTGTTTATTTTTTGGACCTATTTTAGTTCAATAAAAATATGGTGAAAGGACTTATGTACTAAAAAGAACGCCTAACAGCACCTACAAGAAATTGGCGGTTCAGTGGTTAAATTAAGTTTTGTGCTACGTATCAAGTTCGGGGATGGTAGACAGTTTTCGTCTCCGAAATCGCCAACTTCTTGTAGCTACCGAAAAAAAGCAAAAATCCAAAACAAATATGAAAATTAAAAATGACTACATAAAGCGTTCTATTAGATTTTTAGAGCTATACAAACACGATAATTGGCAAATTAAAATTTATAGCATAAGTAATAAAAATGAATTTGTTCCAAATGAAATTGTTGCAATAGTTAAAGAAAATTTGACAAGTTGGCTTTCTAAAAGTTTAAATTATGAATTAGAAACATGTGACATAGCTAATCTCATTATTCACGAAGGTAGAGAAGGTTATTTTGTCCTAACAAATTGGTGGATTGATGACGAAATGTTGCAAAATCACGCATACTTTTCAACTTATCAGAATCCAACTCAATTTTCAAACTTTTCAGATAAAGGAATTATGGCCTGTACTTGGGAATTAGCTATAATTTGTTTTGAAAGAGATTCGTGGATAAGAAATGTATTAATGAAAAATAATAATCCGGATTTTTCGAACTACTTAAGCGAAGTATTAAATGTTGATTTGTAAATATTTATGGAGTACAAAATTAGAAATGCAAAACTAGAAGATATAGCTGAAATCATAGAACTATGTTCAGAACACGCATTATTTGAAAAATGTGAATTTGAGAAAGATGGGAAAGCCGAAAAGTTAGCTACTTTTTTATTTTCCGAAAAACCTGCAATTAATTGTTTAATAGTCCAGAACAATCAAGAAATTTTAGGTTATGCGACTTATTCTTTTGAGTTTTCAACTTGGAATGCAAATTATTATACACATATGGACTGCTTATATTTGAGACCACAAGCACGAAACTATGGAATAGGTGAAAAATTAGTTTCGGAAATAGTAAAAATAACAAAACAACACGGATACGAAGAAATACAATGGCAAACACCTAAATTTAATGAAAAAGCGATAAAATTTTATCAACGAATTGGTGCGAATTACAAAGAAAAATATAGATTTAATTTAAAATAGTATGTTAGAATTAATACCAGTTTGTGAAAATTTTGCAAATCAGTACCAAACGAAATTACATAGGCATTGATTTGCACTACGAACCATTTGTGTAAGGCTCAACATTAGGAACTCTAATGAACTTCTTTGCTGAAAATTCGCCACATCGCCAAGCCGAGAACCGTCAGCGGTCATTATAATAGGACACCACAACAACAAACAAAATATAAACGAAATGACAAAATCACTTCTAATAACAGCATTTTCATTTTGCCTTACCCTGGCAAACGGGCAAAATAACCAGACTACAACAATTATAAACTCAAATCAAATGACATCAGAAAAAATGGGAAATATTGAAACAGTAAAAAAAATGTATGAGCTTTTTGCTACCAAAGACAACAATGCAATCAGACAAATATTTGACGAAAACATAAAGTGGAACCAAATGAAAGGTTTTCCTGGTGGTGGACAACATATCGGAGCAGACGCAGTGTTTGAAAAAGTTTTTGGCGGGTTCAGACAGAATTGGACAAATTGGAAAGCAACAATTACCCGTTACATTGACAGTGGTGATGGAGTTTTCGTTATTGGTTTTTACGAAGGAACTTTTAACGCAACGGGAAATTATATGAAATCTGATTTTGCCTGTGAATATAAAGTAAACGACGGCAAGATAACAGAGTTCAATCAGTATACAGACACATTTCTCATCGGACAAGCAATGGGACTTACCAAAGAATAAAACAAAGAACCGCAAATAGCGGTTTGGCAATATGGCGGCTTAAGTGCTTTTATGAAACATTTCTGCAAGGCTAAATATTAGGAATTTTGTTGAGATTTTGTGCTAAAATGGGCCACATCGCCAAACCGAAAACCGCAGGCAAAAGGCGCGAACACCTTTTGCCTAAAGGACGCGCCATTCGCCTAACATAATGAGCTATTGCGCAATCTCATAAAAAACTATCCCGACGCTTCGGGATTAAAATAAGTATAAAAAACAAAAAGCTAACAGCAGTTTGGCAAGATTGGGTTTTTCAGGCTTGATTTAAAGTTGGGCATGTATTTGCAGAGTTTAGTCTTTAACCGAAAAATAAGGCTTCCTTAATCCCCAACCTCGCCAAGCGCCGGGACGTTATTCATACTATTAATTGAACAAATAAGATGAATAAAATTCCTGTTTTAGAGTATATAAAAAAAATGATAGTAGGTGCTTTAACTGAAGATACAACTACCAGCATGAAATACCCAACTGCAATTTCAAAAACCTTAAAAATGGAAATAGCAGAAGTTGATTTCGGTAAAGCAACAGTTCAGATATATGCTGATTATCAAATTCATGGTAATCAACAAGGTACTATTCACGGAGGTTTACTATGCGAGTTAGCAGACGCAGCTATTGGAACAGCCCATTCAACAATTGTTGGTGAAGGTGAAACTTTTACCAGCCTTGAATTCAAAATCAACTTCTTTCGTCCAGTTTGGAAAGACACATTGAAAGCTATTGCATTTCCGGTTCAGTCAGGAAAAACAATTACAGTATACAATTGTGAAATAAAAAATTCAGAAGGAAAAACTGTAGCAATTGCATCTAGTACAGTTATGACTCTAAGAGGCGATAAAGCGAAAGGCAGATAAAAAAGAAAAAATTGAATCCGAAAATTAATCAATTACTAGCCAATCTAAATGAACAAATACATTTCTGAGACTTAGAAATCGATAGCCCTATAATAAAATGTGAGAAAGCTTTTGAAGTAATCTTCAAAAGCTTTTTCATAAATTTTTCGGACTTGTTTCATAGGCTAAAATTAAGATTATTTCTTTACTTTCTATGATGGCTAAATTAGCATGTCCAATAGATTCCTGATTACTATTTTTAGAGATAAAGATTTCATAATAAGACAATTGTTAAACCATATATTTTATACTATATATTTATATTTTATTTTTTCTGTAACTTTAAATACTCTTTGCTACTTTCTTTTTAATTCTTTTTGGAATGGCATTTTTATGAACCATTACCGAAATGGTTTTTTGAAGTAAATAGGATCTCGACATGTAAAGATACCCTCCGCAATCTTTCGCATCACCAGAATTTTTAATGATATAAAATGTTTCCCCTTTTTCGTTTTCGGCCATACCAATAATATGCATATTATGCACGTCTTCAGTTGTACGATTGTCAAATGCTTCCTGTCTAGTATTTTGATTAACAATTCTTTTTGGGTCTAAAACTGCGAAGCCATCGTTGAATCCTTCATAAATATCGCCATCCCAACAAATGGAATAGTTGTTTAGCAGTGCATTATCAATTAGGGTGCTAAAATCGTCTAACGGAAGATTTAAATATTGATTATTATCCCAGTTTGCCTCAATCTCTAAATTAAACTTTGAATAAAAAGGATGGTGGTTGAAGGATGTAATTTCTACATAATCGTCTGGATTTATTCCAATCCTTTCTTTTGCAAAAGATATGGTATTAAATTGCTTTCCATCGTAAGTGAAATTATATGGAACCTCACCCATAGTTTCTGTTAGGATTTTATTCATGTCATTTCTGTAAAGCTCAGGAGTCAGATCGCCATGAGTGTTTTTATAAAATTTAGCTTTCTCCAATAGGGCATTATTCATATCGGTATGGTCGTGTTTACTATCCGTATCATTTTTTCCGGAATAAACATTTTCTGGAATAGCTCCGAAATCTTTATATGCTTTGAGTACGCTGAACGTCAAATCCCCTTCCCTGAAAAAACTACTTCCGTTTCTTCTTATATAATTTTCTCCTTTATTAATATAAGTAGGTATAACATAGAACATTGGACTCAGTACTACTGGTTTTTTACCAAGCCTGATGGCCTCGGTTTCAATGAAAGATGTAGTGGCAAAACTCCAACAATCACCAGTGATTTGTTGGTCTTTTATGGGAGTGCTTTCAATTAATTTGATTATTTTATAACCTGTCACTTGGGGATTTGTATTTGTTTTAAGGTTGAAAACAAAGTTTGTTTGACTTAACTTTAATGGCGAATGTCCGCCCCATACTCCTTCAATAATCGAATCTCCTTGCTTAATTATTCCTTTAAAAATCAATGGCGCGGAATCTGGCCATCCTAGTGATATTCTTGCATCAGCAAAAACACTATCCTTAACCCGCCACACTTTGTCTAGTGGGATGTTTTTAAGCCTCTTATCTGGAAAATCCATATAGCCTTTGAATTCATTTTTTTTCAATTCAAATCTAAAAAGCACTAATTCTGACCAGGACGGTTCTTTTGTTTCGGTTCTCCCCATCCATGACCCTTCTAAAGC
The DNA here is from genome assembly GCA_014379405.1 of Flavobacterium sp. Classification (GTDB taxonomy): domain Bacteria; phylum Bacteroidota; class Bacteroidia; order Flavobacteriales; family Flavobacteriaceae; genus Flavobacterium. The sequence goes on along the minus strand of JACMLU010000027.1, from coordinate 157,673 downwards.
ATCTGATTTTTGATTTTGTGAATTACACAGAAATCCAATAAATAGTAGGATAACTGAAGTATAAGTTTTTGTTTTCATAATAAAGTAGTTTAAAATTATTAGGACAAACTTCCTCATTAAATTTTGCAGAAAAAAAACAATTATTTATATGTTTAAAAAAACAATTGGACTGACTAATTTTCATGGATGAATACATTTCAAATAGATATAGCTGCAATTCAAATAATTATGCGTTTATGATTACAACTTTTTATTGTTTACTCAGTATATTTACAATTTAAATGATTACTAATGTTAAAAGAAATCAAGCTAAACGCTAAGATTGAGCCCATAATACATTTTCTTATTTGGGTTTCATTTTTTATAATTATATGGTTACAAGTTAGAACTCTCGGGGCTTTCCGAAAACAGGACGGAAGTATTTATTTCCCTATGGTATGGAGTACCTGCTTAAGTATAATGTTGTTTTATTTTAATGCGTTATATCTCATTCCTCATTTTTTTTCAAAGCAACGTTACAAGTTGTATATTGCGCTATTAATTGCCCTTTATGTTGGTGTTGTCTTAGCAAATAGTCTATTAGATCATTTATACTTGATATCTTTGTTTTCGAGCGAAAAGGAATCTTTCGTTTCAGATGTTTTGCTTAACATTCAAACAAAAACATTTATTTTATCATTATCTTTAGCCTATGGGCTTGGCAAAAATTGGGTAATCAGCAATAAATTACAACAGAAGCTTGCCAGCGATAAATTGAAATATCTGAAAGCTCAGATTAATCCACATTTCCTTTTCAATACATTAAATATGGCTTTTGCCAGTGCAGTTAAAAGTAATGATGAGACTACTGCAGATATTATAGAAAAACTATCTGGGCTATTGCGTTATGTGTTGTACGAAAGCAATGAAGATAAAGTGATACTTGAAAAGGAGCTGCATTATATCGATAATTTTATTAATCTTCAACTTCAAAGACTGTCATCTGAAATTGCCAATCGGGTAAAATATGATGTTAATGGAAATTATCAAAATTTAAAAATAGCCCCAATGATTCTTATACCATTCATTGAAAATGTATTTAAACACGGGATAATGCTAAGTAAGAAAGCAGAAATATCAATATCAATTACTTTGATTAATGATACATTAATACTTGAAACGAAAAATTTAAAGAATAACAGTCCTGTTGGAACCGATAAAGAATATTCAGGAATTGGAATGAAAAATGTTAAAGAACGCTTATTACTACTATATCCCAACCAACATAAAGTAGAGATTAATAATGGAGAACATTTTTTTCAGGTGCATCTAGAAATACAACTAAAACCAACTCAACTATGAAATGTATCGCTATTGATGACGAACCCTTAGCACTTGAATTGATCTCAGGATATATTCAAAAAACTCCATTTTTAGAATTTGTCGAAGGTTTTACCAATCCGTTCAATGCCATGAATTTTTTATTAAAAAACCCAGTAGATTTAGTTTTCATAGATATTAATATGCCCGAATTGACCGGTATTGAATTGTTGAAGGCATTGCCTGTGCTGCCAAAAATCATATTCACTACAGCTTATTCGGAATATGGGGCAGAAAGTTATGAGTTCAATGCAGTGGATTATTTGATGAAACCCATAAAATATGATCGATTTCTTAAGGGAGTGAATAAGGTTTTTGATCTTTCTTCTTCTAAAAAGGAAGAGATGTCTGTGTCTGTCAATAACGAAGCTCTTAGTCAATCTGTGCTTATAAAAAGTGGTCCAAAAACATTCAAAATAGCAACAGATGACATTTTGTATATTGAAGCAGCCGGAAATTATATGCTGTTTTACACCCTAAAAGGTAAAATTATGGCGCTGATGCCGATGAACGAAACATTGAATATGTTGCCTTCCAATACATTTAAACGTGTCCATAAATCCTATATCGTTTCATTGAAACATATTGAAATTATTGAAAAATCAATGATTATTATCAATAAAACCCGTATACCGATTGGAATCACTTACCGGGAACATTTTTCAAGTATTATAAAAAATAAGTAGTTCTTTAATCACTTATTTTAAACAAGGTTAAGTTTATTTTAGATTAAAAGATTTTATATATTGACACTGCCTTACCAATACTCCATCTGTTATTTCAATTTCACAGGTTTTAATTTCTATGTTGCCGTTTTTATATATAATCGTTCCTAACTTGAAGTAGCTGTGCTATGATCTGTTGTAGATTGTAAACCATCCAACTTAAATTAAAAAACTCCTATTTGGAAAAAATCTAAACCAAAAGGTATCGATATTTAATTAAATAATTTCACTAAACTGTTTTAAAAATGTATCTATTATCATAAATGGATGGGAGTATATATACTTAGTCATTTAATTCCGATCATACGAAATTTTACTTTGATTGGACTAAATGGGACAAAATGTCTTCTACTTATTGACATTGAATTATTTTATTATATTCTTATTACTTCTTTCAATAAGTTATTCAATTTTATGTTGTGACTAATCCTGATTTAATGGTAAGATATTAAAGCTGTAAAGGGAAAACCAAGCTATAAAGACATTTTTCAAAGTTGTTAAGTCAGCATTAGAAAATTTTATACATCATTTCAGGAATTGTACAAAACCCATCAGCTGACTTCTACTGAATTTTGTACTGTGAAAGTCTGAATCTATCTAGACTAAGAAAAAGCAGTAACATTTAAAATTTAGAAGAATGGAAACAATGATTATTTCCCTGGTCTCTTTGGTATTAGGATTATTATCTTTTAACAAAGATGAATGCGAAGGTAGCTATGAATCAGTAATTAACTCAAATCTAGTAACTCAAATCTCATTTTCAACCGAAGAGATTGTTAACAGTTATTTAAAAATCAAAAATGCCTTAGTAAAAAGCGATAGTAAAACAACGGCTCAATACGCAACAGTAATGGAAACTACTTTGAACAATTTCAATGTCAGTCAATTAAGCGCTTCGCAAAGAACGCAGTTTATTAAGAGTTCGGAAGAAGCTAAAAAACATATTAAAGTAATTGCAACCAACAGCGGTAAACTTGATAAACAAAGAAAGGCTTTTCAACAGCTAAGCAATACTATTTCAGAGTTGGTGACTGTTTTTGGTACTTCCGAAAAATTGCATCAAGATTTCTGTCCGATGTATGAGGGTGGTTCTATTTGGCTAAGCGAAACCAAAGAGATCAAAAATCCTTATTACGGCGCACAAATGCTTAATTGTGGTAAAATAAAAGAGGTCATAGAATAAATTAAATGTGAATAATGTAAGTTATCCGACTAGATATAATTATCTTTACTTCAGTGAATTACAATAAAAATTTTAACTTTTTAAATCTAAATAGAATGAAATATAAATTATTTTCAGCAATAATAATGGCATTCGTATTGGTTTCATGTAACCAAAAAAACAAAGAAACTACAACCGAACATTCCCACATGATGGGCGATAGTACAATTGTAGATAATGATAGTACAATGATGAACGATAAAAATAAAACAATGGAAAATCACGAACAAATGTATGCATGTCCAATGCATCCCGAAGTACAAGGAAAAATGGATGACAAATGCTCTAAATGCGGTATGAAATTAACAGAACCTGTTCCTGAGAAAAAGGAAGAAAGTAAATAATCCCCTAATTTTTGGGCTAGAAACTTAAATTAACCTTGCTATGTTGATAAGCAGGGTTAATTTATCTTGTTCAATAAAAACGATAACAATCATTTCTAAAAGGGATGTGGCTTTTCAACCATTTCAAAAACTTAAAACCCTCAAGCAAATAAAGGATTTATAAATTTTGCAAATCAAAGCCAAAATTGTGCAAAGAAAAAAAAACGGTTATGGTATAAATTTGTATTAAATAAAATAACAGATGATACATTCTTACAGCATTACCGGTATGACTTGCGATGGGTGTCGCACCAATGTCGAAAAAGCATTGAATGCTATTGAGGGTATTGAAGCGAAAGTTTCATTAAAGCCACCCATAGCCACTATAACTATGGAAAAACACCTTCCAACAGCACATCTACAGGAGGCATTAACCGCCGTTGGAAAATACACCATAGAAATGACTAATGGTAAAATGCCGCAAGAGTCAGTAACTAATGAGGCTACAGCAAAATCTTGTAGCACTTCGCCTTCCCATAGCGATAAAAAAGAAATGACTGTTCCCATTAATGCAAACGGCAAATACTATTGTCCAATGCATTGTGAAGGCGAAAAAGTCTATGACAAAGCAGGAGACTGTCCTGTATGTGGAATGGATTTAGTAAAAGCACCGGAACTAACAGACAGCAAATCTTTATATACTTGTCCCATGCATCCCGATGTAATTAGTGAAACTCCGGGTTCATGTCCTATTTGCGGAATGGACTTAGTACCTATGAATCCAAGTGATACTGAAGACCAAAAGACATATAAGGATTTAGTTATAAAAATGAAAATAGCGGTCGTATTTACAATTCCCATTTTCGCTATTGCCATGATAGAAATGGCACATAACAATCCTTTATTAAGAATAATGGATACCTCAAAATGGAATTGGGTGCAATTAATATTATCACTTCCAGTGGTTTTTTATGCCTGTTGGATTTTCTTTGTCCGGGCATGGAAATCTATCATTACTTGGAACTTAAATATGTTTACCCTTATCGGAATTGGAACAGGTGTAGCATTTCTGTTTAGTTTAGTAGGAATGTTTTTTCCCGATATTTTCCCAAATGAATTTAAGACAGAACACGGTACAGTACTATTATACTTCGAAGCTACAACAGTAATTCTAACTTTAGTTTTGTTAGGACAATTACTCGAAGCGAGAGCGCACAGTCAAACCAGTGGAGCAATAAAAGAATTATTAAAATTGGCACCTACTGAAGCTACTTTGGTTATTGATGGAGGCGACAAAGTAATCTCTATTCACGATATCAAAAAAGGTGATTTGCTACGAGTAAAACCCGGAGACAAAATTCCTGTGGATGGAAAAATAACGGATGGAGAAAGTAGTATAGACGAAGCGATGATTACAGGAGAACCGATACCTGTCGACAAAAAGAAAGATGATAATGTAATAGCTGGAACAATCAACGGCAATAAATCATTTGTGATGGTAGCGGAAAAAGTAGGTTCTGAAACCTTGCTTTCCCAAATTGTGCAAATGGTAAATGATGCCAGTCGTTCAAGAGCACCAATTCAAAAATTAGCTGATAGCATCGCTAAATATTTTGTGCCAATCGTTGTAATCATATCTGTAATTACCTTTTTCATTTGGGCACAGTTTGGTCCGGAACCCGCCTTGACCTATGGTTTTATAAACGCAATCGCAGTCTTAATTATTGCCTGTCCTTGCGCTTTGGGGTTAGCAACTCCTATGTCAGTAATGGTAGGTGTTGGTAAAGGTGCTCAATCGGGAGTTTTAATTAAAAATGCTGAAGCTTTAGAAAACATGAATAAGGTGAATGTTTTGATAACTGATAAAACAGGAACCATTACCGAGGGCAAACCATCGGTTGAAAAAATTTATTCAACCAATAATAAGGATGATGACTTATTACAAAGCATTGCTTCCTTAAACCAATATAGCGAGCATCCATTGGCACAAGCTGTTGTGAATTATGCTAAAACAAAATTCATTTCATTAATTGAAGTTAAAGATTTTGAAGCCGTTGCAGGGAAAGGAGTTACAGGAACAGTGACCAATAAAAAAGTTGCATTGGGAAATAAAAAACTAATGGAGCAAGTCAAAGCAACAGTTTCTGATGATTTAGAAAACAAAATTTTAACCGAACAAAAATTGGGAAAAACAGTTTCTTACATTTCAATTGATGGGGTTGCAGTAGGTTTTGTCTCGATTACCGATGCTATAAAAACTTCAAGTGCAGCAGCTATAAAAGAACTTATGAATCAAGGTGTCGAAGTAATTATGCTAACTGGTGACAATGTCAATACAGCCAAAGCAGTGGCTGATGAATTGGGCTTAACGGCTTATAAAGCAGGATGCTTACCCGAAGACAAACTCAAAGAAATTAAAAGATTACAGGCAGAAGGCAAAATTGTAGCGATGGCTGGTGATGGCATAAATGATGCTCCGGCATTGGCACAAGCCGATATTGGAATTGCAATGGGAACAGGAACAGATGTAGCCATAGAAAGTGCCAAAATTACTTTAGTAAAAGGCGATTTACAAGGCATTGTAAAAGCTAAAAATTTAAGCCATGCTGTAATGAAAAACATCAAGCAAAATCTGTTTTTTGCCTTTTTCTATAACGTTCTTGGTGTACCGATCGCAGCTGGTGTTTTATACCCAGTTTTTGGTATCTTATTATCTCCTATGATTGCTGCATTGGCAATGTCATTTAGTTCCGTGTCGGTAATTGTAAATGCCTTACGATTACGAAATTTAAAACTTTAATTAAAAATGAAAAAACTACTCTCACTAATATTTGCCTTTTCTATATTTTCAATTGCTGAAGCCAATATATTGCAGCAATCAAAACCCATAACTTATACCTGTGTTATGCATCCCGAAATTCATTCACCCAAACCTGGGAAGTGCCCAAAATGTGGAATGGCTTTGGTAAAAGAAAAGTCCAAGTCAATTCAACCGAAAGTAATTGCATCTGTTAAAAAGGAAACGCCTGAAAAAGCTAAATCTTCCTCTAAAGAGGAAGTCGACCAGCATAAAGGATATGATATGAAAAACACGGAGAAAGTAACAGTAAATCCTCCTGTAAAAAAAAGAGTGGTAATAGATGAGCCACCAAAAGTAGTCAGGTACGATCTATATGTTCGCGATACAGTGGTAAATTTTTCCGGAAAATCAAGAAGAGCCATTGCTGTCAACGGACAAATTCCAATGCCAACCTTAACATTTACTGAAGGAGATATCGCTGAAATTTATGTGCATAACGAATTAGACGAAGAAACTTCAATGCATTGGCACGGCCTGTTTTTGCCCAATAAAGAAGACGGAGTTCCTAATTTGACGCAAATGCCAATTCCTGCTCATTCTACCCATTTGTACAAATTCCCAATTATACAACATGGAACGCATTGGTACCACAGTCATACTGAGCTGCAGGAGCAAATAGGAATGTATGGTTCGTTCATAATGAATAAACGCACAGAAGATACTAGTTTTAGAAAAGGAATCGATGATTTACCAACCATTCCCATTATTTTAAGTGAATGGACCGATATCAAACCGGAAAATGTTCATCGAATGCTACACAACGCAACTGATTGGTTTGCTATTAAAAAAGGAACAACTCAAAGTTATGCCGAAGCCATTCGCAGTGGCCATTTTTTAACAAAAGTTACCAACGAATGGAAACGTATGAATGCCATGGATGTTAGTGATGTTTATTATGATAAATTTCTAATCAACGGTAAAAACCAAAACGAATTTTCACAATTCAAAGCCGGAGATCGAGTACGTTTGCGTATTTCTAATGGTGGCGCATCGACTTATTTTTGGCTAACCTATTCTGGTGGAAAGATTACCGTAGTAGCCAGTGATGGTAATGACGTGGAACCGATAGAAGTAGACCGATTAATTATTGCAGTTTCAGAAACTTATGATGTTATCATCACCATTCCTGAAGACTACAAAACCTATGAGTTTTTGGCCACTGCGGAAGACAGAACTAAGTCAACTTCAATGTTTTTCGGTAACGGAACCAAACACCCAGCAGCCCCATTACCTAAGTTGAAGTATTTTGAAGGCATGAAAATGATGAATGCCATGATGAAAATGAACGGTGATTTGGACGACATGAACATGCAAATGTCCCTAAATCAAATGGATATGAATGTGGTAATGTACCCCGAAATAACCGGAGAGGATAGTAAAAAATCTGAACCGGAAAATACAGAAACCAACCCGAATAAATACAACGGCAATGAACTATCAGATATAGTAACGCTTAATTATGCAATGCTCAAAGCACCTCATAAAACCACGCTTCCTGAAGGTCCAATAAAAGAATTACGTTTTGAATTATCGGGAAACATGAACCGTTATGTATGGAGTTTAGACAACAAAGTCGTTTCTGAAACGGATAAAATATTGATTAAAAAAGGAGAGAATGTCAGGATAGTGTTGTACAATGGTTCGATGATGCGCCATCCGATGCACTTGCATGGTCATGATTTTAGAGTAATTAATGGTCAAGAGGAATACGCACCGTTAAAAAACATTATTGATATTATGCCAATGGAAACCGATACTATAGAATTCAATGCCAACATAGAGGGCGATTGGTTTTTCCACTGTCATATTTTATATCACATGATGAGTGGTATGGGTCGTGTTTTTACTTATGAAAATCAGGCAGCGAATCCTTTGATTCCTAATCCAAAATTGGCGCAGCGAAAACTTTTTGCTGATGATAGAGCCTTTCATATTATGGCTGAGAATGATTTTGCGACCAATGGCAATGACGGTGGATTTATGATTCAGAATACACGTTGGAGTTTGGGTACAGAATGGCGATTAGGCTATTCTGAGATGCATGGTTATGAAACAGAAACACACATTGGTCGGTATTTTGGTAAAATGCAATGGTTGATGCCTTTTGTAGGCTTCGATTGGCGCTATCGTAAAATGGAAGAAGGTGAAATGGAAGAAAATCTTTTTGGTCAAACCAGTACCAAAGATAAACGAGGTGTTTTGAGTGTAGGTATCGAATATACTATGCCATTGCTAATCAAAGCGCAGGCTGAGGTATACCAAGATGGTAATTTCAGAATACAGTTCGAACGAATGGATATTCCACTTTCCAAAAGAGTTCGAATGAATTTGATGTGGAATACCGATAAAGAATACATGGCTGGTTTGCGTTATATTTTGACTCGACATCTGGGAATTACAACGCATTATGACAGCGATATGGGTTTTGGATTCGGACTGGGATTGAATTATTAATCTAATAGTTTGATAAAAATAAGCTACGTTTCTAGCCTGTTTACACTAGTAAGACATAGGGGTGTTTTTTGTAAATTTGTTAAATGCTTTAAACTATATAATTTTAAAATAGCTTGCAATGAAATTATCTATAAAAAATATGGTTTGCCAGAGATGTATCATGGTTGTCAAACTGGAACTAGAAAAAAATAATTTAATAGCTGACACTATTCAATTGGGTGAAATTACTTTCAAAGAAGCTTTGTCTGAAGAACAGATAACACTTTTAAAAAAAGGTTTGTGTGCTCATGGTTTTGAAGTTCTTGATGATCGAAAAGCCATGATTATAGAAAAAGTCAAAAACATCATAGTCACTATTATTCACAGTACGGAGGAAGTTGATATCAAAAGAAATTATTCTGATATTATTGCTCAACAAATCCCTATTGATTACAACTATATTAGTTCCATTTTTTCATCATCAGTCGGCATTACTATTGAGCAGTTCCTCATTCTTCAGAGAATAGAAAGGGTAAAAGAATTGCTAGTCTACAATGAACTTTCGCTAAGTGAAATTGCTTATAAATTAGGTTATTACAATGTTCAACATCTTTCTACCCAATTCAAGAAAATTACCGGTCTTACCCCTTCTCATTTTAAGTTGGTCAAAGAAAACAAAAGAAAGTCTTTAGATCAATTGTAAAATTTTAAACAACTTATCCGGAATTTTACAACAAGCCGAAGTTGGCTTTCTTCGAACTTTGTCCTATAAAAATTAAAGGACATGCAGGTAAATAATAGACTTCAAATTAAAGGAATGGTATGTACACGATGTATATGGATATTGTTCGACGAACTTTCGCTCATCGGTTTAGAAATCACTTCCATTAAACTGGGTGAAGTATTCTTCAAGGGACAACTGCCCAAGCATTTAGATAGCAATCGAATTCAATTAGCGATTCAAAAATTTGGTTTTGAATTGTTGACCGATAAAAAAAGGATCCTTATTGAACAAATTAAAAGTTTGGTTATAAGCGGAATTGAATTGCAATCGGAAACGAGGGGACAAATCAAGTTTTCAGAATACTTGAGTAATGAATTGCGTAAAGATTACAACTATTTAAGTACAATTTTTTCTGATTGCGAAGGAATTACACTTGAAAAACACATCATTACACAGCGCATTCATAAAGTTAAAGAGCAACTAATAAATACTGATAAATCGCTAACTGAAATATCTGACGAATTGGGATACAGCAGTGTTTCACATTTGTCAAGACTATTAAAAGCGTATACAGGTTACGATACTTACCACTTTAAGAATCTCCGAAAAAGCACCTCCTTTTTACAATAACAGTTTCAATCATCAATCAATTATTTCGATCAGGATAATAACAATAGAATTTTAAATCATGGAAACAATAAACAGAACATCACCCATAAAAGATAAAATGAATATTTTCACCAAGCAAACTTTTCCAGTTACTGGAATGACTTGTGCTGCTTGTGCTATCAGTGTCGAAAGTATCCTCAAAGAGACCGAAGGTGTCAAAGATGCCGGCGTAAATTATGCCAACCAATCAGCTTGGATAGAATATTCTGATAGCATAACTATCGAAGAGATACAAAGCAGAACCCGTTCAGTGGGTTATGATTTAATTGTAAATGCGGAAGATCCTTTTCAGGAACAACAAGATCAGCAACATAGGCATTACGAAGCACTAAAGAAAAGAACCATTTTAGCGATTTTATTGTCTATTCCAATTGCTATTATAGGGATGTTTTATATGGATATGCCTTATGGAAATTATATCATGATGGCTTTGGCTACTCCGGTGGTATTTTATTTAGGGAAAAGCTTTTTCAGCAATGCCTATAAACAAGCCAAACACGGCAAAGCCAATATGGATACATTAGTGGCTTTAAGCACAGGAATCGCTTACTTTTTTAGTGTTTTTAATACTTTTTTTGCAGAATTTTGGCACGAAAGAGGATTACATGCGCACGTGTATTTTGAAGCAGCAGCTGTAATTATCGCTTTTATTTCTATAGGAAAATTGTTGGAAGAAAAAGCAAAATCGAATACTTCTTCTGCTTTAAAAAAGCTTATCGGATTGCAACCTAAAACGGTAAGAATTAAAGTTGGTAATATAGAAAAAGAAATTCCTGTTGCAGAAGTCCAAATTGCCAATATTATCATTGTTAAACCAGGCGAAAAAATTCCTGTTGATGGATCTGTTATGAGAGGAGTTTCATTTGTGGACGAAAGCATGATAAGCGGAGAGCCCATTCCTGTTGAAAAATCTTTGGGAGAAAAAGTCTTTGCTGGTACGATCAACCAAAAAGGAAGCTTTGAATTTAAAGCTGAAAAAGTAGGAGGCGATACAGTCTTAGCCCAAATTATAAAGATGGTTCAAGAAGCGCAAGGTAGTAAACCACCTGTTCAGAAATTGGTTGATAAAATTGCTGGAATTTTTGTTCCCGTTGTTTTATTGATTGCAATTCTTACTTTTATTTCTTGGATGCTGTTGGGGAATGAAAACAATTTAACGCATGCCTTGTTGACTTCTGTTTCAGTTTTGGTAATTGCTTGTCCTTGTGCATTGGGTTTAGCTACTCCTACCGCGATTATGGTTGGTATTGGAAAAGGAGCAGAAAATAATATACTTATAAAAGATGCTGAAAGTTTAGAGTTGGCACACAAAGTTGATGCTATAATTCTTGATAAAACGGGTACTATCACAGAAGGTAAGCCTGTAGTAAGCGATATTGAATGGAAGAATAATAAAAATGATTTTTTTCACTCCAGACAAGTACTTTATGCTATGGAATCGTTATCAGAACATCCTTTAGCAGAGGCCGTAACCATACATTTGAAACAAGAAATAGTTTCAGCCGTTGCCTTAACTAATTTTACTAGTATTACAGGAAAAGGTGTAAGCGCAAACTATGATGGTATCACTTATTACGTTGGTAATAAAAAACTTATTGAAGAGCATCAAATAAATTTTGACGAGATGATTTTTTCTAGGGCAGAAGAATGGCAAAAAAAGGCTAAAACTGTAGTTTATTTTGCCAATGAAAAGGAGGTACTTGCATGTATTGCCATTTCAGATAAGATAAAATTGACTTCAAAAGAAGCTATTGTTAAATTACAAAATAAAGGGATTGCAGTTTATATGCTTACTGGTGACAACCATCAAACGGCAGCAGCTGTAGCGAATGAAGTAGGATTGCAGCATTATAAAGCGGAAGTAATGCCATCTGAAAAGGCTGCTTTTATAAAGGAATTACAATCCAAAGGGCATATTGTTGCAATGGTAGGAGATGGTATAAATGATAGCCATGCATTGGCACAAGCGGATGTAAGTATTGCAATGGGTAAAGGGTCAGATATTGCAATGGATGTGGCGAAAATGACACTTATTACCTCTGATTTAAATATGATTCCGAAGGCTTTAGAACTTTCGCGTAAAACCATCACAACTATCAAACAGAATCTCTTTTGGGCTTTCATATATAACTTAATCGGAATTCCGCTTGCTGCAGGATTATTGTATCCGTACAATGGGTTTCTGCTGGATCCGATGATTGCTGGAGCGGCTATGGCGCTTAGCTCAGTATCTGTAGTAGGAAATAGCTTAAGACTGAAAGGTTTAAAGCTCTGATTTAATTTTTAAGTTTTGATTATTTCGAGAGATGTCCGGTTCAACACTGGACATTTTTTTTTGCCTTTATAGTTCAAAAATTTTAGAAATCTTCTCATAAATAGTGCAAAGACAAAGCTTGAGCATCATTATATATTTGTCAAATAATATTAACTTAAAATGTTTTAGTATGGAACAGAATTTCAAAATAGCGAAAGTATTCTTTGCATTAATTATTTTAATGCTAACCTTAAATTCTTGCCAAAAAGAAGAGGCAAAATTAAAAAAAGAAGACAATAACAAAACCGCAGAAGTGAGTAAACTTCCGGTAGATGTTATTGTAGCACAAGAGACTGATTTAAATCAGGAGGAAGTGGTTGTTGGAACAATAGTTCCTAATCAAGAGGTTGCGATTGTAAGTGAGACAGCTCAAAAAATTACTCGAATTGTGTTCACCGATGGTACGAATGTCAGTAAAGGACAGTTGCTTTACAAGTTAAATGACACGGAGCTTAAAGCAAAATTAAAAGAACTACAAGCCGAATTAAAATTTGTCAAACTCAATGAACAAAGATTGGGAAGACTATTGAAAATGGAATCTGTCCGAAAGCAAGAATATGATGATGCGGTTATGAAGTTGGAAGCCCTAGAAGCGCAAGAAGAATTTCTGCACTTTCAATTGAGTAAAACGGAAATCAGGGCTCCTTTTTCAGGTCAAATTGGGATTTCTAAGGCGCATTTAGGTTCTTATGTAACTCCGGGTCTTGACTTGGTGAATTTACAAGACCAGTCTGTTGTAAAAATTAATTTTTCAATTCCTGAAAAATACCTTTTGCAAGTAAAAAAAGGGAGTATAATCGGATTTACTACCCAACTCTCTACCCAACAAAATGTGGCAATTATAAAAGCCAGCGAGTCGGGTCTGGATGAAGCCAATAGAAATCTAAAAGTGCAAGCCGTAGCAACTAATCCAAAAGGAGAATTTAAAGGAGGTATGTCTGCTAAAATACATTTCTCCACTGGTAAAGAAGGCGCGAAAGGAATCAAAATTCCATCTGAAGCGTTGATTCCGGGAGATAAGGGCTATAATGTTTATGTCGTTATCGATGGTGTGGCTAAATCAACTCCGGTAGTTATTGCCAATCGCACTGAATCTGAGGCTATTATTGTTTCCGGAATTAACAGTGGTGATGCCATTGTGGTTTCTAATATTCTTCGTTTGGGTGATGGAATGCCCGTTAATGCTATCACTTCAAAATAATATTTAAAATATAGAAATTATGAATTTACCATCATTAAGTATAAAAAAGCCGGTATTGGCCGGTGTTTTTTCTGTCCTAATAGTCATTATGGGATTAGTGGGGTGGAAAAATCTTGGTGTTAGAGAATTTCCGCTAACGGAGCCACCAGTGATATCAGTAGTTACTTTTTATCCCGGTGCAAGTCCGGATGTAATTGCTTCCAAAATTACTAAGCCTATGGAAGAGTCTATTGCAGAGGCCAATGGACTTAGAACCATATCGTCAGAATCGAGAGAGCAAGTAAGTATTATTACGGTAGAATTTAACCGTGATATTAATTTAGATGACGCTTTGAATGACGTTCGCGATAAAGTATCCAAATCTAAAAATCAAATACCAGCAGATGTCGATCCACCTATAGTGGAAAAAGCTTCTTCACCTGATAATTTGGTTGCTTTTCTTGAAGTAGAAAGCGATACTAAGGATATCAAAGAAGTAAGCCACTTGGCTTCGACGGTAATTAAAGATAGAATTCAATCCATTCCTGGAATCAATCGAGTAGCAATTGTAGGTGACCACAAATATGCGATGCGGTTGCGATTTGACCCTATTAAATTAGCAGCTGTAAAATTGACTCCAGAAGATATTCGTTTGGCATTGTTGCGCGAGAATATTGATTTGCCTTCGGGGAGAATTGAAGGCAATAGTAATGAATTGAGTGTGCGATCCATCGGTCGATTAACTTCCGTAGAGGATTTCAATAAAATGATTATTAAACAAACCGATAATGTTATCATCAGACTTAAAGATGTAGGATTTGCAGAATTGGGAGAAATGAACGAGCGCAATGCCATCATAAATGGAACTAATAATGCTAATCGTGTAGGCGTTGGAGTAGCTATTCAAATTCAAAGAGGTGCCAATGCCATTGAGGTGGTGGATGAGTTTTATAAAAGATTGGATCAATTGCGAAAAGAAGTGCCCAAAGACTATAAATTAATCGTTGGTTTTGACTTTACTAAACCTGTTAGAGAGTCGATAAAAGAAGTAGAGGAAACCTTGTTCATTGCTTTTGGTTTGGTGGTACTGATTATCTTCTTGTTTTTGAGAGATTGGCGTTCCACAATTATTCCTGTATTGGCTATTCCTGTATCTATTTTGTCGGCGTTTTTTATAATGTATTTAGCAGGATTTTCTATTAATGTTTTGACACTTCTGGGATTGGTGCTGGCCATTGGTCTGGTGGTAGATGATGCAATTGTCGTCCTTGAGAATATCTACAAGAAAGTGGAGGAAGGTATGACACCTGTGCAGGCTGCCTTTGCTGGTTCGAAAGAAATTTATTTTGCCGTCATTTCCACTACTATTACATTAGCAGCGGTTTTTATGCCTATCATTTTTATGGGCGGTATTAGCGGACAGCTATTTAAAGAATTTGCCATAGTGGTATCGGGTTCAGTATTGGTTTCTGCCTTTGTAGCATTGACTTTGTCTCCAATGTTGAGTGCTTATTTGTTGAAAAAACAAGATAAGCACAATTGGTTGTACCGCAAAACAGAACCGTTTTTTGTTAACCTAAATAAAGGCTATGAAAACTTGTTAACCGCATTTATGAAGCGAAGATGGTTAGCATGGGTATTCTTAGTAGTTGCAGGCGGATTAATTTACTTTTTAGGGAAATCGCTTCCGTCAGAATTAGCGCCTGTTGAAGACCGTTCCAATTTAAATCTGATTGCTGTGGCTCCAGAAGGTGTTTCATATGATTATATGAAGAAAAATATGTTGGAGGTAGGTAAATTTGTCAATGATTCTACTGACGGACTTTACCAAACCTATTCAATGGTCGCTATTTCATTTATACCGGCACCGGCGCCAGTAAATGTGGCTGTTCAAACAATTTATCTAAAAGATCCTAAGGAAAGAAAATCGTCTGTCCAAGACATTTATAACAAATATGGTGCAGCATCGGGTAATTTTAGAAAATTCCTTTTGTTTCCTTACATGCCTCCTACAATTGGTACTCGATATGGTGGCGGTATGCCCGTTCAATATGTTTTACAAGCTCAGAATTTAGACTCACTCAATAAAATATTGCCAAAGTTTTTAAATGCTGCCCGTCAAAGTAAAAAACTAATGTTTGTTGATAGTGATTTAAAAATGAATAAACCCGAAATCAAAATCAATATAGACCGTCAAAAAGCGGCTTTGATGGGAGTTTCTATTCAGGAAGTTTCGAGGGCGTTACAATTGTCACTTTCTGGACAACGTTATGGTTATTTCTTAAAAGACGACCGACAGTATGAAGTTATTGGTCAAGTAGAAAAAGAACAGCGAAATGACCTGAGTGATTTAAAATCAATCAATGTGAGATCGGCTAAAGGTGATATGATTTCACTTGACAATCTGGTTACGTTTGAGGAAGGTATCAGTCCGGCAGCAATTTATCGTTACGATCAATATACTTCCGCTACCGTTTCTGCAGGATTGGCGCCTGGTGTGAGTCTAGAGGAAGGAATTCGCGAAATGGAAAGTATTAAAAAAAGTGTTTTAGGCGAAACCTTTAAAACCTCTTTATCCGGCCAAGCACGTGATTTTGAAGAAAGTCAAGGCAATATTTTATTCACTTTAATTTTAGCTTTACTACTTATCTATTTAATCCTAGCTGCCCAGTTCGAAAGTCTTCGCGATCCTCTTATTATTATGTTAACCGTTCCTATGGCTGTAACCGGAGCACTTATCAGTTTGTATTGGTTTGACCAAAGTTTGAATGTGTTCAGCCAAATTGGAATTATCACTTTAGTGGGATTGATTACTAAAAACGGAATCTTGATCGTGGAATTTGCCAATGATTTAAAAGCGAAAGGTATGTCAAAATTTGAGGCTGCTACCCAAGCTGCAGTGCAACGATTTAGACCCATTTTGATGACTTCTTTAGCAATGATTTTTGGGGCATTGCCTATTGCATTAACAGTTAATAGCAGACAATCTTTAGGAATTGTAATTGTAGGAGGTTTACTTTTTGCGGGGATATTAACCTTATTTATTATTCCTGCGGTGTATTCTTCTTTGTCATCAAGTAAAGTAAAAGAGACTGTCGAAGAAATACCAGTCGTGCCGTTAGAAAATAATAATGAATTTAAAAAAGAGGAGTATGAAAACATTAATTTATAAAATAGTATTGTCTTTTTTGACTTTCCTTTCAACTCAATTCTTGGTAGCACAAACCACCAATATATCTTTAAAAGATGCAAAAGAATTAGTTATAGCGAACAATAAAAAAATGGCTGTTCAAAAACTTGAGGAGCAAAGACACAAAGAAATTATTAAAGAACTACACGGGAAATTATTACCTAATGTTGCTTTTAACGGAATGGTCTCACATTATTTTGATCGACAAGTGATTTTTCTTCCGGGCTCATTTGTAGGTACCACAGATCCCGTGCAAGATATTAGTGTCGGTGGATTGAACACTTTGAACACTTCTATTACGCTCCAACAACCTTTAATCGCCAAAAATATTAAGCGTCAAAAAGAAGTGGCCAAAGTAGAAGAGAAAATCCAAAGTGAAACCACTAAGGAGATGAAAAGTCAGCTGCTTTATCAAGTTACTAAAGATTATTATGGAATTCAGTTAATGAAAAGTCAGTTACAATTGCAAGAGAAAAGCCTTATTCGAAATCAAAAGGCATTGGTCGATGCCAAATCTTTGTTTGCAGAAGGGAGAGCTTTGAAAGTCGATACTTTGAGAAGTTATATTGCGGTAGAAAATTTAAAATCTTCAATATCGTATTTGAATAACAATATCGAAGTAACCGAGAGCCAATTTAAGAAATTGGTTGGATTAGATAGCGCTGCAGCTATTAAACTTACTGACCCCTTACTTTTAGAAGACGAAAATGAAAAGTTTATCGTATTGGAAGAAAAAATAAAAAGCGGAACAGATGATAGAAACGATGTTAAACTTCAGGTTTTAGCCATTGAAAAAGAAGAACAAAAATTATCGGCTGTTAAAGGAAATTATTTGCCTCAAGTTTCTTTAATAGGTCAATATCAAATACAGGCGCAAGCAGATGATGTAAATGTGGAGCAATACACATTTCCTAAAACAAGTTTTGTAGGACTTCAGGTTTCCTTACCTATTTTCAGTGGTGGTAGCATTACTGCCCAAGCTAGACAAAGCAAAATCAAGATCGAGCAAGAAAAACTTAATTTGGAGGATTTAAAACAAGATGTCAACCTAGAGTTGAATGCTATTGCCGGGAATTGGAAAAATGCCAAAGCTCAGTTGGATATCCAAAAGAAAACAGTTGATGCTGCTGAAATTAATTTCACGATTAATAGCAATAGATATCTCAATAATTTGAGTTCGATGTTAGAAGTTAATGATGCCGAATTAGCCTTAAATACAGCTCAGCTCAATTATTTAATGGCGGTGTATGAATTAAAAGTTTTAACGGTAGCTTACGAAAAAGCCTTAGGCCTACTTTAGTAATAACAATTTTAAAAAATAATAGAATAAAAGAAGTAAAAAGTGCAAAGTTCAGATGAACCATACACCATAATTTTGCTTTAAAATAATTAAGTTATGAAAAATAATAAATCAACGACGGCTCCGACTCCTTATCCATTGCGATGGTCAGCCTTATTCTTATTGTGCTTAGCACAATTTACAGTTATTATGGATACTTCTATTATTGGAGTAGCCTTACCAGCCATAAAATCCGATTTAGGATATAGCCAAACGGGATTGCAATGGATATTCAATGCCTACGTGATTTTCTTTGGCGGATTCTTACTTTTAGGGGGTAAATTATCGGACATTTTTGGCGCGCGCAAAATCTTTATGTGGGGTTTTGCCATACTGACATTAGCTTCCTTATTTGCAGGATTAGCCTGGTCTGATTCGGCTTTAAATACGGCAAGAGCCTTACAAGGATTGGGTTCTGCCTTTATAGCACCAGCAGCACTTACCATGGTCATGACAATGTTTACCAATTCACAAGAATTAGGTAAAGCATTTGGTTTTTGGGGAGCAGCAGCAGCAGCTGGCGGTTCTGCCGGGGTATTTTTAGGAGGTGTTATTACAGAATGGTTATCATGGGAATGGATATTCTTAATCAACATTCCGATTGGGTCGCTAGTACTATTTCACGCACCTAATGTATTGCTTAAAGGCAATACAAGGAAAGGGAGTGTGGATATTTCGGGAGCGATTATGGCAACTACTGCCTTAGTATTAATGGTTTATGCCATAGTTTCAGCAGAATCGTCGGGATGGATGTCTTTAAAGACCATCGGATTATTATTGGTTTCTTTGGTGTTGTTTCTGATCTTCTTAGGGTCACAGAATAAAAAGAAAGAACCTTTAATTGCATTATCAATATTTAAAGTTCCTAATCTTTCAGCAGGGAATATTATCACCGCTTTATTGGCCGGATCATGGATTCCGTTATGGTTTTACCTGAATCTTTATTTACAACAAGTGCTTAATTTTTCAGCATTTAACAGTGGATTAGCTTTGCTTCCAATGACTATTGTCATTATGATCGTGATGGTGGGCTTTACCGGAAAATTGGTAATGAAGTTCGGATTTAAAGCAAATTTAATTGCAGGATTGCTATTCCTTACTGCTTCCTTAATTCTCTTTAGCATGGCTCCTGCTGATGGTACCTTTATGACTAATGTTTTACCAGCATCTATATTGGGCGCCATTGGCATGTCGTTGGCTTATATTCCAAGTACT
Organism: Flavobacterium sp.; assembly: GCA_014379405.1. Classification (GTDB taxonomy): domain Bacteria; phylum Bacteroidota; class Bacteroidia; order Flavobacteriales; family Flavobacteriaceae; genus Flavobacterium. The sequence continues at coordinate 138,120 of JACMLU010000027.1, read as the reverse complement.
ATGGCTGCTATGTCTGGAGCAAAACCTGAGGAAATGGGATTGGCATCAGGATTGGTGAATACCAGTTATCAAATCGGTTCGGCATTAGGATTGGCTATTGTTGTGGTTATTGCAGCTGCTAAAACAGAGGCAGTTACTGCCATTGGTAGTGCTCCGAATGAAGCACTTGTACAAGGATTTCAAACTGCTTTTATAGCCGCCGCAGTACTGAGTGGTATGGCAACGCTAATGACATTTTTTTATATAAAAGCAACAAAATAACCCTTTTTTAAAATTAATTAAATACTTATAAATCATGAACACATTACAATTTAAATCAAACATTAAATGCGCTGGATGCATTGCTAAAGCTACTCCTGTTCTTAATGAAAAAATAGGAGAAGGAAATTGGGAAGTTGACATAATGACCCTAAAGAAAACATTGACTGTAACCACTAATCTCGAAGAAACAGAGGTCATAGCAATAGTCAATGAAGCAGGGTTTTCTGCAGAGGCGCTTCAATAATTTATCAAAAATTCCAACTAATATGCGACAATTGGAGTTTATGTTCAAGAAAAGTGTATTGGGTAAAGTAACCGGACATATTATTAATCCTTAATCACTCAGGTGATTATAGCTATAGGTCATTATTCGCAATGGTAATGGCCTTTGGTTTAATATAGGTAAATATCATAAATAGTAACATAAAATTAAATACAATGCCACATCTAATAATTGAATGCTCAGAAAACATATTGCAATTAAAATCTGCTGAAGAAATAATGCAAAATGTACACGATTCAGCTGAATCGACTGAACTTTTTGATTTAGGAGATATCAAAGTAAGGATTAATACTTTTCCACATTGTAAGGTTGGAAACACTAAGGATGATTTCATTCACATTTTTGGAAATGTAATGGAAGGAAGAACAACAGAACAAAAAAGTAATCTTTCAAAAGAAATTATCAAAAACTTGAAAATAATGTTTCCGAAAGTAACCACGCTATCGATGAACATTAGAGATTTTGAAAAAGCTACGTATTGTAATACCAATATGATTTAATAGAAAATGACAAGGAATTTAAATACAAAGCAAAGCAGTGCTGTAAAACAGTATAGTAACGAAACAGTATATACGATACTATTCTTTATTAGTTTTGCCCACTTGTTAAATGATTTAATACAAGGAATAATTCCTTCTATTTATCCTATCCTGAAACAAAATTATGGGCTTACTTTTTCAGAGATAGGACTAATTACTTTTGCTTTTCAATTAACTGCTTCCATTTTACAACCTTTTATAGGATATTACACGGATAAATATCCAAAGCCCTATTCACAAGTGTACGGAATGGGTTTCACAGCTTTAGGTATAATAATATTATCATTTGCTAACAATTTAAATTGGATTATTGTTTCAAGTATTATTATAGGGATAGGCTCTGCTATCTTCCACACGGAGTCAGGTAGAATCTCTAATTTGGCTTCTGGAGGAAAATTAGGGCTGGCTCAATCAATTTTTCAAACGGGTGGCAATTTTGGATCTGCTTTAGCACCATTAGCAGTAGCTTTTATTGTTATTCCAAATTCACAAAAATATTTACTTTGGTTTTTTATAGCATCCACAATAGGAATAGGGGTCCTTTCTCGTATTGCAAATTGGTATAAAATCCACTTAATTCAAAAAAACACTAAAAAAAATATAGTAGAGAGCAAACATAAGCTATCTAATAATAAAGTAAAATGGGTAATCGGTATTTTATTGGTTATTATTTTCTCAAAATTTATTTACTCTGCTAGTTTATCAAGTTTTTATACTTTTTACCTAATTGAAAAATTCCATCTATCAATTCAACAATCACAATTTCATATGTTTATTTACCTATTCGCTTACATGATAGGAACTATTCTTGGTGGTCCTTTAGGAGATAAAATTGGTCGTATTTATATTATTTGGTTTTCAGTTTTTGGTGCAGCACCATTTGCCTTATTATTACCCTATGCAAGCCTTTTTTATACAGATGTTTTAATAATCATCATTGGTTTTATAATGGCATCAGCATTTCCTGCAATAATTGTATATGCTCAAGAATTAGTACCTCATAAACTGGGTATGATTTCTGGACTTTTCTATGGTTTTTCTTTTGGTATGGCCGCAATCGGTTCTGCCTCATTAGGGATTTTAGCAGATTATACTTCAATTCAATATGTATTTTTAGTTTGCTCTTTTTTACCTCTTATTGGCGGTATATGTTACTTTCTACCAAATTTGAACAAAAGACAAAATGATAATTTTAAAGAGGGTGACTTAGAGCTTAACATACAGTTTAATAAAAATTAAAATGTACTCTAAAACATTCCATGTTATAATAAATTATAGTTTTTCAAAATTTTATTTAATGTATAATAGAAATGAGAACGATAACCATAATAAACCCAAAAAACAGTTTTAATCTACTTAAAATAAATACGATATGAATTAATTGAAAAAACTTTTGATAACTTTTTAACTACAACCGATAAGTCAAAAATGGATATTAAAGCAAGCCAAGATTTTCTTTCAAAACATTCCAGTTAGAGTGATAACATATCTTTCGAGTCTGTTAAAACTTCTATTGAAAATTCTTTGAAATTTAGGCTATTTCACAAAAAAAACTGATATTTTTAGCATTTAGTTTTAATATATATACAAAATGGACATAGTAAAACACAACAAATCAGCCTGGAACAATTATGTGGACAAAAAAGACCGCTGGACAATTCCGGTTTCAGAACAAGAATTGGAAAATTCAAAAAAAGGAAACTGGAGTATTGTTTTAACTCCAAAAAAGCCAGTTCCTCACAATTGGTTTCCTGAACTAAATGGTTCAAAAGTTTTAGGTCTAGTTTCTGGTGGCGGGCAACAAGGACCTATTCTCGCAACTTTAGGGGCATACGTTACAATTTTTGACAATTCAGATAAGCAATTACAACAAGACAAAACGATAAGCAACAAATTTAACCTTGACATCAAAACACTACAGGGAGACATGAAAGACCTTTCAGTGTTTGAGGACAATTCATTTGACTTAATTTTTAATCCTTGTTCTGTACTCTTTGTTGACAATGTTTTGCCTGTTTGGAAAGAATGTTATCGATTTTTGATACCAAACGGTATTTTAATGACAGGTTTAATTAACCCAATTTCATTTCAAATTGACGAACAAAACTTGAAACTGATTTACAAACAACCTTTTTCAGATCTACACTCTTTGCCAGCTGAAAAAGTAGAAGAACTGATTAAGAACAAGGAAGCTTTACAATATGGTCATAGTTTGACTGACCAAATTAATGGTCAGTTGCAGGCTGGTTTTAACTTAACAGATATGTATGAAGACAATTGGGGAGGTGAAAATAATTTGGACGATTATTTTCCTGCCTTTATGGCAACTAGAGCAATAAAACGTCTCTTATAAGAGAATTAAAATAACATAAATTTGGCTAAAAAAAGCATAATAGTCATTGGTATAGGTGGCATTTTTATTTATCATTTAATGATGAATTAATACTAATTTTCAATAAAACTTGTATCAGAAGTATTTAAACTATCAGCAAAAAGAAAGACGACTGATATAAAAAAATAAGTAAACCTAACACAAAGTAGAGATTCAATAAAAAAGAATAAAAAATGAAAGCAGCAGTTTATAATCAATATGGTCCACCTGAAGTCCTCCATGTCAAACAGGTAGAAAAACCGATACCAAACAAAAATGAAATTTTACTAAAAATTATTGCTACAGCAGTCAATTCAGGAGATTGTCGATTACGCAAAGCGGACCCATTTGCTGTAAGATTTATTTTTGGTTTATTAATACCAAAAATTAAGATTCTCGGAAGTGTTTTTTCTGGCCAAGTGGAGAGAGTAGGTGAAGAGGTAAAACATTTCAAAGTTGGTGACTTTGTTTTTGGCCATTCAGATATGAGTTTTGGTACCTATGCAGAATATAAATGCCTGCCTGAAAATGCATCTATAGCATTAAAACCTGCTGCTATTTCACACAATGAAGCAGCTGTGATTCCTTTTGGAGGTGTTACTGCATTACATTTTATAAAAAAGGCCGAAATAAAACCAGAGCAAAAAGTGCTTATAGTGGGTGCCTCCGGTGCAGTGGGAAGTGCGGCCGTTCAAATAGCTAAGGCATATGGAGCAAACGTTACGGGTGTCTGTAGCACCACAAATATGGCCTTGGTAACATCACTTGGCGCTGATAAAGTAATTGATTATACGAAGGAGGATTTTACGCAAAATGGTGAAACGTATGATGTGATTTTTGATGCTGTGAAAGCAATAGCTGTTTCACAAAGTTTAAAGTCGCTTAGTAAAAATGGAATAATGATTTTAAGTGCCGCAGGAATGTCAGAAATGTTTCAAGGCGTTTGGATCGCTATCACAAGTAGCAAAAAGGTTATGACAGGTGTAATTAGTCATACAGCAGCAGATATTATATATTTAAAAGAACTTATTGAAGCCGGCAAATTTAAACCCGTAATAGATAAAAGCTATACTTTAGAACAAATTTCGGCCGCACATAGCTATGTTGAAAAAGGACACAAGAAAGGAAATGTTGTAATAACTATAAATTAAAAATCTTATTGAGCCCGCAAAAGAAAAGTAGATAAACATGGTTAAAAATATTTCTTACGAGCTTTTGCGGCAAAATAGCAGTAAAACAACAGAAATATATTCTCATGCAAGAACAAACAATTTATAACCCCTTTTGATAATTTATAGAATTAGCATTTTTTAAAAAAAGTACTTTATTATCCTAACAATTCAGCCAAATTTAGGTGTATTGGTATGACAGCGTTAGCCATATATAAAAGTTGGTAGCAATTTTAACGGACATCGTAGAAACAATTAAAATCTCTCAATATTATAGACAATGAAGACAGACCATTTATTAAAACAAGTAAATTTCATAAAAGAGATTGACAAGTTAAAATACATTCAACGTAAAACTAAATTATTCAATAGCGAAAGACACGAAAATGACGCAGAACATAGTTGGCATTTAGCAATGATGACAATAGTATTAGCAGAACATTCAGACAAGCTAATTGACGTTCTTAAAGTTTTAAAAATGGTTTTAATCCACGACATTGTAGAAATTGATGCAGGAGACACATTTATTTACGACTCTACAAAAAACCATACAAATACAAACGAAGAACTTATTGCAGCTAAACGTATTTTTGGGCTTTTACCGACAGAACAAGCAGAAGAATTTATTGCAATTTGGGAAGAATTTGAAGAAGGAATTACAGACGATGCAAAATTTGCAAAATCTATGGACAGGTTTGAACCATTACTTCAAAATACTTCAAATAATGGTGGGACTTGGACAGAATTTAATGTGCCGTACCAAAAAGTTTATGAGAAGAAAAAAGCAATTAAAAACGGTTCTACAACAATTTGGAATTATGCAGAGAACTTAATTAACGAAAGTGTGGAGAAAGGAATTCTAAAAAAATAAATTGACTGACCGAGAAGAAAAACTGCTACCAACAGCATCTAACTCAAGCAGGGGTTTCGTGCTTCGTAAGACAGGGCAGTGTTAAAAATCTCTGCCTGCGGGTAGCCGCAAAACGATAGCAGTAAGAGTAAGAACAACATCACATTAAAAAGGTAAAAAACATTATGACAAAAGAAGAATTAATAAAAACGTTTTACGACAATCATCAAGAAATGATTGATTATGTAAACTCAATGACGGACGAGCAGTTCACATATAGCAATAATGGAAAGTGGACAGCGGGACAACAATTTCATCACGTTTACTTAGTAATATCGCTATTCCCGAAAATTCTTTCATCAAAGGAATTTATTTTACAGAAATTTGGAAAAATAAACCGTCCGACCTGGAACTATGACACTGTGATTGAAAACTATTTTAAAACAAGTCGGCAATCCCCACAACAATTTTTACCAGAGAACATTAGCCCTTTACAAAAGACAGTAATTACAATCGACATACAGGAAGCGTTACAGACTATTCAAAAGTTGCTAGATGAATATACTGAGACAGAGCTTGACACACTCGTTATACCTAACCCTTTGCTTGGAAATCTTACCATAAGAGAAACATTTTTACTGATGAGTTATCATGCAACGCATCATCTCAAACAAGCAGAAAAAAATTTGGAACAACTAACAAATGCAGCAAACTAAATCCCCAAATTTTTACAGGTGGGCGCCCATTAGACACAATTTAAAAAAAAAATAATGAGAAATAATATACTATTAACTTTCTCTATTTATTTATTGAGTAATCAAGTAGAAGGGAAAGAAATTAAAATCCAACTTATTCAAAGTCATAACAATCACACTGAACAGTTAATTTCTAAAGACTCATTTATGTACAATAATATGGTAAGCAATGCAAACAAAGAACTATGTCTTCTTTATCTCAAAAAATATGAGGAAAAGGATATAAAAAGTATAGAAAAAATGTTTTCTGACGATATTGTACTTCGTGATTGGAAAATCAGAGTTGAAGGAAAAGAAAATGCCTTAAGTGAAACACTAAAAAATTTTGAATCAGTTGAGTCAATAAAAATTGATGTAATTTCAATTTATGAGAATGAAAGCACAGTAGCTGCTGAATTAAAAATTATCATTAACAACAAAGAGGAACTTTATGTTATGGATGTTATAACAATAAATTCAGAAGGGAAAATTAGTTCAATTAAAGCTTTTATAGGAAGAGGAGATAAATAATACTGAATTTTACAATTCATACAACAAATTTCCAAGTATTTCTTGTGAAAATGTCGTTGCGAGAAAACAATTTTCAGATATAAATGATCTTAATGAAATTTCATAATACGACTATATTCAAGTGAACAAAATAAAACAAGCAAAAGAAACACCTTTAAGGTACAAAATTACATAAAATGAAAGCGATAATTTTTGATAAGAGGGAGCTTTTACATATTGAAAATATAGCTACTCCTATTCCAAAAGACAATGAATTACTTGTGAAAATTATTGCTTCCGGCTTTAATCCAATAGATTATCAAATGCGGGAAAACAAGGAGGAAACCAAGCGACTGCATTCGCCGGTGTTAGGTCGCGAGTTTTCGGGTGTAGTTACTAGCATAGGAAAAAATGTAAAGGATTTTAAACCCGGGGATGCCGTCTTTTGTGGTTCGGGAAGCATGGGCAGTAACGGAACATATGCGGAATATATTTCTGTTCCTGAGTCAATAGTGGCATTGAAGCCGGATTCGCTTTCTTTTCAGCAGGCTGCGGCATTACCATCTGTTGGCTTAACTGCTTTGCAATGTTTAAATAGGATGAAATTACAGCCTAACCACACGGTGTTTATTACCGGGGGTGCAGGTGGTGTAGGCGCAATGTTTATCAAAATATTTTTAACTAAGGAATTCCAAAACTTTGTTGTCACGGCTGGAAATCCGGAAAGCATTGCGTCTTTATTAGGACTAGGAGTCAAAGAAAATCAAATCATAAATTACCATCAGGACGATATTATAAATGAAGCTTTTGCCAGAAATAATAATCAGGCATTTGATTTCGTCTTAGACTTGGTAGGGAACATGATGTCAGAAATTGCTGGAAAGGTGATTAAAACGAATGGCACTTATGTGGATGTAACAGCTTATTCAACAGCAACGGCAAGAAGTTTTCTCTTTAATAAAGGAGCAAATATCTTCAACATTTCCAACTATGTGTATTCGCTTGATCAGAATTATGCGTATTACAAAAATGGGTTGAATGAATTAGTAAACCTGATAGAGCACACTTCAGTCACCCCACCTGTTATTAAGATTGTCGGATCGCTTAGCATTAACACGGTAGAAAGAGCTCATTCGCAGATGCGTAACAACCAAACAAAGGGGAAAAAACTGGTCATGCAAGTTTCGACTGAAAAGTAGTGATATATATCAAGTGTTAACTGTTATTGATAAATACTGTCCTTTAGAACAAATTTCAGCCGCACATATTTATTTCTAGAAAGGAAACGTTGTAATTACGATGAGTTAAAATGTTATAGAATTCACAAAGAAAAGTATCAAGCATAGTTAAAATGATTTTTTAAGCTCGACAATTATTAGGATACTTTCAACTCTGAAATGATCCTGACTGCGTCATACCAGTGCACAAGTTAACGGTAAGCTTTAATAGAAACAACAACAACAACAACAACAAACAAAATGAAACTTCCTCCATACGACAAATTTCCAAGTATTTCTGGTGACAAAATTTCGTTGAGACAAATTTTGCCAGCCGACATTAAAGACATAATTGAAATATCATTTTATGATGCTATTCAGGCAACTACAGTTCAGCAAGCGACAGAAATGCAATCTAAAATCAACAAAGATTATAGTGATGGAAATTCGATTCACTGGGGTATTTCACACAATACAACAAATAAGATTATAGGAACTTGTGGGTATTACCGAGGGCTTGACAAAGGCGACGGTGAATTAGGATGTGTCTTATTACCCAAATATCGAGGGCAAGGTTATATGAAAGCTGCTATGTTATTAGCCATTGAATATGGACTAAATAATATTGGGCTAAAACGTATATGGGCTGTAACAACTAAACAGAATGACAAAGCAATAAAACTTCTCGAGAAACTTAACTTTATTAAAATTGCAGATTTGGCCGATAATGAAATAGAATACCATTTAAGACAAAATATAAATCTCACATATTAATGGAAATGATACCTATCACTACTTCAGCTAATTTTAATTGGGCATTCGGATTAGGTATTTGCAAAAGCAGTCGCTCCAGCGAGAAGTTTATTTGCTCTTTGCAAATGACCAATAAACATTTAGCTTTGTTAGTAAGCATTTGGTAGAAAAAGGTTTCAATGCCTGAACTAAACGTGAAACGTTAGCAACACTTTAAATGAATAAACAACTACTTGAAAATATATCGAAACACATTGTACTTTCTTCCGAAGAATGGAATCTATTTGAAACTTTTTGGACTGAAAAGACTGTGGCTAAAGGGGACTTTATATTGAGAAATGGAGAAACCTGCAGAACAGATAATTATATTATTTCAGGTGCTTTAAAAGCATTCTATATTAATTCGAAAAATGGCAGAGAAGAAATACTTTATTTTGCAATAGACGATTGGTGGGCATCGGACATTGAAAGCTTTCAAAATCAGAAACCATCAATTTACAATATCCAAGCACTTGAAAAAACCACAATACTCCAAATCGGTCATTATTCTTTTAAAGAAATGCTGGAACAAATACCTAAACTCGAAAAATATTTTCGAATTATTTTGGAAAGTTATCTTGGGAGTTTACAAAAAAGAATTATTCAAAATAACGTCTACGACGCAGAACAAAGATATCTTGAGTTCATTGACAGGTACCCTAAAATAGTAGACAAAGTTCCTCAATACCTAATTGCCTCCTATTTGGGGATTTCATCCGAATTTTTGAGTAGAATTCGCCAAAAACAAAAAAGGTATTGATCTAGGTCAATTTTTATTTTACTTTAATGGATGAACTTTGCTTTTCAATTTAAAATTTAAAACTAGATGAACAAAGTATTAATCATTAACGCAAGCGTAAGAGAAGAAAAATCTCATAGTAGAAAATTAACACAAATTTTCACTGAGAATTGGCAAAATAAACATCCTGAAGATTTATTCACCTATAGGGAAGTCGGATTAAATATAATACCACCTATTATGGAAAATTGGATTGCTAGTGCATTTATCAGCCCTGCAGACAGAACTGAACAAAACCAGAAAGGAGTAGAACTTAGCGATGAATTGGTAAAGGAATTGAAAGAGAATGACATTTATGTTATTGGAACTCCAATGTACAATTGGTCAATTCCAAGCGGACTAAAAGCATATATCGACCAAATAATGAGAATCAACGAAACCTGGAGGTTTCGCTCTGGACAGCCAGATGGAGATTATGTTGGATTGCTTAAAAACAAAAAATTGTTCATTTTATCTAGCCGAGGCGACACAGGATATGGAGAAAAGGAAAAAAATGAGAATATGAATTTTCAAACAACCTATTTGAAATTTATATTTGGGATAATGGGAGTTCAGAATACAACCACTATTTCTTTGGACAATGAAGAATTTGGGGGAGAAATATTTGAGGAATCCAAAAAGACCATTTACAAAAAAATCAACTTGCTTGGATAGAAAACTGTTGCAAACCGCAGTTTGGCAATATGGCGGGTTTAGGCTTAATTGCAAGTTGGTTTAGTACTTGTAAAACCAATCACTTACCGAAATTCAGGCTTCCGTAATCCGCCAAATCGCCAAGCGGCCAAGCGTTAAGAAGAAATTAAAACAGTAGGATAGAAAATGTCGCTTCTGTAGAGTGCGGAAGAATAATAGAGGTTCCCTGAAAAAAGATTAGTAGATTATACATCCTGTTACATTGAAAATCTTGGGTAAATAATAATTCGGATGCAATATTAAATCTGGTATCTGTGTCAAAGGGAAAACCCCCTGAGTGTTAGCCCTTATCTATCATTTCATATGTTGTAAATGCTACACAAATATTTCATTTCTTAACCGAAGTCAATGAAACATGAAACTATCGACACTAATTTTGCCTTTTAGAAAGTATCACAAATGGTGTTATTTTAATTAAATATTATTATTCGAAAGATATAACGTAATTTTTATTTTAAAGTAGATAGTCATAAAATTAATTTATCTAAATCAAACTCCGGTTTTATTACAAAATGAATTAAAAAAATAATTCTGAAATAATAAAAATAATTAAAATCTAATTTAAAGTAAAAACAAATGCCACATCTAATTATAGAATGTACCGAAAACTTATTGAAATTACAGTCTCCAGAAGAAATAATGCAAAATGTATATGATTCTGCTGAATCAACAGCATTATTTGATTTGGGGGATATTAAAATAAGAATTAACTCATTTTAATATTATAATCTTGGAAATACAAAAGAGGATTTCATTCACATTTTTGGGAACATAATGGAAGGAAGAAGTACCGCTCAAAAAAGTATGCTTTCCAAAGTGATCATTAAAAACCTTAAAACAATGTTTCCAGAGGTAGTTATGTTGTCTATGAATATTAGAGATTTTGAAAAAGCTACTTATTGCAATATCAAAATGATCTAAAAAAATATAAAAAAGAATTTAAAAGCAACTCAAACCAGAGCAGTAAAAAATAATAGTAATGAAACGGTGGATATAATACAGCTGAACTTAAAACTAAAATTATTGAATGGTATAATTTTTCACATCCGATTCACTTATTCTGAAATAGCCAAGAGGATAGTTGTCAAAATTTGTTTGATTTTTTATGTTTCCTTTCACGGTTGCTGGTGGGGATTGAAACGGGCCACCACCTGAACTACCAGCCACGCTCAATAGTATGTTCATATAATTAAAATACGCTTTTGAAATGCCATAATGGGTAATTTCGATCGTTTCTCCAGGTTTTGTGTCCTCTTCGAGCACTAAACTAAAGAAGGTATTGCCTTGAAAAAAGAGATCATCATCTACGGAGTATTCTGGTTTTAGGTTTTTTGCGAATTTGTATTTATAGAGATAATAATTATCGGCGTTGGCAGGATCAACGAATGAGGTTTTTATCTTAAGGAAGTCAGTTCCCAAACCCGTCTGGATTTCTTGAGTAACCGATGTAATTGCAGCAACAGATTTCAAGGTTTCTGTCGCCGTATAGGTTTGTCCGTGATTGATAATTGTCAAAGTGTAGGTTTCGTCAATAACTGGAACAAAATTTCCACAAACATAGATTCCTGTATTAGGAGTTTCGATAAAGTTAAAATCAACATTCGAACTATTTTTTATAAAAACCGTTGCTCCGGAAACTACTGGAATTACATTAGTATAAAAATCAGTAGTGGTGGTCAGTTTTATGGTTTGATTATTGCCGGCTGTCCCTTTTTGCCAATTTATGGAAGCATCAATGACTAATCTTGGATTGTCGGTATTTAAAGGAATATCAACAACATCAGTACAACTGTTAAAAAATGCAGCTGCAAGTAATACGAGGATTAGATTTATTTTATTTTTCATTTTTTCTTTATTTAATAGTGATTAAAATTTAAAGTTATAACTTACGGCGGGAACTATGCCAAATATGGAGGTTCGCAAAGCTTCATTGTTTCCCGTATCTGTATTTTGATTGAATGCTATAGAAGCTGCATTCTTGCGGTTGTACACATTATAGATACTGAACACCCATTCTGATTTCCAGCTTCGATTTTCGTTTTTATGGGGAATTAGTGTTGCCGAAAGATCCAAATGGTTGTAAATAGGCAATCTGTTTTCGTTTCTCAGACCATAGCTGGGCACTACAATATCCTGATAGGTATATTGACCGTTCGGATAGGTTACAGGTTGACCGGATTGGAGAATGAAATTGGCGCCAAAACTCCATTTTTTGTTTAAATTATAAGAACTGGTAACAGCTAGATTGTGTAATTTATCGTAAGCAGAACTGTACCATTTTCCATTGTTGATTCCAATTTCGGAACTGTTTCTTCCTGGAGTTTGTTGCTCGGACTTTGCTAAAGTATAGGAAATCCAGCCAGTGAATTTACCTTCGTTTTTGCGCAACATCAGTTCTAAACCATACGAACGCATACGACCGTTTAGGATTACTTGTTCAATAGCATCGTTTGCAATCAAATCGGCGCCGTCGATGTAGTCAATCCTGTTTTGAATTTTTTTATAAAAGGTTTCCACTTCAAGAGAATAAGTGTCATCGCTGAAATTCTTGAAATATCCCAAAGCTACTTGGTCTGCAATTTGTGGTTTGATGAAGTTGTCAGTGGGCATCCAAACATCCAATGGAGTAGGTGATGAGGTATTTGAAATTAATTGTAAATACTGAACCATTCTATTGTAACTGGCTTTTAAGGATTGATTTTTATCCAATTCATAAGCGGCAGCAAATCGGGGTTCTAAATAATTATAGCTTTGAATTACTTTGTTGGTGTCATAAAATTGGGTTCCTGTTGGAGTCGCCTTTTCATAAATCTGTGCTTCTTGATTAAAAGTTACGGGTTCATTATTGGCATAAATATTTACATTCGATTTTCCCAGCCTATAAAACATGCTATATCGTAAACCGTAAGAAAGCGAGATTTTCTTTGAAATTTCTTGAACAGCATCAACATATAAGGCTGGTTCAAATGCATATTTTTTATCCAATTGGGTATAATTAATACCTGAATTGGAATTTGTTGGAATTACTGTACCGGGATTGAAATCATAATAAATACTGCTGACACCAAAATTTAATTTGAATTTATTAGAGATGTAATTCTTGAAATCATATTTAATATTGTAATTTTTAATTCCGGAATCCCATTTGAAATCAGCCAAATCCAAACCCAATCCAAAGTAATAATCGCTAAAGATTAAGGATAGATTTGAAAATAATTTGTCATTGTACAAATGATTCCAACGCAAGTTTATAATGGAATTTCCATAAGTATTGGTAAAACTTTTGTCTATGTTAACAACGTCACGGCCAAAATATCCAGACAAATATAAATTATTGTTGGGGTTAAGTTTGTAGGATAATTTTGTGTTCAAATCATAAAAATACGCTGCATTGTCTTTCTGCTTTTCAGACAATTTTAAAAATAGATGAGCATAAGAGGCACGACCGCCAATAAGGAAAGAACCCTTGTCTTTGACAATCGGCCCTTCAGCCAATAATCTACTTGAAATTAATCCAATGCCACCGTTCATATGAAAACCAGTGCTACTCCCGTCTTTCTGATAAATGTCCAAAACCGAAGAAGCTCTTCCACCATATCTTGCTGGAATACCACCTTTGTACAACTTTAAATCCTTGATAGCATCTGGATTAAAAACAGAGAAAAAACCAAAAACGTGCGATGAACTAAAAATAGTGGCTTCGTCAAGTAGAATTAAATTCTGGTCTGCTCCACCGCCTCTTACATTAAACCCAGAAGCACCTTCACCGGCATTGGTTACGCCCGGAAGCAGCAATATGGATTTCAGAACATCTACTTCGCCCAAAACAACTGGCATTTTTTTGATTGTGGCTATAGAAAGTTTGTTGACGCTCATTTCAGGTATTCTGATATTGGTTTTTCGGCTTTCCGTAATCACAACTTCTTCTAACTGTTCTTCGATGGAGGAAAGCTGGAAGTTTTTTTTGGTGTTTTTGGACAGATTAACGGTTTCGGTTTCCGTTTGGAAACTCAAATAACTCAATTGAACTTCATAGTTGCCTTTGGGAATCGTTATGGAATAAAAACCATATTCATTAGTGGTAATACCCGTTTTCAATTCTGGGAAATAGACATTGACACCTATTAAGGTTTCGTTGCTTTTGGCATCAGTAACAGTACCGCTCAGGGTGTACTTATCCTGAGAATACATACTGCTAATAAAAAGCAGCAGTAATAATGTTAGGTAAGTAATAATTTTTGTATTCATAATTTTGATTTTTTTTATAAGATTATGTCGATGCTAATCTTGAGGTTGTTTTTAAATTTAAACTTGCTGTACGCTTTAGAGATTTTTGCCTACTTTCTTTATTATTGCTTTTGAAATGGCATTTTTGTGAACCATTACAGAAATTGTTTTCAACAGTAAATATTCTTTCGACATATAGAGATACCCACCACAATCATTATTATCAGCGGAGTTTTTAAGGATATAAAATGGATTCCCTTTGTCATTTTCTGCAAGACCAATAATGTGCATATTGTGTATGTCTTCGGTGGTGCGATTATCAAATGCCGCCTGTCTCATGGGTTGGGTAATGATTTTGGGATTGTCCAAAATAGCAAATCCGTCCTTGAAGCCTTCATAAATATCCCCATCCCAGCAAACCGAATAATTATTCAATAAGGCTTGGTCAATTACGGATAGGAATTCATCGATTGGCAGATTCAAGTATTGATTATTATTCCAATTGGCTTCAATCTCTAAATTGAACTTGGAGTAAAAAGGATGATGGGTGTAAGAGGTAATTTCCACATAATCATCGGGATTGATTCCAATCATTTCAGTTGCAAACGACTTGGGAGTGAATTGTTTTCCATCGTAAACAAAGGTTTCAGGAATCTTACCCAAAGTTTGAGTTAAAATAGCATCCAAATCTTTACGGTAAAGCTCGGGAGTTAAATCACCGTGGGAGTTTTTATAAAATTTAACCTTTTCCAACAGAGCAGCGTTCATATCAGAATGATCGTGTTGTACATCGGAATCTAATTTTCCAGAATAGATACTTTCAGGAATGGCTCCAAATTCTTTATAGGTTTTCATAACGCTAAAAGTCAAGTCCCCTTCGCTAAAAAAACTGCTGCCATTTCTTCGTATATAATTTTCGCCTTTATCAATGTAGGTAGGTCTGACAAAAAACATTGGAGAAAGTACAACTGGTTTTTTGCCAAGTCTAATAGCTTCGGTTTCAATAAAGGAAGTGGTAGCAAAACTCCAACAATCACCGGTCGCTTGCTGGTCTTTAATGGGTGTGCTTTCAATTAATTTTATGACTTTATATTCTGCAATTTGCGGGTTTAAATTCGTTTTAAGTGTAAACACATAAGTCGTTTTACTTAATTTTAGAGGTGTTTGACCACCCCACACTCCCTCAATAATAGAATCTCCGGGCATTAGGACTCCCTTAAAAATTAATGGTGCGGTTTCTGGCCATCCCAACGATTTTCTTGCATCGGCAAACACACTATCCTTGACTGTCCATACCTTATCAAGAGGAATGTTTTTTAATCTTTTGTCAGGAAAGTCCATAAAACCCTTTATTGAATTGTTTTTCCATTCCAATCTAAAAAGGACTAATTCTGACGAGGCCAAGTCTTTGGTATCGGTTTTTCCCATCCAAGAGCCTATCAATGGTGTTGAATTTTGATCCTGTGCTTGAACTAGGAATCCAATAAGTAATAGGATAATTGAAATTGAAGTTTTTGTTTTCATAATAAAGAGGTTTAATCTTTTTGACATACCATTAGTGTTATTTCGATTCCTTTTTTGGTAACAACATATTAGCTTAAAGCTTTTTGAACATTTATAGTATTCATTAAGCAAAAGTACTTTCTGGAGTAAATTGCCTGATAGGACAAAAATCTAGTTGAATAGGACTTATGTCTGATTTATTCTGATTATCAGCAATTTGAAATTAAAAAGTGTCTTTTTAACGAAATATTTCAATGTATAAATGGTTATTATTTTATACAAAAATCCAACAATGGTGCTAGGAGTACAATTTTGTTATGCGAAGTAGAGGAAGATGTCTGCAAACTAGCGTTTTAAGTCTGCAAGACATCTGTTAAAATGAAGCCTTTTTTTTGGCTAAAAATATTCAACTAGTTGCAGCTGGCACACTTACAATCTGAATCACACTTACAATCGACACATTTGCAATTTGAATTGCTGCATTTTTCATTTGCTACATTTAGAGCCTCATAGCTCATAGTTTCCACTACTTTCATGATTACTTTTTTTAAATTTGTTTAACGATTATTTATTTTTGATTTTTTCCGCTAAGCTCCAAACAGTTCGGCTGCGCTCAGTGATGATCAAAAGGAATAGCTATTTGTCTATAAGAGCAAGACCTTCTTTAATTATAATCCAATAACAATTTTGTGATATTTTCGAAATTTTGACCGTATTGCTCCTTGATTCTTTGTAGGCACTGATTGATGATATATTGATTTTCGGTTGTATTGTATTTTATCAGTGGTATTTCTTTTAATCTTTCCAACTCTGATTTTGAAATTGTATTGGGTAATAGTATGTGAAGTTCGTCCAACTTCGTATCGTTCAAATCATTTGTTGGGATTATAGTCAAACCATATTTTGATGTTACTGAAACACCATGTGTCATAACTGTATCGAGAGCTGATGGAAATGTTCTATGATATGTGTCCAGGACTGCAGCTAAGTGGAGTTCATTAATACCATCTTGAAGCAGTATCCCAATTTTCCTATTTTTTCTGAAGATTAATTTGTTGGCAATAGTAAATTTATGACTAGTTTCAATGGCTAAACTTTTATGCTCTATTTTAATTTCAGCATCCGGATAGTGAATGTCTTTCATTACTTTTTGAAGAGTTTCTTTCCCATACATTTCCTTTATAATGGTTAAACTTCCTTCGACTGCATTTGAAACACCCGCAGTACTGAATAAATTATCACTTTTGGTAACCGCTATATTCTGAATCCAGTGGGGATTTTTAAAAAGTGTTTTGCTATTCTCAATGTCTGAAGCGTGAGTGGTTATTGGTTTACCATCATATAATCCAGTAGCTGAACCCACCAATGAGCCTACGCAGACAGACAGAATTTTAGTGTCGGTATTGTGTTTTTCTTTAATCCATTTGATTATAGGTGATTTAGGGTCTTTAAAAACACCAATCATTGCAGGAATTACGATAACATCAGGTACAATTTTTAAAGAATCCATTTCCGAAAATGTTAGATTCGGATAGATAAACAATCCTTTTAGAAGTACGATTGGGCTTTTCTTTTCGGCTACCACATATACATTTGCTTTCTCAGTAGCGTTGAAAAGATAGTAAGGCGCCATCAAGTCAAAAATTTCTGTACCCTTATTATTTGCAACTATAACAACAGTCTTTTTGGATTTATTATAGGGGACAGCTTTTAAATTTTGATTGCCTGTACCCTTATAAACCGGTATATTTTCAAATTCTCGAAGTGGTTGGCAACTTGTATAAACTATCGCCGAAAGGATTATTACTGGGGCTATTGCCCAAAATTTATTTTTAATTTTCATAATTTTATTTTTTGTTATTTAGTTGGTGTAACTTATTGAAAATGTTGATTTTATATTGCAAATTTATGGTTGTGTCTTTGTTTAGAAATGACAACAAAGCGTCAAAAGCGGACAGGGTTATAAATTCGATGATGTGTGATATAAAAATAAAGCCACTCTTCAAAGAGTGGCTTTATAACTTATGCTACATTTAAATTAGTTGCAGGTGGCACAAGTACAATTTGAACCACAGTTGCAATTAACGCAGCTACATTTTGGATTACTGCATTTTGAATTTTCTACTTTTAGAACGACTTCGCTCATAGCTACTACTTTCATAATTAGGATTTTAATTGATTATTGTTTATTGATTTTTTCGATGTGCTCAAAACTATTGTACAACTTTCGGGGTTGTTATTGATGTCGATCCCTATAGCTGTATTTCCATATTTTGATACTACAAATTTAAGGTGGCGATTTAGTTTGTGTGTGACAATAAAGCGTTAAAAACGGACATACATTTGCTTGATATTTTTGGTAGTTGTTTATTTGATTTTCATTCCAAATAACACCCTTGTGATTTTATATGGTTTTACTAAAAATACATATAATCCAATTGAAATGACAAACGAAACAAAGGTTAAGAAGAGATATTTAGAAATAATGTCTTCCTGTACTTGTACTATATAATAAGCAATAATGATTATTATAGTTTGATGCAGGATATAAAACGGATAAATGGCTTCATTCGCAATTTGCAGGAACTTGTTGTTAAAGTTCAGGTATTTCTTTGCATACCCTAAGAATGCAATTACCCAAATCCAGGCACTTACCACTACTAAAGCAAAAAACAGAAGATTGCCTGTATTCATACCCCATTCTGGCTCCACGTTGTTCCATCGAAAGTAATTAACGAGTATAGTGCTGAAAAATGCTGTTTTTAAGTTTCGTCGGCGATTGTCTTCTATATTTTTCCAGAAAACAGGATTAATCCCGATAAAGCAACCAAATATAAAGTATAGAAAATATTTTGTGAATCCCGCCCAATCCCCAACGAAAGCATGTGTTTCGTTTGGAAACCAAAAATAAAGGAAACTAGCTGCAAACAGTATCCAGCCAAACCCAGACATACCATATCTATTTGTAGATGTTGCCACACGGTTAATGATATTTATTCCTTTTTCCGACTTCAAAAAGAGCACAATAGGAATAGCAATTATTGAATAAACGAAAAGATAGGCTATAAACCATAAGTGATGCCAGCTTAAATTACCTTCGGGATATACTCCTGTTGTAAAAATAGAAGGATAAAATTCAAAAAAGGAAGTGTATTTTTCACCTTTGAAAATTCTTTCGAAATACACTTGTGGCGGTACAATAATAAGCATTCCAAAAATTAAGGGCACTAATAGTCTTTTTGTTCTTTGCCAAATGTATTGTTTTATTGACAGCTGATTGACTACAAAAATAGTTCCTATGCCAGAAATAAAAAATAAAATAGGCATTCTCCATCGGGATAAGAAGTAATTGCATTCTAAAAATAGATTGCTTGTTTCCTTATTTTTTATATGCCAGTCCCATTCGGCAACAAATGGCATAGCGCAATGAAACAAGTGTAATAGTAATATAGCTATAACCCTCAGCCAATCGAGGTCGTATCGTCTTTCTTTCATAATTTTTTATTTATAATTTATTCAATGGATATGTGGGTTCGCTCTGGTGTGAGGAACAAAATTTGATTTTTTAAGTTTTTAAGGATTCTTTTCTGCTTAAACTCTACTTATTAGTTTGATTTTTTAAATCAGATGCAGTTCAGGTTTAATTAAAAGCCACATTGAGATGTATCGGCTCAAACAGTTCAGGGTGTCAATTCATCATTAGATGATAAATACAAATTCCGCCGATACCAATTGTTGTAAATATGTAGCTTATTGTTGAAACCATACCGAACAGACTTTTTGGCGATTTAGTTAGATTTTGCTTAAATGCCAATAGTATAAACATTGTTGGATTTGCTAGTGTTCCAATACACGAAAAGAGGATTAAAATTGAGTGGGGTTTGCCTCCCAGAAATGACAAAATCAAAAGTAAAAAACCCATTAGTAAATAGTCAATATGACCTTTTAAGATATATTCGGTATTTACTTTTGTTTCCTCTACTCTAAGAATATATCTATAAAATACAAGAGTCCAAGAGAAAACTAAAGAGAGTAAAATTAAAACAAAACCCATGTTTCGCAAGGTGATTGTGGTTAGTAAGTCGTTCATTTTTTATTTATTTTTAGTTATTATTTTTTGTTTTTGAAGCCAGTAATTAGCATCTCCAATTAAATTTTGTGTGATTACTTTTTTAAAATGCGTTGCAGTTGTCTTGCCGATTTAAAACCGCATTGAGAGGCAATATATTCAATAGTGTATTCGGGATTGTTGACCAATGTTTTTGCAAATTCTATCCTCAAAAGAGTTAAATATTCGATGATAGTGGTTCCCGTTTTTTCTTTAAAGACACGGCTGAGATTTCTTGGACTCATTGCAACAAGGTCTGCGAGTTCTTCCACACTATTATCTGCGGATAAATGATTAATCATATAATCTTGGACTTCATGTATTTTTGGATTGATATGATTTCTGTAATCCAAATAAATACTTTTTTGGGTATGATTGTCATTTCGTCTGTAATAAATAACCAAGCCTCTTGCTACTTTATGGGTAAAGAATGCGCCTTTTAATTCTTCAAGAATAAATAAGGCTAAATCTATACCCGAACTGATTCCTGCACTGGTGTATATGTTGTTACTCTTTTTGAAAAGAATATCTGTTAACACCTTAGCCTTTGTAAACGTAGTTTGTAATTGCTCTATTCTTCTCCAATGGGTTGTGCATTCTGTATCATTTAATAAGCCGGCATAACCCAATGCAAATGCACCATTACAAACCGAACATACCAATACTTTTTTGCTTGACTGTTCTTTTAACCAATTGAAGAAATCCTTTTCTGCTCTAAAAGCCATAGAGTCCACATATTCAAAACTCATTCCCGGCATAAAGATATAATCACCCTCTTTTAAATCGGCTTTGGTGTAATTTGCAACATTTCCAAAAGCTAAACCGGAATTACTTATAGTTTCGGGAGTGTAGGCATAAAATACAAGTTCTATTTCAAAACCATAAAATTGAGCTTCCGTAAAGACTTGAAGTGGCCCAGCAAGATCCAGAATTTCAACAGATGGTGGAATAATAAATGCTATTTTTTTCATAGAATATACTTTTCAAATTATAGTGTAAAGTAGTTGGTGATAGTTTTCTCTACAAGACAATTTTGCGTCAAAAACAGACATAATGGTGTAATGTAAAAGATAGTGAATTTATTTATTGTTTTGTTTTTCAATTAGGTACAACCCTTTATCAATATTAAATTTATACAATAAACTTGAATATTAGTCAAGAATTTCACAATTGTAGCCTAATCCCTTCAAAAAGTTTATAATGTCTTTGTTTTTAAAGGTATTATTTCCCTCTATTCGGAGTATTTTATCACAGTCTTCCAAATCAAAATTGATTTTGACATGAGTCATTATCTTTTCAAGAGTATCTACTATTTGCAGAGCTTCCTTTTGGCATAGAACATTAGTTTTAAATACTTCTATCATCTTTTCAGTTTTAAGTTATATCGGTGCTGATTTGTTTTTGGTTAAGTACTTTCCAAGCAAGGTAGATACCCACAGTAAAGTCAAGTGACATACAAAACCAGTCATAATGAGGAGGAATTAAACTAGCGTTTTGCCAAATGTTGTAACTAATGTCCCAAAGACCGTGTAAAAAGTAGCCTGCAACTAATATATAGGAGTTTTTGACAAGACCGTAATAGGCAATAAATGAAAAAGTAATGGCTTGAATCGATGCGATGATTACTGTGGGAGTGCTAGTCCAAGTAAAACCAACATATAGAAAGCCAATACCGGAGAGTGTGAGGGCATAAATGTGGCCTTTTTTAAATTGTTTTAATAATTCAAACAGAACTATTAGCAATAATGCTGATGAAATTCCTATTAGTATTGGAGTCATTTTTAATTTTTTTAAATGGATGTTCGTTTTTTTTCTTAAGATTTTTATTTAGATGATACACGTTCGAAAATTTCAGTTCGACCGAAGAGCGAAATTCCAATGAATCCTCTTACTTTTAGTTTATTTCCATTCAAACTCATTTTGCAATTGTAAGT
This sequence comes from Flavobacterium sp., assembly GCA_014379405.1. Taxonomy (GTDB): domain Bacteria; phylum Bacteroidota; class Bacteroidia; order Flavobacteriales; family Flavobacteriaceae; genus Flavobacterium. The sequence goes on along the minus strand of JACMLU010000027.1, from coordinate 116,130 downwards.
ATTCCCACTTTCAGGGTCATATATGAGACCGTTGGAGTATTCGCCACTATTATACTTGAAGTTTGAAAGCAATTCAATGCCAAGAATTTCTCTTTTCTGCAAGGTTACATTTGGATTTTCAGTATCCTTTCTTGGTGTTGCTACCCAAATTGATTTTCCATAATAGCAATTTCCTTTTTTATAAATTTCAATTTTTGCATCTTTTTTTGGAGACCAAAAGACACCAAGAATTTTGTCTGCCTCATTTGCTTTAGTTTTTACTGCAGCAATGCTTAATTGTAAAAACAAGGATGTTAATAGTGCTGCGAGTGTTAGTTTGATATTCATGATAATTAAGTTTAATTAATTTATTAATACTGATTTCTTTTTTGATATGGCAAAGATATTACGGTTTATAAGCCACCAAAACGACAACAACGTGTCATATTAGGACAAGGCTGTATTTCAGTATTTTGATTAATGTAATCTTGATTTGAATATGCAATTTTTAGTGCTTGCTATAGCTAATACCGATAGAATAGAAAGTTTAAATAATTAGAAATTAGGTTTTATAATAATTTCTTATGAATACATTGTTACTTTCCTTCGCAGAAGTAGGAAATAAGACTAGGGCAATAGCTTTGAATTGTGAAGTACCATTTATAATGCATGCCAACTCTAGAAATGTTCTTAAAAGTTAATTCTATTATTAATTAACTGAAAAAACAACTCTCTATAAGTTTCAGAAATGGGAATAATCTGATTGGCCACTTTTATTCGCATTCGTTCGATAGATTCTATTTTAGTAATTCCAACCATGTACGATTTATGAACTCTACAAATTAAATGAGAAGGGATGATTTGTTCCAATTCGCTAAAATTTTGAAGCGTCATAATCCTTTTATGCGTCGTATGGATTCTGCGGTAATCTCGCATGCCTTCTATAAATAAAATGTCACTTAAATTGACTTTCTCTAATCGATTTTCCGTTTTTATAAAAATATAATCTTGTGTATTCGTAGGTAAGAGTTGATTGCTATTTTCCTGAGCTTTATTGACTGCTTTCAAAAACCGATCAAATGTAAAGGGTTTCAGTAAGTAATCAGTAACATTGAGTTCGTACCCTTTTATTGCATACTCCTGATAGGCCGTGGTAATAATAACCTGACTTTCTATTTTGGAACTTTCAAGCAATTCAATACCGGACAATTCATCCATGTTAATGTCTAAAAATAGTATATCCACTTTATTGGCTTTTAAATAGGAAAGCCCATTAAGCGCATTGTCAAACGTACCCAATAAATTCAGAAAGGGTATTTTGTTTACAAAACTCTTAGTTCTCTCGAGAGCCAAAGGTTCGTCTTCTATGATGATACAAGAATATTTATCCATTTTTGATTGTTAATTTAACTCTGTAAAGGTTGATTTGTTTGTCTAATTCTAATAGATGTTGCTCAGGATAAATTAGATTGAGCCGTTTTTGAATAAGGTCATTGCCCAATCCGTTGCTTTCTTTTGTGAGTTTCCGATTGGAATCGAACTTATTTTCACAGATAAACAGAATGTTCTCCTTTTTAATAATAAGTTGAACCGAAATGGCATTGTCTATTTTTTTATTGGTACTATGCTTAAACGCATTTTCAATAAAGGGAATAAAAACCATTGGGGCAATAGTGATATTGGCTGGATTACCCATTACCTCAAAGCTAACATAATTGGCATTTGCAGTTCTTATTTTTTGCAACTCTATGTATTTCTCAATGTATTCAATTTCTTTTCTAAGTAAAATTTCATCGGTTTTCGTTTCGTATAACATAAAACGCAAAATATCAGATAGTTTGTTTAAATAATTGGAAGCCTCCGTGGCGTCTTTTAAAATCAACACATCAATGTTATTCAGCGTATTAAATAGAAAATGAGGATCCAACTGCGATTTTATTAACGCCATTTCTGTCTCATGATTTTTTTGTTTCAATTCTTCTTTCAATTTTATTTCTTTAACCCAAGTAATAAAACCTTTTAGAATCATCGAAGCTAACCCAGATATTGAAGCAATAAAGCTCATAAATAATATGGTTCGGATAGCTGTCGATCTGCCGTTAACTCCTCCTTTATCCATGTCAATAAGTTGACCAGTTTCTATAAGATACCGCATTAGGATATACGCAACTATAGAAGCCCCAACTGAAATTAAAAAACCAGAAATTATCGAAAGTACAAACTTTTTTTGTTGCAAGTATTTTTGAAAAACTATTAAATAGCAACCATAAAATGTTAAAAAAGATGGGAGAAATGCAAATAAGAATAGGGATTTGAAAGCATTTAATACTCTAGCGGTTTGATCCACGGACTGACTACTGCTTCGGTAAAAAACGGCTAACATGATGCCTATTAACAGTAAATAGCACAACCAAAAACCAATATGCAACAAAATAACGATTGATTTCTTCATAAGATCAAATTTAGGAATTTAAAAGTACACTATTCAATGATTTTTTGATACAGAAAATAACGGTCAATAGAATCGGTTTGTCCTATCGATAGTTTTCTAAATATTGTCTAAACATTTAAAATGACGGTTATTGATACAAAAGTATGAGATTAAAGTTAGGACTACAATTTTAGTATGCGAACCAAGTGAAGATGTCTGCAAACTACTATTTTATGCCTGCAAGACATTGATAGAAAAGTTATAGTGGACAAGTCCTGATTGGATTAATTAATTCAGAGAATTTACATTCCAATGCAATCCAATCGTATCGACAAAGTATGATGCTTGATTATGGCGTAATTTTATTTCCCTTTTTAGTATTTAACCCTTCCATTATGGATATTTTATTGACAGTATCTTTTTCGCTTTTGAAAGATATCCTGATATCATCATCTTTTTGAAAAAAATTATTGTCTTGATAAGCGAAAATTTCAATGGGAGTTCCGTTATTTCTTTCTATAAATAACTGATTGCCTTTGCGGAGTATTTTCACTCTGTAATCGGAACTTATTTCATATTCACCAACATATTTATCAAGTGTATTGGGCATTAGTTTTATTTCATCAAAATAGGAATAAGGTTTGTCGTAAAGTATAGCTAAAATAGAAAGTCCTATAGTTTCTATTTGACGGTTGAAAATATTATTCAATATAATGATGCTGACGTCTTCTTCTTGAATCCTGCCAAAATATCCTGTAAATCCGAAAATATTACCACCATGGGAAACAACTTTTTTATCATATATCATATCAACCCAACACCCTAAACCATATCCTTCCAAAAACGGAGTGGTAGCTTTATCCAGACTGGTTTTAGAATATACCTTGTAATTTAATAACCCATTGTGCCATCGGTATAAATCTTCTACAGTACTGTACAATGATCCTGCCGAATAGGTAGCTGTTGAATCCCAAGGTATAGATGCTTCTTTAATTGTTTTAGTGTATTTGCTATAGCCTATAGCTTTGTTAGGGCTCTGAAGACCAGTAAAATCGAAGCCTGAATGCTTCATTTCTAAGGGTTCTAAAATAAAATCTTTTACAACTTGCTCGTAGGGTTTACCAGTTACTTTTTCGATAATTAAACCCAAAAGCATGTATCCTGAATTGCAATAAGAATACTGGGTACCTGGGTCAAAATCTAATGGTTTATTGTAAAAAAAGCAGAGCATTTCTTTTTTACTCCTCGGCTTTGTACCTCCGTTAAAAGCAACACGGTCTCTTAGTATCTCATAAATTCCGGAAGTATGGGTGAGTAAGTTTTTGATTGTTATTTCGTTACCTCTATTAAAATCAGGAAAATAGGTGCTGAGTTTATCATCAAGAGACAATTGATGGTTTTCAATCAATTTCAAAATGACTGCTGCTGTAAATTCTTTAGTGGTAGAGCCTATCTGATAAATTGTATGGGTAGAGTTGAGGATATTTTTCTCTACATTCTGGTATCCATACGCTTTTTCATATACGATCTTGCCATTTTTACTCACTAATACGGAACCATTAAAACGGTTTATGTTTACAGCTTTTTCGATAAGCACGTCTATCCTTTTTTCAAAATCCTGTCCTTTTGCTGCAAGTGTAAAAGATATTATGGCTAAGAGTGTTAGCATTACTTTTCTCATAATTTTTTTGTTTTTTTTGGTTATGATTATTCCCCTTTACAAACTTCTTGAAACGAATCTTTTTTTAGGAATAGAAAATAAGTCAACATTATTATAGAGAATACAACTGCTGATTTTATGCAATCGGCATTACTATCTATATGACGTCCGGATATAAAAGCAAAAATCACATCAAAAGTAAAGCCTGCGAAAGCCCATTCTTTTATTCGTTTAAGATTAGGTGCCAGCAAAGCTATGACTCCGACAATTTTAGCAATACCAAGTGTCAGGATAAAATAAGGAGGGTAACCCATTTGTAAAGTCTTTGGATAGGTAGATGGGTTTTTAGTTATTTCCATAAAGCCGCTTATTGCAAAGAAAATAGCTAATAGGATTAAGAGCGTCCAGTATAAATAAACAGTTTTTGTGTTTTTTGTTTCCATAATTGTTTTTTTAATAATAATTGATAATTAATTATGCAAAAGTCATCGAATAGGAGTAGGGTTGCAATTTTAATATGCAAACTAATTGAAGATGTCTGCAAACTACTGTTTTATGACTTCAAGACATTAATTCAGAAATCATAGTTACAAGTCATAATTTGGTATATAATGTATTCCAAAATCATTTAGACTTTTATCTTGAACGTAATTTATTTTCCCATTCCATGGTTTAAAATTTAAACGTTGATTTAAAAGATAAATATATAACATCTTTACCGTTTCCTGTAGCTTTAGGATAGCTTCCTGCATCAAAATAGGAGGCATCAAAAGAAAAGGATAGATTTTTTGTTTGTTGAAAATTAGTTTCTAAAACATAAAATTGACCCAGTGTTTTTTTATCTGAACTGAAAAGGGCATTGGGTTTTGGTCTATTCTCAATCATTCCAGGCGAATAGGTTCCATCTTGATGACTGTTTCTTGCCATAAAGAATACTTGTCCCAAAATGTTTAGCTTTTGGATTGGGTTTATTTTGATGTAAGGATATAAACTTATGATGTTTGTTGCTCCAATAGGAACAGCAAGACCATAAGCAGGTTTGGCATACAACAAATTATACGTATTCAATTTGGTATCACTGTTGTCTTTATCTCCTGAAGCTACATTGGCTGCGAACCCGATAACTCCTTTTTTAGAAGGCAAAATTGTAAAATTCACATCAGCTAACAAGCTATAAGCATCGATAGATAAAGTATTGAATTTACCAGATTGATATGCTCCTTCCAATTCGAAGTTTATGGTCTTCAGGTTGGAAAACAAACGAATCCCATAAGTATAACGGTTTTCAAATCCAGATTGGTAATTGTACTTTCTGGATTTGGATTGGAAATCGACGAGGAAATAATCCAATCCCATCTTATGGTGGAGTAGGTATTGTGTGCCATAAATTCCATACAATCCATCGTGCATACTTTCATCATCCAAAACGTATTGTTTGGAGATTACTTTCGATACTGCAAAGAAATCAAGGGTACCATTTTTGGATTTATGTTTTACAACAATTCCATCGAATGCTTGTCTGGTGTTTGGCCCTTCTCTTACTGTTATTAAACGATGGTTGCCATAATACATTTCCTGTTGTCCCAACCTGAAATTCCAAGTGGTTAATTTTAGTTCTGCAAAAGCTTGATGCAGACTTAATTGGTTTTCGTCAATCTCGGGAACAATAGGATTATCATTTAAGAACCGTAGGGTATTGCTGAGTTGGAAGAAAAATCGAAAATGATTACCCAATTCAATATTCGAATGCACCATGAGTCGGTGCCAAAGTTGGTTCGTTGAACTATCTTGGAAAGTAGGAGGTACGTCGCCAAAATTGATATTGTTATAAATCTGAAATTGTTCGCGCAATTCACCACCAAAGGAAATATAATTGTTCTTTCCCAGAGGAATATATTTTAGTTGATTGAACCCTTTTTTACTACTGTCTTTTTTTACCAACGAAAAGTCATCATCATAACGAACTAGGCTGATTTTATTTTGTGCTATAGTAGTTGATGTGACCATTGTAACTAAAATAGATATTTTAAATATTATATTTTTCATACGTAATGTAATAAGATGGTATGTTCACCAAATGCTATTTGGTTAAATCTTGTTGCTGTTTAATTCAATGTCATAACCGTAAGTCATTACCATTGCGAATAATGACCTACGGATACTATCGCTTTTGCGAATAAGTAAGATTAGGGTTTAATTATATGCCCAGTTCCAGCGCCAAAAACACTTTTGCGGAACATAAACTCCAATTGTTTCATGGTAGTTGGAATTTCTCCAGGGAAATAAGGAAAATAGTGAGGAGAATTTTCGATTACTGTTGGGCTTACCGCATTGATACGAATACCATTTTCAAGTTCAATTGCAGCACCACGAACAAATCCTTCGACTGCACCGTTAGCAGCTGATGCGTTGGCGAAGTTAATTTGAGGTTCTTCTGTTAAAGCTCCGGTGATTAGAGTAAAGGAACCTTTAGGATTGATATAGTGTTGTCCGATAAGCACTAAATTAATTTGTCCCATCATTTTTCCTTCAACGCCTTTTCGGAATGTTGCGTCGTTCAATTTTTTCCAAGGGCCAACGAAAGTAGGACCAGCCGTAGAAATAAGTGCGTCAAAAGGTCCAACTGCTTCAAAGAATTTTTCGATAGCTTCAGCCGAAGTTATATCCACTTGATAGTCTCCACTTTCTGTAGCCACTTTAATAATTTCATGTTCATGTTCAAATGCACTTGATAAGTACGTTCCCATTGTGCCAGTTGCACCTACGATGATAATTTTCATTTGTTTAAATTTTAATTGATTATTTATTCAGCAAAGATATTTCAAGGGTTGAGGAGATGGGTAGGACAAAAATAAAGTTGAATAGGACATATTTTAAATTGTGTTTGAAACCTTTAAAAACGATTTTCACAACAACTTTTAAGAATTTTCTAAGGGATTTATAAAATAGTAAAAACACATTGTTTTTCATTTATTAACCTAAGTCAATGAAAGCGGGAAACGATCTAATTACATTTGTCCCCTTAAATTAGCAATCCTACTATGAAAGCAATAGTCTATACAAAATACGGTTCCCCCAATATTCTTCAATTGAAAGAGGTTGAAAAACCTGAACCAAAACACAATGAAATTCTAATAAGGATTAAAGCTACAGCGGTCAATTCGGGTGATATACGACTACGAAAAGCGGATCCCTTTGCGGTTCGATTCTTTTTTGGACTTTTTAAACCTAAAATCAATATTCTTGGCGGTGTTTTTTCAGGTGAAATCGAAAGGATTGGTTCAGAAGTGCAACGTTTTAAAGTGGGCGATGAAGTTTTTGGTCATACGGATATGAGTTTTGGTGCTTATGCAGGATATAATTGTTTTCAGGAAAATGGGTCTATAGCATTAAAACCTGCAACTATTACACATCAAGAAGCGGCTGTTATTCCTTTTGGAGGAGTTACAGCATTACATTTTCTCAAAAAAGCTACTATACAACAAGGGCAAAAAGTGCTTATTTTTGGAGCTTCTGGAGCAGTAGGAACGGCTGCTGTTCAACTGGCTAAACATTTTGGAGCGATTGTAACAGGAGTTTGCAGTACTGCAAATATCGACTTAGTACAATCTTTAGGAGCAGACATGGTAATAGATTATACTAAACAAGATTTTACTAAAAACGGTGAAACCTATGATGTGATTTTTGATACGTTAAATAAAATGTCTATTTCAGATAGTTTACGGTCATTAAAGAGCTGTGGGACATTAATTTTAAGCGCTGCTGGACTTAAGGAAATGTTTGAAGCTAATTGGAAATCAATAACTAGTAGCAAGAAAATAAAAGTAGTAACTGGAATTATTAGCCATAGTGCAGAAGACATCAATTTTCTTAAAACCCTTATTGAGGCTGGCCAATTGAAACCAGTTATTGATAGAACCTATTCTTTAGAGCAAATGGCAGAAGCACATGCTTATGTTGAAAAAGGACATAAAAAAGGGAATGTAGCGATAGAAATTCATTAAATTGGCAATAAAATTTAAAATGTCAAAGACAGGAAATCATATACAAATACTACTAGGAATACTATTTATGGTAACTGCTTTTCATTTATGCTTAATTGTAAAATGGATTCCTTACAATATAGCTTGGGGTGGTCGCCTTAAAAATGATACCGAAATGTATGTATTCGAAGCAATTTCAATCTTTATCAATTTATTTTTAATGGCGGTTGTATTAATGAAAGGAAACTATTTAAAATGGCGATGGAATGAAAAACTGATAAATACTGTATTGTGGGTTTTCTTTTGCCTCTTTATCCTCAATACGATTGGAAATATCCTTTCCCACACCAATTTTGAAAAATTATTTTCCGTTTTGACACTTATTTTAGCATGGCTGATCTGGAATGTTTTGAAAAAAAATAATAAGCAAGAATCGTAAACTGCACTTTAAAACAGAAAGTATCCCAATCTAAAAAAACAGCCTGATATGATTTTAATATTTTGAATTTTGGTTGTTTTGAGCAATTCTTTTTCTAATTCTGCTCAAAGATTCAGGTTTTACTCCTATGTAACTCGCTATTTGATACTGTGGAATTATTTGAAATAAATTGGGTCTCGAATTTAAAAGTTTCAAATAGCGTTGTTCGTGAGTGTCAGTGGTATAAGTTGACATTAGTTCCTGTTGTTCGGTAAACACTTTTTCCATTACTTTTCTGGAAACGGTTTCTAGTTTTGGAAATTGTTGATACAAATCTTCTTCTTTTTCTCTATTGCCGACAACTAAAACAGCATCGGTGCAACAAGCCATATAATGATTTGATGGGAGAGTATTAGCAAAACTGTTTAATGAAATCACCCATTGTTCTTCTGTGAAAAAATTAGCCGTTTTTTCTTCTCCGTCCACAATATAATACTGCCGAACACAGCCCTCTAAAACAAAATAGGCTTCCGTTGAAACTTGCCCTTCTTTTAGTAAAACATCCCCTTTTTTATAATGCTTAATGACCATAGTTGCTGCAATAGCATCAGATTCTTCCTTTGTTATAGGCATTATTCTTGAAAAATAGTATAAGAGTTTATTTTCCATAATGGTGTCAGTATTAGATTTTCTAGCAACGGTTAGAATTAAGTATAAACTTGTATCTTGATTAGTTTCGGTTTATAGAACCGCAAATTATTAAATAAAAGTATAGAAAGGAGTAAATATTTATGAAAGGTTTTATTTCTTTCTTCCAACAAATCGAATCACAGAGCTTATTCCATTATGATATTTGCCTTCTTCTAAAATAATTTCTTTTTCTTCTAATAATACTATGTCATAATTTTCAAAATCGGCTGCTATTTCAGTTGTAGAAAACAACATATCAATATTTTTAGGACCACCCACTTTAGGGTCTTGTTCATTGAATAGTAAGTGTGCTTTACTGAAAGCCTCAAAAATAACAATTCCTCCCGGTTTCAGGTAGTTATTTAATTTCTTATGCAACATTGATTTTTTTTCGGCTGCAAAATGGGCATAGATTAATCCAATGGCATCAAAGGACACCATTGGGAACTGAAGTTCTTCAAGATCGCCAACAATATAATTCAGTTCAACTTGTTTTTCTTTGGCAAGTTGCAGCGTTTTTGATTTCCCTTCTTCACTTAAATCAGATGAGGTTACTTCCCATCCTGATTGTGCTGCAAAAACACCATTACGTCCCTCGCCATCAGCGGGCATCAATATAGAACCAGACTCCAATTTTTGAAGCCATTCCTTAAAAAACAGATTGGGTTCTTTACCATAAACAAAGTCATGGTTCATATATCTCTCCTCCCACATTGCTTTATATTCTTTATCCCAAGTTGTATTCATCCTTGTTTTTATTAAAATTGTTCTAAAATCATTTTTTTACTTGCGGTCATACCTGCCGTTGTTCCCATTGCCACGGCATTGGCTACGGTTCGCAAACGAGTGGTGTTGTCGCCACAGGCAAAAACGCCATCAACCGATGTTTCCTGTAAAGGATTTACTTTGATATAGCCTTCATCATCTAATGCACAACCCAAAGATTCGGGAATTGTGCAATGTTGTTCAAACGAGTTACGAGAATACATAGCTTTTACTTCCCGCTTGGTTCCATCTTTGAAAATGATATTTTGCAAATAACCGGTATTGTGTTCTAGTCTTTCAATATCCTTTTCAATAATATTTATTTGATGGTTTGACAATTTCTGTGTTTGTTCGACGGTCAATGATGATTTTCCATTGGTATACACGGTTAAATCAGTAGTCCAATTGGAAATTAATTGGGCTAATTCATAAGCGTGTTCCCCGTTACCCAAAATACCTGTTTTTTCATTTCGAACTTCATATCCGTGACAATAGGGACAATGCAACATCGATATGCCCCAACAATCAGAAACTCCTTCAATGTTGGGTAAAATATCTTTAATGCCAGTCGCAATGATTAACTTGGTCGAATGAAATATTTCACCGGAAGCTACCTGAATTTCAAAACCCTCTTCCGTTTTTCTGCCATTGGTAGCCAAACCATTAATAAAAGTTATCGTCTCATATAGTACTACTTGTTGTTTGGCAAGTGCCGCTATCGCTGCTGGAGTTTTTCCATCTTGGGTTAGGAAGTTATGGGATTGCGGAGTTGGTGCATTACAGGGCTTTCCACTGTCTATTATTAATACTTTTTTCAAGGCTCTTCCAAGAGCCATTCCGGCGGCAAGCCCTGAATAACTGCCACCTACAATTATTACATCATATTGTTTCTTGTTTTTCATCTTTTTCTTTTTTACTGTTTTCGTTGATGGAAATGGCAATGGCAATGAAAGCCCTACAATTGCTAGCCCACTTTGTTTAATAAATTTTCGTCTCAACATATTTTTGAAGCTGTCAATTGTACTAATGTTTTATTCTTTGAAATGATGTATTGCGAACACCATTGATGGTTTTTGCTGATTGATATAACCCAAATCCGTATACCAAATGGATCATTAAAGACTTTAAAATAAGTAGACCTTGCTCAGGCCTATTTGAAAAAGCAATTCCAAAACCAAGTGCAGGTTGCAAAATAAAAATTGGAAGAATTAAAGAAATGAGTGCAATGACCAAAGCTGGAAACAATTTTGGTTTCGTAAGCCATTTACTTCCATATATTGCTACTAATAAAAATGCAAAGGTTATTCCAATACTGTAGTGAGCTATTTGCCCAATTAGCAGTTCGTTTGTAATACTTGGTGTTTCAACAATGGAGTGATGTAAAAACTTTCCTTTGGGCATGTATGCCAACCATCTTCCCAAAAAAAGGATCCCACGTGAAGTATTGCCAACAAGGCTTACTATAAATGTAAAACAATCTATAGCCACTGTAGCACCAATACCTACAAGAATGATTTTTACGATTTTCATCTTTTATTATTTTTTATCAACATGAGTAGAAAGTCGACGTATGATGGAATCTACAAATGGCACCCCTATAAAAACTACCCAAGGGACTAATATAAGTGTTAGAAATAATGTCTTTAAATACAAAGGTAAAACTAATGAGGAATTACCCAATAGGTAAAGAAATAGTGTAATAGAAGGGTAAATTACCACCCATATTTTTAGTGCTGCCATTAATTTCATTTTTGTTTTCATACATAATGCTTTTTGAATATTTATAATTTATTCAGCAAAGGTATAAGTGAACTTGATTTTAACGATAGGACAAAAATAAAGTTGAGTAGGACTTATTTGAAATTGTTTCTGAAAGCTTCTGGAGAATATCCAGTATGTTTTTTAAAAAACCTAATAAAATAGGATATGTCATCATAACCAAGGTAATCTGCTATTTGATTTACTTGATTGGATGTTGCCAGAAGTTGTCTTTTTGATTCCAAAACAATGTACTCATTGATCAGTTCAGAAGGTGTTTTATTCAGTAATGTCTTTGTAACAGCATTCAGTTGGTAGGTCGAAATATTCAACATATCGGCATATTGGGACACTTGTTTGTTACTAGTAATGTTTGTATCCAAAAGAGATAAAAATTTTTCCAATTGTTCCTGGGCATATGGGTTGTTTTCCTTAGAAGCTATTATTTTATTTTGACGATGTCGGACCAATTCAATAAAGAAAACACTTAGATTTGATTTTATGACTTCTTGAAATCCTTCTTGTCTATCAGTATACTCTTTTAAAATTGACGATAAAATGGTATCTAACTTGCTAAAGCCATCGCTATCAAGATTGCAAAAGTTGAGGTGACTGACCTTCCGCAATAGCTCTTGAGAAAACTTATTTTGGGTATAAAAAAAATCTTTTTTAAATTGAAGTAAATATCCAGTACTTCCGGCTTTCAAAACCAGCTGATGCACTTGACCAGGGCGCATCAAGAATATACTATGGTCCTTAATTTCATAGTGTTTAAAATCAATTTCATGAGAACCATTTCCTTTTTTTAAAACCAATATATAGTAAAAATCATGTCTATGGAGATCTTGGACCATGTCTTTTTCCTCCAACAACTCTTGAATATCCCTTATGCTAAAGCTTGCAGATAAACTAGGTTCTGTTGGAATTTTATGAATTTGTCTTATAGGTATGTTTTCCATTTTGACTATTTTTTTATTTTACTGAAATGGTAGCGAAAACAAAATTACATAAATTTCTCCACTGTGGTAAAAGAGTTGGCTATTAACTATTTACAAAGTAAATTGCCAAAAAACTTATCTTTAACTCTTATATTAATTTTTTAATTTGGAAGACTTCGTTTAGGACTCCTGCCAGGCGGATTCCTGCTTTTAGGATTTGATTTTCGATTATTGGGACGCACGCATCAACATATTCTTCGTTGATTTTGTTTCCGCCTGTTTTGTAAATTTGAGGTAGGTAGGATCTGGAACCTGTTGCCCAATAGACTACATCAATGTTTTGAAGGGCTCTGATTTCATTTGGTGAATACTTGTTTGTATTTAAGCAATCAGAAAGGCTAATTTTTTTGTATTCGATTATGCCGGAATCCCACAAAGAATGGAGGTTAGTGCCGCGGAAATTGTAGTTGATTTGCATTGTATTACCTCCTTTGTCTTCTCCATAACCTACGTGTAAAGGTTGGTGTAAGTCTCCCATTAAATGGAAAAGGATTTTTATTTTGGTATTGATTTCTTCTTTGGAGAATTTTTCTTTGTTTTTTAACTCTTTTATGGCCGCGTTTAATTGGTAAATTATATTGGCGCCGCTTGTTTCTACCACATTTGTGCCTTTTTCAAAATTGGCAAAATGATAAGCTCTCATAAAATCATAGGAATGGTCACTTTTTATATTGTCCATCCAGTTGGCCGCTTCTTGGATTGTCATACCATCGAGGTATTTCAGGACTTCTTTCTTGGTATTTTCGTCCATATAGTTGAAAGCCACCTCAGCGACTAAAGCGTGTCCTTTACTTCCCCAGGCGAAAGTTTTGATAGGATAAATTAGTAGTGTCAGTAGAAATGTTAGGGTAAATAGGGCTTTGTTCATTGCTTTTATTTTTTGCAAATATAAGAGGGGTGGAAGGGAGGGAGCGTTAATTTTATATTAATTGTTTTGGCCACCAATTTGCACTGATCTACGCAGAATTTTTTAAAAGATTGACCACAAATTACACCAATTATCACAAATTTTATTGTGATACTTTTTGTTATGAAATTCATTCTAATGGTATTATAATTGTCTATTTTAATTATTTTTACTGAAAGATTTGATTATGGAATTACAATTTGATGAGTTTGCCTTGACTATTAATGCCAACGGTATTGAAGTGCCTTATGGGTTGATGGATGAAGCTTTATTCTTAACCGTGAAAAAGGATTTGATTGGGTTGTTGGCTAATGCTGGTACTTCCATTCATTATTTTGGGTATGCGCCTGATAATACTGCTGACGAGCAAGATGAATTGCTTACCGAAGGCGTGTTTTTTAGAATTATTGGTTATGAGAAAAACTTGGGTGTTGATTTAGAAAGCAGCGAGAAGGAAGTTCTTAGGGCATTTCACTATTTGGTTGAAAATTATGCACCATGGTGGACAACCATCATTGTTGAAGAAGGTGAAACGAAAAAAGAAATTACCATAGAGTTGCTTTATCAGGATGTATTTGTTTAGCGACTAAATTTACTTGATAGGGATAGGCAAAATTTTGTATCGTTTCATGTTGCAGCCATTTCATTTCGTCCTCTTGTTTCAAAACAACCGGCATTCTTTTTTTGTTATTGTGAATTTCTTCCAGCAGTGGACTGGCTGTCGTAGTCAGAATGGTGTAGGTGTTTTTTATTTGTCCCGTGTTTTTATCTACCCAATGGGAGTACAATCCTGCGAAAGCAAACAATTCTTCGTTTGGCAGTCCTATTTCGTATTTCTGTTTGTTTTTTCCTTTGGGATCCAGCCATTGCCATTCGAAATAACCATTGGCGATTACCAGACATCTTTTGTTGACCGAGTTTTTGAAGGATGGTTTTTCATTAACTGTTTCAATTTTGGCGTTTAGGGTGTATTTTTGAATTTCTTCATCTTTAGCCCAAGCCGGGATAAGACCCCAATTGTAGTGCGTGATAATTTGTGGTTTTTCGTCGATTACGACCGGTGTTTCCGGATAGTCAAAACCATTGATGTTGTTTTGCGGATGGAACTCCGCAGGATTGTCCAGGTTTGCCTTGAACCTGGTTTCTAATTCTAAGGGTAGTTTTGTTTGTTCGGTGTGGAAACACATGGGAAGTGGGAGGTTAGAAGTTAGAGGAGGGAGGTTATAATTAGAGTTCAACTTTTAAAATTAGGAAATAAAGTGATTTGTTGTTTATAATTGAATGTTAAATGTTCTATAGTTGTCCTGTTTTCGAATTGAATGGAATTCCGGGTGAACGGTAGACACAACATTTGGGGGCAGCAACTTTTCCTTGTTGTATTTCAAATGAGTAGCTGCTTGCAACTGGTTGAGAAACATTATTGTTTTGCCAAGAAGCCGTATCTTTGGGGGAAGAAAATTGGTTGCAGCAAAGCTGTCAACCGTAGACCCTAAATTGAAGACTGATTTTGTACACCATAATTGACATCGCAACAACCGGAGGACCATTCGAAAAAGAAGGAATTACGGCTATCGTCCTATCTAAACATAATGGTCACGAGATCGTGGATCAATTTATTAGTTTGGTTAATCCTGAAATACCCATTCAGCCATTAGCATTAAAAATGAGCGGGATTAATAACGAGATGCTGCAAAGTGCACCAAAGTTTTTTGAGGTTGCCAAACGCATTATTGAAATGACCGATGGTTGCGTTTTGGTAGCGCACAATGCCGATTTTAAGTATAGAATTCTACGCACTGAATTTCACGGTTTGGGTTATGATTTTGCCAAAAGAACACTTTGCACGATGGAATTGGGCAAAAGATTATTGCCTGAACATCTACCAGACCATTTGAATAATTTTGTTCGTGCTTTGGAAATACCTGTGGCAGACATTGCCCGATCCAGTGGTGAGGCGATGCCAACCGAGAAGCTGTTCCAAGCCCTTTTGGATAAAGACCAAAGCAATGTAATAATCAATGAGCTTATTAAAGATGCTATCCAAAAGGGGATTACTCCCAAATTGAGGGACATATTGGAAGGTATACCTTCCGGGAGTGGTGTTTATTACATTTACAACGCAAAAGGAAAGCTCATTTATATTGGCAAAAGCAGGAACATCAAGAAAAGAATCAACCAGCATTTTACCGGGACTTCGACTAAATGCAAAAAGATTCAAACCGAAGTTACTACCGTAACCTATGAAGAAACGGGTAGTGAGCTTATTGCTTTATTGAAAGAAAGTGACGAGATCAAAAGCAACAAACCCATCTATAATCGGGCGCAAAGAAAGAGCATTTTTCAGTTTGCACTTTACGCCGAGAAAGACGAAAATGGCTATTTGAATTTAAAACTGCAAAAGGCAGATGGTCTAAAAAAGGAAATTACCTCGTTTGCTTCGCTGGCCGAAGGCAAAAACGTCTTGTTCAAAATTACATCACAGTACCGATTATGCCAAAAATTTACAGGCTTGTATCAAACCCAAAAGGAGTGTTTTCAATATACAATAAAAGAATGTGACGGTGCATGCATTGGCCACATTATGCCTGAAGAATATAACAGAAGGGTTCAAGAATTTATCGATAGCAAGAGTTTTGAAGCCAATAATATGTTGCTCCATGACTGTGGCAGAAACAGCAGCGAACAGAGTGTTATTTTGATAGAAAACGGAATTTACAAGGGCTATGCTTATTATGATTTGAAGTATCCCGTTACCCAAATAGAAATGCTTAAAGACATCCTAATCCCGATGCAGAACAATCGCGATACAAAAAACATCATTCAAGGTTATTTACGAAAAGGCAAATTGGAGAACATCGTGCATTTTTGATTTTACACTCCATTCCTTTTTATTGATCAATCCTGAAATGTATTTGAGTTTGGAGATGGGCACGGAATGCAATTCCGCCTACAAGGATGTTAACTGTTGAGCAACTGTAGTGTTTTTTCGTCTTTGGTTCCTTGATAATATTTATCCAAGACTTTCTGAAATATTGGATCTGTATTCGGTATTTGAGCAAACAGGGTCATGCACGACTTCAGTTTTCTGTCATCTGGTTTTCCAAAGATTTCGTTTGCTGTTTTTCTATTTATTTCCAAAACAGCTTTTGAAATTTCAATTAGGCGCTTACCCAGAATCGGATGCCGTAAATATTGATTTGCTTCTTCCAGATTTTTTATGGCGTAGAATACATTATAGTCGGTGAAGCCCAAACCTGCGATTTGTGGAAAAATAAACCACATCCAATGGCTTTGCTTTTTACCCTTTTTAATTTCGTACAAGGCCTCATTGTACGTAGTTTCTTGTGCTTCTAAAAAACGATCTAAATTGTATTTTGTTTCCATAATCAGGAATTTATCATTTGAGCAATCGCATATCAATTCATTTTTAGTAATTTTCAAAGGCGGTCGAGAGATGTAATTTATACACTTTAGATCCTTATTTGAATGGGCACGGAATGCAATTGCGGAAGAACTAGAAACTCGCCGCACGCAGGCACCAGAGTTGGCTGCAAACGAGGACAAGTGTGGTAAGTTGTTCCTGCTGCGTATGCAAAGAACTTTAGCTGTTAGTTACCGTTTTTGTCAAGGTTCTGTAAATATTCCCAAAAATCTGTTTTAAACTCTTTTTCATCTGAATAAATAATTTGTGGAACATCTAAATTTAAATCTTTGATTATTGTTTGTGTTATTTTTCTATTTAGTCTTGCCAGCTGCTCATTTTTTTCTTTTTTACAAAATACTTTTGAGAACTTAAGAATTCCTTCGAAAGCTGTGGTAATTGAAAGTAGTAATAAATAGTTCTTTAAGTCTTCGTCTTGTTTTGTAAAATTTGGTTTTAAACCAATAACTGTATTATTGTCTTTCTCAATCCTATTCAAATATGTCATTGTAAATGGGCTCCCGTGTTTTATAGCACATAAATAAGTATACTGCATATATAAAAGATCCTTTTCAATTTCAGGATTTCTCACTTTATGGTTTTCAAAATCAATAATTCCATTTACCATTTGCTTAATATTCCAAGGAGTTTTTTTAACCTTATCATGTTTAGCATGTGCTTTTGTAAATTCAATATGATTTGTCATTATATATTGCAAAGTGATTGAACGCTCCCACAGAGAGGTTGAAACTGAAGCGGCACTTTCTATAAGACCCAAATCTAGTAATAAATTTAAAGAATGTAAATGTTCAAAAATTGAATTTAAAAATAACCCAGCAGTTCCTAGGCTCAATTTATCAATTTCACCAGGGATTAAGTATTTTGTTATATTTAAAAATTCATTTTCAACAATTTTTTTTAAATGTTCTATTTTTATACTTTTTGTCATTTAAAATGGTAGCTAAGTAGTGAGACTGATATAATGTCGTATTTTGCTTTTCCTAAATCACTAATGAAAGCTTATAAACAAAAGGATTTCTAAATTTATTTATACGACAATAAACGATTCCTTTTACTTAATTTGTAAATCGGCGAAATAAAACTTATTATTTTATCATGAATAGTAGGTGCATTACAGTTTAGATATAGTTAATTTTCGAGTTCTTTTAAGATGGCATTTACATCCTCTTCGGTGGTGGTTAATTTTAGTTTGCACTTTTGGATTAGTTCGGTGGCTCTTTTTACTTTTTCGGATAGTTCGTCTACAGAGATTTCACCTTGTTCTATTTCGGTTACAATAGCTTGTAATTCTTCGAAAGCTTTTGTATAGTTGAATTTTTCTTCCATTTTATTTTTTGATTTTTGTTATTGTGCTGTCTATTGTCCCATTATATAACACGGTGTTTATTTTTTCTCCTTCAGTTAGTTGAGATGTGTCTCTTATAGATTTTCCATTTAAATAGGTGATGCTGAAACCTCTTTTTAAAATGTTTATGGGATTTAGAATGGTTATATTTTTATCTATGTTTTCGATGGCTAGCCAGGAAGTTTTCAGTTGGAGTTTTGATTGAATTCTAATTTTTTCTTGGTAATTGTTTATCGAAACTTTGAGTTGGCTTAGGTTGAAAATTGTTGCCAAACGAGTTTTTTCCTTGAATGAATTTAAGTTGCTATTGTTGTTTTTGATTATAAATTGTGCTTGATGTTGGATTGAATAAATGGCATTCTTGATTTTATTTTCATTTTTGTTTAGCATATTTTCAGTAAAGGAGCGAAATAACTTTAGTTCTGATTGGAGTTTAGTATTTTCTTCCGTTAGTATTCTTCTGGATTTATCTACTAATTTATCTTTGGCTCTTTGGATTGGAACTGAAAAATTATGGAATTTTTGAATTAGGAATTCGGCTAATTTGGTCGGGGTGATTGCGTTGGTGTGCGAAATCATTTCGCATACTGTTTCATTTGTGACGTGGCCAATTCCGGTTATTACTGGTATTGGGAATAGGGCAATCTCTTTGGCCAATTCATAGTTGTTGTAGCAAGATAGGCCAATGTCTCCACCGCCACCCCTGATGATGGCCACGACATCGAAATGGTGCTGCACTTTTTTGATTCTTTCTAATTGGGCAATGATGCTATGAACGGCTTTTTCTCCTTGTAATACTGATGGAAACAAGAAATGAAAAAACTTGTAATTCCAAGCATTATTATCAATTACATTTAAAAAGTCACCATATCCTTTGCTGGTTTCTACTGATATAATTGCGATTCTTTGTGGCAGAAGTGGGAGTTCTACTTTTTTGTTTTTATCGTAGATGCCCTCGAGCTGCAGTTTTTTTATAGTATCGAGTTTTTCTTTTTCTAAATCTCCTAAAGTGTATTGGGGGTCTATGTCCAGTATTTGAAGGGAAAGGCCAAATGTGGGATCGAAAGTTATTTTTGCCAATAGTAGAATTTTAATTCCATCCTTTAGTGGCTCTTTGAGTGTTTTTAGAAAATTGCGGTTTATAATGTTGTAATCGCTTTGCCACAGGATCGATTTCATTTGAGCTATTACTTTGCCCTCTGATTTTTCCACTAATTCCGGGAAGCAATGGCCTGTTTTACTGTAATAATTGAGTTTGTTCATTTCGGCTTTAACCCAAAATGAACTGGTATATCTTTGCTCCAGCGTTTTTTTGATGCTGTTGGTTACCTCTAGTAGTGAAAAAATAGTCTTGTCAGTATTTTTTTCAGGCATTCGGTTTTTGAGTTTTGGATTACATCAAATATAAGTGTCTTTTTTAATAGTATTACAAATGGGGTGGGATAAATTGATTCAAGTTATTGAGGGCACGAGCTAGAAGCTCGCGCTCAATGTCATTAAGTTAAACTACATTAGCCGTCTCTTCGAGTGATTTTGAATAGTAATGCGGTAGCTTTACTATTCAAAATGGTATCGAGAAGCTCCTAGTGGAAGGGTTCTCGATACATTTTATTAAAAAAAGCTGTCGCATTTTTTAATAGAAATCGAACAGACGAAGGACGAGACAGAGTTTGATGCACGAGCTAGAAGCTCGCGCCAGCCGAGGTATTTTTTCTTTTGAAACCATCAAGAAATAAAGGGTTATTACCGTTTATTTATCTTGTTCCCCATTTAATAATCCGCCTTCAATGACCAAATTGTGTAATTCATCTAGCAGTTTCTCGGCAATGACGACCATTTGATCCAGCTCATTTTTTTTGAGATTTGACCACTTTTGATGGAGTGTCCTGTGTTTGTCTAAAAAAGGAAAGAAATCCGTCCAGAATTGTTCGGTTAAATGATTGTGTTTTCGGATGGCGGGATCTGCGTAAATGCACAGTTGCCATAAAGCCTGACTTGACAGATCATTTGGCAGGTAGTAGGTTTTTATAAAAATATACGTCCTGCAAAAGGACAGAAAAAATAATGCGAAAAGGTACTCTAATCCTTGGTGGTTTTCGTTCTCGTTGCGGGCTATTGCCAAAAATTGCAAAGCAGTATTCTTGGCCGAGGTATAATACAAATACAGATCGGCGTGGTACGGATTGTGAGGTACTTCCCAATGCAAGTCCGGGTGGTATGGGCTGGATGCATATATCTGGTATTTGTCCTGTATAATGCCGGCAAAGAAACTCTGGTACTGATAAAGGTTTGCTTGGATCCAATTGCGGCTGTGGCATAACATGACAAAATCCTGTTTCTCGCCTGTTTTACTTTTTAGGGATTGGGTTACAGCTTTTCCTTTTTCATTTCCTGCACCGTCAGCAATAATCATCAGGTAATAGGTTGTTTTTTCACCGTAGGTAATTTGATGATACTTGTAAATCTGTTCGGCTTCGATCGCCTTTACTATGGTTTCAATCGCCAATTCGAGCATTGGATCTGTTGGTTTTTCCTCTATTTGACCTGCCACTTCTTGTTTTTCGAATGATGCCTTTTTAATCTGCTTTTTTAATTCGTTCAGCCGTTTTTCAATCAGGCGGTAGAGACTTTGTTCGGTAATTTCAAGTGCTTGATGCATTTCATTTTTGTATATTTCCTCCTCCTCGGCCGCGGCTTCTTTTGCTTTTGCAAATAAATCCAATAGATAATATTTGTTGTGGCTCTTTTTTACAAAGTATTTTTGAATCTCAGGAATGTATGCTGTTAGCGTCTTGATTCTTTCTTCTAAACCTAGCGCAGCCGACTTATTTCCTAAATACAGTTCTTCCAAGTATTCCAGATCGTATTCCATTAGTCTGGCATAGGAGGTAAAAACACTGTTTGCCGCCCCTTCTGCAACGAGATTTTGGATTTGCGACCTCTGAAGATCGTGGTCGTGATAAAAACGCTCTTGAAACGCATTGAATTTGTTCTTGTATTTCTTCCAATCTCTTTTGATGATGAGCGGATCTCCTGCGGCTGCATTTTGGTAGATTAGAGATGAAGGCCGGCAGTACCATTCCATAAATGGATGCCCCATTGCAAATCGATGGTGAAGCCTTGCAGAATAGATCAAACAGACCTCGACCTGGTGGCAATCTCTAACTTTTTTTATCCATTTGTTCTGTTGTAATTGTTCCGCTTCCTCATTATTTTTGATATGGATTATAAGTTGTGAGAATAGGGGAGCGGGTTCATTGGTAAAAAATAGCTGAATGATAGTGTACTGATTGACCAACTGACGAAGGATATTTTCCAAGAACTCGTTTTCGAGTTTTGGAAATGAAAGTTTTTCTGAAGTTTTCATAATGTCGTGTTTTTGAAGTTTTGAAAAGGAGTATTGAAACCTCACCCCAGCCCTCTCCAAAGGAGAGGGAGACGAGACAGCATGATTACAAACTGATTTTATACCCTAAATCAATACGGTTTAACTTCGTAAAGTTGGGAATGTGTAAAGGGATATTCTATTCCGTTACTGGATAAATTATCTGACAAAATGGATATTTTACCCGATATTTTTTTTATCTTTGAAACTCAGACTTTTTAATTGAAATGGCTTTATCTTTGAGCCATTAGAAAATTGACACTCGTTATGGAACAAAAAATACATCAGGGTAGAAACGTAAAACGTTTTAGAGAAATGCTAGGCATCAAGCAGGAGGCATTAGCTTATAATCTGGGAGAAGACTGGAATCAAAAGAAAATTTCTATGCTGGAGCAAAAAGATGTCATTGAAGATGATATACTTAGGCAAATCTCGGATGCAATGAAAATTCCCGTTGAAGCGTTTGAGAACTTTGATGAAGAGCAGGCGGTGAATGTAATTGCAAATACTTTTGGTAATAATGGTATTGGATATCAGAGAAATGATAATCCTACTTTTAATCCTATAGAGCAAGTGCTAAAGATGCACGAAGAAAAAATTGCGTTATACGAGCGTATGTTGAAGGAAAAAGATGAAATGATGGCAAGGCTTGAGAAACTAATCAATAAATAATCATTTATAAAAGATATATTAATTCCACAAAGAGACTTTAAGTCTCTTTTTTGTTTTCATATATTATTTATTTTACTGCATAACAGAACAAAAAAATAACACAATGGATAAAACTATAAAGATTCGAGTGAAAAAGGAAATTGACAATAGTAATGAGCTTAAAGTATTGAAACTGAAAGGCTGTTTGATTACTAAAGGCTACACAGAGATTATTCATATTGCTGACGAAAATGAAGATTTTTATTACAACTCATTTTCTTCTTCACCAGCCCACAAAAAAGAGGCAGAAGATTTTATATTAGATTATATTTCTATCCATAATTTAACTGATACAATAACTTTATTAAGTATTTAAATAATAACCTGAATTATTGCTGCTAAAACCATTTTATACAAAATCTCATATCTTAGCATAAAATATATTTTCTCAAATCAAATATCTGTAAAATTTTAATAGATAATTAAGAATATAAACAAGCAAACATGTTACATAATAGTATTTTTTTTGTCGATAAAATAGAGGAAATTTCAATTTGTGACTCCACAATGTACTATTTTACTGGAAGCTCCTTCTCGCGACCAACTGATTTCCAAAGAATCGAAAATGAAAAGCATAATTTAAAAAATTGCAAGTCTTGCAAAAAAAACCATCAAATTGATTTAAAAGGACTTGAAAGCAGACTTAAAAATTTTCCTTTTTGCTGTGATTTTCACAAAAGCTTAATCAATGAAAAATGGTTCAATAAAAACGACTTTAATGACGTTGCAAAATTAACTGCGGAAAAAATCTATTTTACTTGGGACTTTATACAAAAATTCATTGATGAACCAGAGTGGGAAGAAGAAATTACAGATTATTTAAGCCATGTTATTGATACGTTTGGAAGTTTTCCTGTAGATCATGGAGAACCTTTATTTTTGGGGTCTTATCTTAATCGTGTAAAAGAACTATTGAAAGGCTTGGATGAAAGAAAACACGAAAAAAAGAAGCAAATAATTCTGGATCATGTTAATAGCTACTATTTAAGTACAAGCGAAAAAAAGCAAAATACCGATTTTAATGTTCTTTTATCAATATATGATAAATGGTTTAAGACATTTCCATTTGAGATTAGTATATTCAAAGGACTTAAAGAAAAATTTTCAAAAACACTTCCAATAATTGAGAAAACTAGATATAACAAATATTCAGGATTGGCCATTGCATCTCCTAAAACAAAAAGTAATCTTATAAAATTACTTTGCGATTTAACTAATCAAATTGTCACTGAAATTAACTCATTAAAATTATATGAGGAAGGGAAATTAAATGATTTAGAAAATTATAAATTGGAAATTATTCTCCACAAAAGGAACCTAAAGTTAAAAGAAGGATATCAGAATAACATTAAGGAACCAAATAGTCGTTACAGAAATATTTTGAAAAGCTGGTTTTCTGATGAGATTGAATTTATAAAGGAACTTGAACCGACTTTAACAGCAATTGAAAATAAAAAAAATAATTTATATTTAGATATACTCTATGCGTGTAGTAAAATGCAAGAAAATAAAATCTTTTGGAAAGCAGATGAAAATACTAGAACTAAACAAATTTTAGATCTACTGGAAATTAACTATCACACTAAAGATCAATCACAGATAGGAGTTTCTGCAACCGGAATTAAGCCAGGATCAATTGATGGAATTGTAATAAACGGCAAAAGGATAGAGTCTATTGTTGAAGCGTTGAATTTAAAATATTTAAACAAAAAATATATTCAAGATCACATAAGTAAACTTGAAATAAATTATGATAGTAAAGGGTTAAAAACGAAATTTCTTATTTCGTATTGCGACATCGCAAATGATACTTTTCCAGAATTTTACGAAAAATATGTTTCGTTTATAAATGATGAAGTAAAATTTCAGAATCTTAAACAAAGTTTCGAAAACTTAGAACCAAATTATGCAAATCAAAGGATCTTAAAAACAGTTCACAGCTGTGAAAAAGTGAGTGTTACCATCTATCACATTTTATTAAAAATGTAATAGAGCTTCCCCTTTACAATATTGCATTAGTAAAAGTTTCGAATTATGTACCATTAGAGGTCTCTATTTTGATGATAGGTAGTATAAAATCAATTTTACAATACAGAGATTAGAAGATGTTAATGGATGAACTAAAAGGCATAAAGTTATTTTTGTTATTTTTAGCCAGTAAAAATATAATATATGAGTTCCTACTTACAATTCAATCGAGAATTACATGTTCTTGTCAGATTTTATAAAGCCACCCTCTATTCTTACGAGCAAACGGATTATTTGCTTTTCAAATGTAGAAAAGAAAAGGAAAGTATGGCTGAGTTAGGATTTACAGAAAAACCACCTAGTTATTATAAAATTAAAGGCTCTGGAATAAGTGAAAATCAGAAGAATCTGTTTGAAATTACATTTGTTCGTTTTGTGTCTGCTTTAGAAGTATATCTTGTCGATCAGTTAAGAGATGTTTTTATACAAACAAAAGAACCGTTTAAAAGGCAAAATTCCAAACCAGAGTTTTCTCAAGCAGAACTATTGTCAATGAAATCACCTGCTGATATATTTGATAAAATTATCAATAAAGAAACTAGAAAACTTAGTAGTGGTGGATTCAATGAGATAATTAAATATTACAAAGAACATTTTCAAATTAATCTAGCAGAGATTTCTCCCGGAAAGAAAAAAATGGAAGAATATCATCAAAGAAGACATCTTTTAGTACATAGATTAGGAAAAACCGACCAGCAATATAGAGACAAATACAATTGCGCATCAAGTCGAATTTCTGTTGATGAATCATATTTAACAAACTGTTTCGAAGATTTTAAAAATTTTGCTGAAATTGTGAATGATAATTTAAAGAAAAGATTACAAGCCAATTTTTCAATAAGTAAAACCAAAATTAAACCAGAATCCAAAAGTTTAATAATAGTTGAAATAATAAAAGGCCAACCTAATATTTTTGATGGCAATTATGAATTTTGGGCAGGAGATCAATTGTGTATGTTTACAAATATTTTAGACAGCCGCATTAAGGAAAGTGATAAAAAATTTAAAATTGCCATCTCAGGAAGTGCAGTCCAAATTTCTAGTTATGGAACAATCCTAAAGAAAGAAGTTGATAGGGGAAAAATAAGAGTTGAATATTTAAGTGAAAAAGAAAATTCAGTAATACCAACACCAAAAAAAAGATTAGATTATAAAACCATTTTACTTATAAAAGAGAGGCTTCCTGAGCAACCGTGGCAAACAGGAATACATAAAATTATTGCAGAAGAACTTGGTTTGTCAAATAAAATAGTAACAAAAACAATCAATTATCTTATTAAAAATGGGCAAATTGATTAATTAAAATAAAGTTTATTTTGAAACAAGAGCTAGTAATTCTAACCCCCGATAGCGTGTATTAGCAATCTGTGCCGCAAAGATTAGTAATTTCAATTTTATAAAAAAGCTACAGGAATTATTTTCTTATGGCTTTTTTTGTGTGTGTTTACCTTATGTCTTATTGTTGCGGGCACGAGCGGGAAGTTTGCGCTAGAGGGTTAGCTGTTATAGGTAGGTTTTACTTTATAATCTTTTTTAAACTTTTTTTAATGCCATGTTTTTCTATTGAATACCAATCCAAATTGACACTGATTTTATTTAGGTTGTTTAAATTTAAATTTGAAATTAGTAGAATATTTCTTTTCAATTTCCTTTGCTTTTTTTTATCTTTTACAAGATAAGGTATACGGATAAAAAGCATCTCATAATTCATATATAATGCTAGTAAATAAAGAAATGGGATTAAAGAAATTGTATACACAAATGGAAGTAATAGACTTTTTATATTTTGAACAGTCAACAGCAAATTATAATATTTAATTGTTTCATAGCTAACATATGTGAAGATTAAAATTCCAGCTAAACTAAAAAAAGTTTTCAAACAGCTAGCGACTTTCAAATGTTCGGATTTTGTTTTAGCAGAATATTCTGCAGCAATTTGAAGAAGTCCAATAAATGTCATTATAGGAATAACTATCATTTCGGTTGTAAAGCTAAATGTATAAAAGTTGGATACAAATTCTAAAATTACTATAGCCTTAAGATTTTCGAATATTACAGGTTTAAAATATGTTAAATCCTTTGCTTTATTTATGTTGAAAAATAAAATTGTGCTAGAAGCTATTGACCAGATAATAGTGTCTTTTAGCAAACCAAAATTCCAAATTTTCAGGAAATATAAACAAGTAGTAATTACCGTTATGTATATAAACATAAACCATAGTGGAAGTTGAATTTTATAAACAAAAAATGATTTAAGAAGTTCTAAAAGTTGTTTGAATTTTACAATAAATATAGCCACAACAACGAATATTGTTGACCATATTATAATTGCAACTTCTCTTGTTGAAAATATTTCAAACATAGGTTCTAAAGAATGATGATGAAACTTGACTATAACTTTCTGGCGCTTGGCGAGGTGGGGGAATAAAGATGCGAGATTTTGCGGTTAAACACAAATTTTCCAAATACAAAACTAACTTTCCATTAAGCCAATTGCCCAAATCGGTTGTAGCTGTTAGTGGCAGTACATTTTTATTCGGCTTTTATTGTTACAACTTGTCTAATTTCTCCATTTTCTATTTGCATCCTCAAACGTTCAATGTCAAAATTTTGTCCATTTGAAATTGAAACGTTGTCTATCGAATTTTGTGGACCTGCAATTGTTAAATCATCAACTAATTTTATTTGTCCTCTATTTAGGTTTCTGTCAACTAATGCCAAATCTTTTGTAAATGAATTTGGATAATTAGAACCAACCTCACTTCCAAATATTCTCAACAAGTCTTCTGGAAAGTGTGTCTCTGCAAATTCTTGTGGATTTATTATACCTGTTGTGTTTTCCCTGTATAGAGTATTAACTGCACTTTTTAGACCACGTTTATCATCAAATGAGACAACATTGGTTTCTATAAACTTGAATAAATCTTCTCTAAAATTCTTTGTTATTAATTTGTCGTTTCTGTTAGTTTGAAATCCCAAAAAGTCATTATAAAAATATTCTGCTAAATCTCTTTTACCGCTACTGAAATTGTCATCATACATATAGCAAGAATAGATATCATTCGGTTGAGAAAGATTGTTACTGTCTTCAATAATAAATCCTATTTTATAAAAGTCTTTTGCAGGTGAAAGAAATAAGTCATTTACAAGTTCAACAAGTTTCTGACTGTTAAGCTCCTTAATAGTAAAGGCTTCTTGTAATTCTGCTTTTATTACAAGTACAAAATGTTTACTTGAAATGTAGCCATCAAGTATTAATAGCAAACCAGCTGGAATAGTTCTTTTATTATGGCTCATAGCCAATAAATCAGAAATGCTCTTCGACTTTTCTAAAAACTCATCATTGTTTGAATTTTTCACTGTCCTTGAATAACCAAAGAAAGAATTGTCTTCTGTTTTGGCTATTTCGAGTTTAAAAAATCTTTTTGATTTTGAGAAGGAAGTACCAATTCTTCTTTTTAGAGTTTCTAATTCTAATATACCAAATGAAAAAAGGTTTTCTGAATATTCTGCAAAACCAAACTCATCTCCGTCAACTTTTTTATGTACACGGTGGATTACAATTCTATTTATTTCGAGTTCGTCTATATTTATCATATTAAAATTCATTTATAAAGTCAATGTTATCAGGATTAATTTCAAATATTTTCTGCATATACTCTAACATATTTGGACTGCCTAAAACACACGTATTTAAATGTTCTAATACCATATAATATAAAGTTCCTAAAGTGCTTCTTTTTTTGTCAATTTTTAAAAGTATCCATACACTGTCTCCTTGATTATTTGACAGAAACTCAGGATATAGATTTATTTTGAAAATTTTATTTTCTAATTCAGATTTATTGATATTTACAATTAATCCTTTATCATATAGGCAAATAATATTCGGCAAAAATTTCCAATTAGTATTTTGATAGTACTCTTTAATGTGTTCAAAAGAGAATGCTGAACTGTCACCAATGAACATAAATGAAAACAAAGGATTTTTATATTCATTGCTTGTTGTCGGAACATTTAGCATTATTCCTTTACCACCTGCATCTAAAAAGTTTGGACTAATGTTTTCCCGAACTAAAAACTTGTAGATTCTTTCTTTTGTGGTAACAAAGTCATCAATATATTTTTTGTTCCAACTTGACTTTATTTCTGCATAAGAATATATTGATTCATATGTTAAATATTCAGTATCGTCAAATGTTTTATATAAAATTGGTGTTCTGAAATTATCTGCAATAATTAAGTCTAACTGTGGACTTGTAGAAAGTGTCGTGTCAATAATATGCCCGTTACTAATATAATATTTTACAGGTAATTTTCTTTTGAAAAAATTACGTATCGCCACTTCTAATTGACTTCCTGAAGAAGGAATGTCGCCTGAATTGTGAATGAGTTTTACTTGATTTTGGGCAATATCTATTCCATCTGCTTCAAAATTGAAGAAGGTGTCAATAGAAAGTTTTCTAAAATCTTTATCTTTTTTACTATCGCTCATTGTTTATGTGTGAGGTCTCGTTGTATTGCCACTAACTAACGTATAGTCGCTTCTTCGTAGCGCCTATACCAATAATAGGGTAGATTGTCTCTATTTTTCAGCATTTGTTATTTCCTCAAATATATGAATTAATAAGGAAAACACTGATAAAAAATATATTGTTTTATTTCTATTTTCAAAAGTAACTTCTTTTGGTTCAGGGATGTTAGGGGAAACCGTAAAGGGTGGTTTTTTTGTGCTTATTTTGAAAGTTTAGTTTTTGAATGAGGTTGCACAACAGCTACGGCTGTTGTGCGTAGTTTTATTTAAAAAATCGCTTTATTTCGTAATTTTTAATAAGCCAAATATCATTATCGTCTTTATACCACAAATTAGTGACACCACCTAATTCTGTAAACTTACCAAATTGAGGTTGATTTCCAGTTTTATATTGAATTTCTCTAGCACCTATAGTTTCAAGATACTTAATCAATTCATCATTTTGCACTTCTATTAAATCTTTATTTAACTCTTCTTCTGTTAGATAAGATTCTATTATTTGAATTTCTTTTTTTATTACTTCTAAGCTCATATTTTCTTTAATTTATTGTGGTTTATTTGGACTTAAATGCATTAAGTAATGTAATCTTATATGACATTTTTCATTGTATATTCTTGTCAGTCCATAGCATTATGGAAAAAATTTCTTCTAAAACTTAACTAAAATAGATTGAAAGTCCAAAATATGAGTAAATTAAGCGATGTTTTCCATTATCATCTTCAGACTCATATTCAGCTAATGCATCTTTGTAAGTAACCATATTTTAAAGAACTATACCTTTGTATTTACAAAATTCTTTAATTGCATCACAAGTTTCATAATCTTCATTTTCGATTGCGATTGCATTAACCTTCTTCAAAACCTGTATTGAAGGAACTTTTTGAAGATCTTTTAAAATAGTTACTCTTTCTTTCTTATCTTTTTCAATTCTAATTTTTGATGATATGCTTTCAGCTAATTTATTTATTGCTTCATTTAGTTTATTTACTGCTAGATTATAGTTTTCTTGATACTCTTCAAAACTGTCCATTTAAAATTTTGTTTGGTTAATCTTAATTAATTTTTTTATTATTCTTTTCTATCTTTTTTACTTTTAGGGTCAGAGTGGCAAAATTCAGCTAACTTGTAGATACTCGCTACTTCGTAGTGACTATGCGCCCAAAATTCGATAGATTTTTGCTATTTTGTAGCATTTGTTATTTCCTCAAATATATAAATTAATACCGAAAACACTGATAAAAAAAATATAGTTTTTATATCTATTTTCAAAAGTAAGTCCTTTTGAGTCAGGGATTTTACGGGAAACCGTAAAGGCTGTTTTTTTTTGTGATTTTTCTAGTTTCAGGTAGTTGTGGGAAGGATTGGGAAGGATTGGGGAGTGGGGGAAAGGGGTTTTGGAGAAGGAACCACCCCGCTCTGCGGGCACCTTCCGAATTGTTTGGGACAGGCTCTCCAGAGGAAGGGAATTTACGATGGATGTTGTTTTGTGTGTTGACTTTATGGCTTATTGTTGTGGCTTAAATCCGCACTATTGTACTCTAATATATATCTGCTATCTGCGACCTTGGTTTGCTAAATCTTATAAATACAAAACCAACTTCCTTTTAATCCCATTGCCTAAATTCATTTTTGTAGCTGTTAGTAGTAGTTATTCTTATTTACTTCTTTCGTCGATTTTGGTAATAATTTTTTCGAATTCGGTTAAATCTGAAATTTGTATTCTGTTCATATCTTCACGCTCAAACTTTTCATGCATTTCAATATTTCTATATCCTAATAAAAATTGTTCTGTTGGATTTCCTTCGCTATCATGCTTTTGAATGAATAACCGTTCGATTTTTTCTAAATAGTATTTTCTGTATAAAATCGAATATGCTGTTTTACCTTCACTATTTTCGTAAGGCATAAATAGATCATTGTAACCTTCGGGAAATTTCGTTATGATTTTGCTTATACCTTTTCCGAATTGGCACTTGCGCTTACTATTATGAGTTTTCTTATCTGGAAAGAGCGTATGAACTATTTTAGTGTCTTTATATGTTATTAAATGATATTTTTCTTTTAAATCCGAACCTAAAACACCAGTGAATTTATCAAAAAATTCAGGTCTATTATTTTTTGTAATGTTTTTATTTTCCTTACAAAATATTGTGTCTGCAATTTTGATATAATCCATAATTGGAACAGTACGAGGATTAAACTTACTTGGATTATCTAACTTTATATTTCCATCATTATTAATCCAGTAATTTTTGAACGATAGAAAACTATGTCGATCATTAAAATGCTCAAATCCTGTATATTGATTTCCTTCAACGAAAATAAGTTGGTTTTTTTTCGAAATTGTTTTTATGGAAATTTCAGTAGCATTTCCATCTAGTACATGAGCATCAAGATAATATTCCAAATTTGAATTTGCCTCATTTTCAATTAAGAGTAATTCTTCTTTTGTAAAGAGTTTTTCCATTTACGGGATTTATAATTGCTGCCTACGTTCCTTTATTACAGCGGGTTTGGTACTAAATTAAGGCTTGTCTTCGGATTTGCCAATTCATCTCAGTTAAAAAAACAACTTTCCAGTAAGTCAATTTCCCAAATCCGTTGTAAGTTGTTGTGTGTAGATTATGTTGCAAATACAT
The DNA here is from genome assembly GCA_014379405.1 of Flavobacterium sp. Taxonomy (GTDB): domain Bacteria; phylum Bacteroidota; class Bacteroidia; order Flavobacteriales; family Flavobacteriaceae; genus Flavobacterium. The sequence goes on along the minus strand of JACMLU010000027.1, from coordinate 84,456 downwards.
TTTTCATTATATAATATGCTTCATCTGTTGCTTCCTTACTATTACTAAATTTTTTTTTAAGAAATAGAAAAATTGCTATTTTGTTCATAGGAAAACTAATAAATATATATTCATTTGGTTGCGTAAAAAAATTAAAGTGAGGAGAAGCGGTATCAAATATTATTAATGAATTGTTTTCTATAGTTTTTGCTTTAACAGTTATTCTACGTTGTGATTTTCTAAGAAAATCATATGCTAAAAACGGATTCATATCGATAAAATGTCTCATCATAGAAATTGGAATGATTCCCCAATCACTGCAATATTCAGATTCTCCATATTTAATATATTTTCTACGACAATCAAAGACTTGTAATTTATAATCCAGTACTTCTAGCCAACGTATAACATTTTTTAAATCTATATCGTCATATGTTTTACAAGTTTCTAATCTTTGAATTACTTTTATAATGTGATTTTCAATTTGGGCAAGTATAGAATTATTACAAAAAGCGCAAGTTGGAATTACTGCTTTATTATATGTTTGTGTTTGTTTATTTACGCTTGAAATTAAAGTGGTTTCTGTATTTTTCTCAAATATCCACTTAGGTAAAACGTGCTCTTTAGTAATTTGGTCAGTTGAATTACAAAAGACACATATTTCTTTTTTAATTATTATAGTTGCTGGATGATAACGTTTAAAAACATCGTCACTAATTTCAACACCAAATTGCCGGAGTTTGACCCTTAGATATTTAAAATTTGAGTCTATTTTTGTCATTTTTTGTTAATTTTACGCACAAAGTTTTCGCACTTATGACAGTTTATGACTAAATTTAGCTCTATTTTTGGATGTGCCACCCGAGCTATAGCGAACAGGCGAAGCAAATCTTCCCAAATACAAAACCAACTTTCCATTAAGCCAATTGCCAAAATCCATAGTATTAGCAGTTTTCAGTCGTAGCTTATTCAATTAATCCCATCTCTTTTTTAAAAATATCTTCACGGTATTTTTTAAAGCTTTCATTTTTTAAACTACTAAAGCCAAGATTCATTTCTTTAATTAAATCATTTTCTATTTTTATAATAAATTCGCCTATTTTTTTTCTGCGTGGAATTCCTTCTTTATAATTCTGCTCTAAAATATAATAGGCTTCAGACATTACGCTTCCAAACATAATACTCAGCAGATGGTTGAATGTTAAAATTCTATTTTTAAGAGATCCATTTGGCAAGTATGCATTTGTTAATACACTTGTTCTTGAAACAACTTGTTGAATTTTATTTTTATCTATAACGTTTTTAAATCTCTCAATTTCTTCTCTAAATTGTTTTTCATTAATTTCAACGTTTTCATTGTTCAACTTTTTTTCATTAATATCTTTTAAGTCTGTGGATAAAATTAGAAGTTGTGTATAAAAATTAGAAAGATATAAAACGTTTTCAAGTATTTCTTCAAGCTTACCGATTCTTAATTGCCTTTTAATATTTCTCTTGTTTAAGTAAAGAGCAATTATTGATAATATAATGGCAAAAACTGGTAATATTATTTTTATTTCCTCCATAAATAGCTATTGAATTATCCTGTTTTTTTTGCAATGACTGCTAACTTTAATATACTCGCTACAAAAAAAAAGTGATGTGATACATCCAATTAAGGGTAGATTTTCGCTATTAGTAGTATTTATATCATTTGTTTATTAGTTATCAAATATATAGAACTTTTAGTACACTTTTACATAAGGTTGGTGATTATTTCTTAGTTTTTTGTGGTGAAGGATAGGGTACGGAATGCAATACCGCGTACTGCTTTCGCTACGTAAATTTTTGCGAGTCGCTGAAAAGTATTTTTCTTTTTAGGGTGTTTGTTTAAAATGGACTTTGGATGGATGATTCTCGGCGTAGGTTAGGATTAATTGCAAGCTGTAATGATTGCTTTTATATGGGGTGACATAGTCTTTTATTTCTGAAGGATCTGTAAAACCAATGTCGGAAGGGATGTATCCCATACCATAGAAATGACCCTTTTCGACCCAGATGCAGCTGCGTTCTTCGGGTGATCTGCCTTTGTCGAGAATGGCAAAGGTTGACCGTTGTTTTACTAGAAAATCGATGGCGTCTTGGACTTGTTGGTTGTGTTGTTCTACTTCGGGTAGATTGGTTGCATCGGCAGTTGGGAGAAACTCTCCGTGACCTTCTATGCCGTATTTACAGAATCGGTGGTCGATGCCAAATTGTTGGGCCAGGTTTTGTAGCACATTTATGCCTTGATATAGACTATTGAAAGACTCGGTGCAGGACTGAAATTTGGCCAGCTTTCCAACTGCCAAGTAGCGGTATCCGCTGCGGGCTTCGTATTCATACAATCCGTACTTGGGGTCAAAACGCTTTAGCGCCCTGTTGTAGGCTGGCCATAACTTTTTGATTTCGGCACACTCCAAGAGAAGCGCCATCAATTCGGTAGCGCAAACTTCAAAGGTAATGCCGTGAATGTCACGCAGGAAGTTTTGCCTTTGTTGGTTGACATTATGGCCGCTGAAATGGGTCGCTACCCGTTTTTTCAAATTGATTGCCTTACCCACATAAATTACTTTTCTGGTTTGATCGTGAAAATAATATACTCCGGGTTTATCCGGTAAATTCTGAAAGTCAGCAGGCGGTAGGTTAGGCGGCAAGCGTTGGTCTTGGGAGGATTTTTTTATCATTTTTTCGATTTCGCCCGCGAGGTCGCATTCCAGCAAAAGGGAAAACAATACTGCTGTAGCATCCGCATCCCCTCCTGCACGGTGTTGGTTTGTCAGTGGGATGTCCAAAGAATGGCACAATTTTCCCAGACTGTAGGAACGCAATCCCGATTTGATCTTTCTTGCTGCACGGACGGTGCAGAGTTTTTGTGCTGTCCACTTGAATCCGCTTTCTTCGAGTTGGTGGCGAATAAAGGAATAATCGAAATTGACATTGTGGGCGACGAAGATGCGGTCGTTTAACATTTCCAACACTTTTTCTGAAATGTCATCAAAAATAGGAGCATTACGCACCATTTCATTGTTGATGCCGGTTAGGGCAAAAATGGCGGGTGGTATTTCTTTTTGGGGGTTGACGAGGGTTTCCCAACGGTCGATTACCTTTGTCCCATTGTGGATAATAATTGCAATTTCCGTAATGCGACTGCCACCGGCATTACCGCCCGTGGTCTCAATATCTACTATTGCGTATTCCTGATTTTTCATCTGTTGTATAACGTGAATTGTTTTGTTTTTCTTGTCCTAGAAGTTTGTTAGGGTGCTCTTGTTTCCTGAACTAAAATGCTTGATTGCCCTTTTTAACTGGATATCATTTTCTGTCTGGGCAAGTTAATTTCGTGTTCTTGTGGATAGGGTGCCCGATGGGTGCTGCTCACATCTTCCTTGATTTGTTGTTGGGTTTTGTATTGATCCTTAGCATCCATATAACGGGGGTCAGGGACAAAGGGCATCTTTGCCATTTTTGAGATGGTTAGCGTTGGGAAGTGATAATCGACTTCTACCGTTCCTAATAACAAATAACATCCTCCGCCTAAAAAAGGATAGTGTTGTAGGTTATCAGGGAAATGAACGGTATCAAAATAAGTGCCTTCGTAATCAATCCAAGTGCCGAAATACATCGTTCCTCTTTGGGTGGGTACTTGTTTTCTCGAAATGAGATAGGCTAACATTTTGACTTGCTTTTTGTGATGTAGGAGCAAATCTTTAGCCATTACATCCCCTCGGTATTTGGTTTGAAGTAAGTCAAAAACGGTACAAGAAACTGGAAAACTCAATAGCTCGATTTCATCAAAAGCATCTTCCCGTATGGAGCGTTCTAAATTGGGTAGTTTGAATTCTTTGACCGGTTCTTGCAGCAACATCAGGTTTTTATTTTCGGGTTTAAGGTTGTTGAGCAACAAACTCGCTATGACTAAAAGTTGATTCTTGGTTTTGCCTGTAAAGCGAAATGCGCCTATAAAAATTAAGGTTTTTATCCCTTCAATTCCCATTGGGATGCGATTAATGAAATCTTCCAAGCTACTAAAAGGACCATTTTTATCTCGATCTGATTCCATAAACAAAGCCATTTTACTATCTAAACTCAGCAGATGCATAAACCCTAGATACACATCGGTTCCGTAGAGCGTGGTTTCATAATTGCTATTGTTTACACAAGGATTATGAATAGTGGCACCTGCCATTCTTGCTTCGTGGACATATACTTCGGTTCGGTAAAATCCCCCTTGGTTGTTGATTACTGCCACCATAAATTCAATGGGATAATAGACTTTTAAATACAAGCTTTGATAGCTTTCTACGGCGTAGGAAGCGGAATGTGCTTTGCAAAAAGAATAGCCAGCAAAAGATTCGATCTGACGGTAAATTTCTTCACTCAAGGCCAAAGGATGCCCTTGCTGCACACAAGAAGCAAAGAAATGTTCTTTTACTTTTCGCAAGGCTTCGAACGAGCGTCCTTTTCCTGACATGGCTCTTCGAAGAATATCACCATCGGTAGCCGGTAAGCCACCATAGTGCAAGGCAATTTTAATAACATCTTCCTGATACACCATAATCCCATAGGTTTCGCCCAATTGTTCTTTAAAAACATCGTGGAAATACTCAAACTGGGAGGGATTGTTGTGGCGAAAAATATATTCTTTCATCATACCCGATTTGGCTACTCCGGGACGAATTATGGAGGAAGCCGCTACTAGGGTTTTATAATTGTCGCATTTCAATCTTCGCAATAATCCCCGCATAGCAGGACTTTCGATGTAAAAACAACCTATGGTTTTGCCTTGTGCCAAATAACTATTGGCCAAAGCTTCGTTTTTAGAAATAGCCGTATCTCTTATGTTAACCCGTATACCTCTGTTTTTCTCTATCAATTTTACGCTGTCATCAATATGGCCAATACCTCGTTGGCTTAGAATGTCAAATTTTTCAAAACCGATATCCTCGGCAACGTGCATATCGAAAAGGACAATAGGGAAGCCTTTTGGCGGCATTTCTAAAGGGGTGTAATTGGTAATGGGTTCTTCGGATATTAAGATGCCACAGGAATGCATACTGCGTTGGTTGGGGTATTTTTCCAGCATCATTCCGTACTCTTGCACGAATTTCACGATACTGTTGGTATCGTGCAACTTCATCGGATTTTTGGCAAGCTGATCTAATTCTTCTTTTGGCAAGCCGAATACTTTGCCCACTTCCCTGAAAATAGAACGGTATTTGAATTCGACATTGGTGCCACAAAACGCCACGTGCTCTTTGCCATAGCGATTGAAGATGTATTCCAGAATTGCATCGCGTTCTTTCCAACTCCAATCAATATCAAAATCGGGAGGACTTTTTCGGTTTTCATTCAAAAAGCGTTCAAAATACAAATCCAATTCTATCGGGCAAATGTCGGTAATACCGAGGCAATAGGCGATGATGCTATTGGCACCACTACCACGACCAATGTGCATAAAACCCCGACTGTTGCTGTAGCGGATGATGTCCCAGGTAATCAAAAAATAGCCACTAAATTCTAATTGATCAATCACTTTAAGTTCTTTCTCCACACGAGCTTTTGCTTGATTATTTTTTTTCCCATACCGCCAAAGCATTCCTTGATGGGCCAATGAGGTGAGTAGAGCGATGTCCGACTGGCGATTATTGGTATAAAACTTTTTGTTTTTTGGGGTTTGAAAATCGAATTCGAAATTGCATTCTTGGATTAGTTGTTCGGTGTTGCTTATGATTTCGGGATATTCGGCGTAGTAAGCCAAAAGCGTTTCCAAGGGTTTTAGTACTTCAGAAGTTTTGCAATAATCGGCTTCTGTTAGTTTTGATAAAATGATATTAGCATCAATGGCTCTTAGTATTTTATGCAGATTAAATTCTTTTTTGGTTCTAAAAGTTACAGGTTGCCACACCACCATTTTACTTATTTTACTTTTGAGTGTTTCCGAAAAAAGTTTCGAAACTTCTTCAGGTCGAATGCCTATAAATTCATTGTTTCGAAGTGTTTCAGGAGCATTTTCCAAGGTGTAAATAATGAAAACCGAATCTAATTCTGGTGCTACAATTGGTAAAGGTTCCCCACTGAAATTATAAGCGGTCAGGAATCGGTTCATTGCTGCCAATCCCTTTGCGTTTTTAGCCAAACCGATGTAACGCATTGTGTTTTCGGAATGGAATTCGATACCTACCAGCGGTTTAATGCCAACGGTATCACAGCCTTTTATAAAATCATAAATACCGGTTACTGTATTAATGTCCGTGAGTGCCATTGCTTTAACTCCACAGGCAGCTGCTTGACTTATCAGGTCATTTAGCGGAATCGTACCGTAACGCAAGGAATGAAAGGAATGGCAGTTGAGGTACATTTTGAGTTATGAGTTATGGGTTGTGAGTTATGAATTATGAGTTGTAAGTTGTAAGTTGTGGGTTGTTGTCCCTCGACTGCGCTCGGGATGACGGTGGGTTAATCGGTTAATTGTTTAAAAGTTTAATGGTTTATAGTTTAGGGGATCTTTTTAAGATTTCGTCTTTATTGTTGGGTTTGAATGATGCGCCGGCGCAACGCATTACGGCATCAAAACCGTAACGGCTTTTCATTTTATCCATAGCAGCATATAGTGACAGCATTTCTTCGGTATCTTCGAATAGATTGATTTGGTAGGTTCCCCGAACCAGTCCACTAAAACGAATACCTATCAAACGTAATCGCATTCGTCTTTGAAAGAGTTTTTCGAATAGTTCCATTATGTTTTTGGTTAGGATGTGATCGGCTGAGGTATAGGCTATTTTGCATTGTTTGGTTTCGGTATCGAAATTGGCATAACGAATTTTGACTACAACAGTCGAAGTCAACCATTGTTCGGAACGCAGTTGAAAGGCGAGTTTTTCGACCATTCCGATTAGGATGGTTTTTAGTTTCACCATATCGATTGTGTCTTGAAGAAAAGTATGTTCCGTAGAGATTGATTTTCTCTCGGTATAGGGTTCCACCGGATTGTTGTCTATTCCGTTGGCTTTTTTCCATATTTCGAACCCATTTTTTCCTATCATTTGTTGGAGTACCTCAGCTGGCATTTCGGAAAGGGTTTGAATGGTTCGAATGCCAATGCGTGATAGAAGTCGAAACGTTACATCGCCCACCATAGGTATTTTTTGTATTGATAAAGGGTTTAAAAAGGGTTTCACCATGTGTTCCGGTATTTCCAGATTTGTTTTTAGTTTTCCTTCACCAGTGCCAATTTTAGAAACGGTTTTGTTGACCGATAATGCAAAAGTCAGGGGTAATCCCGTTTCTTTTGTGATCCTTTGTGCCAGTTCGTTGGTCCATTTGTAACTGCCATAGAATTTATCCATACCCGTTATGTCTAGGTAAAATTCATCAATGCTGGCTTTCTCTACCACTGGTGCTTTTTCCTGAATAATTTCAGTAATTGTATGGGAGAATTTGGAATATAATTCCATATCACCTTTCAAAACTTTGGCTTGGGGGCATAATTTGAGTGCCATATTTATTGGCATAGCGGAACGTACCCCAAAATGACGTGCTTCATAGGAACAAGAAGCCACGACGCCACGGTCGCCACCACCAATAATTAGTGGAATCCCCTCTAATTGTGAGTTGGTTAGTCTTTCGCAGGAGACGAAAAAAGTATTCATATCGAGGTGTACAATTGCCCTTGCCATTTTCATTCATTTGTAGTTTACAAAATTAGTACAGGTTGTAACAAAAATGTTTATATTTGCTGTTACAAATTGTAACAATATTGCCATGTCTTTATTTTCAGACAATATCAGGAGTCTACGGCTCCATAAAAAAATTTCGCAGGAAAAGCTGGCTGAAAGCCTGCTCATCACGCGTGGACGTTACGTGAAATATGAAGATGGGACTTCGGAAGCTCCGTATGAAATACTGAAAAAAATTGCCCATTATTATCATATCAGCATTGACCTGCTGCTTTCGGTGGATGTGCGTAAAATACCGATGGACAATCTATTGCAATTGGAAAACAATAGATTGGTATTGCCCATCACCGTCGACAGGGACGGGGAGAATTTTATTGAAGTCGTCACCCAAAAAGTCAAGGCCGGTTACTTAAATGGTTATGCCGATCCCGAATATATCGAAAGCCTGCAACATATTTCATTGCCTTTTTTGGGGCCAGGCAAGTACAGGGGTTTTCCGATTGAAGGCGATTCGATGCCTCCCCACGAAGACGGCAGCATCATCATCGGGCGGTATATTGAAAAGTTGGGAGACGTCAAGGATGGCAGAACTTATATCCTGATTACCAAAAGCGAAGGCATGGTGTACAAGCGATTGAATAAAAACAAAAAAAACTTGCTGGTTGTGGAATCAGACAACAATTTTTATCCTGCTTATGAAGTCAAGGTTTCGGATATTCTCGAAATTTGGGAGTACGAGTGCAATATCGGGCGGAATGACAGCAAGCAAGAGAACCCGGAAACAGCCAGTGTCATGGACCTGTTTTTGGAGTTGAAAAGGGAGATTGGGGAATTGAAGGGGAGAGGGTAGAGGTACGAAGTACGATATACGAAGTTAGAGTTTAGATTGCCGTGCTGCAGTTCATTCCGCTTGCAATGACAGGGGAGGGTAAACCGCGTTACAAATGCTATACTTGGTTTAAATAAATAAGTAGTTTTTTTGAATCCTAATAATGCATTTAAGTTTGAAATGCCTTTCGGGCATTTATTTGGACACGGATTTCAAGGATTCCCACAGATTTTATTGTTTAACCGAGTTTTGAACCATATAAGGCATATTAAGGAAATTTAAGTTTGAAATGCCTTTCAGGTATTTATGCCAAGAATTTGAGTATGTGGAAAATTAAAAAAACGTTTACCTTTGAATATTAATGGAATACTTTCTGGGATAAATGTAAATTAGTTTGAAGATTTACAATTTTTGTATTGCCATTGTGGCTGAATACGGAGGTATTAAAAATCAGGTTTCCTTTTCTAAAAGTACTATTTAAAAAGTTAAAAACAATGACGCAGCAGGTTGATTTAGAACAGTATTTTGGGTTGTTTAGAGCGCAAATAGTTGGTGTAGACCAACATTTTCAATCACCTTACGGTTTGAAGAAAATTATTTATGCCGATTGGACGGCGAGTGGGCGACTTTATCAACCCATAGAAGAAAAGCTGCTAAAAGAGATTGGCCCTTATGTTGCCAATACACATACCGAAACTTCCATCACAGGAGCTTCGATGACCCTGGGTTATCATCAAGCACGCCAAATCATCAAGCAACATTTGAATGCATCGGATGATGATGTTTTGATTACGGTGGGCACTGGAATGTCGGGAGCCATCAGCAAATTTCATCGCATCTTGGGGCTCAAAGTGTTGGAAAACCTGAAGGATTATACCCAAGTTCCAGACGCTTTAAGGCCTGTCGTTTTTTTATCGCACATGGAACATCATTCCAACCAGACTTCTTGGTTGGAAACCATTGCCAAGGTCGAAGTTGTCCCCTCTGATGAGCAAGGATTAATCTGTCTGGGTAATTTCAAGGAATTATTGTTGCAATACAAAGACCATCCCTATAAAATAGCAGCCATCACCGCTTGTTCCAATGTAACCGGCATCAAGACGGATTATCATTCCATTGCTAGATTGATGCATAAAAACAATGGTTTTTGTTTTGTGGATTTTGCTTGTTCGGCACCTTATGTTTCCATCGATATGCATCCGGAAGACGGAGATGCTTATTTAGATGCCGTTACCTTTTCGCCCCATAAATTCTTGGGAGGTCCCGGCAGTTCCGGGGTACTTGTTTTTAACAAAAAATTATACAAGAACTTGGTTCCCGACAGTCCGGGAGGTGGAACAGTGACGTATACCAATCCCTGGGGAGAGCATCATTACATCGACGACATAGAAGTGAGGGAAGATGGGGGAACTCCTGGTTTTTTGCAAGTCATAAAAGCAGCCCTGGCCATCAAGTTGAAGGAACAAATGGGTGTTGGCAACATCTTGGCTAGAGAGCGTCAACTTAATGAACGCATATTTGAGAAGCTCTCGAAAATTGGAAACCTGCACCTCCTTGCCAAAGAACATACTGACCGATTGGGCGTTTTCTCTTTTTATATTGATGGAGCCCATTATAACTTAATCACGAAATTATTGAACGACCACTTTGGAATCCAGACCCGTGGTGGCTGTTCTTGTGCCGGTACCTATGGGCATTATTTGTTGCATGTAAACAAGCAATCTTCGAAAGTCATAGAACAAAAAATACTGGAAGGTTGTTTGATGGAAAGACCGGGATGGGTCAGAATGTCGATACATCCGATAATGACCAATGAAGAAGTCGATTATATCTGTGATGCCATAAAACAGGTTTCGGAAAACTTTAAATTATGGGGTGAAGATTATAAGTATGACGACTTGAAGAACGAGTTTATTCATAAAAATAATCCTGAAGTAGAAAAAGTAATAACCCAAAACTGGTTTGATATATAATGTTTGCTGGCATTTTTTGCCACAGATTCAACTGATTTGCACAAATTTTATTGTCTGCGTGATTTTTTAGCCATAATAATGCATTAAGGTCATTTAAGTTTTGGAGTCTTTCAGGTATTTTTTGTCACAATTTTGCTTAGATTATATTTTTTATTTCGTCTACTTAACAAGCTATTGAAAATTAGCAACTTGCAATTATTTACAAAAGTTTGTACAGCTTTTTTTTATATTTCAAACACTAAATCTGTCTTGTTTTCTTCGTTGAATTAATTTTGTAGAGGTAATCAATAAAATCGGGAAGTTCCATAAGACTTAACAAGCCTTGTGGCTCCAATGGCATTTGATGTAAATGGATTTCCTTGATGTGTTTATGGAAAGCTATTTCGCCAATAGTTTGCATTAAAACCCAATTGATATTCGATGTTAGATCATCAAAATGTTTAATATTATGGAAGTTGGGTACGAACAAATCGAGTTTTATTTTTTTGGTTGCCACATTATAGTCCAACAATGCCAATTGTAATTCGCTAATTTTGATTTCGTAATTACCGAAAATAAAGGGTTTGTCAATACCATTTCTGTATTTCGAAACTTCTTTCAATGGCTTAATAAATGCTTGGGGTGTAAAGTGTTTTAATGTTGGTGCTTGTTCTTCCAAAGCAATGATTTTCGCGAATAGTTTACGATAACCAAATCCTGTGAAGATTAAGGTAAATTTGTCTTGAGGTTTTTCTGGACAGCTTATGATGTAGCCAATTTTTTTGGAAACATATTTGAGTTTTTTATCAAACAGAAAGAATACTTCCTCGGTGTTGATTCCAAGCAAGATTGCATTGAAGATTTCTTGTTCGTTTTTTTGGAAGTAATTCCAGAAGGTGGTGATTTGTTTCATAGTCGTTTATTGTTTGTGGTTTGTGGTTTGTGGTTTGTGGTTTGTTGTTGAGAGTTGTCCTTCGACGCTCTTAGGGTGACATAGGTTGCTTCGTTCCTCGCAATGACTATCGTTTGTCTTTGGTGTTTTTATCGAAGGCTATTAGGTTAATCATGTTTCGGAGACGGGAGCGAACTCGGTTGCCGTAAGCTGCTTCTATTTCAGATGCGGACAGGTTGGTGGTGATGTGGGTTTGAATCTTTTTGCTTATGAAAATATCGTAGCGACTTAATAGAATTTCGGCCATTACATTGCATTCGTTGCCAAAGTATTTGAGGTTGTTTTCGGTGCCTAAATCGTCAAAACAAATGGATTTGGGTTCAGATTGATAAAGCTTTCCTTTACTGTATTTGTGAATTATTTCATAACCCTCTTGAATAAATTCAAAGCTGATGTCACGGCAGGGTTTGATATAAAATTTGTGTTCCATTGGGGCCAAATATTTCATCAAATTCATAAGACTTGTTTTTCCGCTACCTATTGGGCCAGCAAGCAATATTCCCTTGTTGAGGTCTATGCCATATTGAAAACAAGTTTGTTCATCTCTTAAAAAATAAGCTATCATTTTATAGATTATTTGATGGTCACTTTCCAAAATTTTGAAATGCTTGCCGTATAGTTCGATACCTTTTCTCTCTAACCAAGAAATAATTTCTGAATAATTAAATATTGAGTTCATAATAAATTTAGTTTTTGTACCTGACAGCCACTGGCTGTCCTCCTCTTAATATCAAAACTTTTTTTTCCAGCCAGAGGATAATGACTTGGTAGTTGTGTTGGGACATATTTATCGCTTAATCGGTTAATTGGTTAATTGGTTAATTGGTTATGTGTTATTGCCACCCCGCCCGTTGGGCACCTCCCGAAATAAAATCGGGACAAGCTCTCCAGTGGAGGGGAATATTAGAGGGGCTCTGAATAGTCTTTGTCTGTTCCCGTGTTGAGGTGTTTGGCTCTGTCGGGCGGTTTTTCATTTGAAATGAAATTAGGTGCGTTGAGCATCCAGTTATTGGCAGCAGCTTTCCAATCGACCATTGGGGTTTTGCCACCGACCAGCCAGCCGATACTGGAGAAATAATTGAAAAATTTGTTGGCTTCGAGTTCCGGAAAGTTTTGTTCCAGAAAATAGGATTTGACATTTTCGATTGTCGGATTTGATTTTTGACTATACAACACTTCGACAAGCTCAGGGTGACAACTTTCTTTTTCTTCTTTTTTGGCGGAACTTTTTTGCCAACTGTTTTTCAATTGAATTTCATCGGAGTTGGTGAATGCAGAATTTTCATTCTGCATCTCTTCTTTTTCTTTTTTCACGGAACTTTTTTCTTTTTCTAAATTTTTGTTTTTTAAATCGGAATTATTTATTTCTTCAAATTTTTTTGCTTGCTCGCCCAAGTTTTCAATTTTTGAAATGTTTGATTTGTTTGTAATGTTTGTATTGTTTATAGAAGATACCAGTGCTTGTTCAGTGCTTGTACCAGTACTTGTGTCGTTGCTTGTTCGTTGCTTGTCCAGTACCTGTTCCTTTTTTGATAAAATTTTTTCGGTAGAGCTGGCTCTTTTTTGAACAGGCTTGAGGTAATCCGAAAAGTCAAAAAGAAACACCATACTGCCTTTATAAGGATTGAAGGAGGGTTCGTATTTGACATATCCCTTGTCGTTTAAATCTCTCATACACTTGTGGTAAGTGGCCTTGGAACTGATTTTACAAATCCGCATGACTTCGTCTCTCGTGATGCTAATTGGGTTGATGAATCTGTTGACATTCCAGGATTGAAACAAGGCAATGTACAAGCTGACATGGGTAGGGTTGAGGCTCCTGTCTGGTATGATGCGGTCGAAGAAACCAGTTAGGTGTTTTATGTAATTCATTATTGGAAGTTAGAAGTTAGAAGTGGGAGGTTGGAAGTTTGGGTTGATTGGCATAAATTATTTGAATAATGTTGGTATTGCGGATACCTTGTTTGTATTTAGTAGTTTTTCTATGTCGGTATTGTCGTAGTAGAGTGTGCCGCCTATTTTGGTGTAGGTTAGTGTTCCATTGATTCGCAGGTTTTGGAGTGTTCCTGGAGAGATGTTGAGGAGTTTGGTTACTTCTTTTGATTTTATCCATTTCTTGATGGTGTTTGGTTCGGACGTTTGAATCATTTTTTTGATTTCCTGTAGTAAATCGATTTTGAATTCCAATAGATCTTCGGTGGTGATAATTGTTGCAGCCATTATTTTTGTTTTAGATTAATACACTTTAGTTTGCTTTCACAAAATTCAGCAGCCTTTGTTGAATTTTATCCCAATGGCTTTCGTAGTACGAAAAAATTTAACATAATTAACTTAGCAAAGTCTTGATTTTACAGGGTTAATAATTGCAAAAAAAATTGGGCAGGTGCTTTGTTACAGTAATTCCTTTCTCAAGATTTTATTTTTGGACTAGTATGCCAAAAAAAAAAGCAGTAAATCCCGCTTCAAATAAGGCTTTACTGCTTGTGTTTTCGTAGTTACGATTTACTGTGAAAAGTATCCCTTGTGTCCCGTCTCTCGTCTCTCGACTTCGCTCGAGATGACACGCTACGATTGAGGTTTGTGTTAAAAACTCAACATAAAAACCACCCCGTCCTACGGACACCTCCCGAATTGTTCGGGACAAGCTCTCCAAAGGAGGGGAAGTGTTGTTGTTAAAGGTTTTTTTTTTAATAAGCGTAGAGATGACACACTCGGTATAACACGCTAGGGATGATATTGAGTGTAATTATTCTTTTTTAGGCATCTTCTTTTGCTATTTTTTGTTGTAAATTCAAGGTTAATTCCTCTAGAAATTTGGTCTTGCTGCTTTTACGAGATTTGATTTCGGAATAGGTTTTGTACACATTTTCCAATTTGATGTTGAAGAAATCTTCAAAGGATGCCGTAATCATGTTGATGTCCGCTGCGCCGTGATTGATTGCCCCATTCGAAAACAAGGCATAGATCAATTCGGTCAAGGCTGTTTTGGGACCTGTCCACACCAATACTTTGTGTTTTTTTTCTTCAAAAATTTCGGAATCATCCACTTTCAATCTTTTTAATGCTTGGCGGATATAATGAATGAAACGGTACATCGCTTTTACTTTAGCCCACAGCATGTCTTGCGAAGTTGAAAATTCCGGAAACTGATAATAATCGGTCATTGGCGTAAACGGAAAATTATTCCGATGGTTTCGGGTAAAGAATTGATGATCCAAGTAACTGTATCCTTGTTCCATATAATGCACAAAATCGGCATTGCGGTAAAAGAACTTGTTGATTTTTCGCAATTCTTTTTGGAGGAACTGGATTTTATAGGTGTTACCTGCTTTGGGCATCCTCAATTCACAGGAACGTACTTCGGTAAAATAAATCAACAAGCTCATCGGAATTGGCTTGACATTTTTGAAAAAATCAATCTCTTCCGGAACGGTATTGAAATCTTTCTTGTCCACAATTTCTTTTAAGTTTGCCACAGTTTTGTTGCATAGTAAAATTCCATTGCTTGCCTTGTTCAGCATCGTTTCGTTGGCTTCCAAAATTTCGTTGCAGGTCTCATTAAATGATTCAATCGTTTTTTTAAACATCTTGTTCAAATTATTAATTGTCCAATTCACTTAAGTAGTTTTTGCCAGCGCTTTGTAATCGTTTTGCAAGGTATTCATGGCTTCCATCGCAAAATTGTCTCTTGCCTGCACATAGGCCACTTTTGGAATTATTCGGGCTCCCAATTTCCTTTTTTCAAAAGATGCCGAAACGCCAAAGTCTATTTTTGGAAATTGCAATGCATTGGCTCGTTTTATGGTTTGAAACAAAAGTTGCCTGTAGAGTTGGTATTCTTTGGCCCATTTATAGTCCATTCCCACCAATTCGGGCACGTAAGCGTGATTGTTGTTTTTGTAGCAAAACATTACTCCCATGAATGAGGTTTCACTGGTGTTATTTAGTGCCAACAAGATAAACTCCCAATTGGGACTTTCATTCATGTTTTCGAATACCTCTTGGGAATATCGAAAAGTATTGATGGCATAATTATTATTTTTGACGTTATTGTAAAGTTGATAGGCTCTTTCGATTTCTGTTTTGTCCAATTTGTCTTTTATCACCACATTGTAATGTCTTTCAAAGGGCAATATTTCTTTACTGAAATGTTTTCGGGAACGAGGGGACAATTCTTTTGCATATTCCTCGTAAGTAGTCCAGCTTTTGTTTTCAACGACACAGGATTCGGGCATGTTTATTTTGAAATACCCCTGTTCTTGAATTGTTTTGTCGAATTTGTTGTCTTCTTCAAAGTCTCGAAGCACCAACATGTCGGCATTTAAGGCATTGTATTTTTCTTCCAATTTATCCAAGAATACTTTCACGGCTTTATCCCCCAGAGGATGTTCCTGATTGATGTAGCAGTGATTTCCTTCCGTGAACAGAGAACCCATGCTCAATACTCTTGAAGTGAGGTATAGCGGATTTGTTTTTCTAATTTCTTCCAATTGAATGGAAACGGATTCCGTTGCCAGCATGTCGTCTTTCCAAAATCCGTAAGTGCAAAAGGTCATTAGTATTATTGTACCCGTATTGTCTTTGACTGTATAATAGTAAAAATCCCATTGGTTGGTTGGGTCTGGGTGATGCTTGAACGTATTTTCCAAATACACCATTCCTTCCCAATCGAAAATGTTTTGTTTTCCCATAAATTGATTCCAATGTGATTTTGACATGTCATTGATGGTGCTTTTTTCTTCGATAAAGAGTTCTTGCATTTGCGATCCTGGAACTGTTTCTGGTTTTTCAGCATTTAAACCAAAGGCCTTTCTTATTTTGTATTCGCTGTTGTTTGTTTCCTCCAAAGCTTTAGGGAAATGGTATTCCATAGCCTCAGCCAACGCCTTGATGTCCTGTTTGTGATTGTGGGCCGATAGCGTAATTCTAATCCCGGTATTCTTGATGGGAACCGCTGGATAAATTCCTAAATTCAGGAAAAAGCCTTCCTTGAACAAGCGATGCACAAAGTTGTAAGCTGATAGGGGTGTACCCATTCCCAAGAAGAAAACAGGTGAATCGTTTTTTGAAATTATGGGCAGGTTTCCCGTTGTAAGCAATTGATTGAAGTAGTCGATTTTATCCGCCAAATCTTGTTGGCGAATTGTTATTTCGGGCGACAAGTGGATGTCGGCGGAAGCGATTGCAGCAGCGACTGAAGCAGGCTCCAACTGAGCCGAAAAAGTCAGCGGCCCACCAAAGTTTTTAATTTTATCCCTTAGTTTCTGGTTTTTGCAAAAAAATGTTGCACCACTGGCACCAAAGGTTTTACTAAGTGTACTCACTACCACAATATTTTCAGGCAGTTCCTTGATGGCATCAAAAACAAAACCTGTACCGTTTTTGCCTTTCCAGCTCATGCCGTGCACATCGTCAAAGTAGAGATGGAGTTGGTTGTGTTTTTTAGTCAAGTCCAATAATTCTGGAATTTGTGCATAATCTCCAAACATGGAATACACGCCATCCGCCATATACCAAATTTTGTTGCATTTGGATGACAGCATTTTAATTTTATCTTCCAACATGTCCAAATTGCCGTGTCGAATCATTTCCACGGGAATGCCTCTTAATTTGAGCAATTGACAGGCATTTTGAACGCTCCAATGCACTTGATGATCCATTATGACTGCGTCTTCGTCCCTTATAAGTGTTGGGATAACTGCTAGATGACCCAAGGTGCTGTTTTTGGTTATGATGGGAGGGATGCCGTACATCTGTTCGATTTTGCTTTCCAATTCGCTGTACAGCGGATGTGAGATATAGGATTTTGAAAGCGGGAATTGGGTGCCGTAATCCCGGATGGCTTGAATGGCGGCTTCCTTGATTCGGTTGTCTTGTTCCAATCCCAAATAGCCCGTTGTCCCGAAATGAAACATTTCTTTTCCCTTGATTTGGATGGTTCTGCCTGTTAAAACCTTGTCTTCTGCATACAAATGCAATACTCCTTCATTTTTTGCTCCCGATAAAACGGCATCGACCGTATCGATGAAATTGTTGTGTTTGATTTTGGCCATTTTTTTGTTTTTTTAATTGGTTTTGTAAAGATTTGGTTATTATTCTAAAATTTGGAATTCTAAAATTCATCATAAAAATTGATAGTTTTTTCATTCAATACTGGAATATTCCCTTTCTGACAATTCATAATCCCAAATGGACAATTAATTAAGCAATTTGCAATAAATTATACCTAATTGACAATTGTTATGGTTATAAAACTTCTTATTTTTGTTAAAATGTAACATATAATTCATAAAAGAATGATTGCAGCCCATGATTTTTATGAAAATGAGTATGCCCGATTTTGGATTACCCAAGGTATTCTCTTTTTTGAATATAAACCCAACATCACACTTGATTTAGAAGCAGCACAAAAGATTGTAGCTGACCGGATTCATTTTCAAAATGAAAAAGCCTACCCCGTTTTGTGTGATGTCAGGGGCATCGTCAATACAGACAAATCGGGAAGGGATTATCTAGCCCAGTCGGGATCCGTTTTGACCAAATCGGTAGCCCTCATTGTTCATCAAAAAGTATCCCTAACCATCAGTAATTTTTATTTACGAATCAGCAAGCCTACCGTACCCACGCAACTTTTTAATAACCAACAGGATGCCTTGGATTATTTGAAGCAGTTTATTTAGAGGAGTTGGAAGTTGGGAGTTGGAAGAGGGGAGTTGGGAGTGAGAAGAGGGAAGTTGGGAGTTGGTAGTGAGAAGCTAGGGGTATTAGAAAAGAATCTAGAAAAAGTAAATATAGAATTAAGAATTGAATGTTATGGATAGTCCACATAACCAAGAACGGATCGTTACGCTACATCAAATGTTGTTTGAGATGGCCAGAGGCAACTTCAATAGTCGCATCCCTTTGAGTTCCTATGATGACGAGTTGGAAACCCTTGTCGTTTTAGTGAATATGGTTGCCGAAGAAATGAAAGAATCTATTTTTCATTCGGGCTATGTCAATCCGCATACTACCTATCGATTCATCAATCAAGCTACCTTTGTTTTGGACAGTTCCTTTTTAATTCAAAGTTTTAATTCCGGGATTAGCTCAGTTTTGGGGTTTTCTGAAATGGACTTGCTTCATCAGCCTCTTGAAATTTTTGTTAGCCCTGAATCCATTGAAAAACTGGCTTTTGTTAAAGAATCATTACAAGAGAATATGTCTGTCCAAACGCTTGTTCCTTTGCATTTTAAAACCAAAGATGCTTTGTGTGTTTCAGTTGATTGTTCCCTAAGCAAACTATTCAACAGGCCTGAAATTATTTTAAGTTTCGTTAGTCCGTTGCCACAGGAGTCTTATAGTCATTCAATACTTGAAAAAGAAAGCGAGGAAGAAAAGCAACCTGGATCCAGAAAAGCTGATGCGCTCATCATCCAGAAATTATATGATTACATCTTGGCTCATCTTACGGAACCACTTCCTTCCTTGAAATCACTTTCACGTTTATTTGGCACCAATGAATATAAATTGAAAGACGGCTTCCGCTATTTTTTCAAGACCAGCATTTACCAGTTTTACAATGACGAGCGTTTGAAAAGAGCCCACTTGATGATCCAACAAACCGATATTGCTTTAAAGAATATTTCGGTCATGAATGGATTTTCCAATTACCCCAATTTTTCAAAATCCTTTAAAAAAAGATTTGGGTATGCCCCCAATGCCATTCAGCGCAATAATTCCAGTTTTACGATGGAAGACTAATTTTTAGGCTGTAAATGCTTTTATCCCTTTTCATCATATTTCGCTCCCAATAATGAAAGTAGTTTTGTTTTGAAATCCAGAATTTTACGGAATCAAAATTAAACCATTACTTTATGAAACTATCTGTCCGAACACAAAGCGTAATTATTGAGTTTATAACAATGCTCTATATCCTGTTGTTTGTTTATGCAGCCACGAGTAAACTTTTGGATTTTGATACCTTTCGGGTGCAATTGGGGCAGTCTCCTTTATTGAGTGCTTTTGCAGGCTGGGTCGCTTTTGGCACTCCTTTTCTGGAGTTATTCATTGTTTTATTGTTGGTATTTCCGAAATGGCGTTTGATGGGGCTTTATGCCGCTTTTAGTTTAATGGTTCTGTTTAGTGCCTATATTGTAGTCATTCTGAATTTCAGTTCTTTTGTTCCTTGTTCTTGTGGAGGCATTCTTGAAAATATGAGCTGGACACAACATCTCGTCTTCAATATTTTATTTGTTGTTTTGGCTATAGTCGGAATTTATATGTTGACAGCTTTCGAGACTGACCCAAGTTCCACAAAAATGAATCGTCTTTGGATTGTAATTTCGGCTTTATTTGTTGGCAGTGTTGCCATCGTCATTCTGCTTTTCTTGACTTCCGAAGAAATTATCCATCATCGAAATCCCTTTGTTCGTCGATTCATTCCTCATCGCATCAATAAAATGTATCAAGAAGATCTAGTATATAATTCGTATTATTTTGCCGGAACAGGAAGGGGTAAAATTTATTTAGGCAATTATACCGACCCTTCAAGAATTACTGTTTTGGATTCTACCCTAAAAAATAGAAAACAATACACGATCCAGCTTGATAACGTGAATTTTCCTTTTCGTTCCATTCAAGTCAAAGTAGTTCCTCCTTATTTTTATGTGCTGGATGGCACAGTTCCCTGTATTTTTAAGGGGACTATTGGAAATTGGAAAGCTTCATTAATTAGTAGTCGAAGTATTCATTTTTCAGTGGTAGCAATAATGAACAACAATGCCATTGCCATACGAACTCGCGATATTCCCAACAGGGAAAACACACTTGGGATTATCGAGCTTGATCCTCGTGTCAATGTGCAACTGGTACCCGACTTGTTGCAAAAACAAATTGACGGTGTTTTCGATACAGATGGCAGTTTACATTATAGTCAAGCATTGCAAAAGCTGGTTTATGTGTATTATTATAGAAATCAATTTATTGTTTCAGACCCCCATCTTAAATTAATTTATCGTGGAAAGACCATTGACACCAATAGTGTGGCAAAATTAAAAATAGCTTATTTGCCTGAACGGGGCATAAAGCAATTTTCGGCACCGCCATTTACCGTCAATGCGGCTAGTTCGGTGTATAAAAATTTACTTTTTGTCCACTCCCATTTGGAAGGGAAATTTGAATCACAAAAAATGTGGGAGCAGGCTTCCGTTGTGGATGTTTATGATATTGTTGAAAATTCGTATCAGTTCAGTTTTTATGTGTACCACCATAATCGTCAAAAAATGAGAAGTTTCGTTGTTAGCGATTCGCATTTGTTTGCCTTGATCGGCGATCAAATCGTTGCTTATTCGTTAGGAAATCTATTTAAAAATAAATCGAGAAATTCCCATTAAGAATTCTCGAAATGCCATACTGGCCAGTATCAGGAAGTAGATCGAAAACCTGTAAAAAAGAGTAGATCCTATTTTTTATATTTTAATTTATTTATCATGAAAACGAGTATTGTAAAAATGATTTTGCCAATGTCAGTATTTGCATTGGCCATTACGGGAGCTTTTGCGTCCCATACCGAGAATGTTGCCAAAAAAAGACCTGCGCCAATTCAAGGATGGCTCCAAGTGGCTGGAGCCTGTAATCAATCTATCCAGTGTAGTGATAATGGCATTGTGTTGTGTAAAACCGCATCCAATCAACAGGTTTTTGGAAAAAACGAAGCTGGGGATTGTGAAGTGGAATTGTACAGACCAAGCAATTAAAAACTGCTAATTGAATTTAAGCAATTTTTGCAATGCAGTCACTAAAAGTATAGTGGCTGCATTGTTTTTTAAACTTGTTTTCAAAAGCAGCAGCCGTAAAGTTTATAAAAGAACTATAGTGATTGTCGGTTGAGTTTTAAAGTTTTTTCACAGATACAACTTGTTGTTTTGTTTAGAGGGAATCAATAGACTTAATTTTATAAATAATAAAAAATAATTCCTCTTTACGGTTTTCCTCATTCTGTATGAATTTATTTTCAATATCTTAGCGAAAAGAAATAAAATAAACATTTTTAATATCAGAAGACAATTAAAAGACAGTATGATATATAAGCCTTTGACAATTGAAAACGACTAATGGGTAGGTTTAAAAATGGATTATTGCGATAACTATTCATATAATTTACATATCAAATAATTACTAACCAAAACTAAATATAACTATGAAAAACCATTACAAAATTTTAACCGCAGTATTTATTTTTACTTATTCATTTTCGTTTAGTCAAACTTTTACAACTGTTCCGAGCAACATAAGTGAATTGGCCAAAACTCCCATAAATTATTCAGATGATATAAAAATATTAAGTTTATCAAGAAGTGACACCAATGTTGTTTTTAATGACAAAATGCTTAATGTCTTTTTTGCCAAAGAAATATCTAAAAACTTTTATGGAACAAATGACTTAACTTTAGAAAAATTTTACGCTTCCATAGATGCAGACGAAAATTCATTGTCATTGGGAACAACTTTTGTGTTTAACCAAAAGAGCAAATTAGAGCCTCTAAAGTATATTTTTAATGTTGGAGTAAAAGCCAAATTAGAGGATAAATTTTCCACAATCTTTAAAAACGGAAAATTAGATAATTCTGAATTAGGAATTACGGGTAAAGTATCCAGAGTTGGAAATGGTATCCTAAATTATACTTCTAAAGATCCAGTTAAACTTGAAAGATATAATTCGATTATAGATTACAGAAAATTGGTTCAGGAAAAATATTCGAAAAAAATCAAGGAATATATTGCCACAGATTATAAATTTGATTTAGATTCTTTAAAAGCAATTAATAGCGATCTGAAAGAAACAGATAAAGTATATAAAGATTTTATCAAAGAGAAATATGAAGGATACTACCAAAGTATAGCAAACGAAGAAATAGAATTTATTAAAAAAAATAAAATGTACAAATCATTTTCCGATTTGTGGTTTTCAGCCGATTTTTTTATACCAATAGCTGAAAAGGAATACAAACATTCTAATTCTGAATCTAATCTAGGCTATCAAACAAGTAATTTTTACCCCATAAAACTTTCAGGATCAGTTACTTTATTTAGAAAGTGGTCAGCTGGGCAATCACTTTACCTAACCGGACAAGCTGCTGTTTTCAATAATAACAGTTTTTTGTTGGAATCAGCTAATAAAGTCAGTTTCCAAACTATAACAAATCAATCCGCTACTCAACAATCCGTTTCAAACACAGAAATAGTATATATAGGCGAATATAGTAAATTTATTACTACAGCATTCAGGGCTGAATTGGTGTTTTTTCCGTGGAAGTTTGTTGGAATTAGTCCTGCAATTGAGCAAAACGTTGGTTCCTATTATCACAATACCAATTGGAAATTAGGCATACCATTTAGTTTTAATGATAAGGATGATAAATCAACAGTTAATTTTGAAGTTCAATGGAAAGAACAAAATGACAATCACTATGTTGGTATTAGTGTTAGTTATGTCTTCGGAAAATTCATTAAATAATTATTTTAATTCCATATATCGCATTTGGGTTTAGATAAAGAAATTATGTCAGTACAAGGCAATTCTTCTTGTGATTTAAGCCTCTTAAATACTTAAGAGTATTGAGCAAAAAATGTAGGCCAGTTGTTTGGGGAAGATATGTTAAAATTTGACAATGGAATATTAACAATGCAGCCACTAAATCATAGAGGATGCATTGTTTTTTTATTGCTTTTTAGTTCCAAGTATCCAAGGTTCCGGCTGCTTGTCTTTCAAATAATAATCAAACCAATTTTGTATTCGATGCGTCAAATCCTTTTGATGTGGTTCTTTCGCTAGGTCATGACGTTCTTTTGGATAGACCAACATAGTGGCCTGTTTTTCCAGTCTCCGCAATGCCAGATAGAATTCGATGCTTTGATTGCTGTTGACTTGCTTGTCTTCTTCTCCTGTCCACAAGAGTAGTGGTGTCTTGATTTGGTTGGCGTGTAAAATTGGGGAGTTTCGATTATACGCTTCCATATCCTCGAACAGGGATTTTCCCATTCGCCATTGTTGGCTTTCAAACCGCCAAATTTCGGGTCTGCCCGTATTCCAGCCTATGGTCAGGTACCAACTCGTCAAGTCGGTGGCTGAAGCTCCCGCAATTGCCGCAGCAAAAAGATCGGTTTGGGTGACAATGAAACTGGTTTCATAGCCACCGAAAGAATGTCCTATAAGACCGATTCTATTGGGTAGTACCAATCCTTTATCGATTACAGATTGTGTTGCGGCAACCACACAATCCAGTGCAGAAACTCCCGGATTTCCGATTTCGTAACTGATGTCTGGATACAAGACAAAATAGCCTTGGGTGGTGAAGTTGGTTCTGTTGAATCCTCTGGAATCCAATTCTGAGGGATTCACATAATAATGCAATTCATTGGACTGTCGTTCGTAAAGGTGCACAATCATCGGGTATTTTTTAGTAGGATTGTAACCAGCTGGATAGTACAATATTCCTTTCAGTGTTTTTCCTTTTGCATTTTGATAATAAATGAGTTCTGACTTTCCCCATTCGTATTGATGGTGTTGGGGATTGCTTTCAAATAGTTTTTGGGGATTATTTTTAGAGGAATCATAAAATAGTAGCGTAGGTGGACTATCGTAATCCTGATCACGATAGACATAGCTATTTTTTTTGGAAGCTTTGATCAATTGGTCTACCGTTTTGTTGGTATATAGTATTTTAGATTCCTTTTGTTTTTTATTCCATGTATAATATCCTGAAAACAAATCATCTCCATTTACTTCTAGCGTTAATTCTTGATCTAAATCTACTTCACTACAGCTTAAACCATCAAAATTTATTTTGTTCCAAGTACCGTTTTTACGTTTTGGAATTCGAAAACAAATTTGTTTTTCTCTTCCACTGGTGAGTCGAGTAGTTTTCTTACCGTCAACTGTAATTTCCCAAATATCGTATTGGTCATAAAGTAAGAGGCTATTGTTTTTTTTATTCCAAGCCGCGATACCATAAGTTGGTTTGTCACCTGCTTTGTCATAGTTTAGATCTTCAAAATTGATGTTGAGTTTTTCAGTAAGGTTTTGTTTCGTTTGGGAATTTAAATCGAATATCCACCAGTTTTTGTTTTGGTAATAAACGATATAATTGGTATTTGGGAGGCTTAAAATATTTTGGTTATTTTCGGCTAGTTGTTCTATTACCAACTTGCATTCCCCAGTTTGTAAATTTTTTGCATACAAGTCTCTATCATCATTGTATTTGTATTGTGGTTTCTTGGCAATTGGATTATAGATTAGTGCCCATTGCTGTTTCCCGTCCAGCATCAGTTTTGGAAATTCGTTTGTTGTTATTGGAAGGTATTTGTTATTGGATGGCCACCATACTGCAGTCTTTACTGTTTTTTTCCAATTCTGGATGCCTTTTTGCTGTGGATAAATCCAGTTATCGCTGCTTTTCCAGATTTGGACGGATTCCTGATTATTTTTATTCTCTATCTGGTCTTTCTCCTTTATTCCAAAAAACACTTTTTGGCCGTCATCGGAAATCGTCAATGGGATGATTCTGCTGGTGTCCATTTGCATTTCTTGCGGAATAAGGGGTTGTCCCTCTAAGGAAAACGAGAGGAGTTTATCTTCGTTGCAGTTGTAATAGACCAACTTCGTATCCTTTTGGGCTGTTTCATCCATAGCTTCCTGAAAAAAAGCCAACGCATTGCCGGTAGAATTCCAAGCCAAATTCGTGAAATGGTATTTTGTGTCTTCCACAAGAACTTTTTTGGTTAAGGTGTTGTCCAAGTTTACTAGTAGTACCACATTGCGGTTGTTCGATTCAATGGAGCATACCAGTTTGTTTCCGGCATAGTTCATCAGAAAAGTATTTACGTCTTTAATGTCTTCTTTCCATTCGCCATTGGATGAACTGATTTCGAGGCTCTTTTGATTATTGGAATCTTTTTTTAACAACATCCTGTATTTTCCATTTGCCGAAAAAGCAAAATCCACGGCATCGGGTATCATCTGTTGTTGATTTGTTTTAAGATTTATGGCTGCCAATCCCGCAGGGATTAAACAGGCAAATGATTCCTCTTTATTGAATTTTCCCTCCGAACCTTTTAGAAAGTTTATCGTTTTTTTGTTTTGGGTATTTTTCAGGAATAAGGTGTCGGTCTGTTGTTCATCATAACGCATTGAATAACTTACCCATTTTCCTTTTTCGGATAGTTCCTCCAGTTGTAAAGTTCCCCAAAGCGGATAATCGGCAGGCGTAAGTTGTTTTTTTTGTTTTACCTGTCCCAAAAGGGGACAGGCTACTAAAACAAAAATAAAGAGTGCCCCAAGGGGAAGGCACTTTGCTGGCAGGTTCCCTATAAAATCGAATCCTTTTTTTTCTGTATAATGTTTGAAAGTTCTCATTTTTAATAACCGAAATTTTGAGGTTGTAAATTGGGATTGACCAACAGTTCCATGGCAGGAATAGGCCAAAGTTGGTCTTTGGCATCCCAACCCAGCTTAACCCCTGAAAGTGTACTGTCTAATTTGTTGGTTCTTTTTAGGTCAAAGAAACGATGTCCGAATTCCGTAAAGAATTCCAGTCTTCGTTCTTGCTGGATGGCATCAAGAATTTGACTGCTGGTGGTTGCTGTAGTGTTGGTCAATCCAGCTTGATTGCGGACGGCATTCAGGTCTTGGGCAGCACCGACTGCATCATTCAAATGTGCCTTGGCTTCGGCACGAATCAGGTATTGTTCCGCCAAACGCAATACAATGGAATATTCCAAGGAGGTGGTCGTATTTTGGAATTGGTTGTATTTGTAGGCGTGATACCAAATAGTCGTTCCGTTGGTAACGGCTTTTGTCCACCAACTTTTGCGCAAATCCCCAGTTGTAAAAGCATTCATCAACCCCGGACTCAAAGCTGTCAAGGGGGGAGGACCAGCCGTGAAAATGAAGGTTTCTCCCTCGAAGGTATTTTTTCCTTTAACTGCTGGCATCAATTGCCAAATGGTGGTGGTGCTATTTTTTAAAAATACCTTGTTCAAACTAGTCCATTGGTACAATGCCGTGTTGTTGATCACTTGGGTGGCGTTTGCAGCAGCTTCCGCCCAATTACCCGAGTATAAATCAACCCTTGCCAACAGTGCAACGGCGGCAAATTTGTTTGGTCGCACTTTTTCGGTACTGATATAGGCTTCCGGTAACAAGGCAATGGCTTGTGCCAAATCGGTTTTGATTTTGTCGTACACTTCTGTTTGGGGAATTCGTTTTGGGGAGCTGTTTTGCTGGTAGTCCGTTGAAGTAATATAAGGAATGTCTCCAAAAAGATTGGTTAGGTAGAAATGAATCAATCCCCTGACAAATAAGGCTTCTCCTGTGAGTTGGTCACGGTCTGGAGTGGGCAAGGCAACGGCATTTTTCACTCCTTCCAAAACACTGTTGGTACCATAGATTTGATTGTAACTACTGTTCCATACTGCCGAAATATTGCTGTTGGTGGCCACCAGTGCATTGTTGTAAAAGTCGAATGATACGCTGGCTGTTGAACCATAACAGACCAGTTCATCGGTATAATTGCCCAATTGATTGGAGATTCCCGAGGAGATTCCCGTAAGCAATCCATTGTCCCTGATTTTGTTGTAAATGTCCACCATGGTCGCATTGCCGGTCGCTTTGTCTTCAAAAACGGCCGGGGAAGTCAATTGGGAATTGGGCAAGTCCACTTCCACAAAGTTGTCGCAGCTGTTCAGAAAACAAGATTGCAATATCAGCAAGAGGAACCATTTTTTGTTGTCCAACCTATTCGTAAATAGGTTCAAACTTACTATGTGATTGTTAGTTTTCATTTTTGAAATTTTTAAAGGTTAGAAATTCAGTTGAATACCGGCAGTCACGACTTTAAGGGGAGGCAAATAGCCGGCAGACCTGAATTCGGGGTCAGCCCCTTTGTAGGGTGTGAACAACAGCAAATTTTGGCCTTGCACATAGATTTTGCATCTCAATTCTTTGATCCAACGTTTAGGAATATCATAGGAAAGAGCCACGTTTTTGAGTCGAACAAATGAAGCGTTGCTTAGGGCGGCATCACTGGAAATGTATTTGTAATAGGCTTCCACCACGGCATTGTTGACTCCCGTGGAATATTGTTGGTAGGCACTGGTATCGCCGGCTTGTTGCCAGCTGTCTGCTGCATAGACCGACTGGTTAACAAAGGCTCCAGGAAGCCCTGCCATATATGCCCAGTTGTAATTTTCTTGTTTGACGAACTGGAACAGGAAGTCCAGTTGCCATCCCTTGTATTCCAGATGATTTTGCAATCCACCAAAGTATTTTGGACTTAAATTCCGGATGGTTTGCGAGTCGTCGGGATAGGTGATTGCCCCATCTGCGTTGACATCTTCAAAGCTGTAAATTCCCGTTTGGGGATTTAGACCGGTATTGTTGTACAATTTTTGGATGTTTATGGATTGCCCCACAACATATTGGTTGGCATAGGTGGAGCTCTCCAATCCGGGGAAGGAAACGAGTTTGTTTTGGGGTATGCTTAGGTTGAAATTGGTTGTCCAAGTAAATTGTGGTGTTTGAATATTCGTTGTTCGCAACGTGATTTCTACGCCCGTGTTTTGTACGGTGGCATCCAAATTGGCTTGCAGGGAACTAAAACCCGTTGTGGCGGGTAGCGGAATTCCAACCAATTGGTTGGAGGATTCATTGTTGTACCAAGCCCAAGTAAAGAATATTCGATCTTGAAGAAAGCCAGTTTCTAGTGCAATCTCCAGTTTGGTGTTGGTTTCCCAACCGTAATCGGGATTAAAAAGGCGGGTGGGCTGCAGTCCAACAATAGTTTGGTAGCTACTGCCCGAAGAACTGTAGGTGTCCATGAATTGGTAATCGCCAATTTGGTCATTTCCCGTGGTACCATAACTGGCTCTCAGTTTTCCAAAACTAAAAAAGGAGGCATTGTTTTTTACAAACTGCTCTTTGGAAAAGATCCAAGCCCCTCCGACGGCTCCAAAAGTGGCGAACTGCTTGCCTGGTCCAAAACGGCTGGAACCATCCCTTCTTCCCGTGGCGTTCAAGATGTATTTGTCCTGCCATTTCCAGTTGATGCGACCAAAAAAAGCTTGGTATTTATAAGCGGTTTCTTGATTGTTGAGTACGGTTATGGTTGTGGCTGAAGCTAGATCATATATTAGGCTGTTGCTGGTAAAGCCTCTTCCTCTTATAATTAATCGGTCACTATCTTGGTTCAAGAAGGTGCCGCCCAAAAGAACGTCCACATTTGATTTTCCAAATTCTTTTTTCCAATTGATCTGGGGTTCGATAATCCAGGATTGTCTGTTGGTGTTGTTGACCAAAATGGACGAGTTCTTGCTGGTGATGTTGTAGGCAGGATTGTATAAGGTGGATGGGGTAGTGCGGCTTTCTTCGTATTGCAGGTTGGTATAGCCAAAACTGGATTTTAACTCCAGGTTTTGGAACAGTTGGTAGGACAAAAGGTTATTGGCCACCACATCCCCGGTTTTGGCCTTGAATTTTCCTTCCAGATTGGCCAAAGGATTGTCCCAAGTATTGTTTTCCCAATTCAAGTTGCCTTGGGAATCATATAAAGCAGGAGCATTGGGTGCCAACGACATGGCCATTAACGTGAAATCAGTCGACGACTGGTCGTTGTCTTGATGGGTGTAATTGGCAGAAAAGTTCAACTTGAATTTTTTGTTTTCGGACTCGTGGTTGATGTTGGAGTGGAAGGCGGCTTTCTTGTAGATGAAATCACCGGGGAAAACAGTGGTTTCGGAATGGTAAGTACCGCTCAACAAAAACTGGGTTTGTTCATTACCGCCTGAAACGGAAGTTTGGACTCCCGTAATTTCTGCAGTACCACCAATAAGTTCTTTTTGCCAGTCCGTATTTCGAGTTTGATCCCAAGTACCGTTGACATCATATTCATAGTCCGGATATTGTGTGATTCCGTCATTGGCAAAAGCTTGACGGCGCATTGCCAAATATTGCTCCGTATTCATCAGCTGGATCGTTTGGGTTACTCGTCCCGAACCTTTGGAGGCATTGACGCTGAATTGGGTTTTGCCCTGTTTTCCTTTTTTGGTACTGATAAGCACCACGCCGTTTGCGCCACGGGAACCATAAATGGCGGTGGCATCGGCATCTTTCAGGACTTCAATGCTTTGGATGTCATCAGGATTGATGCTGTTCAATGGACTACCATCACCCGGCATGTTGGTGGAGATTTGGGAATAACTCAGGGCTTGTGAAGCATAAGGCACACCGTCGATGATGTATAGTGGCTCGTTACCCTCGGCGCGCAAACTGTTGATTCCCCGAATCTGGATGTTGAACCCACCACCGGGAACGCCCGTTTCCTGCGTGATGTTCACACCCGCCATACGTCCTTGCATCGCAGCCAACACATTGGTGACCGGTTGCGTCTCGATATCCTTGGAAGTGATTTTGGAAATATTTCCCGTGCTTTCGCTTTCCTTGGTGGAATAATAACCGGCATTGATGATGACTTCCTTGAGGCTGGTGGCATCTTCTCGTAATTGCACATTGATTATGGAACGATTGGTGACAGGTATTTCGACAGATTTGTAGCCCATAAAGGAAAAAATCAAGATGTCATTGGATCTTGCGATTATGGCATAATTGCCCTTTTCATCGGTGAGGGTTGCAACGGATCTACTTTTTAGTACTATGGTAACTCCGGCTAAAGCCCCGTTGTCATCGGTCACGATACCCGTGATGTTAGTGTTTTGACCATAAACTCCTGATAGACACCACAGAAAAAAAAGGTAGTAGAATTTGGGCAGTGCTATGACTACCCATGGCTTGAAGAGTGAATTTTTATTCATACTTTTGGATGGGTTTAATGAAACATTGGTTTTGTTGGCTTTGGTCCTCTATACTAGTTTGGCGACAGGGTAGAGGGCTTTTTTTTGTGCTTTTGCCACGAAGACGTTAGGCACGAAGGTTTTTTATATTTCTTATAGTATTGGGTTTAGTGATTAGTGATTGGTTTTTTCTTTTGCCACAGATTAACACAGATTAGCACAGATTTTTTACGCTTCGCATCTGGTTATTTTGCTACGAAGATGCTAGGGCATAAAGGGTTTTGTTTTTTAGCTCATAAGTATTTGAATTTTAAGGGTTTTTGAAAAGGAAAGGTAGCTGTTGCTGTTTTTATACTTTTAAAAAAGGTCGTTTTAATCAGTTGTGACTTTGGAAGATCCGTTTCGGTAAAACTGGCGCAACCAAAAAACCAAAGGCATATAACTATTATAAATGCAACTATTAATGCCACTTTTATTTGTCTGTAGTATTTCATCTTATCAATTTTGTTTGTTATAATTATGTCTTAAAGTCGAAAGTCGCAAGTTTGACGAATGGCTAAAAAAGGGGTGTGATTTTTTTATTGCATAGGCATTTGATTTAAAGGTTTTTAAAAGGAAAGCCCACTGCCGTTGTCTGTTGCAGCCAGACGCTGGCAGTGTCTTTCCGGACTTAAACCATTCATTATTTTTTTGACTAATGGTTAGTTTTTGGTATAATGCCGTTGTATATTTCATTTAGTTCTCCCGATTTATCGGGATTATTGGGCTAATTTGAAATAACAAACGGTATAATTCAGTAAACTAATGATGAATTGCGAAACTATAAAAGAAGCAGTGCCAAGAATTGAAGTGAGTAACCAATGGGAATAAAAAATGGCATGGAACTCAGCTTAAACGCTATCAAGGTACTGGTATACCCGCACACGAATAAGTGAGCCCACGCCAATGGACGTGAGCATCTTACTTATCATCTCGCGTGCTAAAATTACCAGTTTTTGATAACGAGATTCAAAGCGAATGCTTCAATGTTTTATTTGAAGAATCGCAAATATAAATAATTTGGTGCTAATATATAAAAAGTTTTTGATAATCGGACAGATGTCCGATTATTTTTAATGTATAGTTAGTTATTTTGTTTTATGAGTGATTTAAATAGAAAGGTTTGTGATTATATTGCTGTAAAATGGATTGGTGAAAATCAAGCTAAAACAGAGTTTGCCTTAAATCATAACATTGATGAGAAAACTGCTCGTAGAATATATAATGACAAATCATACACTATAACTCTAAGCACATTAAATAAGATTTGCGAGGCGAGAAATATAAAGCTTTCCGATTTTTTTAAGTTAATAGATAAATAATTAAGATGCCTAATGGCATCTTTTTTTTGTGCTTTTAAGTCGCTTGTCTATTTCGAATTAATATTTGTCAAATCGGGAGTAACTGAGTTCAGGATGTTTACATTTCTTGATTACTATTCTATTTTTGATAGATGGAATGGTGTGAAATCATAGGGTGGAATTGTTGGAATTGTAAAGAATTTGTTAATCTTAAATGTTATAATACGATTTCGTTAATGCTGATTGATTACCTAATAAAACTAAACAGTCTTTATTTGATTGGAGCTCCATTCCTACCAGTACTTCGTCGCCATCTCCTTCAAACAATAAGTTAATCTGATTGTCAAAATAATCCATCATTTCGTCATAAGATGTTTGTAAAGACTTTTCAGTATTTAAAAATTCTTTAATGCAATAGTTTTCACAAGCAGTGTATAAGTGATAAAATTCATCATATGTAGCAAGAGCATCATCAATAAATCCAATAAAAGAATTGCATCCGTTTGCTAATAAAACTGGTCCAAGTTTTTTTGCACTTCTACAAGTCGCTGAAAAAACTAAAGAATTAATGAAATTGTGTGCATTTGTTGCATTTACATAGGCACCGCAGTTATTCATTACCATTTCGTTTTCATTGCCATGTGAGATACCAATAAATACTGAAGGACTTTGGTTAAATCCAGCTAGTAGACCACTTATATGCTCTATATTGCAAGTCATTCCATCCACAGAATTTGTAGATACATAATCCAATAGTGAAACATTATCAGTAATATCTTGGTAGCTAGTTTCAAAATATTCTCCTAACTCAAAATCATTATCATCGTAAACAATAATTTTATTTATCATCTAATTTCAATTTTTGACGACTAAATAGTTCAATGGCTAATTTTAATAGATTTCTCTCGAATTGGATACCAACTGACGTTTCTTTTCTTATGCTTTCTAAAATATCATTCATTGAATAAGCTTGACCATCCCGAGTTTTAAGAATTATTTGTTCTCTTTTTTCAATTGGGTGCCTCATTATCCAATCTTCAATAACGGCATCAATCCTAACATTAAGAGTTGAAAGTGCATCATCTACTAATTCAATAATTTTTCGATAGTCCTGAGTAAAACTCTCAAGTTTAAATAAATCCTTATTGATAAGCATTTTAAGAGTTTCGCTATTGATTTCAGAAATTTTGCTTACAGTAATTAGAATTATATAAACCAAAGATGTCTTTTCCCTTATTTCACTGAAAACTTTTATACCATCTATTTCATTACCATCAAAGTTTTTATCTAATAGGACAACCATCTTGTTTCCAAGATTGGAAAGTACGTAATCCAACCCTTGCTGTGAATGTTGAAATAAAATAACATTTTCAAAGCCATACTTAATTCTCATTTCGACCATTATAGGTGAAGTTTCTTCTATATTGTCATGAATTACGACAACTTTTGTTGGTACTATCTCATTCATTTTTTTATTGATTAAAAGGTAATGTGATTTTAAATGTTGCTCCAAATTCTCCAAATTCACTATCGATTACTTCGATTTGTCCGTTAAGCGATTTAATTTGTTTCTCAACTATAAACAATCCCACACCACCACCTCCTTGTTCGGCTGTACGGGTATTATATAGACCAAAAATCCATTGTTTATCTTCCGGGGCTATTCCATATCCATTATCTGAGAAATATATCGTAAAATTATCTGTACCCAAAAATCCTGAGCATTTAATTTTTTTATCATTTACATTTTTTAAGGCTTTAATAGAATTGGAAATTAAATTTTGGAAAATATCCTGAAATGCTTTTTTATTAGTTTCGATAATGAATTCATCTTTCATATCAAGTGTTGTGTCTATACCTTCATTACTAAAAACAGCTTGATATTGATTTTCTATTAAATCCTTAATAAGAGATTTAACACTAAACTCTTCAAAGTTTTCATCAACGCTAGCATAACTTAACATAAAGTCTGTAACCCCAATTAGGGTATTCATTTCATTATATATTTGTGCGGCATATAATTTAAAATAATCATCAAATTGTGGATTTGGAAAATTTACTTTTAAAAATTCTGCTAAATGTTTGACCTTTGCAATTGAAGTTCTGACAGCATGTGCAACTAAAGATGCATATTCTTGCATTGAAACAATACTATAGAATATTTTTTCCTTTCGTTCAACTTCTTTTTGAAACCTCTTTTGCTCAGCAATTGCTTTATTGATTGTTGTATGCAATTCTTGCGACTGATTCTTCAAAAGGTCTATAACATCTTTAGCTTGTGGGCTAGATGTTTTTAAATCAGCGAAAATTTTATCAAGTTCTTTTTCAAAAAATTTAACGTTGCTACCAGCATCAATAAGTTTGTTTTCAACTTCACTCCTTTTTGCTGTTCTTTCATACACTTTTAATTCTTCGAAAGCGGTTAGTTGCTCCAAAATAAACTCCTTCAGAGCACTGTATTCTTTATTATCAATGAAGTCTTGCCTGTTTGTTGCATCAATAATATTAGGATTATTTTCTTTAGTAATATCGACAACGCCGATTACTTCGCGTGTTCCAATTGTGTCAAAAGTTCCGCTCCATTTTCTTTTATCGAGTCCTAAAATGTCCCTTCTCTTATTTACATCGGCTTCATATTCGGCAAAAGGTGTTGCAATTATGCCGTCTCGGTAAATTTTTATTCCGTCAATTCTGGTATCATTATTTTTGTAAGCACTGTTATACCTTCTTTTAGCACTTTCATTGAAATAGTAAATTCTAAGTATAATTGGGCCAAAGCTTTTTATTTCTACATTTATTTTTTCAATTTGCCCATTAGATTCATTAAAAACCAGTGATTCTTGAGTCTTTTGTTCTTTATCAAAGCTAATTTCTGCATGATGTGAATAGTACTTTAATGGTTCAGGTTTTACAGGAACATCTTCGTAATTTTTGAAATCATTGCATTTCATTCGAATATCAAATGGCGGGGAGACAGGATAGAATGGTGATACTAACGTTGATAATTCTTTATACAATCTATCCAAGTCATTTTCTTGCCATTCGTCGCTAACTTTCGATATGATAATTTGAGTTCCTTGCTCATTAATATCTCCCTTTTCATAAGTATATGTGTTTTTAACGTCAGTGAATAGGGATAGTTGATTTTGAACAGAGTTTTTGGATAATTCTTCGTATTCATCCCAATTTATGTTTACACAAAGCCAAGCATCTGTGCCCAGCTGCTTTGTTCTTATTTGTACTCGTTCACCAAGTTTGTCAACTGCAAATCTTCCAATTCCTTTTTCACCAACATATTTACGATTAAAAGGTTTGTCAGAATATAAGTTGGCTCGTTTGCTATTAGTTCCAACAACCATCCACTTGTCTTTAATATCTTCAAAAGACATTCCAATTCCATTGTCGGAAATAATAATTTTTTGAACTTCAGATTTTTTAGTGATGTTAAAAAATTGAATTTGAACTTCTTTTGCATTAGCATCGTAACAGTTTTTAACTAATTCAAAAACTGCGGTCACACGATCTGTAATTAAGTCTCTTCCGAGAAGACGAAAAGTGTTAACATCAAACCTCCATTGCAAAGTTTGATTATTATTATTATTATTATCCTCTTCCTGTGTTTTTTTATTTTGATTCAAGTGCCTTTATATGATTTTTTATACTCTTTGCAATCGCAATTCCTAATCCAACTGGAACTGCATTGCCAATTTGTCTAGCTATTTTTGGTGATGAGAATTCAGTATTTGGGTCAATAAACTTGTAATTTTCAGGAAAACTTTGAATTAATGCAGCTTCGCGTAAACTTATTGCTCGGTCTTGCTCAGGATGTCCAAAGCGCCCATTGCTAAGCCCAATACAATAAGTTGTCATTGTTGGAGCTACATCATTCCATTTCATACGACCATAAACACTACCAAAATCTTTACCAGATTCCTTTTTATGGCATTCAAGCCATAAACTTTCATCCCAATCTTTCCAAGAACCACCTTCTTTAGTAGCCTGAATTCTTTTTTTATTTATTGTATTGAGTTTTTTTGCGTAATGCAATTGGTCAGTAGGGCAAAAAACACCATCCTCAATCTTTGGTAAGTGACCAATAGCTTCTTTAACTGTCTTGTATGTGTTTTTGTCGTGTGTCGGAGATATAATCGAAATTGGACCTAATTTTGATGCAAGTAGAATTAATCTTTTTCTACGTTGGGCTACTCCATAATCTTGCGCGTTAAGTACTTTGTAGCTGATAAAATACTTTTTATCTTCTAATCGCTTAACGAAATCATCAAATATTTTTCCACCATTAAAATTCAATAGTAGAGGAACATTTTCCATTGATACAATTTCAGGTTCAAGTTCATCAATTAAGTTGGAAAAGGAGTACAATAAACCCCATTTGTCCTCTGGACGATTCTCGCAATTTGAACTATTTCTATTGTAAATGGAAAAAGGCTGACATGGAGCACAACCAACTAAGATTTTATATTTCCCTTTAGAATATAGGTTACTTAGCTCAGTGGAACTAAATTCTTTTACGTCTCTATGCAAAAATGTAGCATCATTATTTTCTTCGAATGCATAAGAACAAGAGTTGTCAAAATCAATACCTGCTTTAACCTTGAAATTTTCTTGAACGAAACCATGAGATAGCCCGCCAACGCCGCAGAATAAATCTACAACTTCAAAATTTGCAGGCGATATTTTTTTTTTATGTAAGTGCATTTAATATAGGGAATGTTCAAATGCGAATTTACATATTTTTATCTTAACTAATAAAAAAAAATAATATAAGAAAATTTACATAAAACTATACGAGCAATTAAAAAAAATACTTGTCATAGACGATTCAGAAATAAGTGATTTTGTTTGCGAAACACTACACATTGTGTAGCGTTTCGCAAACAAAATATTTCCAGCTGACCGAAGTCTTCCACAAATAAACCAAAGTAAAGGTGAGGTCTCCCGAACTCGGAGCCAAAAACGAGGGAAGAAAAACCAGAGTTCAATACCGATGGAATGTTTACTGTCGCTTTCAGACGACCTTTTGATTTTGAAAGTTGGGTGAATCATTGGGTGAATCATTTATCAGAAAAAAATATTATTATTTTATAATCCATTCACAAAAATCAAGAAATAAAAAAAAATACTTTACAGCAACTAACTGATTTAAGTCCATCTACGTTAGATTACAATATGGAAATTCTTAAAAAGATGGGCTTATTAGAGCGTGAAGGAACTACAGGTGGAGTTTGGATTTTGCACTATATTAATCCAAAGTTGGGCGAATAACTGGGTGAATAATTGATTTCACAACCCATTATCTCATTCAGCTTCACAAAGCTCTTGCTTGAATTTTGTGTTTTTTCAGGACAATACATATGGATGTTTGATAACTCATAAATCAGTTCCATTCGAAATATTACTATTTTGTTTAAAATTACCTAATTTAGATTTTAGTAATTCCATATCATCACTTACTTTTCTATCCAAGATTTTGGCATAGTGCTGGATTGTTCTCAAGCTTCTTTGGCCTAGCATTTTGCTTACGCTTTCTATTGGATAAAGAAAAAGCCCTTTGGAAAGCCAAAAAGACTATCAGTTGAAATCTTTTTTTTAATTTTTTATTTAAAGAAAGATACCCTAAAATGAACTTTTATTAAAATAATAATTAAGTTTTGGTTTGCAAAAGGGGATGAAGTTCGTCACTTTTTGCAAACCAAATCTTAAAACGGGGAGTAATTACATTTATTTGGAAGACTTTATTCAACAATTTATTACTTATTCTTCCCCTTCCCAATCGTTCAGAAAGGCACATCCTCCATGTATTGAATAGAATTACAGTCTGTGCTCACTCCAATAAGTACCAAAAATAAATTTAACAAAATTATCTCTAACTTATAAGTAATTTTTCAGAAGACCAATCGAATTGGAAAGGTGGGTAGATAAACTTTCTGCAAACAGAATTGAAATACTAAAAAACATTCACCAAAACAATAAAATTTCCAAACGAGAACTCGAATACTATTATTGATTTAATGGCTCTGTCATTGACAAAAAAAATGGTTTTTTCGAAAGATTCAGGACTTCTAGAGCGGAAAGGAAATACCAAAAGTGGGTATTGGATTATCAAGTATAAATTGCCATAGGTGGGTAGATAAGGTGGGTAGATAAATTATACCACATTCAATCCATAACAAAAAAACCAGACCTTTCGATCTGGCTTTCCTTTCGTCTAATCCATGGCGCTTCTCACGAGAATCAAACTACTTTTTGTGCTTCTTGAGGAGGATTTTTAGTGCCAACGACACAATAAAACTGGCTATCGCTCCAATCGAAGCCAATACTACAGTTTTAAAAACATCTTCCGAATGCAAATTCGGCAATACACTCAAAAAAGTACCTCCTGCTGTACCCATCAGGGTATGATTACTGCTCATCATCTTCTGGTAGGTCAGGCTGAGCCTGTCGAAGCCCTTCCTCGGACTCTATCTGTCCTGTTGAAGGAAGAAGCCCCTCGTCACTGGTAGTCAACTGGCTAACGGCCGAAACCACGCCACCAACAACAGCCAAATAACCGCCAACCGTGGTCACCACGACAGGCAAGGCTATGGGTGCGGCCAAAATCGTTCCGCCAACGGCCGCCAAGGCCAACCCAATATTGCGAAGCACTTTAAAAAATTTTGGGATCGGTGTTTTTACTCGTTTTACTAAATTCATCTTTTTACTTTTTTTACTGTTATACAATTAATAAGTGTTTTTTAGTATAATCATTCTGGTATAATGCCGCTGTATAGTTCATTTAGTTCTCCCGATAGCTATCGGGATTGGGGGCTAATTTGAAATAACTGGCAACATCATCCTTCCAAAGTCAGGAATCCAGATTGAACAATCAGTTGTACACTTTCCTTTTGGTCTAATCGGGCATAAACCAAGTTTTTCAATTGGCTAAATGCCTTTCTGGACATCAGGCCCAAACCGGGACCGGAAAGTTTCGTTACGGGAGCAATGCAGCCTTTCAATTCTTGTAACGCATTGTTGGCCGGATGAAACAAAATCAAGCTTCTGTTCTTGACATCCAAAACCTCCAAATGCCATTGGAATTTTTTGCTGTGGCGTTTGCTGATAAAATATTCCCCCTCCGGAATGCAGGAAACCTTCGTTTCGTTTTGCTTCCAAGGCAATTCAATTGTATGACATATGAATTTGCCCTCGTATTCGAGTTTGCCATTCGTTCCGTCAGGGAAATAAGTTCTAGTCAAAAATAGTATCATTACTGATCACTGATCACTAAATACTGAACACTGCACACTATCCTAGACACCACCGTCAACTTTCACCAAGGCCAATGGATTGTAAGCACCATTTTTCAAGGGGTACATTTGTCCATTCACCTCTTGGTAATACTCGACACCCAAAGCCAAAAACAACGGTTTGGTACTGTTGGGAGTCACGGCATTCGCCATGTTGATGGCAACCGTGGCCACGCCATCCCAAGGAAGAATTGCGGTTTCGGAATGGGCTTCCACAAAAGTCTCGGTTTCAAAATCAATCTCGGCACCGGCTGAAATAATTTTGAAGTGCGTGGAGCCACCTGGTGCGGCAATCATGTTCATGGGAACAAACGGATCCAGGTCAACGGTGATGGCACCGGTCACGCGATCAATGGTGCCGACATACGGAGCAAACAAACTGGTGCTCAGTTTCCCGCCGATGTTGAATTCAAAACCGGTCAGCAATTCGGCCTCTCCGTCAATGACGTTGCGCAATCCCCTTACGCTGGTCAGGTCAGCCTGGATCACTTTTACCATTTGTTGGGTCAACCGGGCAACCATTTTGCTGTCACTGGAATTGATAAGCAGTGATCGTAAAGCCGTTCTTAAAATCTTGCCGGCTTTCCCGGCTCTCCCAAACTCGGCACCATTTTCCCGTGTCCTCTGGAAAGCGGGATCGGTGGCGAGTCTTTTGGCGTCAATGCCGCCTTTCTCACGGGCAATGTACCCGTCTTTCGACTTGTAGAAGGTAATGTCTCCTATAGTCCCTTTCAATTTGATTATGCCTTTCTGTCTAGCCATAACATTTAATTTTTTAATTAATACTCTTTGAAAAAATCAATTCATTTCGATTACCGTTGCAACTAAATCCCGAATGATTCCAGCAAAGTTTCAGGCATAAAATCCACATTTCAAACATAAGTGATTAATAACCAGATAAAAACATACATAATCGACTATTTTAATAGGTAGGAATAAAAGTAAAAAAGCTTAAATTTGTGATTCAGGTTTCAGGGTAGTCAAATATCGGGCACTGTAATAACCAAACACAAAAACAGTGATTCACGAAGAAGCAGGACAAAAAATAATGCAATAAAGCACTGGGGCAAATTCCCCTCCTCCGGAGGGGTGTCCGTAGGACGGGGTGGCAATTTTAGGACTGGCCAAAAAGCACAACCGTAAAAAAGGGGTTGTATAGTAAGTTTAGGATTAATAATTATATTTGTATAGCTATAATAGGATTTATTTAATAATCTGTATAGTTATTTTAGGACGGGACATACTGTAAGGATAGTGTATGGATCAAGTATGGATAGAGTATGAGTAGTGTATGAAATAGAATTGGAATAAAGTATAAAAGAATAGTAACAACAAATAAGTGATTGCAAGAGGCACAAGGGTATGTATCTATCCTAAAGATGTGCAATGCATTATGGGTAAAGAATATCCGCAGGCGAGATTGTATTTATTGAAGATAAAAAAACATCTGGGTAAAGAATCTCATCAACTAATTTCCATTGAGGAATTCTGCGAATATACCGGTCTGAAGATCGAACATGTGGTGCGCTGCATAATAGGATAATAGGGCAGAAGGAGTCTGCTGAGCCTCCACAAACAAGACCAACCAGTTCAATAACCTGTTTGGTTTTTGGTCATCTACCAAGCAATTCTAAAGACAAATAGGGAAAGAGGAAGAAAACAGTACAAACAAAAATGCCCGTAAATCCTAAGATTTACGGGCATTTAGTTCTAATTGAATTTAGATTGGTGGAATCGCCGGTTCTTGAACCGGGGTCCAAACAAGCAACTAAAGAGCTTTCTACACGTTTATTTCCTGAATGGATTTTCGACTTGGAGTTAGGTCAGGAACAACCGCTCTTTGCTTAGCTTCTTTAGTTTCGAAATCCAGCCGAAGCTTCTGGAAATCTAGGTTTAAATTTACGATTCACCTTTATCGACCGCTATAAACCAAAGCTTTGGAGGTAAATCCGCTCTAGTGTTCCTGACGCAAACTCTTGGCCTACTAAAGTTTCAACTTTATCATTATGCTCTTGAAAAATGGGAACTAACATTCTAGCTCTTTGTTCAGTTCCTTGCAATTTTGATTTTAAACTAGATGCTGTTGCAATAGTTTTGTCTTTCACTATGGAATGATGAGCATCATAAACTTGTTGTTCTAGAGTTTTTAGATAGAGGTTTAATGATTTTGTTTCATCTGAAGAACCTGAAACCTTTTGAAGTTTGCTATTCCACTTATCGGGTTGGATGTATCTTTTGGAAGCAATTTCTTTTGGCTTACCATCGATAGTAATTCTTAAATAAATAGGAGCAGTGCCGTTGGCTTTGATTTTGCTTTTCTTGATAAAGAAAAGAAGGTTGAATGTTTTGTTCATTTTGTGGTGACTTTAAGTTTGATAAAATTATACTTCTTAAACACTCCATACAAGATGTTCAATACGTGAACACCTTATTATACAAGTGTTTCAGCGATTTCTAGTGACCTATTTGGGTTTATGCAAATAGGTCACTAAATAGGTCACTGAAAGAATACCATTTAATGAACTTTGTTGGTATAGCCACCAATAAAAAAACGCTGTAAAACATAAGTTTTACAGCGTTTTAGCCTTATTTGTATTTCTACTGGCGGAGAAAGAGGGATTCGAACCCCCGGACCTGTTACAGTCAACAGTTTTCAAGACTGCCGCATTCGACCGCTCTGCCATTTCTCCAGTATGTCGCTATCATTTGCTGATTGCGAGTGCAAATATAAGAACCTTTTTTGGTTATGCAAGTGAATTTTTAGAAAAAATGCAGCTATTTTTTAGACTGTTTTTTAATCCTTTCATTTTCTTGGATTTAGTAAAAACCCAAGACTAATAAAATCAAAAAATAGGGGCTAATACGCCACGTATTCTTCAATTTCCAGTCCATATCCAATCATTCCCACGCGTTTCGTTTGCTCAGTATTCGACAACAAACGAATTCTTGAAATGTCGATATCGTGCAAGATTTGTGCTCCAATTCCAAAATCCCTGTTGTCCATCTTGATTTGGGGTGCCTTAAATTCGCCTTTGGCTTGCAACTCTTTCAATTCAACAATGCGATTCAACAAGTCTCCAGATTGTGATTCTTGATTGATAAACAACACGGCACCTTTTCCTTCGGCATTGATTAATTCGAAGAGGTCACATAATTTCTTGTTGGCATCATTGGTCAAAGTACCCAAAATGTCATTATTGATTAAGGTGGCATTAATACGGGTCAATACCGCTTCGCCAATATTCCAGGTACCTTTAGTTAAGGCAATGTGAACACGATTATTGGTGGTTTGCAGGTAGGCTCTCATTCTAAAAGTTCCAAATCGGGTTTCGATGTCGAAATCTTCTTTCTTGACAATCAAACTGTCGTGTTGCATTCTATAGGCAACCAAATCTTCAATGGAAACTATTTTTAAGTTGAATTTCTTGGCTACTTCAACCAATTGTGGAAGCCTCCCCATACTACCATCTTCATTCATAATTTCGACAATCACGCCTGCGGGTTTAAAGCCTGCCAAACGAGCAAAATCGATTGCTGCTTCAGTATGTCCGGTACGTCTTAAAACGCCTCCTTGCTTGGCTATTAAAGGAAATATATGACCAGGTCTGGCCAGATCGTGTGGTTTAGTATTTGGGTCAGTCAATGACAGGACAGTAAGCGCTCTATCTGATGCAGAAATTCCGGTGGTTACACCTTTGCCTCTCAAGTCTACTGATACGGTAAAAGCAGTTTCCATCGGGTCTGTATTGTTAGTGACCATTGAATGCAATCCCAATTCCTTGCAACGACTTTCTGTCAACGGTGCACAAATCAATCCACGGCCGTGAGTGGCCATAAAATTGATCATTTCTGGAGTTACTTTTTCGGCGGCGGCCAGGAAATCACCTTCGTTTTCTCTGTCTGCATCGTCCACAACAATTATTATTTTCCCTTGACGAATGGCTTCAATAGCTTCTTCAATAGTATCGAGTTGTATTTTTGTGGTGGTCATAATGTATTTATTTTTGAGATGGAAATACTTTTTGAAATAATTTTTGAAAAGGAGCCATAAAGACATCCATATTGATTAATCCAATATCATTCGTAGCTCTATAAGTCAATAAAATAGCCAAAGGAGTAAGAATAAGCGAAGACAACCAAGCACCCAAAAAAGGAGAAAGTTGGTCTTCCTGCGAAACTCTTTTACCAAAAGTATTGATGAAATGAAAGGTTATAAAGATTAATACTGCAAAGACAATTGGCAATCCAAGACCTCCTTTTCGGATAATGGCACCCAATGGAGCTCCTATAAAAAACATCAGAAAACAGGCGTAGGTAATTACAAATTTGTCAAAAAAGGCCAAAAGGTGGCCGTTGATATTTTTTTGCTTGTTTTCTAACTCGGTATTGGTTCCGTCAATGGAATATACATTGTTTTCAACAGTACTTATGGCCAAATTTAAAACTTCCAACTTTTTATCGTTTTTGTAGATAGATAATAAATTCTTTGGAAGTATCTTATTTTTGGAAGGCACATTTACAGGCATAGTTCTATTCAGAACACCAACACGTTGATTGATGTTTTCCGAAAAAGACGAAATTTCGGTGTCCATATTTTTATGTAGGGAGTCCAAAGTGTAAGTAAGTTCACTTAGATTAAGCATCGTATTGGTATTGCTTACGTTGCTGTTGTTTACGTCAACGGCATTCAATTTGGATAAGTCAATATTTATGATGTATTTTTTGAAAGTACTTTTGGCAAAAGGGACTTTCTTCATATCTTCGTATTTTCGGGTAGCTACATCTTCATAATAATTACCATCATTCAAAACCAAATGCAGGGTGCTAGATTTCTCGCTACTGATCAATTCGCCATTCTTGGCCTTAATC
Source organism: Flavobacterium sp. (assembly GCA_014379405.1). Taxonomy (GTDB): domain Bacteria; phylum Bacteroidota; class Bacteroidia; order Flavobacteriales; family Flavobacteriaceae; genus Flavobacterium. The sequence goes on along the minus strand of JACMLU010000027.1, from coordinate 40,709 downwards.
ACAGTTTTGTTTCCGTCACCAAGAGGTGATTTTTTGTGAATGGTAATACCAGTCAGGGTGTTTCCATCTTTTCCAGATTTTTTATTCACTTTGATATTAAACAAACCCACATCACTAAATTGGCCTTCGGCAATGGCCATGGCAGGCTTTAATTGCGCTATGTTTCTTCTGAAATTGATGAATTTATATTCGGCATAAGGAATCACGTTATTGGCAAACAAGAAGGCCACAATACTCAATATTGATATAAAGATGATTAAGCTTTTCATGGCTCTTTGAAGTGAAATCCCGGCAGATTTCATGGCGGCAAATTCATAATTTTCGGCCAAATTTCCAAAGGTCATTATCGAAGCCAGTAAAACGGATAAAGGAAGTACTAATGGAACGATTCGTGGCATAGCAAACAATAAAAACTTGAGAACCATTATTAGATCCAAGTCTTTACCTGCAAGTTCTGCAATGAATAACCAAACCGATTGAAGTATGAATATGAAAAACAGGATTACAAATACCATGGTAAATGTAGTCAGAAAGGTTTTCAGTAAATATTTGTCGAGAATTTTCACCTAGAATTAATCTAATTTATTGATGTAGTAATTTGGATACTTACTGGCGACAAAGGTAAATTGATTTTTTGACAAAGGTTGGTTGGTTTTAAAAGAATTAACAGTCAAAGTGGTTTTTGTTCCTTTTTTGCCTGTTTCAATCAAATTGTAGATGTGTTTGGTTTGAACGTCAATACCCAAAAGTATTTCTTTTCTTGGGTCTTTTGCGTTATTGGGAACGAGTTTTACGTATTGTATTTTTCTGCCTTTTACGTCTTGTAATATATCCATCGAACATTTGTAACCTGAATTGAAAAAAGTCAGCATTTTGGACGGAGTTATGGCACTGTCGTCATTTTCATTCACTGTCGATATGGTAACCTCTTCGTCTTCAGGGACAATGGTATAGCTTTTCTTTCCGTCAAAAATCTTGGTCACTCCCATAAAATTCAGAACGTATTGATTCCCTTTCATAGTCACATTTCCTTTACTGTTTTGATTGATATTTTCCTTGGTATTGTTTAAGGTATATTTAAAATCAATTACAATATTGTCATAGCTTCTTACGATTGAGGTCACTTGATTTAAAAGGTCTTTTGCCTTTTTGTCTTGTGCTTGTGTGGAGATGCTGAAAAGGAGTAGGGCAATAATTTGAAAATACTTCTTCATTTTGTTTTTAATTAATTTTGTTCATTGTTGAAAAATTGATCAAGAGAACTCATATCTGGAATGTTTACACTTCTTGCTTTACTTCCCTCAAATGGCCCTACAATTCCGGCGGCTTCCAACTGATCAATCAATCTACCAGCCCTGTTATAGCCCAATTTAAGTTTTCTTTGCAATAATGAAGCGGAACCTTGTTGTGCATTTACAATAACTTCGGCGGCTTCCCTGAACAATGTATCTCTCTCGGAAATATCCATATCAAGATTAATGCCACTTTCCTCTCCAATGAATTCTGGAAGTAAATAAGCAGTTGCATATGCTTTTTGCGAACCAATAAATTCGGTTATTTTTTCTACTTCCGGTGTGTCAATGAAAGCACATTGTACCCGAACCATATCGTTTCCGTTGGTGTAAAGCATATCTCCACGACCTATCAATTGATCGGCACCTTGACCATCAAGAATGGTTCTGGAATCTATTTTTGAAGTAACCCGAAAAGCGATTCTCGCAGGGAAATTGGCTTTTATCAAACCTGTTATTACGTTTACCGATGGTCTTTGAGTAGCAATGATCAAGTGAATTCCAATGGCTCTGGCCAATTGTGCCAATCTTGCAATAGGAGTTTCCACTTCTTTTCCAGCGGTCATAATTAAGTCGGCAAACTCGTCGACTACCAATATGATATAGGGTAAAAAGCGATGACCGTTTTCTGGATTCAATTTTCTGGATTTGAATTTTTCGTTATATTCCTTGATGTTTCGCACCATGGCGTCTTTCAGCAAAGTATAACGATTGTCCATTTCCACACAAAGCGAATTCAGGGTATTGATTACTTTGGCATTATCCGTGATAATGGCATCGTCCGTATCGGGCAACTTGGCTAAATAATGTCTTTCTATTTTGTTGAAAAGCGTCAATTCCACTTTTTTTGGATCGACCAATACAAACTTGATTTCGGCAGGATGTTTTTTGTATAACAAAGAAGTAATCACGGCATTCAATCCAACAGATTTTCCTTGTCCCGTTGCTCCAGCCATCAATAGGTGGGGCATTTTGGCTAAGTCAACCACAAAAGTTTCATTCGAAATGGTTTTACCCAATGCGATTGGCAATTCCATTTCAGCTTCTTGAAATTTGGCTGAGCCAATAACACTTTTCATCGAAACCATCGTAGGATTCTTGTTGGGAACCTCGATTCCGATAGTTCCTTTTCCAGGAATGGGAGCAATGATACGAATTCCCAATGCCGAAAGCGACAAGGCAATATCGTCTTCCAAGCTCTTGATTTTTGAAATTCGAATTCCAGCCTCAGGCACGATTTCATACAAGGTAACCGAAGGACCAACAGTGGCTTTTATTTGTGCAATTTCTATTTTGTAATTGCGAAGCGTTTCAACAATTCGATTCTTGTTTTCTTCTAATTCTTCCTGATTGATGGTAATTCCTCCGGTGGAGTATTCTTTCAATAAATCAATCGTTGGGTATTTGTAATTGGATAAATCCAAAGTAGGATCAAACAAACCAAAATCAGCCACCAATTTTGAAGCCAAGTTTTCTTCGATAATGTCTTCTTCTGCTGCTTTTTCGATAACAAAATGTTCATCGTCCGTGTGAATGATTTCTGGAGTAGGAGCAATATAAGGAGGAGGCGTTACCACTTCTATCGGAGTTGTTTTAAGACTAATTTCTGAAGGATTGCTAATAGTGGGTTTTAGCGCTTCCTTGTTAAGCTGAAATTGGGATCCAGCTGTCTTTAAATGAATTTCATCAATTTCCTCTTCGGCTTCTTCAATGGCATATTCTTCCAGATTATAGGCGCTGCTTGGAGAGCTGTTTGCTGCAGCAGAACTTAAATCGGTTTTGATTTCTTTTTTAGTGTTTTCGAAAAAGGTTTTTATTTTCTCAGGAGAAACTTTGATTTTAAAGATCAAATAAATGACGATTCCAAAGAGTAATACCAATAAAGTTCCTGTTTTTCCGATGTAGTCTTGCGAAAATAAATTTAATTCATAGCCAATGATTCCGCCAAGTTCGGGTAGGGAAGTGGCAAAAAAACCAAATAAAACAGACAGAATAATAATTACGAATAAATCCCAAAACCAAATGTTCTTCAATTTTCGCAAAGGAATCTCTAGAATAAAAAACAATCCGGTGAGAAAGAACAATCGAACAAACAAGAAGGAGGCAATTCCAAAACCTTGATAAACGATTAAATCAGCCAGAAAAGCACCAAATTTCCCCAACCAATTTTGAACGGTTTCATTTCGATCCGTCAATTGATTTACGGCACTTTGATCCACCTGTCCGTATATGTAAAAAGAAATGAAAGCAAGTAACAAGGCAATTGAAAATAGAACCAAAAGGCAACCCAAAACAACTTTGTGTTGCTTTGTAATTGCCAATGGTTTTTTTGCCTCAGATTTTGAATCGGTTTTCTTGTCTGGAGTCGTTGGTTTTATCGTTTTTGCCATTCTTGATTGAACTATTTTCTATAAAAATTTTGGTACGTATATAATTAATCCAATAGCGATTGCGGTAAATGCAGCGAATAAGACTGCCCCGGCCGAAATGTCTTTTATGAATCCAATTCTCTCGTGGTAATTGGGATGTATAAAATCGGCTACTTTTTCTATGGCGGTATTCAAACCTTCGATGCTCATAACGAGCCCAATTGCCATAGTTTGAAAAAGCCATTCGGTTTTAGTGATATTACAATAAAAACCAAGGATGGTCATCAAAATCCCAAGAGAAAATTGCACCATAATACTGTGCTCGGTTGAAATCAATTTAATCGCACCTTTTACAGCAAATGAAATGCTTTTTAGTCGACCGCTAAAGAAAGTATTGTCTTTTTGGAATTCCATTAAGTGGCTATTATAGAACTGCCAATGCAGCTTCGTAGTTAGGTTCATTTGCAATTTCTGGAACTTGTTCTGTATAGGAAACAGTCCCTTTTTCGTCAACTACAATGATTGATCTAGAATGTAGACCTGTCAAAACGCCGTCAACAATTTCCAAACCATTGCTTTTTCCAAAACTTCCTTCATGGAAATCAGATAAATTGACCACGTTCTCCAATCCTTCGGCACCACAGAAACGTTTTTGAGCAAAAGGCAAATCTCTTGAAATACACAATACTTTGGTGTTTCCTAATTTGCTTGCACTTTCGTTAAATTTACGAACCGAGGTTGCGCAAGTTCCAGTATCAATGCTTGGAAAAATATTCAAAACTAATTTTGACCCTGCAAAATCAGCTAGTGAAGCGATTGAAAGATCGTTTTTTACTAATTTGAAATCAGCTAGTTTTGAACCAACTTTTGGTAATTCACCTGAAGTGTTAATTGGATTTCCTCCTAATGTTATTGAAGCCATAATTTGTTTTTTTTTAATGAGGTTCAAAAGTATGAAAATTTATTTACGATTTATGGTTTTTTGATTTTCGATTTAAGTTTTTAATAAAAAAAAACGCCTCCATTGCTGAAAGCGTTTATAAATAGTTTTATTTAATAATTGGATAAAATAGCCAATCTTTTTTACTTCAATTACTTGTCAATGGATCCCAAAACTCTTTTCATAAAAGTATTCAAGGCTTCTTTTTTATCCATTCCGCCCTTGGTCATTTTATGAACTTCAAGTGCACCGTACATATTCGAAATTAATTCGCCAATTACGTCCAACTCTTCATCTTTCAACGATGAAACCTCGGTCAAAGCATCTAGAACTTCTATTGTTTCGATGAGATAATCTTGGTCATTTTCTTCAATAAATTGAGATAAATGCTTTATTACGGGTAATTTCATATTTATATGGTTATTTGTTTAGTCGGTTAATCGGTTAACCAATTATCCGATTAAACTTTTATACAATTTCGTTTACCAATTCCGTTAAAACTTCGGCTTTGTTGGTTTGCGTTTCGTTTACCAATGAACCGTTTACGAAAGTGGCAAAAGTTGGTAAATTGTTCACATTGGCCAGTTTTCTGGATTCTGGTGAATTCTCGGCATCTACCAAAACAAAAGTCATGTTGTCGTTTTCTGAAGCCAATTTTTTGAATTTTGGTTTCATAATTCTACAATTTCCACACCAAGAGGCTGAAAATTGAACAACTACTTTTTCGTTTTTGGAAACTAAGTCCTGTAACGTATCTTCGTTTAATTCGATTAACATAGTTTTTGAATTTTAATGGCAATTTCAATATTTACTATTGAAATTACCATTGTTATTGCTATTGAAATTTAGTTTGCGCTTAAATAGGCAGCAGTACTGTTTCTATCAGCAGTCATTGCTTCTTTTCCACTTTCCCAGTTTGCAGGACAAACTTCTCCTTTTTCTTGGATATGTGTGTAGGCATCAACCATTCTTAAATATTCGTTTACATTACGACCTAATGGCATATCATTTACACTTTCGTGGAAAATTTTACCTGTTTCATCAATCAAGTAAGTTGCTCTAAAAGTCACGTTTGAACCTTCAACAATGATAGAATCAGTTTCGTCGCTATAGCTTGTAGATTCGATGTCAAGAATTCCAAGGATGTTTGACAAGTTACGGTTAGTGTCTGCAAGAATTGGGTAAGTAACACCTTCAATTCCTCCGTTGTCTTTTGCTGTGTTCAACCAAGCAAAATGTACTTCGTTTGTATCGCAAGAAGCACCTATTACAATAGTATTTCTTTTTTCAAATTCTGGCAAAGCGGCTTGAAAAGCGTGTAGTTCAGTTGGACAAACAAATGTAAAATCTTTTGGGTACCAAAAAAGCAATACTTTCTTGTTATTGTTTACTGCTTCTTCAAAAATGTTGATTTTTAAATTATCACCCATTTCTGAGATTGCATCAACTGAAATACTTGGAAATTTTTTACCTACTAATGACATAATGTTATTTTTTAAAGTTGTTGTTTATTATTTGGTGGCAAAGGTAAATTAAAACAAATGTCTAATTATATAAGTTTTAATTATTAATATTTATATAACGATAGTAGTTCGCTATACATAACCGATTTTGCTAGCTCTTGGATTGAATTAAATCCCTTTTATGGTTACTGGTAAACTACCTTTACATTTCGTGTTTTCGATCAATTGATGCGCTGCACTTTCTTGAAATTCAGGAAAGTCCTGATACACTTGAATAATACCCAATGTAGATTCTAAATTGGGAATGACTTGTAAAGCATAAGGATTTCCAAATACGTACAAAACACATTTTTTGGTTGAAAATAAATTGTTTAAAAATGCCAAAACGGAATCGTCAATGCTAAAATTATTCATAGGCTTAGCTTTTGGAACAAAAAGAGAAACTAAAACAAAGTCAAAAGCTGTTAAGTTTTTTTCTAGCTCAACAATAGAGTTTTCAGTAGCGGTTTCCAATTCAAATTCAGGTGACGGAAGCGAAGTATCCAAAGTTTTAAAAAAGAGATTGTCTTTATTTTTATATAGGCTGACTTTGGCCAATTTGTAATCGTTTTTGGCTTCAAAAAGATTAACACTATTCATGTTATCTTTTATTTTCGTGATGCAATAATTCGCAATTTTATGGTTTAATACCGAAGCCGTTTCAAAATCTAAATTGCCTTCAGGAGCAAAATTTCCATCGATGATTCCAGCTTTCTGTTTGCATTTCCATAATCGGTTGAAACTGGTTTCAATTCGTTCTGGTGTTGCATTTTTGAGAATTTCCTGAATACCTTCGGCCACGTTTTCGGCAAAACACAAAACGTCATTTCCGGCATTGAAGGCTTCCCATTCGAGTTGCCCTTTTTTGTCGTATAATTTTGAAACGCTGTGCATATTCAAGGCATCTGAAATTACCAAACCTTCGTAACCCAATTGTTTGCGTAAAAGCTCTTCAATAATTGGTTTTGACAATGTTGCCGAGGTGTTTTTTCCATCATTCAAAGCGGGAACTGCCAAATGTCCAATCATTATGGAATCAACGTTATTCTCGATTCCTTTTATAAACGGAATTAATTCATTCTCCATTAATTCTTCCAAAGTTTCTTCTAAAATCGGCAATCCCAAATGCGAATCGACACTGGTGTTTCCGTGACCTGGAAAATGTTTCAAACAGCCTAAAACCCCGACTTCATTCATTCCACGTAAATATTCGATGGCAAAACTAGCCACTTTTTCTTTATTTTGTCCAAAAGAACGATAGCCAATTACTGGATTGTTAGGATTGTTGTTGATGTCTGCCAAAGGTGCCAGATTATAATGAATTCCAGCTGATTTCAGGTCTAATCCAATTTGTTTTCCCACTTCATATACCAATTCTTTACAGCGGTCTGGCAATGCACCAAGTGTAAGTGCATAAGGATACTGTGGCGTTTTTTCGACCCGCATCGCCAATCCCCATTCAGCATCAATACTCATCAATAGTGGAGTAGTGGCACATTTTTGAAATCGGACTACGAGTTCCTTTAAACGTTCATAACTATCATCGTTGAATTCTACTTTTTTCTTGGATTCATAGTTCGTCGCAGCACTGGCTCGACTATGAAAAAAAGTCAAACCTCCAATGTTGTGTTCCTTGATTAAACGTTCGGTTTCCTGAATGTTTTCTTCGGAATCATTAATGAAAACAGCCGGAAAAAAGAATTGCCCTATTTTTTGTTCTAATGTCATTTTTTTAGAAATTTATGCTTTGATAGTACACGGATAAAACGGATTCGTTATCGCGAAAACGCAGATAAAAACGGATTTTTAAAATTGTTTTTATCAGTGTAATTTGAGTGTTTTTTATTATTTAAAGATCTGTTTTCTCCGTGTCTTTATGAAGTAAATCTACGTCATCCGCGTGCTATTTCTTCTCTTCTACTTTCTTCCCAAAATCATCAGGAAATATTAAAAATCGAGATAAAATTATACCAGGAATTGTTGCCAAAAGTACCCAAATAAAGAAGTTTCCATAACCTAAATATTGCTGGATGTAACCACTCAACATTCCGGGAAGCATCATTCCCAGAGCCATAAAACCTGTAGCAATGGAGTAGTGGGAAGTTTTAGATTCGCCTTCGGCAACATAAATCAAGTACATCATAAAGGCCGCAAAACCAAAACCATAACCAAATTGTTCCAAGATAACCACGGCATAAATATAATAAACGGAGGCGGGATGAAAATGAGCCAATAATACAAAACCAATAATAGGCAAGTGCATCGTTAGAATCATGGGTAACATCCATTTTCCCAATCCTTGTTTTGAAATGGCAATTCCGCCTAAAATTCCGCCTACGGTTAATGCAATTAATCCGAAGGTTCCATAAATGATTCCCACATCTTCGGTTTCCAATCCTAAACCGCCAACATCCGTTTTATCTACTAAAAAGGGAGTAAGCATTTTAAGCAATTGCGATTCTCCCAAACGAAATAAAAGAATGAAAGTAAGGATTAACCCAATTTGTTTCTTTTTGAAAAAACTGGCAAAAACAGTGGCGAAATTTTTCTCTTCCGTTTCTCCTGCTTTAATTGGCAATTCAGTTTTTGGAGTAGCAAAATAGTTATAAACCGTTAAAAATGTCATAACCAATCCAACGAAAATCATCGTGTAGGACCAGGCTTTCTGATTGTCTCCAAACTGATGTTCTAAATAACCAGCCAACAGGATTATCAACCCATTTCCGGTTAACATGGAAGCTCTGTAAAAAGTACTTCGGATTCCTAAAAAGAAAGATTGTTGTTCTTTTTCCAATGCCAACATATAAAACCCATCGCTGGCCACATCATTAGAGGCGGAAGCAAAAGCAGCTACCCAAAAAATAGCTAAACTCAAGATGAAAAAGTGGCTGGTGGGAATAATAAATCCGACAATCAGAAAGGCAACTGATATGAATAATTGCATACTTAAAAACCAGTTTCTTTTCGTTCCATGCAAGTCAATAAAAGGACTCCATAATGGTTTTATAACCCACGGCAAATACAATAAACTGGTGTATACACCGATATCTTCATTGCTGATTCCAAGGTTTTTGTACATCAAAACCGAAACCGAAATGATGATGACATACGGAAAACCCGAAGCAAAATTTAATAAGGGTATCCAAAACCAAGGTTTATTGTCTGTTTTCATTTGAATCGATTTTGATTGATTAATTTACTATTGTTGGAGAACTTTCATTGCCATAAAAATCAACATAAGTAAAGGCAAAAGAACTATGTTCGTTTTCTTTATTGGTTGGAATATGGACTAAAACGAAATCCTCATCTGTGGGCAAGGTAATCTTGTCAATAATTTGGCTTGGATCGTTTGTGTCGATTTTTCCAGCTCTTTTGGCACGATACACCATTATGTAACGCACCTTGCTATTCAACGGATATTTGAAAGTAAACGTTGAATTTTCAGTATTTTTTTCGAATGTGTTTAGCGCTGGACTATCAATTACAATATGTTTTAATTGTGGAACAGGATAAGGAAGGGCAGGAAATCTGTATTGGTTATCCCTCAACATTTGTGCGACATTTTGATTTTTATTCACAAACCATTTGGCACTAAAAAAAACATTTCCTTGAACGTTTTTATAGGTACGGGTAAGATCGATTTGATTCGGAATTTCTAAAGGATTATCCCATCTTTTATCTGAGTCGTTATTGATTTTATAAGTTCCATTTCCGATGTAAATGGCGGTATTTTTTGAATTTTCAGACCACCATTTCAACAGTTTTGAATAAGAAGCTTTCGGATGTCCCATACTCCAATAAAGTTGTGGAACAAGATAATCAATCCATTGTTGCTCCATCCAATTCATAGGATCTGCATATAAATCGTCATAGTTGGTTTGCCCAGATTCAGTGTCGGAACCTTTTGGATCCATCGATTTATTGCGCCAAACCCCAAACGGACTGATGCCGAATTGCACCCAAGGTTTGCAGTCTTTTATAGTATGTGAAACTCGTTTTACCAAGCTGTCTACATTCGCGCGTCGCCAATCATCGAGTTTAAGTCCGCTCCCATATTTTTGAAAAGAAGCACGGTCATTGAATGTTTCCCCTGGAACTTTATACGGGTAGAAATAATCGTCAAAATGAATGGCGTCAATATCATATTTTTGAACCACTTCTTCTACAACTTTTGTCAAATGGCTTTGAACTTCGGGTAAACCTGGATCGTAATAATACTTTTCCTTGCCGGATTCCCCATATTTAATCATCCAATTGCGATGTTTGTTAAAATCGTGATTAGGACTCAAAGTCTCTTTTTTTGTATCCATCGTGGCACGATAGGGATTAAGCCAAGCGTGAAATTCAAAACCTCTGGCGTGCGCTTCAGTAATCATCCATTCCAAAGGGTCGTAATAAGGACTTGGTGCTTTGCCTTCTTTTCCAGTCAAATAACGGGACCAAGGCGCCAAATCAGTAGGGTATAAGGCTTCGCCAGAACTACGAATCTGTACAATTACGGCATTGTAATTCAGTTTTTTATAAGTATCTAATATTTCGAGATAATCCGTTTTTTGTTTTTCGACGGCGTCAAGATTGGTTTTTGGCCAGTCAATATTAGCTACTGTTGCAATCCAAACTGCCCTGAATTCATTCTTGGGATATATGATTTTTTCTTGTGCATTTCCATTCCAATACGGAATTAAAAATAGAGAAATCAATATGAAAGACTTGTATTTATTCATTCTTCTTATTATTATCTAAAAATCAAAAGTAGTTTTTTTGGAGAAGTTTATCCTATAAAAAATTGATAAAATTCCACTTTTTATCATTCAGCAATTTCTTTGCCAAAATACTTAAAGACTTTCTTGATGGTTAGGCTATTTAGCTTTTAAACCAGATTAAACTTTAAAAAACATTTTCTTTTTATAAAAATACCACAAAACAAGTGACCAAAAAGTGACATTTATCAATGCCCACATAAGAGAGGCAACTTTTGGATCATCAAAATGGGGCACAATGCAAAACTTGTTTAAGTACTCTTGCAGTCCTATTTGCTCTGAGATTTCATCTGAATTTCCTATAACGTATACTGGATTATTAACTTTTATGGATGATAAGGCGCGTGGCAATATTCCCGCAAGAAAAAAAACAATCATTGGATTTACTCCCCAAAACAATATTGGTGTTGCCCAGTTTTTATATCCTTTTATATCGATGAGATAATAAAAAACAGCTAAAAATAATGTGGCTAAACCAGCAGTATATAGTACAAACGAACTTGTCCACAATAATTTATTCATTGGAAAAAATTCATTCCAAATTAAACCTAAAATCACCAAAGCCAATCCTGTTACAAATATTTTTGTGGCTTTGTCATTTTTATCCAAACCGCTATTTAACAATTGACCAAGTAACAAACCTACTATTCCGTTTGCAATAGCTGGAAATGTGCTAAGAATACCCTCTGGATCCCAAGTTTTGGTGCTGGCATAAAGATGATTTTCTAATAATAAATTATCTAACCAAGCTGCTAAATTAGTCCCTTTGTCTAAATTTGCAGGTCCAAAATCGGGTACTGGAATTAGTGTCATTATTGCCCAATATCCGAGTAATAGTGATGCAACAATAATTATTTGGCCTTTGATTTCCGTTTTTAAATAGACTAATGAAGTGAAAAAATATACGATACCAATTCGTTGTAGAACTCCAGGAATTCGGACATCGCTATAGGCCTCAATGCCACTAAAAGCAAGAAACATAAAAATTGAAAACAAAGTTAAAACTAAATAGAATTTTATTTTTTGTTCAAAATTTCCAAGCAGAATGTAGGCCACAATTGCTGTAATAATAAGTTTTGAGATTAGAAGTGGATAACCCTCAAGATTAAATATTTCAATTCTTCCATAAAAACCCAAAAACATCCCAAGAGAAATGATTCGTAAGGATCGAGTTAGTATTTTTATAAAAGTTTGCTGATTCAGCACTTTGGTAACAATTGCTAATGGAATAGCTGCGCCAAGAATGAAAATAAAAAAAGGAAAAACCAAATCTGTTGGAGTACAACCATTCCATTCTGCATGTTCTAAAGGCGCAAAAATATTTCCCCAACTTCCTGGGTTATTTACCAAAATCATCATCATAATGGTAATTCCTCGCAATACATCAAGCGAAATTATACGTTCTTTCATATCTGTTTTTTAGGTTTTATGGTTGTTTTAAATTTTATTTCGTGATTGCATTTTGTATTACTTGTTGAATATCTTCTCTTATTTTTCCTTTGACTAAAGTATTTTCAACATATGTAGGGAAGGTTCTATTGGACAAGAAAACGTAGACAATTCCAGTTTCTGGGTCGGCCCAAGCCATATTTCCAGTGAAACCCGTGTGACCAAAACTAGCTGGAGAAACGCAGCCACAAGTGGAGCCATCCTTTCCAATTCGTTTGTCAAAACCCAAACCTCTTTGAACTCCTTCCGAAGAGAAATAACAAGTATTGAAATCATTAAATGTTTTTTCGGAGAAATAGCGTTCGTTGCCATAGCTTCCTTTTTGCAAATACAATTGCATCATTTTGGCCACATCCATCGCATTCGAAAATAAGCCTGCATGACCAGAAACCCCACCTTCCATCGCTGCTCCCATATCATGTACATATCCTTGAAGAGTTTGATGACGATAATAATTGTCGATTTCTGTTGGTGCAATCGCGTTTTTGTCAAATTTTCGCAAAGGATTGAATAGCGTATAATTCATTCCAAGGGATTTGTAGAATTTCTCCTGAACCAAAACATCTAATTTTTTATGGGTTGCTCTTTCGACATACTCTTTTAAAAGAATGAATGTTAAATCACTGTATTTGTATTCTTTTTTGGAAGATAATGGACTATCTGCAATGATTTTCATAATGGTGTCGTGATAATCATTTCGGATGAAAATGCTGTCGGCAACTTGTTTGGTGTGTTGGGCATCAAACGTTTTTTGGTAATATTTTTTTGAAGGCCTATTTTCACTATCCAAAGTTGCTTTGTAAAAAGGAATCCAGGCTTGAAGGCCTGCATAATGGGAAAGTAAATTCTTGAAAACAATATCTTTTTTATTCGATTTCTTTAAAGTCGGCAGCATATCAGACAGTTTTGTATCCAAATTTACTTTATTTTGATCATATAACTGCATTACATTTGGCAGTGTGGCGACCATTTTTGTAATCGATGCTAGATCATATAAATCGGAATTTGTGACCATTTTTTTGTTGTCGTAAGTTTGGTAACCATATGATTTTTGATAAATTACTTTTCCGTTTCTCGCAACAACAACTTGTGCTCCGGGAGTCATTTTCCCATCAATGGCTTTTTGGGCATAGGTGTCTATTTGTTGTAAAATCAAAGGATTCATGCCTACATTTTCGGGTGCTGTAAAGCCCAAACGGTCTAGTTTTTGGGTCGATAGACCAGTATTTACACTAAAGGCGGAATTGATGGAAACGGGCAATTTTCCCTTGGCTTCGATGGCTCCAAAAATTAGTTCAGCCGATACAACTTGAGAAATTGATGAATTTTGATAGGAAACAACCAATCCTTCTATTTCATCAAAATTGGTTATAGGTAACAAGGAATAAGGTTTTGTGAAAACATCCAGAATAACAGTGTTGTTTTTGGCAATTTCCTGTAACCAAAGCAATTCGGTTTCCGTGAAATCGTGATTTTTCCAAGCCAAATCCGATTTATGAAAACCAATAATAACGGTGTCGAATTCTTTCAATTTCAAGTTGAGACTGTCAATACTTGAAGCGGATACTTCTGTAATTTCCGTGTATTTTTTTAAGGTGGAGAGAAAAGAACTGTTATCATCATCGCCAAATTTTACGTAGGCAATTTTTTGATCCAATTTTTTTATTGGAAGTATTTCCTTTTTATTATCCAAGACGGTTATTGCGTTTTCATATAATTGATATTGCAAAGCATCATTTTCGGATTTATTTATGTCCTGATACAAGTTCAGAGTTTCAACAGGTTTTGGTTTATTTAGACCCGCCTTGAATTTATAATGCAATATTTTCTTGACTGAATGTGCCAATCGTTCCTCTGAAACTGTTCCTTGTGTGTAGGCCAATTTAATTTTTTCGATTGCCAATGGAACATTTTCAGGACATAATAAGATGTCGTTTCCAGCCATAAATGCTGCTAAATCAATATCTCCTGTCTCCATAAAGTTGCTTGCTCCCTTCATTCCCAATGCATCGGTAAAAATGAGGCCTTCAAATCCTAATTTTTTTTGCAGTATATTAGTTACGACATTATAAGAAAGGGAAGAGGGATAATCGGGACGCGTTTCGAGGCTTGGAATGTTGAGATGTCCAACCATAACAGATGCTAATCCTTCGTCAAACATTCTTTTGTAGGGATATAATTCTACCAGATCAATTCGCTCTTTCGAAAAATTAATGGTTGGCAAGGTTTTGTGCGAATCGGTTGAAGTGTCTCCATGGCCGGGAAAATGTTTACCAGTACAAAAAACACCTTGACTTTGTTCTCCTTTTAAAAGTGCAACAGCTTTATCGGCAACATTGACTTTTGATTCTCCAAAAGAGCGATTTCCGATAATTGGATTTTTTGGATTGGTATTGATGTCGAGAACAGGAGCAAAATTGAAATGAATTCCCATTCGCTTGCTTTCTTTACCCATATTTTCGCCCACTTTTTCAATCAATTTCAAATCCTGAATGGCACCAAGTGTCATATTCCATGGATAGCGATAGGTAGAGTCAAGACGCATTGCCAAACCCCATTCCGCATCAATTGCAATGAATAAAGGAACTTTGGCTTTCGATTGGAACCGATTGGTCAATTGTGCTTGACGGCGTGGTCCTCCTTGAAAAAAAATAATGCCACCAACTTTGTAACCCTGAACCAATGAATCTATTTTTTTGACATGAATACTGTCTTTATTGGAATAAGCGGCAACCATAAAAAGCTGTCCTATTTTTTCTTCAATTGGCATTTTAGCATAAATACTGTCAACCCAACGTGATTCAGCGTCCGAATCCTTGAAAAAGGGTATTTTTTCTAATTTATTTTTCGGAACATATATTTCTTGATTTGCCGAGATTGGTATTTCTTTTTTGGAATCAATCGATTTGTTATTTTTTTTTGTACTCGCACAATTGCTGATTAAAAAGATAATTGCCAAATACAGTGGGATTTTTATGAAGTAATTTTTCATTGTACAATGAATTAATTTTTTAAAGATAAATGGAAATTAAAAATCTATTTTTTCTGCTGTTTTGCTTATCAAGTAAAGACCAATATAAGTGATAAGGGCGTTAATGATTATTAGTTCATTGTCAAACACATATCCAAAAAACAATGTTTTTGAATTTTCACTTATCAAATAAGTAAATGCCGGCGATAATAAGCATATAAATGGCACCAATTTGTCGTTTACTTTTTTTGTTTTCTGGAATAAACCAAAAGCGTATAAACCTAATAAAGGCCCATAAGTATAAGAGGCAACCTTGAATATCATCCCTACAACGGAACTATCGTTTATGGAATTAAAGACCAAAATTATCAGAAATAATAAGGCTGAAAAACTTAAATGTACTAAATGTCTAATACGGATTGTATTTTTTTTGGCTTGATTTTCGGATTTTTCCATCCCCAAAAAATCCACGCAAAATGAAGTTGTCAATGCGGTTAATGCTGAATCGGTTGTTGCAAAAGTGGCTGCTATAAGTCCCAATAAAAATACTATTGCTGGAATTAAGGCTAAATGGTGCAATGCTATTTCTGGAAACAGTAAATCGGTTCTGGGTTTATGGGTTATGGAATCAATTGGGATTTCAATTCCGTTTTTGGACGCAAAAATATAAAGTAATGCACCAACACTCAAGAAGAATATATTGATGACCACGAAGATTCCCGTGAAGGTAAACATATTTTTTTGAGCATCTTTTATGTTCTTGCAGCTCAAGTTTTTTTGCATCAAATCTTGGTCAAGTCCTACCATTGCAATGGTTACAAACATTCCTCCAAGGATTTGTTTGACAAAATGAAACTTGTTTGTTACAAAATCATCAAAGAAAAATATTTGGGAATAATTGCTGTCTTTTACTTTATGGAATGCACCAACCAGACTTAAATCCATACTATCGCAAATGAAATATATCGTCAAAAATACGGAAGAAACAAGGAAGAATGTTTGCAAGGTATCTGTTATGATTATTGTTTTGAGTCCACCACGATAGGTGTAAGAGAAAATTAGCAATAAAGAAATTAAAACCGTTAAAAAGAAAGGAATATTGTAAAAATCAAATACGAATCGTTGCAAAACAATTACCACAAGATAAAGTCTAAATGCCGAGCTAATGGTTCTGCTCACCAAGAAAATAGAGGCTGCAGTCCTATAACTATAATGTCCCATTCTTTGCTCGATGTAGCTATAAATGGAGGTTAAATTCATTCGGTAATACAAAGGTAAAAGTAGTTTTGTGATAATTATAAATCCTATTGCATTTCCCAACACAAACTGAAAATATTTGAATTGTTCACCGTTTGGCGAGCCAACTTCTCCAGGAACGGAAATGAAAGTTACTCCAGAAAGTGCCGTTCCAATCATTCCAAAGGCGACTAAATACCATTTTGAATTTTTATTGGCTTTAAAAAAGGCATCGTTTCCATTATCTTTCTTGCTGACACTGTGGGAGATGTAAAACAGTATTCCAAAATAGACAGTGATTAATATGAGAATTGCGCTTGGAGTCATTTAATGTTTTTTATGAATTATGATTCTTTTTAATACTTTAAATCATTTTATGCTTTGTTTCTAGATAGTAAAACAGCTCTCACGCTTTTATGTTCTTTTAATAATTGAGCAGCTAATTTTTCATCAATATTAAGTGCATCCACTATCATTTCGACGCCTCTTTGCACTAATTTTTTATTTGAAAGTTGCATATCAACCATCTTATTCCCTTTTACTTTTCCGAGATGAATCATTACGGAAGTCGTAATCATATTTAAAGCCATTTTTTGTGAAGTCCCTGCCTTCATACGGGTACTTCCTGTGAGAAATTCTGGTCCAACCAACAATTCTATTGGATAATCGGCTTCTTTTGATATTAAACTGTCATTGCTACAAGTAATGCTGCCAGTTATAATGTTGTTTTCTTGAGCTTTTTTTAATCCGCCAATTACATAAGGAGTATTTCCTGAAGCAGCAATTCCTATGACAACGTCCAAAGAATTAATATTATGTTTTTTCAAATCAATCCACGCTTGTTCAAAATCATCCTCGGCGTTTTCGACCGCTTTTCGAATGGCTAAATCTCCTCCAGCTATTATTCCAATTACCATTTGATCTGTCACTCCAAAGGTTGGAGGACACTCGGATGCATCTAAAATCCCTAGTCTGCCCGATGTTCCTGCACCAATGTAAAACAATCTTCCGCCCAATTTCATTTTAGAAACGATGGCATCTACTAATTTTTCTATATTGGGTATTTGAGCTTTAACTGCATTGGCCACTTTTGCGTCCTCGGCATTGATGTTTTCCAGTAGCTCTTTGGTAGTCATTTTGTCCAAATTGCTGTAATTAGATTCTTTTTCGGTATCAGGATATTTATTTTTCATTTTATATAGAATTTATTTAAATTCATTAAGTAATTGATTGTTTTTGTATAGTGAATTAAGTGCAAGGATTTTCAACTGTGAAGAGGGAAACTAATAGATTAAGTATTTTGCTCTCATAATCTTGTACTCTTTTAAACCTTTTTCCCAGCTTTTTCTAATTGCCTTTTCAGAAGTTCCGTTTTCTATTTGCTGCTGTAATTTTTTGGTTCCTGCAAGTTTTGTGAAAAATGAATTGAAGAACTTGGTTTTTTCACGAGTCATTTTATAAGAACTAATCAGCCATTGAAGCTCTAATCGATGTAGTTTTTTAAAAGTTGTCAAATCTTCGCCATAACAAATTTGTCCGTTATAAAGAGGTTCTTTTGCTCCAAAATTTGGCTTTGGAGTAAAATTAAATTGACTTTTAGGCAAAAATGGAGAACCGAAAATTTGAAATTGTTTCTCGGTTCCACGCCCAACGCTGATGTTGGTACCTTCAAATAAACACAAACTGGCATACAAATTTATAGACTGGTCATTGGGCAAATTTGGTGATGGTTTTACGGGCAAACTATAGTGCATTTTATGATTATAGTTGACACAAGGTATAACGGTCAGTTTACAATTTGACGATTTTTTAAGCCATTTTTCGCCATTAATCATTTTGGCATATTCGCCAATTGTCATTCCGTGCAGAATTGGGATGGGGTGCATTCCAACAAAACTGGTGTATTCTTTTTCTAATATTGGACCGTCAATAATAGCTCCATTAGGATTGGGTCTGTCTAAAACAATAAGCGGAATGTTGTTTTCAGCACAAGCTTCCATAACATAGTGTAATGTAGAAATGTAAGTATAAAATCGAGCGCCTACATCCTGCAAATCAAAAATCATTACCTCAATTCCTTTTAATTGTTCTGGTTTGGGTTTTCTGTTTTCTCCATAAAGTGAAATAATGGACAGTCCCGTTTTGGTATCTTTTGCGTCTGTAATATGCTCACCGGCATCAGCGGTACCACGAAAACCGTGTTCGGGAGCAAATATGGTTTTTATAGTGACTTTCTTCTCGATTAAAAAATCGACAAGATGCATTTTGTTGGTCAATATCCCAGTTTGATTGGTGACAATTCCAATGTTTTTATTCTTTAGTAGCGGAAGATAGTTTTCAAAATTATCAGCTCCTGTTTTAATTTTTTCTAACGGATTAGAATAGGAATTGATAGCAAGTATGACTATCAAAAAGAAAACATGTTTTTTTAAGAATAGATTCATAATAAATTAAATTATTTAAATAATTGTAATCTAGTAATTTACGAAAATGTTTTAATCTTCTTGTTTAATCATTTTAAAACTTTCACTAGTTCCATTTTCAAAACTAATTTTCACAAAATAAATTCCATTAGTCAGATTCATTGGGGCTACAGCAATTTTTGAATTTACTATGGTATAATCTTGTCCCCAAATTTGTTTTCCATTAGTGTCAAAAATGGAAATTTTAACAAAGTTTGAAAAGGCATTTTGAAACTCGACTTCAAATTGATTGTTAAATGGATTTGGATATACAAGGTATGACTTATTTGTGGTTAAATCAAAATCAGGATTTCCTAAGGTCGTATTAAAATCACCGGCTTCATTATTGTTTTTATCCAATGAGGTAACTACAAAATATTTGGTATCAATCAATGTTTGTGATACTGCCAATTCATTTCCAACTACGATATCTAGAATTTTTGAACCATCATTCATATTTGTAATTGCCTCGGCTGCATTTGCAAATGCATATACCACATATTTTACTGGTAAATCACCATCATCAACAGATGCCGCAGGTGTATCCCACATTATTTTTTGTGTTCCAAATCTGATATTAGCTGGTTTTTCAGGACATAAATCATCTTTTCCAGCAATAGGTGGTGCAAAAGATTTGTACTGAAATTGATTACCATTTAATGCATCATTAATCGTTTTTGAATTGCTTTTAATGTTGGTGTAATTGTAGGCTATTTGTCCAAAAGTAACATCCATATTAACAACTCTGTTTTGGTTTATTTGATTTTGTATCTCTGTGGCTTCCCAATTATTGGCGTCCACCATTTTATAATACCCCTGGCTAATATAGAGTTGTTTGTTTTTTGCTTTTACCTGATCGTTCCACCATTTTGAAAGTGCTACATAATCTTGAGCACCTGTAATTTTCCAATACAATTGAGGTGCCAAATAATCTACTTTACCAGCATTCAACCACGCTATTGGATCGCAGAATAAATCACTATAGGAGGATTGACCTGTAATACCAGTTGGAGTTCCTGCTTTCCATATACCAAATGGGCTCACTCCAAAAATGATGTTCTTGTTATTTGAAATGTTTATCAATTGAATTGCATCATAAACCGAAGCAATCATTTTATTTACATTGTCTCTTCGCCAATCAGAAAGTGTTAAACTACTTGGATTATAGGCCGCGTATGAAGCGGCATCTTGATTGCCAGGTGAAGCAATCATACCACTTGCGGGATAAAAATAATCGTCAAAATGAATGCCATCCACATCATATCTTGTGGCAATATCTTGTACAATCGATGTAATATAAGTAGTAACTGCAGGAATTCCAGGATCAAGAATTTTTAAATTGGCATTTGTCGAAGAGGTAAATACCCAGCTAGGATTAGTATTAATAACGTGATTTGCCGCTTTCGGATAAGTTGTAGCCGAAGAAGTTTGGGCTCTATAGGGATTCAACCAAGCATGTAATTCTAAACCTCTATTATGTGCTTGGGTAACCGCAAATGTTAGTGGATCCCATAATGGAGAAGGAGCTAGTCCTTGAGTTCCCGTTTGCCATTGTGACCAAGGTTCAATTGATGAAACGTACATAGCATCACATTCGGAACGCACTTGCAGAAAAACCGAATTATAACCGTTTGCTTTTAAATTGTCTAGAATTGTAATTAATTCTGCTTGTTGAACGGCAGGTGTTGCCAGACGATTTGTAGGCCAATTTAAATTAAATACAGAAGCCACAAAAACACCTCTTAAATCCCGTTTTGGAGTGCTTTTGTTAAATTCAGTATTTGTTATACACTGTGCATTAGTAGTTAATGTATTTATTAACAGTAGACTAATAAATAGTGATTTTATATTTTTTATATAGTAATTGTTCATTTTGAAAAAGATAATAGTTTTTATCTAGTAAATTTGCCTTATTTTTTTATTAAAAATTAGGCATAGAATTGACTTTTGTATACTTCTATATAGTAAACAAATACAATGAGTTGAATAAAAAACCACTTTAGAATTTTCTAAAGTGGTTTTTGAAAATAAATTTTATCTATTGGTATAAAAACTTACCGATGGCAAATTTGCAGTCGATGGACTAGCCCCAGTAATTAAATTTAAACCTCCATTATAACCTCTTGCAAATACGGTATAGATTCTAGTTGGTCTAGGAATTAAGGTCGTAAGTGTAGTAACATTAGTAGTTGCTCCACTTAATCTTAATGCAAAAACATAAGTTCCTGTATCGGTAGATAAATTTGGCTCGATAGGTAAAAATATATTTTGGCCACCTAAATAAGCAATACCTTTTATCGATACTAAATCAACAGTTTTTACTGGAGATGTAGAAGTGGCAGGATATGTTTTTTGAACAACTAAATCATAACCACCCACCGGTGTATTGACGATTGTGTTGACAAATCTGAAATATGCCATAGAGGCATTTGTAGCAACGGAGAAATCGTCCTTAATTAAAAAATTAGAATAAGTAGGATAACCTACCAAAAAATTAGAATATTTAGTATTAGCATCCGTTTTTAAAGTTTCGGTTACTCGCACTTTCTCAGGAACAGTAACTGCAGGGCTAACAGTTGTAACTGTAAATGCAGGAGAAATTACTTTTATATCTTGTGTTCCAGCCGGAATAATTGCATAATTATTGATTGGGAAAGTACTTCCAAATCCAATTCCTGAAAGTGGACTTCCTGTACCAACAACAGTAGAGGTGATTTTTAAGTTATTTGAAAAATAATTGACTAAAAAATTTACACCATTAGCATTAGCAGTTCCAGGTCTAAGGGGGCCATTATCTGTACCCAAAGCAGTATGTATAATTTTTATACCAGTTGAGTTATCAGGGATACTTTGAGCTAGAGGAGTATAGTTATAATCATCGCCGCAAGAGTATATGAGCATCAATAGTGAAAACAACAGTATTGACTTGCTTAGTATTATATGATTTTTTTTCATAATTCTTTTGTATAATATTTATTTATTGAAACAGGATTACTTTTGTGAAAACCACATTTCTTTTGTGATATAATCTACCTTTTCACCTCCGATAGATAGTATAGACGCATAATTCCATTGGTATTCGGAAGCATAACGATTACGTAATCTATACGGTAACTTGCCAAAATTTTCAGATACATTTCCACCATTTGCAATATTACCAGCTGTATTTAAACTTGTGTATACTGTTGGGTCATAATGGTATTTTCTGAAATCATTCCATGTTTCGATATAACCTATACCCCATAGCGCTATGTATTTCTGCAACATAATTTGACTAATTGTCAAGTTAGCCGCGATAGGCATAATTGCTGCATTGCCAAGAAAAGCGGTTCTTTCTGCTGCAGTTATTGTTGTAGTAATAGGGTAGGTTGTTCTTGCTACTGTATTTAAATTTACAAAATCAAAACTAGCTTCAATACCTTTTTTGTATGCATCTAAAGCCATTGCTTTATCTCCTTTTTTAAAAGCAGCTTCTGCTTTAATAAATTGAATTTCCATATAAGTCATTAAAGGAAATTTTGCCGCGTTTTTAAATACATATCTCCCTGGATCAGTAGATACTGCATTTGCAAGAAGGCCATAAGGATTTGGAATTTGACTAGTTCCTGATGTGACAGCTGCAGTATTTAATGGATTGCCTAAATAAGTGTATTTTGTTGGGTCAGGATTTGCTGCTGAAGCTGGGGCAGTTTCAGAAGTGCCTTTACTTGGAGATAAGATTCTATACATTCTAGGGTCAATAGCTCCTGTAAAGATGGAGCCGTCCATCGTTCTAACTACAAAATCGGTTTGTCTGAAATTATTCATATTAGCTCTTAAAGGACCCCAGAAATTTGTGTCTGCTGAAACCGTACCATTATTTAACAAATAAGCGTCATCAGCACTACTAGCCAATGATTTGTCGCAGTATTCTATAACTTTATCAGGGTCATAATTTGCTTTATTAATTAAATTATTGGCATTTCTTGCTAAAACCCCATAGGCAAATTTGGTCCATTTAGCTCTATCTCCATTGTAGATTTTATCTCCCACTGCAAAATATGCTTGGTTAACATTGCCGTCAGTTCTAGCCAAATCAGTTATTCCTTCTTTTAATAAACGAACTACTTCGTCATAGACTTTGTCTTGTGAAACATAATCAAAGGAAGCTCTGGCCGTAAAAACCTGGTCAAAAGCGATAATTTCTCCGTGGTGATCCGTACAGGTTTGCCAGCTCCAAGCTCTTATTACTTTAGAAAATCCTAAAACATCGTAACGATTTTGTTCAATAGCTTGTTGTTGTACTACTGATAGATTTAAACCAATATTGGTATAAACCACACGCCAAGTTTCTGCACCATTTTCTGAGGGAACGGGGTCATTACCATATCTATCCCAAACAAAATTTGCAGTAGATTGAGAAAAATTCTGAACGTATTTTCCAATAAATCTACCATCAAAGGATAAACCTTGAGCCATATACTGTTCAATTGGGTTTATTAAGGTATTGGCAGGAACATTGGTTGGGAAGCTTGGATTAACATTTAATTCTGTTAAATCACTACAAGCAGCAGTCAACAATAGAAGACTAGAAGCTATTATATAATTTTTTATATTTTTCATTTTACTAATTTTTAAAGTCCAATTTTAACTGAAAAGTTGTATCCTCTAGGGGTAGAAAGTGTTCCTAAATCAAATCCAACACCGCCAGCACCACCTGTGGAAGCATTTGTTCCATTTACAGAAGGGTCAGCACCTGAATAATTTGTGATTAAAAAAGCATCTGTGACCGTAAAATTGAAGGCAAGGGAATTGAATATTTTTGACTTTCGAATGATTTCTGAAGGCAGTCTATAGCTTAAAGTTATATCGCGCATTCTTATCCAATTAACATCTTTTTCAATAAAATCAATTTCATTATAACCAGAGCCATAATAGCCATTTTGATAATAAGGTGTAATTTGAATATTATTTACAGTTGGTGTAGCACTATTCTCTAATCCATCTTTCAAGACACCTTTAACTACCAAAGGAGTTTCTCTGTCAAGAGTATTTATAGAATATCCAGTAGTTCGTAAGTTATATTCCACCCCATTAAATACATCTCCTCCTTTTCTAATATCTAAAAGAAAAGATAAGCTCCAGTTTTTATAACTAAAACTATTTTGTAACCCCAACATAAAATCTGGGTTTCTGTCTCCAACGACAGAGTTTTTTTCTGCGGCAGCTTTTATAGGATATCCACTACCATCAATTAAAACTTCTCCCGCTGTATTCGTAGCATAAGGCATACCCGTGATAGTGGTAATTGGATACCCTTTAGACAAACCACCTCTTACATTACCTACAACCCAAGTGTCAGATAGGTAATATTCAGGAACTTCTAAATCAACAACTTCACTTCTTGTTTTTGTAAAATTAGTAGTAAAATCCCAATCGAAATTTTCACTTTTAATAATTTTAGCGTTTAAAGTGATTTCCAATCCTTCATTTAATAATTCTCCAAAATTAACATTTGAAAGTACAAAACCACCACCATAACTGGAACGAAGGTTTGCTACAATTGGGTCTACTGTTCTTGAACTATAAACAGCCACATCTAGACCAATTCGGTCTTTGAAAAATTTCAATTCTGTACCAAACTCATAAGAAATTCTAAATTCTGGCTTAAGCGCAGTATTTGGTCCAAAAAAACCATACCCAAATCCGCCGCCTGTAATTGGTTTAGATTCAAATGCTGCTTCTGTAACATAAGGAGTGGCATCTTTTCCAACATTTGCCCACGAGGCTCTTAATTTACCAAAAGAAAGGATGTTGCCGTCTTTTAGGCTTCCGAGATTAGTAAAAACAAAAGATGTTGAAATTGAAGGGTAAAAGAAGGAGTTGTTGCCTTTTGGTAATGTAGAAGACCAGTCATTCCTTCCGGTTAAAGTAAGATATACTATTTTATCATAATCTATAGATGCTTCACTGAATAATCCAATTACTCTTTTTTGAATTAATCTTTCTTGTGATCTTTGTGTACTTGGGTCAGTATTATTTATGGAATAAAAATCTTTTAAAATAAATTTGTTCCCTTGAGTAGAAATTATGGATTGATATGAATCATTATATCCGTTACCTACCAATAATTTTGTATTGAACTTACCAAAAGAATGTTTAGCAGTGACCAAAATATTGGAATTAAATACCGTTGCATTATTATAATAAGATTCTATAAATCCTCCACCAGATAATCCCGCATTTGAATCAGGATGAATAGCTCTATATCCTCTACCAGCTATCACATCATAACCCGCTCTTCCTGTTATGTTTAACCAACTAGTAGGGTCGTAAACTAATCCGACATTTGCTACAAAACGGTTATTAAAATCTTCAGCAGGATTTTTATAAATATCCCAATAAGGATTATCAAATTCTGCGGCAACTGATGCATCTGTAATTCTTCTTCTGGTAAATCCCCCAGCACCATTAGAAGTTAAATAATTTGAAGCATTATCATTAACTGGCCAATTCAACAGGTTAGTTAAATAAGAACCGGCGCCTTTAGATGCTTTTTTATTACTAGTTTTGGTATAAGAAAAAATGGCTTCTGATTTTAATTTATCATTTATCTTGGCAGTTGAATTTAAAGATAGATTTAGTCTATTGTAATCTGTATTAGGTACAACACCTGTTTGATCTAAATTCGCAAATGAAATTCTATAAGTCATATTTTCATTACCCGCATCAAAACTCAAGTTATGTTGATTTGAAATTCCAGTTTTAAAAAAATCTCCAACATTATCATAAAATTTTGTACCAGGAGCATACATTGTACCAAATGCTGCTGTTCCAGTAGTGGCATTCAGACCAGAGGAACCTCTTTGATAAACATTTTGCGTTTCAGGGAATCGATATATTTGCTCAAATCTTGTATTGCTAGTATAAGTTATAGAGCCTAAGCCTTTTCTTCCTTTTTTAGTAGTAATGACGATTGCACCATTTCCTGCTTCGATTCCGTAAAGAGCCGCCGCTTCGGGGCCTTTCAAAATAGTTATCGTTTCAATATCATCGGGGTTGATGTCAGCACCTCTATTGGTATAATCTTGATTTCTGTTTGCAGCATCAGAAATTAAAGATCCTTGACTCAATGTTTGATTGGAAACAGGAAGTCCATCCACAATATATAAAGGAGTATTTGAACCACTTATTGAATTTACTCCTCTTAATTGGATTGCTGTAGATGCGCCTGGTGCTCCAGAAGTACTTGTAACAGTTAAACCAGCAACTCTACCTTGCATAGCATTGGCAAAGTTTGGTCTTTGAGTTTCTGCAATTTCCTTACCTTTAATCGATTGTGTGGAATATCCTAAAGAAGACTTGTCTAAAGTTCTTCCTAAAGACCCAACAATTACGACCTCTTTCAAGCTTTGAGAACCTTCATTTAAAATGATATTCAATGAAGACCCGGTTACTTTCACTTCTTTGGTTTCAAAACCAATAAAGGAAATTACTAAAACCGCTCCGCTTTGGGCTTTAAAACTGAAGTCGCCATCCATTCCAGTTACGGTACTAACGTTTGTTCCTTTCACAAGAATGTTTACTCCCGGCAATGAGATGCCATCGGAGTCTGTAACTTTACCTTTTACTGTAATATCTTGGGAATAAGTTGCGATTATTCCAGCAAAAAACAGCAAAAGAATTAAATACTTTTTTTTCATAGTGGTTATTTTTAATTGGTTATTTAATACAAACTTAATACATTATTCTTAATAAATACATTATTATGCGGTTTATTTTAAACATTTTTCTTCAATAACGCACAATAACGCAATATTTTAAGGTTTTTGTAGTTGTAATACTCAAAAATATTGAAAAACCTAGGTGTGTACTTGTTGAAGAATTATAACCTAAAAATAATGGAGAGAAGTATTTTTATATATATTTGAAAACAATTATTTAATTTTTTTTAAAATGTTAAAAGCGGAAAGGCAGAAATTTATAATGACTAAACTAGTTTCTGAACATAAAGTTAGCACGATTGAACTCGTGGTAGACTTGAATGTATCGGAAGATACTGTTCGAAGGGATTTGAATGAATTAAACAAAAAAGGATTGCTCGAAAAAGTTTATGGAGGTGCTATTCCTGTTGAAAAACGAACAACTAATATTTTTAATAATGTTGTTGTCAATAGTGATAAAAAGGACATAGTAGGCCGCAAGGCACTTTCTTTAATTTCTGATGGACAGGTTATTATAATGAGTGGCGGTACCACAAACTTGGCTTTTACAAAATTACTTCCTCCTGATTTAAAAGCGACCATATATACTTATAGTTTGCCAATAGCGATGCAATTGGCTCAACATCCCAATATCGAGGTGATATTCATTGGTGGAAAATTGCAAAAAAATGCAATGGTAACCATTGGTATGGATGTAGTACAGGTTTTGTCCAAGCTTAAAGCAGATATTTGTTTTATGGGTTCGAGCAGTATTAACGTCAGGTTAGGTCTTACTGAAATCGGTTACGAGGTTTCTCTTGTAAAAAAAGCAATGATGGAAGCCTCTGATAATGTAGTTTGTATGGTTACTTCCGAAAAATTAAATACTAAAATGCCTTATGTTGTTTGTGAAATAAACCAGCTAAATATTATTATTACCGATTTAAATCCAGATGCTCCAATATTGGATGATTATATAAAAGCAGGAGTTCAGCTTATTTAAAAGGAGTAAATTTGCGTTTTATTGCGTTTTTGTATTGTTTTTTATTAAAAATAACGCAACAACGTGCTGTTTTTAAATTTCTTGTTTATATTTGTCTTGTAAATCTTTAAATACAATACAACTATGAGCACAATTCAATCTTTATCTTATGCAAAACCGGGCAAGTACGAAACTACACGGTTTGAAAAAATTCATAATGTAATTTTTCAAAATTCTATAGAAGCTTCTAGAATTGTTGCACTAGAAATAGCACAATTGATAAAATCGAAACAATCCAAAAATAAAACTTGTGTTTTAGGATTGGCCACAGGTTCTTCGCCTATAAAAGTTTATGAAGAATTGGTTAGACTTCATAAAGAAGAAGGTCTTAGTTTTAATAATGTTGTTACTTTTAATCTGGATGAATATTATCCAATGAATAAAGAGAACAATCAGAGTTATTATTATTTTATGCATCAGCATTTATTTAATCACATTGATATCAAACCGGAAAATATCAATATTCCAGACGGAACAGTTGCTATCGAAAAGCTGAATCAGTACTGTGTTGATTATGAAAATAAAATAGCAAAGTCTGGAGGACTTGACTTTCAACTTTTGGGGATTGGTCGTACAGGTCATGTTGGTTTCAACGAACCGGGTTCTCATATTAACTCTGGAACCAGAATTATCACTTTAGACCACATAACCAGAGTAGATGCTTCTTCTGATTTTAATGGTATAAATCAAGTTCCTAAAAGAGCTATTACTATGGGAGTTTCTACTATTCTCAAGTCGAAAAGGATTGTATTGATGGCTTGGGGGCAAAATAAAGCTTCTATTATTAAGAGAACAATTCAAGGAGAAATAAGTCCAGAAGTTCCTGCTACTTTTTTGCAAAATCATGACAATACAACTTTTGTTTTAGACCAATCGGCAGCTTCAGAATTGACCCGATTGGAAACACCATGGTTAGTTGGAGAGTGCGTTTGGACAAAAGAATTGAAACACAAAGCCATAGTTTGGCTATGCCAAGAAACCAAACAAGCAATATTAAAACTTACTGATAGAGATTATAATAATAATGGTATGTCCGATCTTTTGGCTCAAGATGGTTCGGCTTATGATTTGAATATCAATATGTTCAACGTTTTACAACATACCATAACTGGTTGGCCTGGAGGAAAGCCCAATACGGATGATTCCCACAGACCAGAAAGGGCTAATCCTGCCCATAAAAGAGTAATCCTTTTTAGCCCTCATCCCGATGATGACGTAATTTCTATGGGAGGAACGTTTTCTAAATTGATAAAACAAGGACATGATGTGCATGTAGTTTATCAAACTTCAGGAAATATAGCCGTTACAGACGATGAAGCTTTAAAATTTGCAGAAGTTTGTAATGATTTTATAGGTAGTAATAAGGATTTTAAAATAAATTTTCAGGAGGTTATCGATTTTATAAATAACAAAAAAGAAAATGAAATTGATTCCTTAGAAGTTAGAAAATTGAAAGGATTGATCAGACGTCGAGAATCCTATGCAGCCACAAGATACATTGGATTAAAAGATGAAAATACCCACTTTTTAGATCTACCTTTTTATGAAACGGGTAGAATAAAGAAAAACCCATTGGGAGCAGATGATATTGCTATTGTAAAAGATATTATCGAAAAAATTAAGCCACACCAGATTTTTGCTGCTGGCGATTTAGCCGACCCGCATGGAACACATGAAGTTTGCCTTAATGCAATATTTGCCGCAATGGCATCATTGAAGCAGGAATCGTATATGAAAGATTGTTGGTTATGGTTGTACCGAGGAGCTTGGCACGAATGGGATATTCATGAAATAGATATGGCAGTGCCATTAAGTCCTGATGAAGTATTGTTAAAAAGACATGCTATTTTGTACCACCAATCTCAAAAAGACAGAGTAATGTTTCAAGGAAATGACTCAAGAGAATTTTGGGTTAGGGCAGAGGATCGTAACAAGAATACCGCAAAAATATATGATGATTTAGGTTTGTCCGAATATCAGGCGATTGAAGCTTTCAAACGTTTTGATTACTAAAAAAGTTGACAATACTTGAATACTAGATTTTATAAACAGCGTAATTAAAAAAAAGTGGTCGGAAGAAATTTCGACCACTTTTTTTGGTTTAGAACTTTAAAATAAAATTATCAGCACAAAACTTTATAAATTGAAATTGTTTCATAGATTTGGATATCTAATGATGGTTTACATTTTTGGCAAGATTTACAGAGTGTTTTTTTAACAATAAAATTTAAAATATGGCGATTTCCGGTTTATTTAGAAAAAAGACAGTTCAAGATATTTTAAAGCAGGTCGAAAAAAATAATACTGATGGTCATAATGCTTTGGGAAAACATTTGACAGCGCGTGATTTAACTGCTTTTGGAATTGCTGCAATTGTGGGAGCTGGAATTTTTAGTACAATCGGAAAAGCCAGTGCGGATGGAGGTCCTGCTGTAGTTTTTCTTTTCTTGTTTACCGCTTTGGCATGTAGTTTTGCTGCCTTTGCTTATGCCGAATTTGCCTCAATGGTTCCCGTTTCTGGGAGCGCTTATACTTATTCTTATGTTGCTTTTGGAGAAATAATCGCTTGGATTATTGGATGGGCATTAATTATGGAATATGCCATTGGCAATATCACAGTAGCCATTTCGTGGAGTGATTATTTTACGGGATTGCTCGAAAGTGGAGGAATTCATCTCCCGCAATGGGTTCAAATGGATTATTTGACTGCTTCGAATGGGTTTAAAGACGCTACGGCATTGATGCAAGGTGGAAAATCTTTCGAAAATTTAAGTACTGGTTTGCAGGCAGCATACACAGCTTGGACTACTTCGCCAGTTATTGGTTCTTTCCATTTTGTTGCCGATTTGCCTGCCTTGTTGATTATTATCTTGATTACGGCTTTGGTGTATCGTGGGATGAAAGAGTCCAGAAATGCCAGTAATATTATGGTTGTCGTAAAATTATGTATCGTACTTTTGGTTATTGCTGTTGGAGTTTTTTATGTAGATACAGCCAATTGGCATCCGTTTGCACCAAATGGAGTTTCGGGAGTTTTAAAAGGAGTTTCGGCTGTTTTCTTTGCCTATATTGGGTTTGACGCCATTTCCACCACGGCCGAGGAATGCAAAGATCCGCAGCGTGATTTACCTCGTGGGATGATGTGGGCGATTATAATTTGTACCATTTTATACATTGCCATTGCCTTGGTTTTGACAGGAATGGTTAGCTATAGCGAATTGAATGTAGGCGATCCGCTGGCTTTCGTATTTGATAAATTAGATCTCAAATGGATGTCGGGAATTATTGCCGTCAGTGCTGTTATTGCAATGGCGAGTGTGTTATTGGTTTTCCAAATGGGGCAACCTCGAATTTGGATGAGTATGAGCCGAGACGGATTGTTGCCCAAACGTTTTTCTAAAGTGCATCCAAAATTCAAAACACCTTCATACGCAACCATCGTAACCGGTTTTGTGGTTGCGATTCCGGCTTTGTTTTTGAACTTGACGATGGTTACCGATTTATGCAGCATCGGGACTTTATTTGCTTTTGTATTGGTTTGTGCTGGTGTTTTGGTATTGCAAAACAAACCCGACATTCCTCGTGGAAAGTTTAAGACACCTTATGTGAATTCTAAATTTATAATGCCAGTTTTGATTGTTATTGGAGTCGTTTATGCCTTTGGTTACAACCAAAAAGCCACAATGGATTTTATTACCAATGAAACACAAATTAACAATCCTGCCGATATTGTTACGGCATTGGATAAAAGTCATACCACCAAAGTGTATGATTATTTGGTAAAAATTGATGCCAAAAACAGCACCACCGAAACGCCGGATTTAGAACATTTGTTGAGCCAATATGAGCAAGATGACGCTAAATATGCGACAGTGGTTGCAGGTCTTCCAGTGAGCGATTCCATCAAATACGATAGTGGTTTCAGTCTTTTTAAACACAAGATACCTATGTGGATTTTTCTCTTCGTTTTGATTGGATTAGTGGTTTGGTCTTTCAAACAAAATTTGTCGCTAATTCCATTGTTGGGATTGATTTGTTGTTTGTATATGATGGCGGAATTGAGTGTTTGGAATTGGATTTATTTCACCATTTGGCTACTAATCGGACTGCTGATTTACTTTGGCTTTAGCCGTAAAAACAGTAAGTTGAATGTTCGAGAAACATAATTTCTATAAAAAAAAAAGAGTTTGAAATTCTTGGTAATTTCTTAATGCTAGAAAAATTAATTGGATTTTAGTACAATAGTTTTTTGATTATATTTGGCACAATTAAAAAAGCAAAGATGAAAATACTAGAAAAAGGAAGTCCTAAATTGTTAAACGCTTGGGCATTTTATGATTGGGCAAATTCAGTTTATCCATTAGTAATTTCATCGGCTGTTTTTCCCATCTTTTTTGAATCTTTGTTTAGCGATCAAAGTCATTACATTGATGTTTTTGGGCTAACCTTAAAAAATTCGGCCTTGATAAGTTTTGTGACTGCGGCTGCATTTTTACTCGTTGCATTCATCTCGCCTTTGCTCTCAGGAATTGCCGATTATGTGGGAAACAAAAAATCATTTATGAAATTCTTTTGCTATATGGGAGCTTTGTCCTGTATGGGTTTATATTGGTTTAACCTTGAAAATATATACGTTGGTTTATTCTTTTACTTCTTTGGATTGATTGGTTTTTGGGGTAGTTTGGTATTTTATAATTCTTATTTGCCGGATATTGCTTTTCCGGAACAACAGGATAAAATCAGCGCAAAAGGATATTCTTTGGGCTACATTGGAAGTGTACTTTTATTGATTGTCAATTTGGCAATGATAATGAAACCTAATCTTTTTGGAATTTCTGGAACTAGTGGTGAAGCAGCTATGAAGGCTATGCGCTATTCTTTTGTAATGGTAGGAGTTTGGTGGATCCTTTTTAGTCAGTATTCGTATTATTTTTTGCCTAAAGGAAATAAAAATGAGGGTCAAAAAGTAACTAAAGATGTCATTTTTAATGGTTTCAAAGAATTGAAGAAAGTTTGGGCATTATTAGAAGACAATATTTCTTTAAAACGATATTTAGGCAGTTTCTTTGTGTATAGTATGGCTGTTCAAACCGTGATGATTGTTGCAACTTATTTTGGGGCACAAGAAATTGCTTGGTCTTCCAAGGAAGAAAGCACAACTGGGTTGATTGTCTGTATTTTATTGATTCAATTGTTAGCGGTTTTGGGAGCTTTTTTGACATCAAGAGCTTCGGCTAAATTCGGAAATATACCAATCTTGATCGTGATTAACGGTTTTTGGGTTTTACTTTGTACAGCAGCTTATTTTATTGTTTTACCATTGCATTTCTACATTATGGCAAGTTTAGTTGGATTGGTTATGGGAGGAATTCAGTCTTTGTCTCGCTCCACTTATTCTAAATTGTTGCCCGAAACCGAGGATACCGCTTCATTTTTTAGTTTTTATGATGTAGCTGAAAAAATTGGAATCGTAATTGGGATGTGTATTTATGGAATCATTGATCAAATTACAGGAAGCCCAAGATTTGCCATTGTATTTTTAGCAGTCTTTTTTATTACGGGAGTTATTTTATTGAAAAGAGTGCCCAAAATAGAGAAGTTAAACTAAATTTTTTAATGGATTTATTACTGTGAATAATACTGTTAAAATTATTATCCAAAAGTCTCCATTTAAATTTTTAAAAATCTATATTTGTTGAATAAAACAAACAAATATGAGAAAAATTCAATTTTTTATTTTACCCTTCATTATAATTGTAACATTTTGTTTGAATTCCTGTGGAGAGATTGAACCTTTGGATCCCGCATTATTAGATACAATCCCAAATCCTGGAACAACTACTGGAGTTTTTAAGGTAGATTTTGATGGAAAAACTTTCGTGGCGAACACTGTTCAAGCAATTGTAAACGATAGTTATATTGCCATATCGGGACTCAAAACACCCAGTGGAGAGTTGGTACAAATCGGATTACCAGCACCATTTAACAAAGTAGGAACTTATACTTGGAAAAGTATTAGTGTAGCAGGAGGAATGATGGGCATAGCCTATATGCCATCTAATGGAACAGAACCATTTAGTGCCGATGAGAAAGATTCTGGAGGTGCTTCAGATTTTCCCGGATATACTGATACGGCCTCGATTACCATTTCTAAAATTGATGTTATCAATAAAAAAATATCAGGAACATTTCAGTTTACGGGAGTAAAATTTAAAGACCTTACAGGAACAAGTATTGAAACAAAAGTATTTACTAATGGTTCTTTTACAGATATTCCTTTCACGGATGATAATTTTGGTTTAGATGCAGATACCTTTTATGCTAAGCTAGATGGAACCGAATTTGTTGAAAACAATATTGATGTTGCTGCTGTGGTACCATTTGGCGTTAATCCTTATTATAGTATTGTAGGTAAAAAAACTAATGGAGATAGTATTAGTATATCCATTGCACAATCTTTATCAGTGGGTACCCATCAGATTACGGGTATATTTGGCGAACCTGTTACTTCAAGCTGTCATATTAGTAATATTTTATACAATGCCAATTCAGGTTCAATTACCATTACTTCAAAAACGGCAACACAAATAACGGGGACTTTCAATGCTGTAGTCAAAAATTTTACTACGGGCAATACCAAAACGATTTCTTCAGGTGCTTTTAGTGTAGAGTTGCCATAATTTTAAATATTCGAAATAATTATCCAATCCGCTTCTTTTAGCGGATTTTTTTTGGCATGATGATTGTCACTTTTTAATACCAAGCAAATATTAGGTGGATTAGATTGATTTTATTAAAATTTATTAATTTGATATCTTATATTTGTTAATCATTGAATATAACTAATGACAAAAAGACTTAAAATATAATATGTCAAATCATAAAATACACACTCTTGACAATCTGTCACTTCAAGAATTTGATACCGAAACCGAATTAATTCCATTATTAACTCCAGAAGATGAGGAGGAGATGAATAATGAAGAATTGCCTGATTCATTACCTATTTTGCCATTGCGCAATATGGTTTTGTTTCCAGGTGTTGTCATTCCAATCACAGCCGGACGTGATAAATCCATAAAATTAATCAATGATGCCTATGCAGCTGGAAAAATTATTGGAGTTGTTGCTCAAAAGAATGAAGAAGTAGAAGATCCATCAAAAAATGACATTCACAAAATAGGTACGGTAGCCCGAATTTTGCGCGTTCTAAAAATGCCTGATGGCAATGTTACCGTTATTCTTCAAGGAAAAAAACGTTTCCAAATAGAATCATTAGTTTCTGAAAATCCTTATTTTACTGCTAGTATTAAAGATGTAACCGAGAAAAGGCCAGGAAAAAAAGATACCGAATTTTTGGCTATTCTTGACTCAGTAAGAGAATTAGCGATTCAAATTATTAAAGAAAATCCGAATATTCCAAGCGAAGCTACATTTGCCATTAAAAACATTGAAAGTCAATCGTTTTTAATCAATTTTGTGACTTCCAATATGGCGTTGTCAGTGGAGGAAAAACAAAACTTGTTATCGATAAATTCATTGAAAGAAAGAGCACTTGAAACGCTTCGTTATATGAATTTGGAGTTACAAAAACTCGAATTGAAGAACGATATTCAATCTAAAGTGCGTTTTGATTTAGACCAACAACAACGTGAATATTTCCTTCACCAACAGATGAAAACCATTCAAGAAGAATTGGGTGGTGTTTCTCAGGAAGAGGAAATGGACGAAATGAGTGTTAAAGCCAAAACCAAAAAATGGGACGAAACCACGCAAAAACATTTCGAGAAGGAATTGTCTAAAATGCGCAGAATGAATCCACAAGCACCTGATTTTGGCATTCAAAGAAATTATTTGGAGTTGTTTTTGGATTTGCCTTGGAACGAATATTCCAAAGACAATTTCGATTTGAAACGTGCCCAAAAAATTCTCGACAGAGATCATTTTGGATTGGAAGACGTAAAGAAAAGAATGATAGAACATTTGGCAGTCTTGAAATTGCGAAATGATATGAAGTCACCAATTATCTGCTTGACAGGGCCTCCAGGTGTTGGAAAAACATCTATTGGAAAATCTGTTGCCGAAGCTTTGGGTAGAGAATATGTTAGAATTTCTTTAGGTGGTTTGCGTGACGAAGCTGAAATTCGTGGACATAGAAAAACCTATATTGGAGCAATGCCAGGAAGAATAATCCAAAGTTTGAAAAAAGCGGGAACCTCAAATCCTGTTTTTGTTCTGGATGAAATAGACAAATTATCCAATAGTCATCAAGGAGATCCTTCTTCGGCATTGTTGGAAGTCTTGGATCCGGAACAAAACAATTCGTTCTATGACAATTTCTTGGAAATGGGTTACGATTTATCGAAAGTGATGTTTATTGCCACATCAAATAATATGGCTGAGATTCAACCTGCATTGCGAGACAGGATGGAAATCATCAAAATGTCGGGTTACACGATTGAAGAAAAAGTGGAAATTGCCCGTCAACACTTGTTTCCAAGACAATTGAAAGAGCACGGTTTGACAATCAAACATTTGTCCATTGGAAAAAAACAACTGGAAAAAATCGTAGAAGGATATACTCGTGAATCTGGCGTTCGTGGTTTGGAAGCCAAAATTGCGCAAGTGATTCGAAATGCTGCCAAATCCATTGCAATGGAGGAGGAATACAACAAGAAAGTAACCGATGAAGACATTGTAAAAGTACTTGGAATTCCAAGATTGGAAAGAGACAAATACGAAAGCAATGATGTTGCCGGTGTGGTGACAGGTTTGGCCTGGACAAGTGTTGGTGGAGACATTCTTTTTATAGAATCCTTGATTTCTCCGGGGAAAGGAACGATGACCATTACGGGGAATTTAGGAAACGTGATGAAGGAATCGGCGACGATAGCTATGGAATATATTAAAGCCAATACCGAGTTATTGGGTTTAAACCAAGAAATATTATCTAAATACAATATTCATTTACACGTACCAGAAGGAGCCACTCCAAAAGACGGCCCAAGTGCGGGAATCGCTATGTTGACTTCTTTAGTTTCGGTGCTTACGCAAAAGAAAGTGAAGAAAGGATTAGCGATGACAGGCGAAATTACCTTACGTGGAAAAGTATTGCCTGTGGGCGGTATAAAAGAAAAGATTTTGGCGGCCAAAAGAGCCAACATCAAAGAAATTATCCTGTGCCACGAAAACAAAAGCGATATCGACGAAATTAAACCAGAATATATCGAAGGATTGGCCTTTCATTATGTCAAGGAGATGAGTGATGTGCTGAAAATTGCCATCACTGATCAAAAGGCTAAAAACGCAAAAGTATTATAGACTCTACTTTTAATTTATATCAATTCCATTCTGAAACTTCAGGATGGAATTTTTATTTTGGTTGAAAATTCGTTTCGAAACTTCGGCTGGAAAAACAAGAATTTATATCATTATAATTTTATCTTCGCATTTGCGTTTTACAATACCGAATAGTCCTTTTAAGTATGCCAAAAAAACTTTTATTATTTCTTTTATTTTCGTTTTGCGCCGTGACATACGGTCAAATTGGAGGGAAATATACCTATCAGTTTTTAAATTTGGTTACTTCACCAAGGCAAGCTGCTATGGGAGGAAAAACGATTACTATTTACGACAACGACGTCAATCAAGTTCATTTTAATCCAGCCACGATAAATCCTGAAATGGACAATCAACTGGCGTTGAATTATGGGAGCTATTTTGGTGAAGTGAGCTACGGAACAGCTTCCTATGCTTATACCTATGATCGTCATTTGCAGACTTTTCAAGTGGGAGTCAATTATGTAAATTATGGGAAATTTGATGGTTATGACGAAAATGGTGAAGCCACATCTCAATTTACAGGTAGTGAAATGTCCCTTTCTTTTGGATATGCCTATAATGTTCCTTATACCAATTTGTTTTTGGGAGCCAATGGAAAACTTATTTCGTCAACTTTGGAAAGTTATAATTCCATAGGTGGAGCAGTCGATTTGGGAGCAATTTTTATTGATGAAGCCAATGATGTCAATTGGGCTTTTGTGGTTCGAAATATTGGAACGCAGTTTACAACCTATAATGGGTTGAATGAAAAATTACCATTAGAAATTATGGCAGGTGTTTCGCAAGAATTAGAAAACGTACCACTGCGTTGGCATCTTACGTTGGATAATTTGCAGCAATGGAATATTTCTTTTTCGAATCCAAACCAAGCACAATCATCTATCGATGGGAGTTCTAGTGATAAAAAAGTATCTGTATTTGGGAATGCATTACGCCACGTGATTTTTGGTGCGGAACTTTTCCCCAAAAAATCGTTCAATATTAGATTAGGATATAATTTCAGAAGAGCCGAAGAATTACTAATTTTGGAACAAAGAAATTTTTCTGGTATTTCGATTGGATTTGGATTGAAACTCAATAAATTGAAATTTAACTATTCGTACTCGAGATACACTTTAGCAGCTAACACAAGTTTGTTTGGTTTAACCGTAAACTTACAATAATATTATTTTGGACAAAAAAATTATCATAGCAATAGACGGATTTTCATCGACAGGCAAAAGCACTTTGGCAAAAGAATTAGCCAAACACTTGGGTTATGTTTATGTTGATACAGGAGCCATGTATCGTGCCGTAGCTTTCTTTGCGATGCAAAACGGTTACATTGGCAAAGAGTTTTTTGATGTTGAATCACTAATCAATAGTTTGCCTTACATTAAATTAGTGTTCCAATTCAATCCCGATTTAGGCTTTTCAGAAATGTATTTGAATGAAACCAATGTGGAACAGCAAATTCGTACTCTCGATGTTTCTAATTTTGTTAGTAAAGTGGCCGAAATACCCGAAGTTCGATCTAAACTTGTGGAACAACAACAAGAAATGGGTAAAAATAAAGGCATCGTAATGGATGGTAGAGATATAGGAACCGTAGTTTTCCCAGAAGCCGAACTCAAAATATTCATGAACGCTAGTGCAAATACTCGTGCTCAAAGAAGGTTTAAGGAGTTAAAAGAAAAAGGGGACACTGTTTCTACCTTTGAAGATGTTTTAAAGAATATTGAAGAACGCGATTACATTGATACCCATCGTGATGATTCACCGCTTGTAAAAGCTAAAGATGCATTAGAATTTGACAATTCTAATATTACAAAACAAGAGCAATTTGAAAAAGTATTGAAATTGGTCAATATTTAAAATTTGTATTTCTATATTTTATTTGCCCTGTGAAATCACGGGGCTTTTTTTTGCATTCTATTTTCTGAACTTTACTTTTGGACCTATTTCTTATTCCTTTTTTTGCTTTTAAATTTCTATCATTCACTGATAGAGTAATTATTACATTTTTTTAATTAGATTTATTTAATTGTTGTAAGAAAAATATATTTTAATTTTTTATTTTGCGTATTTCATCGATTTTATTTGTCATTTAAACGATGTTTGTTATATATTTACAAAACAAATAACAGAAGTTCTTACAATATCAATATTAAAGAAGTTTGCCCCACAATCTACTTTAAACCTAATCTACTTTTTATTATGAAATCAAAATTACTTCGTGTATTGTTGCTAGTTGCAGTAATATTCACTATGAATTCATGTTCATCTGATAGTTCCGAAGACGCTACTTCTTCAGCAACATCTCAGCAAGCAATGACATATACATATAATTCAACTGAAATCGAGACAATGACTTTGATAAATGCATACAGAGTTAGCATTGGTTTAAATGAATTAAAAGAAATCAATCACATTTCATATAAATCTGAAGAACACGATCACTATATGATAGCCAACAACGTGGTAAACCATAATGATTTTGTTTCTCGTTCAGAAAATATTATGAAAGTTTTGGGTGCTAAAAGCGTAAGTGAAAATATTGCCTACAATTACAATTCACCAAAAGCTGCCTTGGATGCTTGGTTGAAAAGTTCAAGTCACAAACAAAACATAGAAGGCAATTTTACACATTTTGGACTTTCTATAAGAGTTAGTGCAGATGGTAAAAAATATTATACAAATATCTTTGCAAAAATATAAGTAATTTTTTTTGGTTTTAGTTTAGAAACTGCCTCTCATAAGGGCAGTTTTTTAGTTTTTTATAATTTATTGATTTTGAAATATTTATATCATATAAGAAAATTACATCCTAAAATTTAAAAGCTGTGTAGTTCATCGGTCAAATTTGGTATTTTGTTGATTAATAAATTAGGATTAGCTTTCTAATCAATCCCATTTCAGTTAATTACAAATTTTTTAAGTGGTTTACTATCAATCTACTTTTGACTTATTTCTTTTACTTATATGAAGTTTAAAATTCCAAGGTTATTATTAATTTTTAGTGTTGCTTATTTTTTAAATTCTTGTTCTTCCGATAGTCCAGTAATACAGAGTCCTTCAGCTTCATTCCTGATAGCAGCAGTTCCTACTTATATATACAATTCCTTAGAGAACGAGACATTGACACTTGTAAATTCGTATAGAGTGAGCATTGGTTTAAAAACGTTGGAAAAGAATAATTATGTTTCATTAAAATCAGAAGAGCACGATAATTATATGATAAATAATAATGTGGTTAATCATGATTATTTTAGCACTCGATCACAAAACATTATCGAAAATCTAGGCGCAAAAAGAGTAGGAGAAAATATTGCTTATAATTATAGTACCCCTAAAGCAGTTCTTTTTGCTTGGTTGGAAAGTCCAGAACATAAACAATGTATTGAAGGAGATTATACTCATTTTGGAATTTCGATTAGAATAAATGCGGAAGGCAAGAAATATTACACCAATATTTTTATAAAAATTTAGATATTTAAAACATTACCGTTATTATTTGTTAGGTAAAATTTGTGCTTATATTAGACACTATCCTAAAAAGTGTGTAAGTTTAAAAATATTGGGGTTTGACTTTTTAATTAAAGTTGAACCCTTTTTTCAAATATAGTTAAGAACTGGTTGAGGATTAATCCCCAATTTTGGATTGGCATCGACCATTTTTTGGT
>JACMLU010000026.1 GCA_014379405.1 Flavobacterium sp. | reverse complement strand
CGAACTCAATGCCTATCAC
This sequence comes from Flavobacterium sp., assembly GCA_014379405.1. Lineage (GTDB taxonomy): Bacteria > Bacteroidota > Bacteroidia > Flavobacteriales > Flavobacteriaceae > Flavobacterium. Next base: position 8,281 of record JACMLU010000026.1, on the reverse strand, counting down.
ACAGAGGTAAATCAATCTGCAAGAGGCAAGGGATTTGCTGGTAAGTTGTTAAACGAAATGGTGGAGTATGCTACTAACCATAATCTTAAGGTAAAGCCATCGTGCTCGTTTGTTCGTGCATCGTTTGAAAAAAATCCTGAAAAGTATAGTACTGTTTGGGTAAAAGAATAACTAAAAGAAGAAAGTATTCACAAACATCATATAGAACAAGCTGGTAAAAATGATGCCTCCAAGGCACACATTTTACTACATGGCAGAGTTAGCATTGCGGGAGAGATACTGGACATAACTCAATACCTTGAAGTTAATGATTTCACCTTTTTCTCACCACAAGCGACCAATCGGAGTTAGTATCCGCAATCATTTTGACAGCTCCCTTTTTGAACGAAAGTTGGCTTAAATTTGCAATAGGTAATAATATTATTTTTGGTAAGATGATGAGTCCAAACATACTTTAAATCGTCAGTAAAAAGTGGACTCATTTCTTTTTCTTTTGGAAAAAAGGTTCCCGCCATCATTAAAAAAAGAAGACCATAAGCCACTACATAATTTTTAACATCATATTTTGATGTCAATTTCGGAAAACTACCATATAAATTATCTATGTTTTCTATTTTTAAATGTCATATCAAAGTTAAAAAAAAAAAAGATATTAAAAATGGATATTCCAATCAATGTAATGGATTAAAAAACAATATACTAATTACTTAATTATCAATTCCATTTATTAAAACATTAGACTAAATTAATATCAGGTTGATTTAAATATTTATATTTATCATAACTTCGTTTTAGAAAACAGAAAAATAGTATTTTAAATAAACTAATGAAATAAAATTAAATGATTGATATAATAGAATTTAAAAATGCCGATCAGCAACTAGTAAATGATTTTGTATTAAACATTCAAAATGGCGAGTTTAAATTAGGATTCACTGCACTAGAACAGCCAGATTTACTGGATACCGAAAATTTTTATCTTAATGGTAATTTTTGGACAGCAAGAAATAATGGTATAATTATAGGTACAATAGGGCTTCAAAATCTTGATAATCATAATGGAATTCTTCGCAAAATGTTCGTAAGTAAGGATTATAGAGGAACTGAACAAAAAGTTGCTCAAACACTTTTTTATACACTCATTAATTTTTCAAGAGGTATAAATTTAAAAATGATTTGGCTTGATACACCTGCCATTGCTGTAGCATCACATAGGTTTTATAAAAAAAATGGTTTCTTACAAACGGATAAATTAAATTTACCTGACAATTATTCATTTCCTGACAAAAACTCGAAAATATACAAATTGAAACTGGATTAATTCTAAATTTAACAGTGGTGGCTATATATTTAAAAGCTAATTGATATAAACAATCTTGATATTTATCAATATTTTTTATATCAAATATCAATATATAAAAAATTTAAATTATCAGAAATTTGTATTCTTAAATAAGCTCATTCGTATACTTATTGAAAACAAATTTAAATCATAATAATTATGAAAAACACCTCGCAAAATAAAAGCGGTTTAGCTTCTTTTTCCCTTTACAATATCGCTTTTACTGTCACAGATTTAGACCACTCTATAAACTGGTACCAAGAAATTTTCGGATTTGATCTCGTAAGTCGTGTAACTTTTGCAATAACATCAGGATCAGCGGAAACGGCTATAATTAAGGCCGGTGAATTACGCCTTGAACTTTTGAAATTTCCGAATGCAAAAAGAATTGACGATTTATTTGCTGATGCTCCATTGCACCTAATTCCAATAGGAAATAAATCAATAGTGTTACAAGTTGATGATTTGGCCTTAGCTTCACAAGAATTGGAACAAAAAGGAGTAACATTTGTTTGGCGTGAACAATATATCGCTGGAGACAAAATGTTGTGTTCTATGATACAGGATAATGATGGAAACAAAATCAATATTTTCCAAACCAATACTATCATAGGCGATTAAGAATTAAATTGCGGTACATAAGATCCTAAGAAAAGCTACATCTACGTCAGATGTAGCTTTTTTTATTTTAAACAGCGTCCCAAATATTTAAGACGCTGTTTATAAAAATGCAAAAAAAATTATTTAAGTCGAAGAACATTGTTTTTCATATGGTTCATGTACTCGCCATCGGCCATACTGGTTCTTGCTTTTATCCATCCTTTGGAGTCTTCTCCCGATTGGTAGCGTAAAGTGTTTGTGCCATCCGTTGCTGCCTCAAAAACAACTTCTGCAACTGCATGTGCCGAAGTAATGCCTTCAATCATTTTTGCAAAACTTTCATTTACATTATTTGAAAATTCATCATAGGAGGTGAGTTCAGGGTTTACAGCCACTTTTTCGCCAGATGTGATGTGGAAAGGAGTGTCTACTCCTCCAGGCTCCACCAATTTCAAAATAATATTTTGTGAGGCTAATTCGTAAGTTACCGATTCTGAAAATCCTTCCAATGCAAATTTAGAAGACAGGTACGTTGATATCAGCGGAAAAGCGATACGTCCGCCTGCAGAACTGATATTGATAATCATTCCCTCGTTTTGGCTTCTGTAATAAGGGACAATGGCTCTCATAACATTCATAACACCAAAAACGTTGGTTTCAAATTGTTCACGGATCTGTTCCGGAGTAGCAGCTTCAAAAATACCATACTGTCCGTAACCAGCGTTGTTGACAACCAGATCTATTTTTCCAAATTTTTGTAGACCTTCGGTAATGGCGTTTTTGATGGTTTGCTCATCACGAACATCCAGTTTGGTAACCAGTACATTATCTAAGAGGGTCAATTCCTGCTCTTTTTCAGGTGTACGCATTGTAGCGATTACGTTCCAGCCATTTGCAGAAAAATGTTTTGCTGTAGCTTTTCCTATTCCAGTTGAAGCACCAGTAATTAAAATTGTTTTCATGATTAAATAATTTAATTCTTTTTAATTTATGGGACAAAGTTCGCTCAGAAACAAGGGACAGAAATAACTAAAATCAAAGCACTAATGGCAAAAATCAAGTATGCCGTTTTTTTAATACAGTTTTTTAACCATAATAAATAACCACCCCAAGATTTTTCTTAGGTGACATGTAATCCCTGTTTCTATGAAAGGAAATTAGAATTTTTTCTGTGTACGAAATTCTAATGGAGTAATGCCGGAATTTTTCTTAAAGAATTTTACAAAGTGCGTGGGTTCCTTGAAGGCCAGTCGATAAGCAATTTCCTTAACACTCAATTCGCTGGAATTGAGGAATAGTTTTGCTTGGCCCATAATTTGGTCGTGGATCAAATGTAAAGCCGTATTTCCTGTAACCCGTTTGGTTATAGCATTAAGGTGGTTGGGATGTATTGCCAGCTGTCCTGCAAAATAACCTACGGAACGGTTTTCGAGTTCTTCAAGGCCTGAAATATCGGCAAGTAGCCTTTTGAAGCGACCAAGCCAAACCTGATCTTGTTGGAAGGATGCCTGGGCAATTTCAACTTCTACCTCAGAACGAGCCTCATATAAGCGTTTTACCTGTAAAAGTAAGGTTTGTACATAAGAAACAATCAGAGCAAATCGGTCGTTAACATCGGAATGGTATTCTTCATGTATTTTTTGGTATGTAGCCGAAAGCCAAGGCACATCTTTTTGTTCAATATCGAATGGGATTGCTTTGTCTAATTGCAGGAAAGGAAAATCGTGTATGATCTGAGCCATCTGTTTGTTTTTGGTCAGAAACTTTTCCGTAAACATAACGAACCAGCCTTTGAGTTCTCCTGGATGTATATTCCATGCCATCACCTGATGCGGAGATTTGAACAACATAAATGGCGTTTTTGGATTTAATTTCCAAAGGCCGATATTAATTTCAAGCCCAATAGTCTCGTAGAGGCTTACAGCATAAAATTTATGGCGAAACTCAGGTACTGATCCTGAAAAAGTATTGTAATAATCCTCTATACGCATTACGGAAAAGTCCTCATCGATGGGCAATGGGACATTAATATACTTGGAAAAGGTGATTAAATTATCAAATTCCTGCATAGTATTATTTCTCTAAGAGTACAACAAAGTTATATAATTTGTTACTCATTAGCCAAATATTACTCCCACCATTTTTGATTGGGATAAGCGCGTCCAACAATTACACTCTGGCCAATAAGTGGCGTAGTAACCTCAAAATTTATCTGTTTTGTTTTTTGGAGCAATTTAATTATTGGTTCATTCCATGAATGGTGTGCTAATGTAAATTTTCCCCAATGCACGGGCATTAATACTTTAGCGTTTAAATCTAGCGCTGCCTTAACTGTTTCTTCTGGCATCATGTGGATGTGAGGCCAGTTTTCATCATATTGGCCACATTCCAAAAGAGCTATATCGAAAGAACCGAATTTGTCTCCAATGTTTTTGAAATGGGTATCATAACCAGAATCTCCTCCAATGAAAATCTTGTATTTCCCGAATATCAACACATAGGACGACCAAAGAGATTTATTCTGAACCATACCTCTCCCGGACATATGCCGTGCAGGTGTTGCTATGAGTTTGATTGCTGGAGCAAGAATTTCGGTATCCCACCAGTCCATTTCGGAAATTCGCAGGATATTGACATGGCAATTCTTTACCGATTTGCCGACGCCAAGCGGAACATAATATGTTCTTATTTTTTTTCTTAGTTTCCTAATGCTGCGTTTGTCAAGATGGTCATAATGATTATGTGTAATGACCAGCGCATCTATGGTAGGCAAATCGGAAAACTTGTAAATATCGGTACCCCGATAAGCCTTAAGCAATCCAGGAACCGGGGAAGCATAACCGCTCAAAACCGGGTCGACCAGGATATTGAATCCTTTATAGTGAATTAGATAAGAAGAATGTCCAAACCAAATAATAATTGGAGCATCAGAATTCAGTTCTTTCAGATTGGATTTCATAGTCGGTATGATTCCCGATGGCTTACTGTTTTTGAAATTCCTGAAATACGCTAGCAAAAGGTCTGCATATGAAGCACCCTTTTTAATGACTCTAGTTTCAGACAAGTTTAAAAACTTTCTATTTGAAGCGCTTGCTGAATATTCTATCGTATTATTATTTTTCATACTGAAAACGATTAAAGTCAAGGTCGCAAATCGTTGATATAAAGATTAAGAAAGTGATTATTAATTATAAGGCAAATTTCGCACAAGAATAGAACAAATTGGTAACGAAAATCAAAGTAGGAATGACAAAAATCAAAGGAATTTTGTTCGTTGAAAAAGTTTGAAAGGAAACTTGTTGAGCGTGTTATTTAGGAAAAAAAGTTAAGTCTTCGAGAAAATTAGTCTAGCATCTGCCAGCAAAACTGTTGCAACTTTGTAGTATTACCAGCGACTGATTATAGTTCTAATCTATTTAAAACAATCTTAAAGCAGTATAATATGAAAACCTCATTTTAAAAAAAATTACTGCGTCTAATCACTGTTTTAATAATTGCCTTTATTCCTATCCAGTTTATAGGCGACAAGATTAAAAACCCTCCTGTTAAAGAAGTAATTGAAGCTCCAAAAGAGGTGAAACAAATTTTAGAGCGTTCGTGTTATCCCTGTCATTCCAATAAAACACAATTCCAGTGGTATGATAAGATTGCTCCAGGATCCTGGCTAGTAAATAGTCATTTCAAAACTGCAAGAAACAGATATAACCTCACTTAGTGGGGAGAAATGACTGAAGTTGAAAAAAAAGGCAAATTATGGGAAATGTACAATTTTGCTGCTGCTGCTGGAGATATGCCATTAAAAAGCTATCTGGCCATACATCCTAAAGCCAAACTAGAAAAAAAAGATATCGTTATTTTGAGAAATTATGTTTTATCCCTTTCAAATTTTAAAATTAATGACTCCGCTGGGATTAATCATTTAAACAAGCAGCAAAAGCAACTTTTAATGAAAAAAGATTCAAAAGAGATTCCTGTTGCGCCTAATGGTATTGCATTTATTTCAGATTACAAAAATTGGCAAATTGTAAGCATCAGTGAGCGATTTGATAGTGGAACCATGAGGATAGTATATGGTAATCAAAAAGATATTAAAGCCATTCATGACAACCAGACAAATCCTTGGCCAGACGGAGTTATAATGGCAAAAATTTTATGGGCACAGCTTAAGAACGAGTATGGCGAAATAAAACCCGACGAGTACAAATACATTCAGTTTATGATAAATGACAACAAAAAATATGAAAAATCCAAAGGCTGGGGATTCTCCAGATTTGACAACTTGAATAACGAGCCTTTGGGGAAAGAAAATTTCGAGTATTTATGCATTAATTGTCATAACGAAGTACGCGATCAAGATTATGTTTTCACATAACCAATTAAACAGTAATAGCGATGATAAAAAATTATATATCACTAGTGCTATTCTAATATTGTTTATTTCTTCCTGTTATAAAGATACAAGTACCATAAATAATGAGGCGTCTTTTCCTCCTGATTTTAATTTCCTTAACTTGAAATTAAAAGTCATAACATCTATTATAAATACCAATAAGAATACAACCTCTGTGCTCTATGGAAATGATCTGGCCTTCAAAAAATCAATTGCAAGAGACAGTGTGCTTGTTGCAAGGGAACAATATGTATTAGTTACCTGGTCCCAGCGGCTAATCCGAATTGGTTTGGCTCTAAAATACCTTACAATCTTCTATCCGTTGATGTTGTTAAAATACTTGCAACGGAAGATGGAAAGGCAACAACAGACTACAAGCGTTATATAGGGAAAAAATTAACTCTTTCTAAAGATACTATTGGAGAGTCCGACATAACAGCTTATATTCTTGCGCAGAAACAGGTTATTCTGCCTTGATCCCTGACTGCCTGAGAATGCAAGTGAAAAAGGAAAGAAAGTATAATCTTCGGGAAAATTGGTCTAGCGCCGTTTTTCAAAACTTTTGGAACTTTGTACTGTCAATACTGAAAAACTGTTTGAAGACAGTTATCTTATGAAGAAAAATAATTTAAAAAATAATTAAAATGGCAACTAAAATTAATATCAAAAATTTACCTACAGGTTATCAGTCCATAATTACAAATGGAAAACATACCATCATCGGTGATGAACCCACCACCAGCAAAGGAACAGATCTTGGACTCTCACCAACCGAACTTGTTTTGAGTGGCTTAGGAATGTGTAAAGTGGCCACTATCCGATTCATCGCAAGAAAAAATGGGTGGGAAATTAGAGATGTAAATGCTGAACTGTCTCAGGTAGTACAGAAGGGTGAAAATGGAAAACTTCTTACTACAGTCCAAACCCAAATCAATATCGAAGGCGATATAACAGAGGATCAAAAGCAGGATCTTCTAAAACAGGCCGATGCATGTTACGTGCACAGAATGATTGAAGGGGAATGGAATATAGAAAAAGTAGTTGAATTAAAAGAAATTAATGAATTAAATCATCAGGATAAAGACCCTCTTTTCAAAATCTAAAAAAAATCATAATTAACTAATAAACAAATATTTATTTAAATTATTTCTTTTTAAACACTCAGTTTTTAAATAACTAAAAAAAGATTATGAAAGATAGAAAATCTAATGCACTAATTTTTATTCTATTCTTATCTCTAAGAACTATTGCTCAGCCAATAAAAAGTTTGCTATGGATAAGCGATTCCACTTATGTTTTGAAGCTAAGGAATTTCAAAATACTAACAGATCCAATGCTAGGACCAAAAAGTAAAGAGTCTTTTCGAATTAAAATACACCCAAGCACTGTTGAACCAAACGCCGCGATAGAACGATATTATGAGCCAGCCCAATTTGAAAAAAAACAACATAGACCTACTCATCGTTACTCATTTACATCCTGATCATATTGACCCAAATGCTATTGAAATACTCGATAAAAATATTAAGACAATAACTACGACAACAGTTGTACCAACGTTTAAAAATTGCGGATTTACCGAAACAATTGGATTAGAATGGAGAGATACTTTCACTATCAATAAAGGAGATGAAACTCTAAACATTTTAGCACTGAAAAACAAAGCATGATGAAGAACCATTAAACTCAGAATTAATAATAGCTGTAAATCGGCTGTCATTTATGTTTTTTTATTTTGCCTATTACATTATAAATCATATCTAGAGTTATTCACTTTCAATTTTATGAATAAAACAACTCTAGTAATTGTAACAGATTAATTAAAATACAGATAATTATGGAACCAAAAATCGGAATTAGAGAAGATAATCTGGCAGCCGTTGCACTCTCATTGAGTAAAATTTTGGCTGATGAATTCGTTTTGTACACTAAAACAAAAAAAGCAAACT
>JACMLU010000025.1 GCA_014379405.1 Flavobacterium sp. | reverse complement strand
TCATTTTCGTTCAAAATCACGTCACGAAACAAATTCGTTACCGGAACTTCTGCCGTTGGAATCAAGTACAAATCATCGGTTTTGTCGTGATACATTTGCCCTTCTTTGTCGGGCAATTGCCCCGTTCCATAAGCCGAAGCTTCATTGACCATATGCGGAACCTGAACTTCATTGTAACCTGCAGCAGTATTTTTATCCAAGAAATAATTGATTAAGGCACGTTGCAACTTGGCACCTTTTCCTTTGTAAACCGGAAATCCTGCGCCAGTAATTTTGTTTCCTAATTCAAAATCGATGATGTCGTATTTTTTTACCAAATCCCAGTGTGGCTGAGCGCCTTCGTGCAAAACGGGAATTTCGCCTTCCTCGAAAACATTTAGGTTTTCCTCTGGAGTTTTCCCTTCAGGAACAATATCAGCGGGAAGATTCGGTAAAGTGTATAGTTTTTCCAACAAATCAGCGGCTAATTGGTCGGCAGTTTCAGCTAAAGCTTTGCTTTTTTCCTTTAACAGCACCGTTTTTTCTTTGAGAATGGCGGCTTTTGACTTTTCGCCTTTCTTCATCAATTCGCCAATGTCTTTGGACAATTTATTAGATTCCGACAAGATTCCGTCCAAATCAACTTGCGTGGCGCGACGTCTTTCATCCAGTTGTACCACTTCTTGAACAACGCTTGCGGCATCCATGTTTCTTTTTGCCAAAGCCTTGATTACTTTTTCTTGATTCTCTCTAATAAATGCGATTTGTAACATATCCTGATTTTTTAAACACTAACTTTTATAATAACGACAGCAAATTTAAGGAAATGTTTGATAAGATTGGGACAAAGTTTTTTTAGGAAAAATTATTTGTAAAGCTATTTCACGAAGATTCGCAAAAGAGCCACAGAGATTCACGAAGTTTTTTTTTAGAATTCTTCGTGTGGATTCGTGTTTATCTTGGTGTGTTTTTGCGAAACAACTCTACTCCCTTTTAATCTCGTGACCCACAAATTCTTCTAAAGTAGCGAACATTTCATCAACGGAAAGCACTTCGAAATCGGGGTGTGATTTTAGGAAATTAGCGTTCAAAGTAATTAGATTTTCTTCTAATTCGAAAAAAGTGTCGTTGTTGAGTAAATCTCGAGTTGGATTTACGCCTTCTAGTTTTCCTTTGAGAAATTTATTGAGCTTGACACTGCTCATTAATTTTACTTTTTTGGATTGTTGTTGAAATAATTCCAAATGTTTTTCAGCTCCAATGAGTGCCAAACCTTCTTCAATCAATTCGTTTAATTCGGAATTCCAACCCGATTGATGGACAAATTGCGCAAAGTTTCCACCAACATATTGGGAATAATAATAGTCTAAATAATAACTCATCAGCGCATCTTCGTGAATGAAATCATCATCTATTTTTTCTTCACGCATTAAGTTGATTACCGAAATATTGGAGTGAATCACATCCTGAAGATTTTCACTATTGAAAGCTGTTTCTGAAACTATTATTCTACCGAATTCCATAGGGTTTGTATTTGAAGGTTTGGAGCAAATTTCCGTTAAATAAAAACAGAAAAGAAATTTTCTTTTCGACTTTGTAACCTTTGTCAAAGTTTTGAACTTTGACAAAGGTGTTTTGGAAATAAAAAAAGCCACATTAATAAAATGCAGCTTTACTTTTATTCTGTAAGGAAATGGTAAACTTTATTTCGTTTTCATTGGTGGCAAATCAAATGCTTTTGAATCACATTCAAAATTATTACGATGTGAACCATCACAAAATGGTTTGTTTGATGATAATCCACAACGACAAAGACCCAATGCAGTTCTTCCTTCTAGCCCATAAACGTTACCATCTTGATCCATTATTTCGAAATCACCTTCGATTTTTATCGATCCGTTTTTATTAATTATTAGTTTTGTCTTGCTCATATTGTTTTTAGTTTTGGGGTCAAAGATTGTAAAAATTATCCGTACCTACGGCACTTTTTCTATAAACTGTCAAATTTTGGATGGATTAAAATCCATCTACAAAATATGCCGAGCCTAAGGCTCTATTGGCTGGTCATTATTCTTTTGCTGATTCATTTTTGCAACTAAAGCTTTCAAGCGTAAGGCTTTTTCTTTTTTCGCTTCTTGTAGTTTTGTATTCTTTCGATTGAGCAATTTAGTATGCAAAGCCTTATTTTTAGTATTTTTTTCAGGTCCTTTTGCCATAATTTATAATCTTTTAGAATTGTGTTTGCAAAGATAAAGAAAGTGGCGGATTAGTTTATTACAAAACCGCTTTGAAACCTCAAATGCCCTAGCCCCGATTACTTCACTTAATTTCTATTTTTCAGCGGAGTTCAGTGAACTTCGTTTGAAGGGAAAATCCTTATTGTTTTTGCTTCCAAAAACAATAAGATTGCAACGGATTGCTTCGCCAGTTCGGCTTTCAGCCTCGGGTGAGGGACACGAGCGAAGCGAATTGACGTAGTAAATAGCTCAATAAAAAAACGGAAACAACTTTAAAAGTCATTTCCGTTTCATTCTACTTCTTAAAGAGGCAGAATCTAGCACCAGATTAAATTAATTATCTGATGTAAACCGAGATAGCGTTACCATTTCTTAACTTTAATTCAGTAAGTGTAAGATTAACAATGTCATAAGTTGTGGTTACACCATTTAGAACAATTGTTACTTTACTATCTCCTTTGGAATAAGTTCCTGACGTAGTTGTTAGTGCACAAGGACTAACAGTAGAACTATAATCTCCCGAAGTCATTGTATTATCAACCTTTAGATTAATAAAATCATGGTCACAGCCAGTTGTGTTTTGTGGCGGATCTGATAATGTTTCTACACCGTTAACATTGGTGCCAGTTTTGACAATACCCCACTTCCCTACTATAGGAGCTAATGTATCCCCTTCGTTTGCTTCACTGGGATTACAAGACGTTGCAAATAATCCAATACTTAATGCTAATGCAAATAATATGCTTTTAATTTTCATGTTTAATTTATTTAAAATTAATAATGGCTAAATTAGTTTTATAGTCGCCAAAGAATGTTACACAATTATTGGTATTAATTGTATTATTATGATGTATTAGTAAATTTCATTAAACAAAAATGTCGTCTAAAACCCGAATGCCCTAGCCCCGATTACTTCACTTAATTTCTACTTTCAGCGGAGTTCAGAGAACTTCGTTTGAAGTGGAAATCCCACGCTTTTCTGCGTGGATTACTTCACCTAACTTTTATTTACAGCGGAGTTCAGTGAACTTTGTTTGTAACGAATAGCGGGACAGCGAAGATTCAGCGAAGCTAAATAGCTCCAAATAAAATTCTATTCCTTATTTTTGCACCAAATTAAACTGAATTATGTTACAGAATCCAAAAAGATATACCATTACGGCGGCATTGCCTTATACCAACGGACCCATTCATATTGGGCATTTGGCGGGTGTTTACGTGCCTTCGGATATTTACTCCAGATATTTAAGATTGCAAGGAAGAGATGTTTTGTTTGTTTGCGGAAGCGATGAACACGGCGTGGCGATTTCGATGAAAGCCAAAAAAGAAGGCGTTACGCCTCAGGAAGTAATCGATAAATACGATGGAATAATCAGGAAATCATTTTCGGATTTTGGAATATCGTTTGATAATTATTCGAGAACTTCTGCTAAGATTCACCACGATACGGCTTCGGAATTTTTCAAGGCATTGTATGACAAAGGTGATTTTATAGAGGAAGTGACCGAACAATTGTATGACGCAAAAGCAGACCAATTTTTGGCAGACCGTTTTGTTGTAGGAACTTGCCCGAAATGTGGCAATGAAGAAGCCTATGGCGACCAATGCGAAAAATGTGGTTCAACTTTAAATGCCACGGATTTGATTAATCCAAAATCGACCATTACTGGAGAAACTCCTATTTTGAAATCGACGAAACACTGGTTTTTACCTTTGGATCGTTATGAAGAATTCTTGAAAGAATGGATTCTCGTTGGACATAAAAATGACTGGAAACCGAATGTTTACGGACAAGTAAAGTCTTGGATTGACGGCGGATTAGAACCTCGTGCTGTAACTCGTGACCTCGATTGGGGAATTGATGTTCCGGTTGAAGGTGCCGAAGGAAAAAAATTATACGTTTGGTTTGATGCCCCAATTGGCTACATTTCTTCTACGAAAGAATGGGCACAGAGAGAAGGAAAAGATTGGGAACCGTATTGGAAAGATCAGGACACAAAATTGGTTCACTTTATAGGTAAAGACAATATTGTTTTCCATTGCATCATTTTTCCTGCGATGTTGAAAGCTGAAGGAAGTTATATTTTGCCAGACAATGTTCCAGCGAACGAATTCTTGAATCTCGAAGGAAATAAATTATCTACGTCTAAAAACTGGGCTGTTTGGTTGCACGAATATTTGGAAGAATTTCCGAATCAACAGGACGTTTTGCGATATGCTTTGACATCAAATGCGCCAGAAACGAAGGATAATGATTTTACCTGGAAAGATTTTCAAGCAAGAAATAACAATGAATTAGTAGCGATTTTTGGAAATTTCATTAATCGTGTCGTGGTTTTGACCAATAAGTATTACGAAGGAATTGTTCCAACTCCAAACGAACTTTCGGCAGTAGATGAAGTGACTTTAACGGAATTAAAAGCCTATCCTGCTGTGATTTCGAGTTCGATTGAACGTTACAGGTTCCGTGAAGCTTTGGGCGAATTGATCAATGTTGCCCGATTGGGGAATAAATATCTTGCCGATGAAGAGCCTTGGAAAATGATAAAAACAGATCCAGCTCGTGTGCAAACCCAAATGTATGTAGCTCTGCAAATTGCTGCGGCTTTGAGTTCACTTTGTGAACCTTTCTTGCCATTTACAGCAACTAAACTAACTCGAATTCTAAAAATTGAAGACAAAATCGATTGGAAAACAGTTGCTGATGATTCCGATTTAATTCCTGCTGGACACCAAATTGGCGAAGCCGAATTGCTTTTTGCCAAAATTGAAGACGAAGAAATCCAAAAACAGATAGATAAATTGGAAGCAACAAAAAGCGCCAATATCGCAGAGATTGCTTCGTCCCTCGCAATGACAGAAAAGCAAAAAGAGTTGATTCAATTTGATGATTTTGCCAAAATGGATTTGCGTGTAGGAACAATTCTCGAAGCCGAAAAAATGCCTAAAGCCAACAAGCTTTTAATCCTAAAAATCGACACCGGAATTGACGTTCGCACGATTGTTTCGGGAATTGCCGAGAGTTTTAAACCAGAAGATATTATTGGAAAACGCGTGACTGTTTTAGTGAATTTGGCTCCAAGAAACCTTCGGGGTGTAGAAAGTCAAGGAATGATTTTGATGACCAACAATGCCGAAGGAAAACTGGTTTTCGTGAATCCAGATGCTGATGGAGTTGGGAATGGGGAGACTATAAATTAAGAGAAAATTAACCGCTGATTCGCTGATTATTTTTTATTAATCTGTGAATCAGCGGCAAAATAAACAAAAATGAACCTAAAAGTAATAGCCTTTGACGCTGACGACACATTATTTGTAAACGAACCTTATTTTCAGGAAACGGAACAAAAATTCTGTGGTTTGATGAGCGATTATTTGTCGCATCAAGGTATTTCGCAAGAACTGTTTAGGGTCGAAATCGACAATTTGAAAATATATGGTTACGGTATCAAGGCTTATATTCTTTCGATGATTGAAGCGGCGATGAAAATTTCGAACAACACCATTCCTGTTGAAGTTATTGAAAAAATAATCGAATACGGGAAAGAATTACTCGAAAAACCTATTGAATTATTGGACGGTGTTGAAGAAACCTTGCAAGCCTTGCAAGGAAAATACAAACTCGTTGTGGCGACCAAAGGCGATTTATTGGACCAACGCAGAAAACTACACGATTCAGGTTTGGGACACTATTTTCACCATATCGAGGTAATGTCAGACAAACAGGAAAAAGATTATACGGATTTGTTAAAACGTTTGGAGATACAACCCGAAGAGTTTTTTATGATTGGCAACTCCCTAAAATCAGATGTTTTGCCAGTTTTGGCCATTGGAGGTTATGCCGTTCATATTCCTTTTCACACTACTTGGGCATACGAAAAAATTGATTTTAAAGTAAAACACGAAAAATTCAGCACTTTCGAGAAAATGATCGATGTTTTAAAAAAATTAAAATAGCGTAAATACTTTTTATTTAAAATTCTGAAAAACAGTACTTTGACTATATATTTATACGTGAAATTTATAAAATTACAATAATTACTTTCATAATTAACTGTTTTTTTTTTTTTTTTGAAATTCAAAATGTATTTTTGTCAAGAATTAAATTATTAAATTATGAAAAACACCTTACTTACATTAGCTTTTGCATTCGCTGTAAACACTATAAGCGCGCAAACTGAGACAGCTGAAAAAAAACCAGTTGATTTTAATCAATGGTCTATTGAATTGGCTGGCGGTTTAAACAAACCACAACGACCAATGACTTCTGGTTATTCTACATCACTAATCAGCCCTTATGTAGTTGATTTAGGTGTTCGTTACATGGTTAACAACAAATTCGGTTTCAAAGCTGATTTTGGATACAATAGTTTCCAAGGAAAAAATGAATCTATTGATTTTGACACCAAGTACTACAGAGTAAACTTGCAGGGAGTTGCCAACTTGGGAAGAATAATGAGTTTTGAAACTTGGACTAAAACAATTGGTTTATTAGGTCACGCAGGTTTTGGTCTATCTTTCTTGGAAAGAAAAGATCCTTCTTACTTAAAAGACAGAATGGGTAATTTTATGGCTGGTATAACTGGACAAATCAAATTAACAAACAGAATTGCATTGACTGGAGATTTCACGACAATTCTTAATGCGAAACAAGGTCTTGCTTTTGATGGTGCTAGCACATCAAGCACTAGAGGTTTTGGTGGAATTCTTTTTAACGGTACTGCAGGTATAACAGTTTACTTGGGTAAAAACGCCAAACATGCTGACTGGGTTATCGACAATGATGATAGATTTGCCGCAATTGACGCAAGATTTACTGCTGTAGAAAATAGAATGATCGATAGTGATAACGATGGTGTAGCAAATTATTTAGATATAGAAGCTGATACACCTGCTGGAGCAATGGTTGATACTAAAGGACGATCAATTGATAAAAACAGTAACGGTGTTGCTGATGAAACAGAAGCTTACGTCTTGAAAAATTTCGAAAATAAATCTGATGGCACTCAAGTTTCAAGCTTTAATGACCAGATTAGAAACACCATTAACAGTGGTTATATTTGTACTTATTTTGATTTCAATGTAGCTAAACCTAATAACACTTCTACTGAAGGTATTGATTATATCTTGACTTACTTGAGAAACAATCCTACTGCTTCAGTTGATATTATTGGTCACGCTGACGAAGTAGGAAGATCTTCATACAACGACAAATTGTCTAATGCAAGAGCTACCAATGTGAAAAATATTTTGTTAAAAGCTAATATTGACGCATCAAGATTAAATGTAATTGCTGCCGGTGAAGACACTTCAGTTGATAAAGATTCTGATGGCGCTAGAAAATTAGTTAGAAAAGTTACTTTCAAAATAAAATAAACTACTTTTTACCCCATAAAAGCCCTAAAGGAAATTCCTTTAGGGCTTTTTTATTCGTGGTCTCTTCCTGAGAAAAGTAAAAGAATTGTACTATTTTTGTAAAATTAAATTTTACGCAAATAATGAAAACCCTTTTACACCTTGAAAATTGGAACCGAAAAGAACATTTTCTGTTTTTTAAACAAATGGAAGAACCCTTTTTTGGAATTACCACAACCATCGATTGTACAAAAGGGTATGAAACTGCGAAACAATTGGGAACTTCCTTTTTCGTGTATTATTTGCACAAAACTATCGTTGCAGTAAATGCGATTGAAGCATTTCGTTATCGAATAATTGATGATGAAATTTACATCTATGATACCATCGATGCATCAGCTACAATTATGAGAGAAGACAAAACTTTCGGGTTTTCATTGATAAAATATTCTTCCAATTTTGATATTTTCACAAAAACCACATTAGAAGAAATTCAAAGATTAAAAAACACACCAGGACTTTTTACTAGAGAATTTCCAGATGATAATTTAATTCATTTTTCGGCAATTCCGTGGATCAATTTCACGTCGCTTTCACATGCCAGAAGTTATACATTTCCGGATAGTTGCCCTAAAATTTCTTTTGGAAAAATGATAATTGAAGAAAATGGAAAAAGAACAATGTCAATGTCAATTCACGTACATCACGGATTAATGGATGGCTATCACGTTGGCCAATTTGTGGATTATTTTCAGGAATTGATGAATCAATAGTTAGTATTCACTTTTTGACAAATTGAGTTCAAAAAAAATAACTATTTTTAATAAAACATACCTTATTTTAAAGTAATTCCAAGAAGTAAAATCTTTTCTTAAAGCAATCATCTGCTTTGAATTATTTTTTCTAACTTTACTAAAAACTTATAATTATGCTATCAAAAAATATAGAAAAAGCTTTAAACAAACAAATCAGAATTGAGGCCGAGTCGTCTCAAATTTATTTGTCAATGGCCTGCTGGTCAGAAGTTAGTGGCTTGGAAGGAATTGCCAAATTTATGTATGCG
The DNA here is from genome assembly GCA_014379405.1 of Flavobacterium sp. Taxonomy (GTDB): domain Bacteria; phylum Bacteroidota; class Bacteroidia; order Flavobacteriales; family Flavobacteriaceae; genus Flavobacterium. The sequence continues at coordinate 280,752 of JACMLU010000025.1, read as the reverse complement.
CAATCAGACGAAGAACGCCTGCACATGCTCAAGTTGATAAAATACGTGAACGAACGCGGAGGCCATGCGCAAATCACCGATTTGAAAGCACCAAAAACCACTTACGAAACCTTTAAAGGAATGTTTGAAGAACTTTACAAACATGAAATTTTTGTTTCGGATTCTATCAACGAATTGGTGCACATCACTTTTGAAGAAAAGGATTATGCCACACACAACTTCCTGCAATGGTATGTTGCCGAACAAATTGAAGAAGAAGCAACTGCCAAAAACATTTTGGACAAAATCAATTTGATTGGAGACGACAAAGGTGGTTTGTATTTATTTGACCGTGACATCCAACAAATTGCTGTAGCTGCCAGTGCTGCCGCTCCAAAATAATTTTTTTGTAACAACATAAATAAGTGCCTTAAAGAAAATAGAATTCTTTAAGGCATTTTTTTGTCAAAAAAAGTTAAAGTTTATTTAGAATAGATAAAAATAATATATCTTTGCATTGGTTTTTAATTCTTTACAAAGTGAGCAAGAAAGAAAAGGAAAAAGATAAAAAGAAGAAAAAGAAAAAAGACATTCTTCACAAAATCAAGAAAGCAGAAAACTGCAAGTCTAGCTGTTGCGAAAAATATAAAAAAAACGAGAAGAAACGTTGCGACCGTTGTCCGATGTATGATTTATTTAAAATAGTATCCTAATTCATAATACAAATGCCCTCCGATTGAGAGGGCATTTTTTATAGAATTTGTTTAGATATTATTTACCTAAAAGCAGTACTTCATTCGCAACCACTTCGGTGATGTATCGTTTTTCACCGTTTTTATCGTCGTAACTTCTGTGAGTCAATTTACCTTCGATACCAATTTGGAGCCCTTTGGTTACATATTTTTCGATAATGTCGGCTGTTTTTCCCCAAGCTACCACTTTGTGCCATTCGGTTTGTTCTACTTTGTCTCCGTTTTCTCTGTAATAAACTTCGTTGGTGGCCATTGTGATATTGGCTACTTTTTTTCCTCCATCAAGATTTTTGATTTCTGGTTCGTTACCTACGTTTCCGATTAATTGTACTGTGTTTTTCATTGCATTCATGGCGTGTAAATTTAAATTGTTGGTATATAAATAATTTTTGTTGAATTGTTCGTTCAAATCAACAGGGCAAAGATGCGACAGCTCACCAAAATTATTCGGTACTTAACTATTTACTTTCGGTTGTAACTATTTGTAACCGTTTGTAAATGGATAATATTTTTTTACTTATCTTAGTAAAAATTAAATGTTTATGCAAACGGAAATTAACAAAGTAGAACTGCGAAATTTAAAGATAGCCGACTATAAAGAATTGAAAAAGTCAATGATAGAAGCCTATCCGGAAATGGTAGACAATTATTGGAATGAATCCGACATCAAAAAATTGTTGAAATTATTCCCGGAAGGACAACTTGTAATTTTAGTAGATGATGTGGTAGTTGGTTCAGCATTGTCTATTATAGTGTTTGAAGATTTGGTAGATCAAAATCACGATTACGCTAAAATTACCGGTAATTATACATTTTCTACACATACCTCCAAAGGAGATATTCTATATGGAATTGATGTTTTTATAGTTCCAAAATACCGTGGATTACGTTTAGGCCGTCGTTTGTATGACGCACGAAAAGAAATTTGCGAACAACTCAACCTAAAATCAATTGTATTTGCAGGACGCATTCCTAATTATGCACAATATGCTCAGGAATTAAATCCAAAAGAATACATCGACAAAGTAAAAAGAAAAGAAATTCACGACACCGTTCTTTCTTTTCAGTTGAGTAATGATTTTCACGTTATGCGCGTGATGAAAAATTACCTAGAAGGAGATAAAAAATCAAAGGAATTTGCCGTTTTATTGGAATGGAACAATATCTACTATAATGAAAGTCCAAAAATTATTAATCTCGACAAAAGCGTTATTCGATTAGGATTGATCCAATGGCAGATGCGACCTTTAGGCAATTTGGAGGCCTTATTCGAACAATCTGAGTTTTTTATTGATGCGGTATCGGGATACTCGAGTGATTTTGCTGTTTTTCCTGAACTGTTTATCGCACCGTTAATGGCGGATTACAATCATTTATCCGAAGCAGATGCTATCCGGGAACTAGCCAAATATGCCGAACCTATTCGCAAACGCTTTCAGGAACTGGCCATTTCTTACAACATCAATATCATTACTGGAAGTATGCCTCAATTAATTGACGGAACATTATACAATTCAGGATTTTTATGCCGCAGAGACGGAACCTACGAAACCTATACAAAAATTCATATCACGCCAAATGAAGTATTTCATTGGGGAATAACAGGAGGGAATACCATTCAAACATTCGATACCGACTGCGGAAAAATAGGCATTATGATTTGTTATGACGTCGAATTTCCGGAATTGTCCCGATTAATGGCAGACGAAGGAATGAACATCCTTTTTGTTCCTTTCTTAACCGACACACAAAATGGGTATACCCGTGTAAAACATTGTGCCCAAGCGAGAGCCATCGAAAACGAATGTTATGTGGCCATTGCCGGATGCGTTGGAAATCTTCCAAAAGTAAATAATATGGATATCCAATACGCACAAACCGCCGTCTTTACTCCTTCGGATTTTGCCTTCCCAAGTAATGGTATCAAAGCAGAAACCACTCCAAATACCGAAATGACGCTAATAGTAGATGTCGATTTGGATTTATTGAAAGAATTACACGAACACGGAAGCGTCAAAATATTGAAAGACCGCAGAACCGATTTATATGAAATCAAAAGAAAGAAAAAATCATAATGGAAAACACTTCTAATTTTGAAAACTTAAAATTCCCAATAGGACAATTTCAAAGACCAGAGTCCATATCACAAAATGATTTGGAAATCTGGATAAACGATATTGAAATTTTTCCATCCAAAATAAAGCACTTGACCGAAACCCTTTCTGTCGAAGAACTGAATTGGGTTTATCGTCCAAAAGGTTGGAACATCAAAAAAGTCGTGCATCATTGTGCCGACAGCCACATCAATAGTTTTGTGCGATTTAAACTCGCTTTGACCGAAGATGTTCCCACCATAAAACCATACGAAGAAGCGCTGTGGGCTGAACTCGCAGATGGTAATTCCAATGATATTTCCCCATCCATTAAAATCATCGAAGGCGTTCATACTCGTTGGGTTTTACTTTTGAAAAGTCTTGGTTCAACAGAACTAAAACGACAATTTTTCCATCCAGAAAACCTCAAAATAGCAACTTTAGAAGAAACCATCGGAGTGTATGCTTGGCATTGTAACCATCACTTAGCGCATATCGAACAAGCCTTGTTGCACAAAGATCAATTTTAAGAAATGAATCTATTAAGTTTTATGAAAAAAGCCAAAACATTTAAAATAAATTTCAAACCATTAAGAAATTAAGGTTCATTAAGAAAACACAAAACTTAATTTTCTTAATGCATCTTAATGGTTGATAAGTTGTACTCGATTGATGCTTTTTTTCAAACCATTAAGAAATTAAGGTTCATTAAAAAAAAACACAAAACTTAATTTTCTTAATGCGTCTTAATGGTAAAAAAAAATGTTTGCAACATTTACAATAGAATTTAAAAAAGAAAACTATGAATAAAACCTGCCTGGAATGTGGCGATAAAATTGTGGGTCGCGAAGACAAAAAGTTTTGCAGCGACGGTTGCCGCAATGCCTACAACAACAAAATAAATAAAGACAGCACCAATTTTATGCGCAACGTGAACAACAAATTGCGCAAAAATTATCGTATTCTTTCGGCTTTGAATGTCGATGGAAAAGGAAAAGCCACCAAATCAAAACTATTGAGCAAGGGATTCGATTTTGAGTTTTTTACCAATATTTTGGAAACTAAAACAGGAAACACTTATTATTTCGTTTATGATCAAGGATACCGTGTTTTAGAAGACGACTATTATATGCTTGTCAAAAAAGAAATTTAGATCCCAAATCTACTATTATGAAAAAGAGTTATTCCTCCATATTATCCGTACTATTTATCCTTGCATTCCTTGGATTTATTTTCTTCACGATGATGCCCCAATGGACATCCGATGACGATGTGCCACTTGCAGAGTTTTCGACCGAAAGAGCTTTGGAACAAGTGAAAAACATTTCGCAAAAACCCCATTTTGTGGGTTCCGAAAACCACAATGTGGTGGCCAATTATTTGGTAAAAGAACTCCAAAATATGGGGCTGGAAACTTCCCTTCAAGAGGGTTTTTCTTTCACTGAAAAGGGAACATTGACAAAAAGCAAGAATATATTAGCTCGCATAAAAGGCAGCAACAGCAACAAAGCATTGCTTCTGCTTTCGCATTATGACAGTGCTCCACATTCAGCTTCGCACGGCGCAAGCGATGCGGGTTCTGGCGTAGCGACCATTCTCGAAAGTGTTCGGGCTTTTACCTACAATAAAAAACAACATAAAAACGACATTATTATTCTGTTTACAGATGCCGAAGAATTGGGATTGAATGGTGCGACTCTTTTTGTAACCCAACACCATTGGGCAAAAGAAGTGGGATTGGTGCTGAATTTTGAAGCCCGAGGCTCGTCTGGGCCAAGTTATATGTTTATGGAAACCAATGCTGGAAATGCCGGTTTGGCTAGAGAATTTGCTGCTGCTAATACAATGCATCCTGTATCTAATTCATTGTTTTATAGCATTTATAAATTGATGCCTAACTTTACTGATTTAACGGTTTTTAGAGAAGAAGGCAATATACAAGGCTATAATTTTGCATTTATTGATAGTCATTATAATTATCACTCAACTCAGGACGACATCAATCATTTAGACAAAAATTCCTTGGCACATCAAGGACAATACTTAATGCCTTTGTTAGACTATTTTTCTAATGCTGATTTGAGTTCGACACAAACTACCGAGGATGACGTCTATTTTTCGATACCATATACCATCATCAGTTATCCTTTTAGTTGGGTTTTGCCAATGGTTATTATCGCTTTTGTGCTCTTGTTATTTTTGATATTTATTGGAATGGGCAAACGCCTTTTATCTTTCCCAGAAATGGCGAAAGGATTTATTCCATTTTTGGGTTCGCTGATTGCTTCGGGATTAATTACCTTTTTGGGATGGAAATTATTACTGCTGCTTTATCCGCAATACAATGATTTGCTCAACGGATTTACTTATAATGGTCATGATTATATCGCAGCATTCACGCTATTGACTTTGTCGATTTGTTTTGCTTTTTATCAAAAATTTTCTGCTAAAAAAGTGACAATGAACCATTATGTTGCGCCATTATTCTTTTGGATTCTCATTAACGGATTGCTGGCTTTCTTCCTGAAAGGCGCCGGATTTTTAATCATTCCCGCTTTTGCAGGATTGCTGATGTTGGCTTCTTTTGTGTTAACTCAAAGGTCAAAATGGATTTTGAACCTCTTTTTGAGCATTCCTGCCTTATTGCTTATTGCACCGTTTATCCAAATGTTCCCAATAGGTTTGGGCTTGAAAGTATTATATGGAAGTGCCATTCTCACGGCCTTGACTTTTGGTTTGTTGCTACCGATTTTTGGTTCGTTAATGCGAAAAGGAATAGCTTCCGTGATTTTGTTGGTACTATCAATTTGCTTTTTTGCCAAAGCGCATTATTATTCAGGTTATGAATTGGGCAATGCCAAATCCAATAGTTTAGTCTATGTTTTGGATGCTGATAAAAACAAAGCTTCGTGGGCAACTTACGACACCAACTTGGACGAATGGACCAAAACTTATTTGGGACAAAGCCCAAAAGACGCCAAAGCATTAAACAAAATTCCCCTGACGAGCAAATACAATTCCGGTTTTACTTTCGCTGCCGATGCGCCAATGAAAGCCCTTTCGAAACCAATCGTCGAATTCCTGAAAGACAGCATTGTTGGTGGCAATCGCTATTTGAAAATCCGTATTACACCAACTCGAAAAGTCAATCGTTATGATATTTTTGCCAACGAGAATCTGGTGATTCAAAATTTCAAGGCCAATGGTTTAACTCTAGTGGGACAAAAAGGCTCCAAATTCGAGCGTAAAGACAAGAAATTAATGATTTATTATGTGGTAGATCAACTTCCGTTGGAAATAGAATTCAATGTTGCCGCTAATAGTGTTTTGGATTTGGATTTAATGGAAAGCTCTTTCGATTTGATGAACAATCCACAGTTTCAAATTGCAAAAAGAGCCGATTGGATGATGCCCACGCCTTTTGTTTTGAACGATGCCGTGATTATTAAAGAGAAAATAAAACCATCGCCAAAAACGGTTAATCCTATTACTGTGAATATTGGAAATGGATTTCAAAATGACAGTTTGGTGGTTGAAAAGGACAGTTTGAGAAAGCCTTAATAATATGTCATCACAAATTGTGATGACATAAAAAATTACAAATGCGGTCACAATTTGTGACCGCATAAAAACAATAGCAATAGAATTTCAGTAGGAAATTAATGATTCTATTAGCTAAATAATAGATACGTTACAGCGCAAAGCCAACCAAAACTGTGGTGAATTTGAGTCGTTTTATGGCTACAGGTATAAATGAGTTTTAAGCAATTTTAAAAAAAATGTTCTGGAAAAACGAAAATAGTATTGAACCAAAGAAAAATTTCCGCTTGGAAATTGAGAAATATTATTATGGGATTTCTAATAATAGAATTCCTGAGGAATTATTAAATGGAATAATTGAAAAAGTAACTGATCAAATATATAGAGATTATAAATGCTTTTGGGGGCAATATCCAAAATCAAGAAAGCGATACTCAAAACTAAAATTAGAGGATTTGGATCACGATTTTGTCAATTATAGAATAATGGATTTTTTAAAGGAAAAGAATTTGTGCGAATATCGGAATTTCTTAAAAGTTCTATTTAGAATGAATGATTTAGAATTAGAAGAATATGAAAAAATGAAATACTTGTACGAAACAAAATAAAACAGATTATAAAAAGCCCTTTTGTGGATTAAGTTTCTCGGCTTAATATGAAGTTGGTTTGTGACTTGATTTAAAGTGACAATCCAAAACATGAATCTAAACTTAGTTCTAAAACCCCAGCAAAGCCTCGAGGACTTTACATCCACAACAAAACATCTCAAATTTCACAATCCAACACCCGTAAAACCTATAATAATTCCCCATAATTATGTAACAAATTATTCCGTTTATTCAACCATTTTTACATTTAAAGAAACTTACTATGAAAAAATGGACTGTATTACTTGGAATTATAATGGTGATTGCCTCATTTTCCTGCAAAAAAGGAGATGCCGAAAACACGCAACAAACCGTTAGAGTTGTCAAAAAAGTACCTGTTCGAAAAGCGCCCAAAGCGGTTTCCTATACTTTGGAAAACGCTAAAGAATGGCTAAAAAAAAATGAAAGTGCCGCAGACTTAGAAATTGCTCTTGCCGTAAACAGAACCGATAAAGCGTTTTTTACCAAAATGGATTCCGTGATTATTCCAACGGATATGAGTGGCGACATTGCATTTTATTTGCCTTTTCCCCTCGAAGTTCCTTATTTGGCGAATGTGGACAAGATTCTTTTCTTCTCCTATCCTACCCAAACTTTTGCCGTTTATGAAAACGGAATTTTGATTTATACCGGCCCAACCAATATGGGCAAGAAAAAAGCTCCAACTCCCACAGGATTGTTTTTCTGCAATTGGAAAGCTGAAGAAACAATCAGCACCGTTGATGATGAATGGAAATTATTATGGAATTTTAATATTGCAAATAAAGGAGGTATTGGGTTTCATCAATACGATATGCCGGGTTATCCTGCCTCGCATTCGTGCTTGAGATTACAAGAAAAAGATGCCAAATATTTATACGAATGGGCCGACCAATGGGTTTTGGTCGATGATGAAAACGTAAAATTCAAGGGAACGCCGGTAATTGTTTTTGGAACTTATGATTTTGATGCACCCAAACCTTGGTTGCAACTCGTTAAAAATCCAAAAGCCTTGACTATTTCTGAAAGTGAAATGGAGAAAATCACTTCTCCATATTTGGAAACTATTTTAAAAGAACAGGAGAAAAGAAAGAAATCTTAATTTGGAGTTCGGATATTAACGGCTTGACTTATTGCACATTTATCCCGTAAGGATTTCATATTGGTTGAAAAAATAAAGATTCGATTCTTTTTGTCCCGTTAAGGACTATACAATTTATGATAAAAGTATAGTCACTGACGGGACAAATGGGTTCTATCATATAATTATGCTACCAATATAAAATCCCTACGGGATAAAACAACTATCGAACACAGGTTTAAGGCAATTCGGTTTCCAAATGGAGTGTAATTAAACTACTTTTGAGGTATCAAATTTTTACGATGACTCAAATTAGTATTCTTGGTTGTGGATGGCTGGGTTTGCCTTTGGCGAAAGACTTGCTAGAAAATAGTTTTTCGATAAAGGGTTCAACGACTTCTATTGAAAAACTTTCTGTTTTGGAAAACTCGGGAATCCAGCCTTATTTGATTGCGCTTTCAGAAGATAAACAAACAGGAAACCTCAGCAATTTTCTGGAAAATTCCAAGATTTTGATAATTGATGTTCCGCCAAAACTGCGTGGTTCAGCTACTGAAAACTTCGTTTCCAAAATTAAAAACGTAATCCCGTTTATAGAAAATTCACCTATTGAAAACGTGCTTTTCATTAGTTCGACTTCCGTTTATGGTGAAGACAATTTGGTTGTGACTGAAGAAACAAAACTAAATCCTGATACGGAAAGTGGCAAACAATTGGTCCAAGTGGAGGAACTTTTACTAAGCAATTCGAATTTTAAAACTACCATTTTGCGATTTGGAGGATTGATTGGCGAAGACCGTCATCCGATAAAATTCTTGGCGGGAAGAAAAAATATCGAAAACCCAAACGCTCCCATAAACCTGATTCATCAGGAGGATTGCATTGGCATTATTCTGGAAATTCTTCGACAAAATTCTTGGTACGAAACCTTTAATGCGGTAAGTCCTTTTCATCCAAGCCGAAAGGAATATTACACGCAAAAAGCGATTGATTTGAAACTGGTTCTTCCAGAATTTAATTCAGAAAACCTTACTTTTGGAAAAACAATTTTGACTTCAAAAATAGAAAAAGTATTAGATTACAAGTTTATAAAACCGAATTTATAAAGTGAAAGCTAGAATAAAAAATGCTGTTTCAACCAAAATAAATGCCATTGGACTACCTATTCTGGCATTGTGCTGGGTAAGTTTTTTTTGGGGCACCACTTGGATTGCTTCAAAGGAGGGTGTACGGCATATGCCGGCTTTGCAACTTGTGGGAATAAGACAATTTATTGCCGGACTTCTTTATGTTTGCTACTTTTTGTATAAAAAAGCTCCTTGGCCGAAAGGAAAACAGTGGAAAGCCATATTTATACTAAGCATTCTTAATTTTGTGTTGAGCAATGCACTAAGCACTTGGGGTGTCAAATATATCAGTAGTGGTTTGGGCGCCATCATAGGAGCCATTTTTCCGCTATGGATTGTCTTCATTACCCTTTTTAGAGGCGAAAGAATCGCACGCTTGTCGATATTGGGACTAATTATAAGTTTTACAGGGGTTTGTGTTATTTTCTATGATTATCTTGGTGATTTCTTGAAACCTGATTTTAGATTTGGCATTTTCCTGTCTTTGATATCTACCTTTACATGGGCTTTTGGGAGTTTATATACCAAGAAAAAAGCAGCCAGTTTCAATCCTTATTTCAGCTTGGGATTGCAAATGCTGATTTCAAGTATTATTATTTTAGCCATCACGGGAGCAACGGGAACAGGAGTCAGCATTACTTCCATCCCAGCAAATTCGTGGTGGGCGATTGGGTATTTAACAATTATTGGCTCCGTACTGACCTTTATTGCTTTTATCTATATGTTGCAAAGACTTCCTCCGGAAATAAACAGTATTTATGCCTATGTAAATCCAATTGTGGCGGTTTTGTTGGGTGCCATAATTTTTGGAGAACCACTCACAATGGCAATTGCAATAGGTGGTGGAATTACTTTGTGCGGCTTGTATATGGTAAACTATTCTATACGGAAAGCCAAAATATAAAAAGAGAGCCATTTTAAAACTCTCATTTTGTACTTTTGCAGCAAATCCTTTTTATGAAATGAGCATCACATAAATTTGATAAAAAATCTTAAAAAAAGTTAAATGCGAATTACATATGACCATTAAAAAACAATTAAAAATCCACATATGAAATCCTTTTTCAATAAATATCTAAAATTCATTGGTCTCTGGTTGGTGTTTTCCATCATTGTGATTTCCTTGTTTTATTTTGCATTGAAACCCAAAAAAACACTTCCAATTTACAACCCATCGGATGTAAATCCTGAATTGGTGGACACAACTGTACAATACATAGCCAAGAACCATTTTATTGCCGACTTTTCGTTTACCAATCAAAACGGAAAAACCATTACCCAAAAAGATTATGAACGCAAAGTATATGTTGCCGATTTTTTCTTCACAACCTGCAAATCGATCTGCCCAAAGATGACCACAAATCTTGTCGATGTACAAAAAGCATTTCTTAATAATCCGAAGGTAAAACTGCTTTCCTTTTCCGTTATGCCCGACATTGACAGTGTTTCGGTCTTGAAAGATTATGCCGAACTAAATGGCGTAGTGGACACCAAATGGAACTTGGTTACGGGCGACAAAAAAGCCATTTACACGATGGCCAGAAAATCCTACTTGGCCGTAAAACAAGGAAAACCAGAAGAACAATACGATATGGTCCACACCGAAAATTTTGTTTTGGTGGATTCCCAAAAACGGGTTCGCGGCTTTTATGACGGAACCAAAAAAGAAGAAATTCAACGATTGATTGAAGACATCAATTGGCTGTTGGAGAACTAATAAAAGCAAATCTGATAAATGTCATTTGATATTCTTTTTTTTACTGTACTTTTGTAATCTAAATTCAATCTAAATAAGAATTGCAAACTACAATAGCCAACCTAAAAAAAGGAGAGAAAGCCATTATCAAGGATTTTGATGCAGACATTATCCCGTTAAAACTACTGGAAATGGGCTGCTTGCCTGGGAATATGGTCGAATTACTTCAAATTGCTCCCTTTGGCGATCCTTTATATTTGGATATAAATGGTTCACATCTTGCCATTCGTATCGAAACCGCTCGTGAAATTGAGATTGATATTATCAAAAAATAACTCAAAATGAGCAAGCAAAATATCAATGTCGCTTTAATTGGAAATCCAAACGTGGGAAAAACTTCGGTTTTTAATCAACTTACCGGCTTGAACCAACAAGTGGGAAATTACCCTGGAATTACAGTCGAAAAGAAAGTTGGTTTTTGCAAATTGCCTAACAATATCCATGCGAACGTAATCGATTTGCCGGGTACTTATAGCTTGAATGCCAGTTCTGCCGACGAAAATGTGGTGATTGAACTTTTGCTAAACAAAAATGACAAACTCTATCCTGATGTAATTGTAGTTATTTCAGAAATAGAAAATTTGAAACGCAATTTGTTGCTTTTCACACAAATAAAAGACTTGGAAATTCCAACCATTCTGGTCATCAATATGATTGACAGAATGAAACTCAAAGGAATTTCATTGGATATTCCGTATTTGGAATCGCAATTGAAAACCAAAATTGTATTGGCAAGTTCTCGAAAAAATATTGGAATCGAAGAATTAAAAAACACCATTACAACCTACAAAACCATTTCAACAGAACCTTGTTTGAACGCTTCCTCCATAGACGACGAATATTTCAACACGCTTCGAAAAACGTTCCCCAACCAGTCCTTGTACAAGCTCTGGTTAGTCATAACACAAGACGTGAATTTTGTGGATTTACACAGAAAATCGCTCAAAAACACTTCGTTTACCAAAACCGATTCCGAGCTGAAAAAATTGCAACAAAAGGAAACCATCAAGCGGTACCAATTTATAAACGACACCTTAAAACTGGGTCAAAAAGTAGATACAGCTTCAGCTATGGATTTCAGAAGCCAATTGGACCGAGTATTGACTCATAAAATTTGGGGTTATTTAATCTTCTTTTTTATATTGTTCGGCATTTTTCAATCCATTTTTGAATGGTCGAAAATACCAATGGATTTTATTGACCAAAGCTTTGCAAAATTGAGCTCATTGGCAGTTGAAAGCTTGCCGCCAGGAGCATTTACCAATTTAATTGCACAAGGTATTATTCCGGGAATTGGCGGAATCTTGATTTTTATTCCCCAGATTGCCTTCCTGTTTTTGTTCATTTCCATTCTCGAGGAAAGCGGTTATATGAGCCGAGTGGTTTTTTTGATGGACAAAATTATGCGCAAATTTGGACTTTCAGGAAAAAGCATTGTACCACTTATTTCTGGAACTGCTTGTGCAATTCCAGCCATTATGGCCACACGAAATATTGAAAACTGGAAAGAACGTTTAATCACAATTTTAGTCACGCCGTTTACCACTTGTTCGGCCAGATTACCAGTTTATGCCATCATCATTGGACTAGTAATTCCAGATCAATATATTTTTGGTTTTCTAAATCTACAGGGATTAACGTTAATGATGTTGTATCTCATTGGTTTTGGAGTGGCAATACTTTCGGCTTACGTACTACACAAAGTGCTTCAACTGAATTGCAAAACGTTCTTTGTGGTAGAAATGCCCAATTACAAATTGCCGATGTTCAAAAACGTGGCAATAAACGTTGTCGAAAAAACCAAGGCATTTGTATTTGGGGCGGGAAAAATCATTCTTTCCATCTCGATAATTTTATGGTTTTTAGCCTCCAATGGCCCAGGGAAAGATTTCAGTGATGCCAAAGCCATCATCACCTCAAAAATAGAAAATAGCAGTTTGTCAAAATTAGAACTAGAGAACAAAGTGGCTTCCTATAAATTAGAAAACTCGTATATTGGAATGATGGGAAAAACCATCGAACCGGCGATTTCTCCTTTAGGTTACGATTGGAAAATTGGCGTTGCCATTATCAGTTCGTTTGCCGCTCGAGAGGTTTTTGTGGGAACGTTGGCCACAATTTATAGTGTAGGTGGAAGTGATAATGAAGCCACCATAAAAAATAAAATGGCCTCCGAGGTCAACCCTGAAACTGGAGCCAAGATATTTAATTTTGCTTCCGGAATTTCGTTATTGTTGTTCTATGCCTTTGCGATGCAATGTGCCAGCACCTTGGCAGTTACCAAAAAAGAAACCAATAGTTGGAAATGGCCTTTGGGTCAATTGATTTTTATGAGCGGTTTCGCTTATGTTGTAGCACTAATTGCTTATCAAATTTTAAAATAAATCATTATGCTACAAGAAATTTTAGCCTATATAACCCTTGGTATTGCTGTTGCTTTTTTATTCAAAAAATTCTTTATCAAAAAAAAGAAAAAATCTGACAAAAACTGCGGCGACGATTGTAATTGTCACTAAACCACCTTCACAAAAATATTGCTGGCAATTTTATTGGAAATGGTTAATTCTCTACCATTCAATTTAATTTTCAGGGACAAATCAAAACTTTCTTTTCCGATAATTTCAATTTTGGATCCAAGGGAAATCTCCTGTTTGTCGAGATATTTAAGAAATTCAGACGAAGTATCTTTCACGCCCACACAAATTCCGTTTTGATTTTCGAAAAGTTCGGAAAGCAACTGTTTTTCAGTGTTGATTATTTGTCCATTGGCATCCGGAATAGGATCTCCGTGTGGATCTTCGGTAGGATTACCCAGAAAATCATCTAGTTTATTAATGAGCTTCTCGGATTTTATATGCTCCAATTGTTCCGCAATATCATGTACTTCATCCCAAGAAAAATCTAATTTATCCACCAAGAAAACTTCCCACAAACGGTGCTTTCTTACAATCATTTTGGCAGTCAGTTTTCCTTTTTCTGTCAAGGAAACTCCTTGGTATTTTTTGTAGTTCACCAAGCTTTTTTCGGATAATTTCTTGAGCATATCCGTTACCGAAGAAGCTTTTGTTTCCATCATTTCGGCAATGGAATTCGTGCTTACTTCCGATTCAGAAATCGTGGTAAGATGATAAATAGTTTTTAGATAATTTTCTTCGGAGAAAGTCATTTCGCTTATATATTATATTCCAAAATTATTTTAATAATACGGGCTCTATTATTTTTTGCCAAATCGAATACCCTTGAGCATTCATGTGCAATTGGTCTTCAAGAAAAATGGTTGGTATCGGTTTATTATCGCTGTCGAGCATCTTTTCCCAAACCGAAACAAAGACCGTGTTTTTTTGGCTTTTAATGAATTCACTTATTAACTCATTCCCTTTTATCAACCTTTCTTTCATTTTCCATCTACTGGGACTGGGTTTCATAGAGACATAAACAATGGATACTTTTGGAAAAACTTTTCGAATATCATCGTATAAAATTTTAAATCTTTCGAAAACTATTTTTTCACTAATCGTTTCAGAAGAAGCTATGTCGTTTTCTCCGCAATAAATTACAATTTGTTTTGGTTTATAAGGGAAAATAACCTCCTTTTCAAAATGAATGACATCTAATAAAGTAGATCCACCAAAAGCTCTATTGACAATGGTATAATTGGGGAAATAAGATGAAACATCTTTCCATTTGGTAAAAGAAGAGCTACCAATAAAAAGTATCGCATTAGAGGGTGGAAACGAAATGGAATCCAGTTTTTTAAATGCTAAAACTTCGGCTTGAAATTTCTGGGACTGTACCGTATTGAAAACAAAAAAAGCCAGCAAAGAAAGTAATAATAATTTTTTTATAGACATTATGATTCATTTAGGTTTTGCTGTTTCACAATAAGCAAAGGTATCTCTATTTTGTGCCTCAAACGGTCAACGGTTGTGCCAAAAAGTAAATCTTTCATCCCGGTATGTCCATGGGTTCCCATAATTAAAATATCAAAATTGGCTTTGTTAACTAATTTTGGAATGACTTTGTTTGGCTTTCCAAAACCCAATACCGTTTTGACGTGAAATCCTTTTTCTCGGAACATCAATTTGTATTCCTGCAATAATTTTTCGTCAATCGTGGTTTCGTGGTCGTCAATTTGCTTGCCATACATCATCGCTCCGACCGATTCCACAACGTGAATCAAGGTGTATTTTGCTTCTTTGCCTCCCATTTTGAAAGCATAATTGAGCGCATTTTCATCGGCAAACGAAAAATCAACGGTAATGGCAATATTCCTGTTGTCTTGAACGGCAGTTTCCGTAAATTTCAAATTCATATCGTGAGGCGAATGGTTTTCGATATTCAATCTCGCCCTAGAAAAGAATGGTTTTATAACGATATAAAGTAAAAGCACTAAGAAAGCTAAAGATAAAGGAACAACAGTCAACCAAAGAACAATTGGATTTTCTGAAGTTTCAAGCCATCCGCTGATTTCGTTGTAAACTAGCTTTGCATTCAGCGAAACAATAATGGAAGCTATAATCCAAGCGGCCACTTGTGTCGCTTTGCCAATATGGAAACCTTTCATTTTCGATTTGTCACTCACAAAATGAATTAACGGAATGATGGCAAAACCCAGCTGTAAACTCAAAATTACCTGACTTAAAATCAGCAGTTTTCCAGTTACACTTTCTCCATAAATTAAAATGACAATCACGGCAGGAACAATCGCAATCAATCGCGTGATGATTCTTCGCACCCAAGGCTGGATTCTTAAATTCAAATAACCTTCCATTACAATCTGACCCGCCAAAGTTCCTGTTATAGTCGAACTTTGTCCCGCAGCAATCAAGGCAACTGCAAACAAAATTGGCGCCCATTTGGTTCCCAAAAGCGGTTGCAAAAACTGATGTGCATCTTGAATTTCGGCGACTTCGAACATTCCGTTCCTGTAGAATGTGGCTGCTGCCAAAATCAAAATGGCGGCATTGACAAAAAAGGCCAAATTCAAGGCAATGGTCGAATCGATAAAATTGTATTTCAAGGCTTGTTTGATTCCTGCTGCACTTCGGTCGAACTTTCGGGTTTGTACCAAGGATGAATGCAGGTACAAATTGTGTGGCATTACCGTTGCACCAATAATTCCGATGGCAATATACAAAGCAGCTTCAGTTGGTATCGAAGGAATCAAGCCGTAAATCACTTTATCCAGTTCGGGTTGGGCAAAAATCATTTCGAAAACGAATGAAAAACCAATAATGGCGACCAATACAATAATAAAAGCTTCCATTTTTCGGATGCCTTTATTTATTAAAAAAAGCAGTAAAAAAGTATCCAAAACTGTGATTAAAACCCCTTCGATAAGCGGAATGTCAAACAATAAATTAATCCCGATTGCCATTCCCAACACTTCGGCAAGGTCACAGGCCGCAATGGCTATTTCGGCCAAAAAGTATAAAATATAATTGATGGGTTTGGAATAGGTCTCTCGGGAAGCTTGCGCTAAATCGCGCTGGGTAACAATTCCTAATCTCGCACTTAAACTTTGCAACAGCAATGCCATTAAATTACTCATCAACAAAACCCATAATAAAGTATAGCCAAATTGGCTTCCTCCTGCAATATCCGTCGCCCAATTACCTGGATCCATATAACCCACGCTGACCAAATAGGCGGGGCCAAAAAAGGCTAGTATTTTTCTGAAAACTGTTTTTTTATTTTGTGTGGAAACCGATTGGTTTACCTCTTCTAAAGATTTGCTCATGGCTGAAATTGAATTTCTAAGACAAATATATACAAAAAACTTTTATATGAGTAATTAATTTTTTAGATTTGTCTAAAATTTAATTTAAACAAATGAAATATTTATTTTCAATAATTTCAATATTCTTAATACCCTTTGCCTATTCGCAAGAAAACACATCGGTTACTGGAATCATAACGCATAAAACTACCCCAATTGAAAAAGTTACAATTGAAATAATAGGCACTTCATATTCTACAGAAACAGATTCTCAAGGTATTTATGTTTTTCAAAACATTCCCAAAGGAGATTATAAACTACAAGTGTCAACTTCAGGTTATAAAACTCAAAGAAAAAGTTTCTCTATAAAAACACAAGAATTAATTCAACTGGATTTCCAACTGCAATTAGATGAAAACGAACTCAACGAAGTGGTTGTTTCAGGAACTTTAAAAGCGGTAAAACGACTGGAAAGTGCCGTTCCTGTTGAAGTATATTCGCCAGTATTTTTCAAAAAAAATCCAACTCCCAGTATTTATGAAGCCTTGCAAAATGTAAACGGAGTAAGACCTCAACTCAATTGTGGCGTTTGCAACACTGGCGACATTCACATCAATGGATTGGAAGGGCCTTATACTTCGGTAATGATTGACGGTATGCCCATTGTAAGTAGTTTATCGACCGTTTATGGATTGTCCGGAATTCCAAATTCTTTGGTGGAACGCATCGAAATCGTGAAAGGACCCGCTTCTTCTTTATATGGAAGTGAAGCCGTGGGAGGGTTGATCAATATTATTACCAAAAACCCAGTTAAAGCTCCCCTATTTTCTGTCGATTTGTTTACCACTTCTTGGTTGGAAACCAATGCTGATTTGGGCGTGAAATTTAATGCTGGCCAAAAAGCTACTTCTTTGTTGGGATTAAATTATTACAATTACAACCAAACCATCGACAATGACAACGATGGATTCACGGATGTTACGGCACAAAACAGGATTTCGGTATTCAATAAATGGAATTTCCAGCGAGAAGAAAACAGGTTATTCACGTTTGCCGTGCGCGGAATGTACGAAGATCGTTGGGGTGGCGATGTACGTTGGGAGAAAAAATACCGTGGCGGAGATGAAATTTACGGCGAGAGCATTTACACCAAACGGGGCGAACTTTTGGGAAGTTACCAGTTGCCGACAACCGAAAAACTAATGCTTTCTTTTTCGGGAACGATGCATTTTCAAGACAGTCGTTATGGAACCACTTCTTATATTGCCAATCAAAAAATTGGCTTTTTGCAACTGAGTTGGGACAAGAAAATAGGAAAAAATGATTTACTGGCAGGAATCGCTTCCCGTTACACTTATTATGATGACAACACACCATCAACGGCAGTTTCGAACGAGAACAATCCCGAAAAAACTTGGCTTCCCGGGATTTTTCTTCAAGATGAAATTGCTTTTAGCGAAAAACACAAACTGCTTTTAGGCCTTCGATACGATTACAATTCGATACACGGGAATATTTTAACCCCAAGATTTGCCTATAAATTAAAAATCGACGAAAACAATATTCTCCGTTTCAATGCCGGAACCGGATTCAGGGTTGTCAATTTATTTACGGAAGACCACGCAGCCTTGACAGGTTCGCGTGAAGTGATTATTGCAAATAATTTAGATCCCGAAAAATCAATCAATGCCAATTTGAATTACATCAAGAAAATATACTTTCCGAATGGTACTTTTTTAGGAATTGAAACTACTGCTTTTTACACGCGATTTAGCAATAAAATTGTGTCTGATTATGTGACTGACCCAAACAAAATCATTTACAACAACATCGATGGTTATGCTTTGAGTCAAGGGATTAGCTGTAATACCGACATTAATTTTACCAATGGATTAAAATTCATTCTAGGTGCTACCTATATGGATGTTTCCAATGTGGAAAACGGCATTAAAACACGACCTTATTTAACCGAGAATTTTACAGGAACTTGGAGTGTTTCGTATAAAATAAACACGATTAATTTGAGTATAGATTACACCGGAAATGTTTATAGCCCAATGAAACTGCCTCTATTAAGCGACACCGATCCAAGAAATCCAAATTCGCCTTGGTACAGTTTACAAAACATCCAATTTACGTATTCAGGCTGGAAAAACTTTGAATTGTATGGCGGAATAAAAAACCTGCTAAACTTTACTCCCAAACGAAATAATCCATTTTTGATTTCTAGAATAGAGGATCCTTTTGACAAAAATGTACAATACGATACAAACGGAAAAGTATTGGTAACACCAGACAATCCGTATGGTTTAACCTTTGACACCACTTATGTTTACGGACCTAATCAGGGAATCAGGGGTTTCTTTGGACTACGTTATAATATATATTAAGTTGACATAAAAAAAAACACGAGCTTGTCAGTTCGAGTGTTTTATTAAAAATGCAATAGCTTTTTTAATAAAATGTATCGAGAACCCTAATGTCTTAAGTCTTCTCGATACAATTTCGAATCATAAAGCTATCGCATTACGACTCAAAATCACTCGAAGTGACGAGTAAAACAAATATTTTGAATGAAAAACTGGTTTTACATATTATTAATTTTCTTTTGGACTATTCCATCTGGTTTTGCCCAATTAAAAATCCATACTTTTGAAGAAGCAGAAAAATTATGCAAAGAAAACCCAAAACCATTGGTAGTTTTCATCCAAACTTCCTGGTGCCAATATTGCAAGATGATGGAGAATTCCACTTTCAAAAACCCAGAAGTTATCAGTCTTTTAAACACTGATTTTTACTTTATTTCCTTGGATGCCGAAAGTAAAAATGACATTCGTTTCAATAATCACACTTTTAAATTCCAACCAAAAGGACAAAACACGGGAATTCACGAACTCGCCACCGCATTAGCGACCATTAATTCTCAAGTGGTTTATCCAACAATTACTATTTTGGAATCTGATTATTCCATTGCATTCCAAAAGCATTCTTTTCTAAACAGCAAGGAGTTGCTTGTTATTCTCGAAAAGACAAAATAATGAATACCTTTTTCGAAAGCATTTTCTAAAATAAAAACGTCCTTATCAAACTATAACAAAACTTTATAATTCAAACTTACATCTTGATTTGAATCTTTGTAACTTTGCATCTTTCAATTAATAATCTTTAAATAAAAAAATATGTATCCAGAAGAAATGGTAAAACCAATGCAAGCTGAATTAACAGCAGTAGGTTTTCAAGATTTACATAGTGCTGAAGCGGTTGATAATGCAATAAAAGCGGAAGGCACAACATTAGTAGTAGTAAATTCTGTTTGTGGTTGTGCTGCTAGAAATGCACGTCCAGGAGCAGCAATGAGTTTAGAAGGAGCAAAAAAACCCGATCATTTAATCACGGTTTTTGCAGGAGTTGATAAAGATGCTGTTAATGCTGCAAGAGAACATATGTTTCCTTTTCCTCCATCTTCACCAAGTATTGCCTTATTCAAAAACGGAGAATTAGTTCATATGTTGGAGCGTCACCACATCGAAGGTCGCCCAGCTGAATTGATCGCCGATAACTTGAAAGATGCTTTCAACGAATATTGCTAAAATCCAATTGGATTAAAACAAAAATTGAATACGTCTGGACTCAAATATAAATTATTTGTATCCAGACGTATTTTTTTTATGGGCTTGGGAATATTTAGACTAATAATCTCTAAATTAAATTTTGGTTATTTCATTTTCAACTTCAAAACGGTAACCGAATAAGCAGGCAAACTCATTGGTGCTTTTTCTCCTTTCAATTTATATTCGCTAGTTGTCGGGCTTATTTTTACCGGAGCAGCAAATGAGTTTTCGTCAGTTAGATTTGGACTTGTAAGCGTTACAACTGTTCCTTTGGACTCTAATTTACTTCCTTTTAAATCAATTGTAACTTCTTGTGCGGTTGCAGCTGTATTGACAACTTTTACGATTAGCTCCTTGGTATTGGCATCTTTCACTGCTGATGCATAGAGGTTGTTTTGCCCCGTTAGCGGTTTTCCGTCTTTGGTAATGTCTAATAAATCGGTTCCTTTGTTGGTTGCAAATAATTTTTGCACTTGATAATTTGCAGAACCATAAGCTTCCAAATTGTTGAACCAAATCATGTCCGGTGCCCATTGCCAAGCGTCTTCGTGTGCCATTAATGGAGCGTATGACGTCAGATGAACCACCTCGGCATTGCGTTCCAATCCCGTCATAAAAGCCGCTTCAGAGAAAGCGCATTCCCAGTTATTTCTGTTTGTTGAATTACCTCCAGTGCCACTTTGAGCGGCAAATTCTCCCGCAAACACTTTCGGCCCTTTTCGGTCGTATTTGTCGTAACGTGTGGCATTATCTCGAAACCATTGCGGACTTTTATAATAATGTTCGTCCACCAATTCGGCGTTCAACTTTTTAAGTTCCTGCATTCCATACTCGAAATATTCTCCATCTGGCGAAGGTCCACTTCCAGACACGATAATAATTTTAGGATATTTAGCTTTTATTGCTTTTTCAAAAACTTTATACCTTTCGATATAATCGGCTCCCCACTGCTCGTTTCCAACACCAATGTATTTCAAGTTGAACGGTTTTGGATGCCCCATGTCCGAGCGAAGTTTTCCCCAAGGTGTCGCTTCCGATCCGTTGGCAAATTCAATTAAGTCCAAAGCATCTTGCACGTATGGATCCAGTTCTTCTATTGGAGCCAATTCTCCGGTATTGTATTGGCAAGCCATTCCGCAACTTAAAATAGGCAATGCTGCTGCGCCAATGTCTTCCGAAAGTTGGAAATATTCGAAAAATCCCAATCCAAAACTTTGGAAATAATCTGGTGCCGCTTTTTGGGGAAACTCCATGTTCCAACGGTTGATCATCGTTTTCCTGTTCTCGACATCCCCCACCGAATTTTTCCATTGGTAACGATCGGCTAAAGTTCTTCCTTCAACAATGCAACCACCTGGAAAACGCAAAAATCCTGGTTTCATGTCATATAAAAGTTGGACGATATCTTTACGCAAGCCGTTTTTCCTGTTCTTCCAAGTGTCTTCTGGAAACAGTGAAATCATGTCTAAATCTATAGTTCCAGTTCCTTCGAAAGTGATTTTCAATTTGGCTTTCGCCTCGGTTTGGGTCGCGGTAAATTGTACGGAATAGGATTTCCAATCCTTCGAATTTGGCACAATGCTGGTTTCGCCAAGAACTTTTTTGTCTTTGTCGATAAATTGAATGATTATTTTCTTGATGGCGCCATCGTGATTCGCCGCCTTCAACGAAAGATTGTACTTTGCGTCTTTTTTGACTCCCATTCCCCTAAATCCTTCGTTAACCAATGCATATCCTTTATCGTCATTAACCAAAATCCTGCAAAAATTGGGATTGGTTTTGTTTTCCAATACATTGATGGGTGTTGCATAACCCGATTGCTTGTTTTGGGAAAGTCTTTTGGTGTTGGGTTGTTCCCATCCCATCAAAGGTTTGTCAAATTCAAAAGATCTATTTTTAATCATTTCGGCATACAATCCACCATCGGCAGCAAAATTGATGTCTTCAAAAAACAGACCGAACATCGTTGGCTGGATTTTGGTAATGGATTTTGTAACCTCAACTTCCAAAGTTGTTTTTTGGGCATTGGCATTAAAGCCGGCAAACAATAAACCACAAAGAGTGATTTTTGAAAAAAGATTGTGTTTCATTTTTTTATTCTTGATTATTATGGTGTCTATTTTAGTGTTTTTAAGCCGTTGAAATCTATTCCATTTATGTCATTTCAAACACAAAAATACGTTTTACAATAGAAAACAGAATGGACTAATAGGTCTAAAATATGTATAGATTTAAGATTAATTCCAGAAACAAGCTTTTTGACAGGATTACTTCCCTTTAATTTTCACTGGTTTCACTTTTTCGAAAACATCAACAGGCAAAATGTTTCCATCCTTGTCAAATCGCATTGGGGAAATACAGGTTTCTCGATTGTAGCCGTTGCCGTCAGGAATTTTGAAACGGTGATACGCAATGTACCATTCGTCTTTGCCGGGTACTTTTACCACCGAATGATGTCCGGCGCCTTTTACGATTCCTTTTCGTTTTAAAACCGGATACCCTTCCGCTTTGGTAAAAGGTCCCATCGGCGAATCGGAAGTGGCATAAGCTACCGAATATCTTGGATCACGAGTGTCAAACTCCGACCACATCAGGTAATATTTTCCGTTTCTTTTGAACACGAAAGAACCTTCGTTATAGCCTTTTGGCTTGATGGAAACAATTTTTGTCGCATCATACGAAATCATGTCTTCGTTCAGCTTTACGATGTTGCAATTGCCTTGACCAAAGTATAAATAAGCCGACCCGTCATCATCAACAAAAACCATTGGGTCTATCATTTGTCCTTTGAGCATTCCTTTTTTAGCCAATGGAACTCCCAAAGCATCTTTGAAAGGTCCAGTCGGTTTGTCTGAAACTGCCACGCCAATATTGACATCTGCCGAGAAATAGTAATAATATTTTCCATTTTTGTAAGCAATCGCCGGAGCCCAAGCCCGTTCTTTTGCCCAGCTAATATCTTTGGGTAAATCCAAAATCACTTTTTCGGATTTCCATTTTACCAAATCTTTGGAAGACCAGCAGGTAAAACTGGTGGCTTTCCATCCTTCGGAACCATCGGTCGTTGGATAAATATAAAATTTCTTGCCGAAAGCAGCAATATGTGGATCGGCATAAACGTCTGGGAGCACTGCTTTAGGAGCATTCAAGGTGTCTTTTTGAGCATAAGAACTTGCCGAAAGCAAGATAGTCATTACAATTAAGAGTGTGTTTTTCATATTATTTTCAATTAAAAGTTTATTTGTTTTTTCCAGATGATTGAATTCCTTCGGAGGTCATAATCATCCTTTTTAGCGTTCCATCTTTATTATACTCCAACAATTCAATGCAGACCGACCTGCTATGACTGGTTCCATTGGGTTGTATCGCTCCGTTGTGATACAGGATATAGGAACGACCATTGAACTCAATAATAGCTTGATGGTTGGTATTGCTGTTTCCCGCAATTTCATTCAGGATGCCTTTGTATTGGTAGGGTCCCTCGATATTGTCCGCTATGGCGTAAGCCAATTTTTCAGGAAAACCTGTTGCATAAGAAAGATAATATTTGCCTTTGCGTTTATGAATCCAAGGTGCTTCGGTAAACTTGAAACCCTCAAAATCAATTTTCTTTACCTTTCCATCTATTTCAATCATGTTTTCTTTCAACTTAGCGTAATAACATACCCCATTGCCCCAGAATATCCAAGCCTGACCGTCGTCATCGAGTACCACGGAAGGGTCGATGCAAGTCCACCCATGAGTCGATGCGAAACAATCCGCATTCGTTAGTAAAGGTTTTCCTAACGCATCTTTAAAAGGGCCTTGCGGAAAGTTTGAAACGGCAACTCCAATACCTGAACCATTAGTGCTGATGTACCAGTAATATTTTCCGTTTCGTTTTATGGTTTGTCCAGCATAAGCTCCACCACTCTTGTCCCATGTAAAATCCGATAATTTTAACGGCGTTGGATATTCTACCCAATTTTTTAAATCAGTGGTAGAAAACACACACCAATCCTTCATTTTATATCCTTTTTGTCCGCCTTCAAAATCGTGACCGGTATATAACCAAAGGGTTTTTCCTTCTACCCAAGCAGCAGGGTCAGCCGTGAACTTGTGGGTAATAATGGGATTTCCGTTCGATTTGAAATGAAACAGACTATCTTTTGCAGACTGACTTTGAGCCTGACGGATTGCCAATAAACAGATTAGCAATCTCCAAACCACGGAATTTAATTTTAAATTCATAATAAGGTATTATTGTTTAATTGCGAATTATTTATTTTTATTCATTAATAAAATTTCCGGAACGCCTCCCCATTTTTCATTCAGTCGTTTGGCTTCTTCAACCGTTATTCCAATGACGCTTCCGTGACGGGGATAGAAATTTTTGGTAAACGATTCGGGTGTTGGCGTAAATTGGTACAAATCTTTGCTTCGCTGAAATTCATATCGATGATTGGTATATAAATCATACATCAACACATACGAATCAGACTGGTTCAATTTGAAAATACTTGAACCTTCGACCACTATTTTCCTCTCGGAATAAGCATCAAGGTAGCTGAAATTTTCTGTCCACGGTCCTTGAAGCGTTTTCCCAATAGCCTGACGAATTCCGTTTTTGGTTTCTTTTCCATTTTCATCTTTGGTATTTCCTTTGAAGAAAAAGTGATACGTACCGTCTTTATAAATAATATCGCCGTCTATCGCCCCATATTTAGGACCGAACATCAAAGTAGGTTCGTTTTCGAAACCGCTAAAATCTTTGTTGGCATAAGCGGAATAAAAATCGAGTTTCAAATCGTCTTTGTTTTTAACGGTAAAATAAACCAAATACTTGTCGGCAGCGGGATCGTAAATCGTTTGGGGCGCCCAAACCCATTGGATATTGGCGAATTTTGCACGATAAATTTTTTCGAGGTCAATAAACGAATGCTCCCAATTAATCAAATCGCCCGATTGCAGCATCACGATTCCGGGATTGTGACCCCAACCATTTTTTGCCGTGTTCATGTCGGTGGCGACCATGTAAAAAGGTTGCCCGTCCTCACCTCTCAAAATGTGTGGATCACGAATTCCGCCAGTTCCCGATATTTTTTCGGATGCAATGATGGGCTGGTTATTGTTCAACGCAAACCAATTAACCGCATCGGCACTGGCTGCAAAACGAACTTGCTCGTCACTAGTTCTTGGCCCAGAACCTTCGAAATAGGTAAACAAATAGCCTTGCAATTCTTGATCCGTATAAGCTATTGCAATGTCAAATGCTTTTTTAGTTTTTGCGTTTCCAGATGTAACTGTTGCGGTCATTGAAACCTTGATTTTTTTACCTTTTCGAGGAGAGCGTTTTATGAGTTTTCCATCGTTCGAAATGTATTCTGGTTTGCTGGATTTCCAACTAATAGTCGAACCATTCGAACCAACTGAATCAAGCAACAAATTCCAATGCAAATTTTTGGAATAACCTTCGGGAATGTTCAGCGATTTTGCATCCGAAGTTACTTTTTCCTGATCCGTTAGAACAGTTTTCTCTTGAGCAATAGCAGCCGTTGACATCAAAAGGATGATGCCAAGAAAGTAAGAGAAGCACTGTTTTATGTTTGTCATATTTATAAAATGTGTTTTTATCGAATTTTAGATTGACCAAATATCATCTGAATAACTTACCAGTCGAGTTTCAAAAGTGATACAGCTTGTCTAGGCAAAACGATTTCAACCACCAGACTGCCGGCTTTCACGTCTAGTTTTTGTGAATTTCCAACGGTTTCCAATTGACCCGCTTTTTCTAGTGTTGTTATTTGTTCAGCCGTAGGGTTTTGCGGCGAGCCCATTTTTTTCCAAACTTCGTATGAATTACTGTGCTGGCTATCGATGGTGTAATGAGTGAGTGTTACTTTTTTGGCTTTAACCCCACTAATAATCACCTTAACTGATTCCGGAGTTCCCACTTGGTCAAGGTCGTGGTAGTTCCACAACATAATGCCCGCTGTTTTTTTATCCAAGCTGGCAAGTGCGCCTATTTCGGACTGCTCACCACGAACGCTGCTCTCTACAATGGCCTCCAATGGCGTCATTCGGTTGCTTTCAACAGCCACGCGTTTACCGCTCATTTTGCCAAACATGCGGAATACATTCAGTACCGGCTTATCAACTCCGTTGGTAGCTAAATCACGGAAACCATAAAACCAAGGTTGGTTTTCGAATTCAAACGACCAAGAAACGGCTCCCAAGAAATTGACGTCATATTTATCGGCCAACAAATATTTTCTGGCAAACGATGCGGCGGTATAACTGCTGTACATCGTTCCGTTTCTGTAAGCATTTTGCGGGTTGGTGGCCATACCACAAGCGGCACATCCTTCGGGATCACTTTCCCCAATGATGATGGGTAGATTCTTGACTTCTGGATAGGATGATGCAATCCTGAACCCGGTAGAAATATCTTTTAATTGAGGTGACATATCCATTCGTACCGCACCATCTACTAATTTTGGGCTACCTTTTGCGTGAAAAAGAAAAGCATCTAGCGGTGCGCCTATTTTACCCGTTGCATAATTAGTGCCACTGATGCAATGCTTTAAAAAAGCGTTCGTCCACTTTTGGGCGTTTTCGCTTTTGGTTCCGGCAATATTGAGACCTCCAATTTTGGCTGTTGGAAGTGCTCTTTTCACGGCATCCGCCGAATAATCGTATAGTTTAAAGAATTCGTCCATAGTGCCTTTCCAGTAGCCGTTGGGTTCATTCCAAACTTCCCAATACCAACTTTCTACTTCTTTTTTGCCGTAGCGTTCCACACTATGTTTTACCCATTGGTACACCAGTTCACCCCATTTATTGTAGTCTTTTGGCGGATAAGCCCAGCCCGTAAGAATGTCGCTGTAGGGATCGCCTGGTTTCCAGAAATGTTTATAGGGCTCCGGATGCGTACTCAATGCTTGAGGCATAAATCCAATCTGGGCAAGTGGTTTCATCCCGCGCTTGATGTAGGTATCAAAAATGCTGTCGACAATTCTCCAGTTATATATGGGGTTGCCCTTGGCATCTTCGGTGTAAGCATTCGTACTGCCCCATTTTAGGGCGGCTACTCCATCTCCAGTTACCAATAAACTGTGAGCCCTAATATATACTGGCGTAGGCGAAAGTTCCGCCAATTCTGTCAACAGCTTTTTACCATCTTTCATATAGGTGTAATTCGGTTCGTCATAACCAAACCACGCCCACATTGGATACATATCGCCCACTGGCTTGTCCAGCATTATTTTTACTTCGACTGGTTTTTCATTATTTTGCGAAAAGGCTGGTCTTAAACTGATAAATAAAAATACAACTACAAAGGATAGGACTGCCACTTTACTTTTTACAATCATTTTGTTTTTTTCGTTATTCATTTGGTATCAATTTGAATTACATTAATAAAATAGGGATAAAACATACATCAAGTCTGTTTGTTGAGTAACATTAAAAGGGCTCTTCAGTAAACGAACCGACGACAAAGAAAATGTTTGTAATTGAGCTGAATGCCCAAAAACGCTAGTAATCGAAACCAATATAAGTCCGAACCAAAGTGTTTTTTTAATGCTATTTGGTATCATCTCATTTAAAATTTAATATCACAATTCCAATTTTTAGCCAATTTTCGAGCTTCTTTTTTGGTAATATGAATTACCGCTGGATGCTTTGGTGACGAAAAGTTGGTCGTTTTCATAACGCCTTCATTGAAATGACCCAAGTCTTTAAAATTGACAAAATCAGAAGTTTCACTAAACCCAAAATTGTGCGGATTGATACGGTAAATATCATAAATCAACACCCATTTATTCTCGCCAATACGTTTGTAAATTGTTGGTGCTTCGCAACCTACTTTTTCAGGATCATACCACTTATCGTCATATTGATAGCCTGTATTAATCTGATTAGAAACCATCTGTTTAACGCCTGCAGTTCCATCATGTGGCACGTAAAACAAATGATATTTATCGCCAACTTTAGTAATGTCGGCATCGATATAGGCAACATCTTTTGGATAGTCGAACAATAGTTTTGGAGCGGATTCTAGTTTTGTAAAATCGGCATTCATATAGGAATAATACACTTTGTCTTTTTGTTTGCCAAAGCGCATCGTAAAGTAAATCATTGTCTTTTGCTTTTTGTCGTCATAGACCAGTTCAGGAGCCCAAGCACAACCAATGTCTGCCAATTCCGGAAAAGCCTGATCCACTCGAAGAACGCAATGCGACCAATGAATCAAATCGGGTGATTTCATCAACACCAATCCACGGTTGTTGCCCCAGCCGTATTGCTTGCCATCACGCTCCCATTCGGTAGTTCGAAAACCTGCTTTTTGGGCATAAATATGCAAATCTGTCAAAGCCAAATAAAACATTCCGTCGGGTGCTCGGTAAATGTATGGATCCCGAATTCCTTTCTGTTCAGCTATTGTATCGCCAGCTATAATAGGTTTTGCATTGTTCACATCGGTAAAACTATAGCCGTCTTTACTCAACGCCATATACAAACCGTGGGTGTCGTCTTTAAAATAAACCATCAAATAGCCACCCATATCTCTTTCTTTGGGAACTTTGGTTTTCTGTGCTAAAACCGTGTTACCTACAAAAAGTAGGATGCCAACAACAATAAGGGATTTCATTTTTATCGGGATAGAATACATATTGTTATAAATGAGATTTATTTCGACACTTTAACCAATTTATACAAGCCAGCTCCGTGCGAATTGATTTCGGGAGCAAACTCGCCCGAAAATTCACCAACTACTTTACCCGACCATAAATCAGTAATCAAATATTTGTCCAATAGTCCAAAGTTTTTCAGGTTTACGGGGATTTTTGCACTTGGTGGAGGTGGCGGTCCAGAAGGATCTTGGGTAAATACTAGAAATTTAACCGTGGCACCTACATTTTGAGAAATACAGGCTTCATCCAATCCAACAATGGCTTTGAAACGAGTGCAACCTTCGGGCAAATCAAATTCTATAATGGAATTGGAATGAGTACCGATACCATTTTCATATTTAACTTTATTCGTAATGAGGCTATTGCCGGAAACACTTTGGTTCATCTTTGGTTTTTGCCAGCCTGATGTGGCTTTTTTCCATTTTAGACTTGTCAATTTAATAGAATCTTTTCCTTTGTATAAAGTAGGTTCAATCCAGTTGGCGTGATCCCAATCGGTTTTGTCTCCGCCATCATTGACCACTAAATACAGTTTTTTGGCATTCGAAATATCAATATCTAGTTTGGCACTTTGACTTGGAGTTGCTTTCGTGATTAATCCGCTGTTCCAAGCTGCTTTTTCTTCGGTTACCAATTTTTGATCGGAAGTGTTGAAAACCGCCAAATGTTTGGCTCCCGTTTTTTGTTCGTCGGCAATCCAAGCGGCTTTGTCTTTATCGGTAAAAAGTGGTTTGTTATTGGTGCTTTCATTCAACACTTTCAACACATTTTTATTCGTCAACAACGAAAGTGTGAAAGGATCATTGTCGGGAAGATTGCCGCCAAACATCAAAGGCGATTTGAAAATGCTCCATAAAGTCATCAAGGTATATTGTTCATCCTTGGTAAATGCCGTCATACGAGGATCGCCTCTTTCGGCGCGGATGCCAATTCGCCCCAAAGGCAACATATCACCATCGGGATAAGCTCCGTAGGCACGCCATTTATTCCAACGTTCAAAGACTTCGAAATGGTCTTTTAATTGTTGCCAACTGTCCCAAAAATCGCCAACGGTTCGCCACATATTGGCATTTTTTTGAACGTGATCGGCGTGAGCGATTGGGGTTTCTCCGGGAGAAGTGCTCAAGACAATTTTGCGTCCCGTGCGGTCAATGGCTTTGCGAATCATATCAATTTCTCCCTCAAAATAAATGGGAGAAGACAAGTCGTCTATCTTTACAAAATCAAGTCCCCAAGAAGCATACAATTCGAAAAGTGAATTATAATATTCTTGTGCTCCCGGCTTGCTTGGAACCACGGTGTACATATCGCGCAACCAAGTACACTGGTCTTTATCCGAATAAATATCCTTGGCTGTAAAATTTGTTCCTTTAATAGGTAAATTTTGTTTTACGGCTATAACGGGAATGCCGCGCATAATGTGAATTCCAAACTTCAAGCCTTTTTTATGAAGATAATCGGCCAAGGGTTTGAAGCCTTTTCCTCCCGCTGCCGAAGGAAAACGGTTGATGGCAGGCATAAATCTACCGTATTGATCCAAGACATAATCAGGGTCTTTTTCGTTGTATCCGTGGGCTTTGTCGTTACCCACATACCATCTGATATCGACTACTATATAATCCCATCCGTACGGTTTTAAGTATTTAGCCATATAATCAGCATTGGCTTTCACTTCGGCCTCCGTAACCGTTGGGCCAAAGCAATCCCAGCTGTTCCAGCCCATCGGAGGAGTCGCTGCCCAATCGTGAAAGTCTTTCTTGGTCTGGGATTGAACACTATATCCCATTATCGAAAACAATAAAACTGACAGTGCGATTTTATAAAATTTAGATCGAATCATTTTATATGATTTTTTTTGTGAAACAATTTATTTATAAGTGTATCATTTACATTTGTAAATGTAATTTAAAAAAAGACATAAAAACAAATTAATATGGCAAAAAAATAGCTCATAAATAGCAGGATTGTAATTTGGTGTTTTTTAGGACAAAATAACATAGACTTTCAGAATCCAAATAAATACTGCCGAAAATTTTATAATTCTAGGAATTACACTAATTAAAAATGGCTGTCCGAAAATCACTATCGAACAGCCTTTTAAGTACAATTTAACCTCGTGTTTAGATGTCATTAATCATTTTTCCTTATTATACTTTCTCAATAATTCTCTCGTTTTAAAACCAGATTCTTTCAAATCTTCATCTTTCCAATTGCCTTCGGAATGGGAAGATTTTTTCAGCATCGAACAGGTTTCGTCTTTATCGGAAATAGACCAAGTAATCCAACTGATTTTTTTGGATTCCATCCAATCGATGTATTCTTGCCAAGACTTGTAATCCATTGGGCCGTCTCCAGTTGCTTCCATTCCTGCGGATTCTGAAACAAAAATGGGTAAACCGCTTTTTAGGGCTTCATCTGTTCTGTCTCGAAGTTCTTTTTTGTGTGTTGCAGCATAAAAGTGCATCGTGTACATCAAATTATCATAGCCTTTGATTGGGTCTGCAGCCGGAAGATTGACATCTTGATCCCAATGTGGCGACCCAACCAAAATAATATTATCGGGGTCATTGGCTCTGATAACCTTGATTATGGCTTCAGAATAAGCTTTTACTTCTGGCCAAGTTTCATAGTCTGGTTCGTTATAAACCTCGTAAATCACGTTGGGATATTTTCCGTATTTCTTGGAAATTTCATCAAAATAGGCTGTAGCTTCTTTCAAATTAATGTTGTGACTGTGCCAATCGATGATGACATAAATATCGGATTTGATAGCTCCTTTTAAAACAGCTTCAATTTTGTTTTTGGAGAATTCGGGTTCCTTTCTATAGGAATGCGCTCCTGCTTCGATACCCATTGCCGCACGAACAATAGTACATTTAAAATCTTTAGTTAACCAACCAACTGCTTTTTCATTATAAAACCTTGGCCACATACTATGCCAACCTAAACTTACTCCTCTTAAAACAATTGGCTTTTGGTTTTTATCTACCAATTGTGTTCCTTTCACGCTAAGTCGACCGTGCTCTTTTACGAATTGTGCGTTTGCCATACCACTACTGAATATAAGCAAAAACAATATAATTTTAAATTTGAAATTCATCATTTCAAGGAATTAATCGTAGTGTAATGACATCGTGAGCGACAATATTTGCGGTGAAATTCTTTTTGGTCATTCCTGCTTCTTTGTTTTTCCAAAGGTCTTTGATTTTGAAAATGGTTTTGTTAAAATCGGCTTCATAAACAAAATCAGCATCCTTGATTGGGTTTTTCTTCCAATCGAAATTGATTTTTTTAGCCACTTCAGTTCGGTTCAAAAATGTGATTGCCCAAGCGCCATCGGATAAAGGTTTTACCCAAACTTCCACTCCGTCTTCTATCGTCAATTTGAATCCTTGAATTCCTAATTTGTCTTGGTTTACAGCAATTAGTTCTTTGTTAGTCAAAATGGCCAATGTCTCTGGTTTCATTTTTCGGAAATCATTTCCAGCGATTAAAGGAGATGCCATCATACACCACATCGCAAAATGAGATCGGTCTTCGATGGTGGTCATTTCGTTGCCTACTTCCATCATATCGAAATCGTTCCAATGGTCAGGGCCTGAATATTTTCGAATGTCTTTTCGCATTTCGACAATTTTCATAAATCCCCAAGACGACCAATTTTCTGGGTGCTTGAATTCGCAATCAAAGCAAGGATAAATATCGCCCGAAATTCTCCAAAGATTTCCAACAGGTTCTCCCCATTCCCACGGTTGATTGTCTCCCCATTCGCAAAGGCTGAAAACGATTGGTCTTCCGGCAACTTTCAAGGCATTGCTCATAGTGTTATAGGCTTCTTTGGCTGTGATTCCTGCCGTGTTGCACCAATCGTATTTCAGAAAATCGATTCCTAATTTGGCATAAAAACGAGCATCTTGATATTCGTAACCACGAGTTCCTGGATAACCGGCACAGGTTTGTGTTCCGGCGCAATTGTACAATCCAAATTTCAATCCTTTGGAATGCACATAATCGATTACGGATTTCATTCCGCTTGGAAATTTTATTGGGTCGGGAATTAAATCGCCATTTTCATCACGCTCTTTGGTCATCCAGCCGTCATCGAGTACAATATAATTGTAACCAGCCGCCGCCATTCCTGATGACACCATAATATCGGCTGTTTCCTTGACTAATTTTTCGTCGATATTGGTGGCAAAAGTATTCCAAGAATTCCAACCCATTGGTGGCGTCATTGCCAAGCCTTTGTATTTTCCTAATTCTAGTTTTCGAGTATTTCCCTGAGAAAAACCTAGAATTGTTGTTCCGCATAAAAGCAAACTGAGGAGTAATTTTTTCATTTTATGTTTTTATTTAATTGATGGTATTTTTATTTCAGCTTTCTTTAATCCATTGCTAGTTGCTGTCAAAACAATTTCGCCCGCCTCCCCAGTGGATTGCACGATGACTTGTGCCAAACCGCTAAACAGAGTGCGTTTCCAAGTTGGTGCTGGTGTGAGAATTTGGATTGTTCCCGGATCGGTGTTAACACTTCCCCATTTGTACTGGTAAATTAAAGGTTCTGCAACTATTGCGATTGTGTTTATTCCGGCACGAAGAATGGTTTTGTCCAATACGAAAGTGTCTCCTTTTTTGTTTTCGGGAAGGGCGTTTGCAATCTGTTTTCCGTTTACATAAATGGATTGCGATTTTCCGATACTATTGTAAAAAAAGTTGATTTTGGCTTCCTTTAAATTTTCTGGCAAATCAAAAGTAGTGCGATACACAACCGCTTTGGCTTTCTTTCCAAAAATGGTATCGCGACTGTCTTTGAAAGCATTATCCCAATTGGAAACATCCAGATTATCTATTGCTTCAGCCGTATCTGAAATAGAATTAATGATTTTTTCTTTGAGATTTGAAATATTGATAACCGTATTTTGTTCCAAAAATTGGTCAGGTTCAACCGAAGTTGGTTTTCCGTTTCCAACGCCAATTATTTTTCCGGGCCCTGAAATGGTGAAAACAACTTCATTTTCGGAAGTGGGAACGTGCAAGCCTGATTTATCTTTGGTATCGACGGTAATCATCGCTATATCAGTGGCATTGGCTTTTATAGTTTTAACGTTAGATTGCAAACCAAGAGCAACAGCATTGGAAGTGGTTTTTATGGTTTCTGTTAGAAGTTTCTTGCCGTTTTTATAGCCGATAGCTTCTAATATTCCTGCTTTGTAATTTACTTTCCATTCCAAGTGGCCATTTTTTTCCATTGCTTTTTTACCAAGACTTTTTTTGTTTAGAAAAAGTTCGACTTCATCGCAATTGCTGTAAGCCCACACTTCAATGGGTTGTCCTTCTTTTCCTTTCCAGTTCCAATGGGGCAAAAGATGCAAAACAGGTTCACTTCCCCACCAAGATTTTAAATACCAAGCATCGTCTTTGTAAAAACCGCATTGGTCGAGCATTCCAAAATAAGATCCTGTTGCCGGCCAAACATACGGAGTGGGTTCGCCACGATAATCAAAACCTGTCCAAATATACATTCCGGCGAGATAATCGCGAGAATCGTAATGTTTCCAACCTTGTTCTATACTGTGAGCATTAGCCGATTGTGGTAAATCGTAAGCCGGTTTGTATTGTTTTTCGTTGTCCTCAAAATAGATTCCTCGGGTGGCAAAAGTGGAGCCTTCTTCAGTACCCCAACTGGCCAAATTTGGAAATTCTCTGTGGTGTTTGTCGGTGGTTTCCTTGCCGCCGTGTTTGATGTAATTGTAGCCAATAACATCTACCGCAGTTGCAATACCGTTATCCCAATTACCACTAATTCCTGCCGTAATTCCTCTTGTGGTGTCGATGGTTTTGGCATAATCTTGTATGGTTCTGGTCATTCTTGCTCCTTTGATGTCGCCTTCAATTCC
This sequence comes from Flavobacterium sp., assembly GCA_014379405.1. Classification (GTDB taxonomy): domain Bacteria; phylum Bacteroidota; class Bacteroidia; order Flavobacteriales; family Flavobacteriaceae; genus Flavobacterium. The sequence continues at coordinate 245,896 of JACMLU010000025.1, read as the reverse complement.
CCATTCTTCATTGGCAATAGACCAACTAATTACGCTAGCATGATTTCGATCCCTAAGCATCATTCTTTTTAATTCGCTCAATTGGGTGCTTGTAATTCCCATCAAACGAGTTTCGTCAATCACAAGCATTCCCAGTCGGTCGCATGCATCCAATAGTTCTGGAGTGGGTGGATTGTGCGAACAACGATAGGCATTAGAACCAAAAGATTTTAAAGTCGCTATCCGAAAATCCTGCAAACCATCTGGCATTGCCGCACCAACTCCAGCGTGATCTTGGTGGTTATTAGTTCCTTTTATTTTAAGGTGTTTTCCGTTCAAAAAGAACCCTTTATTGGCATCAAAACGCAAAGTTCGGATTCCGAAAGTGGTGGTTTGTGTGTCTGTTAATTCGGTTTCAGAATAAATATTTGTAACCATTTTGTGCAAATACGGATTATCTACTGACCATAAATTGGGATTAGCAACGGATAATGTGGCTTCAAATTCTTTGGTTTCCATTGGTCGCAAATTCAGATTATCGATCGTAGCAGTGGCAATAGATTTTCCTTCACTATTATAAACAGTTTGAACGATTTTGAAATTTTGATTTTTCGCTCCTTCATTAATAACCGAAACTTTTGAAGCTAATTCGGCATTATTTTTATTTAATTTGGTTGTGCTTACAAAAGTTCCGTCAGCGGGAACGTGCAACGGATTGGTTTTGTTCAACCAAACGTGTCGGTAGATTCCAGCTCCTTCGTAAAACCAACCTTCTTCCATCATTGCATCCACTCGAACAGCGATAGTATTTTCGCCACCATAGTTAATATAATCGGTAACATCGTATTCGAAACTCAAATAACCTGATGGATTAATTCCCAAATAATGTCCATTGAACCATACAATCGAATTGCGAAAAACACCATCAAAAGCGATATGGATTCTGCGTCCCAAATCTTCTTTTGGAATGATTATTTTTTTTCGATACCAACCAATGCTGGCTTCTGGAAAAGGTCTTCCAATATTTTTGAACCCGTGACTGTAACTGGCTTTTTCGCTAAAACCTTGTTCGACAGCCCAATCGTGTGGCAAATCGAGTTTTCGCCAAGAACGATCATCAAAATCTGCGGCAGCTGCTCCATCTCCATAAGTGGTTTTGGCTAAATAGGAGAAATAACCCGTTCCGTTATTGAAATCTTTGGAAGTATCAAATGGATGACCAAAGGCAAATTGCCAATTTTTATCGATGGAAATGTGTTCTCGAATCTTGCTATTTAAAGCCGATTGCGAGAATACCGAAAAGCAAAAACTAAAGTAAATAAGTAACAGAAATGGTATTCGACTGGAATTTTTCATTTTAAGATTCTTAAATAACTAATGTAACATACAATAATAGAAGTTTTTGACTAAGGAAAATGATACTTTATTGTCAAAATACAATCAAAAACTTTACATACTATTATTTAGTTTTTCATAAAACCAAAAATCACAATGAAAATAATTTGTACTTATGCTCAAAAATTGCAAAAATTGAATACTTAAAAAGTGCAATCTGAAAGTATCATATTGAAGCAAATCTTTGAAAAAAATGGCAAACCGAACTTGGGTAAATTTTAATGTAAAAATTAAAGGATGCGTTTCAAACCCGAGTAATCTTCTCGGTACTGACTTGGGGTGCGATTTTTGATTGATTTAAAACTTCTGTTGAAATTGGCGATATTGTTAAAGCCAGACTTGAATGCAATTTCGGAAATACTTAAATCTTTTTCCACCAGCCATCTCGCCGCATAACCTATCCTGATGTCGTTAATATAATTGACAAAAGTTTTTCCGGTTCGCTTTTTTATAAATCTATTAAAAGAGATACTTGTCATACTGGCCACTCTGGAAACCTCATCCAAGGATATTTTTTCGGCAAAGTTTTTTTGCACATATTCATAAACCAATTTCATTTTGTCATAATCTTCAAAAACATCGTAATCAACTGTATATGTTGACAATAGTCTTTGATTTCTGGAATTGGCGAGATCATATAATATAGAGGTAATCTCCAAAAAATAATCCATACCGTCTAATTTTGAAAGTTTAATTAGCCTTGGCGTAAGTTCTTCGGCTATTTTTTTTGAAAATAAAATTCCGTGAATCGACCTGTTAAACATATCTTTTATAGGCCCCATTATTCTCCTAGACAACATCGATTCTGGAAATAAATCATTGTGAAATTGAATCGTGATTTCGTGAATTTGTTTGCTGGAACATTTATTCAGTTCCCAACCGTGATACAAATTAGGCCCAATTAGAACCAATTCGATGTTGTCGATTTCTTCGATATTGTCGCCAACAACACGTTTTACACCTTTACCATTTATAATAAAATTAATCTCGAACTCTGGATGATAATGCACCGGAAAATCAAAAGTATCTTTAACTCTATCAAAAACTAAAAAGCTGTCATGCGGAGAAAGTGGAGGAATTTCTCTATAAAAATTTTTAAGATTACTCATTGCCCAATTTTTATTTGCAATAATATAATATAATATTGATAAAATAATATTATTTCAGACAGTATCATCAAATTACCTTTGAAATATATAATTGCAATATCTTTAGAATTAATATTTACAAAAAACATTAATCTCTTTTAATAGGTCAAGTTTTTATAATTTTGACAATATCTTTCGAAAATCTTTCAGTTTATTGAAATTCAAGAATAGGCATTTTAAAATGTATTAACAATCAATTTTTAAAAATAAATAAGTTTTTTTTAGCTTTCGAATTAACAATCAATTACATGAGAAAAAAAATAACGGCACTATGTATCTATTTATCAATAGGATTCTCGTGTTCTTCTAAAGCCCAAACCATTGATACGAAATCGTCTCTTTCGGACAAAAAATCGACATCCGAAACCAAAGTATTGTACAACAATTTAAAAAAAATAACCCAAAAAGGAATCTTGTTTGGCCACCAAGACGATTTGGCCTACGGTGTGAACTGGAAATATGAAGCCGGAAAAAGCGACGTAAAAGAAGTTACCGGCGATTATCCCGCAGTCTATGGTTGGGATCTTGCAGGTCTAGAAAAAAAATCAGAAAAGAATATCGACGGCGTTCCTTTTGACAAAATGCGACAATATATCAAGGATGGTTATTCTCGTGGCGGAGTAATTACCCTTAGCTGGCATTTCGACAATCCCTTGACTGGTAAAAACGCTTGGGACACTTCTCCAAAATCCTTGGCATCGGCTTTGCCTGGAGGTGAAAGTCACGAGAAATTCAAGTCTTGGCTAGATGAAGGCGTAAAATACATTTCGACGCTAACAGACAAAAACGGCAAACCCATCCCGATACTGTTTCGTCCCTATCACGAATTGACGGGAACTTGGTTTTGGTGGTGCAAAAACAACGCAAGCCCAGAAGAATTCAAGACTTTATGGAAATTCACCTTGGATTATTTTCAAAAAAAAGGAATTCACAATTTAATATACGTTTACAACACTGCTGATTTCAAAACAAAAGAAGAATTCTTGGAATATTACCCTGGATCAGATTATGCCGATGTTTTGAGTTTTGACAAATACCAATATAGCGACCCGACCAAAGACAATTCCTTTATTGAAAACTGTCAAAGTCAATTCAAAATAATGGATGAAGTCGCCAAGGAGCAAAATAAAATTATGGCTTTCGCAGAAACAGGTTACGAAGCCATTCCATACAGCAAATGGTGGACGGACACTTTGCTAAAAGCCATTGGCGATTATAAAATCTCTTACGTTTTGGTTTGGAGAAACCACGGCTGGCAAGAAAGCGAGAAAAAAATGCATTATTATGCACCTTACAAAGGCCAAGTGAGCGAAAAAGATTTTGTGGATTTTTATCATCTGGACCAAATTTTATTCGAGAAAGACCTTGCCAAAGAAAAAATTTATAAAAAATAATTGATTAACCAAAAAACCTTAAAACCTAAAAAATGCAAGACAAAGTTAGTTTAAAAGAAAAAATTGGTTACGGATTGGGAGATGCTGCTTCTTCCATGTTTTGGAAAATATTCAGCATGTACCTGATGTTTTTCTATACCGATGTTTTCGGAATGGCACCTGCCGTTGTTGGGACCATGTTCTTGATTACACGAATTTGGGATTCTTGTTTTGACCCTTTCGTCGGAATTATGGCAGACCGAACCAAAACGCGTTGGGGCAAATTCAGACCCTATCTTTTATGGACAGCCATTCCATTTGCATTAATAGGCATCTTGACTTTTTACACGCCAGATTTTGACGAAAAAGGAAAAATAATTTACGCCTACGTAACCTATTCCTTGATGATGATGGTGTATTCCATTATCAACGTTCCTTATGCTTCTTTGCTTGGCGTGATGTCATCAGACAGAAAAGAAAGAACGACTCTTTCATCCTATCGTATGGTTTTTGCTTTTGGCGGAAGCCTCTTGGCTCTTTGGTTGATAGAACCTTTGGTCAATCATTTTGGAGGAAGTCTAAACTCTAAAACCGGTTGGTTATACACCATAATTGTTTTCGGAATCATAACCACTACCTTCTTTTGGGCTTGTTTTTTATTGACCAAAGAAAGAGTGGAACCCATTTCTGACGAAAAGCCAAACTTGAAGGAAGATTTAAACGACCTCTTGAAAAATCGCCCTTGGTGGATTCTATTGGGTGCGGGAATTGGTGCATTGATTTTCAATTCTATCCGTGATGGCGCCGCGGTTTATTATTTTAAATACTATGTGAGCAGTACGGTGAGCTACAGTTTCAATGCTTTTGGAGAGAATTTTGCCATGACGCCTACATCCTTATACTTCGTTTTGGGTCAAGCCGCCAATATTATTGGAGTAATCGCAGCGACACCAATTGCCAATAAAATTGGTAAAAAGAACACCTTTTTTGGCGCTATGGCAATGGCGGCCATTTTAAGCGTGATTTTCTATTTCCTCGGAAAAGAAGACGTACTACTGATTATGGTTTTCCAAGTCCTAATCAGCATTTGTGCCGGTTGCATTTTTCCTTTAATCTGGTCTATGTATGCCGACAGCGCTGATTATTCCGAATGGAAACAAGGAAGAAGAGCCACGGGACTTGTGTTTTCGGCTTCCTCGATGTCGCAAAAATTTGGGTGGACAATTGGTGGAGCGGCAACAGGATGGCTTTTGGGCTATTATGGCTTTCAAGCCAATGTGGAACAAACTGCGGTGACCCAAAACGGAATCCAGTTAATGTTGAGCATTCTTCCGGCAGTAGCGGCGGCAATTTCGGTACTTTTCATACTATTCTATCCGCTGACCGAAGAAAAACTGGAAACCATCGAAAAAGACTTGGGCGACAAGAGAAATACAACAAATTAATATTTGATTTTAGCATTATCAATCATGAATACAACAACAAATAAAGCTTTCGAGAAAAGAAAAACCGAAATTGAAAAAGAATTTCAACAACTGATCGAGAAAAAAAACGAACCACAATCTACCGTGGGAAACGGCATATTTAATCGATATAAAAATCCTGTCCTGACCCGAAATCATGCCCCTATTGAATGGCGCTATGATTTGAATGAAGCCACAAATCCATTCTTGATGGAACGTATTGGCATCAATGCTGCATTCAATGCCGGCGCAATGAAATGGAAAAACGGATATGTTCTTGTCGCCCGTGTGGAAGGTGTGGACAGAAAATCGTTTTTTGCAATTGCCGAAAGTCCGAATGGAATCGATAATTTCAAATTTTGGGAAAAGCCTTGCGTGATTCCACAAACCGAAGAACCTGACACCAATGTCTATGACATGCGCCTTACAAACCACGAAGACGGTTGGATTTACGGCATTTTTTGCACCGAAAGAAAAGACCCAAAGTCTCCAAAAGCCGATACCAGTTCGGCTATTGCCAATGCAGGAATTGTGCGCACCAAAGATTTGGTAAATTGGGAACGCTTGCCTGATTTGATTTCGAATGCGGGTCAACAAAGAAATGTGGTCTTGCATCCAGAATTCATTAATGGAAAATACGCTTTGTACACACGACCACAAGACGGATTTATCGATGTGGGAAGTGGTGGCGGAATTGGATTGGGTTATATTGATTCGATGGAAAACCCAATCGTAAAAGAGGAAAGAATTATCTTTGGCAAACAGTATCATACCATTTATGAACTAAAAAATGGTTTGGGACCAGCACCAATTAAAACCGAAAAAGGTTGGTTACATTTGGCTCACGGAGTTCGAAACACGGCTGCCGGATTGCGCTATACTCTTTATATATTCATGACCGATTTGAATGATATTTCGAAAGTGACCCACATTCCAGCGGGACATTTTATGGCCCCTGAAGGTTCAGAAAGAGTGGGAGATGTATCCAATGTTTTGTTCTCGAATGGCTGGATTGCAGACGAAGACGGAACTGTTTTTATCTATTACGCTGCCTCAGATACCAGAATGCACGTGGCTGTTTCCTCTGTCGAAAAGTTGGTGGATTATGTGATGAATACACCACAAGACACCTTTATATCAGCAGGTTCCGTGAATGCTATTATTGCACAAGTCAACAAGAACAAAGAAATTAAATAAACAGCTCCGCAAAGTCTCCGACTTTGAGGAAGTGACTAGCGGTCTCCGACCGCCTTTTAAACAAAATAGCTATTAAAAAGGTTCTACTAAAATGTTGTGAATATTCTATTTTAAACCATTAAGAGATTTAAGAAAATTAAGTGCACTGCAAATCTTAAATGTCTTAATGGTTTAAATGTTTCGTCTTTCACACAAATACCGCTCCGCAAAGTCTCTGACTTTGAGGTAGTGTCTGGCGGTCTTCGACCGCTTCTGTAAACTAATAGTCATAAAAATAAACCGTGTCCCAAAAATTAAAAAATCTTAAAACCGAATTAACCACTGAACTCGATAACATTCTTGAGTATTGGTCAAAGCATTCTATTGACCAAAAAAATGGCGGTTTTATTGGCCAAATAAATTGCAAGGAACACAAAATTTATCAATCCGAAAAAGGAGCTGTATTAAATGCTCGTATTCTTTGGTCATTTTCTGCGGGGTATTCCATTACGAAAGACGAAGCGCATAAAATGATTGCCAAAAATGCATTCGATTTTATTCTAAAGTATTTTTATGATTCGGAATTTGGCGGAATTTACTGGAGTATCAACGCCGATGCTTCGCCAAAAGATACCAAAAATCAAATTTATGCCCTGGCTTTCGTGATTTATGGAATGACTGAATATTATGCCGTTTCTAAAGAAGAAAAAGCATTAGAATTTGCTATTTCCCTTTATAAAAAAATTCAAGAATATAGTTACGACCCAATTCACAAAGGCTATTTCGAAGCTTTTACCCGCGATTGGCAATCTATCGAAGATTTGCGTTTGAGCGACAAAGATGCCAATGAAAAAAAGACGATGAATACCCATTTGCACATCGTTGAAGGGTATGCCAATTTGTATAGAGTTTGGAATGACGAAAACTTAAAAAATGTCATTATCGAATTGCTCGAAGTCATCGAAACCCATTTTATCAACGAAGAAACGGGGCATTTGCGATTGTTTTTTGACGAAAATTGGGTCGAAAAACCAGACGTGATTTCGTATGGACACGATATCGAGGCGGCTTGGTTGTTATTGCAATGTGCCGAGATTTCTGGACACGAAGCTTTAATTGAACGCTACAAAAAATACGCCATCCAAATGACGGATGCCACCATCGAAGGGATTGACCAAGACGGCGGTTTATGGTACGAATTGGAACCCAAAAAAAATATCCTAATAAAAGAAAAACATTGGTGGCCACAAGCTGAACTGATGATTGGTTTTTATAACGCTTACCAACTTACCCGCGATGAAAACTACCTCAACATTGTCCTGAAAAACTGGGGTTTTATACAAAAACACCTACTCGACAAAAACAATGGCGAATGGTTTTGGGGTGTTTATGAAGATTATTCGTTAATCCAAAAAGACAAAGCCGGTTTCTGGAAATGTCCGTACCACAACAGCAGAGCTTGCATCGAATTGATACACAGAATCAAGAATTAGTTTTTTACATTAGCCTAATTAATCCAATCAGATGAAATATTCAATCTTCACATTTTTACTTTTTTCCTTTGTAACAACCATTGGTTTTGCCCAAAAACAGCAACCACGCATTACCGTCAAAGGAACTCAATTCTTCAAAGGAGATCAACCGTATTCCTATATTGGAACCAATTATTGGTACGGAAGTTTGTTGGCTTCGAAGAAAGTGGGCGACCGAAAAAGATTGCTTCGAGAACTTGATTTAATGCAGAAAAATGGCATTGATAATTTGCGAATTCTTGTTGGTGGCGATGGCGGAACATACGATTTTACCATCCGTCCCGCTTTGCAATACGAACAAGGAAAATACGACCAAGATTTACTGGACGGTTTGGATTTCCTGATTGCCGAAATGGGCAAACGCAAGATCTACGCCGTATTATTTTTGACCAACAACTGGGAATGGTCTGGTGGAATGTCGCAATACCTGGAATGGAGCGGAAAAGGAGCAATTCCAGTTCCTGCTATACAGCCAAATACTTGGCCTCAGTTTATGTCTTATACCGAAAAATTCTATAGTTGCGAATCGTGTATGGAAGCTTTGAACAATCACGTGAAGTTTATTATGGGCAGAACAAATGGGTACACCAAAAGAAAATATACCCAAGACAATACCATTATGGCTTGGCAAGTAGGCAACGAACCCCGACTTTTTACGGTGGAAAACGAAGCGAAATTTACCACTTGGCTCAACAACATTGTCGATTTGATGGATAGTTTAGACAAAAACCATTTAATTTCTACTGGTTCCGAAGGTTTGAATAGTTCGAATGACAAGATAGAAATATTCGAAAGAACGCATCAAAACCCAAATATCGATTATCTAACGATGCACATTTGGCCTAAAAACTGGAATTGGTTCAAAGCCGACGATGCCGAAAAAACTATGCCAACCACATTAGAAAATGCGGGGAAATATATTGATGCTCACATCAAAGTGGCGCAAAATTTAAAAAGACCCATAATCATTGAAGAATTCGGTTTGCCAAGAGAAAATGAAAGTTTAATATCAAGTTCATCTGTTGCCAATAGAGATGTTTTTTACAATTATATCTTCAATAGAGTTCTCGAAAGTCGTAAAAATAATGGTGTGTTGCAAGCCGCTAACTTTTGGGGATTTGGTGGCGAAGGAAAAGCCGTTACCCCAGACGGAAAATGGAAACCCGGAGATCCTTTGACAACCGATCCACCGCAAGAACCACAAGGCTTGAACAGTGTTTTTTCTTCAGATAAATCGACTTTGGAGATTGTGAAAAAATTTAATTTGGAGTTGAAGTAAATAGAAAAGGGAGCGGAATTTAGATTTGTACATATCTTACCCTTAATCAATTACAAATAAAAAAGCTATATCATTTTTCATATATAGCTTTTTTGTATTTAAAGAATTAGGAAAATTATCTGATTTTTTTTGCAAATTAAATATGGCACGTTACTTACAACCATTTGATTCTACAATCAATTTACCTTTAGTCAGTTTATCTGTAACGAAATAAATAAATGATCTTGAATCTTCGTCTTCAATTTTAAGTTTTGGATTTTTAATCATAATTTCAAATGCTATTTCCTTTTTTGATAGTATTTCTTTTATGTCAATTCCTTTTGCACTATAATTTTCATTCAAATTTCTTAAATCTATTCTCCTACTTAATAATTTTCCGTTTTGTTTGATTTCAACATAATTTGAATCAATAAACTCTACATATCCTTCTTTTGGGATATATTCAGTTATTTTAATTGACTCAACATAGTATCCTTCAGATAGTACTTTGAAAATTTTAGTATCATATTCAAATTCTAAATTGTGTCTTTCGGGACAAATCCAACAACTTTGAAGAAAAACAACTAAAAGTAAAAGCGAAATTTTTTTCATAAATGATTCTAAACCGATGCCAAAATAGCTTCAATCTTATCCAATTCCGCTTGCGTAAAATCGATATTCCCCAACGCATCAATATTGTTCTGCAATTGTCCCACCGAACTGGCACCAATCAACACCGAGGTAATTCTATTGTCTTTGAGCAACCAAGCCAACGCCATTTGAGCCAAAGATTGGTTTCTACTTTGCGCAATGTCATTCAAGGAAACGATTACCTTAATTTTTTCTTCGGTAATATCTTCTGATTTTAGAAAACCATTAGGATTAGATGCTCTCGAATTTTCGGGAATTCCTTTAAGGTATTTATCGGTCAAAAGCCCTTGTGCCAATGGCGAAAAGGCGATGCAACCAATTCCTTTTTCTCCCAAAACATCCAATAAACCTTCTTCGGGCGTGCGAACAAACATCGAATATTTCACTTGATGAATCAAGCAAGGCGTTCCCAATTGTTTCAAAATGGCTGAAGCTTCGGCGGTTTGTTCTGGAGGATAATTGGATATTCCTGCGTACAAAGCTTTCCCGCTTCGAACGGCATAATCCAAAGCAGTCATCGTCTCTTCCAAAGGCGTTTCTGGGTCAAAACGGTGCGAATAGAAAATATCTACGTAGTCCAAATCCATTCGTTTCAAACTTTGGTCTAAACTCGACAATAAATATTTGCGTGAACCCCAATCGCCATAAGGCCCATCCCACATTGTGTAACCCGCTTTGGTCGAAACCACGATTTCGTCCCGCACGTTTCCTTGAAAATTATTTTTGAGGATTTTACCAAAATTAGTCTCCGCCGAACCCGGAACCGGACCGTAATTATTGGCCAAATCAAAATGGGTGATTCCTTTGTCGAAAGCTGCTTTGGCAATACTTTCGGCATTTTCGAATGAATCCACCGAACCGAAGTTATGCCATAATCCCAAGGAAATTTGCGGCAATTTCAAACCACTTTTTCCACATCTATTGTATTCCATTGTATCGATTTAAAATTTGATATTTCGTTTTATAATGGGTAAAGTTCGCATTCGTAAGTGTATAATGCAAATAAACCCGACATGTTTTTTAAATACAAATCGGGTTAAACTAACCAAAACTTCTAGCGTTGTCATTTCGACAAAGGAGAAATCACATCAGTTGCTCTCGTTATGTGATTTCTCCCGCTGGTCGAAATGACAAAAAACCTTAACTTAATTCTTATAATATTGATGTAAACCATAACCAACGGTTTCAACCGTTGGACACATCCCAATCACATTCCCCAAGGTTGAAACCGTAGGCTATAGTTGAAAGATTTATTACTTACTCCAACTCAAAACTACTTTCCAAACCTTTGTCGGAGCTTCCTCCCACCATAATTTTGAAAGTGCCCGGTTCTACCAAATAATTGCCGTCGTTATCAAAGAAACCCAACTCTTTCTCGGTCAAAGTCAGGGTAACGGTTTTGGTTTCGCCTTTTTTCAATTCGATTAATTCGAAACCTTTCAATTCTTTTACGGGTCTTGCCAAACTGGCGGCAACATCCTGAATGTACAATTGAACCACTTCTTTTCCGTCGTAATTTCCAGAATTGGTCACCTCAACCGAAATTTTTACAGGCTCACCTTTGGTAAAAGCCGCTTTATTGATTTTCAAATTTTTATAATCGAAAGTCGTGTAACTCAATCCGAAACCAAAAGGGAATTGTGGTGTTTTCTCCACATCGGTATAATGCGACCAAAACACATTTTTATCAACATTTGAGGGTCTTCCTGTGTTGAAATTGTTGTAATAAATAGGACATTGCCCCACGTTTCTAGGGAAAGACATTGGTAATTTTCCACTCGGATTGTAATCGCCGTACAAGACTTGTGCCACGGCATTTCCTGTTTGGGTTCCCAATTGCCAAGCCTCGACAATGGCAGGAACATGCTCGGCTGCCCAGGGCAAAGCCAATGGTCGTCCGTTGTTTAAAACCAAAACAATATTCGGGTTTACTTTGTAAATTTCTTCCAATAATTCTTGCTGCAAACCCGGTAAATCTAGATTGGCTCTGCTGCGTCCTTCACCCGATTGAAAACCAACTTCACCCAAAACCATTACCACAACATCAGCATTGGCGGCTACTTTTTTGGCAGCGTCAAAACCGCTTTTGTCGGTGGTATTGAATACCAATTCCGCTGTAAAAGATGTTTTTCCAATAGTCAAATCAGCCCCTTTTTCGAACGTTAATTGATTGTCTTTGTACTGTTGCATTCCTTCCAAAACAGAAACGGCAGAATTATCATCAGCAGCGATTCTCCAACTTCCCAAGGGGCTGTTTTTGTCATTGGCCAAAGCCCCAATCAAAGCAATTTTTTGTCCTGATTTTTTTAATGGCAACAAATTTTTATCGTTTTTCAACAAGACGATTGATTTTTTGGCCATATCCAAAACCCCATCGTTATTGGCTTTGTTGCCAATGGTTGCTTTTTCTCTGGCTTCGTCACAATATCTGTAAGGGTCGTCAAACAATCCCAATTCGAATTTTACACGAAGAATTCTTCGAACGGCATCATCAACCAAGGCTTCTTTTACTTTTCCTTCCTTGACCAATTTGACTAATTCGGCAACATACAAATAGGATTCCATATCCATATCCGAGCCTGCTTTTACGGCTTTTTCCGAAGCTTCGGCTCCGTCTTTGGCGTAACCGTGCGATATCATTTCTCGAATGGAAGCCCAATCGGTAATCACGAATCCGTCAAATTTCCATTTGCCTTTTAGAATGTCTCTTTGTAAAAAGGAGCTTCCTGTTGCAGGGATGCCATTCAGAATATTAAAGGAATTCATAAAAGTTCTCACTCCAGCATCGTTCGCCGCTTTGAACGGTGGCAAAACCGTGTTGTAAAGAGTCGCATTACCGATGTCAACCGTGTTGTATTCTTTTCCCGCTTCGGCAAAACCGTAGGCTGCAAAATGTTTGGCGCAAGCCGCAATTGTATTGACTTTCGATAAATCGGCTCTAGTTTCTCCTTGAAAACCTTTGACTCTTGCCGTTGCGATTTTGCTTCCCAAAAATGGATCTTCGCCTGATCCTTCCATCACTCTTCCCCAACGGGCTTCACGTGAAATATCAACCATTGGCCCAAAAGTCCAGTTAATTCCCGATGCCGAAGCTTCGTCAGCCGCAATACTGGCCGAATTTTTGATGGCTTCCAAATCCCAACTCGCCGCTTCTGCCAACGGAATTGGACTCAAAGTTTTATAGCCATGAATCACATCAAAACCAATGATTAATGGAATTCCCAATCGGGTTTCCTCAACGGCAATTTTTTGAACCGCACGAACTTCTTTCACGCCACGAACCGTCAGCATTGAACCCACCCAACCGTCACGCAAATGTTTGTATTTCAGTTCGGCATTTCCTCCTTTTGGAGCTGGGCCGGTTACTTCCCAAAAACCATTGTATTGGTTCATTTGCCCCACTTTTTCTTCGAGGGTCATTTCTTTCATCAATAAAGAAATGCGGTCTTCGATGGGTTTTGTTTTGTCTAAATGTGGTTTTTTTTGTGCGTTCATAGTTCCGATGGTAATCAGGCTAAAAAATCCTGCGATGATTAATTTGTTATTTTTCATTATTTTTTATTTTCAATATTATTATTCTCATTTTCATAATACGCTTTCAAAACGTACCAAGCTTTTTTCTTTTCACCCTTATCAGATAGCAGTCCTTTCCTGTTCCAGCCCTTTTGATACACTGGGTGCAATCGCGATAAAGAGCGAAAATCACATAAAATCCACGGACATACTCCAGCCAAATTAGGAACCGTTGCAAACATCTCGATTTGATCCTTGTAAATCTGCTCCTGATACGATTCGTTCCAAGAAGAAGCTGCATCTTTTGGTTCAGCAGTATTGCCGTAAAGCGCTTCCCCACCAAACTCCGAAATGATGACAGGTTTATTGCTGTTTACCAATTTCCATTTTGTTTCCTTTGGCAGCCCTTGCCAAGGTGTGTACCAACCTAAATATTCATTTATTGAAATCACATCAAAATAATTGTAAAGTGGATCCCATACATTAAATTCATTATTGGTATAGCCTTGTGTACAAATCACTGTTGTTGTAAGTCGTGTTGGATCGAGTATTTTGCATTGTTTGGATAATTTTATTAAAGCATTATCTCGATTTTCTGTAAACTGATACGTTTCATTAGACAAACTCCACACGATTATTCCACAACGGTTTTTGTCTCTTTTAATCATTTCTTTGAGCATCAAATCCATTTTTTGCTCCACACCAACTGCCGAAAACTCGATATGTTGGTAAATCGGTAATTCTTCCCAAACCATCACCCCCATTTTTTCGGCCAAACGAACCGTGTGTTCACTGTGGGGATAATGTGCCAATCTTACCAAATTACAACCCAATTCTTTTGCCCAATTCAAAAGCAAAAGAGCATCTTCCTCAGAATAGGCTTTTGCTCCACGCAATGGCATTTCTTCGTGAAAATTGATAGCTTTTATAAAAATAGGTTTCCCATTGAGAACTATTTTTGCGCCCTTTACCTCAATGTTTCTAAATCCAATTTGATCTGTAACACTATCCGATTCGCTACTAATAATTATTTTGTATAAAGTTGGATTTTCAGGGCTCCAAAGGGTAAAATTTGACTTAAATTGCACTACCGCATATCCATTTACATCTGTTTTTGTAGTGTAATTCAAGTTTAATTCGGGAATGCTTACTTTTATTTTTTGGACTCCAGTAGCTCCAGTTACCTTTACCCATCCTAAAACTTCATTATTTGAATTCTTTTTTAATTGAATAGAATAATCTTCAATAAACGACATTGGTGTTTCTATAATAGTCACTTCTCTTGTAATTCCTCCATAATTAAACCAGTCGTATCCTTCGCCGGGAATTCCGTCTTTGAGTCGTTTGCTATTCACTCTAACCACCACTGAGTTTTCGGAAGCATTAACCAAATTCGTAATCTCAAATTGAAAGGGAGTAAAACCTCCTTCGTGACTACCTAAAAGTTTACCATTCAAATAAACATCTGCCTTATAATTGACTGCGCCAAAATGCAAAAACAAGCGTTTACCATTCTTTACAGGATAGGTAAATGTTTTTTTGTACCAAACAATTCCCTCATAATAATTCAATTCGGACAGCTGTGAATTAAAATCTGCTGGGACGTTCAAAACCAAACTCCCTTCAAACGAATATTCTGAAAAATCGGTTTTTTTCTCTGGCTTTTTTTCTTCCCAAAATTTTCTCCATTCTCCTGTATTAGTTGGGTCAATAATTGCATTCCATTGGCCATTCAAACTTTCGGTTTTTCGATCAGCAGGACTAATCATAGCCGTTTGAGCCAATACAGTATTTCCATTTATTAGAAAATGAAAAACTATTAAAAGAATTATAATTTTATATTTTTTCATAAAATAAAAGTCAATATTATCATTTTTTTTTAATGTTTGCACTAATTATTTCATCCATTCTCTTGGTTTAGAGCGAAGCAAAATTTTTGCGGACAAGAATAATTTATTCGGTTATAAAGGACGATGCTGGTAAATTAGCTTTATTGAAAAGTTGAGATTGAGCATTGTTTTTCCAAGCGAAACGCACTTTAACTGGATTTTTCACTTTATCTGATTGTAAAATCACATTGTTGTTATTAATAGTTGCCACAACTTCATAAAAAATACCGTCTGCTCCAGCAACTTCAAACAAATCGGCTTTTTTATCCTTAAAATACAAGCCATCTGCATACTCAAAAGTGACCGTTATTTTACTTTTTTCTATTTTAATTCCTTTATAAAGTGGTCCGTTTACCAATGTCGTAATGGTTTTATAGGTATTCGCCAAAGCCAAATTTGCCAAACGAGTTCCTACGGATTTCTTGTCTTTTGGATGAATGTCGTCAATGGGCGAAATGTCGCTGGTCATTACCATTCCGGTATTCGGAACATCTTGCAACACTTTTCGTTGGGCATCGCGAATGATGGCGCCACCAAAATGGTTTTCACCGTAATTATAAGGCGCAATCTGAACATAATAAAACGGAAAATCGGATTTCCATAATTTTCTCCAAGACGTGATTAGAGCAGAAAAAGTTTTGTCGTAAACAGATGAACCCACATTGCTTTCGCCTTGATACCAAATCACGCCTGCAATTTTGAATCCCGTCAACGGATAAATCATTGCGTTGAAAGCACGCCCTGGTTGGTTTGGTCCATATCTTTCTTCTTTTCGGGTTTTGGTGGCTTCCAATAAAACGGCATCATTTTGAATCACTTCTTCCGGCATCCAAATCTCAGCTGGCGTTCCGCCCCAATTTGACGAAATTAAACCAATAGGCACATCTTTCAATTCTTCCTGCAAACGCTTTCCAAAGAAATAACCCACAGCGCTGAAGTATTTCATTGTTTCGGGCGAGCATTCCGTCCAAGTTCCAGATATGTTATTTTGAGGAACTGTGGCGGTTAATTTTGGCACTAAAAAAAATCGGATGTTAGGATTCACGGCATTTTTTACCGCTTCGTCGCCATTCTCAATTCCCCAGCTGGCGTTCATTTCCATATTAGATTGTCCGGAACAGATCCAAACTTCACCAATCAAGATGTTTTTCAAGACGATTTCGTTGTAACCTTTTATCGAAATAGAAAAAGGGCCGCCTTCTTTTGGAGTGGGAATGTTGATTTCCCATTTCGCCTGATTGCTGGCTTTAATTTTATAGGTTTTATTGTTCCAACTTGGCGTAATCACGACTTCTTCCTGCGGATTAGCCCAACCCCAAATGGTGACTTCGGCGTTGCGCTGCAAAACCATATTATCCGAAAACACATTCGGCAACGTAACATTAGCGAAAGCCGTATTTGAAATTATCAGGAAAAGAACGAATGCGATTATATTATTTTTCATTTAACAATTTTTTAAAAAAGGGAATTAATTGGTCGGCCATCACTTTATCATCGGCAATATCAGGATGAGTATTGCAACCTTTGGGAATCATTGGTTGGAATTCGAATAATTCAATTTTTTTATGAACTGTATCATTTTCGAATGCTTGAATGATTTTTTTCAAACAATTTACCATAGTTACATTCCGAGCTCCAAAAACCATTGGACTGTTGAGCAAAACGATTCGAGTATTGGGTGCGTGTTTGTACACGGTTTTGATAAATTCGATGTAATTCGAAACGTATTTTTCTTCATTAAATGGCAATCTCGGTTTTTTGCCATCGCCATCGGAAAGGTCATTGGTTCCCAAACAAATGCTCACTAAATCGGGTTGAAATTTAAAATCATAGGGTTTAGAACTGTCTTTATCGAGATATAAATTTTCATACACATCAGGAATAATGGGCTCATCGAGATGCTCGTCATTCCAGTTGCGATACATTCCGTAACCCGAAACGGAACTCAATACATATTCAATATCCAAAGCTCTTGAAAGTACTGGTCCATAAGCCCAATACGCGTTGTGCTGGTCGTACCAATCGCCCGTTCCACAGGGAATTGTTGTGGCATCATTACCAAATCCGCAAGTAATGGAATCGCCTATGAGTTCGATTCTCTTTTTAGTTTTAGGTCTTGGACTTACTATTAATTTCGCCGTTGTTCCTGCAAATAATACTCCTCCATTGGCAGCTTCTGTAGCTTTATAAACAGAAAGACGATGTGTGTTTTTCTTTTCCGAAATGGTGACAGGAAATGATTTGGCTTCGCCTTTTTCGATTCGGATTCTCCCAATGTATTTTCCATCGAGTTCCAAGGAAACATAATTTTGGTGATCTACTAGACTTTGCAAGGAAATGGAACAGGAATTTCCTTTAAAATCAAACGAAACAGAGGAAGCAGATCCAACTAAAATCACTTTATTGTCTTGCATTTTTTCTACTCTTCCCTGATATTCAAAAAATGAATGGGTTTCTTCCTTATTTTGAGCAATGGAAACGAATGAAAAGGAAATCAATAAAATTATAAGCTGAATTTTTCTAAAAATCATATTATACGGTCTTAATTTGAGAATATTATAATCTTGTAAATATAAAATATTAATAGTCTTAAAAAGATACTATACTGTCAAAATATAATCGAATACTATCTTTTGTTAGGTGATTTAACTTATTGTTTTCGACTCTGTTTTTGCCTTTAAAATTTCTAAAATCAGTGCTCAAAATCGCATTAAATCACTCTTTTTTTAAAATATGTGAATCAAATAAATTTGATACATTTGTGAAGCTAAACGAATCAAGCTGTATTCCAGAAAGCCCAAAAAAATAGGGCATTTATAGAGATATTGGTTTTTAGCCCCGTAGTTCAACGGATAGAATGGGAGTTTCCTAAACTTTTGATCCGAGTTCGATTCTCGGCGGGGCTACAATATAAAATACCTTCAAACAATAGTTTTTTTTCCATCTCACTAATTCTTGGTTTTTTCGTTTCCCTAATATTAGGGCTTAGGTTTAAAAAAATCAGACCAATATATTTCATTATAAGTTAGAATTAGATTTTAAATTCCTTATCTTTATTTGGCAACTAAAAATACTGCCTTATGAAAACGCAAGCGCATAACATACTGTTTCGAATGTTTATAATCTCTTCCTTGCTCTTATTCAGTAGTTGCGACAGAGCCAAATCTACCGATGCCCTTGTTGAAAAACAAACAACAACAACAACAACAACAACAACAACAACCCGCCCAAAACCTGAAACCACTGCCGCCATCATAGACACTGCCGACTATAACCACCGTATGCTTGTATTAAGCAACAACGACACATCAGGCAGATGGCCTGTAAAAAACCAACCTTATCCATTACCGGGTGCCCTCTTGCCCTATAATAGAATCATTGCTTTTTATGGAAACCTGTATTCCAAAAGAATGGGGATTTTGGGAGAATTACCCAAAGACGCTATGTTAAAAAAACTAAAATGGGAAGTGGCTCAATGGCAAGCCGCCGATCCAACTATAAAAACGATTCCTGCCTTGCATTACATTGCCATCACCGCTCAAAGTGCGCCTGGAAAAGCGAATTTACACCGAATGCGAATGCCTTTTAAACAAATAGATACTATTATAGATTGGGCAAAATCAATTAACGCCTTGGTGTTTTTGGATGTTCAAGTTGGACATAGTACTGTAAAGAACGAAGTTGCCACATTGGAGCCGTATCTTAAATTGTCCAATGTTCATTTAGGAATTGACCCCGAATTTTCGTTGAAAAATGGAGAAATTCCCGGAACAAAAATTGGCACATTTACGGCAGCCGACATTAACGATGCCATTGACATTTTGGCAAAAATAGTTCGTGAAAACAAACTGCCTCCAAAAGTGCTGGTGGTGCATCGTTTTACGCAAGGCATGGTAACCAATTATAAAAAAATAAAAACAGTCCCCGAGGTACAGATTGTAATGGATATGGATGGATTTGGTTCAAAAGTTTTAAAAAAATCTACCTATTTGAGGTATATTTACAGAGAACCCGTGCAGTTTACCGGCTTTAAATTATTTTATAAAAACGATAATAAAAAAGATTGGCAAATGTACACTCCCGAAGAATTATTAAAACTTACACCTAAACCCATCTACATTCAGTACCAGTAGTTTGTGGCAATCCTTTTGAATCATGAAAAATATTCTGTTCCCATTTCTTGTTGGACTTCTATTTTTGGCAGGATGTCAATCTAAACCCGATGCATTAAAAAAAGAGGCTCCTTTTATTAAATTGCAAGTCAAAAAGGATGAGCAAAGAAAACCAGTATCTAGTCTGACAACTATTCTTCAAAAACCAGAAATTCCTGTGTTGTGCTACCATCGCATCCGGAATATTCTTGCCAGTGATGGTGACAATATGAGAACATATTCCGTGACTCCTACAGCTTTTGCACAGCAAATGAAAGCATTATCAGAAAATGGATTTCACTCTATTTTACCTGCTCAACTGGATGAATATTTAACTCACAACGGAAAATTACCTTCTAAACCCGTAATGATTACTTTTGATGATACTCGCGAAGAACAGTTCAGTATTGGCGCTGCCGAAATGAACAAATATGGTTTCAAGGGCGTATTTTTTATTATGACGGTTTCAATTAATCGCCCCGGATACATGACCAAAACACAAATCAAGAATTTATCGGACAACGGGCATAGTATTGGTGCACATTCTTGGGATCATCATCCGATAACAAAATACAAAGGGAAAGATTGGGATATCCAGCTTCTAAATCCAAAAAAACAATTAGAATCCATTACCGGAAAACCCGTGAATTATTTTGCCTATCCATCGGGTATTTGGAACAAGGCGGGCATTCCTAAACTGAAAAGTAATGGTTACCAACTTGCCTTTATCCTGTCCACCAAGGGTGACCCAAATGAGCCACTATACACCATCAGGAGATTAATTGTTAGTGGTTCCTTGTCAACTGAAGAAATATTCAAAGCCATACAATCTTCCTTCAAAAAATGACAATTTCATAACGATGATTTTTTGCATATAATGCCAATTAAATTGAAATTAGTATAAAAAAATACACTTTAAGGCCTATAGGTCTCTTAAATTAAGAATAATATCGGGTAAATCGAATTAATAATCAGGTTACCCAAATTAAAAACATTAATTATACCAACATCCCCTATTTAAAAATACCTTTAATTCATAATTATTAATTATTTTTACAAATATACCCTATAAAAAAAGGGGTTGTTTAGCATTTAACCTCTTTTTATAATTGCAGAATAGAAAAAACGAGATTGAAAAAAAATATAATTACCAAAAATAATTGGCAAAATAACGAATATGACATAAGTTGTTAAATATTCAACGAAAAAGACATTATAGCAAAAATAAAATAATAAATTTGTTTTAAATCACTGTTTTTTACAACAAAAACAGCAAAAAGTATTACTATTTAACAATGAAAGATATGGTGAAGTCGATACCTAAATTAAACCCTAATGGTTGGGATGAAATGTTTTCTAGTAAAGGAGTTCGAAGCTCTTATTCCAAAGTGCTGCAAACCATTCAAAACCTTAATCCCGAAAATTTAACTCAAAAACAAAAACAAGCAGCTGATTTCTTTATGAGTCAGGGTATTACTTTTACGGTTTACAGCGATGACAATCAAGGAATCGAAAGAATTTTTCCGTTTGACATCATCCCGAGAATTATTACCCAAAAAGAATGGTCCGAAGTAGAATCAGGGATAAAACAAAGGCTAAAAGCACTTAATTTGTTCTTGGAAGACATCTACAACGAACAACTTATCATCAAAGAAGGGTTAATTCCTGCGGCTTTGGTATCCTCATGTCCGCACTATCTACAGGAAGTACACGGTGTAAAATTGCCTCATAACATACACATCCATATTGCCGGAATTGATTTGATTCGAGGCGCAAAAGGAGAATTTTATGTTTTGGAAGACAATCTTAGATGTCCGAGTGGCGTGAGCTATATGCTGGAAAATAGAGAAATTACAAAAAGAATTTTTCCCGAAATGCTTTCTTCCAACCACGTGAGTATGGTGGGGAAATATCCTATGATTTTGCACAACATCTTGATTTCGATGTCTCCTAGAAACATTTCGAATCCAAATGTAGTTTTGCTAACACCGGGTATTTATAATTCTGCATATTACGAGCACACCTTTTTGGCAAGACAAATGGGAGTTCCACTGGTAGAAGGACGTGATCTAGTTGTAAACAACAACAGAGTGTATATGAAAACCACTTCGGGTTTACAACAAGTGGACGTAATTTACAGACGTTTGGATGATGATTATCTGGATCCTTTGGTCTTTAAACCCGAAAGTACCTTGGGCGTCCCTGGTCTTATAAGTGCCTATAAACAGGGCAATGTTGCTTTAGTCAATGCTGTTGGGAATGGTGTTGCCGATGACAAAGCTGTTTATGCTTATGTTCCCGATATGATTAAATTTTATCTCAACGAAGAGCCCATACTTAAAAACGTTCCTACTTATCAAATGGAAAACTTAGAGGAACGGGAACTGGTATTTGCCGACATGGGTAATATGGTCATCAAGGAAACCAATCAAAGTGGTGGATACGGAATGATTATGGGAAATAAAGCTACTGAAGAAGAGCTCGAAAAAGGAAAAATTGCTATTTTGGCCAATCCTCGAAATTTCATTGCCCAACCCATCATTCAACTCAGCACGGTACCTTGCTTGATTGACGGCGAGCTAAAACTGCGCCACGTAGATTTAAGACCTTATGCTTTGTGTGGTCCTAATGGCGTGGAAATTGTCCCAGGTGGACTGACAAGAGTAGCATTGACCGAAGGTTCTTTAGTGGTCAATTCTTCTCAAGGTGGAGGAAGTAAAGACACTTGGATAATAGAATAAAAATTGTATTAACAAGAGGATGAGATTGCTTCCGCCACGGCGGACAGGTCGTTCCTCGCAATGACAAATTAAGATGAAAACAAATATGCTCAGCCGAGTTGCAGATGGAATGTTCTGGCTCAACAGATATATGGAAAGAGCGGATGGAATGCTTCTCACGCTAAACACATTCTACATCTTGTCTTTTGATAAAGAAATGAATGATTCCCAAGGATATAAGCCTTTATTGGAATATTACACTGATTTGTCCAAAAATCAAATAGTACAGTCTCAATATGATACTAATTTCGTGTTGAAGTACATCATTTGTGACAATCAAAACAGCAATTCCGTTAAAAATCTTGTGGTTAAAGCTCGAGAAAACGCTAGAGGTTCCCAAGACAAAATAACAAAAGAACTTTGGGAGCACATCAACTCTATGTATCATTTCATGAATACACCTGAATTGTCTAAAAAACTAGAAACCCATGAAGCACTTAGCGTTATTACCGAACTTAAAGAAGATCTTTTGCTATACAACGGCATATTGCATGTTACGATGCCAAGAGGTATGGGCTGGTGCTTTTCAAGTATTGGCAAAAATATAGAACGTTGTTTGCAAACCATTTCGATGACACAGGCGTATTATAAACCCATTAATTATAATCTTGAAGGAGAAGAAGATTTATTGCACTGGAGAAGATTATTGTTATCACTATCGGGTTATGAACAATATTTGAAAAGTTACAGCAATATTTCCCACAATCGCAAAGTGGTACAACACGTGATTTTCAACAGGGATTTTTCTCATTCTGTAATTTACATATTAGAATACATAGACAAGTATTTGGATTATCTAATTATGGACAACAACTCGAGCGAAGCACGAACCTTGCAAAATCAATTCGGAAGGTTAAAAAGCTTGATTGAATTTACAGATTATTACAACCTGACCAACAAACAATTAGAAGATGTTTTGGACGAAACAAAGAAACAATTGATACAATTTTCGACAGATTTTTCTAAACTATTCTTCTCCTATACCTAAAAAAAATGGCAGTCTTCAAAATAGTTCACATCACAAAGTACCAATACACTTGGCCCATAAAAGAAAGTATCAATGAAATTCGATTGTTTCCGCATAACTTTGACAATCAAGATGTACTACAACACCAGATTTCAATAAGTCATAATCCTAATGTGGAAATTTCGCTAGATTATTATGGAAACCGGGTGGGAAATTTCAATAATTTGGATGCTCACACCGAAATGACCATAGAATCTCGGATGTTGGTGCGTGTCAATCATTCGCTCAAAATCCCAGAAATAGACGCTACCACGGTAGAAGATTTGGCTATTGAAAAAGTAAACAGCATTTTATTGCAGCGTCTATGTTATCCCGAAACTATCAGTAAGCAAAAACAAATCAACCTTATTTTAAAAAAAATAAATCTCCCAGGGAAATCCATAGTGGCCATTGCTCAAGAATGCAATGAATACATATATAAACACTTCACCTATACTAAGGGGATTACCACCGTACAAACTACCCTTGACGAAATTTTGGAAATCCGAAAGGGAGTTTGCCAAGATTTTGCCCATGTCCTGCTTCAGCTTTTGCGTACTGTTGGAATTCCTTCAAGATACGTTAGTGGCTATGTTTGCCCAAACGAAAGTGGTCTTAGAGGAGAAGGTGCCACACATGCTTGGGTAGAAATTTACACTCCAACGCAAGGCTGGCTAGGATTGGATCCAACCAACAATATCTGGACAATGGACAATCACGTTAAACTTTCGGTGGGAAGAAATTTCTATGATTGCACACTTGTAAAGGGAACTTTCAAGGGATTTGCCAAACAAACACTTTCGGTTTCTGTGTCTATTGGCTACGAAGACGGAAGACAATTTGAAGAAATCAATAACGTACAGCTCCAAAAAATGTCCGTAGAGGAACAAGCGCAACTGGATTATCTCGAACAACATCATGTTCAGCTCCAACACCAACAGAAGCAGCAAGAACAGCAACAACAATAAACAAAACACTTAATAATACAAAACCCGACAGCTTTTTGAAAACTGTCGGGTTTGTTATTTGTTCTAAATTCAATTTTTACATCGACAACCAGCTGGCTGGATTATTATAAGTCGTGTTCTGAAGAATCAGGAATTTAATTACTGTTTTCCCTTCACCGCTGGTTCTTACCTTACCTATAACTTCTTTTCGGCTTACTTTATCGCCTTTGCTTACGCTTACCGAACTTAAACCCTGATATACCGTAAAATAATCCCCATGCTGAATCATTACCGCTTTATTCACGGGAGACAACACCATAACACTGGTCACTTCGCCATCAAATACAGCTCTGGCATTGGCTCCTTGTTCTGTTGTGATTTCCACACCGCTGTTGTGAGTTCTTACATGTGGAAAAACAGGATGAGGCTGATCTCCAAATCCTAAAGAAATAAAACCTTTTTCTACAGGGAAAGGCAGTCGACCTCTGTTTGCCTTGAAATTATCGGCAACTATTTTGGCTTCGGGAGTCAATACTATTTTGGATGAAGAAACTGCTGGTGCAGAAGAGGCAATGGCTTTGGCTCGTGTTTTTGTTTCTTCTTTTGTTTCTCCAACCTTCTTACTAGCTTCAGCTTTTTTCATAGCGGCTTCTGCTGCTGCTTTTCTGTTTGCTTCGGCAATGGCCGCTCTAATCAAACGATCAATTTGTTTTTCAATGGCTCTTGCTTCCTGTTGTTTTTTCTTGATGTCGGCAGCAATTTTATTCTTGTCTTTTTTGATGGAATTGATTACTTTTTGTTGTTCGTTCTTTTCCTTTAACAATGACAATCGTTCTTTTTCGTTTTCGGCAATCAATTTTTTCTTGGCCGTTTTTTGAACATCCAGTTTCCCATTATAATCAACAAGTTGTTTCGATTTTGAACTTATTTCAACACCTTGCATTTTCCTGTAACTGGTATATTGTTTCATATACTGAGCTCTTTTATAGGCTTGGAGAAAATTCTCTGAAGACAAAATAAACATTGCCCTGCTTTGCTCGGAGCGGCTTTTATACGATTTTACAATCATCTCTGCATAATCTCCCTTAAGCACTTCCAATTCTCTTTTGAGTTTGTTTATTTTCAATTGATTGATGTACATATCATTGCTCAACAACTTCGCTTGCCTTTCGGTGGTGTTAATCAACTTTTCTTTCAGTTTTATTTTATTGGCCTGAATCACAATAACGTGCACCGCCGATTTTTCTTTTTTCTTGACCGATCTTAACAGCTCTTCGTTTTCCCTAATTTCTCTTTGAATTTGGGCTTTACGTGCTTCTAGTTTTTCTTGCTGGGAATCCTGGCTCCACGATAGTGAAGTCAAGCATACAAATATCAGGCTTAGGAGAAATTTTGGCATATTTAAAATAAGTTTGTGCAAATTTACTTAATTATAATTCTTTTATAACCATCTGGAACACTATAAGGGAAAGAAAGTTTTTCATCAAACGTAATGGTGTTGTATTCAAATTTAATTTGGGTTTTCCCTTTTTCTTGAATTGCATTGATTAGCACCTTCAAAGGCAATGTTCCTGCTGTATAAACTGAGTTATTAGAATATCCCACTTCAATCATTCTACCTTTGGCTGTTTGAGCTATTTCCTGTTTGTTCAACAAAAAGGTATTGGCATCAAAATAAAAGGATTTCTTGAAATTACTCGTCGATTCATTCTCTAATTTATAAACTTGATCCGTAAATGACTCTGCGTATTTTCCTTTATTCAAATCATCAATTGCGCGACCCAACAACAGGTTTTGAATTTTATTGTAATCCAAATCCGTACCCAACCATTGGCTTAAGGTGCTGAAATCGCCTTCAAAATAACTGCCTCCCATTTTCTCGTAATAGCTTACCGATGTTGGCGTAATTGAAGCTTTGGCCATCGTGATTCCCAAAAACCGAACGCTCACCAAAATCTGTTCATCTTTCTTGATTTTTATCTCGGCGGTAACATTCTGTGTTTGCTTGTCATCTGAATATTGAACATTCGATTTTATATATAATGTCGAAAAATCAATTTTATTGTTGTAGTAGTTTTCTATAATTTTATTGGCTGTCATTCGGGTCGTCGTCTTATTGGTTTCCACCACAACCGATTTTGATTTGCAGGACACCAACGTCAGTGAGCTGAAACACACCAAAAAAACAAGTACCACTATTGCTAAGAATCTCTTCATTTGAATTGTTATTTTTTATTTTTTAATAATTGATTGGCTTTAGAAAAATACTCTTCTTTTTTCTTGAAATCGCCCAATCCGTTGTAAGATTCGCCCAATTGAATGTTGAAATTGATTTCCAACGGCTGATCATCAACCAGATAATCCAAACCCATTTCGAGCATTTCCTTTGCCTTCTTGAATTGCTGTAATTGATTGTTTGCCATTCCCGAATAGTAATAAAACTGGGGTTGGGTAGGATATGTTTCTACCAATGTAGTTGCTTTTTTGGCTACCAAATCAAATTGTTTGGTTTCAACATAGGCTTGAAGCAAGAGCAAATTAGTTTCGACATATTCGCCAGAACTGTTTTTTAAAGTTAATTCATAATAGTGAATGGCTTTATCCCATTGTTTTTTATTATGGAAATATTTCCCAATTTCCTTGGCTACATTGATGTTTGGGTCTTTGTCAAAATAGGCAATTGCTTTCTCCAAATCAGGTCCGTATTGCGGATTCTTGGTTACAAAAATCAAAAACTCGTTTAGCATTCGATGCTTTACCGAAGAATCTATTTCGGGACTTGTCAAAACAATATTCATTGAGTTTATGGCTTTCTCATTTTCTTTATTGTCTAAATAATACTTGAACATTCCCACTTGCGCCCACGCCGAATTTGGAATTGCTTCCGACAATTTTTTGGTAATTTCGAATGCTTTTTTGGCGTCTCCATTATCCAAATACAATCGAATCAGAGTGACGTAATTGGATTCTTCTTTTGGATTTTTGTCAATTTGAAGGTTTAAATTCTCTATTTCACCATTTTGAAATTTCCCCTGGGATAAAATTTGCATTTTATAAGCATCCCTTCTGTCGGTTTTTCCAATCGTCTCATTCAGCTCATTGATTAGAACGAGAGCTTTATCAAATTGTTGCGTGTTTATGTAAAGCTCCATCAAATCTTCTTTATAAATGGGATCAAACTCAATCAATTTATTAACCGAGATCAGGGCTTGATTGTAATTTTTGGTTTCATAACTCACCTCGTACATTCCCACCCAAAACCATTTGTTTTTAGGGTCAATTTGTGTAGCTTTTTCGAATGAAGTATAAGCTTGTTCATAATTTTTTAGGGCTAAATAATTCTTCCCCATTTCGGAATAAATGACGGCATCATTCGGTTTTAATTTCAAACATTGTTCCAATGCCGTAATGGCTTTGTCATAATTTTCGATTCCTTTTTGCTTTAAGGATTCATAAAAATAATCTTCGAACTTGTCGGTTTCTGGCTTGATTTCCTCGGGTTCGGTTTGCGCAAATAGCGAAACTGAATTGCAAAGCAAAACCAAGAATAAAAAGAATAAAACCGTTTTTTTCATTTGTATTTTTTCAAATATTACAATCAACGGATTAAAATCCGTTGCTTTTTTCAAACCATTAAGAAATTAAGAAAATTAAGTTTTTATTCATAATGAGCCTTAATTTCTTAATGGTTTAAAAGTAAATAGCTTTATATTTTCAACCGGAATTAATACATCTTTATTACTCCAACACCGAATAATCGCCAATGCTGATGCTGGTAAAATTACCGTCAAAACTTGCGTGACTTCCTATCATTGCGTTGTCTAAATTGGCATTTTTAATATGCGAATGCGTTTGCACCAAACTGTTTTTTATAGAACTATTACTTACATGACAGCCTTTTCCTAAAGATACATTTGGACCAACTGTTGCATTAATTAAAACCACATCTTCCCCAATATAACAAGGAGGAATAATAGTTGAATTTTCTAATTTCACATTATTGGCAACTAAACCTTCTCCGTCTTGATGTAAAAATCCCAACATTCTGGAATTGGTTTCAACCGTAACGTCTTTGTTTCCGCAATCCATCCACTCGGCGACTTCTCCAGGTACAAAAATCATGCCTTTAGCCATCATTTGCTTGATTCCGTCGTTAATTTGATATTCGCCACCGTTGATGATGTTGTTGTCTAAAACAAATTGCAATTCATTTTTCAAAACGGCAACATCTTTAAAATAATAAATTCCGATAACGGCAAGGTCCGAAACAAATTCTTTTGGTTTTTCAACCAACTCAATGATTTGATTGGCTTCGTTCAGGTTGACCACACCAAAAGCTTCTGGTTTATCTACTTTTTTAACCCAAATAACGCTGTCAGCATTTTGATCCAAATCGAAATCGGCACGAATCAAGGTATCAGCATACGCAATAACCGCTGGTCCGCTCAAAGAATCTTTGGCACACATAATGGCGTGACCTGTTCCCAATGCTTCGTTTTGGTAATAAATGGTTCCTTTTGAACCTAATTTTTCGGCAATGGCGATTAAGTCTTCTTCTACTTTTTTGCCAAAACTTTCGTGAATGATAAAAGCAATTTCTTCAATATCCTGATTCAAAACTCCTGCTATATCTTCGACCAAACGGTGTACGATTGGTTTCCCAGCAATTGGAATTAATGGTTTAGGAATGGTTAATGTGTGAGGTCTTAATCTGGATCCACGTCCAGCCATTGGTACTATTATTTTCATATTTTATTGAGAGATTAAGAAATTGAAAAATTGAAAGATTAAAAAATCATTCAATCATTGAATCTTTAAATTATTAAATTTTTATTTTACACCTGTACTCCCAAAACCACCTTCTCCTCTTGATGTTTCGGACAATTCCTGAACTTCAATCCAATCGGCTCTTTCGTGTTTCGCGATGATGAGTTGGGCAATGCGTTCTCCATTTTCGACAACGAATACTTCATTGGATAAATTTACCAAAATCACTCCAATTTCTCCCCGGTAATCCGCATCAACCGTTCCCGGTGAATTAAGTACTGTTATTCCTTTTTTGGCAGCCAAACCGCTTCTTGGTCGAACTTGTGCTTCATAACCTATTGGCAATTCAATAAAAAGACCTGTTTTTACGATGGTTCTTTCCAATGGTTTCAAGGTTATCGATTCGGTTAGATTGGCGCGCAAATCCATTCCTGCCGAAGCTATGGTTTCGTAGTTAGGCAAGTCGTGTTGCGATTTGTTGATGATGTTGATTTTCATTTTTATGTTTTGTTTTTGTAGAGACCGGTTGCAACCTGTCTTATTTTTTTCGTTTTAAGATGCCTAGAATCGTTTCTTTCTCGTTGTGATACACAAAATACATGAACCCAATTAATAACGGGATTCCAACGAAATAATTTTCACGGAAAACATAGAAAGAAATGATAGAAAACAGGATGGACAAGCCCAAATAACCACCAATTTTCTCCATATCATAAGGAATTGGGTAATACTTGTTTCCAAGCACATAAGAAATAATCATCATACTTCCATAAGCTACGATAGTGGCAATTGCTGAACCAAAATAACTGTATTTTGGAATTAATACATAATTTAAAATCAAGGTTAAAATGGCTCCAACAATAGAAATATAAGCGCCAATTTGAGTTTTGTCGGTCAATTTATACCAAACCGAAAGGTTGTTGTAAATTCCCAAAAAGAAATTGGCCAAAATAATTAATGGCACCACTTTCATCGCTTCCCAATAGGATTCATTGTCGAGTAACATCAATTTTAAAATGTCGGCAAAAACGATAACACCCAATAAAATCAACGAACCTAATATCACGAAGTACTTGGTGATAACGGCGTAGGTCTGTGGTGCGTTTTCGTTGCCAGAATGACTAAAAAAGAAAGGCTCAATACCTAAACGGAAAGCCGTGGCAAACAGAACCATAAACAATCCAAGTTTGTAACAAGCGGAATATGCTCCAACTTCAGATTTGGCAATGTTTTCCGGAAGTAAATAACCCAATAAAATTTTGTCGAAATGCTCGTTGACAGCAAAGGCAATTCCAGCCACCAGAATTGGCAAGCCGTATTGCATCATTTTTTTCCACATAAGTTTATCGAATCTTCTATCTAAATTGAAGTAATTGGGCGAAAGCACTACTAATGTCAGCAAACTCGCCAGCAAATTAGCAATAAAAATATAACCAATTTCGTTATTTTCAATATATAGATTATCGGCGAATGAATGCGGATTATCCGTAGCCAATTGAGGTAAATAAACCAAAAAGAAAATGTTGAGAATCAAGTTGACCATAACGTTTCCTATCTTGATAGCAGCATACTTCATTGGACGTTGGTTGGCTCGAAGTTTAGAAAACGGTATAATTACCAAAGCATCAAGTGCTAAAATCCAAATTGAATAAGTAATATATTGCACATCGACCTTGGCGTAAGAAGCCAACGATTCTCTGAAAATTAAGGCTCCAAAAAGAAAAAAAATGGTGGACCAAAATATAGATATCGTAGAAGTGGCAATTACGTTTTTCTTGTCTGCTTCGGAATTATAAAAACGGAAAAATGCAGTTTCCATTCCGTAGGACAAAATCACGTTGAAAAATACCATCCAAGAAAGTACAATGGTCATTTCACCATATTCGGCTGTGGGTAATTTCGATGTGTACAATCGTACCAGAAAAAAACTCAGCATTCGAGGCAAAACCGTTGCGAGTCCGTATATAGCAGTTTGTTTGAAAAGGTTTTTATATAATCCCAAGAGTATGTCTATTAATTTTAAAGACAAAAATAACCATTTCTTTGGTTTAATGCTGATTTTATTGATTCAAATAAACGAGCTCGAAACAGCTATCTGCATATATTTGTGAAACCATAAATTTTATGGATTGCAATGAAAAAAAATAAGAATTTCGTTTATAAATACAAAAACTGGTGTGTTTTGAGTAGTATCATCTATAAAATCTTTTATTTTTACTTTCTGTCAAATGAATTTAAAGCACTAAATTGTAACCATTCAATTTTAGTTCTAATTACAAATCAAAGGAGAAGAGTTCGATGAATATTTATAAAAGTTTTATTTGTGGATTATGTATACTAAGCTTATTTGCTTGTGCTACAAAAAATAATGTGGAAACTCCTGTTGGTTATGGCTGGAGCAATAATTCTGTTAATACCGTCAAGTTTAGAAAAAACGCTTTAACAAGTTTTAAAAATTTTCAATTCATTGCTTATTATGATGCCGATGGGACATTGGTTTTAGGGAAAAGAAAATTAAACAGTACCAATTGGCAAACGATTAAAACAGTTTACAAAGGAAATGTAAAAGATGCCCACAACAGCATTAGCATTGCCGTGGATGGAGAAGGTTATTTGCATGTAAGTTGGGATCATCACAACACCAAGCTCCGCTATGCCAAAAGCAAATTGCCTTTAAGTATGGATTTGGGTAACGAAGAATCGATGACTGGTATTTCCGAACAAAAAGTTACATATCCTGAATTTTATAATCAGCCCAACGGGAATTTGTTGTTTTTCTATCGTTCAGGTTCTTCAGGCAGAGGGAATATGGTCATCAATTCCTATAATCTAAAAGACAAGAAGTGGTCACAATTGCAAACTAATTTATTAAACGGCGAAGACAGCAGAAGCGCTTATTGGCAAGCCAAAATGGATCAACAAGGTGTGATTCATCTTTCCTGGGTTTGGAGAGAAAGTTGGGACGTGTCCACCAACCACGATTTGTGTTACGCTCGTTCTAAAGATGGTGGCTTAAGTTGGGAAAAATCGAATGGAGAAAAATACACCTTGCCCATAACGGTTGCTTCGGCTGAATTGGCTTGGAAAATTCCGGAAAAAAGCAGTTTAATCAATCAAACGGCCATGACGACTGATGCCAAAGGAAATCCCTATATCGCCAGTTATTGGAGCGAAAATACTATTCCGCAATTTCAAATAGTGTATTTGGAAAATGGTATTTGGAAAAAAACCAATACCGCTTTCCGACTCACGCCTTTCTATTTGGGAGGTGGAGGCACCAAACAAATTCCGATTTCTAGACCCGATCTGTTGATTAAGGAAGAAGGAAAGAATCGCTATTTGTATCTTCTTTTTCGAGACAAAGAAAGAGACAATAAAATTGCAATTGCTTATACCAATCTAAATGAAGTCAACTCTTGGAAAGTGATGGATTTAACCACTAGTTCAGTAGGAGAATGGGAACCCAATTATGACATTTCGCTTTGGGACAAGAAAAACAAACTGCATATTTTTGTTCAAGACGTCAATCAAATAGATGGCGAAGGACTTGCCAAGACGGAACCTACAATGATACAAGTGTTAGAAATAAATCAATTACCAAAATAATAATGAAAACAACTAAACTAGTACGCATCATAAGCCTTTGTCTAATCTTGTTTTTAGTTTGCTCTTGTAGTTTAAATCAAAAAGTGACATTAAATTCCAACGAGAGGATATTAGAAACCAAACAAAATGTTTTGGACATCATCAACCAAGTAAATCAATCTTGGCAACAAAACCACCCAATTCCAGCCAGTGCTTTTTGGCATCCTGCAGCCTATCATACCGGAAATATCGAAGCCTATAAAGTAACAGGAAAACAAGAATATTTAGATTATTCGAAAGCTTGGGCCGAAAAAAACAAATACAAAGGAGCCCAATCCGATACCAAATCAGATTGGAAATACAATTATGGAGAAACAAAAGACTATGTGTTATTTGGCGATTGGCAAATTTGTTTTCAAACCTATATTGATATTTACAACTTGGAAGGGCAAAAAGATTTTGAAAAAATAAAACGTGCCCGCGAAGTAATGGAATACCAAATGAGCACCAATGCCAACGATTATTGGTGGTGGGCTGATGGACTGTATATGGTAATGCCCGTTATGACCAAATTGTACAAGGTTACCGAAAACGAACTCTATTTGAAAAAACTCCAAGAGTATTTTAGCTACGCCAATAGCATTATGTATGACGAAGAAGCTCATTTGTATTTTAGAGATACTAAATATGTGTATCCAAAACATAAAAGCTTAAATGGAAAAAAAGACTTTTGGTCCAGAGGTGATGGATGGGTTTTTGCGGCTTTGGCCAAAGTAATTCAGGATTTACCCAAAGATTCCAAAATCCGAAAAGAATTTATAACTCGCTACAAGCTCTTGGCCAATTCGATAAAAGAAGCCCAACAACCTGACGGATATTGGACAAGAAGTATGCTCGATCCACAGCATACACCAGGTCCTGAAACCAGTGGAACCGCCTTTTTTACCTATGGCTATTTATGGGGAATCAATAATGGAATATTAGACAAAAAAACCTTTTTACCAGTAGCAACCAAGAGTTGGAACTACCTAGCAAAAGTGGCACTCCAAAAAGATGGAACTGTTGGATATGTGCAACCCATTGGCGAAAGAGCCATTCCCGGACAACAAGTTAACGCTAATTCTACTGCCGATTTTGGGGTTGGAGCCTATTTATTGGCTGCGTCAGAAATGTATCGCTATTTGGATAAAAATAAATAATCGTAGTAATAAATAAAGCATCAAAATTTGTTAATACTATCACAAGTATTTTATATTCATAAGAAAAACTCACTACTATTGTTGCTTAATAATTGTAAAAGTGCTTTTTAGCATAGAAGTACTTCACTAAATTAAGCCTATGAAATATAAATTACTCCTGACATGTTTTTTTAT
Source organism: Flavobacterium sp. (assembly GCA_014379405.1). GTDB lineage: Bacteria > Bacteroidota > Bacteroidia > Flavobacteriales > Flavobacteriaceae > Flavobacterium. Next base: position 211,910 of record JACMLU010000025.1, on the reverse strand, counting down.
TTCGTCGCAATTTTTGCATTCGCAAACAGGAAAAATAAAAGCAACTGTTATGTTTAATGATTTTCCTTTAGAGGGAATAGAAATAGCAAATTTAGTTTCTAAAGGCACTACAATTACCAATAATTCGGGCGTTTTTTCAATCTTTGCGAAAGTGGGAGATGAAATTATTTTTATATCAAAAAACTATGAATACAAAACAATAACCATAAAAGAAGTTGACTTTCAGAACACCAATTTGGTCATTAAACTTATCAAAAAAACGGAAGAATTGGATGAAGTTGTAGTATTCAAAATGCCAACTATAAAATTGAGTAAGGACAAAACTTATGAACAAGGAAAAGTAGATCAATTAGTATTGGAAAAAGCGGCACAGAATCCGAAGCCATTGGGAGTTTATGATGGTACTTTAGTCAACAGTGCTGACTTAATACGAATTGGTAGTATGATTTTGGGAATTTTTAAAAAAGAAAAAGAAAAAAGAAAGGAAATTCCTGAAATGGAATTCAAAACTCTTGTCAACAGTAATTTAGATTCCGATTTTTTCAAGAAAACTTTAGCATTAAAACCAGAAGAAATCGATCTTTTCCTCGATTTTTGTGATGATGATCCGAATTCGAAAAATGTATTAAATAACCCCAACCTATTAAAAATAATGGACTTTTTAATAGAAAAAAATGTGGCTTTTAAAAAATTACCCAAAAACTAAGACTGAAACAATTAGTAGTTGAACAAAAAAAGTCCCACAATTGTGGGACTTTCTAATATATTTAGAATAAAATATTATCCTTTCAAAGCTTCTGCTCCACCAACGATTTCAAGGATTTCGTTAGTAATTGCAGCTTGACGTGCTTTGTTGTAAGTCAATTTCAATTGATCTCTCAATTCGGTTGCGTTGTCTGTTGCTTTGTGCATGGCAGTCATACGCGCTCCGTGTTCAGAAGCAAATGAATCTCTAACCCCTTTGTACAATTGTGTTTTCAATGATTTTGGAATCAAGGTCAATACAATTTCTTCTTTGGATGGCTCAAAGATATAATCACCAGTTGAAGCTGGTTTATCTGATTTTATTGGAGCTAACGGCAAAAATTGTTCTACCTGAACGATTTGAGTTGCAGCATTTTTAAATTGATTGTACACCAATTCGATTTTGTCATACTCTCCAGATACGAATTTTTGAGTCAATGTTTCGGCAATTACAGTTACATTATCAAAAGTCAAATGATCAAAAACGTGACTTTGATTATCAACAACCTTAAGAGTTTTAGTCAAAATGTCGTTTCCTTTTTTACCAATGGCAAAAACATCAACTTGTTTTCCTGCATAATAATCGGCACGGTTTTTAACTTCCTTGATTACATTGGTATTGAAAGCTCCACACAAACCTCTATTCGAGGTGATGGCAACAACCAATACTTTTTTGATTTCACGTTGCTTTGTGAATTCTCCCCCAACATCTCCGTCAAGAGTAGCCGAAAGATTCTGTAATAATTCCGTCAATTTTTCGGCATAAGGTCGCATTGCGGTGATAGCATCTTGTGCCTTCTTTAGCTTTGCTGCAGAAACCATTTTCATCGCAGCAGTAATCTGCATCGTCGATGAAACGGAAGTAATTCTATTACGGATTTCCTTTAAATTTGCCATTTTTTTGTAAAAGTTAGGAGTGGGAAGATGGAAGTGGGAAGTAAGAATATAACTTCCTACTCCCAGCTTCTAACTTCTGTCTTAATTATATTTCGCTGAAACTTCTTTAGCTGCTGCTTCCAAAACGTCTGTAATTTCGTCAGTCAGTTTTCCTGCTTTCAATGCATCAAGAGTTGCTCTGTTTTTGTTGTTCAAGAACTCCAAGTAATCTTTCTCGAATTCTTTTACTTTATTCACAGGAACATTACGCAACAAATTTTTAGAACCTGCATAGATAATGGCAGTTTGGTTTTCAACAGTATAAGGATCGTTTAGATTTTGTTTCAAAATCTCCACGTTTCTTTTTCCTTTTTCGATTACGTTTAAAGTAACAGCATCCAAATCAGAACCAAATTTAGCAAACGCCTCTAATTCGCGGTATTGTGCTTGGTCTAGTTTTAAAGTACCTGCTACTTTTTTCATTGATTTAATTTGAGCGTTACCTCCAACACGAGATACAGAAATACCTACGTTAATCGCTGGACGAACCCCTGAATTAAACAAATCACCATCCAAGAAAATCTGACCATCAGTGATCGAAATTACGTTAGTTGGAATATAAGCAGAAACGTCACCAGCTTGCGTTTCGATAATTGGCAAAGCTGTCAATGAACCACCACCTTTAACAATACCTTTTAAAGTATCTGGCAAGTCATTCATATTTTTAGCAATATCATCATCAGCAATTACTTTACAAGCTCTTTCTAATAAACGAGAGTGTAAGTAGAAAACGTCTCCAGGATAAGCCTCACGTCCCGGTGGTCTTCTTAATAAAAGAGACACCTCACGGTAAGCAACAGCTTGTTTAGATAAATCATCATAAACAATCAAAGCTGGACGACCTGAATCCCTAAAATATTCTCCAATTGCAGCACCTGCCATAGGAGCATATACTTGCATCGGAGCTGGATCAGAAGCATTGGCAGCCACAATAACTGTATAAGCCATTGCACCTTTTTCTTCTAACATTTTTGCGATTCCTGCTACAGTTGACGCTTTTTGTCCAATTGCAACATATATACAGAATACAGGTTTTCCTGCATCATAAAATTCTTTTTGGTTCAAGATAGTATCCAAACAAACGGTAGATTTACCTGTTTGACGGTCACCAATAACAAGCTCACGTTGTCCACGACCTACTGGAATCATAGCATCTACTGCTTTGATACCTGTTTGTAATGGCTCAGTAACTGGTTGACGGAAGATAACTCCAGGAGCTTTTCTTTCTAAAGGCATTTCGAATAATTCGCCACCAATTGGTCCTTTTCCATCAATAGGAAAACCAAGAGTGTTTACTACACGACCTACCATTCCTTCTCCTGTTTTAAGAGAGGCAATACGTTGTGTTCTTTTTACAGTTGAACCTTCTTTGATTCCTGTTGATGGTCCTAAAAGTACCACACCAACATTGTCTTCTTCAAGATTCAATACAATCGCCTCAAGACCATTGTCAAATTCTACAAGCTCACCGTATTGAACATTAGAAAGTCCGTAAACACGAGCAATTCCATCCCCAACTTGAAGTACAGAACCCACTTCTTCTAATGTAGCACCAGATTCAAAACCTTCTACTTGCTTTTTTAATATTGCTGAAATCTCAGCAGGTTTAATTTCCGCCATAATTATTTATAAATAACTAGTTACTTAATTCTCTCTTTAATACTTGTAATCTGTCAGCAATAGAAGCATTGTATTGCTTATCGCCTATTCTTAAAATAAATCCTCCAATGATGGATGGATCTACCGTGTTTTCAATGGTAATTTTTTTGCTTGATGAAAAGGTTGCAATTTTAGCCGAAACTTTTGCTTCCAAAGCTGCATCCATAGGAATGGCAGTGGTAACATTAGCTACTTCAACACCATTCATAATATCAAACAATTTGTTGTATTCTATTGCAATGCCGTCCAAGATTTCAAATCTTTTGTTTTCCAACAATAATTTGAAAAGGCTTTTGGTTACTGCATTAACAGAAGCAAAAACTTCTGAAACAACATCCTTTTTAGTATCCGTTACTATTAGCGGATTTTGGATGAAAGAACTCAATTCAGAATTCGATTTTATTGTTGATGCAATCAATGCCATATCAGCACTCACTTCAGAAGCGACACCTTTGGAGTCTGCTATTTCTAAAATGGCTTTTGCATAACGAATTGCTGCTCTTGTACTTGACATATTAGTTTAATTTAGCATCACCTAACATTTTCTCAACTAATTTTACTTGAGCTTCTTTGTTAGACAATTCGTCTTTTAATAATTTTTCTGCAATTTCAAGTGACAAAGTAGAAACGTGTAGTTTCAATTCGGCCATAGCTGCATTTTTTTCGCTTTCGATGGCGGCTTTAGCTTGTTCGATCATTTTCAGACCTTGAGCTTGAGCTTCATTTTTGGCATCGGCAACCATTTTCTCTTTCATTTCACGTGCATCTTTCAATAAAGAATCACGCTCTAATCTTGCTTCTTGCAAAATACGTTGATTGTCTGATTGAAGATTTTGCATTTCTTTTCTGGCGTTGTCAGCAGAAAGCAAGGCATTTTTAATTCCTTCTTCTCTTTCGTTAACGGCATCCAAAATAGGTTTCCATGCAAATTTTTTCAATAACAAAATCAATCCAACAAAAATTATTGTTTGCCAGATAAATAATCCAAACGAAAAATCATTTATTAACTTTTCCATAGTATCTCTTTAAATTGTATTCTTTTAATTTAATTTTTTTAAACAAAAGCTGCAACCAACCGTTACAGCTTTTTGTTTTGAAGAATTATACAGCGAATAACGCAGCAAATCCAATACCTTCAATAAGCGCAGCTGCAATAAGCATAGCTGTTTGAATTTTTCCAGTAGCTTCTGGTTGACGAGCGATTGCATCCATTGCAGAACCACCGATTCTACCAATACCAATACCTGCTCCAATAACTACTAATCCTGCTCCAACGATTTTAGGAATTTCCATAAAAATATGTATTAAAAATTAAACATTCTCTTTCAAGTTTATGGTTTGTGGCTTATGGTTTATCGTTGCAAAACAACAAACTCAAAACAACAAACAACAAACATTTTAATGATGCGCTCCTTCGTGATGATGTTCCTCAACTGCTGAACCGAAGTACAAAGCAGAAAGCATTGTGAAGATATAAGCTTGTAACAAGGCAACTAATATTTCGATGATTGAAATAGCGAATGACAACATAAATGACAAGCTACTTCCCAACCAACTTTTGAAAATAAATATCAATCCAATCAAACTCATCAATACCACGTGACCTGCAAAAATATTCGCGTATAAACGAATCATCAATGCGAATGGTTTGATGAATACTCCCAATAATTCTATTGGAGCCAAAATTATTTTCATTGGAGTTGGTACGCCTGGCATCCAGAAAATGTGTCCCCAATAATTTTTGTTGGCTGTAAGTGTCGTGATTACGAAAGTGATTACCGCTAATCCAAAAGTGATGGCGATGTTTCCGGTAACGTTGATTCCTAGTGGAGTCAAACCAAAGATATTCAAGAACCATACAAAGAAAAAGATGGTCAATAAATAACTCATATATCTTTTATAGTGCTTTTCACCAATGTTTGGAATTGCAATTTCGTCGCGGATGTACAATACGATTGGTTCGAAAAGTCTTCCAAAACCTGAAGAAATTCCTCCATTTTTAGCGTATGATTTTGCTAGGCTTGTAAACAATAAAAACATTAACAAAGCCACAACCATTATTGTCAAAACTCCTTTTGTGATAGAAAGGTCGATTGGTTTTGCATTTGTCGGATGTCCGTGCTCTTCGGTTAAAGTTCCAGCAGCATCGGTTTTGTATATTTTTTCGTGGTGTAATTTGTAGAAATTTCCGTTAGACTCGGCAACAGCTTCTCCGTGTTCGAATTTAGAAGAAGAGAAAACTTGAACTCCATTATCCCAAAGAATGATTGGCAACGGAAACCCGTAATGAGCTCCAGTTTCTGAATCTGAAAAAAGAGAGAATTCGTGACCATCTAAAACGTGGTGACCAATAACTTCTTTTATTTGTTCTTTTATTTCTGAAGTTTCTTCTCCAGCCTCTGGAGCAGCTTCGTGTGCAACGGCTGTAGTTTCAGTTTGTACTGGTGTGTTTTCCGTTGGGGTATTTGAGAAACCAAATACTGGAAGACAGGCTATTAAAATCGCTATTATAAATTGAAGTGGTTTGTTTGAAATCACCATAACTGTTAATTATCTTAATTTTTAGTTTCTGAAATTGGGTGCAAAGGTACATTTTAAATTAATATGCCAAAAGCATTAAATAATTTTTTTTGGTAGAATTGTTGTTTTAAAAATATTTTATTGCTTATTACTTAATATTCTAATAGTTACAAACGTTTCAATCGTTAAAAACAAAGCAAAAATGACAAAGAAATTCAGCTTTTCAATTCTTACATTAGAATTTCCCGAATGTAGTATGGGTGATAAAACAGCATAAGAGAGAGCCATCTTGATAAACGTTACCAGTAGAAAAGTGTAACCTACATTGTCAATATTTTTTCCTTTTACTTTAATGAGAATAAGAAGAATAACTACCGAACAAACAAAGAAAAATCCATAGACAACTTCAATTGGAAAGTGAAAATTATCAAATTTTGGATTATTGTCGTTTAAGAAAAAAAAAAGTTTATGTGCTATATAAACCAAAACCGAAAGGAGAAAAACCTCGAGAATGGGTTGGTATTTTTTTAAATTCATTTCGGTTTTATGACGATTTGTTGATCTCTTTGAGTTGTCTGTTGATGTTGTAAAAGGCGATGGCAACGCCCACCAAGGTCAGGATTTTGACAAATACATTATGAATATTGGGATATTTTTCGTCCAGCCAATTTCCAAAATAGGCAAACAAAAAGATGATTGCCCCCATTTGGATAGGAATATTGATAAGTGCGAGCCACTTATTATTGGTTCGTTTCTTCGGGTCTTGGTTCTCCATCTTGTGCTAAGGTGTTTTTTGTATTGGTCTTCATTTTGCATGAAGCACTAAAGTCGGCGCCGGGTTCCACGGATAATTTTCCACATATTACTTCGCCATAAATGCTGGCTTTGTTTTTCACGTTTAGTACCTCTGCAACTTTAATTTTACCGTTGAACTTGCCTTCAATATCGGCATTTTTGCAAATAATATCGCCCGTAACACTTCCTGCTGGGCCAATGACAATTTTCCCTTTCGTTTGAAAATTTCCAATCAATTCGCCGTCCAATCTAAAATCGGCTTGGGAAATAATATCTCCTTTAATTGAGGTTCCTTCCACAATTCTATTCGTTTTTCCAAGAAGGTCGGTATATGATTTTGTCTTTTTGTCAAACATAATTTACGGCTTTGGAGGTGATTGCGATTTTCCTGCTGGAGGTGTCATTACTGGAGGCGTCAATTGATTGGTCGCTGGTGGAACTGGCTGTTTCACGTCTGACGATTGAGGAACAACAGTCGGTTGAACAGATACAGGAACTACTGGTGGTTGCGCCAAATATTGATCCAGATTTTTCTTGATTTGAACCACTTTGTAGTTTTCGTTCGAAATCACGACAGCTGTTTCTGCAACTTTATATTTTTTATCGTCCTTCATTATCATAGCAATATTTTTGGCGTAAGCCTCCGATTTTATGCCGCTAATCGTCAAGAAGGTTTCTTTTTCGGTATAAATATCAAACGAATAAGTCAATTTTTGCATATTTTCACTAGCAATGAATTTCTTGATTTTATCCTCCAGTGCTTTGGTGTTTTTGTCTTCGGGTTTACCTGCTTTATAAAGAATTTTCCAGTTTTTGGTATCGGCAGAACTGAAATTCATTTTTTCCAATGAAGGAATTTGATTGGTCAAAATTTCACGGGCGTTCTTGCCTTCTTCACTGGTTGGATAATTGTCAGCAACATATTGCAAACCGTTTTTATAAGCTTCCAATCCTTGTAGTTTTCCAAGAATATTGGCTTTAAGCAATTCAAATTTTGCAACAATTTCGTCTCCAGAATATTGAAGAATCAAGTCGTCTAATTTAGCCAATACTTCAGCGAAATGCTCTTCTTGATACAATTTATACCATTTATCATAGACATCTTCTGGACCGTCTTTTGAGGAAACCGAATTAGTATTGGTATTATTGATAATCTGTGCATAACGAGAATTTGAATACTGGCTCGAAATACGAGCTTTCATCTCCTCAGCCTTGGTATTATCGGTGATTTGGTATATTTTGTACAAATTATACATCGTAGGAAGAACCAGTTTTTCTTCGGGATTGTAAGTCAATAATTGCTCCAATTTTTTACTAGCCAATTCGTATTCCTTGAATTTTTCTTTGTAGATAACACCCAATTGATAATAGGCAAAATTGCGTTTCTTGGCGATGTCGTCTATCTCCACTTGTGTTTTCGGAAGCTGGTCCAAATAAAAAGCAGTTGTGTATTGTTCAACTTCTTTAGCAGTTTCAACTTTGTCTGTTACTGTTGTGTCGCTAACCGCACCATCAAATGTTCCTGCTTTATTGGTTGATAACCTCCAATTTCCAACCAATTCTCTATTTCCAAATTTTTTCTTGAACTCAATTTTTCCAAAAGCTACTGTCGAAGGATTGTAAAAATAGAAAGTATTGGCCGCATCATTTCCTGAAGTTCTTGGAAAAGAAGGTGGGGCAAGCGAAGATTTTTTTCCTGGCATGCCTGACTTCGTTGGAACAGGATCATCGGTACTGTTGATGTTGTTTCTGTCAATATTGGCAAGTGTTTCTTTCTGTTTTTCTTCCAATAATTTTTTGGCTTCATCAGACTTTTTCAGTTGGTCGATGTGTTTTTCAAAATACAAAATCCTGTCCGTATCCGATAGGGCAACAATGTTCAAAATACTGTCATTTTCTTTAGCAATTGATTCATATTCAATCACTTCATCTAAATCTTTTCTGATTTTTTTGATATGAATGTATTCTCTGGTTTTAACATCCAATTTGACCAAGGTACTATCATAATATTTTGCTGCAGTTGAATATTCCGTGTTTTTAAAATGCATGTCTCCCAAATTTCTATAATTCGATGCCACTAAATAAGCATCTGGAGAATTGGCATTTAGCGAAGCATTATAAAATTCTTTGGCTAATTCTTGATCGTTTTGTTTGTCATAAAACACGCCCATTTCATAATAAATAACATCAAGAAAAGGTCTGTTTTCCCTGTCATCAACCAGTTTATTATAGGTTTTAACAAAGGAATCTTTATCCCCATTTTGATAATCGTACAGTTGCGCTTTTTTGGCATAAGCCTGGATAATGATTTCTCTTTCAGCTTTTCTGTTCATATCAATCACAGATTGATAGCTATAAACAGCACTATCCTTTACTCCCATTTCTTGGTACAATTGCCCAAGAATAAATCGGTATCTAGCTCGTTCTGAATTTACTTTTGTGAATTTTTCGGCCACTTTTAGTTTGGCAATGGCACTGTCTTTTTCTTCCAAGTTCAAAAAAGATTGCGATAAAAGCGCATTGGCATCTGCGATTACTTGCTTTTTAAGCTTTTTTTCATCCAGCAATTTGCTGATGTTTTTGATAACTTGAGCATCATTTCCTAAACGCATATTGGCTTTTTCTCTCCAAATCTTGGCTTGATAAATGTTGCTGCTGTTGGGATATTTGTACAAAATATAATTGAATGCATCTAAAGCAGGGATAAATCGTTGGTCGTAATACCTTGATTTTCCCAAAAGTAAATAGGCTTCGTCTATTTGATAATTTTTTTCTTGACCGCCAATATTCATCGAATGTTTCTGGATGGCTTTGGTCGCTTTGGCTTCGGCTAGTTCAAAATTGGCGTTTTTGGTTTTTTCAACGGCAACATTGTCATCGGTAATTTGCATTCTTTCGATGGGTAATCGCTTCCAAAAATTATCTTTCGAACCCGTTTTTATCTCTTTAATTCCCTTGTCCAACCCAATTTGTCCATTGTATAAAATATTGTCTCTGGTGCTTAATGCATGGGAATTTCTGGCTAAAAAGGTATCTTTCTTGGTTGAACAGGCTACCAAAATTAGTATAAATGTGATAAAAAAGGAGTGTTTAAGTATCTTGGTTTTCAATGGGAAACGGTTTATCATTTAACTTTCAAATGTACATTTTAGTATAATGACTGGTAAAAATACGTTTCTTTTTGAAATATCGAAATTTATACCGTTAGTTATTTCAAAATAGTCCATAAAAATTGGACTAAATGAAATATACAACGGCATTATACCAAAATCAATTAGATAAAAACACAATCTGTTAAGGTATTAAACGGCAAAAAACGTTTCCAATTCCTTCAAGGTTTCATTTGATGTTTGGATATCTTTCACGACTTCGCCTTTGTTGAGGGCAACAATTCTGTCGCAAACTTCTACTGTATGAAGCAAATCGTGACTGGAAACCAAAACGGTAACATCGGGATTTTCGGCCAGTTCCTTGATTATTTTCTTCAATCGGTTTACGGTTGTGGGATCCAGATTGGCGAAAGGTTCATCGAGAATCACAACTTCTGGATTGCCAATGAGTGTGGCAATGATTCCCACTTTCTTTTGATTTCCTTTGGATAAATCTCTTAAATATTTTTTGTTTTTCAGGATTTCACCGTTAAAAAATTCTTCGTGTTTAGTCAATAAAGCATCAATATCGGCTTTGTTTTGACCTCGCAAATCGCCAATAAAATAAAAATATTCTTCGGGCGTGAGATAACCAATCAAGAAACTTTCATCCAGAAAAGAAGCCGTAAAAGGTTTCCAATTTTCGCTGGTATTTACTTGAACATCATTGTTAATAATGTGACCTGTCGATGGCTGGATCAAATCCAATATCAAACTAAAAAAAGTGGTTTTTCCTGCTCCGTTGTTGCCCACAAGACCAAAACTTTGTCCTTTTGGAATTTCTAGATTGTCTATTTTTAAAACGGTGGTTCCGTTGTATGATTTTGAAAGGTTTTGTACGTTTATCATTTTTAAGAAGTTGGAAGTTAGAAGTTGGAGGTTAGAAGTTAACATTTTAAAATTAACCCTTTTGTTTGTAAGCCGCTATAGTTGCGTATTTTTCTGTTTTGTATATTTTTTCAATCATGGAAAAAGCTTTGTTTTTAAAGGCAAATCCCATTATTCCCAACAAAGCCACCAATGCGAGGCCAACATTGGCATTGGCCAAAGTAGCACCGGTCCAATATAGCAAAACTGGCAAAGCCAATTGCGGAATGGATACTAACATCGTTTTTATATTGAACGCTTTTTTATCGCCAAAAGCACCTTTTCCAGAACTCAAATCTATGGGCGTTTTGGTAAATGCGCCACCCAGCAAAACCAAATGGGAATTGACTCCAATGTTGTAAATGGCTCCCACTACAATGGTCATATAGATTTGCCATCCGAAATAAAGATAGAACGAAGCAAGGATGGTGGACACTATCGTAGCAATTACCATCAACCACCACTTGGAACTCAAATAGCCTTTGTAAGGAATGTTTTGCGTCATCATTAATTGGTAGTAAGCACTGTCCCAACTCGGTACAAATTGTCCAAAAGTGATTAAAAATCCTCCCGACACAAAAATTCCGGCAAAAATATGCATCACGGGATTGTTGTAAGCTTCTATTCCATTGGTAAAAAAAAGTAGTCCATAAAAAAGGAACATCACGCTCAATCCAACAGTGGTTTTAGAACGTTTGTTTCTTTTAATCAATTTTATGTCGTTTTTCAAGAATGTACCGATGGTGCCAAATTGGTTCAACCAAGTCAAATCTTCTGTTTTGGCAATGTCGTGTTTACTGGAAAGTCCCGCATCGAGGTACAAATTGCTTTTGAAATAATGGAACGTGACATAATACAAGCCGGCTAACAAAATTACAGGAATGGTAAAAGCCCAATGGGTGTTGAAAAGCGCATCATAAAAAGGAGCCGTGTAATTCGTGATGTTAAAAAAACCATAGTATTGCAAGCCGCCAAAAATAGCTGCAATTCCAATAAAAATAGCCAATAAATTATCTTTGTTGCTCAATAGAATGTTGACAAAATTGTTGATGTAAATCAAGGAAACCATTGCCGTATGCCAAAGTATGACGGACAACACATCATATCCTTCGTAAATCAAGACAATGCTAAAAGGAAGAAAGAAAAAAGCGTGAACGAAATTGAAGAAGGACAAGACTGTTTTTCCCAATGAAAAATGAACAATGGTGGATTTTTTTATGGGGAAAATCAAGAGCGGACGAATGTTCATCACTGGGATTTTCTGCAACAAAAGTCGAAGGATTAAATCAAATACCAAATAATAAATCATGAATTTATTGATGGTGACTATGGGGTCAAAATGCATTTTCTTGAGGACGTAAAATGCCAATATTCCCACCGCCAAAAAAACCAATGTGAAATAGAGTGCCAAAAAACCCATCAGTATTTTTATGGCCAAATTTGCTCCAAACGAAGCCGACCTTGTAAAAGCCTTCCATTCGAGATAAAGGAATTTTTGAATCATAATTTTAACATTTGATTTTGTATTAGTTGTTAAATGTAAGTAAATGTTACAAAAAAACTAAACTTCTAAACCCATAAACTTTCTTGTTTTTTTAGGTTTACTATATTTGCAAAAAAATAGTCCAATGCCTTTATTCAAAAAACTCATCATAAAAGAAGTAAAACGCGAGACCAAGGACGCAGTTTCCATACTTTTTAATGTTCCTGAGGAATTCAAACCTCATTATACTTTCGTTGCGGGTCAATATGTCAATTTGAGATTGACGCTGGATGGCAAAGAAATTCGTCGTGCCTATTCCATTTGTTCTTCGCCAGAAAGCGGTGAATTGAGAATTGCGGTGAAAGCCGTGAAAAACGGTGCTTTTTCCCAATTTGCCAACACCAAACTAAAAGCGGGCGATGTTCTTGAAGTGGGAAAACCGGAAGGAAAATTCACTTTCGAACCCGAAAGTCACAACCTTAAAAACTATGCGGCATTTGTGGCCGGAAGCGGAATCACGCCAGCCATTTCCATATTGAAATCGGTGTTGAAAAGCGAACCGCAAAGCTCTTTCGTTTTGGTTTACGGAAATAAATTATCGGAGGAAACCATTTTTTACCAAGAATTACACGATTTGCACCTGAAATATACCGGAAGATTGTTTGTGCATTATGTGTACAGTCAAGCCAAAGCCGATGCAGCACTTTTTGGTCGAATTGATAAATCTGTCGTGAATTTTGTCTTGAACAACAAACACAAGGAACTGGAATTCGACAAGTTTTATTTGTGCGGGCCGGAAGAAATGATCAACACGGTTTCCAAAGTTTTAAAAGAACACAACATCGCGGATTCAGACATCAAGTTTGAATTGTTCTCCAGTTCTTCTGTCGAAAATCTGGAAGCCAGTTCTCACGAAGGCCACTCCAAAATCACCATTACGGTGGACGACGACGACACGACTTTCGAAATGTCGCAAAAACAAACCATCCTCGAAGCGGCTTTGAAACAAGGAATCGATGCTCCTTATTCTTGCCAAGGTGGAATTTGCAGTAGCTGTCTCGCCCGAGTAAAATCTGGAACGGCCGAAATGAAGAAAAACTCCATCCTAACCGATAGTGAAATCGCCGAAGGTTTGATTCTTACTTGCCAAGCCCATCCAACCTCCGCAGAAATCGTGGTGGATTTTGATGATGTTTAAATCAGATTGCAGATTGCAGATTTCAAAAATTAAATAGTTAACGAAAACTTCTCTGAAAAGGGAAGTTTTTTTGTTTTAGGGAGGTTGTGGTTTTTCTTATATTAGCAAAGAAATTAATACTATAATTTCCTAAAATAAAAACTGTCTTTTATGAAATCATTTTTAAGGTCTTTAATAGTCGCAACAGTATTATCATCAATAGCGATTCATGCACAAAATGAGCAAAAATATAGTGGTCTGTTTTCATATCAAAACAATAGACAATCAGGAAAACATTTAAAAGATAGTGTTAAAAAGGTATATTTAAAATTAAATGAAAGAGAAAACTTGTCAAGACACGATAAAGAACGTGTCATTCTATCTAATGACATTCGTCATTCACCCTACCTCGAGTTTGATCAATACGGCAGAATAAAAGCCATTATTGGAACTATTCCAGAAAAAAAAATATTTTACTGCTATTGATTATAAAAAAGCCGAGGAGTACATTTATGAAGATAAAGATTGGTTCGAAAAAAGCAAGTACAAAATAGCTTTAAAGCAGTATTATCCAGTATCTAATTACAATTTATTATTAAAACTAAATAGCGTATCAGTTGAAAAGGAAGTAACAATAGTTAAGGATAAAATATGGCAAAGTTATGATGAAGATATATATATATATATATGATAAACAAGGAAGAGTAGCCGAAGAACAAAAGTATATTGTATACAGATTTGGAGAAACAATAAAGGATAAAACTGCCCAAAAAGATGATTTAAAAACCCGAAAAATATTTAGTTATGATGAAAAAGGGCAGGTTTTCAACTTGAAAATAATAGCAGGTCCATGGGGTAAAAAAATGGCTTATACAGATATGGGTACGGAGTGTGACTTTTGTGAAGACTTACAAATGCATTATGCTTATGATTCACTGGGTCGCATTACACAAGTTACTATGTATGGTTGCGGAGCAATAGTTGCCAAGGAGGAATACAGCTATCACCCTACTAAAGATTATGTAGAAACTGTAAAATATTATATTACAGGTCCAGGAGAAATGTCTAACCCTACTAAAAACTTTGTAAAAATTTTTAATGAAAATGGAGACATTATTAAGACAGAGTTTATCCCTAATTACCCAGAACAAGATATACCAGTAAAAGAATACTATTACAGCTATGAGTACGATAGCCATGACAACTGGATAAAATGCAATATCTATATGGAGGGTAGTAAGGAAGGACAACCATCTGCAATTGCTGAGCGAAAAATAGAGTATTATAATTAAAATACACCTTGGAACTGCGACTCAAAACCATTTTACATTATGAAATCCACCCGAGAAATATTCAAAACCAACCCTTCCCTTCTGGACGAACCAGAAGTGGCGCAACTTTTGGACTATTGCGAGCAATTGCAGGATGAAATCGTGGAGTTCAAATTCCAGAAAACCAACAATAAAGAATTGGCGATGCTCGATATGCTCAAAGAAGTCATCAAAGGCTGCAACGCCATCCAGAAAGAACAAATGGAAAACGAACGTTTTGGTTTTGAAGCTCCCGCTTATCAAGAAACCATTTCGAACTTGCAACGTTATATCTTGAAGCGTTGCCAAGATGAAAAGATTTATTTGTGACCTGAGTTCGATTATTTTTTTATCCCGTAGGGATTTAACATAGGTAGTAAGGTCAAGGTGTTATGGACATTTGTCCTGTAGGGACTAAATCAATTTAGGTAAAATATATAGTCCCTACGGGACAAAAAAATGTGTCTATTTATTTTCTACCAATATTAAATCCCTACGGGATAAAAATCATTGTAATTCAAACACTTAACAATAGAACTCAGGTTTGTGATTTATTTTTTACGGGAATTGCACGAATTCATTTGTCATTAAAAGAATTATAAAAAAGCGTTCCACAAGAAAAGATTTTTTTGTCTTAAGTTCTCCTCTTTATCTTCTCCATAGCTGAACCATTCTTTCGTTTTTTCTTCCATTTCCTTCTTTAGACCCAATAAATCATAGGTCTTTTTGGCTGTGATGGGTTTTATTTCGGAGGCTTTAGTCATCGTCAAATCTACTTTGGTGGCTACATATGAGGTGTATAATCTGGGAATTGAAAGTCCCAAAATCAAACCCGGCAATCCGTGGATGGAACAAGGACCTCCAGAAATGGTGATCTCATCAGTATAAAAAGCAAATACATAAACGTCATCCATTATTTTGCCAACGGCTTTTCGGCAATTGTAACCTGCTATTTCCCTGTTTTCATTTGTGATTTTCCATTCAATGTTTGGGATGCTGTCGGATATGACAAAATTAGTTCCCACAATTTGTTTTTGCATCATCATTTTATTGGCTCCAAAATCAAAATACCAAGTGTTTTCTTCGTCAACGTCTTTTTGGTATTTTGGAATTCTTGTTTTTGGACTCCATCGATCAAATTTGAAAATGCTTTTGTTGTCAGCAAAAGTATAGGTGTAATACGATATTTTTAGGTCGGAAAGGTTGTCTTTCATCATCTCATCCCAACTCTGATTGCTCATTGTTTTTTTTAAATTCGTATTTACTTCATATTCAACTACCGCTTTTTCTATAAATTGCTGCGCTGTTGCCGTGGTTGTAAAAATTAGTGTTGCAAGAATAAAAAGTATTGATTTCATATATATAAATTTAATCTTTTCCGTAATTAGCTTTTGGATTTTAGTGCGAGCACGAATTTATTTGTTTGTTTTTTCGCCTTTGTTTTTAAAATTCCAGGTAAATCCTATCATGGCATATCTTTTGAGTCGGTCATTTTGTTCCTCCGTGATTGAGTTGTCGTAAGCATATCTTCGGATGCCTATGTTTTGGTTCAAAATGTCTCGCACCATGAAATAAGCGGTAAACTCATCGTTTTTGAAAGTGCGTTGTAGCCTTGCATTCCACAATTGATTGGTGAGATTATCCTGAAAGTCTTCTGTTTTTTGTCGAGTGGACAAATTGTAATCGGTGAACACTTTCCATTTTTCCATGAAATAAACGCCTATGTTCAATCCTAAATTATTGGTGTTAAATGACTTTACTTCATCGTTTTGTGAAGTGGCGTTTCTGCTATTTGAAAAATTATTACTCAAACTAATGTCGTATTTCTTTGCTTTGGATTTATTTAAATACACGGAAAATCCTGAATTTAAAATTTTAGAATTGTTAGTGCTTAAATTAATGCTATTAACAGATTTATTGTAGCTTAGATTTGGATTAAGATCAACTTGTAAATCGAGTTTCTTTATCTTAAAACCATATCCTATGTACAAATTGACAGAATAATTGCCATTCGTGTTTATGGGTTTGGAAATTGTTAGGGCACTTTCTGGATCTATGACTCTGCTGTAAGAAATCAAATTAGATGTCGTTCTGTATGATAAACTTTGATAAAAATGCGTTTCTGTCAAAACGCTATAAGTGCTGTTAGATAGATTAAAACTGTTGGTAAAAGATTGCTTTAAATCTGGATTCCCTATGGTTTGATTAAAAAAGTCTTGATTTTCTCTCAAAGGCTGCAACTGGTTGAGTGTAGGCTGTTTTGTTGCGCCTTGATAATTGATGCGCAAATTGCTGTTGCTTTTGTACTTATAATTGAAATTCGCAGACGGAAAAAAATTGGTGTAATTGCGTTTGTATTCTTTGTTTAAAGTTTGATCTTCCAAATCAAACGAAGTAAATCCAATGCCGCCTCCAAAGTTATAAGTGATTTTTTTGGAATTATAACTCAATTTAATGTTAGGCTTGTTGGTTATTATAGTCTGGTCGAACTGGTTTGACAAATTATTTACAAGCTCATCATAATTTCCTGTAAGATTAGAATAATTATAGGTCAAATAATCGCTTTCGCCCTTGTTTTGTGTAACTTGATAGCCAAATTGCATTGCATATTTCTTACCAATAGGTTCTGTATAAATAGCGTTTACAGTTAAATTTTGATTTGTTTTCTCCTCAATTTTGTTTTGATCCAAATCGACTCTGGAGTCTAAAGCACCATCTTTATAGCCTTCGTTGAAAGACTTTAAAAAATTATTTGCATCCGAACTCAAAGTGTTTACACTAGCGTTTACAGAAAATGTACGACGGGGTTTGGCGAATTTATGTTTAAATAAAATACTGGCCGATAGAGAAGTTTTGTCGGAATCTGTAGTAAATGTTTTTAGCTGTTTGTTTTTTAACAATCCATCATCTCCGGTAGTGTTTCCGGATGTAAATTCATCACTTTCCGTATTATAAAAATTAGTTTTGGCAGTAATTCGTAAACTGTTTAAAGAATCTAATTTTACATCGTAAATAGCATTCAATTTAAAATTACTCCTATTAATGTTGCTTACTTTAGAAGTGTTTTCGATTAATTGGGTTTCTCCTACTTGGGTTTGTGTTTTTCTAGTATTGTTGTTTGTATAAATTTGCTTATTGTATTTTGGTGATAAATTCAATGTTTGTTTATCATTCCACTTGTTGCTGTACTGCAATCCCGCATTGGTGTTTTTGATAAATCCATTTTGAGTATCAACATAAGGTTCTTCATCATTATTGCCACCCGTCCATTCATAATCTACATTTCCATCATCGTCCATATTCATACTCACATTACTATCACGACCTCCAAACTTATCGCTATCTTGCCAACTAAGTCCATCTTGACCAGTATTACCATTCAATAAAAATGCCGATATTTTTCTTTTGCCTTTAAAACTGCTAAACATAAGATTGGTATTGTATCTGGAATCAGAACCTGTAAATGGCTCATTTGCACCATCAATTTTACCAAAATATCCTTTCTTTTTGTCTTCTTTTAATTTTAGATTAATGGTTTTTTTTCTTTCGCCATCATCAATTCCTGTAAACTCGGCTTGGTCACTTTTCTTATCAAAAACTTGGACTTCTTTTACGGCATCTGCTCGCAAATTTTTTACAGCCATTCCTGGATCATCTCCAAAAAATTCTTCGCCATCGACCAATACTTTTTGCACCGTTTCGCCCATAGCTTTTATAACACCATTTTTATCTACTTGGATTCCAGGTAGTTTCTTCAATAATTCTTCTACGTTATCATTAGCACCAACAACAAAATCACTGGCTCTGTAACTTGTCGTATCTCCTTTGATTCTAATAGAACCTGTTTTTATAATTACTTCTCTAAGCGCGTTAATTTTGCTTACCAAAGCAATTGTTCCTAAATTTTTTCCAGTTTCACTCACGGTTATATCATCTAAATAATCGGCATATTGTCTATGAGAAGTCATCACAATATAGTTTCCGGCTTTTACATTTTTAAGGTCAAAGTTTCCTTTTTTATCCGATCGGGTAAACTTATATAAAATGGAATCTTTGGGGGTTAGTAAGGCGATAACCGAGTTGTAAACAGGCGTTTTTTCGGTACCATCGGTCAAAACACCCGAAACGTTTGCTTTTTGAGCAAAAACGGATAAAGAAAACAAGGATAAAATTGCAATTAAAAGTGAAGTTTTTGGCATAAATAGTTTCTGTTTTTACTTTAAAAATTATAAAATAAACTTATCAAAAAAGCCAAAACTCTTTCAATAAAATTAGTTTTGAGTTGCAAAAAACAACTTACAAAAATCAAAAATAGTAATAATATTCCTAATCGTTAAAAGTCCTAATGTTAATTAATCCATAATATTATTCGTATGAATTAAAAACAAATACTTTGAGATAAAATACCAACTTTTAGACTATTGCGAACAATTGCAGGATGAAATCGTGGAGTTCAAATTCCAGAAAACGGACAACAAAGAATTGGCGATGCACGACATACTCAAAGAAGTCATCAAAGGCTGCAACGCCATCGAAAATAAAAAATGGAACACGAGCGTTTTAGTTTTGAGGCTCCCGCTTACCAAGAAACCATTTCGAACTTGCAACGCTATATTTTGAAGCGTTGTGATGATGAAAAAATTTATTTATGATTTATTTTTTACACGAATTGC
The DNA here is from genome assembly GCA_014379405.1 of Flavobacterium sp. Classification (GTDB taxonomy): domain Bacteria; phylum Bacteroidota; class Bacteroidia; order Flavobacteriales; family Flavobacteriaceae; genus Flavobacterium. The sequence continues at coordinate 192,597 of JACMLU010000025.1, read as the reverse complement.
ACCAATTAACACGAATAAAAAATTTCACCAAACAAAGTTTTCGTGTAATAATTACTCAAATTAAATTCGTGCTAATTCGTGAAATTCGTGTCTTATAAAAAAGAATTGATTTTGTTGATTACACTTTCAACTGAAATCGTTCTCATCGCGTCCTCATAACCTCCCACAATTTTATTCCCATAAACCGAAGTTGGTAATTTCGGGAATAAATTCCTGTATGCAGTCAAGGCATTTTCCAAAGTTTGATTGAAAGGCGAAAAACCCGCAAAAGGATGCGTTGCGCCCCAAAGCGTGATGACTTTTATACCCAACATTGCCGCAATATGCGCATTCCCGGAATCCATCGAAAGCATTACATCAAGATTCGAAATGAGTTGCAATTCCTGTTGAAACTTGATTTTTCCGGCAACAACGACCACGTTTTCTTTGTTTTTTGAAAGTGAATCCAAAAGTTCGATTTCCTTTTTTCCACCGCCAAAAAGCAAGATTTTATGGGTTTTAGTTGAAGCCAATTGGTCGATGACTTGCTGCATTAAATCCAAAGGATAGACCTTGGAATCGTATTGTGCAAAAGGCGCAATTCCAATTAGTTTCTTCCCGATAGCTATCGGGAAGTTTTCTCCAATTAATTGAATTAATTCCGCATCTAAAGCTGCTTTTGTCGGAAATATTGGATTTGATAAATCTACCGTAAAACCTAGTTGTTGAAAAACCTTGACGTGTCTTTCGAACATCGGGATCAAGGGTTTGAAGATTTTGTTTTCGGCTCTTGTCAAAGCTGCTTTTTCATCTCTTCCTTTATCAACCGAAGCTATTTTTTTTCCGCTCAAGGCGAAAAGCGTTCGAACGACTTTGGAGCGCAAAACGTTGTGCAAATCGGCAAAAGCGTCTATCTGTAATGCTTTTAAATCTTGGAACAATCGCAACAATCCCAGAAATCCTTTATGGCGTTGTTTTTCATCAAAAGCAAAGAAAGAAAGATTGGAAATTCCCTCAAAAAAGGGTTTGAAAAATGGTCGAGAAACCACAGTGATTTTAACTTCGGGATTTTGTTGAACAAAAGCCCTTAAAACAGGAACCGTCATGGCGACATCTCCCATTGCGGAAAGTCTCATGACGGCTATATGTTTGATTTTTTTTGACAATGAATTGTCGGAATTATTTTTTGTTTTGGTACAAAACAGGATTCAAATCATCGTCGTTGTACATTTTCATTTGTTTGTACACTTTCATAAATTTATCACCATTTTCAATGTCGGTCAACAAATCTTCAATTGCAGTTGACAAATCGGTTCTTTGTTCCAACAATATATTCAATTTCGCTTGACATTTGTCTCTATGGTCTTGTGAAGCTTCAGCACGATTGGCTTCTTCTTGCATATGGTAAATTTTCAAAGCCAAAATAGACAATCTGTCGAATGCCCAAGCAGGACTTTCAGAATTGATTTTGGCATCGTCTTTTACCTTTACGTGGCTGTATTTTTGAAGAAAATAGCCGTCAATATATTCCACCATATCGGTACGTTCTTGATTGGATGCATCGATTCTTCTTTTCAAAGTCAATGCCGCAACTGGGTCGATGTTGGGATCACGAATGATATCTTCGAAATGCCATTGCACGGTGTCAATCCAGTTTTTTAGATATAATAAATGTTCGATTTTTTCCTTTGGAAAAGGATTATTTATCGGTTGGTTCACATTATCAAATTGATGATAATCTTGAATACTTTGTTCGAAAACGGAATACGCTAATTTTGAAAACATATCTTTATTTTTAAAAGGCAAAGATACTTTTTTATACATTTATAGTTTGAAAAAACTTTCAAAGTTTAGATGATTTATAGCGGAAATTCTAAATCTTGATTCACAAATCCTAAATCACTATTATGCAAACACATTATTTATCAGAAGACAACAGTATTCTTAACCATTTCCTGGGTCAAATCAGGAATGTGAATATTCAACACGACAGTATGCGTTTTCGAAGAAATATTGAACGTATTGGTGAAGTAATGGCTTATGAATTAAGCAAAGATTTACATTATGCAGCTGTGGAAATCCAAACGCCTCTTGGCATCAAAAAAACTACAGAAATTGAAGATCAATTGGTTTTATGTTCCATTCTACGGGCAGGTTTACCTCTTCATTTAGGTTTTTTAAATTATTTTGACAATGCCGAAAATGGTTTCGTTTCGGCCTACAGACATCATCCAAACAATGATGAATATTTTGATATTTTGGTTGAATACCAAGCCGTTCCGAACATTGAAAACAAGACCTTGCTTTTAATCGATCCAATGCTTGCTACAGGCCAATCGATGGTTGCCGTATTTAATAAATTGATGGAAAAAGGCCTGCCAAAAGAAATCCATATCGCCGTTATAATTGCCGCTCCGGAAGGTGTTGCTTATCTTGAAAAACATTTGCCGGATTCCTGCCATCTTTGGGTAGCCACTCTTGACGAAAAGTTAAATGACAAAAAATATATTATACCAGGATTGGGCGATGCTGGTGATTTGGCTTACGGAAATAAATTATAATTGGGAGAAAAACGTAAACAAACTGCAAAGAATTAATACAGCCAAAACCAGTTCCTGTTTCAATTGTAGTTGCTTAATTTCAATGTGACTTGTTGCCATCATTGCCAATGGTGCAAAGGTAAACAGTAACAAATCATTGCTTTTATCATCTGAAATCACAAAAATTACGATTCCAATAAAAAAGGAAGTAATGATTTTTTTGAAAGAAGAATGCAACAATAAAGGTTTACTGGAAAGCGAGGCGAACATCGAAATCACGAAAAACAAAGCTATCGTCAAATAGATGGAAAAGGCTCCATTTTGATAATTATTCGTAAAATAATCTAATTTGAAATTAGTAGTTACGTGTGCTTTTACAAATTCAATAATGTTTATATCAAAAGTTATTAGAAAAATCAAGGTGATTGTTGCCACTGAAAAAAAGGCTATAAAAGGCAAAACCCAGTTTCTATAATCTCTGGAAACGTGAAAAATGATGGAGATAAACACCAAAACAATATAAAGTATACTCCAAAAATGAAAAAAAGCAGCCACAAAAATCCATAAAGAAGCATCAAATATTTTTTCTTTCGAGGCTTTTAAGGATTGCAGCGAAATTAATCGGCGAAGTGCCAGCAAGATGAAGAAATTGGATAAAATCAAATTCGCATTATCCAATGAAGATGGAAAAAATAGCAGAAACAAAAAATAGAAAAAAATCGTGTAGCTACTGTCTTTGCTCAATCCGTTTCTCTTGGCAACAAAATTTGTTATAAAAATAGACCCTAACAACACAACGAACAATCCCCCTTTTTGAAAAATAGAAACAAGTGAATTTGTCCAAGATAAATCTTGAAATTGATAAATCAAAAAGAAAACCAGCATTAAAAATACAACCAAAATTAAATTTAATGGTGTAGATTTTTTAAAAACACTTGTTATCATAAGGATATTTTATACTTTTGTGACTGTAAATATAATACTTGTACAAAGATGAAACGAGCCAAGTAAATTTTTATTTTTTCAAATTAATAAAATGGCGAGTTACATCGAATACAATAAACAAATAAAATAAACGAGATGAAAGCATTTTTTGAAGGAATTCAATGGTTATTTGAAACAATTTTTTTCGCTCTACACGATTTTCTAAGAAATTTAGAACTTACTCATTGGTTTGCCGCAAATATTCTTAACTGGATTTTTATGGCTATCTGTTCTGTTGCCATCGTATATTGGTGTCTAGAGTTAAAAAAGTACGACGAAAAAGGAGAGGAAAACCAAGATACTACCGCTCACTCTTTCTTGAAATAATACTTTAAGAAATTGTAACGAAAGATATTGGGAACTATTTTAAATCGTTCCCAATATCTTTTCTAAAATACATCTTATCAAAATTTAGCTTGTCTATGTTTTGGTAAGATTTTTTTATGGCCTCTTCGAAATTGTCTCCGTATGAGGTTACCGTTAAAACTCTTCCTCCGTTGCTTACCACATTTCCGTTATCCAATTTAGTTCCTGCGTGAAAAACAATCGAGTCTTCAATGGTTTCCAATCCTGAAATTACTTTTCCTTTCTCGAAATCTTCAGGATAACCGCCTGAAACTACCACGATTGTCGTAGCACTTCTTTCGTCAATTTCTAGTTCGAATTCATCCAGTTTTTGATTGGCTACAGCCAAAAACAATTCCACCAAATCCGATTTCATTCTTGGAACAACCACTTCAGTTTCTGGATCACCCATTCTCACATTGTATTCAATTACGATTGGCTCGTTTTTCACGTTGATCAATCCTATAAATACAAATCCTTTATATTCAATTCCATCTTTCTGGAAACCTTCAATAGTTGGTTTTACAATACGTGTCTCAATTTTTTCCATCAAAACAGCGTCAACGTAAGGAACTGGAGAAACCGCTCCCATTCCACCTGTATTCAAACCGGTGTCGCCTTCGCCAATGCGTTTATAATCTTTAGCAGTTGGCAATATTTTATAGCTTTTTCCGTCTGTCAATACGAAGCAACTCAATTCAATTCCATCCAAAAATTCTTCGATCACCACTTTGGAACTGGCGTCGCCAAATTTTTGACCAACCAACATATTTCTCAATTCTTCCTTGGCTTCCGCCAAATCGTGAATAATCAAAACGCCTTTTCCTGCTGCCAGTCCATCCGCTTTCAAAACATAAGGCGGTTGCAAGGTTTCCAAGAAATCGCATCCTTTTTCAACAGTTTCGGCCGTGAAACTATCGTAAGCCGCCGTTGGAATGTTGTGTTTCATCAAAAATTCTTTGGCAAACTCTTTACTTCCTTCAAGAGTTGCACCTAATTTTGATGGTCCAATAACTGGAATATCTTTTAAATCGTTGTCATTTTTGAAAAAGTCGAAAATCCCTTTTACCAAAGGATCTTCTGGTCCAACAACTACCATTCCTACTTTTTCCTGAAGAACCAATGCTTTTACGGCATCAAAATCGGTTGGGCTGATAGCAACATTATTGGCTATCGAAGCCGTTCCTGCATTTCCCGGTGCCACAAAAAGTTTGTCGCAAAGCGGACTTTGAATCATTTTCCAAGCAAAAGCGTGTTCTCTTCCTCCAGAACCTAAAAGTAAAATTGTCATCGTGTAGTTATTAAGTTTGGCAAAAATAGTCTGTTTTAACTTGAAATAATAATTTTTTTTACTTACTTTTGACGTTAGTAACGCAAAAGGTATGATAATTTCATTTGGATCTAAAGAAACCGAAAAAATCTGGAACGGGATTGTCGTAAAAAAACCAGCGATAGAAATTCAACAAATTGGTAGAAGAAAACTAAGAATGCTCAACAACTCCCAAGATTTGATTGATTTAAGAATTCCTCCTTCCAATAGATTAGAAAAATTAAGTGGGAATTTAAAGGATTATTACAGCATCAGAATCAACAACCAATGGCGCATTATTTTTATTTGGGAAAACGGAAATGCGACTAATGTCGAAATTGTTGATTATCATTAAAAACTTAAAATTATGGAAAAGCTTAAAAACATACATCCGGGCGAAATTTTACTGGAGGAGTTCCTCATTCCACTGGAAATAACTTCTTACCGTTTGTGCAAGGACTTGAAAATTCCGCAAACTAGGATTTCTGAAATTATCAAGGGAAAACGAAGAATAACAGCCGACACGGCATTGCGACTAAGTCAATATTTTGGAAATTCTGCCAAATTTTGGTTGGGTCTCCAAGATGATTTTGACATAGAAGAAGAAACCGAAAATAAAAAACAAGAATTGGAATCCATCAAACGATTCAATGTTCAAAAAGTAGCCTAAATGATTCCACTTTTCGATTTCTCACTTCAAATAAACGGGTTTCCTATAAAGGATGCAGAAGCCGAATTGCGAAAAATCCAATCTATTCCCGAACAAGAATTTGAAGCTTTTATTGAAAAAAAAAAAACAAGAAATTGTTGATTATCATTTAAAAAACAATCATTCGTATCAAAATCTCGTTGGCAAAATCACTTTCAATACTTGGAATGATTTGCCCATAATGACCAAGAAAGACTTTCAAAAACCCTTGATTGAAAGACTTTCAAAAGGGTTTTCTTTGAAAAATGTGTATGTCAATAAAACATCCGGTTCCAGTGGCGATCCGTTTATTTTTGCCAAAGACAAATTTTCGCACGCCTTGACTTGGGCCAATATCATCAATCGTTTTGGCTGGCACGGAATTGATTTCAATTCGTCTTATCAAGCTCGTTTTTATGGCATTCCATTGGATTTTATAGGTAATAGAAAGGAGCGTTTCAAGGATTTTCTGGGCAACCGCTTTCGATTTTCTATTTTCGATTTGTCGGATGTGGTTTTGGAAGTTTTCTTAAAAGAATTCAAGACTCGGAAATTTGATTATATCAATGGCTACACGAGCTCAATCATTTTGTTTGCCAAATTTTTACAACAAAAAAATATTGTTTTAAAAGACCTTTGTCCGACTTTGAAAGTCTGTGTCGTAACTTCCGAAATGCTTTTTGAGGGAGATAAAATTCTTTTGGAAAAACAATTTGGAGTTTCTGTTGTCAATGAATACGGAGCTTCGGAACTGGATTTGATTGCTTTTCAAAACACTAAAGGCGTATGGCAAGTAAATTCCGAAACGCTTTTTATAGAAATTTTGGACGATAATAACAATGTTTTGCCTTACGGTGCAGCAGGTCGAATCGTAATCACTTCTTTGTTCAACAAAGCGCATCCTTTTATTCGATACGACATTGGCGACATTGGAATTTTGGACGAAAAAAGCATACCAAAAAAACCTATTCTTCAACAATTAATTGGTAGAACCAATGATATTGCTGTTTTGCCAAGCGGGAAAAAATCGCCTGGATTGACTTTTTATTACGTAACCAAAAGCATCATCGAAGACGATGGCAACGTAAAAGAATTTGTCATCAAACAAACTAAAATCGATACTTTTGAAATTGAATATGTGAGCAAAATCGAATTAAATTTGGAACAAATCCAAAAAATTGAAGCCGCAATTGCCTTATATTTGGAAAAAGGATTGATTTTTTCATTTATTAGAAAAGAAAAACTGGAACGAAGTAAAAGTGGCAAATTGAAACAGTTTGTTTCGTTGCTAAAATAATTGGAGGTCACGAATTGTGACCTCCAAATTGAATCTTGATGTCACAAATTGTGATTTCAAGATGTTTAAGGTCACAATTTGTGACCTTAAAGAATTTAAAAGATAATTTATGGAAAACGAAATACTACTTTCTGAAGAATTAATTTCTAATAAAATTTACTTTATTAGAAACCAAAAAGTGATGTTTGATAGTGATTTGGCTATGCTTTATGGGATTGAAACCAAAAGATTAAAAGAAGCAGTTAAAAGAAACATCACTCGATTTCCAGAGGATTTTATGTTTGAATTGACTGAATTAGAATACGATTCTTTAAGGTCGCAAATTGCGACCTTAAAGAAAGGAAGAGGTCAACATCAAAAATATTTACCTTCCGTTTTTACGAAACACGGCGTGCTTATGTTGTCGAGTGTTTTGAAAAGCGACAAAGCAATTCAGACCAATATTCAAATTATGCGGATATTTTCAAAAGTGAGACAAATGCTTTTGGACACCACCGATTTAAAAATAGACATTCTCCATATTCAGAAAAAATTAGAAAATCACGACAAGAATATTGAGTTGGTTTTCTCTTATTTGGATGAATTGTCCGAGAAAAAAGAAAATGATCAACCAAGAACAAAAATTGGTTATAAAAAGTAAACTAATAAAAGGAAGAAGATTGCTTTGCTTCGTGCCTCGCAACTCCTCGCAATGACAAACAAATGAAAATAACCATAGTTGCAGGCGCAAGACCGAATTTCATCAAAATCGCACCCATCATCAAAGCGATTGAAAAAAAGCAAAACGAAGGAGCCACTATTTCCTATCGTTTGGTGCATACCGGTCAGCATTATGACAAAAACCTGAGCGATACTTTTTTTGAAGAATTAAATATTCCGAAACCCAACAGCAATCTGGAAGTAAAAAGCGGTTCGCAAGCAGAACAAACAGGAGCAATAATGATAGCTTTTGAAAAAGAATTACAACAAAATCCTTGCGATTTAGTTTTGGTAGTTGGCGATGTTAATTCGACGATGGCTTGTGCGATTGTAGCCAAAAAACAAAACATAAAAGTTGCTCACGTCGAAGCCGGAATTCGCTCTGGTGATATGACAATGCCTGAAGAAATTAATAGAATCGTAACCGATAGCATTACCGACTATTTCTTTACTACCTCAACCTCAGCATCAGAGAATTTATTGAAATATGGTGTTGATAAGGCGAATGTTCATTTCGTAGGCAACGTGATGATTGATACTTTATATCAAAATATAGACAGAATTTTTGAGCCTTATTTTTGGAAAGAATTCCAATTGGAAACTGGAAATTACATCATTCTTACCCTGCATCGTCCATCAAATGTAGATGAAGAACAATCCTTAATTGAATTACTTCAAGGCATTGACACAATGGCTGGGGATAAAAAAGTAATATTCCCCATTCATCCTCGAACCAAGGCTATTTTAGGTAAAACGAATTTAAACTTGAAAAATATCCTTTTTGTGGAGCCACAAGGTTATTTAAACTTTATGTATCTTATCAAAAATAGTTTTGCTGTTATTACAGATTCTGGAGGGATTTCAGAAGAAACTACCGTTATGGGAATTCCATGTTTTACAATGCGAAACAACACCGAAAGACCCGAAACACAAAGCATTGGGACCAATACTTTGGTAGGAACTTCGATAGAAAATTTAGAAAAACTATTTGGAGATTTCCTTCTTAATGGAAGGCAGAAAGCTGGAATTCCAGAACTTTGGGACGGAAAAGCATCGGAAAGAATTATTGAAATCCTTTTGAAACATTAAATTATATTTACCATTAAGATAGTATGGTTCATTAAGTAAAATCACGCTTAATTTTCTTAATCTCTTAATGGTTCGAAAAATACAACTGCCGTAAATAATGAACAAAATCCTCATCATATCGAATTATTATCCGCCAGAAAAAGGTGCTGCTGCCAATAGAATTGAACAATTGGCACTGAAATTACATCAAAATAATTACAAAGTAACTGTGCTTTGTCCGCTGGGAAATTATCCAAAAGGGGAATTATTTCCGGAATACAAAGGCAAGTTTTCGGTAACAGAAAATCTTCATGATATTACGGTAAAAAGACTTTGGATTTATCCCAGTGTCAGTAAAAACATTTTCAAAAGAACACTTTCGGTTTTATCGTTTTCAGGGATGCTTTTTTTTCATTTATTGTGCAAAAAAACACCCCATAAAGTAGTCATTCAATCCCCTCCATTGTTGTTGTCCTTTGTGTCGGTTTTGGTACTTTCGCTAATGCGGAAAAAAATAATATTAAATGTTTCCGATTTGTGGCCATTGGCTGCCATTGAATTGAAGGCCTTAAAACCAGGCAGTTTTTCGCATCAAATTTCTTTGTTCTTGGAACGATTTATCTATTTGAAAGCTACTTTAATCTTAGGTCAATCTTACGAAATCATTAGCCATATTCATTCCATTTTTCCTGAAAAAAAATGCCATTTGTACCGCAATTTTCCTGAACATCAAACTACAGAAATGCATTTTGCAACTAATTTAAATGAGCCTATCAAGGTATTTTACGCAGGATTGTTAGGTGTTGCGCAGGGTGTTTTTGAATTGTGTCAAAAAATTGAATTGCAAAATGTAAACATTGAATTGCACATTTTTGGCGATGGCGCAGAAAAATCGCAAATCGAAGATTTAATCAGGCAAAATCCTCAGAAAAAAATCTTTTTTCACGGAATGCTCGATCGCCATGTTCTGCACGAAAAACTACAATTTTTTGACATTGCCATTGTGCCATTAAAAACAAGAATTTATGGCTCTGTTCCTTCAAAAATATTCGAATATGGAGCCTTAGGATTTCCTGTTCTTTATTTTGGCGGTGGCGAAGGCGAAACCATCGTGAAAGAAAACAATTTAGGCTGGATAGCCGAAGTTGGAAATTTTGAAAGTTTAAATACAGCTTTAATCGAAATCTCAAAAACAGGAAAAGAACCTATTCAAATGATGAAACAAAAAGTCCTTGATTATGCTGAAAGCCATTTTAATCTTGATTTTCAAATTAAAGATTTGATCAATAAAGAAAGTTTTTAAAATGCTTTAACATCCCCTTTTAAAACGTTATAAATGGTTTTTAAAATGATTTCGATATCCAATAAAATCGACCAATTTTCCATATAAAAAATATCATATTTCACTCTATTGATGATGTCGTGATCTTTTTCGACTTCGCCACGATATCCTTTTGTTTGCGCAAGTCCCGTAATTCCTGGTTTAACAAAATGACGCGCCATAAATTTATCAGCCATCAAAGCGTATTTATCATTATGGCTTACAGGGTGAGGTCTTGGTCCCACAACCGACATATCGCCCCATAAAACATTAAAAAATTGCGGCAGTTCGTCAATACTGGTTTTTCGAATAAATTTGCCCAATTTGGTTATTTTTATATCATTTTTCAAAGCCAAATCTAAATCGGTTGGGTTATTCAACTCCATCGATCGGAATTTAAAACAATTGAACACATTATAATTCAAACCATTTCTTTTTTGAATAAAGAAAACAGGCCCTTTTGATTCCAATTTTATTAAAACTGCCATAATTGGCGTAAGCCAAGACATTATTCCAATGATAATTATTGTTGAAAACAGAAGGTCAAAAACACGTTTTATGATTTTGTTTATAGTTTCGTCCTGCAAAATATTTCTGGAAGAAATAACGGGGATATAATCGTAATATTCGAACTTCACTTTACCAGACAAGATTTGTTTTTCGTCAGGAATAAACTTTAGGGTTTTCAAGTTATTATCGGCAAAATTAATGATGTCTCTAATTTGCTTGTCTGACAAATCGGCTGTAGAACAGTATATTTCATCCATACTGTTCTCTAAAACAAATGAAAGACATTTGTCCACTTTCTCTCTTTTATGGTCTTCAAGAGTAAAAACTTTCATTAATTTATAACCGTAATCTGGATTATCGGTAAAAAATGCTTTTAAAGGATTGATGCTTTTATTGTTGCCCAACAATACCACTGTCCTAAAATTCCTGTCAAACAAAATTCTATATCTCTTGAGAAAAAAATAGATAAAAAGCTTGATTGAAAGAATTAAAAATATAGCAGAAACAACCAATAAAACAACTTTCTTTTGATATAGAAAATCAGAATAAAATAATTCAAGTGCCAAACAAAATAAGCCAAATAATACAGCTTGTTTAAGCGTGGAATTTAGGATTGCAATTACTTTTGTATAACGATATACTTCGTAAAAACCGATATAAATGGCAATTGTAATCCAAGCAAAACTTATGAAGAAAGAATACGCAATTTCGTTGTCATGAAACGGAAATATAAATAAAGCCAATACATTGATGATGATTAAATCAATCAAGTAAGAGAATGGGCGAATATAGCCTGAATATTTTTTCTCTTTTATATTCACTAATTGATGTACTTGGAAAAGTCTTTATGTTCTTCTTTCAACAATTCTTCGGTGGACAAGGATTTGAAATAGTCATAAGTAATTTTCATACCTTCTGCTCTATTCACTTTCGCCTCCCAACCCAATAATTCTTTTGCTTTGGTTGTGTCTGGTTGACGTTGCAAAGGATCATTTATTGGTAATGGATGATAAACCACTTTTTGATTGGTTCCCGTCAATTTTATAATTTCATCGGCAAAATCCTTGATGGTAATTTCATCTGGATTACCAATATTTACTGGATAAACATAATCGGAATGCAATAATCTGAAAATACCTTCAACTTGATCTTCCACATAGCAAAAAGAACGGGTTTGCATTCCGTCGCCAAAAATAGTCAAGTCTTCGCCACGAAGCGCTTGTCCGATAAATGCTGGAATAACTCGGCCGTCATTGAGTCGCATTCTTGGCCCATAAGTATTAAAAATTCTAACGATTCTGGTTTCTACGCCATGAAAAGTATGATACGCCATCGTGATGGATTCCTGAAAACGTTTGGCTTCGTCATATACGCCTCTTGGTCCAATAGTGTTTACATTTCCGTAATATTCTTCCGTTTGAGGATGAACCAATGGATCGCCATAAACTTCCGAGGTTGATGCAATAAGAATTCTGGCTTTTTTGACTCTTGCCAATCCCAAAAGATTATGCGTTCCCAAAGAACCTACTTTCAAGGTTTGAATTGGAATTTTTAAATAATCTATTGGACTTGCCGGAGAAGCAAAATGAAGGATATAATCCAGTTTTCCGGGAACGTGAACAAATTTGGTAATATCGTGATGGTAAAACTCGAAATTTTCCAGTTTGAACAAATGTTCGATGTTTTTTAAATCTCCCGTGATGAGATTGTCCATCCCAATAACAAAATAGCCTTCCTTGATAAAACGATCACAAAGGTGTGACCCTAAAAATCCTGCTGCGCCAGTAATAAGTATTCTTTTCATGTTTTTTGAGTTAATCAACTCGTTTTATTTCACGTTAAAAATTTGTTCCAATATCTTGATGGTAATCAAATAAGTAGGTTTTACACCTGTTGTTCCCAAACCTCCCGAAGCCAATGTGCTCCCGGTTTCCAAAGGATTATCCGATGCATAATAAGCATATCTTACTTTGACATCCAAAGGAATGCTTTTTCTAATTTTTGATGCCGACTGAATGGCTTTTTGATAATAAGAACCTTCCATTTCGAGTCCAATTACGCCCCAAGTCGATTCGTGAAAGAACTTCAATAAATCTTTATTTTGCAAAGAGGTTCCCAAAACCGTAACCATTGGCCCTTCGAAAACTGGAATTCCGTCTGTTGCAAACATTTCGGCCGACAACTCATTATGGAAAAAATAATTGTCTGCCGTTCCTTCATTGATGTGTGCTGTAGGAATCATAATATCTCCTTTTCCGCCTTCGAGAATTCCGGCTTTACCCATTATCGAAACCGATTTCACGTTTAACAAGCTGTTGTTTTTCTTGAAAGGTTTCAATAATTCATCAATGGTTTCATAAGCTTGTTCGCCAAAAGCATAATCCATCACGATTAAAACTGGTTTTTTCTCTCCAGTTTTTGCCGTTGGAAACGATGATTTAGCCCAATCTATTTTTTCCGTGTCAAAAATTTGTACGTCAATATTGGTTCCTGAAGCCGCATCTGGCAGTGAAATCATACCGTGTAGTTTTGCAAATTCGGTAACTTTCTCTCTAACATCATGAGCTCCAGATTTGCTTAATTCTTCGTAAATAAAGAAATCTGATTTGTCTTTGAACTTCGTTTTCAAAACCGTTGTGGCGAAAATAGAGTTCATCACGCTATGCATATTGGCACTAATTACGTGAATTGGTCGGTCTAAAAGATTGTTCACTTTTAAAGCCTCCTTGATGTTGGTTGCCCAAATTTCTCCGTGGATGTGATGCCCTAATCGTTCTCTTAAAATAGGACTGAAGGTTATAGTTCTTTTGCTATCTTCAACAACTTCTTCTATGGCTAATTTTCCTAACCAATAGATAACATGCAAAAAACGATCTGGTGATAATTCCGATCCAAAATCGTCGTATATGTCCAAAACTTCAATAAATGTCCTACCTAAAATGTTCGCCGCATGGGAAACGGCTTTCTCTCTTTCGATTTGCGTAAGCTTCTTCTTTTGGGAAACCGCTAATTCCAGTTTTTGCCAATCGCGAGAAACTTCGCCAGCATCGTCCAGTAAAACCCTGTTTCTAATCTTGTGTGATTCGATAAAAATAAACGTCAAATGCGTCAAAATATCATAAATGTCGGAACGACCACGCGTGATTTCAACATTCATTTGTTCTTCATCAATGCGATAACAATTTCTTTTTCTTTTTGGCGGAACAATAGCTTGAAAATGCGATTTTGAATAGCCTTCATCCGAAGTCAAATTGATAAATCTACATTCCTCAATTCCAACCGGAAGACGCTCAATAACATATAAAAGTCCATTCAATTCAACTTTTTCTTCACCTATATTTCCATAAATTTCTGGTCGCAAAGCCAATAAAGCTTCACGTAATGTATCGCCAGAAACCCCCATTGGTTTATAAAAACCACGGTTGAACAAATGGCGCATCGTAATATACATTTTTTCAATTGCAGCAGATGATTCTTGTGCTCTGGATCTTGATATGTTTTTCATTTCCTTCATAAAGTTCGACTTTGTAACTATACAAATGTATGGTTTTCATTTTCTATTTTAATAAATCCACAATTTTTCTATCGTTGCTCAATCTCGGTATTTTGTTTTGTCCGCCTAGTTTTCCAATGGATTTCATATAATCTTGAAAACCGTTTTTGACCACTTTTGTGATTACCACTTTTCGCAATACATTGCCCACAATCAAATCATCGTAATAAATGTTTTGTTTGCGCATTGCATTGTCCAATGCTTCAGTAAAAGCATCGAAGTTTTCAGGTTCGTTTTCAAATTCGATAAACCATTCGTGATATGGCAAACCTTCACTTGGGGTAATCTGTGGTGCAACGGTAAATTCGTTGATGCGAATGTTTGTTCCAATAATGGCTTCTTGCAAAGCACTTTCGACTTCTTTTCCAATGACGTGCTCGCCAAAAGCCGAAATATAATGTTTAATTCTTCCTGAAACAATTACACGATACGGTTTCAAACTCGTAAACTGGACGGTATCGCCAATGTTGTAACCCCAAAGTCCTGCATTGGTCGAAATGATCAACACATAATTCACTCCCAATTCGACTTCACCAATGGTGTGTCTTTTCGGGTTTTCGGTAAAAAATTCGTCGCTTTTGATGAATTCATAGAAAATTCCAGAGTTCAACAACAGCAACATTCCTTTTTCATTTTGTGAATCTTGGTAGGCAAAAAATCCTTCCGAAGCGGGAAATAATTCAATGCTATCTACTTTTCGTCCAATCAAATTTTCAAATTTGGCGCGATAGGGTTCATAATTGACACCGCCATAAATGAACAAATTGAAGTTTTTAAAAATTTCACCCACGGGCTTTGCTCCTTTTTGGGAAAGCTTTTCAAAGTACATTTGCACCCAAGATGGAATCCCCGAAATCACGGTCATATTCTGGTCGAAAGTTTCCTCGACAATGGCGTTAACCTTGGTTTCCCAATCTTCAATACAATTGGTTTCCCAAGAAGGCATTCGGTTATTTTGCAAATATTTTGGAACAAAATGCGCCACTATTCCAGACAATCTTCCCAATTTCACGCCATTTTTTTCTTCCAAAATTGGACTTCCTTGCAGAAAAATCATTTTTCCATCGACAAAATCAGCGTTTCCGGTTTCGTGAATGTAATGCAGAATGGCGTTTCTTGCTGCTTCGATATGAAAAGGCATCGATTCCTTCGTTAGCGGAATGTATTTAGCTCCCGAAGTGGTTCCCGAAGTTTTGGCAAAATAAAGCGGTTTGCCTTTCCAGAGAACATTTTCTTCGCCTTTCACAACCTTGTCTACATAAGATTTCAGGCCTTCGTAATCCCGAACAGGAACATTCTTTGAAAAATCTTCAAAAGTTTTTATTTGGTCGAAATGATGGTCAATTCCAAACTGGGTGTTTCTGGCTTGACGGATTAAATCCTCAAAAACTTGCTGTTGCGTCGCTATTGGATTAGTTGCCCAAAGCTGTGTTTTTCGGTAGATTTTTTGAGCGAAGATTTTAGCAAAAAAAGATTTTAAAGACATTATAAGAGTTTTATTTTTTTTTAGCTTTCGATGCGTTGGATTGAGATTTTTTTTCTTCTTCAGTTACTTCTTTTCTTAATTCCAGTTCTTCTTGTGAAGCAGATAAATCAAATTTAGAAGGTGTTTCCTCACTCGTGGCCAAAATGGAATCTTTATTGAATTTGGCATATTCTAATTGTCCAGTCAACACTTTTTGGATGGATTTGATGTAGGCTTCATTTTTCTTCAAAGCCAAGGTCAAGGAATCTGATTTTAAGGCCAATTCCGTGGCATCTTTTTTCAATTTAGAAGAAGAATATCCCGGAATAAACTCTCTTAAAGGCGTGAAAGCAATAATTAAAGTGGTAAACGAAATTAATAAAATCGCCCCAGATGTGGCTGCCACAAAAACATTCATAAGATTCAGTTTGAAGGAAAAAATTTCTTCAAAAGTATCCTCGTTCAAAATAACCAATCGGTTTTTTGTGAACCATTTTTTATGAAGTTTTTTTCTTTTAAGCCTCTTTCCAGACATATTTTGCGTTTATGTTACAAATATAATAATTAATGCCTTGATATTACCAGCCTATTTAACCGCTAGTATTCCTTATAAATTATTTATTTTACGAAAGTTTTAACTCTTTTGAAGCTAAATAATTAACTTCAAATGAATTTATGTTAGGGAATTCTATATACCTTTGCCCCACGAATTATTACAAATTTGCTTCGGCAATAAATTATTTTAATCATGGGAAGATTAGGTGTAACGGAAATCCTTGTTATTCTGGCAATTGTTTTATTACTTTTTGGAGGTAAAAAAATTCCAGAATTGATGAAAGGTTTAGGTAGCGGAATCAAAGAATTCAAAAATGCTGCTAAAGATGATAAACAGCCAGCGGATAAAAAAGAAGACGAAACTAAAGAATAAATTTCTTTAGATTTCAATTTTAAAAATTCCAAACTCCAAGCGATTTATATCCTTGAGGTTTGGAATTTTGTTTTATAGAACCATCGTTAACTGAATTCTCTTCCTGTCCTCATCCACTTCAGTCACTTTTACCTCCACGTGTTGGTGTAATTTGACCACTTCATTTACATCACTTACAAAACCAGCTTTTAGTTGAGAAATGTGAACCAATCCACTTTCTTTCAATCCAATATCGACAAAACAACCAAAATTGGTGATGTTGTTGACAATTCCGGGTAAAATCATTCCGGTTTTCAAATCTTTTATGGTTTTTACATTTGGGTCAAATTCAAATACTTTGGCTGATTTTCTTGGGTCTAATCCTGGTTTTTCGAGTTCTTTGATGATGTCTTTTAGTGTTAATAAACCAATTTCTGGTGTGATGTAATTTTCTGCTTTAATCAAAGCTGTTTTTTCTTTATTGGCAATCAAATCGTTTACCGAAAGTTTCAAATCCTTTGCCATTTTTTCAACAATTCCATAAGCTTCGGGATGTACGGCAGAATTATCCAACGGGTTTTTCCCTTCTTTAATTCGGATAAAAGCAACACCTTGCTGGTAAGCTTTATCTCCTAAACGAGGTACTTTTTTTAGCTGTTTTCTATCTTCAAAGGGACCGTTTTCCGAACGATATTGAACGATATTTTCGGCCAGCTTCTCTCCTATTCCACTCACGTAACTCAACAAATGCTTGCTCGCCGTGTTGATGTTTATCCCCACGGAATTCACGCAACGAATTACGGTATTGTCTAGTTCTTCTTTGAGTTTGGTTTGATCTACATCGTGTTGGTACTGCCCCACTCCTATGGCTTTCGGGTCAATTTTTACCAATTCAGCCAATGGATCTGACAATCTTCTTCCTATAGAAACCGAACCACGAACTGTCACATCATAATTTGGGAATTCTTCTCTCGCAATTTTCGAGGCAGAATATACCGAAGCACCCGCTTCTGAAACGATGAAAACCTGCACCGGTTTATCGAAAGCAATTTTCTTGATAAAGAATTCAGTTTCTCTAGAAGCCGTTCCGTTCCCGATGGAAATCGCATCGATTTGATACGCATTGACCATCGAACGGATTTTTTTCATCGCCATTGCCGTTTCATTTTGTGGCGCGTGAGGATAGATATTTTCGTTGTACAATAAATCGCCTTTTTCGTCCAGACAAACTACTTTACAACCCGAACGAAATCCTGGATCAATCGCCAAAATTCGTTTTTCACCCAAAGGCGGCGCCAACAATAATTGACCCAAATTATTGGCAAAAACCTGAATCGAATTGGCATCTGCCTTTGCTTTGGCTTCTTGCAAAGCTTCGTTTGAAATTGCAGGATTCAACAATCTTTTATAGGAGTCTTCGATGGCTAATTGTATGTGTGGCGTACTTGGATTTTGACCTTTTAAAACCAATTCATCAATAATATCATAGGCTTCGTCAATATCGACTTCTACTTTAAACTTGACAAAACCTTCATTTTCGGCACGAAGCATTGCCAACAATCTGTGCGAAGGTGCTTTTGTCAAAGGTTCCGACCAATCAAAATATTGATTGAATTTTTGAGCGTCTTGATCGTCTTTTTTTGTTTTTACCACCTTGGTGGTGATAGTCGCTTTTCGTTGAAAAAGTCTTCGCAACTGCTTGCGAACATAAATATTTTCGTTAATCCATTCGGCGATAATGTCTCGTGCGCCTTGTAAAGCAGCATCTTCATTAATCACGTTGTCGTTCAAATATTTCGTCGCAAGAAAATCGACATCATCGTTGTTTTGTGCCATAATGATTTTCGCTAAAGGTTCCAATCCGTTTTCGCGAGCAACATCAGCTTTCGTTTTTTTCTTCTTTTTGAACGGCAAATAAAAATCCTCCAATTCCTGTAAATCGAAGCTCTGTTGGATTTTTTTATCTAATTCGGGTGTTAATGCATTTTGCTCTTCAATCGATTTTAAAATCGCTTCTTTTCGCTTTACAATGACTTCGTAATCTTTTTGGAGTTTGGCAATTTGTTCAATTTGCACTTCGTCCAGATTTCCTGTTTTGTCTTTTCGGTAACGGGAAATAAACGGAATCGTGCAGTCTTCTTGCAATAATTGAACCGTATTTTGAATGTTTATGGCTGCTGTATTAACAGATTTGGCAATGAATTGTATGTTGTTCATTTTTTGATTTTTTTCGGACAGCTAAAATAATATCTTTGAAACTAAATTTTAGTTAAATGGATATTTTATTCTACTATTTTTTGATTTTGAATGGAATGGCTTTTACGCTAATGGCTTATGACAAACATTTGGCAAAGACCAAAAATAAAAGAATTTCAGAAAGGACTTTGTTAAGTTTTGTGCTTTTTGGAGGAACTATTGGTTCGGGTTTAGCAATGCTTATTTTCAGACATAAAACATCTAAAATATCCTATTTGTGGAAGTATTGGGGAATTGTATTTATTCAAGGTTTACTTGTTTTCCTCTGGTATAATTTTACTTATTAATCAGCTAAAAAGTTTCTGAATAAATCAATAAATTATGAAAAAACGTTAATTCCGTCACCCAACTGACTGAATTAATATTAATTCAGTCAGTTGGGTGACGGAATTTGCATTAATCCTGAACTATAAAATCCTTGGAAACTTCTTCTTTTTTATATTCGGGTTGAATATTGATATGATTGATGTGGAATTTCTCGAATAAAATATGTTCTAATTCATCTAAAAGCACATTGAATTCACTCATTTTCATATCTTCTGAACAATCCAAATGAGCTTCGAGATGCAGTTCATCTTCGTTGAGATACCAAACGTGAATGTGATGTAATTTATTGGCACCATGAATTTTATGTACTTCGCTAATAATCTCATTAATGTTAATATGACTGGGTGTAAAAAGCATCAGCATTTGGATGGAATTTTTGAGTAAATCAAAGCCAACAATTATCAAATAAATAGCAATAAGCAAGGTCATTACACTATCAACCCAAAACCACTGGAAATATTTCATCAATAAACCGCCAACCAAAACTGCAACCGAAGCCAACATATCCGTAAACAAATGTAAATAAGCCGATTTCATATTCAGGTTTTTATCGGCATCATTTTTTAATAACAGTACTGACAAACCATTAGCAACAATTCCTAAAATGGAAAGCCAAATCACTAATCCCGATTTTATTTCTTGTGGATTAAAAAAACGTTCTATTGCTCCATAAATCAAAAACAAAGCCACAATAATAAGTGTCATTGCATTGACAAAAGCCGCAATAAGTTCAGCTCTTTTGTAACCAAATGTTTGATTGACAGAAGCTTTTTTTCTGGATAATTTATGAGCCACATAACTAAAAACCAAGGAAAGAACATCTGAAAAATTATGCAAGGCATCGGATATCAAAGCCAAACTTCCCGAAAGAATTCCGCCAATAACTTGTGCCACCGTAATAACAATATTTAAAACAATCGAAAATAAAAGGTTTTTACCTTCTACTTGATGATGGTGGTGGCCGTGATTATGACCGTGATGGTGTTCCAAAATATATTAACAGCTAATTTTATCCACTCTGTTTTGATGTCTCCCTCCTTCGAATTCTGTAGTTAAAAAAGTTTCCACAATTTCTATCGCTTGCTGAATTGAAGTGTAACGAGCAGGAATACTAAGAACATTGGCGTTATTATGCAAACGAGTTAAGTATGCAATTTCTTTGATCCAACACAATCCGGCTCTTACTTTTGGATGTTTATTAACAGTCATTGCAATTCCGTTTCCTGAACCACAAATTACAATTCCAAAATCAGCTTTTCCTTCAGATACATCTGTAGCTACAGGATGCCCAAAATCAGGATAATCAACAGACGCATCTGTATCGGTTCCATAATTAGTCACATCATATCCTTTTGATTCTAAATATTGAACAATTGCTTTTTTGTATTCCGGTCCTGCGTGATCGTTTCCTATGGAGATTTTCATTTTATTTGTATTAAATTTTGAACTGCAAATTTACTGAAAGTATTATTTAATTATTTAAATATATTATATTAAATCTATTTAGAGCTATACTATTAATATTGTGTGTTTTAAAAAAAAATAAATAATTAACAATCTCTATAAAACATTGATTACTATATAATTAAAAAGTTAAAATTTTACATTGTTAATAGTGAAACCTAAATGCTTGATATTCAGTTAACCTTAAGTTAACATAGAATGTTTATAACTTTGGATAGAAAATTAGAACTATTTCTTGTTTGTGTCGAATAAAAACGTAATCCAAAACCGAGATGAAAAAACCTAATTTAGTTTGGTCTATTTTTAGAAAAGTTATTGATAGAAAAAACGTTATTGTTAACAAAAATTTACAAGAGACTTATTTACAAAACACATAAATTTTTAATTGTCAACAACTGTTAACAGTTTTTTTAAATGTCTTTAAAATGAGAGATTTAGTTTACCATAACTATGTTAATAAATCAATATAAAAACACATAACTATAAAATCAGCCTTTTAAAATTAAAGTTATTGTAACTATTAACACGCTATAATAACCATTAAAAAATTAATTTAATTTACTTTTTCTTTTTGTTGTATTTAATATATGTTGACAACTTCTAATTTTTAAAAATTCAAACAATTTTTAAATTGTTATTTAAATCGTCCAATATTCTTTGAACCTTTTCAAAATCGTTAGGATGAATTTTAAGTTTGATTCCCCCCAAAGCATTGGAATAAAATGGAGCAATGGAAGACATCGTTTCGTTTTCGAAATAATATTGAATTCCTTCTTGATCCAAACGATGTTTTAGAACCACTATTTCGTGGGTGTAATTGAATATGGCTATGGTTTTAAACTCTTCCATTTTACTTTTTTTATAAAGATACAAAAGTTATATTTTAGATAAATATGAAATCTAAAATCTAAAAACCGAAATCTTATTCGTAATTTTAGACTTTTAAGAAAAGATTTATGAGTAAAAAACTGAGAAAACCAGAAAAAAAAGAGAAAGACTTCTCTAACAAAATTATAAAAATACTAGCTCAAAATGCTAATAAAGCATTTAATTATAAGCAAATAGCAGCCATTTTAGAAGTTGATGACACCAAAAGCAGGAATGAAATCATTCATGATTTAAAAATTTTAGCCTCACAAAAAAAGATTGTAGAATCAGAACCTGGAAAATATCTTGTCAAAGCAATTAGTCAAGATTATTACGAAGGAACCATTGATATGACGGGCAGAAAAACAGCTTATTTTGTTTGTCCTGAATTAGAAGAAGACGTCTTTATTCCAACCAATAATTTGAATCGCGCTTTGGACAAAGACAAGGTAAAAGTTTATGTTTACAATCGTAGAAAAGGAAGAAGACCAGAAGGAGAAGTAATAGAAGTGGTCGAAAGAAAAAAGACAGATTTTGTTGGTGTAATTGACATTCAAAAGAATTTTGCTTTTGTATCCACTGCCAATCCCAAAATGTATACCGATATTTTTATTCCAAAGGATAAATTAGGCGAAGCCGAACAAGGTGATGTCGTTTTGGTCCACATTGAAGATTGGCCAAAAAGAGCCGATAGTCCTTTTGGAGCAGTTATAAAAGTTCTTGGAAAACCTGGAGAACACGACACCGAAATTCACGCTATTTTAGCTGAATATGGTTTACCTTCAGAATTTCCGGTAGAAGTAGAAGTTTTTGCACAAAAAATTGATACTTCAATTACCGAAGAAGAAATCAAAAATCGTCGTGATATGCGCGATACTTTGACTTTCACGATTGATCCAAAAGATGCCAAAGATTTTGATGATGCTCTTTCTTTCAAAAAGTTGGAAAACGGAAACTACGAAATTGGTGTACATATTGCCGATGTTTCTTATTATTTAGAAGAAGGAACTATTCTGGATGACGAAGCTTATCAACGAGCCACTTCGGTGTATTTGGTGGATAGAGTAGTACCAATGTTACCTGAAGTATTGTCTAATTTTGCTTGTTCATTGCGTCCGCAAGAAGAGAAATATACGTTTTCAGCTATATTTGAAATTACAGAAAAAGCACAAGTGGTCAATCAATGGTTTGGAAGAACCGTGATTTTTTCGGATCAACGATTTGCATACGAAGAAGCGCAGTACATCATAGAGACAAAAGACAACACTATTCCGGCCGAAACTTCGATTACTGGAAGTTCTTATAAAGTTTCAGATGAAATTGTCGCAGCAACACTTAAAATGCAAGATTTAGCTAAAGTTCTACGTAGAAATAGAATGAATGATGGAGCCATTTCTTTTGATAAAGTGGAAGTAAAATTCAACTTGGACGAAGAAGGTGAACCAGAAGGTGTTTATTTCAAAGTTTCGAAAGATGCCAATCATTTGATTGAAGAATTTATGCTTTTGGCCAATAGAAAAGTGGCGGAATACATTGGAAAACAAAAGAAAACCTTTATTTATAGAATTCACGATGAACCTAATGAAGACAAATTGATTGCGATGCAAACCGTGATTGCCAAATTTGGTTACAAAATAGATTTCAGGAATAAAGGAGATATTTCCAAATCATTGAATGCTTTATTGAATGATGTTAATGGAAAAAAAGAGCAGAATTTAATTGATACACTGGCAATTAGAACAATGAGCAAGGCCAAATATTCGACAGATAATATTGGACATTATGGATTGGCTTTTGATTATTACAGTCATTTTACCTCACCAATTCGTCGTTATCCTGATGTTATGGTGCATCGATTATTGCAGTTTTATCTAGATGGAGGAAAATCTGTAGATGAAGAAAAATACGAAGCAAAATGTTTACATTCTTCCACTATGGAAGGTTTGGCATCGAATGCCGAGCGTGATTCTATTAAATACATGCAGGTAAAATACATGCAGAACCACAACGATCAAGAATTCTTGGGTGTTATTTCTGGAGTAACAGAATGGGGAATTTTCGTTGAAATAATCGAAAACAAATGTGAAGGAATGGTTCGAATTAGAGAAATAAAAGATGATTATTACACATTCGACGAAAAACAATATGCCTTGGTTGGTGCTACAACAAAAGCTTTGTTGCAATTAGGAGACGAGATTTACGTTAAAGTTAAAAACGCCGATTTAGTAAAAAAACAATTGGATTTTAATTTTATAAGAAGAAATAATTAAATTTTAAAGAGATGAAAAAGATAATTTTAATGCTATTTGTGTTTGCAACACAATTAAATTTTGGTCAAACATCAATTAAATTAGCTGATTTCGATGAGTTAAAAGTATTTGATCAATTGAATGTTACATTAATTTCCTCTACAGAAAATAAAATAGTTATTACTGGAACAAACCAAAGTAATGTTGAAACTGTTAATAAAAATGGTTTACTGAAAATAAGAATCTCTTTAACCAAAATATTAGAAGACAATAAAGATCTTAAAGTAACTTTATACTTTAAAAATATTGAAATCATTGATGCCAACGAAGGGAGTAATGTGAGTTGCAATGATGTTTTTAAACAAATTTCAATGGTTTTATCAGCCCAAGAAGGTGCTCGAATAGAAGCTGAGCTTGATGTTGATAAGGCAACAATAAAGGCTTATTCAGGCGGGATAATTAGTTTAATGGGTAAAGCGGTCACTCAAAAGATTACCATTAATTCAGGAGGAATTTTGAAAGCGAAGGATTTAGTTACTTCCCAAACCACAATTAACATATCTGCAGGAGGAAATGCCGAAATAAACGCCACAACTCTTGTCGATGCTAAAGTAAATGCAGGTGGTTCTATTTATATTTATGGGAAACCTAAACATATAAAACAACAAGCCCTTGCAGGAGGAAAAATAATAGAAAAATAATTAAATTCCCCGAAAATTTCTTTCGGGGAATTCTTTTTAATTCAATAAATACACCAATTTTTTAAAGTTTTTTATTAATGATAAATGATATTTTATCTGGTATTCCTTGGGGGATTTTTTTAAGTTTTATGATAGGTCCAGTTTTTTTTATATTACTAGAAACTAGTATTATAAAAGGATTTAGGGCTGCTTTAGTATTTGATTTAGGTGTCGTTTTAGGCGACATCCTTTTTATAACAATTGCCTATTTAGGAAGTTATAGATTAATAATCAGTTTAAAAGATAATTCCGCTTTGTTTATGTTTGGGGGGATTTTAATGTTGGCTTATGGCGTTATTTCGTATATAACTTTACACAAAGAAAAGAAGATAGATACAAAAAAAATTGATAACGAAATTATTAGAAAAGATTACCTAGGTTTATTTATAAAAGGCTTTTTTTTAAACATTATCAACATTGGCGTTTTGGGATTTTGGTTGGCTGTAATTATTTCGGTTGGACCAAAATTAGAAATGCAAAACTCTAGAATGTTAACCTTTTTCACGACTGTTATTCTATCTTATTTATTGGTTGATTGCATCAAAATTGTATTAGCTAAACAGTTAAAAACCAAATTAACACCGACCAATATTCTTAAAATAAAAAAAGGAATCAGTATTGTCTTGATGGTTTTTGGAGTTGTTTTAATCACTCAAGGTTGGTTTCCAAAAGAAAAAGAGAAGTTAAAAAATGCTTTGGAGAGGATTGATGAGTAGGTGTTAAAACATATAATCTTTATTTGTTTTTTATAAGTTGTTCTAATTTAAAAATTTAAAAATGAAATTTATCTTATTATTACTAATTTGTTTTTTCAACTGTTTGCTTGTAAAGGGACAAGTTTTACAAATCAGCGGAACGGTAGTCAATACTGACACAAAATCAATTTTATTAATGAAACCTAATCAAGATACAAGGTTTGATTCAATACTTAAGATTCCAGTTAAAGACGGAAAATTCTATTATAAGACAATACTTAAAAATACAGAAGTGGTAAATCTTGCTTTCGCAGAATCCGTAGAGAAAGGGGCGTATAGACCGATGCCTTTATTTTTAGAAAACGAGAAAATTGATTTAACAATTTATCCAGAAGACGATTTTGACAAAAACATTGTTAAAGGAGGAAAACTAAACGCTCAATATGCAAAGTTTAAACAAAGTATAGAAAGTAAATTTAACAACAGACTAAAACCACTTCAAGATAGCCTTAAAGTGCTTTTTGAAAAAGATGAATATTTAAGTGATAAAATGAAAGCATTCCATGTCGAATTAAGTAAAGCAGAATCTCAGGATGTAAAAATTGTTATTTATAAAAAAATTGATGATTTCAGAAAAGTAGGGCCTAACTTAAGTCCTAAAGCACAAATATTAGAAGACAAATTAAAGCTTATATATGATGATCAGAAGAAGTTTAAGCAAGAATATATAGAAAACAACCCTACAATAGTATCCTACTCATTTTTGTTGGAAGACTTAATATTCAATAAAGAAACAATTGATATTGAATTAGCTCAACACTCTTTTCAAATTTTATCTAAAGCAAATTCAAATCATCCATACAACGAGTTAGCTTCGAACCTAATTAATGCAAATAGAAATATTAAAATCAAAAAAAAATATATTGATTTTTCAGCACCTGACTTGAATGGAAACATAATTAATCTATCTAATAAAATAAAAGGAAAAGTTGCATTATTAGACCTTTGGGCAACTTGGTGTGGACCTTGTATTGCTAAAAGCAGAACGATGATTCCTCTTTACAACGAATTTAAAGACAAAGGATTTACAATTATTGGTGTAGCTGGTGAATTTAAAAACACTGATAACTTAGTAAAACGCCTTGAAAAGGAAAAATGGCCTTGGTTAAATTTAGTAGAACTAGATAGAAAAAATGCTATTTGGGTAAAATATGGTGTAAATGGAGGTGGCGGTGGAATTTTCCTTATTGATGAAAAAGGAAATATTATAGCTGAGGATCCAACGGCGGAAGAAGTGAGAAAGGAATTAGAATCTAGATTAAATTAAAAAAACACTCAAATTATTTTGAAGGTTTTAAAGGCATCTCCCGAAAGCTTTCGGGACGTATTCGAACCCTAACTTTACCTAATTTTTTCTAAAAATTAAACATAAAAAAACCTCTCAAAAAGAGAGGTTAATTCAGAGGCATCGTCCGGATTCGAACCGGAGTAGGAGCTTTTGCAGAGCCCAGCCTAGCCGCTCGGCCACGACGCCAATTATTTATTGGTGTGCAAATATACTAAAAAAGTTAAAAAAGGAAAGCAATAATTACAAAGATTTAAAAATTCCTAATTAGCTTAATTTCTATAATCTTCCATTTCTATGGTAACTGCTTCAACATCACCACCAATAGGAGGATTGAGTTTTGAAACTGCCAAGGTAATTCTTGAAATAGCGGCCACTTCGTCAAAAATTCTTTTGATAATTCGGTGGGCAACGTGTTCCAAAAGGTTCGATCTTATAGCCATTTCATCCTCGACAATGCGGTTCAAAAGGACATAATCAACCGTATCTTCCAGATTATCGGAAAGAGCTGATTTACGCAAATCTGTTTTTACTTCTAAATCAACTGAATAATCAGAACCAATTTTTCCTTCTTCGATTAAGCAACCGTGAAAGGAGTAAGTTCTTATATTTTTTAGTTTTATAATTCCCATTTTTATAGTTAATTTCAATGCTATTTAAGCCATTTTTTATCTAAATCTTTCTTTACATCTTCCCAACTTCTGTAATCCTTTGGTTTGGCATTTTTTATTCTATCAATAACTAAATCTTGTTGCAATTGAGGAACTGTCTTATCAAAATATTCAAATTTTTCATCAACCAAAACTTCGGTTTTATCTTTTAAATATTCCATAAAAGTTTCGTAAAAATCATCTGGAATAGTTACCGTTAATTGTCTCATAACAATTGATATTCATACAAAAATACAAATTTAAATCATTGTTTGTTATTTATGGATAATCTAACTACAAACCATAAACCACGAACTATAAACTTTTTATATCTTTGCAATTCAATTAAGAAAATTATGTCAATCGAAGAGAAATCACTTCATTTTATAGAACAAATTATAGAAGACAGCTTAGCAACTGGTTTTCCCCAAGAAAATTTACGTTTCCGTTTTCCGCCAGAACCTAATGGTTATTTACACATTGGCCACGCCAAAGCCATTTGTTTGAATTTTGGTTTGGGTTTAAAGTACAATGCGCCAGTCAATTTACGTTTTGACGACACCAATCCAGCCAAAGAAGAGCAGGAGTATGTAGATGCCATCAAGGAAGATTTGCAATGGTTGGGTTTCAATTGGGCTGAAGAACGTTATGCTTCTAATTATTTTCAGCAGTTGTACGATTGGGCGATCTTGATGATTAAGAATGGAAAAGCTTATGTTGACAGCCAGTCTTCTGAAGACATGGCAGCTCAAAAAGGAACACCAACGCAACCAGGTGTTGATGGTCCATATAGAAATCGTTCGGTTGAAGAAAATTTGACTTTGTTCGAAGGAATGAAAAATGGCGATTTTCCGGAAGGAAGTCACGTTTTGCGTGCCAAAATTGACATGGCTTCGACCAATATGTTGATGCGTGATCCTTTGATTTATAGAGTGTTGCACCGTCACCATCACAGGACTGGAGACGATTGGAAAATCTATCCAATGTATGATTTCGCTCACGGCGAAAGCGATTATATAGAACAAATTTCACATTCCATTTGTACCTTGGAATTTGTAATGCACAGAGAATTATACAATTGGTTTTTAGACCAAATTTATGATGATAAAAAGGTAAAACCTCACCAATATGAATTCGCCCGATTGAACTTGAATTACACTGTAATGAGCAAGCGAAAACTATTGCAATTGGTTCAGGAAAATATAGTTAATGGTTGGGATGATCCAAGAATGCCTACTATTTCTGGGTTACGAAGAAGAGGTTATACTGCCAATTCTATTCGTAAATTCTGTGATACTATTGGAGTTGCTAAACGTGAAAACATAATTGATGTTTCACTTTTGGAATTTTGTTTGCGAGAAGATTTAAACAAAACAGCTCCAAGAGTTATGGCAGTTTTAGATCCGGTAAAAGTCGTTATTACCAATTATCCTCAAGGAAAAGAGGAACTTTTGGATGCCGAAAACAATCAAGAAGATGAAGAGGCAGGTTTTAGAAAAGTCCCTTTTTCGAAAGAATTATACATCGAAAGAGAAGATTTTTTAGAAGTAGCTCCAGCTAAATTTTTCCGTTTGTCTTTAGGAAATGAAGTGCGTTTAAAAAATGCATATATCATTAAAGGAGAAAGTGTTGTAAAAGATTCGGAAGGAAATATTACTGAAATTCACGTCACTTACGATACCGATTCTTTGAGTGGAAGTGGGAGTGAAGCTTCTAAAAGAAAAGTGGCCGGAACTTTGCATTGGGTTTCTATCCAACACGCTGTGGAAGCTGAAGTACGTTTGTATGATAGACTTTTTATTGATGAAGCACCTGATAGTCACAAGGAGAAAAACTTCCTTGATTTTATGAATGCAAACTCTTTGCAAATCGCAAAAGGATTTGTTGAACCAAGTCTTTCTATTGCGAAATCTGGAGATAAATTTCAGTTCCAACGTTTGGGTTATTTCAATGTGGATAAAGATTCAACAGCTTCTAAATTAGTGTTTAACAAAACGGTTGGACTCAAAGATGCCTGGGAAGAAAAAGGCAAAAAAGAGGAAAACAGCATTAATAATGCTTTAAAAGAAATCAATAAATATTTC
This sequence comes from Flavobacterium sp., assembly GCA_014379405.1. Taxonomy (GTDB): domain Bacteria; phylum Bacteroidota; class Bacteroidia; order Flavobacteriales; family Flavobacteriaceae; genus Flavobacterium. The sequence goes on along the minus strand of JACMLU010000025.1, from coordinate 163,255 downwards.
AAAGTTGCGACAAGAGAAGAGCGTATAGCGATTAGAGAAGCAATAGGAGAGACTTTAGCTGGAATTGCCAATTATAGTTTATTGCAAAATTCTTTTAAAAAGAATATCAACAACAATAAAACTTCTTTGTTGTTTGCCCAATTTATTCTGAAATATTCCAGTTTAAAATCTTCCGATTTTGAAAAAGAAGATGTCTCCAAATTGTATTTGATGTCTTTGAGAAGTGAATCCACATTTGTTCGTTCAAGAGCACTTTTAAATTTATTGGATTTAGAAAACGATTCCAATTTTGTAAATTCATTTAAAGATGAAATTTTGAAATTAAAATCCAATCCTCCGAAAAGTACAACCGAAAGAGAATCGGAATTTATCGAACAAGTTTTAAATAAATAAAAACTATGGAAAGCGCTTTAATCAGCGCTTTTTTTTATCATTTGTTTTTCTGATTGTTTTTTAAAATTACATCAATTTTAACAATCAAAAAAGGCTTTTATAGATTAATTTTAAGACGTTTTTTTAAGTTTTACAAGTGATTTTACCCTTGCTGAAAAGTTTTATAAGCAGAGCTCCTTATTTTGAGTTTTAATATAAAATAATTGTACTTTAACGGCTTGTTAACATTGCGGTGTTAATAAATGTTGTAAATTGGGATATTATTAATTTAATTCTAGAAACGATGTCAAATAACTCAGGAAATTCAGTATTGGCACTTTTATTAGGTGCAGCGATTGGAGCAGGGATAGGAATTTTATTTGCTCCGGATAAAGGTTCAAAAACCAGAGAAAAAATTAAAGAAGGTTATGATGATGCCAAAGACAATTTAAAACATAAATTCGAAGACGTAACGCATCAATTGAGGGATAAATTTGCAGGTTCGAGACATAATTTAGAAGAAACCTACGAAGATTTGGTTTCTAGTATGAGTCATAAAACTGAAGATGTTATTTCTTTTTTGGAAACCAAGTTGGCTGATTTGAAAGAACAAAATGCTAAACTGCAAAAAAAAGAAATGGCTAGCCATAATCACGAAAAATAAATTTCTTAAAACAACTCATCTATGGCTTTTGAAGAACTTAAAGAACATACCGAAGACATTCAAAAACAAGCGCAAGCTTATATCGAAAACAGTGTAGCTTATTATAAGTTATGGGGTTTTAAAGTGGCGATGAAATCGACCACTATGATATTGAAATTTACATTGATTGCAATAGCATTGATGATGGTTTTGTTCTTTTGTTCTATTGCGGGTGCTTTTGCAATCGGGAAAGCAGTGGATAATTATGCTTTGGGATTTTTAATCGTAGGTGGAATTTATTTAGTTATCTCAGGACTTTTATTTTTAATTAAAGATAAAGTGGTTGAAGGACCAATTTTGGAGAAATTTTCAGAAATCTTTTTTAACGACTAAATTATGGAAAAGAAAAGATATTCATCTTACGCGCAAATAGAAAGTGAACTGGAAATTTTGAAAGTTGAACGAGAATTAAACCTTCAGAAAATAGTTTTAAATGTTCAAAAGACAAAAGAAAGTCTATTACCAATAAACCTAATAAAAGGATTTATTGGAGATTATAAATCGATTTTCTCGAACTATTCAGGTACGATTCTCAATATAGCAATTCCATTTTTAATCAATTGGATTACAAAAAGAAAAAGAGGCAATTAAGCCTCTTTTTTTATGGTTTTTTGTCATTGCTAGGAACGAGTAATCTCATTTGTTGCTCTCGCTAATAGGATGGAATTCGTTGTTAAACCTCTGTTTCAGGTTGCTCTGGCGCTTGTGGTGCTTGATAATCTGAAGAATGATGGTCTGTTTTTGGTTTTACCCTTTTGGCTTTTTTCATCATTTCACCCACTTGGTTCGAAGCCGAAAAAGAAGCTACCATATTGTTCAACATATCGCTTCCTGCTTGCGGAGAATTAGGCAACAAAATTAAGTTAGAATTGGCATCCGCACCAATGGCTTGTAATGTGTCATAATGTTGCGTCACAACAATCAATGCCGAAGCTTCTTGAGAATTGATTCCCACTTTGTTCAAAACATCTACACTTTCTACTAATCCACGGGCAATTTCGCGTCTTTGGTCTGCGATTCCTTGTCCTTGTAAACGCTTACTTTCTGCTTCCGCTTTGGCTTTGGCTACAATTCTAATCCTTGAAGCTTCTGCTTCAAATTCAGCTACAGTTTTTTCCCTATCGGCAGCATTGATTCTATTCATGGCATTTTTCACCTGAATATCTGGATCGATATCCGTAACCAATGTATTGATGATCGTGTAACCATAAGTGGTCATTGCTTCGTTCAATTCTCTTTTAACCGCAACGGCAATATCGTCTTTTCTTTCAAAAACATCGTCCAATTTTAGTTTTGGAACTTCGGCGCGGACAACGTCGAATACGTAAGAAGTAATTTGATCGTGTGGATATTCCAATTTGTAGAAAGCATCATAAACGGTTTCTTTTACGACCATAAATTGAACAGATACTTTTAGTTTTACAAAAACGTTGTCTTTGGTTTTTGTTTCAATAATAACATCCAATTGTTGGATTTTAAGATTGACACGACCGGCAATTCTATCAATCAAAGGAATTTTGAGTTGCAAACCTGAAGTTCTAACGCTCAGAAATTTTCCGAAACGCTCAATTACAACAGAGGTTTGTTGTTTTACCGTAAAAAAGGAGGAAAGAAAAATAAATAAACCGAATACAATAAAGATAATCAAGGTAATGTCCATAAGAAGTATAATTTAGTTTAAAAAATTACTGTTAAATTACAAAAAATCTTTAGGTTTGCCGATGTTTAATTCTATTTTATGAAAAAGATATGTTTTACAGTGGCTCTTGTCTTAATTTCAATGGCTGGTTTTGCTCAATATGAATATAGAGATTCCAACAGAATTGGGATTTTTTTTGGCATCAATCAATTTACGTTAAATACCAATAATTTTCAGACTAAACCTGAAACTGGCTGGAATGGGGGGCTTTCTATGAGAGGAAATTTCTATAATGATTGGGATATGGTTTATGCGATGCAGTTTAGTGAAAATAACTTTTCGGTTGCTACAAATAAAATATTCATTTCGGAAGACACGAATTATAAACTGGCATCAGCTCAAATATCGTTGCAATTGAGTTGCAAAATTGTCGAAAATCATTTGAGTTTTGAGTTTGGACCTTTAGTACAAATTAACGGTAAATTAAAACTGGATAAAGACCAAGAAAACAATATTATTTCTGGAACTACCTTGTTGGCCAAAGATATTGTGGCTATCTCTCAATTCAATTTTTATCCAACTGTAGGAATCACGGCAGGAGGTCGCCACGTTCGACTCAATATTTCATACCAATATGGTTTAAATAATATCTTGGGTAATTTGAACAACCAAAATTTGGGTTATAATTTTAAAGGGAATCCAGGAATATTGAACGGAAATTTGATTATTTATTTATAAAAAAAGTCCCGATAAAATCGGGACTTTTTAGTTTTATAGAGTTGTTATTGCTTTCTCAATTCTTTTGATGGTTTCCTTTTTTCCAATGAGTTCCACGATGTCAAATAGGTGTGGACCTTTCAAGGCACCAACCAAACTCAAACGGAAAGGTTGCATTACTTTTCCCATTCCAATTTCGTTTTTTGTCATCCAATCTTTTACGATAGTTTCGATATTTACAGAAGTAAAATCAGTTATTTCTCCAAGAACCGAAATCAATTCCTGCATCAAAGCTGGAGTTTCTTCCTTCCAGTTTTTTGATGCTTTCTCGTCATAAGAAGTTGGAGCCACAAAAAAGAAATCACTCAAATCCCAAAATTCCGAAACGAAGTTTGCTCGTTCTTTTATTAGCGAAACTATTTTTTCCAACTTTGTCATTTCGTAGGAATCTATACCTTTTTCAACCAAAATAGGAGAGAAGTCTTTGGCCAAATCTGCATCATTTTGTTTTACCAAATATTGATGGTTGAACCATTTGTTTTTTTCCGGGTCAAATTTAGCTCCTGCTTTGTGAACTCTACTTAAATCAAATTTTTGAACTAATTCTTCTAACGAAAATATTTCTTGTTCGGTTCCATCATTCCATCCCAATAAAGCTAGAAAATTGATTACTGTTTCTGGAAAAAATCCTTTTTCTCTGTAACCAGAGGAAATTCCTTCGGTAGTTTTCCAATCTAACGGAAATACGGGAAATCCCATTTTGTCACCATCACGTTTGGATAATTTTCCGTTTCCAACAGGTTTCATAATCAAAGGCAAATGAGCAAATTCTGGAGCTTCCCAACCAAATGCTCTGTACAACAAAACGTGTAACGGCATAGAAGGCAACCATTCTTCACCACGAATCACGTGTGAAGTTTCCATTAAATGATCATCAACAATATTCGCCAAATGGTAGGTTGGCATTCCATCACTTTTGAACAAAACTTTGTCGTCCAAAAGATTGGTTTCAAATTTCACTTCGCCACGAATAATGTCTTGCAAATGCAAAGTTTCGTCAACAGGAGTTTTAAAACGAATCACATAATCTTCGGCAGCGGTAATTCTTTTGGCAGTTTCTTCAGCCGAAATTACTAAAGAAGTATCTAGTTTTTCTCGATTATGCCAATTGTAAATAAATGTTTTTCCTTGCTCCTCGTGTTGTTTTCTATGAAAATCTAAAGCTTCGGCAGTATCAAAAGCATAATACGCATTTCCAGAATTAATCAAGATATCTGCATATTCTTTGTACAAATGCTTTCTTTCGGATTGTTTGTATGGACCAAATTTTTCATTTTTTCCAATAGTTTCATCAGGAGCAATTCCCAACCATTCCAAGGATTCCATAATATATTCTTCGGCACCGGGAACAAAACGATTTTGATCTGTGTCTTCAATTCGAAGAAAGAAAACGCCATTATTTTTCTTGGCAAACAAATAATTGAATAGGGCAGTACGAACGCCGCCAATATGTAAAGGTCCCGTTGGACTTGGTGCAAAACGCACTCGAACTTGCTTTGACATTTTTATAAATTTTGGTGCAAAGATAATTAGAAGTTAGAAGTCAGTAGTTAGAAGTGGGAAGTTTTTAGAGAATTAGTCGATGAATTTTCCTTTAATCAATTTTTAACATTGACAGAATTGAAAAATGGTTACTTTTATCGGTTATAAATAAGCGTTATAAATTTTGGAACAATCAAAAAACATATATCTAAAGCTGGAACTTTTTATCAAGAAGTTTTACACCAATGAACTGATTCGGGGAATTATTTTCTTCGTAGGTCTGGGATTGTTGTATTTCTTGTTCACGCTTTTCGTGGAATATTTTCTTTGGCTAAAGCCAATGGGAAGAACATTTTTGTTTTGGATTTTCATTATCGTTGAACTTTTTCTCTTGTTCCGATTTATTTTGTTTCCAATTTTCAAATTATTCAAACTCCAAAAAGGAATCGATTACAAAGAAGCATCTGCCATCATTGGGAATCATTTCACCGAAGTAAATGACAAACTCACGAATTTCCTTCAATTGTCAAATGATCAAAACCAATCCGAATTGTTATTGGCTTCGATAGAACAAAAAGCAAATTCACTTCAACCGATTCCTTTTGGAAATGCTATTAATTTTAATACTAATCGAAAATATTTGCCTTTGGCGATAGTTCCTATTTTGTTCTTTGCTTTCTTTTATGTTTCGGGTAATAGTAAAATTATTTCTCAAAGTTTAAATAGGGTAGTGCATTTCCATGATCAGTTTTTGCCACCTGCTCCATTTCAATTCGTTGTTTTGAACAGCAATCTGCAAACAGAACAAAATAAAGATTTCATCATTCGCATAAAAACGGAAGGAAAAATAGTTCCTGAAAATGCGATGATTTTTATTGGTGACGAAAGTTATTTTATGGAAACTACCAAAGCTGGGGAATTTCAATACAGAATTGAAAAACCTTTATCCAACGTTTTGTTCCACGTGGAGGCGAATTCAGTTTCTTCTTCGGATTATGAATTGAATGTGATTACTGTTCCATCGATTGCCAATTTTGAAATGATTTTGAATTTCCCTTCTTACTTGAAGAAGAAACCAGAAATTATCAAAGGTAACGGAAACGCACTCCTTCTAGAAGGTACTCGCGTTACCTGGAGAATCAATACTTTGGCAACTCAATATGTGGTTTGGAAAGATGCTATTTCTAGCTTTCCTTTTTCCAAGTCTGAAAACGATTTTACTTTATCGAAACAAATCTTTAAAAACACAGAATACCAAATTCTGACTTCGAATGCTAAAGTAAAGAACTACGAGAAGTTAAACTATCAGATTACGGTTATCAAAGATCAGTTTCCGACTATCAATGTAAACAACGCTCCAGACAGTCTTAAAATTGACAAAAGCTATGTTTTGGGGCAAATTTCAGATGATTACGGTTTATCTAAACTTCAGGTGGTTTATTATCCTAAAAACAAACCAGAATTAGTTAAACGTGGAACAATTGCTGTTAAATCAAATCTTAACGACCAGTTTATTTTTGATTTTCCAAGTTCACTTCCAGTAGAGCAGGGAGTTTCTTATGAATATTATTTCGAGGTTTTTGATAACGATGCGATTCATAATTTCAAGAGCACTAAATCTTCTGTTTTCTCTAATCGCATATCTACGGATGATGAAAAGGAAGACCAAGAATTTCAACAGCAAAAAGAAAGTATTAATGGGTTGGAAAAGTCATTAAAGAATCAGGACAAGCAAATTTCCGAAATGAATAAATTGCAAAAATCAGGAAAAGAAAAAGATAATCTTGAATTTAAGGATCAACAAAAGATTAATGATTTTATCAAGCGCCAAAATCAGCAGGATAAAATGATGAAGGAATTTGCCGAAAAAATGAAAGATAATTTGGATAAAACCAATACTACAAAAAAAGACGATTTTAAGGATGAATTGCAAAAGCGATTAGAAAACGTAGATAAGGATTTAGAGAAAAATAAAAAATTATTGGATGAACTAAATGAACTGAATGACAAAATCAAGCAGGAAGATTTGATGGAGAAAATGGATAAGTTCAAACAAACTGCCAAAAACCAATCGAAGAGTTTAGAGCAATTAGTTGAATTGACTAAGAAATATTATGTTCAAAAAAAGGCAGAACAACTAAAAGATAAATTAGATAAACTTTCCGAGAAACAAGATAATTTATCAAACAAAGACAAAGAAAACACTAAAGAAAACCAAGACGAAATCAACAAGGAATTTGACAAAATTCAAGAAGATTTACAAGATTTAAATAAAGAAAACAAAGAGTTGAAAAAGCCTTTGGATATTCCTAATGACAAGGAAGAGCAAAAAAGTATTGATGAAGATTTGAAAAAAGCTTTGGATGAATTGCAGAAAGATAAAAAAGCTGCTGCCAAAGCGAAGCAAAAAAGTGCTGCCAAAAAAATGAAACAAATGTCTCAAAAAATGGAGCAAAGTATGGAAAGCGGAGAAATGGAACAGATGGAAGAAGATGTTGTGATGTTGCGTCAAATTCTAGATAATCTTTTGGCGTTCTCTTTTTCTCAAGAAGACTTGATGGCTAAGTTCAAAAGTTCAAAAATAGGTTCTCCAGCTTTTAATAAGAATTTAAAAATCCAACAAGATTTAAAATTACAGTTCAAACATATTGACGACAGCTTGTTTGCAATGTCTTTACGTAATCCGAAAATTGGAGAAAATATCACCAAAGAAATTGGAAACGCCCAGTACAATTTGGACAAATCATTAGAGACTTTGGCGGATGCCCAACTCCCAAAAGGAGTTTCACATCAGCAATATACTGTATCTTCTGCAAACAAATTAGCGGATTTTTTATCTGATATTTTGAATAATATGCAAATGTCGTTGTCTGGTGAAGGTCAAGGAAAACCAAAGCCTGGTCAAGGTCAGGGAATGCAATTACCGGACATCATAAAAAAACAAGAAGGTCTAGCGGATAAGATGAAAGACGGAATGAAGAAAGGTCCTAAACCCGGAGAAGGAAAAGAAGGAGATAAAGGAAAAGACGGAAATAAACCTGGTTCCGATGGAGACAATGGAGAAGATGGAGAAGGAGATGCAAAAGCGATTATGGAAATTTATAAAGAGCAAAAACAATTGCGTGAAGCATTACAAAACGAATTGAACAAGCAAGGAATTGGTGGAAGCGGACAGAATGCTTTAGACCAAATGAAGGAGATAGAAAAACAATTGTTAAACAAAGGTTTTAAGAATGAAACGCTTCAAAGAATCTTGAATGTGAAACAAGAATTGCTGAAATTGAACACAGCTGTTCAACAACAAGGTCAAGAAAATAAACGTCAAGCGGAAACGAATAAAAAGGAGTTTTCTAATCAATCTAAATCCTTGCCATCTGCATTATTAGATTATTTAAACAGTATCGAAATATTAAATAGACAATCCTTACCTTTGCGCTCCAATTTTAATCAAAAAGTTCAAGAATATTTCAATAAAAAATGATAGACTTTAATTACGAAACCGAATTTACGCTAGAGAATAAAGAGGCAATTAGCAACTGGATTTCTAATGTAATCAAATCAGAAGACAAAAAAGAAGGAGAGATTAATTATATTTTTTGCGATGACGAGTATTTGTTGCAGATAAATCAAGAGCATTTACAACACGATTATTACACAGATATTATTAGTTTTGATTACACAGTTGGCAACGAAATTAACGGAGATTTGTTTATTTCTGTTGAAAGAGTAAAAGACAATGCGGTTGATTTTAATGTTTCTTTTGAAGAGGAATTGAAGCGAGTATTGGTTCACGGTATTTTACATTACTGTGGATATAAAGACAAATCAGAAGACGACGAGCTTTTGATGAGAAGTAAAGAGGATGAAAAGTTGGCTATGTTTCACGTGGAACAATAGCATTCGGTTTTTAATTTTGCGGATTGATGTTTCACGTGGAACACTGTCTTCTGAATTGAAAATCTCAAATACATTGTTTCACGTGGAACAATATTAAAAATGATTTTGGATAGTAAGTCCAAAATCAAAAACTAAAAAGAAAATGTTTCTAGAAGAATATGATGTAATTGTAGTTGGCGCAGGTCACGCTGGTTGTGAAGCTGCCGCTGCTGCTGCTAACTTGGGTTCGAAAACCTTGTTGGTGACAATGAGTTTGCAAAACATTGCGCAAATGTCTTGTAATCCTGCAATGGGAGGAATCGCAAAAGGACAAATCGTTCGCGAGATTGATGCGCTTGGCGGGTATTCTGGAATTGTTTCGGACAAGACTGCGATTCAATTCAAGATGTTGAACAAGTCCAAAGGACCTGCAATGTGGTCGCCAAGAGTTCAAAGTGATCGAATGCGTTTTGCTGAAGAGTGGAGATTGATGCTGGAAGGAACTCCAAATCTTGATTTTTATCAAGAAATGGTCAAAGGATTGATTATCGAGAACGGTAAAATAAAAGGAATTCGAACTGCACTTGGGATTGAAATCAAATCGAAATCTGTTGTTTTGACCAATGGAACTTTTCTGAATGGTTTGATTCATATTGGAGAAAAACAATTTGGCGGAGGAAGAGCAGGCGAGAGTGCTGCTTATGGAATTACCGAAGATTTGGTTAATTCAGGATTTCAATCAGGAAGAATGAAAACTGGAACACCTCCAAGAGTTGATGGTCGTTCTTTAGATTATTCTAAAATGAACGAAGAAAAAGGAGATGCTAAGCCAGATAAATTTTCTTATTCTGATATTACTACCCCTTTGATTCATCAGAAATCTTGCCATATGACATACACTTCGCTTGATGTTCACAATATTTTAAGGGAAGGTTTTGATCGTTCGCCAATGTTTAATGGCAGAATACAATCAATCGGACCAAGATATTGTCCGTCGATTGAAGACAAGATTAATCGTTTTGCTGATAAAGAAAGACACCAATTATTTGTAGAGCCAGAAGGCTGGAATACTTGTGAGGTTTATGTAAATGGTTTTTCAACATCGTTGCCAGAGGATATTCAATTCAAAGCTTTGAGTTCTGTTGCTGGTTTTGAGAAGGTGAAATTTTTCCGTCCAGGTTATGCAATCGAATACGATTATTTTCCACCGACGCAATTGAAACACACACTGGAAACGAAATTAATTGAAGGTTTATATTTCGCTGGACAAATAAATGGAACTACAGGATATGAGGAGGCTGCTTCGCAAGGATTAATGGCTGGAATTAATGCCGCACTAAAAGTTCAGGAAAAAGCACCTTTAATTTTAAAAAGAGACGAAGCCTATATTGGAGTTTTAATTGACGACTTAATTACTAAAGGAACTGAAGAGCCATATCGAATGTTTACTTCTCGTGCTGAATTCAGAACATTATTGCGTCAGGATAATGCCGATTTTAGATTAACGCCAATGTCTTATGAAATAGGTTTGGCTTCAGAAAAGCGATTACGGAGAATGGAGCACAAATTAAAAGAATCCGAAAAAATGGTGACCTTTTTCAAAGAAACCAGTGTTACGATGGCAGAAGCTAATCCAATTTTGGAATCAAAAGACACAGCCTTAATTACCCAAGGAGATAAAATGTTCAAAGTGTTTACTCGTCCGCAAATCGAATTGCAAGATATTATCAAATTTGAAAAAGTGGCTGCCTATATTGCTGAAAACAATTTGGATCAGGAGATTTTGGAACAAGCCGAAATTCAAGTGAAATATTCGGGCTATATCGAAAAGGAAAGAAACAACGCCGATAAACTGACTCGTTTAGAAGATGTGAAGATCCCTGAAAATTTTGATTACAACAAAATTAAATCAATGTCGATTGAAGCCAAACAGAAATTGAGCAAGATTCGTCCTGTAACCATTTCTCAAGCTTCAAGAATAAGCGGAGTGTCACCAAGTGATGTTTCTGTATTGTTGATTTATATGGGAAGATAATAAGTTAGCAGTCGCAGTGTTCAGTTATCAGAAAAAAATCTTCGACAACGTTCCACGTGAAACAAAACCAAAAAATATTATATATTAAAGAGATTCAGCTGTAAACCGCGACTGAATACTGAAAACTAAAAAATGGACATTTCAAACAAAAAACATTTTCTTACTGTAAAAGATTATTCGGTTTCCAAAGAAACTTTCGATTTGTATTATGACGAAACTTTGGATATGTTAATTACACATCCGCAACCGAGTTTGGAAAATTTGGGTAAATATTACGAAAGCGAAGATTATATTTCCCACACAGACAACAAACGTTCTTTGTTTGAGAAATTATACCATTTTATAAAAAGTATTGCTCTAAAGAACAAACTCAATTTAATCAATTCGCTTCAACCAAACAAAGGAAGAATTTTAGACATTGGAGCGGGAACAGGAGATTTTTTGTCAGTGGCGAAAAATGACGGTTGGGAAACCATAGGAGTGGAGCCAAGTGAAAGAGCAAAATCTATTGCAAAAAACAAAGGGGTTTCGTTCGTTGAAGAAACCAGCGAATTAGAAAATCATTCTTTTGACGTAATTTCGATGTGGCACGTTTTGGAACACGTTCCAGATTTAGACAAACAAATTAAAGAATTGAAACGATTGTTGAAACCCACAGGAACCTTAATTATTGCAGTTCCAAATTTCAACTCTTTCGACGCAAATCATTACGGAAAATTTTGGGCAGCTTTTGATGTGCCTATTCATTTTTGGCATTTTTCTAAAACGGCGATAAAATTACTTTTCGAAAAAGAAGAAATGAAATTGGAAAAAATTCTGCCAATGAAATTTGACTCGTTTTATGTGAGCTTACTTTCTGAAAAATACAAATCCGGGAAAATGAATTTCATCAAAGCCTTTTTCACGGGATTACAGTCGAATTTAAAGGCTAAGAAGAATTTTGAGTATTCTTCACACATTTACATCTTAAAAAACAAGTAAAAATCATTTTAAGCGCTTTTAAGCAATGTTTTTAAGGTAAAAACTAATCAGCGTTGTCTTTTTTGAGAAAAACCATTATTTAAAAGCTAGTAAAGTCGGTTTTAATCAATTCAAATTATCGATTCTAAAATTACAATAACAAATCTTTATACTATAAATAGTTGTAGCATTTTCTGAACTTTATGACAATGCTACTTATTTTTTTATATTTTTGTTACCAATTCTTAAAAATTAAAAAAAATTAAAATTCAATGAAAAAAATAGTAGTAATTATTGCACTTGCAATTTCGATAGTTTCTTGCGATAAAAAAGCAGCAGAAGTTAAAGAAGTAAAAACAGCTTATGTAGACACTTCAGTTTTAATGAAAGAATATACAGCCACAAAAGACCTTGATGCAAAATATAAAGCCAAAGGAGAAGAAAAAGGAAGACAACTTCAAGCAGAAATAGATAGATTTAAACAAGAAGCTTCAAACTTTCAAGCACAAGCACAAGCTAATGGGCAAGAATGGGCACAAAAAAAAGGAGCTGAATTGCAAAGAAGAGAGCAACAATTGGCGCAAGCTCAACAAGCACTTTCTCAACAATTGCAACAAGAGGGTGGAACAGAAATGGACAGTTTAGTGTCTAACGTGAAAAAAACCATCAAAGCTTATGGCAAAGAAAAAGGATATGCTTATATTTATGGAACAGGAGATTCTAACGCCAGTATTTTATATGCAGAAGATAAATTTGACATCACTAAAGACATCATCAAGTTATTGAACGACAAGTACAAAGCACCAGTTGCAAAAGAAGAAGCAAAAAAATAATTTTGACCCAAAATTATATTAAGTGTCACGCAATTGCGTGACATTTTTTGTTTTATCTATTCAAAAACAATATTTTAGCTTTTAATTTATACGCCAAATGCAAACCATTTCCGAAGCTGCCGTTTATACTCTGCAATTTATCAATCAAACTCACCGTTCAATTTTCCTTACGGGAAAAGCCGGTACCGGAAAAACGACACTGCTTCGTGAAATTATTCAAACCACACATAAGAATACAGTTGTTGTGGCACCAACAGGAATTGCCGCGTTAAATGCTGGGGGAGTTACAATTCATTCGATGTTTCAGTTGCCTTTCGGCGGATTTATTCCGGATAATTCATCACCACATTTTTCTGAAAACACCAAATTTGAAACCAAAGCCACTTTGCGCAGGCATTTTAAAATGAGTGGTTTAAAGAAATCGGTTATTCGAAATATGGAATTGCTCATCATTGATGAAGTGAGTATGCTCCGCGCTGATTTGTTGGACGCAATGGATTTTATGATGCAAACCGTTCGCAAAAAAAGCACTCCTTTTGGTGGCGTTCAGGTTTTATATATTGGAGATTTATTGCAATTGCCGCCAGTGATTCGAGATGAAGAATGGCGCACTTTGAAAACCTATTACAGAGGTAAATTCTTTTTTCATTCGCAAGTTATACAACAAAATCCGCCTTTATATATTGAATTGTCCAAGATTTTCCGTCAAACGGATGATGTTTTTATTTCTATTTTGAACAATCTGCGAAACAATCAAATTTCTACGGAAGACATTCAAAACTTGAATCAATACGTAAACCCAAATTTTGATTTTAAAGCCAATAAAGGCTACATCACATTGACAACTCACAATGCCAAAGCCGATGCTATGAATGCCCAAGCCTTGGAAGATTTGGAAGGAAAGTTGGTTGTCTACAAACCGGCGATTGTGGGGGATTTTCCGGATAAAATTTTTCCTGTTGAAGAAGAATTGAAGTTGAAAGTAGGAGCACAAGTGATGTTTGTAAAAAACGATTTATCCTTTGAAAAAAAATATTTCAATGGTAAAATGGGAATTATAAAATCGCTTTCAAAAGAGGAGATTTTGGTTCATTTTCCCGAAGAAAATACCACCATCGAAGTCGAAAAATACGAATGGGAAAACATTCGATACAAAGTCGATGAGTTGACCAAGGAAATCGAGGAGGAGGTTTTGGGAACTTTTGTCCATTATCCAATAAAATTGGCTTGGGCGATTACGGTTCACAAAAGCCAAGGTTTAACGTTTGACAAAGCTGCGCTCGATGTTTTGCAAGTTTTTCTCCCTGGACAAGCATATGTGGCTTTGTCGCGTTTACGTTCGTTAAACGGCTTAATTTTGCTTTCTCCGTTGCGGATGAATGGTATTTCGAACGATCAGGATGTAATGGATTATTCGTTGAACAAAGCTTCTGAAGAATTACTCAAAAACGCTTTGCATTTTGAAACCAAAAATTTTATCCATAACTATTTGATAAACAGTTTTGATTGGGCAGAATTGGCACAGGAATGGCGCAATCACAAGTTCAGTTATTCGGATCATTCCGAGATTTCGGTTAAATCGAAACAAGCCAATTGGGCAGCAAAACAATTGGAAGCCATCGACAAGCTTTTAGATCCATCCCAAAAATTCATATTGCAATTGAATAAAATTTTCAATACAGAAACAGTCGATTTGAATCACGTTTCCGAACGATTCCAAGCGGCTTACAATTATTTTATCAAACCTATGGACGACTTGGTTTTTGAAATTCTTTGGAAAGTCGAAGAAGTCAAACGCCTCAAGAAAGCCAAAGCTTTTTATGATGAATTAATGGTTTTGGAAGAATTGCAAACCAAGGCAGTTTTGCGATTGATGAAAGCTAAATTATTAATAGAAACCGTAGTGGCCGGAGAAACGATTTCGAAGGAAAAATTAACTTCCGACGTGATTAAAAAATACATCAGCCACAAAACTGAAGCCATTCAAGCTCAATTCAAGGAAGTCAATATCACCTTCATTGAAGACGAAGCCGATATTGAACGTTATACCAAAAAGAAAAAACCTGCAAAAGAACCCAAGAAATCAACTATTCAGGAAACTTATGAATTGTGGCTCGAAAAGAATTCTATCAAGGAAATTGCAGCGATTAGAAAGTTTACCGAAGAAACTATTTTAAGCCATTTAACCAAGTTGATTATTGAAAAAGTTATAAGTATTAATGATGTTTTGCCCGCGGATAAAATCCAGGAATTAACCGAGGCTTTTTATGGTTACAAAGAAGAATCGATTTCGCCTTTGAAAGAAAAATATGGTGATAAATTCAGTTGGGAAGAGTTGCGAATGTTTAAGGCAAGTTTGAATTAAAGAGAAAAAAAATCAGAATATCTTGTAATTATTTATCTATACATTTGTAAAATAAATATTACCCATTAGCTGGGTTTAAAAAACCCTAAATCTATGAAAAAACTATTTTTTTTATCTTTATTACTTTCTGTTTCATTTTCTTTTGCACAATCCAAAAACAAAACAACTACTGATTCTTTACCTGTTAATGATTCTCAAGCTGTAATAAATGATGACAATGCTATTTACAATACTGCAGGAATAGCAGTAAAGCCTGAATTCCCGGGAGGACCTACAAAAATGTATGAATTCATAGAGAAAAATTTTGTAAAACCAGAAGGAGAAATTATTAAGGGGAAAGTTTACGTCACTTTAGTTATAGAAAAAGATGGCACTCTTACTAATATTAAAGTATTGCGAGATTTAGGTTATGGAACAGGAAAAGAATCCATAAGGGTTTTAAAAATGATGCCTAATTGGTCATCTGGAGAACAGAATGGAAGAAAAGTTAGATGTACCTATAGTTTTCCTATTACTGTTCTTTAATGATTTAGTTTTACAAAAAGATATAAAAAAAGCCATTCAATTTAGAATGGCTTTTGTTTTTTATAGTGATTCAACCAGTACCCAAGCATCAGGATTTACTGTTTTTTGAATTTCCTGACTTGCTTTTTCGGCTTCGGCAAAAGTGGCATAACTTCCATAAACAACAGGAAATAATCCGTATTTGTTTTGTGGAATTCTGCGCGCTTTATAACCTTGGCTGGATAATTCTTTGAATTTCTTTTGGGCATTTTTCTCGTCTCTAAATGCACCCGCCATAATGTGGTAAGACATTTTTTCCTCTTTCACGGTAAGGGTCACGGCTACGGCAGGAACTGGATTTTCAATGAAGAAAGTGGCCTCTTGAATTTTGTTTTGAACTTGCTTTTGAACCGATTGTTCCACGATAATTGTTTCATTGGCAATTTGTTGTTGGTAAACTGGATAACCGATAGCTCCAGTCAAACCTAATCCAAGAACAAAAATAGCGGCATATTTCAAATAAGCACTCGTTCTTCTTCTTTCGGGTATAAATTCTATTACTTCATTTTCTTCGATATTTTCCTCTAGAGCTTCGATTTTTTGTTCGAAAATTTCTCTTTTTACAACAGGCGAAACAAAAGCACTTAAACCAAAAGAATTGGTCAAATAATTGGTTTGATCGTATGGAGTGAATATCAAATTATTATCGGCGTTAAGCGAAAAATTCCCCACGTTTTTGATGGAAAACAATCCGTTTTCCTGAAGCGCTTTTTTCCAGTTAAACACTTCGTATTGAATGGCGCTTATGGCGTATTCGTATGAAGTTTTCTCGGCTTGGGCAATATGATTGGCCAACAATCCATCGTTATTTTTTAGATGGGCATTGAAGGAAATCATTTTCTTTGGAGGGAAAAACGAATGGGAGCTTTCAATTAATTGAGCCGACTGAATTTCAGTCAAAAAAGCTCCAAAACCAGGAACAGTTACACATTGGTAACGGTATAAAAGTTGCGCGATGTAGGGTTCGATGTTCATAGTTACAAAGTTATACATTGAAAATAGTTATCAAAATTTTATTCACAATTTTTATTAACAATCCGCCCAAAATTTTATACATTTCAGCCTCAAACGATTAGTATGACAGACCAAGATTTATT
Source organism: Flavobacterium sp. (assembly GCA_014379405.1). GTDB lineage: Bacteria > Bacteroidota > Bacteroidia > Flavobacteriales > Flavobacteriaceae > Flavobacterium. The sequence continues at coordinate 146,552 of JACMLU010000025.1, read as the reverse complement.
TCATTTATTGGCATTGCAACAAGTGGAAGGCGTGGGCGACATTGTGGCCAAAAAACTTATTACGCATTGTGGAAATGCAGCCGAAGTTTTCAAAACCAAATCTTCACAATTGGCTGCCATTGATGGAATTGGATCCGTTTTAATACAAAAATTAAAAGACAAAACCGTTTTCGAAAAAGCGGAACAAGAACTTCAATTCATAAAATCAAACGAAATTAATGTGGCTTATTTTCAGGACGAAAATTATCCAGATCGATTAAAACATTGCATCGATGGACCGGTATTGTTGTTTGCCTCGGGGAATATCGATTTGAAAAACAAGAAAACCATCAGCATTGTGGGAACACGACAAATCACGTCTTACGGAATGGAATTTTGCCGAAAATTGATTGAAGATTTGGCGCCGCTTGATCCTGTAATCATAAGCGGTTTTGCCTATGGTGTTGATATTTTTGCACATCAATTGGCGATGGAACACGATTTGCAAACTATTGGTGTAGTGGCTCACGGTTTGAACCAAATTTACCCCAAAAACCACAAGAAATATGTGGCCAAAGTAGAGCAAAACGGCGGTTTTATGACTGAATTTTGGAGTTCGTCCAATCCAGAAAAGGAAAATTTTGTTCGTAGAAATCGGATTGTGGCCGGAATTTCCGAAGCCACAATCGTCATAGAATCGGCCGATAGGGGAGGTTCCTTGATTACTGCAAATATTGCCAATGATTACAACCGCGATGTTTTTGCCGTTCCCGGTCGAACCACCGACAAGTACAGTCAAGGCTGCAACAACCTGATAAAAACCCAAAAAGCAAATCTGCTAACCAGTGCCGCCGATTTGATTTATATCCTGAATTGGGATATTGAAAGCAAAACAAAACCCATTCAAAAGCAACTCTTTGTCACACTCGAAAATGACGAACAAAAAGTGTATGATTACCTCCTAAAAAACGGAAAAGAATTGATGGATATTATAGCTTTACGATGTGATTTTCCTATTTATAAAATCTCAGGAATGTTGTTGAATATGGAATTGAAAGGAGTGATTCGACCGTTACCAGGGAAATTGTTTGAGGCGATTTAAACGAATTAAAATCAGAATATTGAGACGCTTCCAGCGCGACAAATAGCAAGAATGTATAGATAAGCAACAAACACGCTCTACTTAGTTTGTCACGCTGGAAGCGTCTCAAATTATGAGGGCAATAACAATTTAAGAGCACATTATGATAGAATACACATTAGGAATTTACAATTTTTATGTTTACATCCTGACTAACAAAAATAAAACAGTACTATATACAGGTGTCACAAACGACCTAAAACGACGTTTACAGGAGCATAAAGAAAAAATAAATCCAAAAAGTTTTACTGCACGATATAATGTTGAATTTTTACTTTATTATGAACATTTTACTTGGATACAACTTGCTATTGCTCGTGAGAAAGAAATTAAAGATTTGAAAAGAGATAAAAAAGTAATATTAATTAATACGATCAATCCAGATTGGAATTTTTTAAACGATTTGTTTTAATTGTTATAAATAGAGACGCTTCCAGCGTGACAAATAGAGTGGTGAATTACAAATAGAATGCAATTGAAATAGCAACTTTCTTTAATAAATTAATTGATTTTATATTACTCAAAACCCAATTTCACTCTCACTCTTGCCAAAACACCACTGGCAACAACTCCTGCTTTTTCGGCACCGATTTTCAATAAAGCATCCACTTCTGCGAGGTTGTTGATGTAGTAATTGTATTTCTCTCTTTCGATTTTGAATTTTTCCACAATCAGTTCAAACAAGGCTTGTTTGGCGTGACCGTAACCGTAATTTCCACCCAAATAATTGGCTCTCATTGTGGCAAGTTGCTCTTCGTTTGCCAATAAGGAATATATCGCAAAAGCATTGCAAGTATCAGGATTTTTGGGAGCTTCGAGTGACGTGCTGTCGGTTTCGATGGTCATTACTTGTTTGCGCAAGGCTTTGTCGTCCAAGAAAATATTGATGATGTTGTTGGCTGATTTGCTCATTTTTCCGCCATTGGTGCCCGGAATCAACATACTGTCTTCTTGAATTTTGGCTTCGGGAAGCACAAAAGTTTCACCCATTTGATGATTGAAACGGGAAGCCACATCACGAGTGATTTCTAAATGTTGCAATTGGTCTTTCCCCACTGGAACAAACTCGGCGTCATATAACAAAATATCGGCAGCCATCAGCATTGGATAGGAAAATAATCCAGCATTAACGTCTTCCAATCTATCGGCTTTGTCTTTGAACGAATGGGCCAATGTCAATCTTTGGAAAGGAAAAAAGCAACTCAAATACCAAGACAATTCGGCCGTTTGTGGCACATCGGACTGACGGTAAAAAACTACTTTATTTACATCTAATCCGCAGGCAAGCCAAGCTGCCGCTGTACTATAGGTGTTTTCTCTTAATGTTTTCCCGTCTTTTATTTGGGTTATCGAATGCAAATCGGCAATGAAAAGAAAGGATTCATTTGCTGGATTATTAGATAATTCGATTGCGGGAATGATTGCGCCAAGTAAGTTTCCTAAATGTGGTGTTCCTGTACTTTGAACGCCAGTGAGTATTTTTGCCATTATTATGTCATTGCGAGGAACGAAGCAATCTCATCCTCTTTATTAAGTTGTTGTTTTAATTTCTTAAAAGTTTTCAAATTTAATGCTTTTATAAATAATAGCATAGTTTTACTTACTTTTGGCTTTATGAGAGGAATAAAAATTATTTTTTGGGTGCTTTGGCGGGTTTGGTTTTATGTTTTGATGGCCATTCCTATTTTGTTTATGTTTCCTTTTTTGGTGTTGTCTATTTTGACCGAAAGCGGCTATCCATATTTTTTTAAAATGGCTAGAATTTGGGCAAGAATCATTCTTTTCGGAATGGGATTTTATTATAAAATTGAGAAAGAACAGGAATTGGATAAAGACAAAAGTTATATGCTTATTGCCAATCATACATCGATGATAGATATTATGTTGATGCTTGTTACGATTCGAAAACCATTTGTTTTTGTGGGAAAAAAAGAATTGGTTAAAATTCCCTTGTTTGGATTTTTCTACAAACGTACCTGTATTTTGGTGGATAGAAAAAGTTCAAGAAGCAAACACGGTGTTTTTGACAGGGCTCAAAAAAGAATCAATCAAGGACTCAGTATTTGTATTTTTCCCGAAGGAGGGGTTCCGGACGATGAATCGATACTTTTGGATCATTTTAAAGACGGTGCTTTCCGATTAGCTATCGAACATCAATTACCCATTGTTCCATTGTCTTTTGGAGACAACAAAGAGCGTTTTTCCTTTACTTTTTTTAGCGGAAGTCCCGGTTTGATGAGGGTAAAAGTGCATTCTTTTATTGAAACGGAAGGAAAAACAATGGTGGATAAAAACGACCTTAAAGACCAATCCTGGCAAATAATCCACAACCAAATATTGGAGTTTCAGAAGAAAAATTAGGTTAAGTCATTGCGAGGAACCAAGCAATCATATATCGAGAGAGCTAATAGCTTTCGTTTCAACTCAAATTAAAAGCCATAGCTTATACCAGAATATAATCCAATAAATAGCGGTTTAAAGTCGCCAGAGTTATTTGAAAATGTATTCAATTGATATTTAACCATTGGTTCGACGTTAATTTGGAATGATTTTATAATTTGGTACTTAAATCCTAAACCCACATTGGTGCTAAAATGGACTTGATTCAAGTTTTTTGCTTCTCCAAGTTCAATATTGGATTGAGGCGATACCAACGAAATTGTATTCTCATTCAGGAATAAAGTACTGAACCCACCAATTAGATTAATTCCAAATTTTTTGTTTAAAACAGCATAAGAAACTTCCATTGGCAGTTCATAATATCCCATTTTTTGGTTTAAAGTACCCTTGTTTGTGTTTTGTATTTCTTTTTCAAATGTTGGGGATGAGCTATAATTGGCTTGATTTACAAATTTAACCACATTGTCTGATAAATAGTCAACATTTTTCAAATTGTTGGCAGTTAACCCTGTTGAATACAAGACATTGCTGGTATTATAACCTAAAACTACTTTATTGACACCAGTCCTAAAGGCTATTTTATTGCTGACAGCGTATTGTATGCCAACACCAAAACTGACGCTATTATCTGATTTTTTTTCATAATCGGACAGTTGTTCATCGATAGGGGAGCCGCCTGAATTTGCATTCAGGTACACTGGAGCAACGTTGGGGGTAATTTGCCATTTGTTTTTATAATTGGATACCACGGCCTTTTTTGGGGCAGATTTGGCTTTTAAAATTTCTTCTAATTCGTTTGCAGATTGTGGATTAATGGATGGTTGTTTTTGAGAATCTTCGTTCTCTTTAAGGTTCTTTTTTTCTACAGTTTGATTTTGTTGGCTAGCAACTGAATTTGCATTTGTAACACTGTTTTTCTCGGCATTTAATAAGTGATTATTGTCACTTTTTGTTGTCGGTTGTTTTACCGACAAATTATTTTTTGGTAGAAAAACGTAAGCATTATTTTGATTCTTTTTATTGACCCCAAGGGCATTTGAGGAACTATAAGGCTTAATTTCTTTTTCATCTTTTACAACTATTTTTGAAAAATTAGTATTAATTTTTTCTTTTTTGTACTTGATATTTTCTTTTGAATTGCCAACAATATTTGCTTCTTTTTGAGGGTTTTCTGAATTGTTATGGGGATAAATTTGTTTTTTGTTAAACGAATCTTTTGAAATTTTGGCGACTAAAACAACATTGTTTTCTGGTGTCGAATTAAAAGTCTGATTCGTATTTATAATGAATAAACCCAATAAAAATGCGGCAGCTATTCCTGAATATTTAAACCATATCGGGACTACTTTTCGTTTTTTATCTTTTTTTAATTCAGTTTCGATATTGAGCCAAACTTGATTGTCCGGTCTTGCCTCAAAGTCTCTTAATTGCTCTTGAAATAATCGGTCTATATTTTTTTTCTCTTTCATTTTGCCGATTTCTTTAGATTAGTCACTGTTTTTTTTTCAATTTTTTCTTTCAAGATAAGTCGTGCTCTATGCAAATTCGATTTAGTTGTACCGGTAGAAATGGAGAGCATTTCGCTAATTTCTTGATGTGAATAATCATCCAACACATATAAACTAAAAACAATTCGGTATTGATCGGGAAGTTCCTGAATAATCTGCATTAAATAGTCTAGGGATATTTTTTCTTCATCAATTTCTACATCAACATCAGGAATGTTGTCGTTTATTACTTCCATAAAACGCACTCCTTTGTGTTTTTGGAGTGCGTTGTTAATCAGTATTCTTTTTGCCCAGCCTTCAAAAGAACCTTTTCCGCTGTATTGATTTATTTTCCGAAATATAATTAGGAATCCTTCTTGAAAATTATCTTGTGCATCAGCATAACTAGAGGAATATTTCAAGCACAACCCAAAAAACTTTTTTTCAAACAATCGATACAATTGTTCTTGAGCTTTGGGTTGGTTTTTTTGACATTCGCTAATTAGCTTTTCTAATACCACAGATTTTTTATTTTATTGAACTACAGGAATCTCAACTTCTTCAAAAATATCTTCTCCATTAGCATCTTCACCTTTGTAAAATTTAAAGATATAGGATCCAGTATTGTTGACGATAAAGTTAAATGAAACTTCTGAGATAGGAGGAACATCAGTTGTACAAACTTGATTATTTTGTACCGCAGTTTGAATGGCAATTGTTCTGGTATTTAAGTTTTTGTCATAATAAATTCCCTGATAAATATGACAAGAAGTAGGTTTTTGGTACTTCAATTTTATTTCATAGGTTTCTCCTAAAGTAAAACTAGTAGGCACAATATAGCTTTCAACAGGTAAAACGCTATAAGTATAAGTCGGATTGTCATCATCAAGACTACAACTTAAAATAGATGTGATTAGAATTACAAATAATACGATTTTTTTCATTTTTAATAATTTTTAAGGTTTATAACTTCGTAACATTTATATAAGATGAAAGTGAATTAAAAAGGTTGCGTCATTGCTCAAAAAAATTATAATTATTAAAAAGTGATCTTCCAATTGTTGTTATCAAACGAAATTAGAACAAAAAAAATGCTCGGATAAAAGATATCCGAGCATTTAATAATTTTCTTAAAAATATTAAGCATTATTTTCTTTAATCTTAGTCTTGATTTTTTCTTCTAATTCATCGGCTAATTCTGGATTGTCTTTGATTAATGCTTTAACCGCATCACGACCTTGTCCTAATTTGGTTTCGCCATAACTGAACCAAGAACCTGCTTTTTTGATGATTTCGAATTCAACGGCCAAATCCAAGATTTCACCTGTTTTCGAAATTCCTTCGCCATACATAATGTCGAATTCGGCAGTTTTGAAAGGTGGGGCTACTTTGTTTTTCACGACTTTAACTTTAGTTCTGTTTCCAAGAACATTGTCGCCATCTTTTATTTGAGTGGAACGTCGAATATCCAAACGAACTGAAGCATAAAACTTCAATGCATTTCCACCTGTTGTAGTTTCAGGATTTCCGAACATCACTCCAATTTTCTCTCTCAACTGGTTGATGAAGAAAACCGTACAATTTGTTTTACTGATCGTTCCCGTTAGTTTTCTCAAAGCTTGCGACATCAAACGAGCGTGAAGACCCATTTTCGAATCACCCATTTCGCCTTCTATTTCACTTTTTGGTGTCAAAGCGGCAACCGAGTCAATCACTACAATGTCAATCGCGCCAGAACGAATCAAGTTCTCGGCAATTTCCAATGCTTGTTCCCCGTTGTCCGGTTGCGATATGATCAAGTTTTCGATATCAACGCCTAATTTTTCGGCATAATTTCTATCGAAAGCGTGTTCTGCATCTATAAAAGCAGCGATTCCTCCGGCTTTTTGAGCTTCGGCAATAGCATGCAATGTTAAAGTAGTTTTTCCTGAAGATTCTGGACCGTATATTTCAATCACTCTACCTCTTGGATAACCACCAACTCCCAAGGCTAAATCGATTCCCAAAGATCCAGAAGAAATAGTTTCTACTTCCACAATGGCTTTGTCGCCCATTTTCATCACGGTGCCTTTTCCGTAGGTTTTATCTAGTTTGTCAAGTGTAAGCTGTAGTGCTTTTAATTTGGCTTCTTTTTCTGAACTCATCTCTTTTACCTTTTCTTTCATTTATTTTTTGTGCTTATCTTTTTGTAAAAATACTTCTTTTTTTGGAAGTGGCAAGGGGAATGTTTTGGGTTTTATTTTGTTTTTTTATCTCATCCAACCTTCAATTAAATAATTCCTTTCGGCAATTTTATAATCTTTATTTTTATTTGACGGCTCAAACCATAATTCAATTCTAGCTGCATATTTATCACCCCAAGAACCTTCATAAATTGTGAATTCTCCTGAATAAATTTTAGATTCAATATTTTCTACTTTTATTTTTGAGCTAATTTTTATTCTTTCTTCGGATAATTTATCATTAGAGTTTATTTCAAATGCTTTGATATAAAAATTACCTAATTCAGTTGGTTTTTTAGCCGTATAATAGTTGTAAATTCCAGGTTGAAAAGATGAAGACAAAATCAAATCATATTTTTTCAATTCTGTTTTAGTTGGTTCTTTTTCAATAGGTATAGCTATTTCTATGTTTTTAGGTATTGTTTTGTTTGCTGCATAATAATCGGGTGGTGAAAAAAGAAAATAAATAGAAACGCTGTAATAAAGAAAAATAGAAATTCCGATTTGAGGAATTATGAAATACCATTTTCTTATTACTACCTGAATAATTGATGAAATTAGATTCCCTAAAATATTGAGAAAAAATATTAATAAAGAAAGGTCTATTACATTATCACTTTTTAAAGTGTTACCAATTACAAATATTGTAAAAGGTATTAAATAGCATAGAATTGGAATCCACCAAATTCTAAAATATTGTTTAATTATAATTTTTAGTTTTTGGAGAATCATTAATATTTAAGGTTTTTTAAAGTATAATTTCACACAAACAACGCCTTCAATTCCGTGGCATCGTGAGGATTTAATTTTCCGGCCAAGACGAGGCTCAATTGTTTTCTTCTCAAGGCATCATCATAACGATGTTGTTCCAATTTGGTTTCGGGAATGATGTGAGGAACTTCAACGGGTATTCCGGTTTCATCTACCGCCACAAAAGTGTAAATGGCTTCATTCGATTTGATTCTTTCGCCAGATTCTCGTTCTTCGATCCAGACGTCGAGGTAAATTTCCATTGAAGTTTTGAAGGCTCTGGATACTTTTGCCTCAATAATAACTACGCTTCCTAACGGAATGGCTTTGTTGAAAGCCACGTGGTTTACCGAAACCGTTACGGCAATTCTGCGCGAATGTCTTCCCGCCGAAATGCTGGCCGCACGATCCATTCGAGCCAATAATTCACCACCAAAAAGATTGTTCAAAGCATTGGTTTCGCTTGGCAAAACTAAATCGGTCAATATCGTCAAAGATTCTGAGGGATGTTTTGGAGTCATAATTTGTTTTTTATAAAGTTATTTCACCGCGAAGGCACAAAGGCACAAAGATTCAATTTTTTATTGCCATTGAGATTGTTATTGTCATTGATTGATTTTTCTAATTCAACCAATAGACCGCCATCACGGCAGGAATAAAGTAAATCACAATGGTTCTTGCGCCGTCATAATCCTTGGCCAATCGTTGTCCGAAAAGCATCATTAATAAAGTAATACTCGAAAATATGGCTCCATAAAAACCAAAAGTTCTGCCATTGTTTACTATCAGTTCAATAATGCCAACGATGCTCAAAATCCCCGAAATCAATTCTAAAATAACAAGATGTACCAATGCCAAAGGGACCAAATTCTTGAGTCTGGTTTTGGCGAAATGTTCTTTCAACCAATCTACATTATCTTGCCAATAAAAGAGTTTTTCATAGGCCGATTGTATAAAAGTAAGAGCCAGAAAAACCAAAAGTAAAATGGAGGCAGCATTATTCATAAACTTATTTTTTGTGTATTAAACGAGTTAGTTTGATGGATAAATCAGTCAAAATAATCTTGGCATTTCCGTTACGCTCAATATGGTAAATCGCATCTGATAATTCCTGAAATATTTCGTGGATGTTATTGCCATTCACAAAAGGTGCAAATTTGGCTATCGTGAAATTCTCAACCGTTGGTTCCATATAAACCAAACTCGGTGTCTCATAATTGTGTAGCAACGCCTGACGGAAAATATCGATGCAAAACTGCAAGAATTTCTTTTGGGTTTCTCTGCCCAAAGCCGCAATTTTTTCGCTCCATTGAATCAAATCGGCAATTACGGCAGCATTTCCTTTGGCTTTGAAAGCTGCACGAACCCAAACCACAAACCATTGTTCGAACGGAAATTCTTCGCTGTCGTCTTTGAGTAAATGCAAGGCTTTGTTGTAATTTCCTTGGGCTTGATGGGCAATTTTTGTGGCTAGTTTTGGTTCTATATTTTCATGAGAAACTAAAGCTTCACTAATCACATTTTCACTCAATCCAATAAAATGCAATACTTGACAACGAGAACGAATTGTCTGGATAATGTCTTCTTCGTTTTCGGAAATAAGAATAAAAACTGTTTTTTCAGGCGGTTCTTCCAGCAATTTCAACAACTTGTTCGAGGCTGCGGTATTCATTTTATCTGCCATCCAAACAATCATAATTTTATAACCGCCTTCGTAGGATTTTAAAGCCAATGATTTCAAAATTTCTTGCGCATCGTCAACCCGAATTTCGCCTTGTTTGTTTTGAACGCCCAAAACAGAATACCAATCGAACAAACCTCCGTAAGGATTTTGGGCAACAAATTGTCTCCAATCGGCAATGAAATCAATGCTTTTGGGTTTCGTTTTTACGTCTTCGTTGCTTACCGTTGGATAAACAAAATGCAAATCGGGATGCGAGATTTTTTGGAATTTAAGATTGCAACTTTCGTTGGCACCGGAATTTTCCCCGTTTTGATTGTTGCACAAAATATACTGTGCATAAGCTATTGCCATTGGCAAAGTGCCGCATCCTTCTGGCCCTACAAACAACTGTGCGTGGGGAATTCTACCTAAATCGGCACTTCGAGTCAAATGATTTTTGATGTGTTCCTGCCCTAAAATTTCTGAAAACTGCATAAGGCAAATATAGAAGAAATAGGAATAGCCCCGAAATTTAGATTGCAAAGTTTTAAGAAATCATGGGTTCCAAAGAGTTCATTATACAGGTTTCTGTTTTTGACATCCAAACTTGCCTGTTTTTAATCAATCGGATTAATGAACCTTTTTTTTGATGATTTCTATTTATGAAATGCGATGTTTTGCCGGTTTAAAAATTTAAATTTTGTATTAAAATAACTAATTTAATGTTTTTTACTTTTTTTTACAGCTTATTAATCTTGTTAAATTTTTCTCTGTCATTTCTAAAAAACCGATTAAATGCATAAATACTCGATATTTAGTAAGTTTTTTTTCATTTTGTAATACTTTTAATATGTAAAATTAAAAAATATAATTGTAGATTAAATTTTGTTTTGTAAGTTTGTTAACCCAATTAAAACTTAGCCCATGAAATCTAAAATTATTTTTACCAGTATTATTGTTTTATTAGTATCGACAGCAACTTTTTCTCAAAGTAAAAACGCCCCACAAAGTATTATTAGCAGAACTGCTATAATAAAAAAATATTATGATAAGAAAGAATTGTCCGAATTGCCTAAAGGCGCTTTGCTGGAATTGTGCGTAGAACGAATAGGAGTTCTTGCCAAAACATTACCTTATATAGCGTTGGCAACAAAACCTGGTGTAACCTTGACTGATTATGGAATTCCAAATAATTCAGAGTATAGGAAAGCATATGAATCACAGGATGAAAACACTAAAAGTTATCTAGAAATAACGGGCGATTATCAAAAAAAGATTTTACCTTATTCCAACAAGGATGATTTGATAAAAGCTATTCTGTTTTATGAAAACATTTTAAAATCATTGCACGAATTTGAAGAAATGTAATTCGTTGAGGAAGATTGTTGCTTTTTTAAGTTTGGATCTTTGGAAATAAATGCTGAAAATTATAATTTTTAAGTTATGAAAAAATCAATACAAATAATAGCTTTACTCTTTTTGGTAGTTGGTGACATCAATGCACAACAAGAAAAAGGAATAACCGGATTTAACAGCTGGTTAAATAACTGGACTGAATTCAAGCCCAACAAAATTGATTATGATGAGGTAAATCAAATTTTGACCGGTAACATCAATGTGGACACAAAGTTGTACAAAAAAAATGTATATCTCTTGCAGGGCCATGTATATGTGACCAACAATGCAACTTTGACCATTGAGCCTGGAACGGTCATTATGGGGGATAACGAATCTAAAGCTTCTCTCATCATTACAAAAGGAGCTTCGATAGTAGCCAATGGTCTGGAAACAGATCCCATAGTTTTCACATCCAATAAAACCGTAAGAAAAGCGGGTGACTGGGGAGGGATAATTCTTCTTGGGGATGCGCCTACCAATAAATTTGGTAATATTTCTTCGGTAAATTTTGATACAGATGCCCTTTTATCTGGTTATGGAGGGAATAATCCAGCCAGTAATTCTGGAGTTTTAAGATTCGTGAGAATAGAATTTGCGGGAGCCAAAGTCAAAGGAGGCGATAATTTCAATGCTTTGCTATTAGCAGGAGTTGGAAACAAAACCACACTGGAGAATGTAATGGCAAGTAATTCTGCCGGTGATTCTTTTGAAATTCTGGGAGGAGAAGTCAACTTGAACAAGATGATTTCTTTTAAATCCAGTAACGATGATTATAAATTTAATTATGGCACACAATGCCATATAGAAAATTCATTGGCAATTCGTGCTTCCTATTTGACCAATAGCACTGGTTCTCGATGTTTGAATGTGCTTTCTTATAACAGAAAAGAAGAAGTTGATTTTACGAAAAAGCACACCTCTGTCACCGCAAGAAATTTAACATTGGTCAACAATAGTGAAAATGTCAAAGCCGATATAGAATCGGGACTAATCAAAGAGGGTGTTTACATTGCCGAAAATGCCACGATTGATTTCAAGAAAAGTGTAATCTCTGGTTTTAATCCAGCAATATTGTTGGATAAAGCAATCTATATCAATGATGAAAATCTAAAGAAAATCAAATTGGAACAGATGTATTTCAATCTATGCAAGGGTAATATTTTTGTTATGGACAATTCCAATAACGAAGATTTAGAAAGTTGGTATGGAAGCGCCGCTTTTGCTAATGTTTATTCCAAAGCCGAGAACAATGTGACTTTTATTGATTTCTTGAATGATAAAAGACCAGATTTTAGATTGCGTATAGGTGGAATAACAGTTTCAAGCGAAGATTAAATAAAAACAACGAAGATGAACGTTTTTGTAATAATTGAGCCGTAATTTTTATAAAAAAATATTTATTTAAATACCGGCTAAGTAAATATTTTAGTTGATGAAGATTTCCATTGTAAATAAATATTTTTTTTGTTTTTTGTATTTGGTTTTGTCTTTAACCACAACAATTCACGGTCAAACCATAGCTCCTCAAACGTTGGTTTTCAGTAAAATTTGCGCAGGTAATTTTAATCAATTTGATGCGACTTTCAATCATGGAGGTTTCCCGGTATCCACTACTTTTGAAGTCCAGCTTTCGGATAATTTGGGGAGTTTCACTAATCCCGTTAGTACGACAACCTTGTCCATAATCGATGTGACAGCCAGTCAAAAAACAATAACATTTTCAGTACCCACAAATCTAATAGGATCAGAAAATTACAAGCTGAGAGTCAAAAGTTCCACGGGATTCGTTAGTGGAAATTTTTCGATAAAAGACCCAAATAATCCGAGTGGTACTTTGTCGTCCTTTCCGGCATATTACAAACCATTTGAAGACGTTTATTATATTAACAACAGACTATCAACCGCCACTATTTGTACGGGAGGAAATGTTACTTTATCAATAGATAACCCAACACCAAGCATACCAAACTCCTCACCGGCAAATTATCCGAACATAAAATATAAATGGTACAAAGGAACGACTCTTATTTCTGGACAAACAGGGCCGTCATTACTTGTAAACTCGGCAGGGACCTATTATGTTGCCATTGATTATGCGTCATGTACCGATTCCAATTCTCGATCCAATATCGTAACGGTTTCCCAAGCCTCGGGAGGAACATCAGGATCCATAACCTCAAGTTTGGGAAATCCTTTTTGTTCAGGAAGGAATCTTACAACACTTAGTGCAGTGGCAGGAAATTCACATCAATGGTACAAAGACAATGTAAAAATAAACGGGGCAACCAGTTCAACTTATGCGACAAATCAAGCAGGTTTATATTCGGTAGCCATTGATTTTGGCGGCTGTAAAAATACCTATTCCATAGATTTGAAAGAATTTAAAGTGGAAAGCAGCATAAACATTTCCAACCCAAGTGTGATCTTAGATGGAGAAACGAAGAATGTTGTTGTAACTACAAATGCCGTAAATCCCACTTTTCAATGGTATCAAAATAATACATTAATACAAGGGAATCAAGGAAATACCTATGCCGTAACCAGTGAAGGAAGTTATAAAGTCATAGTTACTCAAAATTCAGGATGTGTCATTGTGGACGAAATTCCTTTTGAAGTAAATTCTGCCGTAGATTCAATTGTTGTCGAGATTCCCAATTTGATTAGCCCAAACAATGACGGGATAAACGATACTTGGGTAATACCCCAAGAATACAGCGTTGGCAGCAACACTGAAGTTGTGATAATGAGCGCTACCGGCGAAGTTGTATTTAAGTCAAATAATTATTTAAACAATTGGCCAGAAAGCCAAATTGATTTTAAAAATGTAAATCCAGTTTATTATTATATCCTGACAACACAAGGCGGGAAAGTAAAAAAAGGATCCATAACTATTGTGAAATAATATGAAACAACAGTACTTTATAGTCATTGTCTTTCTTTTATTTGCGAAGCAAATGCTTTATTCCCAAGAGGATGGAGTTGTTTCGTTTGCACTTCCGGTTAGGAATTCTTTAAAGTTTAATAGATATATTATCAATCCAACGTTCAGTTTTGTAAGGGAACAAAACTCATATGTCAGTTTATATAGCAAAAGGCAGTGGGTCCAATTTGAAGATGCCCCACAAACTTATTTATTTAGTTATTCTGGAAGATTCAGGGAAAATTCAGCCATTGCTTTAGGCGTGTTTCAGCAAAATTATGGTATGTTGACCACTTTTGGTGCAGTGGCGAATTATGCCCACAATGTTCAACTTCAAAGCGACAGTAATCTAACTTTTGGTGTTAATTTAGGGTTCTACAAAAGTGGTTTAAATGAATCAAAAGTAATTACAAATTACCCAGATCCATCCCTGGACAACATCCCTTCAAATGCTTTAATAACAATAAATCCAGGAATTAATTACGGTACGGCTTTTCTCGATTTTGGTCTTTCTGTAAACAACTTGGTTTTATATAATATCAATACTTCCAAAATAGTTGAAGACGATCCTGAAAAAAGCATTGAAGCCCACATTATGCACACCGGATATATCGATGCAAACGGGTTTTTCGACAGAAGTAAATTTTCAGGGTTGCTTAAGACAGAGTTCAAAAAAGACAAAACCATAGTTTCAGGATTGGCTATGCTCAATATACCGATGGGAGTTTGGGCGCAAGCTGGATACAACACGCTGTACGGAATTTCTGGAGGAATAGGCTTGAACATCACACAAAACATATCTTTTGAATATAATTATGAAACCGGAACAGGTGATGTATCAAATTTCGGAGCCTCGCATGAAATTATTTTGGCCTATAAATTCAAAAGCAAGAATAATTCATATGTTGACGATGAAGAAGGATCTGTAATTCCTTCTGCCGATACTCGAAGAACAGTATATACACCACCTAAACTAACTCCTGAAGAAAAAGCGAAAAAAGAACAACTGGCTGCCGAGGTAAAGGTCAGAAGAGCTGCTGTTGCACAAGCCAAATTGGATGCCGCTGAGAAGGTCAAAGCCGACGCTCTTGCCAAACCTAAACCAACAACTGTTTCCAAACCGAAAACAGATGCTGTTGCCCAATCCAAATTGGCTGCCGATGCGAAAGCTAAAGCCGATGCTCTTGCCAAATCCAAACCAACAACTGTTTCCAAACCAAAAACAGATGCTGTCGCTCAAGCGAAATTGGCTGCCGATGCAAAAGTAAATGCAGAAGACGCTCTTGCAAAAGCAAAACTTGCAGCTGACACAAAAGCAAAAGCCGACGCTCTTGCCCAAGAAAAACTAGCAGCGGATGCAAAAGCCAAAGCGGATGCCCTTGCTCAAGCAAAACTTGCAGCTGACGCAAAAGCAAAAGCCGACGCTCTTGCTCAATTAAAACTAGCCGCAGATGCCAAAGCTAAAGCCGATGCTCTTGCTCAAGAAAAACTAGCCGCTGATGCCAAAGCCAAAGCTGACGCTCTTGCTCAAGCAAAATTAGCAGCGGATGCCAAAGCTAAAGCCGATGCACTTGCTCAAGCAAAATTAGCTGCAGATGCTAAAGCTAAAGCGGACGCCATTGCTCAAGCAAAACTAGCCGCTGACGCTAAAGCCAAATTGGATGCAGACGCTAAAGCTAAAGCCGATGCTTTAGCTAAAACTGCTGTAGTGCCAAAAGATGATATTGCAAAATCGATGGATAATATAGCCGTGTCATTAGAAAATGCCAAAAAGACCCAGCAACAATTATTGACTAATTTGAATGCTACCGTATCCGCTAAACAGAAAGACCTTCAAGAGATGAAGGAGGAAAATGATTTAAGTGAAAAAGGAATATTCAAAGAGCCGAAACCATTTAAGAGCACTGCGGGAGAAAGCAAAGCATTGGAAACCTTGAATCTTCAGATAGCAGAGGTTAACAAAATTCAAAATGACAAGATCAAAGAATTGGAAGGTTTGTACAATCAAAGAATCAAGAAAGTTTCTGATAAAAACGAAACGTTGAACCAATATTATTTGAAAACAATTGAAGCACTGAAAAACGAGCAATTACAAGCAGTTCAGTCAAACAAGGATTTAGTTTCATCATTGGAACAAATCAAAATTGCCACCGAAATCGAGAAAAAAAGAAGAATAAAAAAGGCTGCCTTTGTTAATGAAGGAGATAGATTTTCACAGGACAAAGCGACCCTGGAACGCATAAAAGCTTCTACTCCTTACAGTGCGGCTCCTTTAAAATCAGCAGATTTTGATTATGGTGAAGAACAGGCTAATATGCAAATTTTGAAAAGCATTAAAAACGTGAATAGCGGTTATTATTTAGTGGTTGCTGTTCATAGTGATGTTGCGAAAAGAGATGCTTTTTTAACAAAAACAGTCGCTGCGGGACAGACCAACATAAATTTCTTTTATGACGTCAACACAAGTAGATATTTTATTTACTATGATAAATTTGACAATATTGAAGAGGCTAAAAAAGCTTTACAGTCTAAAGGAAGTACTCCTTACAACGGTAAAATGTCTATAGCCAAAATTGAGAATTAATAAATAACAGATTGATTATGAAAAAAAAAAATATTGAGTTTAATCTAGTATAAATTAACGAGATGCCCCTCTGGTTAATTTAGAAAAATATAAACTTGAAAGTAAATCATTTACCCCGATGAAAAAAAACTACCTACTAATTGTTGACTTTTTTTTAATTGTCAATAAAATATTCTTGTTGCAAGGAGTTGCTACCCGTGTGATCAAACTCTCCGAAATTTCTACCAAAGAAGGAGAATTTGTATGGATGAAAGCAATAAAAAAAACTGATTTTTCCAAACTGATTTTAGTTCTCTTGACAGGATTAATCGGTTTGTCGTCTTATGCCCAAACCTACAAGGCTTTTTCCATAAGGGAAAAAATAGACATCAGAGGAAAAATGATTGTTGCCGGGAACAATATTCTTGGAAAAGACAATCTTCCTTTTAATGACAATACTAAAGCCAACCAGGATATTTCCATGCAGTATATAGATATTGATGGGGATGCTTCGACTTTCAATTCCAGTAGTGCGGATCTTTCGGTGCCACCACAACAAAACGGCAGTGCCACCACTTGTTACAAGGTTGCCTATGCCGCTTTGTATTGGGCTGCAATGCTTCAGACTGGAAGTAGGACTGACATCAATAAAGTGAAATTAAAATTACCCGGAGCCACAACCTACAATGACATAAACGGTGAAGTAATTTATGATGCAGCTGTCAGTCCAATTATTCCCGATTCGAATACACCATATGCCTGTTATGCCGATGTAACCACTTTGTTGGCAGGTTTGACGGATCTAACAGGAACTTATACTGTGGCAAATGTAATCTCCAGCATTGGTTCTAATGGCACAACGGGATTGTCTGCCGGCTGGACTCTTTTTGTGGTATATGAAGATCCTAATCTTCACATGAAATCATTTAATGTCTTTGACGGATTTAGCCATGTATATTCATCCCATTTTGAAAAAATTCCTGTTACGGGATTTGTAACTCCACCATCAGGTAACATTGATTTGCAATTTGCCTACGCAGCTTTGGACGGAGACAAACCTCAAGGGGGAACCAAACTGGAGTTTGGAACCAAACAAGTGGTGACCCCTTTGAGACCTGCCAATAATTTTTTCATCTCCACAATAGAAAACACCAATGGAGTTTCAACCCCTAGAAATCCTTCCGGAAGCAATACTTTGGGGTATGATACCGGTGTTTTGGAAGTTATCGGTGCAGACCCCGAGTATATTGACAACAATCAGACTTCTACCGATTTTACCTTGCAAGTGGCCAAGGGACAGGCGGATCCCGTTTTTGCTTTTTTTGGTGCTTATGCAGTGGATATTATTGCGCCAAAAATTGACCTGACCAAAATAGTAAAAAATACGTCAGGAGTTGATGTTGGTGGAGGTAATGTTACTTTAGGACAAAGCTTAACATACGAGATCAGTTATCAAAGTGTGGGTAATGACAATGTCAAAAACTTTACCATCAAGGATGTACTCCCCATAAATATTACATTTAATCCCGCTACCAATATTGATTATACCAATGCTGGTGGAGCCACATTTCAATCCTATGATCCAGTTACAAGAACAATTATTTTCAATATCCCAAACACTTCGGTAGAAGTCAATGACGGTATTTATACGATTCGTATAAACATACAAGTGGTTCCTGATTGTAATAGTTTGACCACGGCCTGTTCCAATGAAATAAAAAATCAGGCTTTTGCGACTTATCAAGGTGTAATTAATACCAATGTATTTCAGGAAGAAGGAAGTTTTGCCTCGACTGCCTGTAAATTAGGTTCTCCAGAATCCACTAACTTTTTGGTGGATATTACGAATTGCAAGTTTACCCAAAATGTAATTTTATGTGGCTCCAGCGTGGTATTAAAAGCCTCGGATGGTTACAGCACCTATTCTTGGTCAAGAAATCCAGATGGCAGTTCTCCCATCGGCACCGGCCAAACGTTTACGGCAACACAAATAGGTACTTATTATGTTCATAACACCGCGCCATCCACTTGTAAAAGCATTGTTGAAGAGATTACGGTAAAGTATTTTGGGGTTACCAACACCAATCCCGTAATTCCTTATGCACAATTGCCTTATCTGGGTGAAGTGGTAACCTGTCCAGATGACGGAAAAAAATTACCGAATCTCTTTCTTTGTGGTGCCAATGATAGTCGGGTAATCCGAACAGGAATTAGCGACGCTATAGCTATCGAATGGTATAAATTGAATGAAGGTAGTTGTGTGGCTGTTGTCAATCCTGATTGCGCCAATGAAAACACGTCTTGTGCTTGGTCGCTAGTAGGCACTGGGGCAGATTATACGGCAAACACTTCAGGCCAGTTCAGGCTTACCATAAGATATACAGGAGGCTGTTTTAGCCAGTTTTATTTTAATGTATATCAAAATCTTTTGAATCCTACGGTTACTTCCAAGGACATTCTTTGTACCACAAATGGGCAAATAACTGTTGGAGGCGTACCATCAGGCTATGAATACAGCTTAAATTCCGCTGGACCGTATCAATCCAGCAATGTTTTTCCAAATGCAAGTTTCCCGGTTATAAATGCGGGTTCATATACTGTTTATATAAAACAAGTTGGAGTGAATGCAAATCCTTGTATTTTCTCGGTTCCCGACATCCTTATTAGACAAAGAAATTTTACGGTTTCTACTTTTCTGACCCAACCTCTTTGTAAAGGAGACAAAGGAGCCATAAAATTGGTAGCCAATGATGCACTTCCACAATATTATTTTAGTGTTTCTCAAGGAGCAACTTTGGTTAACAGTGTTGGCCCAATAGCAGCCAACGAGTATCAATTTTTGAATTTGAATCCGGGAGTTTATACAGTAAGAGTCAGGACAGATGATGGTTGTGATTATTCCAACACTGTTGAAATAAAAGAGCCAGATTTGTTGACCGCAACGGCAGCACTTACCAAACCACTGACTTGCACCGATGGGGAGATAACTGTATATCCTGTCGGAGGCACTCCTCCTTTCATTTATTATGTAAACAGCACTACGGTTTTCCAAAGCACGCCACAAATTGCAGTTACAAATCCACTTCCAACAGGAGGAATTTATAATATTGTCATTGAAGATAGCAACAATTGTACGGTAACCACTTCAATTACGGTTGCTGCAATACCTCCTCCGGTTTACACAATGAGTCAAACCGACATTAAATGCTACAATGACAACACAGGAGAAATTAATTTTAATGTAACGAATGCCAATGGATATACCTTGGCATACAGTATTGATAATGGGATTACTTATTTACCGACAACAACATTTTCCAACTTGGCTGCAGGAACTTACAATACTATTGTGCGTTATACTTTGGGAACGGCCGTTTGTTATGGCATTATGCAAGCAATAACCATAGCTCAACCAAGTACTGCCTTAACGGCATCGGCAGGAGTATCGGAATTGGCTGGTTGCGGCCCTTCAGGAGAAGGGAAAATTCGCATTACCAATCCACAAGGAGGAACTTCTCCTTATGAATATAGTTTTGACAATCAGGCAACTTGGACAACCGTTAATGATGCTTACAAAGTGCCAGGAACCTATACGGTGTACATCAGGGATGCCAATGGTTGTATTTATGCGATGCCAAATATTATCATCAATCAGCAACCAATTTCTCCTACGATAAGTGCATCCAATCCTGTTTTTAATTGTGATGGTTCCACTAAAAGTACCGTAACAGTGACAACTACTCCAAATGTGGATTACAGTTATGTATATCTTTTGGACGGAGTGATTAATACGAATGTACCTTCAAATGTGTTTGTAAATATAACTGCTGGAAATCATGTCATTTCAGTTAAATATATTTCTACAAGCGCTGCAATTTCTTGTATTCCGCAAACTGACTTTCCATTTATAGTTCCCACAGGAAATGCTTTCAATGCTTCCATCACGGGAATCCAGAATGTAAGTTGTTCTGGGACAAATGATGGAACAATTACCATTGCGGCACAAAATTTTGATACCACAAATGGTTTTCAATATTCTACAAATAATGGAACGTCTTGGAATACCCAATTGACTTCTCCATATACTATCACAGGATTGGCCAATAGCACTTATGCCGTTTTGATCCGCTACGATGCCACTTCGACAGGAACTTGTGTTAAAACATTTTCTCAAATTATCACGGCTCCTACACCTCTTACGGTTGCGGCTTCGGTAAGTACATTAGCTACTTGTTCTACAGGAGCCACCATTACGGCAGTTGGGGCAGGGGGAACTTTGGCTTACCAATACGAATTAAGAGATGCCGCTGGAGTTGCAGTAATTCGACCATATCAAGCAAACGCGCAGTTTACCAATGTAGCTACAGGAAATTATACTGTTTTTGTAAAAGATGCCAATGGATGTGTTAGTGCTGTTGGTATAGCGATAAATGTTGTAGCTCCACCAACTTTAACGGCTATGTTGGACCCAAGTTCAGATATATGTTTTGACAGCGTGAATCAATCCTCGTTAATAGTAAATGTCTCAGGAGGGACTTCGCCTTTTGTTTATAGTTTAGACGGAGCTCCTGCTCAAAACAGTAATACGTTCAATGATGTAAGTGTAGGTAATCATAGCATTATAGTTACCGATAGTTTTGGTTGTACTGCACCAGCTATTACTGTTACTATTGCCCCTCAATTAACAACGGCAATCACCAATAACAAAACATTGGATTGTACTGCCAGTCCTAATGCAGTAATCACAGGATCAATCACGGGCGGAAATGCACCTTTCGTTGTAACAGTCCTTTCTGGAACAGGTCCCGGAACTATTGCATATCCAACGGCGACTACTTTTACTTATACCACTGCTGTTGGAAGTACTTACCAATTTCAAATCACTGATTCCAAAGGTTGTATTACAACAACTTCAGCAACAATAAATCCTTTGGTTCCGATAACGGCAACCACTACCGATGGTAATCCTTCATGTAGTGGAGTTTTGGACGGGTCGGTACAAATAATTCCATCGGGTGGAGTAGGACCTTATACCTACAGCAAAGATGGAACTACTTATGTTTCGGGATCATTGTTTTCAGGTTTGGGAGATGGAACATATACTTTTTATATTAAAGACAGCAATGACTGTTTTATTACTAAAACGGTAACTCTAACACAGCCTACCGCTTTAGTGGCAACCGCAACCGCAACCGCCTTTAGTTGTAGCACAACCAATACCAAACAATCAGCGACAATAACCATTGCTGTTCCTACAACTGGAACAGCACCTTATCAATATAGTTTTAATGGAGGCGGCTACAGTGCCGCAAATACACTAACATTGAATGACAATGGATCGGATCAACCTTATGCTTATAGTGTAAGAGATGCTAAAGGTTGTACTGTATCAGGCAGTGGGATTTTATTGAAATTAAATCCACCAACTGTTGGCACTATAACCAACTCTGCCATTACTTGTAATGCAACAACGAGTACGGTTACGGTAACACCTACAGCAGGAACAGGGGTTGGTACGCTCACTTATGAAATTATTTTCCCTCTAACTTCTGCAATTTCAAACACGACAGGTGTTTTTGCGGGATTATCTCCAGGAACTTACATCTTTAAAGTTACGGATGCCAATGGATGTTATTATACGGAATCACATATTGTAAATCCAGTTACGCCAATTGCGGTTATCGGAAACAAATTGAGTGATGTTTTGTGTAATGGAGGAAATACGGGATCGATTCAATATACCGTTTCTGGATTTTCGGGAACGTATAGTTATAGTGTTAATGGAGGCTCTACCATTACGGGACAAACAGCAACAACAATCAACCTGACCAATCAATCTGCGGGAACGTATGCAATTTTGATTACTGATGAGGTAACGGGTTGTACTGCGAATGCTTCAATAACAATAATACAACCCTCAGTTTTAGTAGCATCTTCTGCAACTGCAACCCATGTTAACTGCAACAACGACGATTCACTAATTACCGTGATTGCTTCAGGAGGAACAACAAATTACACCTATGCGGCCGTAATTTCGGGTGCTACAGCTCCAATAGCATCAGCGTATATCAGCAATAACATAATAACAGTTGACACCAACTCTGCTACCAATTTAATTTGGGATGTTTATGTAAAAGATGCCAAAGGCTGTATCGCAACCACCACGGTAACCGTGATTAGCGATGCTTTACCCACGATTGACACACCTGCCATTCAATGTTATGTGGGATCACCAATAAACATTAGCATTATAGGAACATCTGTGGGAACGCCAACTTACAGTATTGGCAGTGGATATCAATCCAGTCCAAATTTCACAATTAATGCTGAGGGAACTTATACTTTAAGTCTTAAAGATGCCAGCGGATGTGTAGCGACAACAACTTACATCGTTTATCCACAGTTAACTGTTTTACAGGCGATTACAAAAGAATTAGATTGTACAATATCGCCAGCAGCAACTATCACAGTTACGGCTGCAGGAGGAAAAAGCCCGTATTCATACGCAGTTTCCACTGATGGTGGAGTTACATATACCGCAATGGGAACCAATGTGTACTCGACTTTAGCGGCTGGAACTTTCCAATTTAGAGTTACTGATGCCAACAATTGTATTACTACCGCCACGACAACGATAAATCCATTGGTTCCGATAATGGCAACCACTACCGATGTTAATCTATCTTGTGATGGCGCTTTGGATGGGTCGGTACAAATAATTCCATCAGGAGGAGTAGCACCTTACACTTACAGCAAAGATGGCACTACTTATGTTCCGGGGTCTTTATTCACAGGTTTAGGAGATGGAACACATACTTTTTATGTTAAAGACAGCAAGGATTGTTTTATTACTAAAACGGTTACCTTAACACAGCCTGCTGCTTTAGTGGCAACCGCATCAGTAACTCCATTTACATGTAGTGCTACTAATGCCAAACAAGCGGCAACTGTAACAGTGACTCCAACATTAGGAACAGGAACGGCACCATACCAATACAGTTTTAATGGAAGCGACTACAGTGCTGCAAATACATTGACATTGAATGATAATGGATCGGATCAACCTTATACTTATAGCGTTAGAGATGCTAAAGGTTGTATTGTATCAGGCAGTGGTACTTTATTAAAATTAAATTCACCAACGGATTTGAGTTTTACGGCTGCGCCAATAACGTGTTTGGCGACAACAACAACCATTACGGCAACGGCTACAAATGGAGTGGGAACATTGACTTACGAAATTGTATTTCCAGTTGCTGCTGCGACTTCAAACACAACAGGTGTTTTTGCGGGATTAGCTCCGGCAACTTACATCTTTAAAGTTTCAGATGCCAATGGCTGTTATTATACGGAATCACATATTGTAAATCCAGTAACGCCAATTGCGGTTATAGCAACAAAATTGAAGGATGTTGATTGTTTTGGAAATACTACAGGTTCCATCCGTTACAATGTAAGCGGATTTACAACCTATAGTTATAGTGTAAATGGAGGAACTGCCATAACAGGCCAAACGGCGACAGTGTTTACTTTGCCAAATCTTGGGGGGACTACTACTTATAATGTTGTCTTTACAGATGAAACTACAGGCTGTACTGCTCCTACATCAATAACAATAACACAACCTACAGCTGCTTTATTAGCAACCATAGCGCAAGTAAACGCTAACTGTTTTACACCAACTTCACAAGTTACAGTTACTCCAACTGGAGGAACAGCTTCTTATACTTATGCCTACACTCAAGACGGAGTGGCTCCTATAACAACAGATTATGGAACTAGTAATATAGCCAATTTAAATCCTGTCACGAATCCAAATTGGGATGTATGGATAAAAGACGCTAATGGATGTACCGTTAAATATGACATTATTATTACTACAGATCCAATTCCGGTAGTTACAGCCTTGGCTATAGGACAATGTTTGGGAGTGGGAAGTTACACGATTACCGCCACAGGTTCTGGAGGTACGGGAACTTTAAACTATAGTATTAATGCAGGAGGTTCCTATCAGGCAGGAAATACTTTTGTGGTTACTACGGCAGGCAGTTACACCATTCGAGTAAAAGATGCCAACGGATGTACCGCCGATAGCGCACCGGTAGTGGTGGCACCGCAGTTGACATTGACTGCTGTTCTTAATAAAGATATTACTTGTAATTCAGCATCAACCGATGCCCAAATAACCATAAATGCCACAGGAGGCAAAGCTCCGTTCACTTATGAATCGAAAGAAGCTTCCGGTTCTTATACCGCTATGGGAAGCAATGTGTTTAATTCAAGTGTTGCCGGTAGCTATACTTTTAGAGTTACGGATGCCAATGGCTGTAGTGCTTTAACGACAACTCCAATTGTTACTACATTACCTGTAAATCCTGAAATTACTTTGCTTGACCAAACCCAAGATATCTATTGCAACGGCGAAGCCACAGCATCCATAAAAGCAACCATTGATGCAAGTCAAGGAGTTGGTCCATTTACTTATAGCATAGATGGTACAAATTTTCAAGTATCTAATGTGTTTTCTGGATTAATTGCCGGTACTTATACAGTGACTGTAAAAGATGGCAAAGGCTGTACAGATACTAGACCTATCACCATTGGCCAGCCAGATGCTTTAAATTATACACTTTCAAAAACAGATATAGAATGTTCTGGTTTGGGAGTAACAACTTTAGGTACTGTCACTGTAAATGTAGGTACAGGTTTAGGCGGAAAGGCACCATATACTTATATTTTAACAAATAATGTAGGTGACCCAACGCAGACCTTTTCAAGTGCCACGGGAGCTAATCATACTTTTACAGGATTGAATTATGGTACGTATACCGTGACCGTGATTGATGCTAACAATTGTACATTAAAAAACAACATACAGGTAGCATCTCCTCCTAATGACTTAGTCATTAGTATTCAATCGACTGCAACTTGTGCTGGAGGCGGTAAGGTTGAAGTTACTGCTACCTCGGGATTATTGGGTGCTGGTCCATTTTATTTTGCCATATATCAAAGAGATGCTGTATCCGGTTTGTATCCGGGTGTGCCTAATGTTATTGCAGGTGTGCCAGACGCACCCTATGTAACTGAAGATACACCAGGGACACCAACAGCAACTTTTACAGGACTGACCCAAGGAGTAATTTATTCTTTTATTGTATATGATTCCTCTACTGGATGTTCTTATATTAAACAGGCTAGTGCTCCAACGATAAAAGTCACTAGCTTAGCCACTTTACGGGTGGTAACAGACGTTACTTGTAAGGGAGCTGGTGATGGGACGGTTTCTATTACATTAGATAAAGAACCTACTGCACCTTCAGGATATGTCGCTCCTACATCGGTAGATTATGTTGTATATGACTCTAAAACCAATATACCTATTGTGCCAGGAAAACAAGGTTCTGGAATTTCTGTTGGAGCATATCCTTTTACAATGCCTTTGATTGGTGGACTTTCTCAGGGCTCTTATTATGTGGTCATTACTGAACATGGGGGAACTAATGATGGTTGTAAAAGCGCTACTCTTCCATTTGATATATATGAATCGGCTACTGATTTGATGGTTACCGCTACAGTAGTAAAAAACGCCAATTGTAATACCAATGCAGGACAAATTGTGGCCATTGCCCAAGGAGGAACTACCGTATCTAGGGAAGACCCATTAGCGGTGCCTCCACAAGTTTCAATTCCTATTCCTTACCAATACCAGATTTTGCCAGATACTGGGATTATTGGTGATGCTTCTGATGACACACCACCATCAGCTTCTGACACAAATTGGAATGCTTCCAATACATTTATGAAGGATAGCGGCAACTATATTGTTTATGCTATGGATGCCAATAAATGTATTAAACCATTCCCTATCACATTAAATGCTGATGATGCGCCTACAGTTATACCGCCAGCAGCACCAATTTGTTACGACGGTAGCACGCCATTTACGATTGCTTTTTCGGGTACTGTAGATCCAGACATTATTGGAGGTGCCACTTACAGCGTCAATGGAAGTGCTTTCCAGACTTCGCCAAGCTTTACATTCAATGCCGCCGGTATTTACAACTTGGTAATTAAAGATGGAAACGATTGTACGGAAGAGGTGGATTACGAAGTATATCCGAAGTTAAATTTATCGGCTGCTTTAACCAAAGAATTGGATTGTACAACAACAACACCAAATGCTGATATTACTTTGACAACAACAGGTGGAGATACGACACCGTCAGCTAATTATACTTACGAAGTATCTTTTAATGGTGGTGTTTTTGCAGCAACTTCAAATCCATATTCAGCAGCAACCGCTGGGACATATGATTTCAGGGTTACGGATGTTAATAATCCAACGCTGTGTCAAGCAACAACAACTTTTGTATTAGATCCAATTGTGCCAACGATATTTCCTCTACCAACACCAACCGATGTAAGTTGTTTTGGTGGTACTGACGGAACGATTACGGTAAATATAACTTCTGGAGTTGGACCTTATGAATATCAATTGGATGCAGGAACTTTCCAAACTTCAAATGTATTCACTGGATTAGCGGCAGGAACTACTTATGTCATTACGGTAAAAGATGCAAAATTATGTCTTTATCCAAGTGCTCCAATTACAATTGCGCAGCCAGCGGCTTTAACGGCAACTACATTCTTGACCACGCCATTAACTTGTGGTGCAGGAAATGTGGCACAACCGGCAACAGTAACCATAAATGGTATTGGCGGAACAGCTCCATACGTTTATAGTTTTGATTTAGGGGCCAATTATTCTTCTACAAATACGTATCAATCGTATGTTGGAACTACTTTTAATGTTCTTGTAAAAGACTCAAAAGGTTGTGTTTATACTTTGGTAAATGGTGTAAATATTCCGTCTTTAGATGCTCCAAGAGATTTAAATTTTGTTTCGCCAGCTATTACTTGCTCTGCTCCAACAACTACAGTGACAGTAACAGTTCCTGCAGGACAAGGTGGCATCGCTCCTTTTTCGTATGATAACATTACATCAGCTACATCAAGTGGCACAGGAGTATTTGCTGGACTTTTACCTGGAACCTATTTATTCCAAGTAACGGATGCCAATTTCTGTACTTACCAAGAATCATTCACAGTTAATCCAGTAACGAATATAACCGTTTCGGGTCAGTTAATTAGTGACGTGACTTGTAATCCGGGAACCAATGGAGAAGTAAGATTTACTGTCGGAAATTTTGCAGGAACATATAACTATTCATTAGATGGAGGGACAACGGTTATTACGGGACAAACCAATCCAACGATAACAGTTTCAGGATTAAGTACCGCAAGTACGCAAACTATTAATATTACAGATGTTATTACAGGATGTACTGCAACCGCTTCTCTTACAGTTGCGCAATCTGCACCTTTGGCTTTGGTGGCAAACCCATTTATCAATGCCAACTGTAATTTTGGAGCCCAAGTAAGCGTGACTGCTTCTGGAGGAGTTGCTCCTTACACCTATTCGTATGTGATAAGTGGTGCGCCGGCAGGAACTTATTATACTTCTGCTTCGGCAGTTTTAGATCCAGCTATTGCCGCCTCTTGGGATGTGTATGTGAAAGATGCCAATAATTGCGTGATATCAACACCATTGCCAATTGCCATTGCAACAGATGCTTTGCCAATTATCGTTATGCCTGCATCACAATGTTTTGTTGGTACACCATTAACGATTGATCTTTCAGTGGGTCAAACGGTAGCAGTAAGTCCAGCGACTTATAAAATTAACGGTTCGAATCAAACGAGCCCAATTTATACCATTAATGCTCCAGGTACTTATCAATTGAGTATTGTAGATGCCAATGGTTGTAGTTCGAATGTGGTAAACTATATCGTACAGCCACAATTATTATTGAATGCTGCATTGACAAAAGAGTTGGATTGTACAATTAGCCCAGATGCTGTTGTAACATTAACTGCAAATGGAGGTATAGCACCTTATACTTTATATGAATATTCTACAAATGCTGGAGCGAGTTATACGGCTATGGGCAGTAATGTACTAACCACATCAACCGCTGGTACTTATATTTTTAGAGTAACTGATACTCAGGGTTGCCAAGCTGTTTCTTCGGAAGTAATGATAACCCCACAAACTATTCCAACATTTGCATTTACTCAAACTAATGTAACTTGTAATGGAGGTTCCAATGGTAGTGTCATAATTACGGCGGCAAACGGGATTGCACCCTACCAATATAGTATTGACAATGGTGCAACTTACCAAGCTTCAAATGTATTTACAGGATTGAATGCTGCAGGAACCTATACTGTTGTTGTAAAAGACAGTAAAAGTTGTGCTTCGGTAACAAGTCCATTAACAATAACTCAACCTACCATTGTTGGAGGTACAGCAGCACTCACCCAAGGATTAACTTGCGGTGCAGGCAATGCGACCCAAGCTGCTCTTGTTACTGTAACAGGAAATGGAGGAACAGGTTCTTATCAATATAGTTTTGATGGAGGCATGAATTACACGGCAACAAATACCTATTCCACAAATATTGCAGGAATGGTAACGGCTTATATTAAAGATGCCAATGGTTGCGTAAGTGTTGTTCCGCCAACGGTAAATGTTCCGGCATTGAATCCGCCAACAAATTTAGATTTTGTTTCAACTGCAGTGACTTGTTTGGCTCTGACAAGCGATGTTACTTTAACGACAACTAACGGTATTGGTGCATTAAGTTATGCGATATTGACTCCCGCAAGTGCAACATCAAATGTTACGGGAGCTTCAAGTGGAATCTTTACAGGATTATTGCCTGATACTTATTTATTCCAAGTAACGGATGCCAATTTATGTACTTATCAAGAATCATACACTGTTAATCCGGTAACGAATATCACCGTTTCAGGCCAGTTGATTAGTGACGTGACTTGTAACCCGGGATCCAATGGACAAGTATTGTTTATAGTTGAAAATTTTGCTGGTACATATACTTATTCAATCAACGGAGGGGCTGTAAGTACGCCACAAACAAATCCAACGATAACAGTTTCAGGATTAAGTACCGCAAGTACGCAAACTATTAATATTACAGATGTTATTACAGGATGTACTGCAACCGCTTCTGTTACAGTTGCGCAATCTGCAGCATTAAACTTGGTAGCAAACCCATTTATTAATGCCAATTGTAACTTTGGTGCACAAGTGAGCGTGACTGCTTCCGGAGGTGTTGCTCCTTACAGCTATTCGTATGTAATAAGCGGTGCGCCGGTAGGAAGTTATTCTACTTCAGCTTCAGCTGTTTTAGATCCAGCTTTAGGAACAACTTGGGATGTTTATGTGAAAGATGCCAATGGTTGCGTGATAACAACACCATTTCCGATTACCATTGCAACAGATCCTCTTCCTTCTGGAATAACCGTTCCGGGATTAAGCCAATGTCCAAGTGCGACAGGAACCTATACTTTTACAGTAAATGTAGCAACAGGCGTAGGGCCATATGAATTCAGCATAGGAAGCGGATTCCAAACGAGTCCAACTTTTACCGTGAATGCACCGGGAACCTATACTGTAATTGTAAAAGACAAAAATGGTTGTACGACTACTGCAGCAGGTTTAGTTAATATTTTGCCAGCCATACAATTGCAGGCAGTTATCACCGCTTTACCAAGTTGTACAGATGGGGATGGCGCGTTAACACTGACTGCTACGGGAGGTTCTGGTAATTATGAATATAGTATTGACTCGGGAACGTATCAAGCTTCTGCAAACTTTACCAATATTTTTGCAGGAACACACACAGTTACGGTAAGAGATGTTACCACAACTTGTATCAAGTCTATTCCGGTAAGTTTAGGAGACGCAACGCCAATCACTGGTTTTGCCCTTTCAAAAACGGATGTTACTTGTAATGGAGGAAATAATGGAACCATAACAGCCACATTAAATCCTCCTGCCGTGGGAGTGAACGACAATCCAATATACACCTACAGTATTGATGGCGGAGCGACCACTCAAACTTCAAATATTTTTGGAGGTCTGATCGCCGGAACATATACTGTTGATGTAACTTCTGGAAGAGGTTGTACGGCAACTCAAACCATTACTGTAACTGAGCCAGCTATTATTACTGTTCCTGCACCTGCCGTGGTGCAATTCGGTTGTAATTCAGGTTCAAATGCTATGAACTTTGTCACGATTACCGTAACGGGTGTAACGGGAGGTTCTGGAGTTTATGTCAATTATGAATTCCTAAAAGGAGGAACTCGAGTTCAGTTTGGCGCCAGCAATGTTTATACTGAGGCTAATTTATTGGGAGGAACCTATACGGTAAACGTTTATGACAACAAAGGTTGTATCGGCACTACGACAGCGCCTATTGTTGTAAATCCATTTATTGCTTTATACAAAGTCAATGTGGTCGTGAATAATGCCATTACTTGTACGAATCTGGAAGATATTACGGTTTCGGCAAGCAGTATTGGAGGAACGCCGACGAATCTGAAATATACTGTTGCTGATTCTAATGCGACTACAGGAGTAATTGGGGCTAATTATAATTTCACCAATGCGACAGGAGTTTTCACGGGATTAAATATTGGAAATTATCTAATCACGGTCGAAAATTTGGATACAGGATGTAGCATTCAAGACGTGCATTATGTAAGCAACCCAAATACTTTTGACCTTAACATTACAAATATTGTTGATGTAACTTGTTTTGGAGGCACAAATGGCACTGCCAATGTTACCATCATTGATAGAACAATTACGGCTACCAATCCAAATCAGGCAGGGCCATTCAGTTATACAATAGTCGATGCACTTGGCAATCCAGTTACATCTGGAACTAGTCCTACTGCAGGGCCTTTTACAATCAATGCTTTGGCTGCAGGAACTTATTCCATCACGGCTACTTTAACCAATAGTCCGTATTGTGGCGCGACCAAAAACTTTACCATTAACCAACCGAATGCAGCATTGACTATTGCCGAAACGCATACAGCAATAACTTGTATTTCAGGAAATAATGATGGTTCTATTTCAGCATCTGCCGTTGGAGGATGGCCGGGAGGGTATGAATTCCAATTGGAGTTGGGAGCAACTGTTGTATCCCCTTGGAGTACGGTTACTAATTTTACTGGCTTAACTCAAGGCACTTATACGGTTCGTGCAAGAGATGCAAGAGGATGTCTTGTTTTTGTTGACGTACCTTTAGCAAATCCAACACCTATCGTGTTTACGGCAAGTCCAAGCGCGGCATTGGTGAGTTGTTTTGGAGATAAAAATGTAAGCATAACAGTTTCATTGCCAACAGGCGGTCAAGGATCAAATTATTTATACACCTTGAACACTACGTCTAAGGTGCCGGCTACAGCCAGCGGTCCTCAAGCTTTACCAATATTTAATGGTTTGGGAGCTGGAACATACACCATTACCGTGACCGATGGTTACAGTTGTTCAGCTACCTCGGCACCAATTGTTATAGGAGAGCCGTCAGTTGTAACCTCTAGTTTAGTTGTAGCAACTACCCAAACGTGTAACAATCTAACAACTCTTACATTAAGTGCCGTTGGAGGAACTCCTCCATATACTTATAGTGCTGACGGAATTGTTTATAACGCTGCAACATTCAATCCGTCGGTAACATTTCCGGTAGCTGTTGGAACGCATCATTATTACGTTAAAGACGCTAATAGTTGTATCAGTTACGTTTCTAATGACATTCAGATTGATCCATTGCCGACATTGATGATTAAGCTGGATTTGTCCAATGCGGTTGTTAATTGCGCAGGAGATGCCACGGGAGTAATTGTGGCAACAGCCCAAGGAGGATTGGGCAGTTATGTATATACATTACAAGATGCGTCAGGCAATCCACTTCCTGCTGCTGTTCAGGCAAGTCCAGGTGTGTTTACACAACTTGTTGCAGGTGGTTATAAAGTTCAAGTGTCAAGCTTGGATTGTTCTACCACTTCAGCCCTGATTACCGTGACTGAACCAAGTACTCCATTAACAGCCACTTATGTTGCAACAGATGCAACCTGTAATGGAGCCAACAACGGAACAATAACAATTAGCGCTTCGGGAGGCACGGGTATTATTAAATACGCCATATCCCCACGTTTAGACCAGTTTTTCGTTTCAAACAAATTTGAGCTGCTTCAGCCAGGGTTTTATGAAATTATTGCCCAAGACCAAAATGGATGTTACATTCATACTTTGGGAATAGAAATTAATGAGCCAACTCTTATCATTCCGTCAGTAGATCCATTGACCATAATTCCTGAGATGTGTTTTGGTGATAACGATGGTGTCTTTACCGTTGACATTATTGGAGGAACAATGCCTTATAGTGTTAGCTTGGACAATATCAACGGGCCGTTTACTCCCGGTACTGCAACCCAAACCCAATTTGATTTTACGGGATTGGCTGGAGGAGATCATACCGTTTATATCCGTGATGCAAATTCATGTAATGCTGAAATGGCGGTTCCTTTGCCGGCATCGGTAAAATTGAATCCAAATGCCATTGTTGATTATGGTTGTTTGAACAATTCACCTAGTTTAACCGTTACGGTGACCATAGATGCCAGTATTACAAATCCTGCCGATGTAGATTACGCATTGGACGGTTCGGGGTCTTATCAGGCCAGCAACGTGTTCACGAACTTGTCTCCGGGAATACATCATATAACGGCACGACACACTAACGGTTGTGAAAAAGACACGCCAGATTTCGAAATTTTACAAATAGACCCATTAACATTAGTCTTGAAAGATGGAGGATTAAACGAAATTGTGGCTACCACAACAGGTGGAAGTTCGGGATATAAATACACTCTAAATGGCGAGGATTATGGAAGTAAAAACTCTTTCATCTTCTACAGATCCGGTGATTATACCGTTACGGTTACCGATTCAAACGGATGTGTGGCAACAGCTACGAGATATTTTGAATTCATCGACATTAAAATTCCAAATGTGTTCACGCCTAACGGTGACGGAGACAATGATGGATGGACACCGACAAACACCATTAATTATCCAGATTTGATATTCCATATTTTTGACCGATACGGACGTAAAGTGGGTACCTATAGAGAAGGACAATTTTGGGATGGTAAATACAACGGCAAGGAATTGCCAACAGGAGATTACTGGTATGTTTTAAAACTACAAAATGAAAATGATTCCCGAGAATTTGTTGGACATTTCACCTTGTACAGATAATATAAAGCTGGAAACGAATGCTTCCAATTAAAAGATTTCAAATGAAAAAAATAGCACTACTATCCTTTTTATTCTTGACGCTAACTTCGGGTTACAGTCAAGAGTTAAATATACCTGTTTTTACGCAATATCTAGCCGATAACCCATTCGTGATTTCACCCACTTATGCTGGAATCGGCGATAACTTAAGGATAAGAGCCAATGGATTGACCCAATGGGTTGGTATAAAAGATGCGCCGGACAATCAATCTGTATTTGCGGATTTTAGAATTGCAAATCAGTCGGGAATTGGGGCTTCGTTATACAATGATAAAAATGGGAATACCAACCAGGCTGGAGCCAAATTCACTTTTGCGCACCATATCATATTAGATTATTATTCCAAACAATATTTGTCTTTCGGTATGTCTTTTAACATCAATACGTTTAGTATAGATATCGCAAATTTAAGTCCTAACAATCCCGATAATGCGATTACAAATGATAGAAAAGCGTCAAACAATAACTTCGATGTTGGGTTCTTGTATCGTTGGGATCAATTTTACTTAAGTTTGAATGGAGCCAATATTTTAGGTAAAAATATCGACCAGTTTTCAGGATATAAAATAGAACCTAATTTACTTTTAAATTATCAAGTTTATACGGGCTATGTTATCAAAACTCCAAACTACTCCGAAGTAGAACCTTCAGCTTTCTTTCAATATTTTGCCAGTGATGGACGTTCGAGTACCGATTTGAATGTCAAATACCGAAAATATAACAATAATGATGAATACTATTGGGTAGGAATGTCTTACCGCTTTCTTAACGATCAGGTTTTAAAACCTTTGAATCTTGGCCCAATGTTCGGGTTCAAAAAGTCTGTTTTTTATTTTGGATATTCTTATCAAATGACTTTTAATGAAATGGCTTCCTTTAATTCTGGAACACATATGATTACCGTCGGATTGGATTTCCTTCAAGGAATAAGCGACTGTCCTTGTACTCAATCAACAACTCACCACGGTTGGGGATATTAGAATAGGATTGTTAGTCTTGGCAATGTGGATATAGAAGCCTACAAAGCCTTTAAAACTTTAATTCGAATGTTTGTCCCGGACTGCTTTTAGGAAGTTTAAAACGTCCGTCAGCAGCTTTCAAAACCGTAGATTTACCATCGATATTTAATTTCATTTTTTTTGCTTTAGCGTAATGAATGTACATCGGTTTTCCAGTTATATTCAAAATTTTGGCATTTTCTAATGTGCCGTTTTTCCAAGTCATTTCGATTTGGGCTCCGTTCTTTGCAATAATACCTTTGATAGAACCTTCTTTCCAAACGGATGGCAAGGCTGGTAAAAGATAGACATCAGTTGAGTTACTTTGCAAAAGCAATTCCTGAATACCGGCTGCTGCTCCAAAATTGCCGTCTATTTGAAACGGCGCGTGAAAGTCAAATAAATTCGAATACGTGCGTTGCGCCAATTGGTATCGCAACAATTCCAAAGCTTTGTCGCCTTGTTGTACGCTCGCCCACATCAAAAATTTATTGGCAATAGACCATCCAGTAGCATCATCACCACGTTTTTGCAAAACAATTTGGGCTCCTTTTTGAAACTCGGGAGTTTGTGGATTGATTAAATTTCCAGGATACAATCCCACTAAATGGGAAATGTGACGGTGATTTTGGTCTCCTAAATTTTTGCCAGTTTCATCTTTGTTATAAGTTGTTTCTTGGCTCCATTCTTTAATTTGACCGTCTGTTCCAAGTTCGACCGGTTTTTCCAGATTGGTTCTTAATTCGATCCAAACTGCTTGTTTTCCCAAGTCGATGTTCAAGATTTTTGCCGCTTCCAAAGTGTACTCCAAGAGTCCTGCAATCAATTGAAGGTCATATTTTACGCCTGTTTGATATGGGCCGTGTTCTGGAGATCTTCCTTTGCCGGTAGTATAAAAGTAGCCTTTAGGATATTGTTTTAAATCAGCTGTTTTTACTTTATTGCTATTGAGATAAGCGGCATAAAAATTAGCCGATTTACGTAATATTGGATATAATTGATTTGACAACCATTTCTCGTCCTGACTGCGTTGAAAAAGATCCCATAAATTATACATCAAAAAGGCAGTATTTCCCGGAGACTGAATACTTGTCGAACCCGTTAAATCGGTTTGGCCGTTGATGGATTGTTTGGTGTGCATGACAAACACTCCATCTACCGCTTCATTTTTAGAAGCTTCGAAAACAATGTTTTTTTGTTTATCCAAATGATAAGACGACGGGGTTACATTGTACATATTGCGGGCAGTCAATGCTCCAGCAGGAATTTGTGATTGAATCCAGTTGGCAAGTGCTTTTCCGCTATCAACAAGATTGGCGCCACCTGCAAACCAATAGTTCATTTCTAGATTGATATTGATGCAATAGGTTGACCCCCAAATCTCGGCAACCGATTGATTCCATTTCCCTTGTAAAGGCGATGGTAAAGTTTTTTCACGTGAGGAAGCAATCATCAGGTAACGCCCATATTGGTAAAATAAACTTTCCAAGTTTTTATCTAAAATATCATATTCGGCTTTTGGATAGGAAATACTTTCTCCTGCTTTTATTCCTTTAATCACTTTGGCGTAAGCCGCAACGCGCTCATTGGTAGGAATGGATTTTGATGCTTCTTTTTTACCCAAATCAAAACTAACACGATTAAATACAGGCTGATAATCGGCAATGTGTTCCTTTTTCAACACTTCATAGGTTTTACCAAAAGTATTTGCTAGTCGGTTTTCTGCTTTTTGTATGGCAAATTGTACGCCGTCTTTGTGCTTGAATTGTGGGGTTTCTAAATTTACTTTTCCATCTGTGTTGATGCTAAAAGCATTCGGGTCATAATCGGTTGCCGAAGTTATTATAATGGTTACTCCTGTTGCATTTTTAACTTCAACGTTGCCGTAATGATCTATAAGTTCGCCATCATCGGCAATTACTTTTATTTTGGTACAATATTCCAAATCCGACGGCTGGTTATAAGTTGCTTTTCCCCCACCCGTATAAGGTTCAGAGTCTTTCAATTTGCCAGTTATGGTAACCACGCCATTATTAACCTGAATATTTCCGGGATGCGCAGATACCGGTTTTACACTGAAATTTAATGCTTTTGCTTCATCTGCGGTGTATCGTAAAACTATAACTTGAGCAGGATAACTGGCAAAATATTCTCTTTTATAATTCACATTTTTGTATTGATAGTGTACAGAGGAAACGGCAGTATTTAAATCCAAATCCCTGTAATAATTGAGAATATCAGGATTTTGGGGCAGGTTAAAATCGACAAAAACATTTCCGCTATTCATAAAACCGTTAATGCCTTCGCCCATTTTTTTGTTTACATTGTCGGAGGGAACTTTTTCCTGAACACCTCGATAACCCGCTGCCCAAAAGCTTTCTTCATTAAATTGGATATTATCTTTTCCTGGCATTCCAAAAAGCATCGCTCCTAAATAACCGTTTCCAATAGGCAAAGCTTGCTCTTCCCAATCTTTTCCATCACGATCATAAATAGTTGAGGTTGGGTCATAAGCTCCGGTTTTATACCATAACAGATTTTCCTGTTTTCCGATTGGATAAGAATCATCATAAAGATAATTGACATTTAAATTTTTGGTATTCACAACTGCAGGATCAACGCCTGCGGGAACTTTTTCTGGATTTATCACTCCCGGACCATTTCCGTATTTTGGATGTGTAATCCAGTTAGAATAAATAGGAATGTCTTTATAACTTCCGTTTTTGAAATCTTTTGTCAGCAGAATTTTAGCCGTTTTTGACACAACTGTAAGTCGTAACATTTCGGCTTGAGCTAAATCAATTTCTCCCCCAAGAGGTATGAATTGATAGCCATTTCTTAATTTCTTAAAATCAACAACCGCTTTTAATTTATGAATAGGTTTACTGTCTTTATTTAACACTTCAGTAAACACCTCTTCTAAAGCCCAATTATCAGTTGTCCCTTTCTTAAACTGAATCCCTATAATCCCATTTGCTTCTCGCAAATTAATATAACCCCCTTGTAAAACGACCCCAAGGACTTCATTTTTATCTGCTTTTGTGGCTTGCGCAAAAGTGGTAGAAATTACTAAAAGGATAAAAGTTAAATTTAGAAAACGATTTAGAATAGATTTCATTTGAAATGATGTTGATTAATTTGCAAACATTGTTATCAAGAATTATGCTGCTTTTTAAAGTTGTCCTTAAAAACACAAAAAATCATTCCAATTTATATATTTGCTCCATTTCTATCCATTTTTCGCCATCTTTAGCTCCCGGAGGTGCTTGTTGAAATTGCCACATTAAATTCTCCCATTCCTGAACTTTTGGGTTGGTAGCATCCATTTTTTGTTTGCGTTCTGGAGTAAAGGTTTCATCGACTTCCATAATCATAAACAATCGGTTGGCTATTAGATAGATTTCCATATTGACAATACCAGAATCTTTGATGCTTTTAGTGATTTCGGGCCAAGCATTGTCTTTTGAATGATAGTTTTTATAATTTTCTATCAATTCTGGGTTGTCAATTAGATCGCAAGTGTAGCATATTTTTTTTGAAACCATAAATTTCATTTTTTAATCTAGATAATTTCCAATGCATTGGCATAGGAAGCTTCCGGTTTTTGGTTAGGAAAATATACTTCAAGTGCTGGTCCGTTCTGTTTGAACTTCAATTTCTCTCCAGTGCTCACCAGTTTCACCTGTTTTATTTTTTCAGTATGATATGGAGATTCTTTGCCTAAACTTTTAATAATTGCAGTGCCGTTTTCTGGCCAAGCCATTACTGAGGCATAAAGTTTTTTGTCTTTCTGAGCAAAACGAATATCTTCAGCTGTATAAGGTTTTCCTTTTCCTTCATTAAAACCTTGGGCGGTTAAAGCTCCTGCACTTGCTTGTTGCGGGCCTTCGCCAAAAATTTTCCAAGGGCGCGTTCCATAAATACTTTTGCTGTTTAGTTTCATCCAAATACCAATTTCTTTTACAATTTCACGTTCTAATTCGTCGATACTTCCGTCACCTCGCACGGGAATATTCAACATCAAATTTCCGTTTTTACTAACTACATCTATCAAAGTATGTATCACTGTTTTAGCTGATTTGTAGCGTTTGTTGTTGTAAATGCTTCTATCGTAATGCCAGTTTCCAACACAAGTGTCTGTTTGCCAAGGCAATGGTTCAATGTTGTTGCTTTGTCCTTTTTCGATATCCCAAACTATCGCCTTGCGTTGTTGTTCATCTAAAATTTTTCCGGTAACTACGGTTTGAACCGTCTTATTTTTTTCAAGACTTTTATTGTACAAATGTGCCGTTATACGCAAACCGGCATCGCTAATTGGCCAAAGCGGTAATGCTGTATCATCAAAATAAATCATGTCGGGATTGTATTTGTCAATCAAATCAATGGTTCGATCGTGAAAATTCTCCATATAGGCTTCGGATGGTTTTGCTACTCCATTCCCCCAATTCCATTGGCTGTGTATGGCGCTATTATCGGAGCTTCTTTCACTTAGTGGATGATTTTGGGCGTATAATTCCTGAGGATCTAAACCTTCCCACCAAGTTCCTTTTCCCTCAGCTTTTGTCAATTTACCATCATAAGGTACGCCTGCTAAAGATCCGTTTTTATCTGCTCGCTGTGAAGTTTCATACCAACTCCAAGCGTGAGCTGCGTGAACACTTACTGCAAATGGAAGTCCAGCTTTACGAGCTGCTTTTTCCCATCCGGCAATAATGTCTTTTTTAGGTCCTACTTTGGTTGAATTCCAATTGGGTTGATGCTTGCTATCATACAAATCCAGATTGTCGTGATGATTGGCCATAGCCATAAAATATTTGGCTCCCGAATCTTTATACAAATTGACTAATTCTTCAGGATTCCAGTTTTCGGCTTTCCAAACATTGATGACATCTTTAAAACCAAATTTGGAAGGATGACCGTATTTTTCGATATGAAATTTATATTTACTAGAACCTTCTTGATACATTTCTCGAGCATACCAGTCGCCAGCTTCTGGTTCGCATTGAGGTCCCCAATGTGCCCACATTCCAAATTTTGCATCCCGAAACCAATTTGGCACTTGATATTTACTTAGTGAATCCCAATTTGGTTCAAATGTCCCTTTGAAAGCGGGAGTATCAAGAATCTTAGATTGTCCTAATAAAGGAGATAAATAGAGTCCAGCTAGAGCTGATACACCTAATTTTAAAGCATTTCTTCTGTCCATCTTTTTTATATATATTTCCGACTTTATTTATTTGATTTATTGCTTAGTGTAATAACGCCTATAATTGGATATATAAATAAACATTATGTAAGCATTTGTTCTGTAAATTTGATTATTAATTTTTTTAAATCAAAAATTTTGAAATAACCAAAACAAATGTAGCCGACATACATTGATTTTTTTTTACTCAAAAACGATTTTTTATTATTTAAAAACGATTTTTACTAATATTATGTCCAAAAGTATTTTCAAATATTCTTTCTCGTTATTGCATGTAGATTATGTGAAACTTAATCATAATTGGAATTACAATAATGTTATCAGTCCGTATTATCGGTTCTATTATATTGATGATGGTCTCGGATATATTTCTGACAGCTCTAGTCGTTTGACTTTGGAGCCTGGTTATCTGTACCTCATTCCCAGTTTTACGATATGTAACTTGAATTGCGATTCTTATTTGAGCCAGTATTTTATTCAGTTTTTCGAAGAATCTCCTGATGGAATCTCATTGTTTACCAATAATAGGTCGGTGATGAAGTTGGCCGCTACTGAAATCGACATAATCCTTGTCAAAAAATTGCTTCAAAGTAATCCTGGAAGAGGAATTAACAGATCCGATAATCCAAAAGTTTATGAGAAAGAAGCTTATTACAAGGAATATAGGTCGCTTAATGATAAAATGAAAACCCATCTCAAGTTTGAAAATCAAGGAATTCTTCTTCAGCTAATTTCGAGATTCTTGAATTCAACTGGTTTCAAATCAAACAATTCTCAATCGGCACCTTCTAAAATATTGGATACAATGAGTTATGTGCAGCTTCATTTGGACGAAAATCTTACTGTGACCCAATTGGCCAAAAGAGTCAATCAGAATCAAGATTATTTTTCAAAACAATTTCTGATCCATACCGGGCAAAGGCCTTTAAACTATATTCACGAAAAGAAAATAGAAAGAGCGCAATACCTTATTGCAACAACGGATAAAACATTTTTGGAAATCG
Organism: Flavobacterium sp.; assembly: GCA_014379405.1. Classification (GTDB taxonomy): domain Bacteria; phylum Bacteroidota; class Bacteroidia; order Flavobacteriales; family Flavobacteriaceae; genus Flavobacterium. Next base: position 105,582 of record JACMLU010000025.1, on the reverse strand, counting down.
CAATGGATACAGGGTTTTCGAATTTACCCCACTTTTCAAAAGTATTCAAACAAATAGTAAGTCTGACTCCTGGGGAATACCGTCATCAAAATATCCACTTGAAATAAGGGAAAGGATAATTAATGCTTTTTTATTTCTGATTCATTTTTTGCATTATGGCAATTTCAGCACCGATTTTAATTAAACCACGACGCGAACGATCTAAATCCAGAGTAATGAAAATCACGGTACAAATGAGAAGACAAAAACCCAAAATGAAATTTCGTTCTATTTTTTTCTCCAAGCCCGATTTATAACCAATGTACAACGAAATAATGACTGAAAAAACCAACAATAAATAGACTATAGTTTCAGGAACCTTCGAATTAAAAACAATATTCGATTTGGATGCGCTGTCAAACATATCGTTTAAGGCGGGCAACATCATATTCGATTGAATGAAATAATTTTTGTCTTTGGCATAAAAACTGGCACGGCTCCATAATTTATCACTCATTTCTGCCGATTTTTTCAAAGAGGCATTTATTTGGACTTCGTCATTATCTAAAGTATAAAAATCTCTTCGGGAATCCAGATATGATTTGAAATCTTTTTTAAACTCCATTTTCAAACTGTCGGGATAAATATCGGCACGCAAAATCGCGGTTCCAATACAATTGGCTTCATCAATTAAATTGTTTTTTCGGTCATCGTAACGAGAATTTGACATCCCAAAAGTAAAAGCCATCAGCAAAGCCAACAATCCCAACAACGGTGATAAGAGTTCAGCGGCCATTGAAGAAGCTTCAGGGTTTTTAGAAGCCATTTTGTAGCCTATCCAAACGGCTGCAAGCATCGAAAAAAACAAAATGAGAACTATAAAAAATGCGTCTGTATCATTTAGAAAAGAATGTACCATAGGTTGTAAATTTTGTTGATTTGTTTTCTTGAATGACCTCCAAATAAATTTAGTAAGATAAAGGTACAATTTTTTAAATTAAATTTAAAAAACCGATTATTTCATTGCATTATAACGTTTTCGTTAGCGGATTGATATAATTTTAGAACTATTCTTATTTTTAAGTTACTGAAAAGTTCTATATTTGTTATTCTTTCAAAAAAATTAAAAAATAATACACAATGAAAACTATAAACGATTTCAATTTCAAAGAGAAAAAAGCCATAATCCGAGTTGATTTTAATGTGCCTTTAGATGAAAATTTCAATGTAACTGATGCCACTCGTATTGAAGCTGCAAAACCTACAATCGACAAAATTCTTGCCGATGGCGGAAGCGTGATTTTGATGTCACACTTGGGAAGACCAAAAGGAGTTGATAGCAAATATTCGTTGGGACATATTGTTCAAAAAGCTTCAGAAATTTTGGGTCAAACTGTTTATTTTGCACAAGATTGTATTGGAGTTGAAGCAGAAAAAGCAGTAAGTAATTTACAACCAGGACAAATTTTGTTGTTGGAAAATTTACGTTTTTATGCTGAAGAAGAAGCTGGAGATGTTGCTTTTGCAGAAAAATTAGCTTCACTGGGCGATATTTATGTGAACGACGCTTTTGGAACAGCACACAGAGCACACGCTTCAACAACCATAATTGCACAGTTTTTTCCAAAAGATAAATGTTTCGGATTATTATTGGCCAAAGAAATCGAAAGCTTGAACAAAGTTTTGAAAGATTCACAAAAACCAGTAACAGCAGTTCTTGGAGGTTCAAAAGTATCTTCTAAAATTACGGTTATCGAAAACATTTTGGATAAAGTAGACCATATGATTATTGGTGGTGGAATGACTTTTACTTTCGTGAAAGCTTTGGGTGGAAAAATTGGAGAATCAATTTGTGAAGACGACAAACAAGAATTGGCGTTGGAAATCTTGAGATTAGCTAAAGAAAAAGGAGTTCAAATCCACATTCCTGTAGATGTTGTTGCTGCCGATGATTTTTCAAATACAGCCAATACTAAAATTGTTGATGTTAGAGAAATTCCAGACGGATGGCAAGGATTAGATGCTGGACCAAAATCTTTGGAAAACTTCAAAAAAGTAATTTTAGAATCAAAAACAATTCTTTGGAATGGTCCTTTAGGAGTTTTCGAAATGCCAACTTTTGCCAATGGAACCATAGAATTAGGTAACTTTATTTCAGAAGCAACTGCAAATGGTGCGTTCTCCCTTGTTGGTGGTGGTGACTCTGTTGCAGCCGTTAAACAATTTGGTTTCGAAGACAAAGTAAGCTATGTTTCTACAGGTGGTGGAGCGATGTTGGAGATGCTTGAAGGTAGGATTTTACCCGGAATCGCAGCTATTTTGGAATAAAAAATGCATTTTTAACAATATTTACTGAAATTTTTAGTTATAACGTACTAAGTTTGCAAAAGACGATTTGTTTTTAATTGTCTGCAGTATAGTACGTTGATTAAAAAAGTATGAAAATAAAAAACACCTCCCTATCGGTTTTTCTATTATTGTCAATCTCTTTGTTTTCACAGAAATCTTTTGAAAACAAAGGGATTTATAAAACCGACTCCAATAATTCCTATTTAGATTCCATCAAAAAAACCTTCGTAAAAGACAACTTGGCTTCTTGCGTTGACAGTCTTTGGATGAAGGAATTGGCTAACTTGGATTTATATAATGATATTTCCAATGACATAAAAAATATCAATATTGAAGAAAAGGTTGATTATGAATTGCCTACCGAGTTGTTGAAACAACGATTGGCTGAAATGGACGCCAAATCACCATTCAATATTGAGTACAATCCAGGACTGGAAAACATCATCAAATCATTTCTCAAGAACAGGAAAAAATCATTTGAACGCCTAATGGCCATTTCAGAATATTATTTCCCGCTTTTTGAAGAAGCTTTGGCAAAACAAAATGTTCCGTTGGAGATAAAATATTTGGCAGTCGTGGAATCAGCCTTGAATCCAAAAGCGGTTTCCAGAATGGGAGCAACAGGACTTTGGCAGTTTATGTACCACACCGGAAAGCAATACAACCTGAAGATTGATTCTTATGTAGACGACAGAAGCGACCCGCTTAAAGCCAGTGAAGCAGCAGCCCAATATATGACCAATATGTATGCTATTTTTGGCGATTGGGATTTGGTTTTGGCTTCCTATAATTCAGGACCAGGAAATGTTGCCAAAGCGATTCGTCGTTCAGGAGGAAAGCAAAACTTTTGGAATATTAAAAAGCATTTGCCACAAGAAACCCAAGGTTACGTGCCTGCTTTTTTGGCCACTATGTATATCTATGAATACCACAAGGAACACGGGATAAAACCTAGTAGAGCAGCAATGCCACATTTTGCAACGGATACCATATTGATTAAAAGAGAAATGTCGTTCAAACAAATCTCTGATTTACTGGATATTCCGGTAGCTCAACTGCAATTATTGAATCCATCATATAAAATGAATGTAGTTCCGTTTTATCACGATCAACCTCATTTTCTGAGATTACCAATGGACAAAATTGCCGTTTTTGCTTCAAACGAAGGCAAAATTTATGGATACGCCCAACGTGAGCTTGATTTTCGTGAAAAACCTTTTCAGGTTACAAAAGGAATTGCTAAGGATACATTGAATTATACCCAACAATTAGTTACGCTTCCAAAGACAAAATATTACACCGTAAAACGGGGTGATAATTTGGGAGAAATAGCCGATAAATACAATGTCACCATTTCCGACATAAAAAAATGGAATAGATTAAAAAGTAGTACGGTAGCTCGTGGCAAAAGTTTGAAAATCATCACCAACGAAAGTGTGGCTCAAACGGTTAAAAAAGAACCAAAAGCCGAGTATCAATCAATAGCATCTTCAGATACTAAAACCAGAAAAGACATAAAATCCGATACATTATCTGCTGCAGTAGCCTCTTATTACGTGGTTCAAAAAGGAGATAATTTAAGCAACATCGCCAAGAAAAATAACGTTTCAGTCGAGGAAATAAAAGAATGGAACAATCTTTCGAATGCTTCAATCCAATTGGGAACTTCATTGCAAGTAGCCAAAAAAGAAGAGAACGCCAAAGAAGAATTGGCCATATCTCCAAAGATGGAAAACGTGGAATACATTGTTAAAAGAGGAGACAATCTTGGAAGTATAGCCAAAAAATACGGTAGTTCTGTAGACGATTTGAAACAATGGAATAATTTATCTGACAACAACATAGCTTTAGGAAAAAGTTTAATTGTTGCCAAAAGTGAAATGGCTGTTGAAAGCAAAGCCGTTGCCGAAACATTCAAGAAAACTTCCAAAAACAACGCGCTTGATTATTACGTTAAAAAAGGGGATTCTTTATACAGCATTTCCAAAAAATATCCAGGAGTAACCATTGCAGATATCAAAAAATGGAACAATATCAGTGGCGAAGAACTTAAACCCGGAATGAAACTAAAAATAAACGGATAGATTTATACCAATGTTCAAAAATATAATTGTTGCTGTTGCTTTTCTTTTTATATTAAATTCATGTTCCGTTCAACAAAAAAACTTGTCAAGGGATGATTGGTATGCTTTTATCAAAACAAGTACCGAAAGAATAGAACCCTCAAAAGTATATGAGTTTACCGATGGAATGATTCGAATGCATAGTGACAATATTGGTTATCTTATGACCAAGAAAAGTTATAATAATTTTGAACTAAGTTTAGACTTCCGTTGGAATATAGAAGAAAAATTTCATAAAGACAACAATAAAAAAAACAGTGGTGTTATGTACAACATACCTGTAGATTCACCCGACAACATCTGGCCAAAAGGGATCCAATTTCAAATAAAAGAAAACACTACGGGCGATTTCATCTTTCTGGATAAAGTGACTGCAAAGGTCAACGGAAAATTAATTGAAGCTGGTGCAAGTGTAACTTCTCCTAAATTTAGCGAAAATGAGAAGCCTTATGGAGAATGGAATACTATCCTAATTAAATCATTCAACGGGAAAATCACGCAATATTTGAACGGAAAATTGGTAAACGAATGTGTGGAAGCTACTTCTATAGAGGGCAAAATATCTTTAAATTATGAAGGTTCGCCAATAGATTTTAGAAATATTCATGTAAAAAATATTTCTAAAGAGTAAAACTAAAATTCCTCAGAGATATTTTCTCTTTTCTATAAATCTGGTGCTTTTTACTTTGTTTGATATTTAACATTTTTATGGAGTACAGATCAATGACTAAAAAGCTTTTTTTATCGCTACTGTTTTTATCGCTTTTGTTTTTTTCTTGTAAAAAACAAGAGAATGACCTACCAAGAAAGGCGACAGGAAAAATCAATACTATTTCGGTTATAATCGACGACCAGTTATGGAATGGCGAGGTTGGTGATCGCATTCGAAACAAGTTCGCATCGCCCGTTATCGGACTACCGCAAGAAGAACCTCTTTTTACCATAAACCAATATCCTGCTAAACTGATGGAGGGATTTATGACAGATAGCAGAACGATTCTCGTTGTCAAAAAAGAAAATGTAAACCAATTTGTTGTTAAGAAAAATCAATATGCTTCACCTCAAAACGTGTTTCATATTTCTGGCAAGACAAATACTGCTATTTTGGAAATCATTGAAAAAAACGTAGCAAAAATAATCCAAATTATAAAGGAAACTGAAATTGCGGAAAACCAAAGAATCAACAGTCAATCCTTGATGAATCCGATAATAATCAAGAACAAATTCAGGATTTCTTTGCAAGTTCCTTCCGGCTATTTGTATGCACATCAAAGCAGTAATTTTCTTTGGCTAAAAAAAGAAATTACCAGTGGGAACACCAGTCTTTTGATATATCAAGTTCCATTGAGTTCCATCAAAAAAAACTCCAACAAGATTGCAAACATTATCAAAATGCGGGATTCTATAGGTAATTTATACGTTCGAGGAACAGAACTTGATACGCATATGATTACCGAAGATGGCTATGCACCTTATCTTTTCAAAACTAAATTAAACGCAAAAGAAACATACGAAACTAGGGGAACATGGGAACTTAAAAACGATTTTATGTCTGGCCCATTTATCAATTATGCCATTGTGGATCAGGAACACAATAGAATACTGGTTTTGGAAGGATTTTGTTATTCGCCTTCAAAAGAAGAACGTGATTTGATGCACGAATTAGAATCAATCATAAAATCAATTGTTATTTTAAAATAATATGGGAATACAGTGGATAATTAAATCTTTCGATAACCTTTCGGTAAACGAACTTTATGATATTCTGAGATTAAGAAGTGAGATTTTTGTAGTAGAACAGAACTGTGTTTATCTTGATCTCGATGGAAAAGATAAACTAGCGCTCCATCTTTTTGGCGAATTTGAAGGCGAAATTGTGGCCTATTCCAGACTTTTCGAGCCAGGAATTACTTTTGATAATGCCTCAATAGGCAGAGTGGTTGTCGATGCCTGTTACCGAGACAGAAAATGGGGTCACGACTTAATGCGTGAAGCGATTTCCGGAATCAAGAATCATTTTGGCGAAAGCAAAATCACCATTGGAGCGCAATTGTATTTAAAGAAATTCTACGAGAGTCACGGATTTATTCAAACCAGTGAAATGTATTTGGAAGATGATATTCCTCATATCGAGATGAAAAGAGAATAATTACAATTTAGTAACCAGAAATTCCACTCTTCTGTCAAGTGCGTCCCCTTTTTCCAGCGGAAATTGGTTCCCATAGCCTTTAAAAGACATTCGATACGGACTTATTCCTTTTGAACGAAGATAGGCAAATACGTTTTTAGCTCTATTTAGCGAAAGATTTCTGTTTTGGGTCTCTTCGTCAATCGCATCCGAATTTTTGCTTGAGGTGCAACATACGTGGCCTTTAATTTCAAATCGTAGCGATTTGTGCTTTTCCAATGCAACAATTGTTCTGTCCAATTCTTTTTTGGCTTCTATAGAAAGAACGCTCGAGCCCATTTCAAAAGTAACCCTTTCCAAAACGATAAGATCACCCACTTTTGGGTTTGCAGGAATGTAGGTGTAAATGGATTTTTTGATAAAAACTAAATCGACACGCCTATTTTTATAACGTGTTTTTTCTAAATTTTTTACAGTGTCTTTATCTAAATTTACCCTTCCTTTGCCTTCACAAATAAAAATCTTGTTTTGCGAAATGCCGTTTGAAAGTAAGATCTTCTGAACTGTGGCTACTCTTTTATCAGATAATTTATTGTTGTACTCCTCACTTCCTCTATCGTCACAATATCCATAGAGTTGAATGGCTTCAAATTTTGAAAAATCGGGTGAGTTGACTAGGTCGATAACCGTGCTTATTTCTTTTTTGTTCAAAGCGAATTTATCAAATTCAAAATATACGGATTGAACGGCATTTTCTTGGGCAGAAAGAAAACCAAAAGTTAAAAAAAGTAGTATTTGAAACCCTTTTTTCATCACATTTTCAAAATACTTTTATATTCGGCACCATTGTTCAGTACACTCACCGCTTTCTTGATTTCGGAGTTGTTTTTGAGGTAATATTGATACAAACCTTCTTGATATTGATAGCGTTTTATGATTTCGTCCGTGATTAAATTTTTGATTTCCTTTTGGTTTTTATCCAATAATTTCTCTTCACTTTTTTGGAGTGCTATGAGCAATTGCTGGTATTCCGCACTAATACTTTCGTCCACTTTTTCTTTTTTGGCAACAGCCAAAGTGTTTTTCAGAGCCAATTCCGTTTCTGTGTCAAAAGAAAATTTCTGGGTTTTTAGAAACTGTTTGAAATCAAGGAAATCAGAATCCGAAAAACTTGGAATTTGCGTGCCTAAATTGGGGTTTTTATAATAATAAGCCGTCACATAATTGAAAATACCGTCGTTTTTCACCAAGGCATCGGTTATTGGACTCAACTTGGTTTCTTCCAATTCAATGTCGGGTTGAATTCCGCCGCCATCATAAACCGTTCTGCCTTTTCGGGTTTTGAAAGCGTTGTAATTTTTGGCTTCGGTTTTTGTTGCGATACCGTTCTTGTCTTTAAGCGAATAATTCAGGGCTTGAATGCATCTTCCCGAAGGCGTGTAATAACGGGAAATAGTTACTTTCAGCTGAGTTCCATAAGTCAAATCCACAGGTCTTTGTACCAATCCTTTTCCGAAACTTCGGCTGCCAATAACCACCGCACGGTCTAAATCCTGCAAAGCCCCCGATACAATTTCTGATGCAGATGCACTTTTTCCGTTGACCAAAATAGCCAATGGAATTTCAGTATCTACAGGTTCTTTGGAGGTTTTGTATGTGTTGTTGTGTTTCTCTATTTTTGATTTTGTGGTAACTATTATTTCGTTTTTCGGGACAAATAAATTACAAATGTTCACAGCTTCGTTCAAAAGTCCGCCGGGATTATCTCTTAAATCGAGAATGATTCTCTCGGCTCCCTCTTTCTTTAATTGTTCCAATGCTTGCTTGGTTTCCAGTGAAGCTTTTTGATTGAAACGCGCCAAAACTATGTAGCCTGTTTTATCGTCTATTTTTCCAAAAAAAGGTACCGATTTGATTTCCACTTCGTTAAGAACAATTTGTGCAGTGTTTGTTTTGCCTTGGCGAATGTATTTGACATCAATTTTAGTGTTTTTTGCACCTCTAAAAAGTTGTGAAGCATCGTCTTTGAAATCAGACAGTAGTACATCGCCTATTTGAATAATCTCGTCCCCAGCTTTTAATCCAGCCTTGTCGGCAGGGTAGTTTTTGTATGGTTCCTTGATGATTATTCTATCATTTTTTCGGGTAATCATTGCGCCAATTCCTGTGTATTCACCCGTGTTGTTGATTTTGAACTTCACAACATCCTGCTCATTGAAATATACTGTGTAAGGATCAAGACTGGCCAACATTCCCTTAATGGCTTTGTCCATTAAATCGCCAGGATTGGTTTCGTCGACATAATTCTTGTTCAATTCCTTGAAAAGGGTCGTGAATATTTCTACTTGCTTGGCTATTTCAAAAAAATCGTCTTTGAAACTAACACTTACAAACAAAAATGCCGAAGCCATGACAGGAAGAATTATTTTTTTTTTGAAAGGAGAGTTCATATTTAGGATTGGCTTAGTTTTAGACCACTAAAATAAGAATTAATAGTGAATAACTACCCTAGATAAAAACAAAACGTTATTCCTCATTTTTCATCTGGAGAACAAACTTTTCAAACAATTGTATGGTTTTGGTATTTATTTCCTCGTAAGACAATCGGTCTTTGGTTTGGTAAAAAAACATCATAGCATAAGGCTTGTCGAGATGGCCAATTAGTAAATGTTTGTTCAATCGATAGGTTTCTCGAAGGACACGCTTGAAATAATTGCGATCTACGGCGTGTTTGAAATATTTTTTGGAAACCGAAACGCCCATTTTTAGCTTTTGGTCGGAATCTTCAGGAATGCCAAAATCACTTTCCACAAAAACCAATCTCAAAGGATATTTGGACACGGATTTGCCTTTGGAGAAAAGCAAATCTATCGTGATTTTACTTTTAAGCTTTTCGTTTTTTGGATAAGTGAATTTCATTTAATTTTGAAAACAACAAAGATTTTAGGATGCAAAGGTACAATTAAACCCTAAACGGCATAATTGTTCGGGATTAAAATCGAACGCTAAATATATTTATTACTTTTGTGTGTAATCTAAAAAAGAATGAAGAATATTTTATTATACCCAATAACACTACTATATTATTTCGCTTATTTGGTGGTTTTGTGTACAATTCATCCCATTCAGTGGGTTGCTTATAAGGTTTTTGGAGATAAGGGATTGAAAATTTCTTTTGATTATGTGGCTTATTTTACTTTGAAATGTACCCATATTTTAGGAACTCGATATACTTTTGAAAACAGGGAATTGATTCCTAAAAACGTCCCGATTATATTCGTTTCCAACCATCAAAGTTTATTGGACACAGGTGGAATTATCTGGTATTTGAGACAATTTTATGTGGCTTTTGTTACCAAAAAAGAATTGGGAAAAGGCATTCCGGCTATTTCTTATAATTTGCGTCACAGCAAATATGTGCTTATTGACAGAGGCAATCCGAAACAAGCCATTCCAAAAATAAAATCTCTGGCAGAATATATTGAAAAGGAAAAACGATCAGCGGTTATTTTTCCTGAAGGAACACGAAGTAAAACTGGGATACCAAATGAATTTGCAGAAAGTGGATTGAAAATATTGTGTAAATATGCACCATCAGCTTATGTTGTTCCCATTAGCATTAATAATTCCTGGAAAGTGTATCAATACGGTTATTTTCCTTTAAGTGTTGGGCATCATCTTTTTTTTACGGTTCATAAACCATTAAAAGTCAGTGATTATACTTTTAATGAGATAATGGAAAAATCAAAAAACGCTATCATAGAAGGAATAAAAGTCTAATTTATAGAAGCTAATGACTCCGTATAATTTCAGAAAAACATTTTCACAATGTAAAAGAGCGGTATTAATAACACCTTAGCCTTTTGAGAACAGCAACAAACAAAAATATATTTCCTATTTTTGCCAAAAAAATCACATAATGCAAAAAATTATATCCTATCCAATATCCTTTATTGCCATTCTGTTATTCCTTTTGACATTAGTTGTTTTTCATCCGATACAATGGATTTGTTTTAACTTTATTGGTTATCAAGCCCATAAAAAAACGGTCGATTATATGAATCTTTTCTTGTTGAGAATCGGACACGTTTTGTTTAATAACTTTAAAATTGAGGGAAGAGAAAATATTCCAACAGGAGTTCCCATCATTTTTGTGGCGAATCATCAAGGAATGTATGATATAATAGGAATGATATGGTTTTTGAGAAAATTTCATCCAAAGTTTGTGAGCAAAATAGAATTGGGAAGAGGAATCCCAAGTGTTTCCTACAATTTGAGACATGGAGGATCCGTACTTATAGACAGGAAAGACCCAAAACAAGCAATCCCATTAATAAAAGGAATGTCTCAATACATAGAAAAACACAAACGCTCCGCAGTTATTTTTCCCGAAGGAACCAGAAGCAAAACAGGCAAACCAAAAGAGTTTGCACAAAGCGGATTGAAAATATTGTGTAAATATGCCCCCTCGGCTTATGTTGTTCCCATAACTGTCAATAACTCTTGGAAGTTCTTCCGATACGGATTTTTCCCTTATGGTCTAGGAAATCACATTACTTTTACAATCCACGAAGCTTTGTCCGTAAAGGATTACCCCTTTGAAGATTTGATGTCAAAAACAGAAAATGCTATCGTTCAGGGTATAAAACTTTAAAATGTGCTAACTTTGCATATTCTTGTGAGAATTCCTAAGCTAAAATTAATAAACCGAAAACATATATGTCAATTAAAAACATAAGATTAGAAGTAATGCAGCTTCTAGAAAAAAACGTCAGCGCCTATGTTGACCAATATTTAATTCCAGTAGAAAAAATTTGGCAACCCTCTGATTTTTTGCCTAATTCAGAGAGCGATACTTTCTTTGAAGAGGTTAGAGAATTGAGAGAAATCTCAAAAGATTTACCTTATGACTTTTGGGTTGCAATGGTAGGCGATATGATTACCGAAGAAGCTTTGCCAACCTATGAAAACTGGTTGATGGAAGTGGAAGGCGTAGATAATCTGGAAAGAAATGGTTGGGCCAAATGGGTTCGTCAATGGACTGGAGAAGAAAATCGTCACGGAGATTTATTGAACAAATACCTTTATTTGTCCGGTCGCGTGAATATGCGTGAAATCGAAATGACCACACAACATCTTATCAATGACGGTTTCGACATTGGAACTGGAAGAGATCCGTATAAAAACTTTGTTTACACCAGTTTTCAAGAATTGGCGACTTATGTTTCCCACAACCGAGTTTCACAATTGGCAAAAAGTTATGGCGACACCAAATTAGCCAAAATGTGTAAAATGGTTGCCGGAGACGAAATGCGTCATCACCTGGCTTATAGCGAATTTGTAAACCAGATTTTTAAAATTGATCCAAGCGAAATGATGCTTGCGTTTCAATACATGATGAAAGCCAAAATTGTGATGCCAGCTCATTTTTTGAGAGAATCTGGACAAAAAATAAGTTCTGCCTTCGAACATTTTTCAGATTCTGCACAACGAATTGGGGTTTATACCGCCAATGATTATGTGGATATTATGCAAAAATTAGTCGAGAAATGGGAAATTGATAAAATTAGCGGTTTGACTGACGAAGCCGAGAAAGCAAGAGATTATTTGATGAAATTGCCGGCTAGAATGGCAAGAATTTCGGAAAGATTGGTTATTCCTCAAGAATCATTTCAATTTAAATGGGTAGAACCAGCTAGATTGTAGATTTAGAATTGATATTAATTGAATGCTGATTTTAAGGTTATACTTAAAAATCAGCATTTTTTATAAACACACTTGAAACATGGGGTATTCAGAAATAGTCAACAAAACCATTCTTTTTGTAAAAGAAAAACTAGAAAATGCCGAAGGTGGACACGACTGGTTCCACATTGAAAGAGTTTATAAAAACGCATTGTTAATCGCCGATGGCGAAGTTTGCAATGTTGATATAGTGAAATTGGGTGCCCTGCTTCACGATATCGCCGACAGTAAATTTCACGATGGAGACGAAACTGTTGGTCCAAAAATCGCCCGTGATTTTTTAGAATCCAATGGTGTTGACGAAGCTACAATCCTCCACGTCATCCATATTATAGAAAACATCTCTTTTAAAGGCGGAAATACCGAAAAGACACTCTCTTCAATCGAATTGGATATCGTTCAAGACGCAGACCGTTTAGACGCAATTGGCGCCATTGGAATTGCCAGAACGTTCAATTATGGTGGTTTCAAAAACAGGCCTTTATACAACCCGAATATTGCTCCAAATCTTCATATGAGCAAGGAAGAATATAAAAATAGCCAAGCACCAACGCTCAATCATTTCTACGAAAAATTGTTGTTGTTAAAGGACAAAATGAACACCGAAACCGGAAAACAAATTGCCCAGGAAAGACATCATTATATGGAAGGTTTCCTTTCGCAGTTTTATGCCGAATGGGATGGGGAGAAGTAGTTGGCAGTGGTCAGTATTCAGTGTTCAGTTGTTTATCCTTGCCAAACAGAATAATTTTTTACGATTCCATTTTCAAAATCTATTATCAAAGAACCCGTATTAATTCCTGTATGGCTATATCCTAGATAATATCTAAAAGTCTTTTCATTGGTGAAATTCTCGTCAGGTTTTCCAAGCAAACTAACAATTTCTTTTTTTGACTTTCCGATGAGGTTCTGATTATTACGAAAACTATTCATCATATCCCATCGCAAAGACATATTATTTTCATCAATTAAGTCGGCCGTTTTCCATTTTTCGGACTCAAATTTTTCTCCAGATATTTTTCCACGCAATCCAAATCCGATAAGTATTAGGCTAAAAAAAAGAATAAGTATTACTAAAGGCTTTTTCATATTATAAATTTTGAACAATTCTAACAGCTGACCACTAAAAAACTGACCACTGATCACTTTCTCAAATTCCTTTTTCTTTCATTTCCAAAATCACATCCGAAGCATTCTTAAAAGTAGGTGCTTGTTCAATAATGGTTCCAACACGTTTTTTGTTGAGTTTAAAGGTAATGTCGTTTTCTGTGGTGAATAATAATGCGGTCAAAAACGGATTGTTCATATATGGAGCCAAAACAAAAAAAGCTTCTTCCAGGGAATGGAAACTTTCTATTTCTTCGGTTTTGTAACGCGCCGTAACCGAAAGACTAAAAACATCATTTTCTAATAAAACAGGGCGAACGTAAATATTTTTCAATTCGGTGTCGCCAATGGTTTTGGCCAAAGTTAATTTGGCGTAAGTTTTATTTTCGATGCTTTCTTTTACTTTTTCCCAAAATTGGGCAAATACAGGCTGGAAGGACATAGGTTGATTTTTTTGATGAATTGTTTTCAAAAATGAGTTTTCAAAAATACAATTTTTTACACTGCCAACTGCAACTGAACACTAATTCCTGCCGACTGAACACTTCCTTTATTTCCCTTTAAACTCCGCTTTTCTTTTCTCCAAAAAAGCAGTTGTTCCTTCTTTGAAATCTTCGGTGGTAAAACAATCACCAAAATTTTTGATTTCGACATCAAATCCATTTACGCCTGAAATAAAATTGGCATTTACAGCTTCGATGGCTTTGCTAATAGCAACTGGAGAATTTTTCATAATTCTTGTGGCAATGGTCATATAGGCTGAAAACAATTCAGATTGTGGCACCACTTGATTTACCAATCCATATATTTTTGAAGTTTCGGCATCAATCATTCCGGCAGTTAGAATCATTTCCATCGCACGACCTTTGCCAATAAGTTGAGGTAAACGTTGTGTTCCGCCATAACCTGGAATCACGCCAAGCGAAGTTTCAGGTAAACCCATTTTGGCATTTTCGGAAGCGATTCTAAAATGACAAGCCATTGCCAATTCCAGTCCGCCGCCAAGAGCAAAGCCGTTGATGGCAGCAATTACAGGAGTTTTCATGTTTTCGATAAAATCGAATAAAATTTGTTGCCCTTTTGCAGCCAATTGCGCACCTTCTTCTGTTGAAAAATGGGCAAATTCGGCAATATCGGCACCAGCCACAAAAGCTTTTTCTCCGCTTCCGGTTATGATTATCACACGGACATCAGGATTTTTATCGATTGATTTTAAGGTTTCGTGTAACTCTTGAATGGTGGCTTTATTTAGGGCATTTAACTTTTCTGGACGATTGATAAAAATGGTGGCAATGCCTTTTTCGTGTTCCAAAATGATGTTTTCCAGTGCCATAATTTTGTGTGTTTAGCTGTTTATAATGGGCAAAGAAACCTTGAAAGTTGTCCCTTTTCCTTTTTGGGATTCGAAAGTGATAGTTCCGTTATAATTTTCGATAATGTTTTTGATGATGCTTAGACCCAATCCCATTCCGCTAGATTTTGTGGTAAATTTAGGTTCAAAAATTCGATTGAAATTCTCGGTTGCAATTCCAATTCCGTTGTCGGCAACAGTGATAACGACATTGCCCGACATTTTTTTGATGTTGACACAGACCGCCTTGTTTTCTTGGTTTTCAGGAATGGCTTGAATGGCGTTTTTAACCAAATTAGTGATAATCCGAATGAGTTGCGTTCGATCAATTTTCGAAATAATTTCTTCTTCTTCCGCTTTAAAATGAATATATTCTTCGTTGAAAATATCCATCGTTAATTCCACCACATCCACTACATTCAAGGTTTCATTCTGTTGCGCTGGCATCGACGCAAAGTTGGAGAACGCCGAAGCCACGGAACTCATCGTATCGATTTGCTGAATCAAGGTTTCAGAATAATCGTTGATTTTTTGTTTCAGATTCGGGTCATTGGGGTCAAATTTTCTCTGGAAACTTTGCACCGTCAATCGCATTGGTGTCAGTGGATTTTTGATTTCGTGGGCTACCTGTTTTGCCATTTCTTGCCAAGCTTCTTCGCGTTCGCTTTGGGCTAGTTTCAGGGCGCTTTCTTCGAGTTCATCGACCATTGCGTTATAGGCTTTGATCAAAAGGTTGATTTCTTTGCTGCTGGCTTCGAGAACAATTTTCTCGTTTTTTTGGTTCAAACTGGTTTCACTCAATTTATCTGAAATGGTTTTCAAGGATTTCGTGATATAGGACGAAAGAAAATAAGCCACGGCAAAAGCCACCAAAAGCATAAAACTGTACACTTGGGCCAATCGAATCAGGAAATTTTGGAGTTCGGTTTGGTAATAACTATCGTCTTCCACATAAGGCAAATTCAAGATGCCTAAGGGTTTGAACTTGTCGTCTTTTATCAAACTATACAATGAACGGTTCTTTTTTCCGTTGATGGTTTTGATATCAACATATCTTTTTTCGACAGATGATTGCACCAATTTTATGATGTATTTTGGTATTGGAGGCGTAACCGGGTCGATGGAAAATTTCGATTTGGAAGATTTTAAAAGCTTGCCATCCAAACTGTAAATGTTGATTTCAAGAGTATGGATATCTGATAATTCGTGAATTTTATCCTTAAAAATTAAAGCTAAATTACTTGGCGTAAGCGGATAAGTGGTGTTCGAAAGCACATAAATTATGTTCTCTTTTATGGCGTCTTCTTTGTGTTCTAAACGTTCTTGATGGTATTGCATGGCTTCATTCTTGAATTGAATTATCGAAATGGAAGCCAATAATATCGAAGCCACAATAATCAATACTATCATCGACAGGAAAATCCTGATTTGCAATGAAAGCATTGATATCTTGAAGTTTTTGAACATCTTTTAGGAGTTGTTTTTCTCTCGAATTTTTTTGTAAAACTTAAAGCCCAACATAATCAAAATCGAAAACGACATAATCCCGACAACTCCATAAATCCAGTTTACAGCGTTTTTCAGAACGACCAAAAACACAACGGCAAATAATATGATTGTAGCACCTTCGTTCCACAAACGCATATAATTTGTCGTGTATTTTACTTCGTCGTTTTGTAATTCCTTATATATTTTGTGGCATTTATAATGATACAAGTACAACACAAAAACGAAGCCAAGTTTTACGTGCATCCAAGGCATTTGCATCCATGCATTTCCCATTGGAGTAAAAAACAGCATCCAAAAAGCAAAAAAACTAGCCAAAACTGCTGACGGCCAAGTGATAATGTACCACAAACGATAGGTCATTATTTTGTATTGTTTTTGCAAGATTTCTTTTTCGGGCGAAGGTTTATCGTTGGCTTCAATTTGGTACACAAACAAACGAACGATATAAAAAAGTCCAGCAAACCAAGTGATGACAAAGATGAGGTGCAGGGATTTTAGGTAATTGTAGATTTCCATTTATTTATCATCTATTTTTGGACACAAGTTGTGTCCAATTTGAATTATACTTAATTACAATCTTCTATTTAGCCCAATCATTAATCCAATTTGCAACCGTTTTGCACCATTCTTCATCGTCGTTCAAACAAGGAACGGCCATAAAATTTTCGCCGCCGTGTTCTTTGAATTGGTGGTTGGCTTCCATTGCGATTTCTTCCAAAGTTTCTAAACAATCGGCTACGAAAGCTGGTGTTACTACGGCTAAATTCTTGATGCTTTTTTCGGGCATTTTATTCACTTCGACATCCGTGTAAGGTTCCAGCCATTTGTCTCCCGCCAAGCGCGATTGAAAAGTCTGGCTGTATTTTCCTTCGGGAATTCCTAATGCTTTTACGACCAATTTCGTGGTTTCATAACATTGGTGACGGTAGCAAAATTCGTGCGCTGGCGAGGGCGTGTTGCAACAAGAACCGTCTATTTTACAGTGTGATTTTGTGATATCGGTTTTGCGAATATGACGCTCTGGAAGACCGTGATAGGAAAACAAAAGATGGTCATAATCATAACCTTCCAAATGTTTTTTGATAGAATCCGATAGATTTTTGATGTAATCGGGTTTGTTGTAAAATGCAGGAACCGAAGAGAATTTCATATTAGGGAAATGCTCTTTTCGAACTTCTTCCGCTTTTTCGAGAACCGTAACCGTTGACGACATCGCGTGATGCGGATACAAAGGAAATAACAATACTTCGGTAACGCCTTTATCTGCCAGTTCTTTTAATCCAGAGTAAATGTTGGGATTTCCGTAACGCATAGATAATGCCATTGGAATACTTACTTGAGGCTTTACTTTTTCGAACATTCTTTTGGAAAGAACCACAAGAGGTGAACCTTCTTCCCACCAAACTTTGGCATAAGCCGCCGCTGATTTTTCGGGTCTATTTCTCAAAATGATGCCACGAACCAAGAAAGCACGCAACAAAAACGGTACGTCAATCACGTATTTGTCCATCAAAAATTCATCTAAATACGGTTTTACATCTTTTGCAGTTGGACTTTCTGGAGAACCTAAATTTACTAGTAATACGCCTTTCATTTGCAGGTATTTTTTATTTTTCTTCAAAAGTATAAAATGCAACTTTTTAGAAGTATGATAAATGTTATTTTTTACTTATACTTTTATATGTAAAACCAATTGTAGCTTACATATTAGTATTGATGGACATTAAATATTTTTTTGGAGTGGTTCCAAATTTCTTTTTGAAAGCCGCAATAAAATGACTTCCTGTGCTATAGCCAATTTTCAAGCCTACTTCGTTCACGTTATACGAACCGCTGTCGAGTAATTTTCGAGCATGATCCATTTTATAATCAAACAAAAATCCATAAACCGTATCGCCATAAATTTGTTTGAAACCCATTTTTAGTTTTTTCAAATTCAGACCCACTTGATCGGAAAGCTCTTGTAATCCTGGCGGTTCGGCCATATTTGCAATGATAATTTCCTTGGCTTTCTTGATTTTCAATACATTTTCTTCATCTACCAAAAACGGACATTGTTCGGCATTTGGATCTTCATTTCTATTAAAAAAAAGACTCAATAACTCGTATCCTTTTCCTTTGTAATATAAATTTTTTATAGATGGATTCAGGTTATAATGAAACATTTGGTTCAAAACAATCGCCATCGACGGACTAATATCACTTTCGTTATAATACTTTTTCTCTTGATTTTCTTTGCTTAAAAAGGGAATATGTTGCGCATCATCGGTAAACAATCCGTGGAATTTTCGAATGGAAACGAATATAGAAATCAACCAAGTCTTTGGCGCAATTTCTACGTTCAAAGGCAATTCTTTTTCGGTGTTATAAAACAATAATGCTTTTTCTTCTTTGAGATTTAGCATGTAATTGCCTTGATTAAAAATGAAGTTGGCGCTTCCTTTTAAACCAAAATGAAATTGTATCAAACCCAATTGAACCGGGCGTTGAAAAGTGATAACCTCATCGGTGTTATTTTGAAAACGAATTAAAATAAAATCATCGTCAATTTTTATTTCTTCCTCCATTTTTTGATTTACTTAATTCAAATTAGTTGTGACGTTTTTGATTAAACGGCTTATTTAGTCTTTTCAAAATTAAATCTTTTTGATGGTTTATTGTTTACTTCGCTATGATTTTATAATATCTTTATTGGTTTTTCCTTATTTCAACACCGCTTGGAGCTGAATATTAATTTTATTGGACACTTTATTTTTGACAATTGATGGTATCGAAATGTTAAAATCACTAGCGTTTACAACAAAATTAGATACCAAAATAATTCCCGAAGCCGTTTGACTCATTTTTGCCACTGTTTTAATTACCACCCATTTTCCGTGAAGGTCTAGTTTTCCATTGATAACAAAATCCTTGGGCGTTGTTGTCAAACTATTGGGGTCAAAATTTTCTATTTTCCCTTTAAACACCGCTTTTGGATACCTGTCACTTTCGATATAATTTTCGTTGAAATGTTCTTCCATCAAGGCTATTTTAAATCGAAATCCTTTCATTAAAGCTAAACTAGCAATTTCGCCGGTTTTTGGATTTAAAACTACGGTAACACTTGTATTAGTTGCCTTTACTTCTTCAAAAGCAGGCACCGAAGCTTCAAAAGTGATAACTCCCGATTTGCAGATCATTTTTTCTTGAGCCATAGCCATATTTGATGCCCACAACAATGCTACAATTACAATTTTTTTCATGTTTTCTATTTTTAAATTATTCTTCAAGTAATCCATCTTGTTGCCATTTCATTACCATATCAATGGTTGCTTGAGGCAATCTTGGACCTCCTTGAGGCATCAACAAACTATTACCATTATTTAATGAAATTCGATTCAATAATCCACGGTTTAGAATGGCATTTTTCACTTGATCATAAGTTACTAAAGACATTGGAGCTCCGTTTCGGGGAGTTGCAGCATGGCAGGAAATACAATTGTTGTCAATTATGGATTTCACATTTTGCCTGTAGGTTATTGTGGTTGCAATTGGAGGATTGTCCATCAAAGTGTCTGGATTGTCATTAGAACAAGCAATCAACAAGCTTGAAAATGCCAATAACGGAAAAAGTTTTTTTGTGTTCATAACGATTGGTTTTTAGTTTTAAAAAAGATTGAACAACTCACAGGAATCATAAAATCGAATCAGTAGAATCATTTACGTTGAAAATGATATTCTAGTTTTTATTGTGCAATTTTTTTTAAAATAAAACCAACACTTCTTTTTTAGCGTACATAGCAATACACTTAAAAAAACGATCATTATGAACAAAAAAATACTTTATGGAATTATTATCGTAGGGATAATTTCCTTTTTTGGCTATCGCTATATGTATCAAGACCATAGAGACATTAGCACCGAAACAGCCACTTATGTTAGTAGCGTTCCTGAATTAGAAAAAGAATTTGTTGCCAATGACAGTTTGGCGTCTATAAAATACCAGGATCAAACTATTGAATTTTCTGCAAAAGTTACCGCAGTAGATGCTGAAAACAAAGCCATCATATTGGACAATAAACTTTTTGCAACATTCAACGATAGTTTACCCAAACAAATTATTCTGGGTAAAACACTAAGAATCAAAGGACGATTTCTAGGTTACGATGAATTATTAGAAGAATTCAAAATGGATCAAAGTTCTATAATACACTAAAACAAAAATACTAACAACCCAAAATTATATCTTATGAAAAAGTTCCTTTTACTCTTATTATTATTCCCTTTAGCGTCCTTTTCACAAAACAATTTATTAGCCGGAATAGACACAGTTCCTACAAAAGAAAAAGTGACCTCGGCATTCAAGGCTTTGAAAATCGTTAATCTTGAATCTACAAAACTGGCTGCTAAAGGCGATTTATATTTTGTGGTAGCCCATCGATTTGGTTCGATTCAAGACGGTTTTGAAGGTTTCTACGGATTGGATAATGCTAATACCCAAATCAAGTTCATTTATGGACTCACCGATGGACTTCAGGTTAGTGGTGCCAGAAGTGAGTTTGCATATGATTTTGCAACAAAATACACTTTGTTTCCTCAAATAAATGAGGGTTTTCCTGTAACAATTGCTGGATTTAATAGTTTGTCAATTAATAACACTCTAAAAGAAAGTGACTATCCAAAACTGAAATTTCAAAATCGTTTTACTTATGTGGCGCAATTATTAATTTCCAGAAAATTTAATGAAAAACTTTCCTTGGAATTTGCACCAACATTTTTTCACGAAAATTTTGTTCAGAATGAATCGCAAAGCAATACGCAATATGCTTTAGGTTTTGGAGGGCGATATAAATTTGCTAAACGCTGGTCTTTGAACATCGATTATGCCGCACATTTGAATAGAGCTTCCAATTCCTTTTACAACAATCCATTATCCATAGGTTTTGATTTAGAAACTGGCGGACACGTTTTTCAAATGCATTTCACCAATTCTCAAGGAATTGACGAAGCAGGATATCTTGCCAGAACTACGGGAGATTGGGCTAAAGGCGATGTTTTTTTTGGATTCAATCTTGCCAGGGTTTTCTAAGAAACTGCCCTTTAAAATACAATTTCGAAGTTTTCGATATTTAAAACAATTCTAAATAAGCGATTTTTAGAATAAAAATAAAACCATACTCGAAAAATGCTCGTAAGTATATTCAAATCTAAAATTATGAAAATGAATTCAACAATCAAAAAAGGACTTTATGTAATTGGTGGAATTGCAGTGCTTTTCATTGCCATTTTGCTGTTTCACATTATTACAGCCAAACCTGCTGTTTATGATAGCGCCAATTTACAAGTGAGCCGAATTGATTTTAAATCAAATATCGATTCGCTTCAAGCCAAACAAATCGCTGCCGATTTAAGAACCATCAAAGGCTTAACATCCGATTCTATTATTATAAAAAGAAATGTTGTGGTTTATTTCCATAACAATAAAATCACCAATTCTGAAAAAGTTTTCAATGAGTTGATGACCAAAAGATCGTATGATGCCGAAAGATTTGTATTGCCTGCAAATATGGCAAATAAAGAAGTTTGCCCAGTCGATCAAAACAGCGTGAGTTACAAAGTATCTAAATCAATAAATCAATTTTTTAATTAATCCTTAAATTCTATTATCATGACAAATTATTCAAAAATTACACTAGGTGTATTATTTCTTGCCTCGGCAGCATTTACTTCTTGCGAGAGTGACGATGATGCGCCAGCACCAGTAAAAGCTTCAATTTACACTCGATTGGGCGGAACAACTATGGTTGCAGATCCTGATAATTCAGGACAAATGATCGAACAAGGTCGTTTATCATTCCGTAAAGTGGTTAATTCTACCGTAGGTTTTATTGTAGCGGATGTTCAAAAAAATGCTTCTGGAAATCTTGGAGCACATTTTGCACCAGTTTTGACAGAAGTTGGAGCTGGTAACACTACTAAATTAGCAGTATTAGTGGACAATTTAACTGATTTCTTTTCTTTCAATACTGGAGGAACTAACGCAGTGAACACTTATTCGGGTCTAAACATGGTAGCAGCTCATGATCCAGCTACAAACCCACGTATGGGAACAAAATCTAATAATGCAGATTACGACAAATTTGTAGGTTATGTTGGTGCTGCAGCAAATGCAAACGGAGTAGCTTCAAATACAGAATTGTATACTGATGTTGTTGCTGTTTTACAATCATTGAGAACTCCTATTGTTCAAAAATAATGCTATATTGAGATTAAAAACGCTACTTTATTCAAAGTAGCGTTTTAATTTAAAATGCAATATAATTCAATTTCTTGAACCTTAAATAGGGCTGCTGTGTAATCTGAAAAATACTTAAAAAAGTATTTCTATATTACTTTTCAAGAACCCTAAGCGATACTTTTTCGTATAAAAAATAGAAACACATCGACAGACTTATTTAGAATTAATCTATATAAATAGCCGACAACTATCCAATTTCCCTATATTTTTATATAAAATTGATTTTGAAATTACTATTTTAGAACAAATAATCTCGAAGCGACACAAAAAGCACTTGCAGCGTTGTTTTTATAAAATAGTTAATAATAATTTTGTTGAACTTTTTAAGGAAAGTATAATATGGAAAATTTTAATATGTCCAAAACCACTACTTTTTATGCTTTAGGTTTAAGTTACAAAA
Organism: Flavobacterium sp.; assembly: GCA_014379405.1. Taxonomy (GTDB): domain Bacteria; phylum Bacteroidota; class Bacteroidia; order Flavobacteriales; family Flavobacteriaceae; genus Flavobacterium. Next base: position 82,614 of record JACMLU010000025.1, on the reverse strand, counting down.
AAGCAGATGCATCTATTAGAGGAAAATTTAGCTTAGACGCCAAGGCACAATCTATGTTATTATTGCAAGCCCAAGCCGAAGGAATCGAGTCATTGATTGTTACTTCCACTTGCAATAGAACCGAAATCTATGGATATGCCAATCATCCTTATGAATTAATCAAATTACTTTGTGATAATAGTAAGGGTTCCGTTCAAGAATTTCAAGAAGTAGCTTACATTTATAAAAATCAAGAAGCCATCAATCACATGTTTCGAGTGGGAACAGGTTTAGATAGCCAAATCCTAGGCGATTTTGAAATCATTGGTCAAATAAAAAACAGCTTCGAAAAATCAAGAACTTTAGGCTTAGTCAATACCTTTTTGGATCGATTGATTAACGCCGTGATTCAAACTAGCAAAAGAATAAAAAACGAAACCGAAATTAGTTCAGGAGCAACTTCAGTATCTTTTGCTGCAGTTCAATACATTATTCGAAACGTAGAAAACATTGGTAACAAAAAGATTTTACTTTTTGGAACTGGGGAAATAGGTAGAAATACTTGTGAAAACTTGGTAAAACACACTAAGAACGAACATATTACCCTGATAAATAGAACCAAAAGTACCGCCGAAATGCTGGCTGGAAAATTGAATCTTATTGTAAAAGATTATGCTGATTTACAAGAAGAATTACACAAAGCAGATGTTTTGATTGTAGCTACTGGCGCACAAAATCCAACCATCGACAAAGCAATTTTGAATTTAAATAAACCGCTTTTGATTTTGGATTTGTCCATACCAAAAAACGTGAACGCCGATGTACAACAAATTCCAGGAGTAACTTTAATCCATATGGATTATCTGTCCCAAATGACTGATGATACGCTCGAAAGAAGGAAACAACACATTCCTGCTGCCGAAGCCATTATCGAGGATATGAAATTAGAATTGAATACTTGGTTGAATGGCAGAAAATATGCGCCAACCATTCACGCATTGAAAGCAAAATTGATAGATATTGTAGCAAGCGAAATGACTTTGCACAGAAAAAAGTTGCCTAATTTCGACGAAGAGCAAGCTGAATTAATCACTTCCAGAATTATCCAAAAAATCACCAACCATTTCGCCAGTCACCTGAAAGACGAAAACACTTCGGTTGATGAAAGCATAGAGTTTATCGAAAAAGTATTTCAAATAGGGTTGCAAACTCCCCAAAAAACGACTTCGGTAATCGAAGAAAAATACAAAATTACCCTTTCATAGTAAAAATCGAAACAAACCTTAATATCTTTACGGTTTAAAAAAAGGAAAAGGTTTAATGAATTCAAAAAAAACAATTCGAATTGGGACTCGCGATAGCGAACTAGCTCTTTGGCAGGCTTATACCGTTCAAAAAAAGTTAAACGATTTAGGGTATAAAACCGAAATTATTGCCGTAAAATCGCAAGGCGACATCATTCTCGACAAACCGCTTTACGAACTCGGAATCACTGGAATTTTCACGAAAACACTAGACATTGCTATGCTAAATGGGCAAGTCGATATTGCTGTGCATTCGATGAAAGACGTGCCAACGGCTTTGCCAATAGGAATTGTTCAAGCGGCAGTTCTAGAAAGAGCCAATACTTTAGATATTTTGGTTCACAAAGGAAATATCGATTTTCTCGAAGGAAACGGAACCATCGCCACCGGAAGTTTGCGCCGTCAAGCGCAATGGTTGAACAAATATCCCAATCATACTGTAGTCGATTTGCGTGGAAACGTAAATACTCGAATGCAAAAACTAACCGAAAGCGATTGGAGCGGAGCCGTTTTTGCAGCAGCTGGACTCGAACGCATCAACTTAAAACCCACCGATTTTATCAATCTGGATTGGATGATTCCAGCTCCAGCCCAAGGCGCAATGGTAATTGTGGCGATGGGAAATGACGATTTTACTCTTGATGCTGTTTCTCAACTTAACGATGTTGAAACCGAAATTTGCACTTACATAGAAAGACAATTCCTGAAAACACTCGAAGGTGGTTGTACGGCACCAATTGGAGCTTTGGCAAAATATTGCGAAATAGAGGATACTTTTATTTTCAAAGGTTCTTTGTTGTCTATTGATGGAAAAGAAAAATTAGAAATTGAAAAAACGGTAGCCGTTGAAGAATGGAAAAAATTAGGTTTCAATTGCGCCAATGAAATCTTGGAAAAAGGCGGAACAGAGTTGATGAAAACAATTAAGGAAAGTTTGAAGAAATAATGAAAAACCAACTCAGCATTTTATCCACAAAAACACTTTTGGGTTCTCAAAAGCAAGTCTTATTAGACGCTGGTTTTTCAGTTACTGAAGCTAATTTTATCAAAACTGAAAACTCAGATTTTGATTTAAATGGAATCAACGAGAATCTGATATTTACCAGTCAAAATGCAGCCCAAAGCGTATTCCTTCATCCGAAAATTGAAGAATTAAAATCAAAAAATGTTTTTTGTGTGGGAATAAAAACCAAAGCATTATTGGAAGAAAACGATTTTAACGTAGTGGTCTATGTTGATTACGCTTCAGATTTGGCCGAAATTATCACTTTGATTTATTCAAGTGAAAGTTTTACTTTTTTCAGCGGTAATTTGCGAAAAGAAACCTTGCCAAAAGCCTTGAAAGCAGCCAAAGTCAATTTCAATGAAATTCAAGTATATGAAACCACTTTGACACCACAAAAAATAAAAACCCCAGTCGATGGAATTCTGTTTTTTAGTCCGTCTGGAGTAGAAAGTTATTTGAAGGATAACAAAATAAAAAACGAAATTTGTTTTTGCATTGGAGAAACCACCGCCGAAGCTTTAGATGAAACGACAAGAAATATAATAGTCGCCGATCAACCCTCTGTTGAAAACGTGATTGAAGATGTAATCGAAGAATTTAAATAATTGATTTATACCTGACAGGTTTTTGTAACCTGACAGGTATTTAAATAAAAACCAAAATGATAAAGAACGACCTATTTTTAAAAGCATTAAAAGGAGAAACTGTAGAACGTCCACCCGTTTGGATGATGCGTCAAGCTGGAAGATATTTGCCTGAATTTATCGCTTTGCGTGACAAATATGATTTTTTCACTCGTTGCGAAACACCGGAATTGGCCGCAGAAATCACCGTGCAACCTATTCGCAGAATTGCGCCGGATGCCGCGATTTTGTTCTCGGATATTTTGGTCGTGCCAAGAGCGATGGGAATTCACGTGGAATTGAAAGACAATTTGGGTCCGATTATTCCAAATCCGATTCGCACGATGGAACAAGTAAACCAAGTTTATGTTCCATATGTAAATGAAACTTTAGGCTATGTTTTTGATGCTATAAAATTGACCAAACAAATGTTGAACGATGAGGTGCCATTAATTGGTTTTGCTGGTTCGCCTTGGACAATTTTCTGTTATGCAGTGGAAGGAAAAGGATCGAAAAGTTTTGATACTGCCAAAGGATTTTGTTTCTCGAACCCAATTGCTGCACACACTTTATTGCAAAAAATCACTGATACCACTATTTTATATTTGAAAGAAAAAGTAAAAGCAGGTTGCAACGCCATCCAGATTTTTGATTCTTGGGGCGGAATGCTTTCTCCAGTGGATTATCAGGAATTCTCTTGGAAATACATCAACCAAATAGTGGATGCCTTGGCTGAAATTACTCCTGTTATCGTTTTCGGAAAAGGATGTTGGTTCGCCCTTGGCGAAATGGGAAAAAGCAAGGCTTCTGCACTTGGAGTAGATTGGACTTGCACGCCAAGAAATGCACGTTATTTGTCAGGAGGAAACATCACGTTGCAAGGAAATTTTGATCCGTCAAGATTGCTTTCACCGATTCCTGTAATCAAGAAAATGGTTCACGAAATGATTGACGAATTCGGAAAAGACAAATATATTGCCAACTTAGGTCACGGAATTTTACCAAATATTCCTGTGGATCACGCCAAAGCATTTGTGGACGCGGTGAAGGAATACAAGCAGAAATAAGAATAAAAATGCTGAACAAAGGCTTACGAGATCAGGAAAGTATTCGAATAGACAACATTCTAAAGGTGTTGCATTCATTGACTTTTGTGCCTAAGTTCTGGAATTTGGAAGACTTGTTACTTCTCGAAAATGAGTTGAAAGATTTGGGAATGAATGTCGAAAGTCTGAGTAATTTTAACGAAGAGCAATTGATTTCCCATTTGCAACGCCTTCATTTTGACTGGAATCATTTCGAAATATTTGCTGATTTTTTAATCGCATTCTCAAAAGAAAGTCAATTTGATTTTTCAGACAAAGCCATTGCCATTTATGATTATGTTCAAAAGGAAAGCAAGGTCTTTTCGTTTGGAATATTTAATAAAATAGCTGCTGCAAAAGCAAATTTATAATGAAAGACAAATTCTACCAATACATACTAAATCTTCAAGACCAAATTTGCAAAGGATTGGAAGAGGCTGATGGCACAACCAAATTCCGTGAGGATTTATGGAAACGTCCAGAAGGAGGAGGAGGAAGAACACGCGTGATAGAAAACGGTGCCGTTTTCGAAAAAGGCGGAGTGAATATTTCGGCAGTACACGGAAAATTACCGGACAGTATGCAAAAACTGTTCAATGTGGGTGAAGCCGATTTTTTTGCCTGCGGATTGAGTTTGGTTATGCACCCGAAAAGTCCAATGGTGCCAACTGTTCACGCGAATTGGCGCTATTTCGAAATGTATGATGACAACGGAAACGTAATCCAGCAATGGTTTGGCGGTGGACAGGATTTAACGCCTTATTATTTGTTTGAAGAAGATGCAAAACACTTTCATCAAACTTGTAAAACCGCTTGCGACAAACACAATCCAGAGTTTTATCCAAAATACAAAAAGCAATGTGATGCCTATTTTTGGAATGTGCACAGAAATGAAGCTCGTGGAATTGGCGGATTGTTTTTCGATTATTGCAAAGCAACCGAGGAAATGTCAATGGAAAATTGGTTTAACTTTGTTTCCGAAGTGGGAAATAGCTTCTTAGAAGCTTACGTTCCAATAGTCGAGAAAAGAAAAAATTTATCTTACACTCCTGAGCAAAGAACTTGGCAGGAAATCCGTCGTGGTCGTTATGTAGAGTTCAATTTGGTACACGACAAAGGCACTTTATTTGGACTAAAAACCAACGGTAGAATCGAGAGTATCTTGATGAGTTTACCTCCTCACGTGCAATGGGTATATGATCATCATCCAGAAGAAGGAAGCGAAGAAGAAAAATTATTGATAGTATTAGAAAAACCAAAAAATTGGATTGCAGATTGATGATTAACGATTTGTGATTGCAGATTTTCTGTCATCATCAATTTGTTATAAATCAAAAATCAGCAATCGTAACCCGAAAGCTTTGCTCGAATTGGCGAAGCAATCTTAAATCAAATATCAAATGTTCCCATTACAAAGAGGCAGAAGATTACGCGTGAATGAAAGCATTCGTTCCTTAGTTCGAGAAACCACATTAAGTCCATCCGATTTTATGTTCCCGATGTTTATTGCCGAAGGTGAAAACGTAAAAGTTGAAATTCCATCTATGGTTGGGATTTACCGTCGTTCGATTGATTTAACCGTCGAAGAAGTAAAAGAACTTTTCGCTTTAGGAATTCGTGCCGTAAACATTTACGTAAAAGTGGACGAATCCCTAAAAGACAATACCGGAAAAGAAGCCTGGAATCCTGATGGCTTGATGCAAAGAGCCATTAAAGCCATCAAAAAAGAGTGTCCCGAGATGATTGTTATGCCCGATGTGGCTTTGGATCCATACTCCATTTATGGTCACGACGGAATCATTGAAAACGGTGATATTGCTAACGATGCTACCAACGAAGCCTTGGTAAAAATGGCAGTTTCTCATGCTCAGGCTGGAGCCGATTTTGTAGCGCCAAGCGATATGATGGACGGACGTGTATTGCGTTTGCGTCAAGGTTTGGATGCAGCAGGATTTCAAAATGTGGGAATTATGAGTTATTCTGCTAAATATGCTTCGGCATTTTACGGGCCATTCCGTGATGCTTTAGACAGCGCACCAGTTGATAATGCCGAAATTCCAAAAGACAAAAAAACCTATCAAATGGATTATGCCAATCGCATTGAAGCCATAAAAGAAGCCTTGATGGATGTCGAAGAAGGTGCCGATATGGTGATGGTAAAACCCGGAATTGCGTATCTTGATATCGTACGCGAAGTCAAAAATGCCGTGAATGTTCCCGTAACTGTTTTTCATGTTTCAGGCGAATATGCGATGATAAAAGCCGCTGCCGAAAGAGGTTGGCTAGATCACGACAAAATTATGATGGAACAATTAATGTGCATCAAAAGAGCAGGAGCAAGTTTGATTTCGACTTATTTTGCCAAGGAAGCTGCTATAATATTAAATAAATAAAAAATGAAAAAGTTCGTATTTGTATTAGCCGTTTTAACATTCATTTCTTGTAAAAAAGAGAGTCAAGAATCCTTCGGTAAACCCGAAACCACAACCGAAGCACAGAAACCCGAGGATTTAGGAAATGAAATTTTTCACGGAAAAGGAGCTTGTGTGGCTTGTCACAAAACAGATGTGAAACTTGTTGGGCCAAGCCTTCAAGATATTGCCAAAATCTACAAAGAAAAAAACGGCGACATGGTTTCATTTCTAAAAGGAGAAGGAGAAGCAATTGTTGATCCAACGCAATACGCAGTGATGAAACCTAATTTGGAAATCACAAAGACTTTTTCTGAGGAAGAATTAAAGGCTTTGGAAGCTTATATTTATTCGACTCTAAAATAATAATTCTCAGGAGCTAATTCCTGCTGTCCACTATATCTTTGTGGCTGAACTCCAGCCACAAAGGATGCTGTTTCCATCAGGGCTAAAATACAAGAACCATTTGTGCAACGAATGGTTTTTGTATTTTAGAATTTCTTTGTACATCACATAGTTTATTTACTTTATACCACCAAAAGCACCAAAACAACTGTTTTTGTGCAAAATTTCGGTGCTCGAAAAACCTACTTTTTTCATTAAATCCAATTGATAAGTCATCGATCTTGGCGTGTCTTCTTTTTCAATATAATCAAAGACTTTTTGTTGGTAGGCTTCGCCACCTTGTTGCTTTAGATAATCGCCATACATTTTCCAAACCAATTCATTGACAGCAGGGTTCTCTTGAAAAATTAAATCCGAAATCATCAAACATCCACCCGGTTTTAAACTGTTGAATAGTTTTTGAAACACAAATTCCCAGTCCGACTCTTCTCTTAAATGATGCAAAACGGCTCCAGCTAAGATGATGTCAAAATGGTTTTTAGGAAAATCAATATCCCGGATATCTGCTTGAATTGCATTAATCTTGCCAGAAGTAACTTCCGAAACCCGCTGATGAGCTTTGTCCAACATATTTTGACTTAAATCTACCAAAGTGAAATCTAGGTTTGGTAATTTGGACAACATTTTCAAACTGTAATTTCCAGCGCCGCACCCCAAATCCAAAAGCGTTGTTGCATTGGGTTTTATGACTTTTGCTGCCGAAGTTAAAAGTTCCAATGAAAGCGCAGCATCTATTGTGGCTACTTGACCGGTTTCTAGGTTCGAAAAGCGTTCTACTTCATTATCGAAGCGTTCTTTGATTTCTATAACTGTTGATTTTTTCATAGTTGTAAATTTTATCTTTTGCGACCCACAAATCGTATTACCGAACCTTTTCCATTGTGGAATAGTCCTTCGTTGAGTTCAATTTCCATTTCTGTCAATTCTTCAAAATCATAATCTGGAAAATCTGATTTTATTTCGGCAATAGAGAATAAGGATTCAATATCTTTTGGACCTCCAATTTTCTCATCTTTTTGAACATAATCAAGGTTTTTTTTGCTGAAAGCTTCAAAAACAATAACCCCGCCTTTTCGTAAATATTTATCTAAAATAGTGTGATAATGTGATTTAACTGCAGCAGGGAAATGAGCATAAACAAGTCCGATTGCATCAAATTGATCTGCTTCATAATCTATTGTCTCTAATTCGCCAACCTTGTAATCAATTTTCACATTATTAGATGCTGCAAGCTGTAGCGCTTTCTTTTTTCCTTCCGAACTTATATCAAATGCAAAGACGTTCCAGCCAATTTTGGCAGCATAAACAGCATTACGTCCTTCACCTTCTGCAGGAAAAAGAATGGTTCCAGGTCTTAGTTTGTCTAATTCCTTTTTGAGGTATTGGTTAGGTTCTTTTCCATAAGCAAACTCTTCGTTGCTATATCTTTCGTCCCATCTGTCTTTCCAAATTTGTTCCATGATAGTTTTCGTTTTGTTTTACAAACCTATAATTTTTATATATGACTTAAAAATACTTATTTTGTCATAAAATAATACTTAAAAGGTATATATGGAATTGCGTCATATAAAATACTTCCTGAAATTAGCCGAAGAGCTGAGCTTTGTTCGTGCTGCCGAAAAATTATTCATTTCACAACCGCCACTAAGCCGACAAATCAAAGAATTGGAAACCGAAATTGGCGCACAGCTTTTTGAACGCAATAATAAACGCGTCATTCTTACTGATGCGGGGAAATTCTATGAAAAAGAAATGCGGGAAGTATTAAAAAACATAGAGCGCATCAATATTAAAACCAAAAAAATAAGTGAAAATCAAAGCGGGGAATTTCGAATTGCTTACGTGAGTTCGACCTTTTCGGGTGATATTTCGGCTTTGATTCAGTATTTGTCGGAGCAATTTCCCTATGTGAGTTTTAGATTGTATGAAGTACCAACGGTTAAACAAATCAAAGCCTTGGAAGAATTTAAAATCGACTTAGGAATTGTACGAGCACCTTTGCATTCTCCCAAAATAGAAACCCAACTTTGGTTTAAAGACAGTTTTTCACTGGTATTCAATAAAAAATTGTATCCTATTAAGTCCGAACAAGAAATCGAAAACCTGAATGAAACCACTTTTGTGTTTTTCAACAAAGAATATTCGCCACAGTATTATGATAATTTATTGGAAATCTGCGCTCATTTTGGCTTTGCTCCGAAAGTGGTGCATGAGTCTAACAATATTTCTTCGATTATTCAATTAGTCAAAAACGGACTAGGAGTGTCGATTGTTCCAACTAATGTATTGAAAAGTCATAATTATCCTGAAATTGGCTATATCGAAATACGATCGGTAAATCTTTTTACGGATATTTTATTGGCTTCGCCAAAAGGACAAGAATCCAAAATAGCCCAAAAAGCCATTGAGTTTTTGAAAACGAAATAAGGTTTTGAAAAGTATTGCTTCATTAACCAACTTTAAATAAACTTTCTGTACTTTGCAGTTCATTAATTTTTTATGCAAACAGCCTTTATCAAAACGCCTTTAGGAATCGCCAAAATAATAGGTGATGAAAACGGTATTTCCGTAATTTCCATTTCAGATGAAGGAATCATTTCAGAGATAATTCCGGTTGTGTTGCAAGAAGCCGTTTCCCAACTCAACGACTATTTCGAAAGAAAAAGAGCCGATTTCACTTTCAAATTGAATCCTTCGGGAACTGAATTTCAAAAGAAAGTTTGGAAAGGATTACTCGGAATTCCTTTCGGGAAAACGATGTCTTATTTAGAATTGTCTAAAAAATTAGGCGATGTCAAAGCCATTCGAGCCGTAGCTTCCGCCAATGGGAAAAATCCGCTTTGGATTGTGGTTCCTTGTCACAGAGTCATCGGAACGGATGGTTCGCTCACGGGTTATGCTGGTGGATTGTGGCGAAAAAAATGGTTGTTGGAACACGAAAATCCCAGAACACAGCAAAGTTTGTTTTAAGAAAAAAAACGAATTGCACGAATTTTCACTAATTTAGATTTATTGGATTACAAAATTGACTAAATTTAGGACTTCAAAATTTGGTGAAATTTGTGTTTTAAACAATCAGTATGATAGAAAAAATTAACCTCAACAACATTCTGTTTCTCGACATTGAAACCGTTCCAGAAGTAGCCGATTTCAATTCTTTGGATGATGAAATGAAAGGACTTTGGGAGCACAAAACCCAATACCAGCGAAAAGACGAATACACGCCCGAGGATTTTTACGATCGAGCTGGGATTTGGGCCGAGTTCGGAAAAATCGTTTGTATTTCCGTGGGTTATTTTGTCATCAAAGGTGATATTCGAAATTTTAGGGTAACTTCCTTTTTTGGTGAAGAAAAGAAAATATTGAATGATTTCATCAATCTTTTGAACAATCATTTCAACCAACCGCAACACGTTTTGTGTGGTCATAACGCCAAGGAATTCGACATTCCGTTCATCGCTCGCCGAATGATTATTAATAATATTGCCATTCCCAACAAACTGAATTTATTCGGCAAAAAACCTTGGGAAATTCCCCATTTAGATACGTTGGAATTGTGGAAATTTGGTGATTACAAACATTTCACTTCTTTAAAATTAATGTGCAAAGTGCTCGGAATCCCTTCACCAAAAGGTGATATCGACGGCAGTCAAGTAGGACACGTTTTTTATGTGGATAAAGACATTGACCGAATTGTAACTTATTGCGAAAAAGACACCATTGCCGTTGCACAGATTTTCCTTCGTTTACGAAGAGAAAATTTGTTGATTGACGAGGAAATTATTCACGTTTAATTCGGCGTTAATCAAAATAATATGCAAATATGCGGTTATAAATTTTTCTTGGAGTCCTTTACGCAAACCCTTTGTGCACTTTGCGGTTAAATAATTACATTTACAAAAATTATAGATTATGGTATTGAGTAGATTTTGGTTGGTAATTTTCATTTCGTCGATTGTATTTGTGATTTTCAGTTTATTTTCTGGCAACAGTTATACAATAGACCATGTTTTAAACGGAAAAAAAGATGATCCTATTCTAATTTCTGAAAAGTATATTGACCAAGTTCCTATTTTTATAAAAGACAGCATCAATAAATCCGAAGAAAAAACCTTTATCGTCAATAGAGATACGCTAAATGCAGATACTACTTATGTGTATAAAAATAAAGTGGTTAAAATTTTTAGTGGTGTCCAAAAATCCGATGGTTTATTGCCTACTTGCAAAAGCACCTTAGTCGATTTGATTTTGCCACTTATGGCTTATCTGGCTTTTTTCTGTGGCTTGATGGAATTGTTGATTATTTCTGGAGTGTCTGGAAAATTGGCTAAATTATTAAGTCCGGTATTTGTAAAAGTGTTTCCAAGTATTCCAAAGGATCACCCGTCGATTTCTTATATGACTTTAAATTTTGCTGCCAATTTCTTGGGATTGGATTCTGCCGCTACTCCATTTGGATTAAAAGCTATGGAAAGCTTGCAAGAAATAAATCCCGAAAAAGACAAAGCCAGCGATGCCCAGATTATGTTTATGTGTCTGCATGCTTCGGGACTTACTTTAATTGCAACTTCAATAATTGGTTACCGTGCTGCCGCGGGTGCAAGTAATCCTGCCGATGTGATGTTACCTTGTATTATCACCTCTTTTATCGGTACAATTGCTGCTTTTCTTATCGTTGGAATTAAACAAAAAATTAATTTCAAAAGTGCATCTTTAGTTATAGGGTTGATGGTTTTAATTGCTGCTATTGTAGGTTTGTTGATGTATGTAAACCATTTGGATTTAATTGGTAAAAACTATTTCACCTCTAATCTTTCAGCCTTAATATTGGTTGGAATTATTGTTGCTACTCTAATCTTTTCTTTTCTTAAAGAGAAGAAATTTACAGAAGCAGATACGACTGTTTATGAAGCTTTTGTCGCAGGAGCCAATAATGGTGTTAAAACCGGAGTCACCATTTTTCCTTATGTTTTGGGGATGTTGGTAGCGATTTCACTATTCAGAAACAGCGGTTTGTTTGAAATTATCAGTAACGGGATTGCTTTTGTTTTTTCTAATATAGGCGTAAGTAAAGGTATTACCGATGCTTTGCCAGTAGCATTGCTAAGACCTTTTAGTTCTGCTGGTTCAAGGGGGTTTTTGATAGATTCGATGAATACTTTTGGTGCTGATTCAATGACCGGAAGGTTAAGCAGTATTTTTCAATGTAGTGCCGAAAGCACTTTTTACGTGATTGCGGTTTACTTTGGTTCAGTCAACATAAAAAACACCCGATACGCTTTAGGAACGATGCTTTTGGTTGACGTGATTTGCGTGATTACGGCTATTTTTGTGGCGAGCTGGTTTTTCTAATTCAAATTTTAAAATAATAAATTATTATTCATTTAAAACAATAAAAAAATGTCAAAATACACTAAATACATTGCCATAGGTTTGCTTATTTTGTTCTTAATTACTAGCGTGTTAAGTTAAAACAACCAAATCTATTTTGTTTTTAAACAGTTGGAGTAGGAACGATTCATAATGTTACGATGAATTTATTCGTTAGAAAAAGTGTTGCCATTTTAGATAATCCACCCCACTTTAATTTATAACAATTCTAAAGCATAAGTTGATATAAATCAGGTTCAGTTCTTTATACAATTCTTATATTTGACGTTCTTAAAAAAACTTCATAATATGGACTTTATATACCAGGATCCTTATCCAATTTTAAAAGACGATACCCAATACCGCAAAATCACTTCCGATTTTGTAAAAACTGAAAAACTAGGCGATAGAGAAATCTTGACCGTTGACCCAAATGGCTTGGAGTTGTTGGCTCAGGAAGCTTTGAAAGATGTTTCTTTTATGTTGCGAACGGCACATTTGGAAAAATTAAGAGCCATTCTTGACGACCCGGAAGCAACGGACAATGACCGTTTTGTGGCTTATAATTTATTACAGAATGCAGTGGTGGCCATCGACGGAGAATTGCCTTCTTGCCAAGACACCGGAACGGCGATTGTAATGGCCAAAAAAGGCGAAAATGTATATACAGGAGTTGATGATGCCGAATGGCTTTCAAAAGGGATTTTTAACACCTACCAAGAACGCAACCTTCGTTATTCTCAGATTGTGCCGATTAGTATGTTTGAGGAAAAAAACTCGGGTTCAAATCTTCCGGCGCAGATTGATATTTATGCCAAAAAAGGAGCTTCTTACGAGTTCTTGTTCTTGGCAAAAGGTGGGGGTTCTGCCAACAAAACATATTTGTACCAACAAACAAAATCGTTGTTGAATGAGAAATCCTTGGATGCTTTCGTTCGTGCCAAAATAATGGACTTGGGAACTTCAGCTTGTCCGCCATATCACTTGGCTTTAGTGATTGGAGGAACTTCAGCGGAGGCGAATTTAGCTGCAGTGAAAAAAGCGTCTGCAGGATATTTTGACCATTTGCCAACATCTGGAAATATGTCAGGTCAGGCTTTCCGTGATTTAGAATGGGAAAAAAGAGTACAGTTAATTTGCCAACAAAGTGCTATCGGAGCACAATTTGGTGGTAAATATTTCACCCACGATGTTCGTGTAATTCGTTTACCACGTCACGCCGCTTCTTGTCCGGTTGGATTGGGAGTTTCCTGTTCTGCCGATAGAAATATCAAAGGAAAAATTACCAAAGACGGTATTTTCGTTGAGCAATTGGAAGTAAATCCAAAACGTTTGTTGCCAGAAACAGCTCCACATTTGGAACCAGCTGTCGAAATTGATTTGAACCAACCAATGGCTGATATTCTTAAAAAATTATCGCAATATCCTATCAAAACGCGTTTGAAATTAAACGGAACCTTGATTGTTGCTCGTGACATTGCTCACGCTAAGATTAAAGAATTATTGGATGCGGGTAAACCAATGCCAGAATACTTTAAAAACCACCCAATTTATTACGCAGGGCCTGCAAAAACACCTGAAGGAATGGCTTCAGGAAGTTTTGGACCAACAACTGCGGGTAGAATGGATGTTTATGTGGATGAATTCCAAAAGAATGGTGGAAGCATGGTAATGCTTGCTAAAGGGAATAGAACCAAAGACGTGATGAATGCTTGTAAAACTTACGGAGGATTCTATTTAGGTTCTATCGGAGGTCCTGCTGCAATTTTGGCGAAAGAAAATATCCTTTCTGTTGAGGTTGTTGATTTTGAAGAGTTAGGAATGGAAGCCGTTCGTAAAATCACGATTAAAGATTTTCCTGCTTTTATTATCACTGATGATAAGGGAAATGATTTCTTTGAGAATTTATAAAATTTAACCGCAAAGGCGCAAAGTTTTTTCGCAAAGTTCACAAAGTTTTTTAACCGCAGATTCGCAGATTTTAATTATTTAAAAAAATCTGCGAATCTGCGGTTAACTTTTTTAATCAATCACCATTTCTGGAATTTCTCCTTCGATAATCAAAGTTGCTTCGGTGGAAGCGATGATGTGTTCTACTGTAATACCAGGCGCGCGTTCCAAAAGTTTAAAACCTTTTGGAGTGATTTCCAGAACTGCTAATTCGGTTACGACTTTTTTGACGCAGCCAACGCCTGTTAATGGTAAAGTGCATTTTTTAAGTATTTTACTTTCTCCCGCTTTGTTTACGTGCATCATTGCCACGATAATATTCTCGGCCGAAGCAACTAAATCCATTGCACCACCCATTCCTTTTACCATTTTTTCGGGGATTTTCCAGTTGGCAATATCACCGTTTTCGGCAATTTCCATGGCTCCAAGAATAGTCAAATCGACGTGTTGCCCGCGAATCATTCCGAAACTGGTTGCCGAATCAAAGAAAGAAGCACCTTCCAAAGTCGTAATGGTTTGTTTCCCGGCATTGATTAAATCAGCGTCTTCTTCTCCTTCAAAAGGGAAAGGTCCCATTCCCAGAACGCCGTTTTCACTTTGAAATTCGACTTCAATTCCTTTTGGAATGTAATTGGCTACCAATGTTGGAATACCAATTCCGAGGTTGACAAAGTATTTGTCTTTGACTTCTTGGGCAATTCGTTTGGCGATGTCTTCTTTTGTTAGCATAATTTTGTTTTTTAAACCATTAAGAGAAATTAAGAATCATTAAGTTTTGATTGATTAAAACTGTTTCTCCATTAAACGAATTGACGCGCTTTTATTCTTCAATATTTCTTTTGCGAACTCTTCTCAATCCATAATTGGAACATCCATTTTGCATCTCAGCAATAATTAATTTCCAGCTTTCTTTTCTCTATTTTTCAGGTATTTTGATGTTTGTCCATTCCAACCGCATTTAATACATTTTCCATCCTCAAATCCGTGTTTGCAATTTGGATATCCGTATAATTTATGAGTACAATCGGGACATAAATCTATCATTTCCGAACTATCTTTATAATACTCGGATTCGCATTCTGCACAAATTTTTTTTTCTTGGTTCATCGTTTTTTTAAAATGCACAACAACTATTTTCTCTCTCGAACTGTTCTCTTCTCAATCCTTTTCTCGTATTTCTCGCCTTGAAAAATCCGTTGCACAAAGATTCCGGGAGTGTGAATTTGGTTGGGATCGAGTGTTCCTGCTTCGACTAATTCTTCGACTTCGGCGATGGTGATTTTGGCTGCGCCAGCCATACACGGGTTGAAATTTCTGGCAGTTCCTTTGAAGATGAGGTTTCCTGCGGTGTCGCCTTTCCAAGCTTTTACAATGGCAAAATCAGCTTTGAAAGCCAATTCCATTATGTGCATTTTTCCGTTGAATTCTCGGGTTTCTTTGCCAATAGCCACTTCGGTTCCGAAACCAGCTGGTGTGAAAAAAGCGGGAATTCCAGTTTGTGCTGCTCTACATCGTTCTGCTAAAGTTCCTTGTGGAATGAGTTCTACTTCGAGTTCGCCGGAAAGCATTTGGCGTTCGAATTCGGCATTTTCTCCCACATAAGAAGAAACCATTTTTTTGATTTGGTGTTTTTGCAAAAGTAATCCCAATCCAAAATCATCGACACCAGCATTGTTGGAAATACAGGTGAGATTATTGGTTTCTTTATTGACGAGTTCGGCAATGGAGTTTTCGGGAATGCCGCACAATCCGAAACCACCCAGCATTAGGGTCATTCCGTTTTCGATACCTTGGAGTGCTTCTTGAACGTTGTTAACTTTTTTGTTGATCATATCGTGTTTTTTAGCCCAGATGGCAGCGATATCCTTTTTATCCCGCGTTTTTTAGCGGGATAAAAAGATTTAGCGAACAGCTGGAATAGCTCCTCATTTTAAATCCAAATAACAACAAATCATTCTGTTCTCGAATGATTTTACAACTCGAATTCGTCGGTATCTTGTTCGACAGCAGTAGTGTCTTTTACAACAGCTGGACGGGTGTAGCAATCTACTTTTATGGAAAGATTTGGTGGTCTGTCGAATTTTTCTTTGGACACTTTGAGGTTTTCGTCTTCATAACAAAGCTTCATAAAATAACCCCAAATTGGCAAGGCTGCGGTTGCTCCTTGGCCATAAGTCAAGCTTTTGAATCTGGCTGAACGATCTTCGCAACCTACCCAAACGCCAGTTACCAGATTAGGAACCATTCCCATAAACCAACCGTCAGACTGGTTCTGGGTTGTTCCTGTTTTACCGGCAATAGGATTGGTAAACATATACGGATAACCTGTCCAGCGATTATCGCCGCTTCCTCCACCTTGTGTTCTTAATCTTACTCCTGAGCCAGTTTCAGTAACACCTTCGAGTAGTTTTATTACTGCAAAAGCAATGTCTTTGTTCAGTACATCGTGTGATTCAGGAATGGGTTCGTAAATCACTAGGCCACTCTTGTCTTCAATTCGGGTGATGAATTGTGGTTTTACATAAACACCTTGATTGGCAAAGGTTCCATAAGCGGCAACCATATCTTCGACGGTAATGTCAACTGCCCCCAATGCAATTGATGGTTGCGCAGGAATTTCAGATTTCACTCCTAATTTGTGGGTTAATTCCACTACGGCTTCTGGTCCTGTTTTGTCAATTAATTTGGCCGAAATGGTGTTGATGGAATAGGCTAATCCTTGTTTCAAAGTCACCATTCCACGGTATCTGTTGTCGGAGTTTCTTGGTTCCCAATCTTCGGTAACATTATGACGCCCTTTTCGAATCATAAATGGTCCATCGACGATGGTGTCACATGGTGACATTCCCAATTGTTCGATAGCTGTTGCATAAACAAAAGGTTTGAATGTCGAACCTACTTGTCTGGCTCCTTGTCCTACGTGATCGTATTGGAAATATTTGTAATTTATCCCTCCAACCCAAGCTTTGATGTTACCCGTTTGAGGTTCCATAGCCATCAATCCTGATTGTAAGAAGTGTTTGTAATAACGAATGGAATCTAATGGTGTCATAATGGTGTCTCTTTCTCCTTTCCAAGTGAAGACCGTCATTTTTACTTTTTGGCTGAATGACGCTATTATTTCTTCATCGCTTTTGTCTTGTTCTGCCAACACAGTCCATCGATAGGACGATTTCATCGCTTGTTTGAGGATTCGTTGGGTTTCCACATCAGATATGTTTACAAAAGGTGCGTTTTTATTGGTTTTAGCTTCGATAAAAAATTGCTCTTGTAGGTTTTCCATATGTTTAGCGACTGCTTCTTCGGCATGTAATTGCATTCTGGAATCGATGGTGGTATAAATTTTCAAGCCGTCTTTGTAAATGTTATAGTCGGAACCATCGGCTTTTTTATTTTCTTCCATCCATTTTTTCATGTAATCACGCAAATATTCCCTGAAATAAGTGGCTGTTCCTTCGCGATGACTTTCTAGTTTGAAATGCAGTGTGATAGGCAATGCTTGTAGTTTTTCCTTTTGCTCTTGGGTGATGATGTGTCCTTTTTCCATTTGCGAAAGCACGACATTTCTACGGTTTTTAACACCTTGCGCATTTTTTACTGGATTGTATAATCCTGAATTTTTAAACATTCCGACCAATATTGCCGATTCGTCTATCGTTAAATCTTTTGGGGCTTTCGAAAAATAAGTTTGTGCAGCAGAACTCACCCCAACAGAATAATTACCAAAATCATATACGTTGCAATACATGGCAAGGATTTCGTTTTTGGTATATTGTCTTTCGAGTCTAATAGCAATAATCCATTCCTTGATTTTTTGTACAATTCTAAAAGGCAAGAATTTGGAACCTTCTCCGTGGAATAATTGTTTGGCCAACTGTTGTGTCAAGGTACTTGCGCCTCCACTTGTTCCCATACTGGCAATGGCTCTCAGTGTTCCTCGGCCATCTATTCCTGAATGTTCATAAAAACGCTCGTCTTCAGTTGCTACCAATGCATCCACAAGATTTTTAGGCAAGTCGGAATACTTTAATTGAGACCTGTTTTTTTCGAAATATTTTCCCAGGATCACTCCGTCAGACGATATGATTTCGGTGGCCAAATTGGAATCTGGATTTTCTAAATCTTCGAATGAAGGCATAGAACCAAAAAGTCCCCATGAAGCGAACAAGAAGAATACCACAATACCACCCAAGCCATAAAAGAAAATTTTCCAAAATTTCTTTTTATAGTAATTGATATCTTTTTCTTCGTTGTTTGCTTGATTATTGTTTTTTCGAGTAGCCATAATTATGTCTTAATCTATTTTTTCTATTCTGAAACCTACATCTGTAATTCCTTCTAAAGCTGTTACTCCAGGAATTTTTCCGTTTTCACGAACGGCTTGTTTGATGTTTACTTTGTATTTTCCTCTAAATCGTACTTTCTCTTTATAAAAAAGTTTGCTTTCCTTGATGTCCGTAAAACCATCGCCTAACAATGATCCGTCTGGATTAGTCATTTGATATTCAAGTGTGTCGACTTTTGTAAAGCCATTTGGCATTTCTAATGCAACAATTAAAAAGAGATTGTTGAACGGGTAATCGTTGTTGTTTCTCAAATTTACGAATAAATTGTATCGTTTTGTCGAATCCAACTCGGGTAAATCAAAAGTTACAATACTGTCTTTATGCCACGCAGTTCCCACGGATTTGTATTCGTCGAATACTCTTTTTTTATCACATGAAAAAAAGAGTATTACAACCAAAAGCAGTAATGCACTATTCCTTATTCTCATTTTTGGTGATAATTATTGGTTTTCTTGGTACAACAGGTTTTTTATCATTTGCAGCATTAGGCTTGACATTGTTGTTTTGTCTATTGTTTTGCCTGTTGTTTGGTTTGTTCTCGTTCTGCTTGTTCTCGTTCTCGCTTGTTTTGTTGGCAACGATAACATTTTCTCCGCCTGGCTTGCGTTTTTTATTTGGTTTTTTCTTTTTCTTAGGTTGGTCAAAACGGGTTAAACTTTCTTGACCCATTGCATTGTTAAAATGCTTTTCAGGTTCTTGAACAACTTCAATTGAATAATCTTCTAACGAAGCCACTTTGTTTTTGAGTTTGTTTTCGGCAATGATTTCGTTGACTTGTTCAATTTTTAGCATGTGCCAATTGGCAAAATCATTGGTATAGGCAAACCACATCAATCCTTTGAAAATATCTTGTTTTTGGCAAACGGCGTCCCCTTTTTCGGTTACTAATTTGGTGTCCATACTCGGAAATCCTTTTAAGGCATCCATATAAGTATCGAGCTCATAATTCAGGCAGCATTTCAGTTTTCCGCATTGACCTGCCAGTTTTTGAGGGTTCAATGATAATTGTTGGTAACGCGCCGCCGAGGTGTTTACGCTTCTAAAATCAGTTAACCAAGTAGAACAACACAATTCTCTTCCGCAAGATCCAATACCGCCCAAACGTGCTGCTTCTTGGCGAAGACCCACTTGTTTCATCTCGACTCTGGTGCTGAATTCTTTGGCAAAATCCTTAATCAAAAGTCTGAAATCTACTCTGTCATTGGCAGTATAATAGAAAGTGGCTTTCGATCCGTCTCCTTGAAATTCGATGTCGGAAATTTTCATTTCCAGCTTTTGGGCAATGGCCAATTCTCTGGCACGAACCTTCATCGGTTCTTCTTTGTCACGAGCATTTGACCAAATGTCGATGTCTTTTTGGGATGCTTTTCTATAAACTTTAGTAACGTCGGCACTGGTATGATTTACGCCTTTTTTCTTCATTTGAATGCGAACCAACTCACCGGTTAGTGTCACGATTCCGATGTCGTGACCAGGAGAAGCTTCAGTGGCGACAATGTCACCCATACTTAAAGTCAGTTTTTCGGTATTGCGATAAAACTCTTTTCTTCCGTTTTTGAAACGTACTTCGATACAATCAAACGGAGCTTCTCCATTGGGTAAACTCATATTCGAAAGCCAGTCGAAAACCGTTAATTTGTTGCAGCTATCGGTGCCGCAAGTCCCATTATTTTTACAACCCTTAGGTGCACCACCATCAGAAGTTGAACAACTTGTACATGCCATAATTTTATATGTAGTATTGCGATAGACGCAATTTATGTTCTTAAAACGTTTAATTGGTAAAGATAGTATTTTTTAATTTTAAGTTACAAGGGGTAAAAAGCCCAAAAAGTCATAAAATTATACTAAATAAAATTTTCATTATTGATGCTCTAATTTTGTGATAAAACGATAAAAAAAGTATTTTTTATAGTATGGAATTGAAAGGAATGGATGAAAGCATCATTAAAAGGTTTGTTACTATTTCGTCTGCAGAATTGGAATATAAATTCCCAAAAACGGGTTTGTTAGTGTATATTTTTAGTATTATAATTTCTTGACCTTTGATTTCAATATCAATTTGGTTTCCTGATTTGTTCTTTTCAATTATAAATGGTGTCTTATACAGTTCACCTTCCAAAATTCAGGAATCGTGCTTATTGTAGATTCCTGTTTACCATCCCAAGATTGCGAAAAGTGTTTTTGGGAATCTGTTAAGTTTTCCATTTTAATTTTAAACTGCCAATGGTTTTTTTACAGAAATAATTTTCACTAAACAAGCTTTCAAAATATTGTTTAATAATCCTTAAGTTAACAATTAATTGATGTAAACAGATTGAATTGTTATGTTTTTAGTGGTTTGTATGATTTAAATGAATAAATAATGGGTGTATTAGTTTTTTTTATATAATTTTATGTTAAAATACATTAAGCGCCAGAATTCATATCAGCTTTTAAAAATCATTTACTAATAATTTAAAGTTATGCAAAATTTGAAATTGAAAATTCCAAGACAATTTTTATTAGCTAGTTTTAGTTTGCTGTCAGTTACTGCAGTTGCTCAAGTTCAGCTAGATCGATCCACATTGCCTATTAGAGAACCCCAACGACAAACCTACAAAGAGTTGGATGCCAGGAATGCAAAAGCTCCAGCCCGCTGGAATGTTACTGCTCCGAAAGGTGCGCCAAATGTAGTTGTGGTTTTAATTGATGATATGGGATTTGGAGCTTCAAGTCGTTTTGGAGGCCCTGTTAATATGCCGGTTTTAGATAAATTGGGTAAAGAAGGAATAAGTTATAATCGTTTTCATACGACGTCTCTATGCTCACCAACTCGTATGGCATTACTAACAGGTTATAATCACCATAGTAATAATGCAGGATCGATTATGGAAACTGCTACGGCTTTTCCTGGGAATAATGGTATCAGACCTCAATCTATAACGCCAATGGCAGAAGTATTGAGACAAAACGGTTACAGTACAGCCGCTTTTGGAAAATATCATGAAACTCCGCCATGGGAAATTTCGGTTTCAGGTTCACTAGACCGTTGGCCAACCCATTCAGGATTCGATAAATTTTATGGCTTTATAGGTGGAGAGACCAATCAATGGGCACCGCTTGTTTATGATGGAACTACGCAGGTAGAACTTCCAAAGGATCCGAATTATCATTTTACCACTGATATGACCAATCATGCTATTAGCTGGGTGCGTTTTCAGCAAGCATTGACTCCGGATAAACCTTTTATGATGTATTTTGCAACGGGTGCTACGCATGCACCGCATCATGCGCCTAAAGAATATATAGAGAAGTATAAAGGTAAATTCGATCAGGGTTGGGATAAAGTTAGAATAGAAACTCTGGAGCGTCAAAAGAAACTAGGTCTCGTTCCTCAAAATGCACAATTAGGACCTAAACCAACTGATATAAAAGACTGGGAAAAACTTTCTGCAGATGAGAAAAAATTATTTTCCCGTCAGATGGAAACCTATGCGGGATTTGGAGAACACACAGATTACGAAATAGGCCGTTTGTACAGTGCGATTGAAGATTTAGGAGTATTGGATAACACCGTATTTATTTATGTTGTAGGGGATAATGGTGCCAGTGCAGAAGGAACGATGAATGGATTATTTAATGAAATGACTTATTTTAATGGCATTCCTGAAACTGTTGAGGAGCAATTGAAACACATTGATGAATGGGGAGGGCCAAACACTTATCCGCATTTTGCTGCTGGCTGGGCTGTTGCAATGGATGCCCCTTTTTCATATACCAAACAAGTAGCCTCAGATTTTGGAGGAACACGAAATGGAGTGGTTATTCGATGGCCAAAAGGAATCAAAGCAAAAGGAGAAATACGTTCGCAATTTACTCATGCTATAGATATTGCACCAACTGTATTTGAAGCTTGTAAAATACCAGCGCCAACAATGGTAAACGGAATCAAACAAGATCCTATTGAAGGTACTAGTATGTTGTATAGTTTTGATGATGCTAAAGCAAAAGAGCGTCATACCACTCAATACTTTGAAATGTTTGGTAACAGAGCGATATACAGCAATGGATGGTATGCCAGAACCATTCATAGACCGGCTTGGAAACAAAAACCAACAACTTCATTACAAGAAGATACTTGGGATTTATACGATTCCAATACTGATTTTACCTTGAGTAATAATTTAGCTGCTAAAAATCCTGCTAAGCTAAAAGAACTGCAAGATTTGTTTATGACTGAAGCAGAAAAATACCATGTACTTCCTATTGATGATCGTTTATTTGAAAGAACTGATGCAAAATCGGTTGGGAGACCAGACTTAATGGGTGAAAGAACCAAAGTTACCTATGGAGAAGGTATGAAAGGAATGGGAATTGATGTTTTTATAAGTGCCAGAAATACCTCTTATACTATTACCAGTCAGGTAGAGGTTAAAGAAAATGCAAATGGCGTAATGGTATGCCAAGGTGGAAGATTTGGCGGATTTTCTTTTTATCTAAAAGACGGTAAACCTGCATTTACTTATAATTATGTTGGATTACAATCATTTAATATTTTATCAGATCAACCCTTGAAAGCTGGAAAACATACTATCGTATATGATTTCAAGTATGATGGAGGCGGTATGGGAAAAGGCGGTACAGGTACTATTACTGTTGATGGAAACAAAATTGCAGAAGGCAGATTAGATAAAACACAGCCAGGAATATTTTCAGTTGATGATCTTGCCGATGTAGGAACAGATGACGGAACTCCGGTTGCTGATTATGGTTCTTCGGCACATTTCAATGGAAAACTGGATAAAGTTACCATTGAAACAAAAAAATAGAAAAGAAGCAGGCATACTTCAATACCAATACTTTAAATTTAAAATCCCTTTCAGAAAATCATTTTTTGAAAGGGATTTTTATTACAATAATATCTAAAAATTCAAAATAAAGAGTATCGGTAATTTTAGAGCATCTGTTTAAATAAAAAACTAGGTTTCCTTAACCGAAATAATCTTAACCGGACAGGCTTTGGCAGCCAGTTCACAACTTTCGGTTATTGTGTGGTCAGTAGATTTTAAGGTAAAAAAACCTTTAGCATTGACACTTTTAATCAAGACCGATTTTCCGTCTTTTTTGGACATTTGAAATTGGATGGGTGCCATTTCTACACAATAGTTGCACCCAATGCATTTGGCTCTTTGTAGTGTTACAATAACCATTAGGCTTCCACTATTTTGTATAATTTGTCAGACATTCGGATTCTGAAAGGCAATTTGAAAGTGCAATCGTCTCCTTTTGTAGCTTTGTGTGCATTCACGTCATTCACGAACATTTCTTCGATAATCATTTCTTGGGCTCCAGTGCTTGGACCCGTAACCAAAATTTTGTCGCCAATCTTGATGTCGTATGCTTCAATTTTGAATTGTCCAATGGCTGCTTTTGGGAAGAAATGAGTTCCTTTCCCGACATAGACTTTCTTTTGAGTCGCAGCCGAACCGGAAACATCGCTCCATTCGCCCAATTCTTGGCCCAAATAATAGCCTGACCAAAAACCACGATTGTAAACCGAATTCAAGGCTTCCATCCAAACTGTAATTTTTTCTTTGGTGAAACTGCCTTCATAATAACTGTCAATTGCTTCGCGGTAGGTTTTGATGACTGTTCCAACATATTCTGGAGCACGACCACGACCTTCAATTTTCAGAACTTGTATACCTGAATCCATTACTTGGTCTAAGAAATCCAGCGTGCATAAATCCTTTGGCGACATCATATATTCGTTATCCAATTCGATTTCAAAACCGGTTTCCTGATCGATAACGGTGTATTTTTTACGGCAATTTTGTTTGCAAGCACCACGGTTTGCTGATGAATTTTGAGAATGTAAACTCAAATAGCATTTTCCAGAAACCGCCATACACAAAGCTCCGTGGCCAAAGATTTCTATTTCTACCAAGTTCCCGTTTGGTCCTTTGATTTGTTCTTTTTCGATTTGTGCGGTGATATTTTTTACTTGACGTAAACTCAATTCTCTACTAAGCACCATCGTATCGGCAAAAAGGCTGTAGAATTTGATGGTTTCGATATTCGTAACGTTCAATTGGGTCGAAATATGAACTTCCATCCCAATTCCTCTCGCCATCGAAATCACGGCTTGGTCAGAAGCAATTACGGCAGTGATGTTGGCTTCTTTGGCTTTGGCCAATAACGTTTTTACCACTGATAAATCGTGATCGTAAATAATAGTGTTCAACGTCAAATAACTTCTAACGTTTTTGGCTTCGCAACGACGGGCAATTTCTGGCAAATCATCCATCGTGAAATTGACAGTGGCACGAGCGCGCATATTCAATTGCTCTACGCCAAAGTAGACGGAATCGGCCCCGTTGTCTAAACCAGCTTGCAAGGATTCGAAGTTTCCTGCGGGAGCCATTAATTCTATTTTGTTATTCGCTGTCATTTTGTGTTATCTTTTTCCAACGGTTGAAACCGTTGGTTATGGTATTGTGTTTGTTTGTGTTTTTAGGTATCGCTCACGGTTTCAACCGTGTAGAACGTTGTTGAATATTTTGGTTTTTAATGTTCCAACGGTTGAAACCGTTGGTTATGGATTTTTGTTGCTGATTGTTGCTGCCGTTTGTTTTTTATTTGTTTTTGACCATCGCCCACGGTTTTAACCGTGGGAAACCTATTGCTATTGTTAAAAACCTATTGAATTATTAATTATCAGTATTGTTCAATCCGTGTAATTTTATAAATTCATCAAATTCTTCTTGTCCGTTTTTCTTTAAATGATGTTGTTTCTGATTTTTTATATAATTATAAACAACTTCTAATTGGGATTCACTCACAGAATAAGCAGCATAACCTGTTTGCCAAGCAAATTTTTCAAGGATTAGATTTTCTCCATTTATTGAATGAGAAGAACTGCCTTTTATTTGTTTTATCGTATCTGAAATTGATTTTTGTGGATTTAACAAAAATAATGCGTGTATATGATCAGGCATACCATTGATGATTCTAACAGGACAACCAAGTTCAATTAATTCTTCTCGGATATAATTATATACTTGTTTTTCTATCGAGAAATCTATTAATTCTTGACGATTTTTAGTTGCCCAAATGGCGTGAATCCATAATTTATTGAAAGAATGTGGCATAATACGTTTTTTTATCTCCAACGGTTGAAACCGTTGGTTATGGTTGTACGTTTTTATCTTTGTATTTATTCAATTATAGCTCGCAGTTTCAACCGTGAGAAACGATGTTATTGTTGTTTGATTTTCAATATTCCAGTGGTTGAAACCGTTGGTTATGGGTTTTGTTTGAGTTTTTATTTTTGGTATCGCCCACAGTTTCAACCGTGGAAATTATCCAATTATTTTATATAATTTATCAGACAATCGAATTCTGAATGGAATAGCAAATGTTACTTTGTCACCCGTTTTGGCTTGAGTTTTTTCGATTCCGTTGACCAGCATTTTGTCCAAGACCATTTCTTGGTTTCCGGTTGTTGGTCCCGAGATCAAGATTTTGTCACCCGAATTCAATTCTTGGTTTTCAATGGTAAAAAGTCCCACTTGTGCTTTTACGTAATAATGTTCCGCTTTGCCAAGCAATGTCTTTTTTACTTTTATTTTCTGGCGAATATCAGTTGATTTTGAAGCCGTGGCTAAAACAGTATCGGTTAGTTCTCCAGAATGTTTGAATTTTAAACTTTCGGATTTTCCTTTTCTGAAAACCTTGTTGCCGACTTGTTTTCCGGTTCTCAATCTTACTTGATCGACCAAAGGCATATGGATAATTTCCAGACATTCGGTAGAGCAGCAATTTTCCATAGCCGTTTTGCATTCGTCACATTGAATGAACAACAGATGACATCCATCATTGGCGCAATTGGTGTGATTGTCACAAGGTTTTCCGCATTGGTGGCATTGCGAAACAATGTCATCCGTGATTCTTTCGCCTAGACGATTATCGAACACGAAGTTTTTTCCAATGAATTTGCTTTCCAATCCTTCTGCTTCAATTTGTTTGGCGTAATTGATGATACCGCCTTCTAATTGAAAAACATTTTTGAACCCTTGATGTTTGAAATAGGCACTGGCTTTCTCGCAGCGAATGCCACCAGTGCAATACATTACCAGATTTTTGTCTTCTTTGTGGTTTTGAAGTTGTTCGTTGATTATAGGTAAACTTTCTCTAAATGTTTCCACGTCAGGAGTAATGGCACCTTTGAAATGGCCCACTTCACTTTCGTAATGATTTCTAAAATCCACTACAATTGTGTTTGGGTCATCGAGAATTTCGTTGAATTCCTTGGCTTTTAAGTGAATTCCTTTGTTGGTTACGTCAAAAGTATCGTCGTTGAGACCGTCGGCAACAATCTTGTGGCGTACTTTGATGGTTAATTTCAAAAACGCGTGATCGTCATGTTCTACGGCTACATTCAAACGAATGTCTTTCATAAAATCATAAACTTCCAAAGTTTCTCTAAAAGCTTCGATATTTTCGGCAGGAACATTCATTTGAGCGTTGATACCTTCTTTGGCAACGTAAATTCGGCCTAGGGCAT
Source organism: Flavobacterium sp. (assembly GCA_014379405.1). Lineage (GTDB taxonomy): Bacteria > Bacteroidota > Bacteroidia > Flavobacteriales > Flavobacteriaceae > Flavobacterium. The sequence continues at coordinate 55,587 of JACMLU010000025.1, read as the reverse complement.
CGAGTGCATTCCAGGCAATAAATAAATCGTCGCGAAATTTTTTGGGATCTTCAATTTTGGCATACGCATAGAAAGACAACGTAAGGCGTTGTTTACCGGCTTGATCAATCAGCTCGGCTCTTTCTTCTGCGCTTAAGGTGTTATACAGTTGCATGCTATAAACGTTTTAAGTGAGAAATATGTGGTGAGTTCTAAATGGAAGAATTCGGGTGCAAATTTAGGGTTTATTTTTAGATAAAAAAACTAGTGCTTCAGAGCATTTGCTTTTAAAAAAAAAGTTGATCACAAATTGCGCAAATTCACACAAATTCTTAAAACAATAAAATTTGTGACCCGAGTAAAGTGGATTCAGTTAAATAGGAATGAAACTTGTGATAATTAGTGTAATTTGTGATTGAAAATTTTAAATGCGAATGCCGTGCTAGTGTCTATGGAGTACAGAATTCAATTCCTGAACGGGAGTTATAAATTAGTTTGTTTTGTGGCTTCAACTACCAAATCATCAACGGAAACAGAACGGCTGATATGTCCCAATAGTTCTTCTAGTTTTTCGTCACGTAAAATGTCACGAACTTCTGAACGAGCTTCGGCAATTTTCAAGGAAATATTTTTTTTCTTCATTTCCATAAACAGCTGTTTTAAAAATCGGGCTCCTGCAATATCGACAGAAGGGGAGGAATTCAAATCCAATATTACAGTTTTTATGGGATTGCTTTCTCCTTTGATTTTTGACCAAATTTCCTCTTTGATGTTTTCGACATTAAAATAAAGAATGGAAGATTCTACTCTGACAATGAGTACCCCTTCGATGTTTTCATTGTCGGGATGCCGTTCTAAATCAGAATAGCGTTTGGTGCCCGGAATTCTTCCCAAAAAAGCCACATTTGGATTCGAAGTTGCTTTTATCAATAATAATAAAGTGAAAATTGCCGCCAGTAATACTCCTGTCAAAATCCCCCAAATGAGTACGCCAACTAGAGCAATCATCGCAACGTAAAATTCTTGTTTGTTGATCCGGTAGAGATGTTTCATTTCTTTTAAATCGAATAAACCTCGAATGGCGACCAACACAATTGCCGCCAGGATTACCGTGGGTAAATATTGAAGCATGTCTGTTAAAAACAAAAGACAAAATGCAATTGTCACGGAAGCAAACACTAAGGAAAGAGGCGTTTTTGCACCAGCATTATCATTAACCGCAGATTGTGACAAGCCACCAGCCACAGGATAACCTTGACCTAAGGCAACGGCAGCATTTGCAACTCCTAGAGCCAGTAATTCTTGGCGTGGGTCAATAGAATATCCGTTTTTTTGTGCCAATGTTCTTGCTGCCGAAACACTTTCGATATAAGACAATAAAAAGCAAGCTGCTGCCAGTGGAAGAACACCATCAATATCGTGAACACGAAGGTTGGGTAAATGAAATTCTGGTAAGCCTGAAGGAATTATTCCAACGGTTGCAATGTCTTGAAGACCCAATGAAGTTGCTGAAATAAGAAAAATAGAAAGAATCACAATTACTATAGCCACGGGTTTACCAGGCATCAATTTTTCGCCAAAAATCAGGATTAGGATGGCAACAACGCCAATAAATAAAATAGCGGCATTGGTTTCAGGAAGTTGTTGTGTCAGGATGATTATGCGATCCAAAAAGTTTTCGCCACCACCTTTTACGCCAAATAATTTGGGTAGTTGGGTTAAACCTATAGTCAGGGCTGCACCAGCTTTGAAACCAACCAATACCGTTTCGCTGATAAAATTGATAATACCGCTCAATCTCAATAAATAGGCTAAAATTGCCAAAGCAGAAAATACCAAAGCGGTCAGAGAAGCAATATCAGCCCATCGTTGTACGTCGCCGTTTGCCATATCGGCAATAGTCGTTCCGATAAGCAAGGAAATTGCCGAAGTAGGTCCAATGGACAATTGTTTGCTGGTGCCTAGCATGGCATAAAAAAAGCCACCAATGAGATAACCGTAAATTCCATATTGGGGCGGTAATCCGGCCAAAGTTGCATAAGCTAGCGAAACAGGAATTCCGTATGCGGCTAAAGTTATTCCGGCTATAAAATCTCCTTTTAAGGTTTTTGTGTTGTAGCCTTTAAGCCAAAGAACTGGCGGGAATAATTTATGCCACATAGCTGTAATTTTAGGATTTAAAAATTGGAAGATTATTTTTCTTCAAGTAAGGCTTTTTTCACGGCTTGCAATTCGGCAATTTTTTCGTCGCTTACGGTTGGATATTCCAAGTCCATTTCATCCAATGCAGTGATAATAGCCGAAGCAATGGCAATTCGGGCATGCAATTTATCATCGGCAGGAATCACGTACCAAGGCGATTTTTTGGTTGAGGTGTTTTTGATTAACTCTTCGTAAGCGTGCATATAATCGTTCCAGTACCCTCTTTCTTTGACATCTCCAGTACTGAATTTCCAGTTTTTGTCGGGGTCGTCAATGCGTTCCATAAAACGTTCTTTTTGTTCATCTTTCGATATGTTCAGAAAAAATTTGATAACGACAGTTCCGTTTCGATTCAAATATTTTTCGAAGTTGCGAATGTCTTGGAAACGATTATCCCAAATATCTTCGGTAACCAATTTTTCAGGAAGTTTTTGACCTTTTAATATCGCTTCGTGAACCCGAACGACCAATACTTCTTCATAATAGGAACGATTAAATATCCCAATTCGTCCTCGTTCTGGTAAATGTTTTTGGCAACGCCACAAAAAATCGTGATCCAATTCTTCGGAACTTGGTGCTTTAAAAGAGGAAACTTGGCATCCTTGTGGATTTACGCCCGACATCACGTGCTTGATAGCGCCGTCTTTTCCTGCCGCATCCATAGCTTGAAAAATGATCAGTAGCGACCATTTGTCTTGGGCATACAAAATGTCTTGCATAGCCGCCAAGGCGTCAACACCCAATTGCAAAGTTTCTTTTACCAATGGTTTTCCTTCTTCGCCCAAATTGAAACTGGCTTTGGTTTCGTAATCTTTAAGTTTAAAACCATCACCGTTGCCGACACAATATTGTTTGGAGAAATTTTCAGCTTTTTTAACAAGTTCTTTTTTGCCTAAAGTTCCTAATTCTCCCGCATTTTCTTCAAAGTTGTTTGAGTTTTTATTGTTCGATTTTGACATAATTTTTAGGTTTTAATTTTTGGTTGCTATTATTCAGCTATGAAAAGTATTCAAAAAATCTAAAACTTAATTTTTTGAAGACGATAAATTAGTAATAGTACTTCAAAAATAGTGATTTTTTAGAAGTAATAGATTGTTATTTTAAAGACTGAAATTAGAGTTGTGAGAAATTTAAAATACACTATCAAGAAGTGTTTATTTGGTTTTTAACATGCATATTATATGTGTGTTAGGTGTAAATTGTTTTTAATAAATCAAAATATTTATTGTAAATCTTAAACTTTAAAAATATTAGATTTTTCTGTTTGTAATTATAAACCTAAAAAAATCATAAAAACAGGTAGGGTAATTTTATTTCTAATTGTTTTATAGTACAAGCAATATTAGAATTATAAAAATCAGTTAAAAAAACATGATATAATTTTTACTTAACCTTTAAATTTTTAAGCAAATGAAGACAAATCAAAAAACCCTTTTCGCCCTAGCATTATCTTGTGTGTTATTTAGTTGTACTAACAACGAACCTGTTTCTAGTTCAGACCCTTCAGCGGTAGCATCAACTTATGAGATTGTAGCCCCTGGTGCATTACCAACTACTATATCGAGTTACATCGCATCGAAGTATGCAGGGTCTGTTACTACTGAAGCAAATTTAAACGCAGACGGAACTTATGTGACCTACGTGACTCTGGCTGCTGGAGCAACTGCAAAAACAAGCAATGTTGTTGTCAAATTAGTTTTTACCGCCAAAGGTGTTTTAGTCATCACAAAAACGGAAACTCCTGTCGCCACTGCTGATTTATTGCTTGCAATAAAAACTTATATCTCTACTAATTATGCAGGTGCTACGATAAATGTTGCCCATTCAGAAACTGGTGGAAGTTTTGATGTTTTAATTACTGCAGCCGATGGGCGTAAAATTAAATTGAATTTTGCTGCCAACGGTACATTTGAATCTGCACGTGTTTTTAGAATAAATGGAAACCACCATCACATTCATGCCAACAATCAAACACCGTTTCCCATTGCTGATTTGGCAGCAAGCATAAAAACTTATATTTCGACAACTTATGCTGGAGCTACAATTACTTCGGCTCATAAAGAGTCTGATGGAAGTTTTGATGTGTTCATTACAACTGCTGCAGGTGCTAACTTGAACTTGAACTTTAGTGCTACTGGCGATTTTGTTTCGGTAAGTTCTAGCGGTAATAATCATTCCAATCACGAAACTCCAATTGCTGTTAGTAGTCTAATAGCAGACATCAAAACTTATATCACGACTCATTATCCAGCTGCAACAATTACATCTGCAGAAAAAGATTGGAACGGTGGTTTTGAAGTGCATATTACCACTGCTGCAGGAGTTAGATTAGAATTGAATTTTACGGCTGCAGGTGTTTTTGTAGTGGGTTCCGATTCTAATAATCATCATTCAGCAGGAACGGTTTCGGTTATTGTAAATGATTTAATAGTGAGTATAAAAGCTTATATTACGACTAATTATGCTGGAGCTACCATAAAAGAAGCACATTTAGAATCTGATGGAAGTTATGATGTTATAATTACTACTTCTGCTGGAGCTAGATTAAAATTGAATTTTACAGCTACGGGTGTTTTTGTTAGCGTGAAAACTGTTTAGAAGGAAGTAATATTTCGAAATTATATTTTAAAAAGACCATCGGCTTACCGATGGTCTTTTTTGCTTTTGGGGCAGCTATTTCAGATGTCTTTTAAAGTTTAAATTTTTAGTGAGCCACGAAATCCTCTGGCTGCATAATAAGATTCTGCACCATTGTGATAGATAAAGACATTATCGTAGCGGAAGTCAGCAAAAATGGCGCCACCTAGTTTTCTAATATCGACAGGAGTTTGTATCCAGCTCGATGTTTTGGTGTCGAAATTGCCAAGTTGTTGCAATTCCCGATACTGTACTTCGGTTAAAAGTTCAATACCCATTTCTGAGGCCATTTCTAGAGCGCTATTTTTTGGTTTATGTTCTTTTCTTGATTCCAATGCTTCGCGGTCATAACAAACGCTTCTGCGGTCTTTGGGGCTTTCAGCAGAACAATCATAAAAAAGGTATTCGTCTTTGCTTTTGTCATAACCAACAACATCGGGTTCTCCACCCGTTCTTTCCATTTCATTTAGCGACCATAATTTTTCGGGATTAGCCTCCAGCTTTGTTTGTACGTTAGCCCATTCAAGGCCTTTATGGCGATTTGTGTTTTTATCAAAACGGTTTTCTAATATTTTGAGTAGTGCTGAACATTGTTCTGGTAACAAGGTTTTTTTATTTTCCATTGTCGTAAATGTTTGGTTTTGCTATTAATTTTGATTCAAACAAAAATAGGGAAAATAGAGACTGAAAGGGAGTTATTACAAGTATGAAATTAGAAAGTGTCTTTTGCAAAATCTATTTCAAAATAGTTTAAAATGGCTTTGTAATTGTCTTGTGCTGTAAGACAAGTGTCCAGAAGATATTCTTTTACATTATCCCATTCTTGTAGTCCTCGATAATAAAACAATTTCAAATCATCATCGATAATAAACGGTACCACATTATTGGCAAGACATTCTTTGAAAAGAATCAATCGTCCAACACGACCATTGCCGTCCTGAAAAGGGTGGATAACTTCGAATTTTTGATGAAAATCAATAATATCTTCAATTGTTTTTTGTTCTATGTTATGGTAATTCAAGAGTAATTCCTTCATCTTCGCTTGAATTTCTTTGGGTGGGCAAGTTTCGTTTCCGCCAACTTCATTGGGAAATTTTTTATATTCTCCAACCTTGAACCAGTCTTTACGGCTATCCGATGTGCCTGATTTCAATAAATAGTGCAGTTCTTTAATAAGTGATTCGGTCAGTTTTGATTTTGCTTTATCAATAATCAAATCAATGCAACGAAAGTGATTGTTGGTTTCAATAATATCATCGACATTGAGATTTTCGTCAGCAATGCCTATCGTGTTGGTTTCAAAAATAAAACGGGTTTGTTCTTGGCTCAATCTGCTACCTTCAATTCGATTCGAATTATAGGTCAAATCAATTTGTGTGCGATGATAGATGCCGCCTTTCAACTTCATCTCTTTTTGTTCTTTGAGATGATGGAGCAAAGGGTTGTTGCTGAATTTCTTTTCTTTTTCCTTTTTGGGCAAAGAAGCATCTTCTGGAATATTCCAGGTTTTACCAGTTAGAAAAGCACCATTAATCTTTCCTGTGGCACAATAGTTCCGTGCGGTTCTATCTGGGATATTCCACTTTTTTGCAAACTCGCTTACTGAAATATACTTCATACATTTTTCTTTAAACTTGCCTGTATCGGCAAATATACGTCAAAAAATATTTTAAATTCAATTTCTTGCCGATAACGACAAGAGAAGAAAGCCGAGGAATTTAGTAAAACCAAAAAAGGCTATCATTTCTGATAGCCTTTCTGCTTTTGCTCCCTCTCTTGGGCTCGAACCAAGGACCCTCTGATTAACAGTCAGATGCTCTAACCAACTGAGCTAAGAAGGAAAGTGTGTTTCACTTTTAAAGCGGTGCAAAGATAGTGCTAAATTTGTTTTTTCCAAGAAAAATTGAAAAAAAAATTAAAAAAATTTACTTCCCGACGATTGCCTTGTAGATGTCATTCCCGTTGGCAAACAACAACAAAGTTATAAGTAAAAAGAAACCAACCATTTGGGCGTTCTCCAAGAACTTGTCGCTTGGTTTTTTGCCGCTAACCATTTCGTATAATAAAAAGATGACGTGACCACCATCAAGAGCCGGAATTGGCAATAAATTCATCACACCAAGCATGATTGATAATAAAGCCGTGATGCTCCAAAATAATTCCCAACTCCAAGAATTAGGGAAAATATCAAAAATAGCCTTAAAACCACCCACGCCTTTGTAAGCACCCGTGTCTGGATTGAAAATCGCTTTCAATTGTTTTCCGTAACCCAATAATTGGTCTTTTCCTTTTTCGATTCCTACCGGAATGGATTCCATGAAACCGTATTCGTGTATGCTGAATTTATAAAGCCCTAGTTTTTCCAAACTTTTAAATCCTACTGAAGCTGCGTATATTCCTAATTTACCTTCCTTGTTAATATTGATTTTTACAGGGACTTCTTTTTCATCTCTTAAAACAACACCATCAAAGGTCTGGTTCTTATTTGTTTTTGCAAATGCAATAATCTGGTCTGCATATTTTGTCTGAATTCCATTGATGGATTGGATAACATCTTTGGGTTGGAGCGCTTTGTTTGCTGATGAGTCCGAAACTTTTCCTACCATAAATGGTTCTCTCAATCCAATGAAAGGGCGTTTTTTCTCGCCTTTCAAAACTTTGTCAATCAAATCTACTGGAAAATTGAGGGTTTGTTCTTGTCCGTCACGAACAATCAAAGCCGATTTGGAGAACAAGAGTTTCATCGGAATATCGTCAAAATGGGCAATTTTTTCGCCATCAACGGCAATGATTTTATCACCGGTTTTAAATCCCAATTCTTCTCCCACAGGACTGGTAACAGCAATTCCGTCTTTCAATTCGGAGTTGTTGAGGTATGTATCCCCATAAACATACGCCATTCCGATATAAATGATAAATGCCAAGATGAAGTTTACGGTAACACCGCCCAACATGATGATCAAACGTTGCCAAGCTGGTTTCGAACGAAATTCCCATGGTTGCGGAGGCAAAGCCATTTGTTCTTTGTCCATGCTTTCGTCAATCATTCCCGAAATTTTCACGTAGCCACCAAGCGGCAACCAACCAATTCCGTATTCGGTTTCGCCAATTTTCTTTTTAAGCAATGAAAACTTTACGTCAAAAAATAAGTAGAATTTTTCTACTCGGGTTTTAAATATTTTGGCAGGAATAAAATGTCCTAATTCGTGTAGTATAATCAGTAATGATAAGCTCAATAAAAATTGAGAAAGCTTGATAACTATTTCCATTTCTTGTTTTTAAATTCTATATAACGCACAAAAGTAAGGTTTTCTATTATAGTTGCAAAGGTTTCCTTTTAGCCCAGACGATAAAAATTTGTTAATAAATGCGCTATTACCTTTTAATCTTTGGTGCTTCTCCCGTAACTTTACTTTCTGAAATTTGATTTTCTTAATTAAAACCTATTTTATGCCTTCAAAATTATTTTCATCCCTTCAAATAAAAAGCCTCACTTTCAAAAATAGAATCACGATTTCGCCAATGTGCCAATATTCCTCAACTGATGGCTTTGCCAACGATTGGCATCTCGTACATTTAGGAAGTCGAGCCAGTGGCGGTGCGGCTTTAATCATTCAGGAAGCAACTGCAGTTTCACCAGAAGGACGAATTTCTCCAAGCGATATGGGTCTTTGGAAAGATGAACAGATCGAAAAAATGAAAGCCATCAACCAGTTCGTCATTTCCCAAAATGCGATTCCTGGAATTCAGTTGGCACACGCCGGCAGAAAAGCAAGCGTTTCGGAACCTTGGAACGGCAATAAAAAATTGGATGAAACCAATGGCGGCTGGGATACGGTTTCACCAAGTGCAGTTGGTTATCATTCCAATGAAAAACCGCCTATTGCCTTGGATAAAATAGCAATTCAAAAAGTAGTTTCCGATTTCAAATCGGCGACCAAAAGAGCCGTTCAAGCAGGCTTTCAAGTGGTCGAAATTCACGCTGCCCATGGCTATTTGTTACACCAGTTTCTTTCACCTTTGTCCAATATTAGAACGGACGAATACGGCGGAAGTTTCGAAAACAGAATTCGTTTACTATTGCAAGTTCTTGAAGCCGTACAATCGGAATGGCCGGAAAACTTGCCTTTGTTTGTTAGAATCTCTGCCACGGATTGGGCAGATGGCGGATGGGATATTGAGGAATCGGTACAACTTTCGAAAATATTAAAAGAGAAAGGTGTGGACTTAATTGATGTTTCTTCAGGCGGATTGGTATCGCATCAAAAAATCACTTTAGAACCCGGTTATCAAGTTCCATTTGCAGAAAGAATCAAGCAAGAAACCGGAATTTTGACAGGAACAGTGGGTTTAATCACTGAATCAGCTCAAGCGGAAGTGATTGTCGCCACCGGAAAATCAGACTTGGTTTTGTTCGCCAGAGAATCCTTGAGAAACCCAAACTTGGCTTTGGATTTTGCCAAAGAACTCGGAGTGGACGTTTCTTGGCCAAAACAATACGAAAGAGCAAAAGTATAATTACCCAAAAATTTAAACACGAATTACACTAATTTTCACGAATTATATGCCATCGTAAGGTTGTGAAATTTTAAGACAAACAAATTTGTGCGAATTGCTTCGCCAATTCGCTTCGCTTGGGTCGTGAAATTCGTGTCAAATTTTAAAAACAAACAAAATGCAAATAATAAAAACAGCACTGTTATCATACGGAATGTCAGGAAAAGTTTTTCACGCTCCGTTTCTAGAACTTCATCCTGGTTTTGAACTTTTGGGTTCTTGGGAAAGAAGCAAAAAATTAATACAAGAAGATTATCCCGAAGTGACAAGCTTCCCTAGTTTCGAATCTATTTTGGAGGACAAAAGCATCGATTTGGTTATTGTAAACACACCAATCGACACCCATTTTGAGTATGCCAAAAAAGTATTGCTCGCCGGAAAACACGCCATTGTCGAAAAAGCTTTTACAACTAATGTTGCCGAAGCGCAAGAATTGACAGCCTTGGTCAAAGAAAAAGGATTGAAATTGTCCGTTTTTCAAAACCGAAGATGGGACAGTGAACTCAAAACCGTGAAGAAAATTCTTGACGAGAAGTTGTTGGGCGAAATTGTCGAAGCTGAGTTTCACTTTGACCGTTACAATCCTGTTTTGAGTCCAAAAGTGCACAAGGAAACCATTAATTCCGGATCGGGAATCTTGAAAGATCTGGGACCGCATATTATTGATCAAGCCTTGTATTTGTTTGGTGTGCCCAATGCCGTTTTTGCCGATATCAGAATTACTAGAGAACATTCTTTGGTCGATGATTATTTAGATATTTTACTGTATTATTCAGATCTAAGAGTGCGATTGAAAGCCGGTTTTTTTGTAAGGGAACCCAATCCTTCTTATTTGGTTCACGGCAAGAAAGGTTCGTTTTTGAAATCCCGTGGCGATGTGCAGGAAGACGAATTGAAATTAGGAAAAAAGCCCAATTTAACCACTTGGGGAACCGAAAAAGAAGGCCAAGAAGGACTTTTACACACTGAAGTCGACGGCAAAATTATAAAAGAAAAAGTACCCACGCTTCAAGGAAATTATTACGACTTTTTTGATGGCGTTTATCAGGCTATTGCAAATGATAAAACCGAGCCTGTTACTGCTCAAGATGGTGTCAATGTGATGCGAATTATTGAAGCGGCTTTTCTAAGTAGTGAGCAAAAAAGAGTTGTCAATTTATAAACAATAACGTTGAATTGTTCAGTTTGAAATGAAATACCAAACAGAAACAGTTTGATTTTGTACTTTTGCAGATTCAATTTTAAAATAAAATGATTTGCAGTATTTTAATTTTATCGGTATTTACAAAGCGAAAGGCAAATACAAGAAAACCTATCGAGATGCAAAGCAATCGTATTTAAACCGAATTCGTTGGGGAATTTCTATGTTTTATTTTGGAATGGGTTTGTCTTTTGCCACTTGGGCAAGCCGAATTCCAAATATCAAAGCCGATTTGCAATTGAGTGATGGCGAACTAGGAACCATTCTTTTTGCATTGCCAGTCGGACAGTTGACCATGATGTTTTTTTCGGGAAAACTAGTTACTCGTTTTGGAAGCGATCGCATTCTCCCTTTAGCAGCCTTGATGTATGTTTTTAGTTTGACCAATATCGGTTTGGCGCAAAACGCCTGGCAATTGGCTCTCGGATTGGTTTTCTTTGGAATCTTTGGCAATTTGACCAACATCTCTATCAATACACAAGGAATTTATACCGAAGGACTTTTCAGGAGAGCTATTATGTCTTCGTTTCACGGAATGTGGAGTTTGGCTGGATTCACAGGAGCTTTAGTTGGATTGGGAATGTTGGCACTAAAAATCACGACTTATATGCACTTTGTTATCGTGGCTTTTGTTGTATTAGTTTTGGTGGGCATCAATTTCAAGTATTTAATAAAAGCCAAAGAAAAAGTTCGTGTCGAAAAGAAAAAAACATTCACAAAACCAGATATGTCATTGGTTTTGTTGGGTGTTATTGGTTTTTGTAGTATGGCGAGCGAAGGAATTATGTTCGATTGGAGTGGCGTTTATTTCAAAGATGTCGTCAAAGCACCTGGTCCATTAATCATTATTGGTTATACTTCTTTTATGATAATGATGGCTAGTGGACGATTTTTTGGAGACCATTTAATCAACAAATTTGGGCGAAAAACCGTGATGCAAATTAGTGGTGTTATGATTTCTTCGGGCTTGTATATGGCTGTGATTTTCCCCTATATCATTCCGTGTACTATCGCTTTTATGATTGTAGGTTTGGGAGTTTCTACCGTTATTCCTACACTTTACAGCATTGCAGGAAAACATCCAACGATTCCAACAGGCGAAGCACTAACGGCAGTTTCTAGTGTAAGTTTCCTTGGGTTTTTGATGGGACCACCCGTTATTGGACATATTTCGGAACTATTTGGTTTGCAATTTTCATTCGCTTTTATTGGAATGTTCGGAATTTTGATCGCCTTCTTGGTCAAAAGAGTGAAGGCAATGGAATAGATTTCGATGCAATGTCCATAAGTCCATGGCAAATCATTAAATTTGCAACTTATACAAAGACATGTTAGAAAAAGAAATAATAAATTTTGAAAAAACGGCCATTGTTGGTGTCGTTACCCAAAACCAAAGCGAGGATAAACTCAACGAATATCTTGACGAGTTGGAGTTTTTGACTTTTACGGCTGGTGGAGAAGTGGTCAAACGTTTTTGGCAAAAAATGGACAAACCGAATCCCAAAACATTTTTGGGTACAGGAAAAATTGACGAAATCAACCTTTATGTAAAGGAAAATGATATTTCGACCTTGATATTTGATGATGAATTGACGCCTTCGCAACAAAAAAATATTTCCAAAATCATAGATTGCAAAATCCTCGATAGAACGAATCTTATCCTGGATATTTTTGCCCAAAGAGCCGAAACTTCGTATGCCAGAACGCAGGTGGAGTTGGCGCAATGCATCTATTTGTTACCAAGATTATCTGGTTTATGGACCCACTTGGAACGCCAAAAAGGGGGAATCGGGATGCGTGGACCGGGAGAAACGGAGATTGAAACCGACAGGCGTATTGTTCGTGACCGAATTGCATTGTTAAAAGACAAAATAAAAGCCATCGACAAGCAAATGGGAACCCAAAGAGGCAATCGCGGTGCCATGGTTCGTGTGGCTTTGGTGGGTTATACCAATGTGGGGAAATCAACCCTGATGAACGCCATTGGAAAAAGTGATGTTTTCGTGGAGAACAAACTTTTTGCAACCTTGGACACAACCGTTCGAAAAGTGGTGATTAAAAACTTGCCTTTCCTGCTTTCGGACACGGTAGGTTTCATTCGAAAATTGCCGACACAATTGGTCGATTCCTTCAAAAGTACGCTCGACGAGGTTCGTGAAGCCGATTTGCTGTTGCACGTTGTCGATATTTCGCATCCTGATTTTGAAGACCATATCGAGTCGGTAAACCAAACATTGTCGGACATCAAGGCAAAAGACAAGCCAGTTCTTATGGTTTTCAACAAGATTGATGCCTACAAGCATTTGACTATTGACGAGGATGATTTAATGACCGAAAAAACGCCAAGACATTACACTCTCGAAGAGTGGAAAGCCACTTGGATGCATCGTGTGGGCGAAGAAAACGCCTTGTTTATCTCGGCGGCCTACAAGGAAAATTTCGAGGATTTCCGCGAACGAGTTTACGAAGCCGTGAGACAAATTCACATCACGCGCTTTCCCTACAACAAGTTTTTGTATCCCGATTACAAGGATGCAGTGGAAAAAGAAGAGAAAGAATAATTTCTTCCAAAATATAAAGTACAGCAATCCCTTTTGAATTTTTCATCAGGGATTTTTTTTGGGAATGCACCAGCTTTTTTAAAGGATTTGTAAGAAAAAATGAATATATTTGGGGAAATATAAATTGAAATAGACTTTTGCTAATCTACCTAAGTTTAAGTGTATATGAATGTTTCTTTTACCTATAAACGAGTTAGGCGTCATTAAGTCAATATTATGCTAAAAAAATTAGAATTAGAAAACTATCGATGCTTTGACTCACATAGTATTGAATTTAAAGACACTACGATTATCGTAGGGAAAAATAATGCAGGAAAATCTACAATGATAGAAGCATTGCGGTTAGTTTCAATAGTAGCAAGTCGTTCGCTTAACTTTAAAAATGTTCCAGATTGGTTAGATTATTCACCATCTGTTAAAGGTGTTACTCCTTCTATAACTGGACTTGATTTTTCAACAAAAAATATCTTCCATAAATATCAACGCGGGCCAGCCAAAATAACCGCAATCTTTGGAAATAAATCTAAAATTGAAATAAATATTGGTGAAGTTGGTGACGGAATCGAAATTTTTGCCGTGATATATGATAGCAAAGGCAATGTCAAAAAATCCAAGACCGAAATAAGGAATGCTCAAATACCTGAAATAAATATTCTACCTCAGATTTCTGCAATTGCAAAAGAAGAAACTGTTTTAACTTATGATACAGTTAGGTCAAACATTGCTACTCAATTGTCGTCTATCCATTTTAGAAATCAGATTAAAATTTACTATTATCTATTCGATAAATTTAAAAACCTTTCAGAACAAACTTGGCCCGGATTGGGAATAGAAGACTTAGATGGCCGCAGTTTATTGAAGGGAGGACAGCTCACATTAATAGTAAGAGATAACGACTTTGCTGCTGAAATTGGTTGGATGGGACATGGTTTGCAAATGTGGCTGCAAACAATGTGGTTTCTAGCACGATCATCCAATGATTCAACAATAATATTAGATGAACCTGATGTATATATGCATGCAGATCTTCAAAGAAAATTAATCAGATTTTTAAAAAAACATTACAAACAGGTTTTACTTGCAACACACTCAATCGAAATAATATCCGAGGTTGAACCCGAAAATATTTTAATTGTCGATAAAAGAGGAAAAAAATCCAGTTATGCTTCAAGTGTCCCGGCAGTTCAAAGCTTAGTAAATGGCATTGGAAGTATGCAAAACATTGGACTTGCAAGATTATGGTCATCACGAAAATTGCTTCTTGTCGAAGGGAAAGATGTGAGTATTTTAAAGCGAATCCAAGAAACAATTTTTCTTGGTAATTGCGATCCATTTGACTTAATACCACGATCAAGTATTGGTGGTTGGAGCGGTTGGCAAAATGTAAAAGGTGCTGATTTAGTTTTAAAAAATGGACTAAAACAAGATATAAATGTTTTTTGTATTCTCGATTCTGATTATCATGAAGATCAAGAAAAAATGGATCGACTAAATGAAGCAAAGAAAATTGGAATCAACTTACATATTTGGAATAGAAAAGAAATAGAAAATTACTTAATTTCTCCACATGCAATTTGTCGCATACTTCACAGAAAAAATCAGACAACAAAACAAATTACATTGAAAACTGTTGTTACAAAACTTGAAGAAATTGCTGAAAGTATGAAAACCGAAATTACCGATAAAATTGCCGATGAGATTCAAGCAAACAATAAAAGACTCAGCGCTTCAACCGCTAATCAACAGGCTAGAGAAAAAGTTGAAAAAATGTGGCATAGAAATTTAGAAATTTTGTCAGGCAAGGAAATTTTGCACAGATTAAACATTTGGTCAAACCAAAATTACAAAGCTTCTATTATGGTTAATTCGCTTGCCTCTGAATTGCAATTTGATGAAATTCCAGAAGAAATGACAAGTGTAATTACAGCGATTGAAAAAAATTTTACGTTTTAAATTAACGGTGCCTAACAGCTAATAACTTGCATTGTTAAATTTCCGATTCAGAAATTTTTATTTTCTTAACTTGGTTTTGCTGTAATGAAGAAATCTTTCCAATAGCCGCACGATCTTTTCTACCTATTAGCGAAATCGTTATACAAATCAAAAGACCTTTAGCCAATCTCGCCAAAGGTCTTTTTTTATCCCATTTGGGTATTGAAATTACAATCCAACAAGCACAAAATCCAAATCAAGAAATTAGTTTCATTTTTGTGTATTTTTAGCAAATTTGTTATATTTTTACCAACTTTTACTGTTTACGAAAAGTTAACTTTACATTTCTAAATCATCAATATGAATCCCAAAATACTGATTATAGGTGCTTGCGGGCAAATTGGAACAGAGTTAACCCATAAACTTCGAAAAATGTACGGCATCGAAAATGTCGTTGCTGCCGATATTCGAAAGTTGAACAACGACGTCGTCAATTCGGGGATTTTTGAAGTGGTCAATGCCTTGGATTTCAACCAGATTCAGCATCTTGTCGAAATTCACCAGATTACCGACGTGTATTTGATGGCGGCATTGCTATCGGCAACAGCCGAAAAGAATCCTTCTTTTGCTTGGGATTTGAACATAAATTCCTTGTTTCATGTTTTGAATTTGGCCAAAGCCAAGCAAATAAAAAAAGTTTTTTGGCCATCAAGCATAGCTGTTTTTGGTCCAACCACTCCAAGAGAAAACACGCCTCAATACACTATTATGGAACCTTCAACGGTTTACGGAATCAGCAAGCTGGCTGGCGAAAGATGGTGTGAATATTACAATTCCCATTTTGGTGTCGATGTTCGGAGTGTGCGTTATCCCGGATTAATCAGTTGGTCAACGCCTCCCGGTGGTGGAACTACTGATTATGCGGTGGACATTTATCACAAAGCTTTGAGTGATGGAAAATACGAATGTTTTCTTTCCTCGGAAACCAAAATGCCAATGATGTATATGGACGATGCCATTGATGCCACCATTCGAATTATGCAAGCACCAGCGGAACAAATCAAGATTCGGTCTTCTTATAATCTAGCAGCAATGAGTTTTACCCCAACAGAAATTGCTACCGAAATCCAAAAACACATTCCTGAATTTACCATTTCCTACCAACCTGATTTCCGCCAAACCATCGCTGATAGTTGGCCTGCGAGTATTGATGATTCGCGTGCACGGGAGGACTGGAATTGGCATCACGAGTTTGACTTAGAAAGTATGACTGTTGATATGTTGAAAAATCTGAGTCAGACGGAACCCAAAAATTACAATGTTTAAAATCCAAACCCAACAAAAATAATAATCAATGAAAAAACTATTTATCCTCGGCTTGTTAACGATTGGCGGATTTGTTCAAGCACAAAATGGCACGACAAACATCCTTTTGCGACACGACAATAAACCGATTGATTTTACAAAAGTAAACGACGCTATCATAAAAGATGCCGTTGCAATGGTTATTAAATCTTCTGACGATAAAATCAAGAATATTATTGCCGCAAAACCACAAACAATTTCAAACATATTAGTTGCTTATGATGATTTGGGATACGAATTGGCTGATTTATCTATGAAAATTGGCTTAATTCAGTCTACGTTTTCAGATAATAAAATTCGAGAAGCAGCCTATGCTGAAAGCGAAAAGATATCAGTTTATGGTAGCAATATTGGTTTAAACGAGCCTTTGTATAAAGCCTTGAAAAAGTTTTCGACCCAAAAAGGTCTTGTGCTCACGGTTACACAGAAAAAGTTTTTGTCGGAAGTACTCCTATCCTTCGAAAAAAATGGAATGAAGTTGAGCACAGCTGACAGAAAACCATTGGAAGAAATAAATAATCAACTCATCAAATTAGGCAATGCCTTCGACAAAAACATTGCTGAAAGTAAAGACAGTTTAACGTTTAATGAGCAGGAATTAAAAGGAATTGATGCAGTATCACTTCAATCTTGGAAAAGACCAAACGGCAAATACGTGGTGTATGTAAATGGGCCAAACACGATAAAAATTAGTGATGACGCTGAAAATTCCAATACTCGAAAAGTTATTGGTTTGCACTACAACAACAGGGCTTATCCACAAAACATAGCGGTGTTGGATAGTTTGTTGTATTACAGAAATATGTATGCCAAAAAATTAGGATTTTCTTCCTATGCCGCCTATTCGCTGGCAGATAAAATGGCGGCAAAACCTGAAAATGTTTGGGCATTTGAAAATGATTTAATCAAAAAACTGTCGCCTTTGGTTGCCGATGAAATAAAAACCCTAGAAGCATTCAAAAAAGAAGTGAGCCCAACCGAATCGGGCACTTTACAATCTTGGGATTTTGCCTATTACAGCAAAAAAATGCTTAATACTAAATACCAATTAAACAAAGACGAAGTAAAAGAATACTTCGAAATGAACAACACTTTGGCAGGAATGTTCAAGGTTTATGAGTCTTTATTGAGCATCCAAATAAAACCGGCATCCAATATGCCTGTTTGGGACAATAAAGTAAAAACGTATGAAATCTGGAGCGAAGGAAAAAAAATGGGAAGTTTTTATTTGGATTTATTTCCTCGACAAAACAAATACACTCATTTTGCTTGTTTCCCAATAAGTCAATACTTGAAAAAAGGCAGTGTAGAAATCCTGCCACAAGCAGCACTTATTTGTAATTTCCCAGAAGGAACTGCCACTGACCCATCATTGTTGCCACATAGCGACGTAATCACGATGTTTCATGAGTTTGGACATCTAGTGCATTGGTTATTGGGACATTCAGCAATTGCCTCACAGCATTCATTTGCCGTAAAGGGTGATTTCACGGAAGCTCCTTCTCAATTTTTAGAGAACTGGTGTTGGGAATATGATGCTTTAAAGCTTTTTGCAAAAAATTATAAAACGGGTGAAGTTCTACCAAAATATTTATTCGATAAAATGAAACAAACTCAACAAGTAAATATTGGTAGTTTTTATATTAGACAAATTTACTTGGGTCTTACAGATTTTACTTATGAGGACAAATATGAGGAGACAAAACGAAAAGGGGTTTTACAAGTTTATAAAGAACTGGCCCTATTAAATCAGATGCCATTTGATGACAACGATCACAAGATTTGCAGTTTTGGTCATCTAAATGGTTACGGAGCAAATTATTATGGGTATTTATGGTCAAAAGTATATGCTCAGGATATGTTTTCTGTTTTCAAAAAGAACGGAGTTATGGACACTGCAACTGGAATCAAATACAGAAAAGAAATTCTGGAAAAAGGATCAACTGCTCCAGAAATTGAAATGGTAGAAAAGTTTTTGGGCAGAAAACCAAACTCGGATGCTTTTTTGGAATCTTTAGGGATTAAAAAATAATTCTAATAGATATAGTTTTAAATATTAAACCAATACAATTTAACGAAACACTAAATAAATGAAAAAACTATTTATCCTTGCCTTAATGTCAATAGGTGGACTTGTACAAGCACAGAATAACACTTCGAACATTCTTTTACGACATGACAATAAACCCATTGATTTTACAAAAGTAAACGCAGCCACGCTTCAGGAAGCCGTTGCGATTGTAATCAAATCATCGGATGAAAAAATAAAGAAAATTGTTGCTGCAAATCCGCAAACCATTTCAAATATATTAGTTGCCTACGATGATTTAGAATATGAACTTGCAGGGTTGGGGATGAAAATAGGTTTAATCCAATCCACTTTTTCGGATGATGTCATCCGAAAAGCTGCGTATGAACAAGACGAAAAACTATCTGTTTATGGAAGTTCTTTGGGCCTAAACGAACCCTTGTATAAAGCTTTGAAAAAGTTTTACACAGCCAAAAGTTCTACTTTGTCTAAAACTCAAAATAAGTTTTTGTTGGATGAAATTATTTCGTTCGAAAAAAACGGGATGAAACTAAGTGCTGCCGATAGAAAACCATTGGAAGCCTTGAACAAAAAATTGATTGAATTTGGAAATGCATTTGATAAAAATATCGCAGAAAGCAAAGATAGTTTGGTTTTTAATGAAATTGATTTAAAAGGTATTGATGCAGAAACAATGAATTCTTGGAAACGCCCAAATGGTAAATATATAGTTTATGTAAATGGACCTAATAGCATAAAAATTGGCGAAAATGCGGATAATTCAAAGACTAGAAAAGTTTTTGGTTTGCGTTACAACAACAGGGCTTATCCGCAAAACATAGTGGTTTTGGATAGTTTATTGTATTACAGAAATCTTTATGCCAATAAATTAGGCTTTCGTTCCTATGCTTCTTATGCTTTAGTTACCAGAATGGCGGCAAAACCAGAAAATGTTTGGGCTTTTGAAAATGATCTGATAAAAAAATTGACGCCATTGGTTACCGATGAAATTAAAACCCTAAAAGCATTTAAAAAAGAAACAAGCCCAACAGAATCAGACACTTTATACGGATCGGATTTTGCCTATTACAGCAAGAAAATGCTTAATTCCAAATACCAATTAAACAAAGACGAGGTAAAAGAATACTTCGAAATGAACAATACGTTGGCAGGAATGTTCAAAGTGTATGAATCTCTTTTGGACATCCAAATAAAACCAACAACTGACATGCCTGTTTGGGACAGCAAAGTAAAAACGTATGAAATTTGGTGTGAAGGAAAAAAAGCAGGTAGTTTCTATTTAGATTTATTTCCAAGGCCTAACAAATATACTCACTTTGCCTGTTTTGGAATTAGTCCATATATGAAAAAAGGTGATTCAGAAACATTGCCAGTAGCAGCACTTATTTGTAATTTTCCAGAAGGAACAGCCAACGAACCTTCATTGTTGCCACACAGTAACGTAACCACGATGTTTCACGAATTCGGGCATTTGGTGCACCGTTTATTGTGCCATCCTGAAATAGCATCCCAAAGTTCATCGGCTGTAAAAAGAGATTTCATTGAAGCTCCATCTCAGTTTTTAGAGAATTGGTGTTGGGAATATGATGCTTTAAAACTTTTTGCGAAGCATTATAAAACAGGCGAAGTGCTACCAAAATCGTTGTTCGATAAAATGAAACAAACTCAATTAGTAAATGTGGGCAGTTTTTATATTAGACAAATTTCCTTGGGACTTACTGATTTTACCTATGAGGATAAATATGAAGAAACCAAACAAAAAGGAGTTTTACAAGTATATAAAGAGCTGGCCTTATTAAACCAGATGCCATTTGACGATAACAACCATATGATTTACAGTTTTGGTCATTTGAATGGTTATGCAGCCAATTATTATGGTTATTTATGGTCTAAAGTATACGCAGAAGATATGTTCTCATTATTTCAAAAAAACGGAGTTATGGACAAGGCAACTGGAATTAAATACAGAAAAGAAATTCTGGAAAAAGGCGGATCAGTTCAGGAAACAGAAATGGTTGAAACTTTTTTGGGTAGAAAATCAAATTCGGATGCCTTTTTGGAGTCATTGGGCATTCAAAAGTAATCCTGTTCTAAATATACATTCTAAATTTAAGCATAGATGAAAAAACACATTTTACTAGTTCTGGTTTTTGCCTTTTTTGGCTGCAATAAAAACGATAAAAATGAGGCTTTCGAAAAACTTTCCGAAGACTATTTGAAAGGTTATTTGGATTGGCGTCCACAATCAGGCGTGGCGCTCGGGCTGCACGAATACGATGGGAAAATCGCCGATTACAGCAAAACGTCAATCGATGGTGAAATAGCAAGACTAAAAGACTTTGACAAGAAGTTTTCCGAAATAGATTCAGCTTCCTTGAGCATAAAAGAATATTACGATTGGAAATTGTTGCGTTCCAACATCAAAAACGAATTGTTCTCTTTTGAAGATTTAAAAGTTTTTACCAAAAACCCGATGACTTATGCCGGAGCCATTGACGTGAATATTTATGTCAAAAGGAATTTTGCTCCCATCGAACAGCAAATTAAATCCATCATCGCTATCGAAAATGAAGCACCAAAATTGTACGAAGCTGCCAAGGCAAATTTGCAGGATTCATTGGCATTGCCGCACATTCAATTGGCGATTGAAATTGCCAGAGGTTCCGCTTCTTTCTTGGGGAAAGATCTTTTAGTAGCATTGAAAGACGTCAAAAACGATTCGTTGATGAAGGCTTTCAACATTGCCAATACAAAAGCCATTGACGCCATAAACGGATATGCCGACTTTTTGGAAAAAGAAAAATTAGGCAAAGCCAATAACAAGTACGCCATTGGCAAAGAAAATTACCAAAAAATGCTATTGTATGGTGAAGGAATCACAATGTCTGCCGATGAAATTTTGGCCATTGGTATGAAAGAATTGCAAAAAGAACAAGCTGCATTTAATGCTGCCGCCAAAATTATCAATCCCAATAAAAAACCGATTGATGTTTACAACGATATGCAAAAAGAACATCCAACGGCTCAAAGTTTGATTCCTGATTCTAAGAAAAATCTAGAAGCAATTCGCCAATTTTTGATTGATAATAAAATTATTACGATGCCATCGGAAGTACGAGTAAGAGTAGAAGAAACTCCTGCTTTTGCTAGAGCCACGAGCACTGCCTCGATGGATACTCCGGGTCCATTTGAAACCAAAGCTACCGAAGCGTATTACTACATCACTCCTGTTGATCCAAAATGGACACCAAAACAGGCAGAAGATTGGTTAGCACAATTTAACTTTTATACTACCGATGTGGTTTCTGTTCACGAAGCGTATCCAGGTCATTATACTCAGTTTTTGCATTTGAATGCTTCAGATGCTTCAAAAATTCAGAAGATTTTTGGAAGTTATGCCTTTATTGAAGGTTGGGCTCATTATACAGAAGTGATGATGCTAGATGCGGGATTTGGCAATTCTGGTGACCCAATTAAAGCAGCCAAATACCGTTTGGCACAATCTGGAGAAGCCTTGTTGCGTATTTGCCGCTTGTGTGTGTCCATCAAAACGCATTGCTACGGAATGAATGTGGACGATGCTACCAAATTTTTTATGAATAACTGGTATCAAGGTGAAAAATCTTCAAGTCAAGAAGCCTTGCGTGGGACTTATGATCCGGGTTATTTGTTCTATACTTTGGGTAAATTGCAAATCTTGAAACTTCGTGAAGATTACAAAAAACAGGAAGGAGACAATTATAATTTGCAAAAATTCAACGATGCTATGTTGGACAACGGAATGATGCCAATCCAAACAATGCGAGAAGTATTGTTGAAAGACAAAACAATTTGGGATAAAATTCTATAGCAGGTTACAAAAGTTCAATTATACAAAAAGGTCTAGTTCAAAAATTGTAGAACTAGACCTTTTTTTGAAATTAAAGACGAGTAGGATTGATTTTATTTACCTCATAAATATTATTCTCCTTTTTCACGTCTGCCATTAATTCGCTTGGGTCGATGGTGATTTTTTTGATGGAGGTTTTGTTTTTGGAAATGCTGAATTCATAATTTGGATTTGCCCAAGTCCAATCACTTAAAACTGTTCTTTTAATGGCTGGATTTGGATTTTCTTTCTGGTAATTTATCATTCGCAGCGGAATGTAAAAACTCTCTTTCGTACCGTCGGTATATTCGACCAATACATCAATTGGCATTGGCATTGTACCGATTCTTTCTAATGAAACTATGGTTTTGCCTTCTTCTTTTTTCATCTCTTTAATCCCGTAATCGATGGTGTTGGTGGTTTGTGTCCAATCCGTTAAATACCAATCCAGGTTGGCTCCCGAAACACGTTCGGCGGTTCTCTTGATGTCGTTGGGTGTGGGATGTTTGAACTTGAAATCTTGAAAATATTTCCTCAAGGTTTTCTTCACATTGTCTTTTCCAATCACGTATTCCAATTGCGACAAAAAGATACAGCCTTTGTAATAAGAAGCAACAGAATAGGATTTGTTCTCGTTATAACGGTCTCCATGTGTGCTTAGGGGTTGTTCTTTGCCTGATTCGATTAATTTGTTGTATGCTTTATAAGTGGTTTCAAAAGGATTTCCCTTTTTTTTGACGGCTAATTCGTTCAGTGCCAATTCTTCAATATAGTAAGTGAAGCCTTCGTCCATCCAGGGATGTTTCGATTCATTGGATGCCAGAATTTGTTGAAACCATGAATGTGCCAATTCGTGGGTCGCTGTTCTTAAAAGCCCTTCCAGTTTTCCATTTCCAAGCATTAAAGTACACATAGCATATTCCATTCCGCCATCCCCACCTTGAATGAAAGAATATTGTTTATAGGGATAATGGCCAACCGCATTGTTATACAGTTCCATAATAGTAACCATTTTGGGCTGTAATGCTTTCCAATTGTCGATGATTTTAGGATTGTTTTTATACAGGAAATGCAAATCAACATTGTAGGGGCCTTTTACTATATCGTGAAGGTAATTTTTATCGGCAGCCCAAGTGAAATCATGTACCATTGGAGCTACAAAATGCCAAGTCAGGGTTTTGGTTTTCTTTGGCATAATTACTTTAACACCTTTGTCTTGATAGCCGTAACCAATTTCGTTTTTGTTCTGCAAATACCCCGAACCTCCCAATATATAATTCTTATCGATAGTGATTTTCACGTCGAAATCGCCCCAAACTCCGTGAAATTCTCTTGAAATATAAGGATCTGCGTGCCAACCTTCGAAGTCAAATTCGGCTATTTTTGGATACCATTGTGCCATCGAGAATTCGACACCTTCAGAATTATTTCTGCCGGAACGACGAATTTGCACTGGAACTTGACCATCAAAATCGAGTGTGAAAGTAGTTTTCGAATGAGGTAATATCGGGTTGACCAAAGTCACTTCGAGAATAGTTCCCACCACTTTTGTATTGGCAATTATGCCGTCTTGTTTGAAATTTGAAATGTTCAAATAGCCTATTTCATTGGGTTTCAATTTTTTTATTCTGCTTTCTACGATTGATTTTTCACCAACTTTAAGAGTGTCCACCATTCTTTTGTCGGGGTCTTTGATGCTTTGAAGTCGGGCATCCATTTCACTTCCTGGTTGAAAGGCATTGTTGAACAAATGATAAAAAACACGTTTTAAAGTATCGGACGAATTATTGGTGTAAACTAATTCTTGTGTGCCTTTGTATTGGTAATTTTTCACGTCCATGAGAACATCCATTTTGTAGCTGACATGCTGTTGCCAATAGGTTGAACTTTGTGCAAAAAGACTTCCAAAACTTAGAAGAAATAAGGAAAGTAAAAGGGATTTTTTCGTTGAAATTATAAGAAAATGGGGCATTCGATTATCTTGTTTAGATTGTTTTTTAAAATCCGACAAAAATAATTCATTTTGTTATAAAAACACTCGAATTAACCTTATTTTAATATTTCATCGCAAGTGAAAGTGGACGCTAATCGAACTCCTTTTTCTGTTTGTTCAACGGTTATAATTTCGTTGTGGGCATCGTGTTCCAAGAAAAGATAATAATTATTTTCGGCGGCGGTATTCAGGAATTTTGATTTTTCGGGCATAGTTAAAAGCGGTCTGGTGTCGTAACCCATTACGTAAGGCAAAGGAATATGCCCAACTGTTGGCAATAAATCCGCCATAAAACAAATGGTTTTGTTCTGGTATTGAATTAGTGGCATCATTTGTTTTTCGGTGTGACCATCGGCAAAGAAAATCCCGAATCCCAGTTCTGATTTATCCAACAAATCGCTTTCGGGTCTTTTTATAAAATGCAATTGTCCACTTTCTTGGATAGGCAAAATATTTTCAGAAAGGAAGGATGCTTTTTCCCTTAAATTGGGTTTTGTAGCCCATTCCCAATGGTTTTCATTCGTCCAATATTTGGCGTTTTTGAAAGCCAGTTCGTAACCCGTTTTGTCTTTGTTCCAATTGACGCTTCCGCCACAATGGTCAAAATGCAGGTGCGTCAAAAACACATCGGTAATATCATCTCGATGAAAGCCATATTTTGCCAAGGAATTGTCCAAAGAATGCGTTCCCCAAAGCGAATAATAGCCAAAAAACTTTTCGGATTGTTTGTTTCCCATTCCGTTGTCAATCAGAATCAAGCGATTCCCGTCTTCTATGAGCAAGCAACGAGCTGCCAAATCGATGAGGTTGTTATTGTCTGCAGGATTGGTTTTGTTCCAAATTGTTTTTGGTACAACACCAAACATTGCGCCACCGTCGAGCTTGAAATTACCTGTTTCTATGGGATATAGTTTCATTGAGATATGTTTTTTCAAAAGGAAACAAATTTAAGTAATACATTTGTTTATAGAATACCAAATAGACTTTTTCTATCCAG
This sequence comes from Flavobacterium sp., assembly GCA_014379405.1. Lineage (GTDB taxonomy): Bacteria > Bacteroidota > Bacteroidia > Flavobacteriales > Flavobacteriaceae > Flavobacterium. The sequence goes on along the minus strand of JACMLU010000025.1, from coordinate 30,245 downwards.
TTATAGTTATAAAAGTGTTATCTTTTTTGACTTAAAGCCTAAATTGTAATATCTTTGCCTTTTATTTAGACAAAATCAAAATAAGCTATGAAATGAGCATAATGAAAATTAAATTTTATTAATACCATTTTAAATGCGAATTACATTTTCCAATAAATAACAATAAAAGATACAAATGATAAAAGTTTCTGATACAGCCAAAAAGAAAATTATCGACTTGATGAAAGACGATGGTTTTGATGCTGCAGTCGATTATGTTAGAGTAGGCGTAAAAAGTGGCGGATGCTCGGGATTGTCTTATGATTTGAAGTTTGACAAAAACAAAGGCGATGATGACAAGATTTTCGTTGATAACGATATAACTATTGCTGTCGAAAAAAAATCTTTTCTGTATTTGGCTGGAACAATTTTAGAATTTTCAGGTGGATTAAACGGAAAAGGCTTTGTTTTCAATAACCCAAATGCAAGTAGAACTTGTGGTTGCGGAGAGAGTTTCTCTTTGTAAAACATTTAAACAAAAATTATGTCAAAATATACCGAAGACGATTTAAAAATTGAACTCGAAACCAAAGAATACGAGTACGGATTTTATACTGATATAGAATCGGATACGTTTCCTATTGGTTTAAACGAAGACATCGTTCGTGCTATTTCTTTGCGAAAAGAAGAACCACAATGGATGACCGATTGGCGTCTTGAGGCATTCCGTGCTTGGGAACAAATGATTGAGCCAGAATGGGCAAATATAAAATATACCAAACCTGATTTTCAGGCGATTTCCTATTATTCAGCTCCAAAAGCTATTGATCCAAATAAAACATTAGACGATGTAGATCCTGAACTTTTAGAAATGTATAAAAAGTTGGGTATTTCTGTTGATGAACAAAAAATGATGAACAATGTCGCTATGGACATTGTAGTCGATTCAGTTTCTGTTGCAACGACTTTCAAGAAAACTTTAGGAGAGAAAGGAATCATTTTTATGAGTATTTCCGAAGCCATTAAAGAGCATCCAGAATTAGTTCGTAAATATTTGGGTACTGTTGTTCCGCAAAAAGACAACTTTTATGCGGCATTAAATTCAGCTGTTTTCTCAGATGGAAGTTTCTGTTATATTCCAAAAGGCGTTCGTTGTCCAATGGAATTATCAACTTATTTCCGTATCAATCAAGCTGGAACAGGACAATTCGAAAGAACTTTATTAGTTGCGGATGAGGGTAGTTATGTTTCTTATTTAGAAGGATGTACGGCTCCAAGTCGTGATGAAAATCAATTGCACGCTGCTGTAGTAGAATTAATAGCTTTAGAAGGTGCCGAAATCAAATATTCAACGGTTCAAAACTGGTATCCAGGAAATAAAGAAGGTATAGGAGGAGTTTTTAACTTCGTGACCAAACGAGGAATGTGCGAGAAAAACGCAAAAATCTCTTGGACACAAGTAGAAACTGGATCTGCCATAACTTGGAAATATCCCTCGGTTATTTTAAAAGGAGATAATTCAGTAGGCGAATTTTATTCGATTGCTGTAACCAATAATCACCAACAAGCCGATACAGGAACCAAGATGTTTCATATTGGAAAAAACACTAAATCGACTATTATTTCCAAAGGAATTTCTGCTGGAAAATCACAAAATAGTTACAGAGGATTAGTGAAAATTGGTCCAAATGCAGACAATGCAAGAAACTTTTCACAATGTGATTCTTTGTTGATGGGAAACAATTGTGGAGCACATACCTTTCCATATATCGAAAGTAAAAACCCATCAGCAAAAATAGAACACGAAGCAACAACAAGTAAAATTGGAGAAGACCAAGTTTTCTATTGCAATCAACGCGGAATTCCAACTGAAAAAGCGATTGCCTTGATCGTAAATGGTTTCAGCAAAGATGTATTGAATAAGTTGCCAATGGAATTTGCCGTGGAAGCACAGAAATTGTTGGAAATTAGTTTAGAAGGTTCGGTAGGTTAATTTTTGTAAATTTGAAGAACTAACATTAAATTACAATTGTTATGGAACTCATTTTAAAAAACGTTAAGAAAAAAGATTTGCCATTATTGAAATCTTTGGCAAAATCATTGGGTTTTGAAATTGAAAATGAAGACAAACCGTACAATCCAGAATTTGTAAAAGAAATTTTGGATGCAGAAAGGAGCATAAAAGAAGGCAAAGGAACCAGAATGACAATGGAAGAATTGAAAGAATTATGCAAATAGATTTTTCTGATAAAGCAAAATCAGATTTAGATTTTTGGATAAAGTCTGGAAATAAAGGAATATTGAATAAAATATATCTTTTAATTGAAGACATTCAACTACATCCTTTTGAAGGAATCGGAAAACCTGAGCAATTAAAGCATAATTTGACTGGTCGTTGGTCAAGAAGAATCAATCAAGAGCATCGAATTATTTATAGAGTTACAGAAGAAAACACCATTGAAATATTAGACATTTTATCACTAAAAGGTCATTACGAATAAACAAAACAAACAATGTTATCAATAAAAAATTTACACGCCTCAATTGGCGACAAAGAAATTCTTAAAGGAATTAACCTTGAAGTGAAAGCGGGAGAAATACACGCCATTATGGGACCTAACGGTGCCGGAAAAAGTACCCTTTCTGCCATCATTGCCGGAAACGAAAATTACGAAGTGACCGAAGGAGATATCTTTTTGGACAACGAAGATATTTCGGAATTGGCACCAGAAGAAAGAGCGCACAAAGGTGTTTTTCTTTCGTTTCAATACCCTGTTGAAATCCCTGGAGTTTCGGTAACCAACTTTATGAGAACGGCCATCAACGAAACTCGCAAAGCAAATGGTCAGGAAGAAATGCCTGCCAACGAAATGTTGAAAGTAATCCGCGAAAAATCGGAATTATTGGAAATTGACCGCAAGTTTTTGTCTCGTTCCCTGAATGAAGGATTTTCAGGTGGAGAGAAAAAACGTAACGAGATTTTCCAAATGGCAATGTTGGAACCAAAATTGGCCATCCTTGACGAAACCGATTCTGGATTGGATATTGACGCCTTGAGAATTGTTGCCAATGGGGTAAACAAATTGAAAAGTGACAAAAATGCTATTATCGTAATCACGCACTACCAAAGATTATTGGATTATATCATTCCTGATTTTGTTCATGTACTTTACAACGGAAAAATTGTAAAATCTGGTGATGCATCTCTTGCTCACGAGTTGGAAGAAAAAGGATACGACTGGATTAAACAAGAACAAGAAGCATAATTTGTTTGTAGTTTATAGTTTATTGTTCCTGGCTGAACAATAAACATAAAACCATAAACCATAAACAGTATAAAAATGGAATTGAAAGAAAAATTACTATCGTCTTTTATGGCTTTCGAAGAGAAAATCGATGTTCATTCAGAACTTCACGATTTGAGAACTGCTGCTATAAAAAACTTTGAAAATAAAGGTTTCCCAACTAAAAAAGCAGAATCTTGGAAATACACTTCACTAAACGCCATCTTGAAAAATGACTTTAGCGTATTTCCAAAACACGAAAACTCAATTGAATTCAAGGATGTAAAAAAATATTTCATTCACGAAATCGATACTTACAAAGTGGTTTTTATCGATGGAGTTTTTAGTTCCAATTTGTCTTCCACGACTCACGAAGGTCTTGACGTTTGCTTGATGTCATCGGCATTGAACAAACCAAAATACAAAATGGTTATTGATACTTATTTCAATAAAATTGCCAGCAAGGATGAGAGTTTGACTTCTTTGAACACGGCTTTCGCCAATGAAGGAGCCTACATCAACATTCCGAAAAGCACAGTGGTTCGTAAACCAATCGAGATTATGTATTTCTCGACAGGAACCGATGCGGCACTTTTGGTACAGCCTAGAAACCTAGTAATTGTTGGAGAAAATTCACACGTTCAAATCATCGAAAGACACCAAAGTTTGAACCATAATCCTGTTTTGACCAATTCGGTTACCGAGATTTTTGCTCAAAAACGCGCCATTGTCGATTACTATAAAATCCAGAATGACAATCACGAAGCCAATCTGATTGACAATACATACGTTTCCCAAAAACAAGAAAGCCACGTTTATGTTCACACTTTCTCTTTTGGAGGAAATTTGACCAGAAACAACTTGAATTTCTATCATTTTGGCGAACGATTGACTAGTACGCTAAACGGAATCACGATTATTGGTGACAAGCAACATGTGGATCACTACACTTTAGTACATCATGCGACGCCAAATTGCGAAAGTTTCCAAGATTATAAAGGAATCTTTTCAGACAATTCAACGGGAGTTTTCAACGGAAAAGTATATGTGGAAAGAGAAGCGCAAAAAACAAATGCTTTCCAAAAAAGCAACAACATTTTGTTGGGCGACAAATCAACGATAAACGCTAAACCACAATTAGAAATTTTTGCCGACGACGTAAAATGTTCTCACGGTTGTACGGTGGGTCAATTGGATGAAACTGCTATGTTCTATATGCAACAACGTGGAATTCCTAAAAAAGAAGCCAAAGCTTTATTGATGTACGCCTTCTCGAATGCCGTAATCGAAAGCATCAAAATACCAGAATTAAAACAAAGAATTACCAAAATCATCGCAATGAAATTGGGCGTGAAAATTGGATTTGATTTGTAGATAATTATAAAATTATAATTTTAAACCCGAAAGATTTTTAAAATCTGTCGGGTTTTTTTTATTTCTTTGCTAAACTTAATATGAAAAGTATTAATCCAAAGAGATTTAATCCCAGACCTAACAGAAAACATATTGTATTATATGGATGTCCTATATCTGTTGACCAAGCTACCCCGTTTAAAGCAAAGCCTATTATCATCATAAGAATTGCGATTAATAAATTCTTATTTTTTTTCACAACTTCTTTCTTCTATTATCTCTATTAAGGCTTTTTTGGCTTCGGGAACTAAAACCTGATTTAACCTGTTTTCTATTTCATTATCAGAAAGATTTCGAAAATCTTTTTTGAAACTTGCATATTTTGAAAGACTACTTTTTTCTTTTTCTTCATCTGAAGTCGTAAACCAATCTTGAATTAAGTCTATTACTCGATTTTTATTCAAGAAAATAAAAATCAGCAAAAAAAATGTTGGAAGTACTTCAAATGGGATAAAAATAAAATTTATTTTAAATCCAAATGGTACAAATCGAATTATATTGAAAACTCCCAAAATTAACATTATGCCAAAAAAAGATTTGAACTTTTTATGCTTTTGATAATACAAAATAAAACAAATTGTCAATAAACATAAACCTATCCAAAGGTTATAACTAAATACCCATTTTGATGCTAATCCAACAATTATTGATATAATTGAAACAAGAGAAAGCAGAATTAGCAAGATAAGATTTTTGTTTGATTTCATATTTGATTTATTACTTCAAACTTACAATAATATCTTTCAAAAACCCATTAAAATCAAAGTCTTCGCTCAATCCCATTCGCACAATTAATAAATCTTTGTTTGGGAAAATGGCAATCATTTGCCCTTGGTAACCGCTGCAATAAAACATGTCTCTGGGCACACCCGGGAATTTTCCGCCGGCATTCAGCCAAAAATGGGCTCCATAATCTCCTTTGGAATCATTGGTTGGAGTGGCTACATATTTGGCCCAACTTTCATCAAAAAGTTGCTCGCCATTCCAATTGCCTTTATGCAAATAAAGCAATCCAAATTTCCCCCAATCCCTTGTCGTTGCCCAACTGTAGGACGAACCCACGTAATTTCCGGCCATATCGTTTCCACCACCATCGAGTACATCCCAATTTTGTCAATCAAGAAGGAATACCAAAAATCTAGATATTCCTGATGTGTTTTGAACTGCTTTCGCAAAATCCCTGACAATAAATTGGTCGTTCCCGATGAATAATTCCAATGGGTATTGGGTTTGAATTTTGCTGGTTTTAGGAGTTGCGACTGGCTCATATCTTCGGCTTGAAAGAGCATTTTGGTGGCGTCACAAATTTTGGTATAATCCTCTTCCCATTCCAGGCCAGAATTCATATGAAGCAAATCGTTGATGCTAATTTTTGCCCGTTCATCGTTTGCCCATTCAGGAATTGGAGCCGGTTTATTGATGTCAATTTTTCCTTGCTTTTGCAAAATCCCAAATAGTGTGGCAGTAATACTTTTAGTCATTGACCAGCCCAAAATTTTGGAATTTTTGTCGAAACCCGTGTCGTACTTTTCGGCTATGATTTTGTCTTTGTAAATCACCAAAACCGAGCGTGTTCTTTTGTTTTTTTGACCTTTTTTGTCAAAAGCATTGGCAACTGCTTTTTCTAATTTTGCATAATCAATATTCGAAAAAACAGTGTCTTTCGGCTCCTTTTCTCCAAAAGGAAAAGCTAAATTTTTTTTGATTTTTGTTCTTTTGGGAACTTCATAAGGTTTCGAAATATCAAAATCATCGTTGATTAAAGTCACTCCCAAACCTTCGCGGTATATGGCTTTTCGTTCTTTCAAACCATAAACTGAAGCGGTGGCAAATTTTCCTTTTTCGTCAATTTGGTTGTTTGCCAAAGTGATTATTTTGATGTCGTTGTCGCCTTTTTCAATCATTTCCTGCGAACGATGACCAATAAAATATCCAGAAGCCACACTTTTGGCCGAAAATCCTGAAATCAAATCCAGTTTGGGATAAGTTGTAAATCCAAAATATATCAAGTACAGTACTAAGCAAAGTCCAATAATTTTGAATATTTTTCTCATTTGAAGCTAATTATAAAGCAATTTAGTAAAATCAGTATAGATAAAACATATTGACAATAAATTTAAACAGTTAAAAATTGTGAAATGGGTGTTATAAAACAATTCTATATTCACTACTTTTGTATTTAGAATTTTTCTAAATAATGAAAAGTCAATGAAAAATTGGATTTTCTAAAAAAATGTTGATTATGGGCACTTTTCGCCAATAATTGCCAGACAAAAAAGCAGACATAATGTTAGATATCAATAAAGTTAGAGCCGATTTTCCGATACTTTCCAGAACCGTTAACGGGAAACCATTGGTTTATTTTGACAACGGAGCCACTTCGCAAAAACCACAAATTGTGATTGATGCGATTGCAGAATACTACCAAGAAATCAATGCAAATATTCATCGTGGCGTGCATACTTTGAGCCAATTGGCTACAGATGCCTATGAAATTTCGCGTGGAAAACTTCAAAATCACATCAATGCAAAATTCGCCCACGAAGTCATTTTTACTTCTGGAACGACACATGGAATCAATGCCGTCGCAAATGGTTTTGTTTCAATATTAAAACCAGGCGATGAAGTTTTGGTTTCAGCTTTAGAACACCACAGCAATATTGTGCCTTGGCAAATGCTATGCGAAAAAACGGGAGCTGTTTTGAAAGTGATTCCAATGGATGAAAACGGCGAATTGATTATGGCTGAATTCGACAAATTACTTTCGGATAAAACTAAAATTGTAACCGTGAATCATATTTCGAATGCTTTGGGAACTTTGAATCCTATTAAATATATGATTGACAAAACCCACGAATTTGGTGCTGCAATTTTGATAGACGGCGCGCAAGCCGTTCCGCATTTGAAACCCGATGTTCAGGCTTTGGATTGTGATTTTTATGTTTTTTCAGGACACAAAATGTGTGGCCCAACAGGCGTTGGAATTTTATACGGAAAAGAAGATTGGCTCAACAAATTACCTCCTTACCAAGGTGGTGGCGAAATGATTAAGGAAGTGACTTTCGAGAAAACCACTTATGCTGATTTGCCACACAAATTTGAAGCGGGAACACCTGATATTGCTGGTGGAATTGTTTTGGGGACAGCGGTTGATTATATGAATTCCGTTGGTTTTGACAATATTCAGCAACAGGAATTGGAATTGTTGGAATATGCCACCAAACGATTATTGGAAATCGAAGGTTTGAAAATTTATGGAACAGCCAAGGAAAAAACTTCGGTGGTTTCGTTTAACATAGAAGGTATTCATCCGTACGACATTGGAACTATAATCGATAAATTGGGAATTGCTGTTCGAACCGGACATCATTGCGCCCAACCGATTATGAATTATTTCGATATTCCGGGAACGATTCGTGCTTCGTTTTCTTTTTACAATACCAAAGAAGAAATTGACGTTATGGTCGAAGCGGTGAAAAAAGCACAAATAATGTTGGCCTAAATAAAGACGATTATGAAATGAGCATAATCGATAAATTAGTCACAAGCACCGAAGAGGTTATGCGACACGAGAGCTTTGCTCGAGCAGGCGAAGCAATTACATTTGACCAATAAAAAACAATAAAAAGACAATTATGAAACTATTTACGATGATTTTTCTAAGTATTTTTCTCGGCAAAAGCTGCGAAAGTCAGAACAAAAACGACTTGAAAACGGCTGTTTTGGAATATACCGCCAATACCAGAGGTTTCTATCAAAAGATAACCATTCAAGACCAAATGGTTTCCATTTCGAAAGACAGAAATGGCAACGACAAGCCAGTTGCTACAAAGATTTCTGAAAAAGATTGGAAGGAATTGGTGGCGCATTTTGAAACCATCAATTTGGAAAGTTTTCCAACTTTAAAAGCACCAACAGAAAAGCGCTTTCACGATGGTGCAGCCATTGCCGATTTGAAAGTTACATATAAAGACAAAACCTATCAAACAGCTTCTTTCGATCACGGATATCCGCCGGAAGCCATCAAAAAAGTAGTTACTAAAATAAATTCATTTGCTAAAAAAGAATAATGAACATTAAAGAAAAACAAGAAGAAATAGTAGAGGAATTTTCGATGTTCGACGATTGGATGCAACGCTATGAATACATAATTGATTTGGGTAAAAATTTACCTTTAATTCAAGAAGAATTCAAGACTGACGACAATATTATCAAGGGATGCCAATCGAAAGTTTGGTTAAAAGGGGAGCAAAACGATGACAAAATTGTCTTCACCGCCGATAGCGACGCGATTTTAACCAAAGGAATCATAGCGATTTTGATTCGGGTTTTTTCGAACCAAACTTCCTCCGAAATCCTTGCCGCCGATATGGATTTCATTGACGAAATCGGACTCAAAGAACATTTGTCGCCAACACGAGCCAACGGATTGGTATCGATGATAAAAAATATAAAAATGTACGCATTGGCATTCGATGCAAAAAAATAATAAAACTATGGAACAATCAATAGACACCAACTTACTAGGAACTGAAATCGTGGCAAAGCTAAAAACCATCTACGATCCGGAGATCCCTGTGGATATTTATGAATTAGGATTGATTTATGACGTAATGGTCAGTACTGATTTTGAAGTAAAAATCCTGATGACATTAACTTCTCCTAACTGTCCGGTGGCGGAAAGTTTGCCAAGAGAAGTAGAAGAAAAAGTAAAATCAATTGAGCACATTAAAGGTGCCGAAGTAGAAATCACTTTCGATCCACCATGGAGTAAAGATTTAATGAGCGAAGAAGCCAAATTAGAATTAGGAATGCTTTAAAAAAGTATTCAGTCGCAGTTTTCAGTATTCAGACTGTCAACTGCGACTGCGACTGAAAACTAAAAAAATGGAGGAAATTGTAAATAAAGTAGCCAACAGTACTTTGGAGGTTTTCGACTTGGAAGATTATTATCCAAAGGGAATTCGTGCGCAAATTGACATTTCGCAATGGCTTATGGAAGGTTTCTTGTTGAAAGAAAAAGACTTTAGGGAACATCTCAAAAATCACGATTGGTCGCAATATAAAGACCAGTATGTAGCCATCAATTGCAGTACTGATGCCATTGTTCCGGCTTGGGCTTCCATTTTGGTTGCTGTACAATTGGCGCCTTTTGCCAAGAAAATTGTCAACGGAACCATCGAAGATTTGAATGCCGCTTTGTATGAAGAAATCCTTTCCAAAATAGATTATTCATCATTCGACAACAAGGCCGTGATTATAAAAGGCTGTTCGAAAAAACCAGTGCCGATGCGTGCTTATATTTTGGCAGCGCATAATCTACAGTCTTTTGCTCGAAGCATTATGTATGGTGAGGCTTGTTCAGCAGTACCGTTATATAAATCACCAAAAAAGTAGTGCGATTTTAATTTGGTTGAATTTTTAAATCAAATAGGTATTTGGGATAAGCGTCAATTACAGTTTTTAAAAATATATTTCGACTTTATAGAACATCAAAAAACTATGTACTTCCTGTGCATAGTTTTTTTATTGTGTACGCTTTATTTGTAACTTTACGCCCTAATGAAATTGAAATGAAATTGAAATTTATATATCTTCTTTCCTTGTTTTTTGTTTTAAATTCCTGTAAAGATGAAAACGAAAAACGCCTTGTCGAAAACAAGAAAGATGCACTAAAGAGAGAAGTCATTTTTTCGAATATCAATAAAGCTTGGGTGTTTAATGCCAACCCAATCAATGAAACTTCACGATCCACAGTATTGGGTTGGAACGAATGGCGACAATTTTTGTCTGAATTAGATCAAAAACCAAAGAAAACCATTGGTGCTTTCCAGAAAAAATCAGCGGAACTTTCCAAGAAAGTGATGGCATTGAATAGCAATATTCCATTAAATTTTGACAAACCTCAACTAAAAAGCAGGATTGCAGTTCTTATAACCAAGGTTCGAATGCTAAATTTATACATTCATTTGAAAGACATTCCCGATCAGAAAGTGGTTGCCTTAATTCCTGAAATCAATATAGAATTGGTTTCCTTGCAAAACCAAATGGACAAAATTGTGCAAAAAAGCAAAATCCCTCTCGAAGAAGGAGAGTCAGAATTATTAAAAATGTTGGATACTACAAGAGCGATTCCAAATACACCACAGATACAACCAGACCCAAATATCCCTCGAGTTGAGTAAAAAAAATCTATATTCGATCTACGATAATTCGCCAAAAATCAAGCAAATTGTCGATAGTTTGCAACAAGCCGACTTAAAAATCCAATTGAATGGATTGATAGGTTCGTCGCTTTCGTTTGTGGTGCAATCACTTTTCAAAAAAACCGAAAAGCCATTTTTACTTATCTTAAACGACAAGGAAGAAGCGGCTTATTATTTGAACGACCTTGAACAAATGATAGGCGATGAGGATGTGCTTTTCTATCCTGGTTCCTATCGTCGTCCCTACCAAATTGAAGACACCGATAATGCCAATGTTCTGCTTCGTGCTGAAGTATTGAACCGCATCAATTCCCGAAAGAAACCGGCTGTTATTGTCACTTATCCCGAAGCGCTTTTCGAAAAAGTGGTGACTAGAAAAGAGTTGGATAAAAATACTTTGAAAGTAGCTGTTGGCGACCAAATCTCTATTGATTTTATCAATGAAGTGTTGTTCGAATACGAATTCAAAAGAGTAGATTTTATTACTGAACCTGGTGAATTCTCCGTTCGTGGAGGAATTGTTGACGTTTTTTCTTTTTCGAATGATAATCCGTACCGAATCGAGTTTTTTGGTAATGAAGTCGACAGTATTCGAAGCTTTGATGTAGAAACACAATTGTCCATCGAGAAGCAAAAGAAAATCACCATTATTCCCAACGTGGAGAATAAATTTTTTCAGGAAAACCGCGAAAGTTTCTTGGAATACATCAACAATCAAACGGTTTTATTTATCCAAGATACGGATTCTCTTTTTACTAAATTGGATAGACTTTTTGCCAAAGCTACCGAGATTTTCGAGAATCTGAATGCTACGGTAAATCACGTTGCACCGAATCAATTGTTTTTAAACCAGACAGAATTCATCAAGAAAAGTCTCGATTTTTCGGTTGTCGAATTGAGTTCGAAGCCTATTTATAAAACCAAAAAAGCATTTGATTTTCATATCAAACCGCAACCCTCGTTTAATAAACAATTCGATTTATTGTTGAATAATTTGAATGACAATCATTTCAACGGTTACAAAAATTATTTGTTTTGTTCGAATGATGCTCAAGCCAAACGGTTTCACGATATTTTCGAAACTTTGGATGAAGAAAATTCCGAGAACATTCGAAAGCAATACAACACCATTGTTTTGCCCATTTATCAAGGATTTATCGACAAAGAAAATCAATTGGCTTGTTATACCGATCACCAAATTTTTGAGCGTTATCATAAATTTAGTATCAAAAGTAATGTTTCGAAGAAGCAAAATATCACTTTAAAGGAGCTGACAACTTTGACTGTTGGCGATTATGTAACCCATATCGATCACGGAATTGGACGATTTGGAGGTTTGCAAAAAATTCAAGTCGAAGGCAAAACCCAAGAAGCCATCAAGCTGGTTTATGCCGACAATGATATTGTGTATGTGAGCATTCACTCGCTTTACAAAATTTCGAAATTCAACGGAAAAGACGGAACGCCACCCAAAATTTATAAATTAGGTTCGAATGCTTGGAAGATACTAAAGCAGAAAACCAAGGCGAGAGTCAAACACATTGCGTTCAATCTGATTCAATTGTACGCCAAAAGAAAATTGGAGAAAGGATTCCGTTTTGCGCCTGATAGTTATTTGCAAAACGAATTGGAAAGTTCCTTCATCTACGAAGATACGCCCGACCAAACCAAATCAACTGCCGAAGTTAAAGCCGATATGGAAAGCGACCGACCGATGGATCGATTGGTTTGTGGAGATGTTGGTTTTGGAAAAACCGAAGTGGCGATTCGTGCCGCTTTCAAAGCTGTTGATAATAGTAAACAAGTTGCGATTTTGGTTCCAACAACGATTTTGGCCTACCAACATTATAGAACTTTTACTGAAAGGTTGAAAGATATGCCAGTTTCTATCGGTTATTTGAACCGTTTTAGAACTGCCAAACAAAAAGCAGAAACCCTCAAACAATTAGCAGAAGGTAAACTTGATATAGTTATTGGAACTCATCAATTGGTCAACAAAAATGTGGTTTTCAAAGACCTTGGATTATTGATTGTCGACGAGGAACAAAAATTTGGAGTGAACGTAAAGGACAAACTCAAAACCATCGCTGCCAATGTCGATACTTTGACATTGACGGCAACGCCAATTCCGAGAACTTTGCAGTTTTCGTTGATGGCAGCACGTGATTTATCCGTAATTACAACGCCTCCGCCCAATCGTTATCCTATCGAAACGAATGTGGTTGGTTTTAGCGAAGAGTTGATTCGGGATGCAATTTCGTATGAAATTCAGCGTAACGGACAGGTTTTCTTTATCAATAATCGAATAGAAAACATTAAGGAAGTGGCGGGAATGATTCAGCGTTTGGTACCTGATGCCCGAGTAGGAATTGGTCACGGTCAAATGGAAGGCAGTAAGTTGGAAGAATTAATGTTGGCTTTTATGAACGGTGAATTCGATGTTTTGGTTGCCACAACTATTATCGAAAGCGGATTGGACGTTCCGAATGCGAATACGATTTTTATCAATAATGCGAATAATTTTGGACTTTCCGATTTGCATCAAATGCGAGGTCGTGTCGGTCGTAGCAACAAGAAAGCGTTTTGTTATTTTATTTGTCCGCCTTATTCAGCGATGACGGATGATGCTCGAAAACGAATTCAGGCTTTGGAACAATTCTCGGAACTGGGAAGCGGTTTTAATATTGCGATGAAGGATTTGGAAATTCGTGGTGCGGGAGATTTATTAGGAGGCGAACAAAGTGGTTTCATCAACGAAATTGGTTTTGACACTTACCAAAAAATTATGAACGAAGCCATCGATGAGTTGAAGGAAAACGAATTCAAGGATTTGTATGAAAACGAAGATAGCGGAGTTGAAAAAGAATACGTAAAAGACCTGCAAATCGATACTGATTTTGAGTTGTTGTTTTCGGATGAATACATCAATAATGTTACGGAGCGTTTGAGTTTGTACAACGAACTGGGCAATGTAACCAACGAAGAAGAATTGGTTGTTTTCCAAAACAAACTGATTGACCGTTTTGGTCCAATGCCGCCACGAGCCAATGCTTTGATGAACAGTATTCGCATCAAATGGGTTGCTACAAAAGTAGGAATCGAAAAACTGGTAATGAAAAAAGGTAAGATGATTGGTTATTTTGTGTCTGATCAACAATCGGATTTTTATACTTCGAGCCGTTTTCATAAAGTGATTCAGTTTGTGCAAAAAAACAGCAACATTTGTGTAATGAAAGAAAAACAAACCCCTTCTGGTTTAAGACTTTTATTGACTTTTGACAATGTAAAAACGACAAGAAGAGCTTTGGAATTGATGGAGATGTTGGGGAAGGATTAAGAGATTATTTATTGTTGTTTTATCAAGTAATCATATTGTTTCAACCATTCTGATTTTCTGATTTTAAATAAATCTTCAACATAATAGCCATAATTTACAGTGATTTTTCCATCGCTTACAGTGTTGTAAGCTGCTGGGAAATTTTGATATATTTCTTTGTAAAATCTATCTTCATACTCAAACTCAATTGGTCTTCCGAAATTTATTTTTTCTGGTTTATATGAGTCAGGAGAGATTGTGTTAAATAGTCCTTTTGGTTTTAGTTGCGTCGCCCACTTGCCTTCTGATATCATATAAACATCATCAAACAAATACTTTACTTGAATTATTTCTCCTTTATATTTCAAAACGTATAATAAACAATAGTCATAATCCGCAAAACTAGTCTTAAATGGAATATAATTTTGTTCAAGTGGAGAAGAATGTGCATAAGAGGTGAATTGAATAGTGTCTTTTTTAAAATCACCATAGATATTTTTAATCACCAAATCTATTTTTAAACTTTGAATGCTCTTTCCAAAAAGTATAGTATGATTTACTAACTTTTCTTAATTTATTAATAGTATCATTTTTGAAAATATAAACATCTCTGTCATTGAATTTTTCTGAATTAAACGCTTTGCCTTTTACTACTATTTCTTGTGAAAATACCATTTGAAATGTTAGCAAAAACAATAAAGTATATCTTTTCATTTTTATATTATATAGAGCTAACAATATACGGTTTTTCTTTCTAAATAGTGTATAATATATTATCGTGTGTTAGTGAAAATTCCTCTACCTCGTCAATTTCTCAATCAAATAAAATATCGATTTAATACAACTTCCTTTTTTTATGATTGAAAATGAAATAGTTAGTTAAATTTCAGGATTTATTTTTAAAAGCCAATCAAAATAAACACATTTGTTAGACTAAAATTTTAAGTTATGAATTTAGCAACAAGAAAATTTAATTTTATTCAAGAGTTGACGACTATTGATGAAAGTTTGTTGTAAAAACTAGAAATTATTTTAAAAACCAGTAAAAAGGATTGGTTTGCTGATTTAATTACTCCTTTTGTTCTGATTTAAGATATTCACTAGGAGTCATGCCAAATTGCTTTTGAAAATTCCTTAGCAAGCTTATGTGTGAGCTATACCCCACCATTTCTGCTATCTCATAAATTTTATAATCACCAGTTGTCAAGAATTCGGCTGCTTTTTTTAGACGAGATATGTTTATTAATTCATTGGGGCTTAAGTCGGTAATGTTTTTAATTTTTCTGTACAAGGTCGATTTACTCATATTCATTTTCTCGGCCAACATATCAACACTTAATTTATTGTCGGAAATGTTTAAATAGATAAACTCATCGAGTTTTTTTATAAATATTTCGTCGATGGTTGAATGTGCAATGCTTTTGACGTGAGCCAACGGAGAACTGGAATAATACTCAATTAATGTTGTTCTATTTGACAATAAGTTACTAATTTGGACTTTTAAATGTTCCATTGAAAACGGTTTTTCAATATAGGCATCTGCACCAAATTCTAATCCTTTTATCTTGGCATTGAGCGTTGTTTTTGCAGTTAAAAGTATTATTGGAATATGGCTTGTTTCTAAGTTTGTTTTAATTTCTTTACAAAAATTAAATCCATCCATTCCGGGCATCATTATGTCGCTCACAATCAATTGTACGTTTTCAGTGCTCAATATTTTGAGGGCGATTTGGGCATTTGTAGCCTTTATGACCTGATATTCAAGTGATAATTCCTTTGCAATAAAGTCCAATAAATCTTCATTATCTTCCACAACAAGTATTTTGGGAGTGTGTATTGTGTTGGATGTGGCTAATGGTTCGAAAATGTCTTTATTTATTTCAGGGGTATCCGTGTCATCAAATAGTTTAAATTCAAGTGTTTGATGTATCGGTAAAGTAAGTACAAACGCATTCATATCCAAAACCGTGTGATCCAAAACAAGGCTGCCCTTGTGAAGTTCTACCAATGAATGTGCCAAAGCAAGACCAATTCCAGTACTAGATTGGTCTGTTTTTTCTGTTATCACAAAAAAGGGTTCAAATATTTTGTCCTTTAAATGGGCGGAGATAAGTTTTCCATCATTTTTTATTACAATTTTGAAAACATCATCCTCTTGTGATAAAGACAAGGTTATTATATGATTGGAATATTTAATGGCATTACTAAAAAGATTGCTTAGTATTTTATTTAAAACTTCGGTATCCACAATGGCAAAAACATCCTCAAATCCTAAATCATAGCTAAAATTGATTTTTTTATCATTTATAATCGGAGTAAATCGAGTATGTACATTTCTAATTAATTCTGAAATATTAGACTTAACAAAATTAAGGTTTGTTCCACCCATTTCAGTTTTTCTGAAATCCAACAGTTGATTTACCAAATCTAATAACCGAGAGGTGTTTTTATCCATTATGGAAAGATTTTGCATCAGGTCGGCGTCGTAATCTGTCTTTTTTAGAATCTTTTCCAGCGGACTTTTTATCAACGTCAAAGGAGTTCTTATTTCGTGGGAAATATTGGTAAAGAATTCTATTTTGGCTTTATATAATTCTTTTTCCTTCTTCCTATTTAATTCTTTAATGAATTTTAAATTTCTAACTATAGATTTTGAATGATACTGTTTTAACACAAAAAAACATATTGATAGAAATAGAAGAGCGTAAAACACATACGCAAAGTTGCTTTTCCAAAACGGAGGCAAAACCTCTATTTTTAGTTCAGACGATTCTTCGCTCCATTGGCCATTGCCATTACGAGATTTTACCTTAAAAGCATACACATTGGGCGACAAACCTGTAAATGAGACTTTGTGGTTTTTTCCTAAATATACCCAATCTTCATTTAAACCTTCTAATTTATACCAATATTCGGTCATTTCGGGAGCATTAAAACTCAATGCCGCAAACTCAATGTTTATGGTATATTCATCAAGATGAACGGTGATTTGGTTTAAGGAATTGTTGGATTTTTTTTCCTTTTTGCGCTCCGACTTTATGTCTTCATTGTCAATTTTTATACTGGTAATGTAAATGGGAGGTTTAAATTCATTTTTAATGAATGTGTTAGGATTAAAACTTACCATTCCTTCCGTACTGCCAAAATACATAGTTCCATTACTATCTTGATACGAGGAATGGTAGTTGAACTGATCGCTCAATAACCCATTTGCCTTGGTGAATATTTTTATTTTTTTGGTAAAGGGGTCAAATTCTACCAAACCTTTGGAGGTACTTATCCAAAGATTGTTTTTTTTATCTTCTAAAATGGAATAGACTACATTGCTTGGCAAACCGTTGTTTACGGTATAATTTTTAAATTTTTTTGTTTTAAAATCATATTGGTTAAGTCCATTTTCTGTAGTGATCCATAGATTATTCTTGCTGTCCTGAAAAATCCCATTAATGGCGTTACTGCTTATGCTTGTGTTATTTTCTTTTGCATGTTTGAACACTCGTTTGGTGTTGGTTTTTGGGTCAAAATAAAAAAGTCCGTCCCAATAAGTACCCGCCCACAATGCTCCGTTTTTATCTTCTACCAATGAGGTGTAGAAATAGCCTTCTGGAAAAGCTTTAAAAACTGTAAATTCATCTTTTAACGGATTGTATAATTCTATGCTAGAAGCAGTGATGACATAGATTTCATTTTTTTTGGTTTTATAAAAATCAAACACAAAGTTGCTGGACAAATTACCTTTCGTTTGCCAGCCATAATGTTTGGTCACAGAGCCTGTATGGATATCCAACACATCAAGACCGTGTTCAAAAGTGCCTATCCATAATTTATTTTCATTAACCAATAAACCATGTATGTTATAATGAGAAATGGAATTGGAATTACCTGTTGGAAGATAGTTTGTGAAAACACCGGTTTTCACATTTAGTTTGTTTACTCCCGCATCTTCAGTGCCAATCCATAAATTCCCTTCTTGATCCGGCTTAATTTCTCTAACCGCGTTTCCGCTAATGGAATTTTCTCCAATTTTGGGAAAATATTTTTTAAAAAAAGTGTAGGGCTTTGGATAATAATTAATCCCACCAAAATAAGATCCTATCCAAATGCCTTCTTCATTATCAAGCGTCAATGCGTATAGAGCGTTGTCGGACAGCGTAAACGGATCATTGTAACTTTTACTTAAATTTTTATATGTAGTGTTTTTTAAATTATAAATGTATAAACCCGATTCGGTTGCCATCCATAAGTCATTACCTTTTTTTACAAAATCTCTGACATACAGCGGGGTTTTGCTTGATAAATTTATTTGAGTAGCAATATTGTTTTTAATATTGTAAATGAAAGCACCATTTTTTTGAGTTCCAATGACTATTTCACTGTTGTTATAACTGTAAATTTTACTTATTACAATGTTCAAATTGGGTTGTTGAAACTTGACTTCCCATTTCTTAAATGAATTGGTTTCTTTTACATATTGATATAAAATGTTCTGAAAAGCCACCCATATCTGTCCATTGGGCGTTTTTGTGATTTCTTCTACTTTTATAAAATCCTTCAGATAGTTTTCGACAGTTTTTGTTTTAACATTATACTTATACAGCAACGAACGTGCTATGAACCAAATGTTTCCTTCATTATCATTTTCAATGTCAAGTATGGGATTATTTTGCGACTCTTTGACAAGGTCAAAATCCTCACTTGATTCATTGTATTTGTATAATCCACTTTCAGTACCGATCCATAAAGTGTGATTAAATTCGTGCATGCATTCTATAAAATTGCTGCCTAAACTTTTAGAATTGCCTATTTCCTTTCTAAATTTTTTGAATGAATTTCCGTCAAATCTATTTAATCCATCTTTTGTTCCAAACCACAAAAATCCTTTTTCATCTTGCAATGAGCACAAAACTGAATTATGCGACAATCCATTTTCAACCTTGTAATGTGAAAAGTAGTATTCTTGATTTTGAGCATAACCTATTTGAAATAAAACAACAAATAAATAAATGAGGATATTTTTAAACATTATATATTTTTTTAGTTGAAATTTAAGAAAAAATATAATGTCAAAAAATTTATTTCTTTACAATTCGTGTCAAATCATACTTTTTGACAGGATTTAAAATCCATTGAACCGTTTTGTAAAAATATTGAAGCAGAATGTATCTACCGCTTATTGATTAAGCATTAATATTGACTAACCAAATAATATTCTTGTACGGGGATATTTTTATTAACAACTAAAGTTTAATGATTATGAAAAAAAAATTAAAAAATCCATTTAAAGGAAAATCCTTCCATTTACTCTTTTTCATTTGCCTTTTTCAGTATGGATTTGCACAAAATGGTCAAAACATTACCGGTACGGTTAAAGATTCTCAAGGAGCTACATTGCCCGGAGCCAACATTAGCGTAGTTGGCACTAATGCCTCAACCTCAACTGATATTGATGGGAAATTTAGTTTAAACAACGTTCCGTCTTCTGCCTCATTAAAAGTAAGTTTCTTAGGATATGTAGACCAAATAATGGCGGTAAACAATAAAAGCGTTATCAATATCACATTAAAAACTGCTGAAAATAGTTTAGATGAAGTAGTGGTAATTGGGTATCAATCGGTAAAAAAACGAGATTTAACTGGAGCAACTTCATTGATTGATCCTAAAAAATCGAATAAAATTGTCAGTAATTCTTTTGCGGAATCCATTCAAGGATTAGCCTCTGGAGTTACTGTTAGAAATGGCGGTCAACCGGGTCAAAATTCTCAAATTGAAATTAGAGGAGCTGCGAGTTTTGTTAACTCAAATCCACTTTATATCATTGACGGAATGATTGCCGACGCCAATGCTACAATAAACAACAACGACATTGAATCCATACAAATTCTTAAAGACGCTTCGGCGGCTGCCATTTATGGATCTAGAGCGGCAAACGGTGTAATCATCATTACCACTAAATCCGGAAAAAAAGGACCACTTAAATTTTCTATCTCTTCTTTAACGGGTGTTCAAGAGATTCCACAAACTTGGGATTTAATGAATAATACCGAATTTGCCCAAATGCAAACAACAAGTTATGTTAATTCAGGACTTACACCTCCTACCTCCGTTGGAGCCAACTTTAATCCTAACATTAATACCAACTGGCAAGATGAAATAATCAGAACTGGATCTGTTTTAGATTTAAATCTTTCTGCCTCTGGAGGCGGAGAAAACTCATCCTATTTTATGTCTGGTAGCCATTTTGAAAATAAAGGCGTACTCATTGGACGTTCTTTTCAAAGATCTTCTTTTCGAATTAATACTGAATTTAAAAGAGGAATAGTAACCATTGGCGAAAACATTGTACTGACAAACACAAACACATATCAACCCTTGAACTCCATCGATACCGGGAATCCATTTTTTGACATGGCCGTAATGTTGCCAACCATTCCTGTGCAGGGAGATCAATATGTTAACGCCAACAATCCTGGAGGTTGGGGAATTGGAACGGTAGATGCGGTAACCTATGCTAAAAATCAAGTTGCTGTAAATGACCTATTACGCGAAAAAATTAATAATGCCAAAGTTGTGGGGAATGCATTTATAAAAGTAAATATCCTAGACGGATTGAGTTATAAATTTAATACTGGAATTGAAGCAAGTTTTGATTTCTCCAAAGGAATTAGAAAAAATGGAATCACTCAATTTAACGGTGCTCAAAGACCAAGTTTCATTGCAGACAACAGAGCGAGATACACCAGCTTTTTGATGGAGCACACCTTGAATTACAACAAAACTTATGGTAATCATAACATAAACGGTGTGGTAGGTATTTCTGACCAACGCACGACGAGAGACTTTTCACTTGCAGTAAGAAGTGATGTTACTGAGCTAGGAGGCCAAGTTTTTGACCAAATAAACTCAGCAACCGGAACCTCATCTACTGAAGGAGCCATTACCGATGATTACAGAACTTTTGGATATTTAGGAAGAATAAATTATGATTATAAAAATAAATATTACTTAACCTTAACCGGAAGAATTGATAAAGACAGTCGCTTTAGTAGCGCTAATAGAACAGGTACTTTTCCATCAATTGCTGGTTCATGGAGAATAAGCAAAGAGGACTTTTTTAAAGTTTCTTGGATAAATGATTTAAAAATAAATGCCTCTTATGGTGAGTTAGGAATTGTGACTTTAGGCTCTTTTGATTGGCAAGGAACTATAAATAATAATACCAGAGCCATTATAGGAGATCTTCCACAAGTAGGTTCTTATCAAGCCAAATTAGTTAACCCAGATTTAAGATGGGAAAACCGTAAAACACAAAACTTTGGTATGGAAGCGGCCCTGTTTGATAATAGTTTAAAATTTTCAGCAGCCTATTATAATTCTCTTTCACAAGATGCTTTAGTTACTAATTTACCTTTTGCCTTATACTTGGGGAATTTAGGTGGAAGTCCTCCTGTTAATGCTGGATCCATCAGAAATACTGGATTTGAGTTTGACGCTTCTTATCGAAATAATAGTCATAGTTTGAAATGGAATGTTAGTTTAAATCTAACCAGTATTAAGAATCGTGTGGAAGCAGTTGGGAATCAAGGTGGCGGAATAGATTACATTCAAACTGGATTGACTAGATCAAAAGTAGGGCAACCATTAGGACAATGGTATTTGTTAAAAACCGATGGTATTTTTCAAAACCAAGCAGAAATCAATGCTTATTCATTAAATGGAAATCTCATTCAGCCATTTGCAAAACCAGGAGACATCAAATTTGTTGATGACAATGGAGACGGAAAAATTACCGATGGAGATAGAGCTTTTAGTGGTTCTACGCCTTGGCCTACTTTGCAAACTGGAATGCAACTTGGCTTTGAATTCAAAAACTTTGATTTGAGCATGCAATTTGTAGGCATCTTTGGTCACGAATTATTTAATAGCGTGAAAAGAGAATTAGATTCTTATCAAAACACCAATTTCAGAAGTGACATAAGTCCTTGGACTCCAACAAATACCAATACAAGCGATCCGAGAATAGGCGTTGCCACTGGAGATCAAGGATTGGTGGATAATGCTAGGTTTAATTCAGACAGATGGTTAGAAGATGGGTCATACATAAGATTAAGAAACCTACAATTTGGGTACAATTTTGAAGATGCCTTTTTAAGCAAAATTGGAATGTCAAGATTAAGATTATATGTAAGTGGTCAAAATTTATTTACGATAACAAAGTATTCCGGATTAGATCCAGATGTACAAGGAAATGGAATTTTGGAAAGAGGAGTAGACAATGGAAATTGGCCTTCAAACAGAATATACTCACTTGGTCTAAACGTAGAATTTTAAAAACAAACATCATGAAGAAAATAATAACATTAATTGCATTGACAATAGGATTTTATTCTTGTAACAATGAGCTAGACATAATAAATCCAAACGAGGTTACAAACGAAAGTTTTTGGAAAAGTGAATCCGACGCCATCAAAGGAGTAAATTCCTGTTATAGTACATTACATCGTGGTGGATTCTCAAGATGGCAACCGATGGCTTATGACCTACGCTCAGATGTGGGTGCAAGCTATAGTCCTTGGAGTGATCTTGCAAATGCCATGAATAATTTTATACAACCCGATTCTAACTTTGGTCCTTTTTCAGACATATACATAGATAATTATGTGGGCATTTTTAGAGCGAATCAAGTTCTAGCCAATGTGCCTAACATTCAAATGAATGAACAGTTAAAATCAAGAATTTTAGGCGAAGCCTATTTCTTTAGAGGGATGCACTATTATCATTTGGCCAGTTTATGGGGAAATGTTGCACTTCAATTAGAGCCTTCCAAACCTAATGACTTACCAAAAACTTCTTCAGAATCTGAAGTATGGGCACAGGTGATATTGGATTTAACAGAGGCGGCAAAAAGATTGCCAGAAACGTATGGTAATGCAAATGACAAAGGAAGAATGACTAAAGGGGGAGCTCATGCTTTATTAGGCAAAGCCTATATGCAGATTAAAGATTACCCTAATGCCAAAATCGCTTTAGATTATTTTATTACTGGTCCTGGAGCTACCATTTATGGCTTGGTTTCTGACTATTCAGATAATTTTAAAGTCACCTCAGAATTTAATAAAGAATCCATAATTGAATGGAGTTATATCGAAAACCCAACAGAAGGGACTGATAATGATGTGGATACCGCAAACCACAATTATGGTACGTCTTTGGGTCAATTTTATGCACCACCAGGCATAGGTTGGAGTGACGGTGAAGCATTAAGATGGGTAGTAGGCGAATTTGAAATTGAAAAAACTATTTTAAACAAAAGAGATCCTAGATTAGCAGCTACATATCTTTATGATTATACCAATGAAGCAGGACCAACGGCAACAATGGTATATGGTGAAACATGGGCACAGCGCTATGGTCTGACAAACAATCGTGTATTCTTTAGAAAAAATCTTCATGACCACATAAGAAATTTTGAAGGCTACAGAGGTATTAACAATTACAGATTCATACGATTGGCAGATGTTTTGCTTATGTATGCCGAATGTTTAAATGCTAACGGAGGCACAATCAATGCTTACCAATATGTCAACAAGGTAAGGACTAGAGCTGGATTAGCTAATTTGCCCATAGGATTGTCACAGCAAGCGTTTTTAACTCAAATAAAACACGAACGACTTTTAGAATTAACGGGAGAAGGACATCGTTTTAATGATTTAAAAAGATGGGGAGATTTAGGCTCTTCATTAAAAACCAAAGACCCTGGTTTCAACAATTTTGAGATTGGTAAACATGAATTATTACCAATACCTCAAAGAGAACTTGACATAAATCCTAACATGAAGCAAAATCCAGAATGGTAGTTTTAAAAAAAATATCAAAAATAATTAATAAAGCTAGTATTCTTAGTGTACTACTGCTCTATCTATCACTTGCTTCGTGCACGTCATGTAGTGATAATAGCAACAGTAGTCCAAAGGAACCACTTCCTATTATTGATCCGCCCATAGCAACGGGTACTTTTAAAAATCCAATTCTAAATTCTGGTGCTGATCCGTGGGTAATAAAAGAGGGTAATGAATATTTTGTAACGTTCACAACGGGTAACAACATTACGTTGATGAGAACAAATAAAATGTCAGATTTAAAAAATGGTTCAAAAAAAGTAATTTGGACACCACCATCCACAGGCTTAAATTCTAAAGATCTATGGGCACCAGAATTGCATAAAATAAATGGCAAATGGTATGTTTACTACGCTGCTAGTGATGGTAATAATGCAAACCATAGAATGTGGGTTTTAGAAAACACGGCTGCGGATCCATTTACAGGAGTTTGGCAAGACAAAGGGGAATTGCTTTTGCCAGACAATAAATGGGCCATCGATGGTTCTCCTTTTGAACTAAATGGCAAATATTATTTTATCTGGTCGGGCTGGGAAGGTAATGTGGATGTAAGACAAGATATTTACATTGCAGAAATGAATACTCCCTTTAGTGTGGTAGGAAATAGAGTCGCCATATTAAAACCAACAACGGCCTGGGAAGTGAACAATACAAATCCTCAAGTTGCAGAAGGGCCACAGTTTTTATTAAAAAATGACAAAGTGTTTGTTTTCTATTCTGCTGGTGCTTGTTGGAAAGATGGATATAGTGTTGGTGCCATTTGGATGGAAATTACTTCAAATCCCTTGAACATCAATTCTTGGAAAAGATTAGACGCCAATCCCCTATTTGTTTCTAACGCTGCGGGCAATGCCTTCGGGCCAGGGCATAACTCGTTTTTTAAATCCTTGGATGGTAATGAAGATTGGATTCTGTATCATGCCAATCCGCAACCAGGACAGGGTTGTGGGGAAAATAGAAGTATGAGAATGCAAAAAATCTCTTGGGATAATAATGGATTGCCTATTCTAGGAATGCCAGAATCTTTAGATAAAAATTTAGTAAAGCCCAGTGGGGAATAAAGATTAGTTTAGTTTTAGTTAGTAAGTTACTACTGGTGTTCTTCAAACACCAGTAGTATTTTTTAAAGAAAAGTGACATTTTAATCACATAAATAATTTAATATATGAAAAAATATTTTACAATACTTACAGTTATTTTAATTGTAAGCTCGGGATTTTCTCAAGAAAAGAACATAAAAAATAATAAGTGGACCATTGAAAAAGCGACTAATTGGTATAATGCAAATCAGTGGATAATAGGTGCCAATTTTGTCCCTAGTACTGCAATAAATCAGCTTGAAATGTGGCAGGAGAATTCTTTTGATGCTGCAACAATAGACAGAGAGTTACAGTATGCTCAGGAAATAGGATTTAACACGATGCGTGTTTATTTACATAGTTTAGCATATAAAGCAGATCCAAAAGGATTTAAAAAACGAGTTAACAACTATTTACAACTGGCCAATAAACATAACATAAAAACCATTTTGGTGATTTTTGACGACGTTTGGGATAAATCGCCTAAAATTGGAAAGCAACCAGAACCAAAACCAGGCACACACAATTCGGGATGGGTACAAGACCCTGGAGATCCTGCATCAAGAGAAGTTAGTAATTTTCCAGAATTGGAAATTTATGTCAAAGACATAATTGGCACCTTCAAAGATGACAAACGTGTTTTGATATGGGACTTATACAATGAACCTGGAAATTCTGATAAATTTAGCGCTTCAGTTCCTTTATTGGAGAAAGTGTTTGTTTGGGCTAGAGAAGTAAATCCGAGTCAGCCTTTAACTGCGGGAATTTGGCAGTGGAGCAAAAAATTTCAAGAAGTTAATGTGATTCAAGCCTTGAATTCTGACATTATTACCTATCATCACTATGGAGAACCAAAAGATCACGAAGTAGTAATTAATTTGCTTAAAACCCATGGCAGACCTATGATTTGCACGGAATATATGGCAAGAACACGAAATAGTAGATTTTCTAATATTTTACCGTTGTTAAAAAACGAAAAGATTGGCGCAATCAATTGGGGTTTAGTTGCAGGAAAATCAAATACCATATACGAATGGGACAAACCTGTTGAAAATGGAGCAGAACCAGTTGAATGGTTTCATGATGTGTTTAGAAAAGACGGAACTCCATACAAACAGGAAGAAGTTGATTTAATAAAAAAATTATCCTCTGAAAAATAAATTTATCAAGCAAGAGTTACAAACTTTTTCTAGATATGGAGTATGGAAAAAAATAATTGTTAAATGATTTTATCATTGAAGTTGATTTAAACTTTTTTCGATTGGGGGCAAAAAGACCATTTTAAATCACTTCATTCAGCAGTAAACAAATTTTGATATTTATACCAAAAAAATAAAGTAATAAACAATGAAAAATATAATTTTAACACTTTCTTTTTTCCTTTCAACTTTTATAACTTTAGGACAAACCGAAAAAAAGACAAATAGTAAACATATTGAAAAGAGCAGCTTCGAAAAAGTAGTAGATGGCAAACAAGTAAGGCTTTATACCTTGAAGAATTACTCTGGAATGACGGCAGAGATTACTAATTACGGAGGAAAAGTTGTTTCATTATGGGTGCCAGATCGACTTGGAGTTTATCAAGATGTTGTATTGGGACATTCAAAAATTGATGATTATTTAAGTTCTAAAGAAAAATATTTTGGTGCCTTAATAGGACGCTATGGCAATCGTATTGCTAAAGGAAAATTCTCATTGGATGGAAAAGAATATGATTTAGCCAAAAACAATGATGAAAACCATCTTCATGGTGGTATTAAAGGGTACGATTCGGTAGTTTGGGATACAAAACAAATAGACGGTCAAACCCTAGAATTGCATTACCGTTCTAAAGAAATGGAGGAAGGTTATCCAGGAAATCTTTCCATAAAAGTGGTTTATAAACTTATGGATAACAATGAATTAAAAATAGAGTATTGGGCATCTACGGATGCTCCAACAGTGGTTAACCTAACACATCATTCTTTTTTTAATTTAAAAGGAGCAGGCAATGGTACAATTAACGATCATCTTTTACAAATCAATGCTGCCTATTACACACCAGTAGATAAAGGTTTAATACCAACCGGAGAAATTGCAACCGTTGAAAATACGCCTTTTGATTTTCAAAAACTTACCCCTATCGGAAAAAGGCTAGAAATCAACAATAAACAATTGAATTATGGACTAGGATATGATCATAATTTTGTGCTTAATCAAAACCTGAATGGACTTAACTTTGCCGCAAAAATTTTGGATCCCATTTCAGGAAGACAAATGGAAGTTTACACTAATGAACCAGGTCTCCAGTTTTATGGAGGTAATTTTTTAGATGGTAGCGTCGTTGGAAAAGATAAAAAAACATATCATCATAGAACAGCTTTTTGTTTAGAAACACAACATTTTCCCGATAGTCCCAATAAAGAACATTTTCCTTCAACAAGATTAAACCCTGGAATGGAATATTATTCCATTTGTATTTACAAATTTTCAATTGCAAATTAGTACATGAAACAGTTAAAAAATACAATGATCAAATAAAAAAAAGAATCTGTTCCAAAGATAAAAGATTTGAATTTTCTATATGCTTTGTAAACTATTTTTGACTATTAAACCGAAAAGTTAAGTAAAAAAACCCAGCCAGAATTTTTAAATCCTGACTAGGTTTACTAACAAAAACAAAATAATTTATTTTAGAATCCCAAACCGACCGCCATTGCAGTTGCCGTGATATTAAAATCCTTAATTTTTGTAGCAGCTCCAGTTGTCAAATTGATAGAATACACAGCACTCATTCCACCTACTTTAAACAAAGCAAAAGCTTTATTGGAACTACCTCCAATATCAAAACCATTTTCAGAATCCACATCAATTCCTAAAGAGCCTACAGGAACCAGAGTGCCGTTGTTCGGTGGATTTTGGTTGTACAACATATTGGTGGTGTAGTCGATAACAAATAAAGCAGTTGTGGCAGTATTTGCA
Organism: Flavobacterium sp.; assembly: GCA_014379405.1. Classification (GTDB taxonomy): domain Bacteria; phylum Bacteroidota; class Bacteroidia; order Flavobacteriales; family Flavobacteriaceae; genus Flavobacterium. The sequence goes on along the minus strand of JACMLU010000025.1, from coordinate 2,111 downwards.
AAGTTATTCGTGTAAGCAGCGCCACTTACCGCTGGTGTATTTGGATTTAAACTGGTATCGGTTGCGACAACAGTTCCTAAATCGGGATGCAATCTTAAGTTTTGTCCAGTATTGCTTACCAATCTTATTCTATCTACCATTGGATTAAAATCAAACCCAAAACAAATTCCAGACAAAGCGGGAGTAAAAGCTACGCCTACGACTGTAACTTGTCCGCTGGCTGTATTTACGGTCAATAATCTACTTTGATTGGTTATTGCATAAAGTGTTCCAGTTGCAGGTCTAAAATCTAAACCGACAACAGTTTCACTGGTTAAAAGTCCAACAAAACTTACTGAATTCATCGTTGGATTGGTTGGGTCAAATCGGTATAATTTATTGTCAGCCGTTGCTGCAAATGCAACAGGATTGGTTTTGAAAGCAATTCCGATAACTGCCATTCCAAAAACGCCCACTTTTTCTGCTTTTCCTGTAGCTAAATTAACGGTGTATAAATTGGACATATTATTATTGTATGTAACTGCCAATGCTGAACTATTATCAGGAAGAATATCAAAATTTCCAACTCCAGCAAAGTCAACTGTCAAAGGACCTACTTCTTCCAGAGTTCCATTATTGGGTGGATTTTGAAGATATAATTTATCTTGCGTAAAATCAATATCAAAAAGCTGTGTCGTGGCTGCACCCGCAACGCTATTGGTATAAGCCACAGCTCCAATACTTGGAGATGTTCCTCCGTTTATTTGAGAATCTGTAGCCGCAACAGTTCCTAACTCAGGATGCAAACGCAAATTTTGCCCTGTTGGTGTTACCAAACGAATTCTATCCACAGTTGGGTTAAAGTTTATGCTAGCAGTAGTTCCGCTTATTGCTGGAGTAAATGCAGCACTTCCTATAGCAGTAGCCAAACCGGATTCTTCATTAATAAAATAAAGACGGCTGGAAGTTCCTACCGCATACAACTGTCCTGTTGCAGGTCGGTAATCGATACTTACAATTTTTTCTCCACTTGGTAAACCAGTAATAGTAGTCGTTGAAGTGGGCGTTGCCAAATTTCTTGCATTGTATTTTGCAATGCTATTGGTGTTTGTCAATGCTGTAAAATTCACATCTGGAGCTATTGGCGCCATATTTGAATAATCAGTATTATCATTGTTACACGAAAAAATGGTAAAAGCTAGTGTTCCTAACATAAGAAACGAAGCGAGACGAGTGTTCAAATTTGTTGTTTTCATAGTAAAATAAGTTTTTGTTACTTACTATGTACGAGTAAAATATAATTGTAGTTTTAAAAAGGATAAAATTTTTTCAATAAAAAATTAACCTGATAAAATTCATGAACCGAAAGATCGCAAATAGGCGAAGCAAATCTGTGTTGGATTTTTTACCTAGTCACTTCCTCAATCAAATAAAAAATCGATTTAAAATCGATGCCACTGATATTTTCCAATCCAATTTCGCAAGTTCTACTGGTTGAATAACCTTCTTTGCAGTTAGTTGGAATTTGAGTTTTTAAATCACGTAATCCGTGTTCGTTGAGTTCAGGAATCAGGAAGCCTCTGTCGCCGGCAAAACCGCAACAATTGCTGTCAATCATCGTTACTTCATTGGAACAAAGTTGGGATAAAGCCAAAAGGTGATCCATTTTTCCAATTTTTTTAACCGAACAAACTGGGAAAACGGCAACGGTATCTTTTTTGTTTTTTACTGTCAAATGCGGCATCACGAAATCCAACATAAATTCGATGGGATCGACAATTTTTAAGGCTTTCGAAAACTCTTCTTTCGAATGGTAAAAACACGGACTCATATCATACAAAACAGGATATTTTCCGTTTTCAGATGCTTTTAAAAGTGCTGTTTCCAATGCTTCGGATTGGGCGTGATTGGCTTCGGCAAAACCTTTACTCGAAAAAGGCATTCCGCAACAGTGCGTGTCCATTGCTTCGGGATAAATTATGGTAAAACCCGCACGAAGCAACAATTGATGGGTCAATTCCGTCAATTGAAGATCGTCTTCGGCTTGAAAACTATTTTTGCCCATACTCCTATTGATGCAGGATGGGAAGTACACTACTTTTAAATCGGAAGTTGTATTCATTTTATTATTT